>NZ_JAMXIC010000024.1 GCF_027587375.1 Arthrobacter sp. B2a2-09
GATCAACCAACCCAAGGAAACCACCGAACAGTTAGCCGCCTAACTCCCGCTGGTACCGTTCAGCTTGAAAAATTCCGTAGCTGCAACTTGGAGCAGCTCGGGGTGAGCGCCAACGCAGCACGATGCGAACATCGTCTGCCACGGAAAGTCCCTGGTCAAGGAAACTGGCGTTGGCAACGCCAGAAAAACTGATTTCACACGCTCACACGCATGTTCGTCGCGGTGCCCTCCCTCACACAAGTAAGGGGCAGTCCGGATACCTCTGTCGCGGCAGGATGTGAGCCCTTACCCTTTGGTCTAAAGCAATCGACGGAGGGGGCAGGTATTGGGGAGAACTCTCAAGGAACTGGGGTCGCTCCCGTTGTCGCTGCGTGTGGCCTGGGTGACGTGTGTTGGCACCGTTCTGGTCACCATCCTGGGCTCACTTGCGCTCCCGGGCGACGTTGACAAGGCGATCTTTCCGTTTGCTTTCGGGTTGATTGGCCTTGCTGCGTTGCTTCAAGGCTTGATTCTCGTCACCGACTATCACGGTTCCCTATCTTCTGTTGCCAAGCGCTCAACGATTGGCAACGGGTCGCTGCTACGAGTTTTTCTCCGTGTGTATGGCGTCCTCTCCATGGTCATCGGCGCCATCTTCGTGGCGGTGTCCGTTTTTGTCCTGGCCTTCGTGCGCCCGTTATGACATCTCGCAGCAAGGAACGCCGTTGAAGCTTTTGGGCTCCGTTGGTAGAAGCCCTGGTATCTGTGACCGATTCGCGAGCGGTTGCGTTGTTCCTAAATGGGCCTGCTTAGCGGCAGTTTTGGCGAGGTGATTAGGTGGCTCCTGGAGTGTTGTTCGGACTTGTGATGGTCGGCGCGGGCCTCTTTAGCTGGGCGATCGCACGGCCGCTGGCACGTCGGGCTGCCAAGATCCGGACGTGGGTTTCGGCCACTGCCGATGTCGCGTGGTGGACACAACGAGGCACCACGCAGGTTCGCGTCCTGGCAGTCTGTTGGATTGTCATCGGATTCTTGATCGCGATTCTCTCCCTGACGGCCAGCCTGTAGGGGGCCGCTCCCGGTGTTGGCTATGTCAGGAGGCCTTCCGATCGCCGAGTCGTTGACCGTTCCTGCCTCAGCCATGGCAAGGGGCAGCGGCGCGTACCACTGGTCCGCCGCAGGTCGGAGAATCAGGCGCCAAGTCTCAGCGCTAGCGCGGGTGCCGTATCGGGCGGCGTAGCATGCGGGTATGTGCATCTCGAGGGCGCTTGGGATCGCGGCGGCGGCCTGTGCGCTGGCGGTGGCATCCGCCTGCGCGCCAGTTCTACCTCGTGCCTGTGCAGGCCCGGCTGCAGGGCCGCCAGCCGTCGAGCTTGACGCCCGCCCCTGGCTGCGCGCCCACCCTGGCGCTAGCCTCGACTTCTGCCTGGCGACGAGTTGTGAAGCGCTCTCGCCTGGTCGGGAAATCACCACTGTCCAGGCTCCGTTCCAGGACCATGCGGGAACCTATAGCCTCACACTCAAGAGCGCAGGGAGACTCGTGGCTGAACAGCCCGTGTATCTCGCAGCCCAGACCGTTGCTGGTCCCTGCGGGACCGTCCAGGCCATCACCATAAGGGCTTTGACTCTCGATCCCGACGGCCGGCTCGTCGACACTCCCTCGCGGCAGGCCCCGTATGTCACTATCAGCAACTCCCCATGAGCTGCCCGCTCGGACCCACGACGCAGAGTTCCCGGTGAAGGAGGGTCCCTCGGCGTGCATTCCCGTGCATGCGGGCAGGTTCCGGAACTGGTTCGATCATCGAGATCGGGGCCTGGGTGTGGATAATCGTTGATCATGAGCGTGGGGGGCTGGGCGGACCGATACCGGCAGGGCGATCGGGAACGCGTGTGGGCCGAGCTCGGCAGTCTCGGGTCGGGCGTGCGTGACCCGAGCGTGCTGACAGAGGCGCAAGCTGTGTGCGACGAAATGGCTCGTCGGGCCCGGTTCAATATCGAGCTCCTAGTGCATCGCCTGCAATTGCAGGGGTATGTCTTCCACTCCAATGATGATGCGCGAACTCCTGTCGTTCCTTTCCAGGCGGCGAGCGTCCGTGCTTCGCAGTCTGCGGCCTGGTTGGAGGAACGGTTCGGTCCCGTCCCATTGGTACTGTCGTCATGGATCCGGCTTGTTGGCGATGTGTGGCTGGTTGGCACGCATCCGGAATGGGGCGAGTCATCCGCGGCGGATCCGCTGGTGATCGAGCTGGAGGGAACAAGGTATTCCTCGGAATCGATCTCCGGCTACTTCATCAGTGAGCACGAGGCCTGGGCAGAGGAAGCTCGTAACGACCCTGCTGTTGGGTCTTTCGTATTACCGGTTGCGCCTGATCGGTTACATAAGGCAAACATCAGCGGCGGTGCGCCATATGGATTCCGGCTCCCGGACGGTCGAGCTGACGGCGTCCTCTCCGCTGAGTACGACATGGCATCGATTTGTCCGGTAACGGATCTTTTGACGTGACAGGGGATGCGGTGCCCACAGGTGTTAGCGGCCATGGAAAACTGCCCGTAGGCGGCCACGAAAATGCCCGCTGACGGCCAGGAAAACTGCCCGCCGGTGGCCACGAAAATGCCCGCTGACGGCCAGGAAAACTGCCCGCCGGTGGCCGTGAGATCTGCCCACTTCCTTACTGAACCTGCCGCGCCTTAAGCGGCGGGAGCCTCTCCCCGGGATTTGATGACGGTGTCTAGTCGCACCAAATGTCGCCCCAGGAAGAGGCCCTGTATGAAGCATGACGGAGAAATAATGGAAATTCTTGCTGCCTACGCTCTGACCGGATCGTTGCGCGCCACGGCGGAGCTCACGGGATGCTCGCACCACACTGTAGCCAGGCATGTCGCGGCGCGGGACGCCGGCCGTCCGATCGCCGAACCGGCGCCCCGGCCCCGGGTCACGGACGTTTACCTGCCCAAGATCGAGGAATGGATTGAGGCGTCCAAGGGCCGGATCCGCGCCGATAAAGCCCACGCTAAGCTCCTCGCCTTGGGTTATGCGGGCTCCGAGCGGTCCACCCGCCGGGCAATCGCGCAGGTCAAGGCCGCCTGGCGGCTGGGCCACACCCGCGTGCACCGGCCATGGATCACCGAGCCAGGCATGTGGCTGCAGTACGACTTCGGCGACGGACCCCGGATCGGCGGGGTGAAGACCATCCTGTTCGTGGCCTGGCTGGCGTTCTCGAGGTTCCGGATCGTGATCCCGTTACGGGACAGGACCGCGCCCAGCGTGTTCGCCGCCCTGGACCGCTGCTTCCGGGTCCTGGGCGGGGCACCGACCTATGTCCTGACGGATAACGAGAAGACCGTCACCACCGCCCATGTCGCCGGTGTCCCGGTGCGGAACCAGCAGACACTGGTCTTCGCCCGCCACTACGGGGTTAGCGTGCTGACTTGCCAGCCTGCGGACCCCGCCACGAAGGGCGGGGTCGAAGCGTCCGTGAAGCTGGCCAAGGCTGACCTCGTGCCCACGGACACCAACCTCCGGCCCGAGTACGGTTCTTTCGCCGAGCTCGAGACCGCCTGCCAGGTCTTCATGGACGAGGTCAACAACCGGGAACACCGGGCGACACGGCGTAAACCCGCCGCGGTCCTGGCCGAGGAGCAGCTCCGGCTGCACCGGATCCCGGACACGGCGCACACGGTTGCGTTTGGACTGGCCCGCACGGTTCCGGAGAACACCCCGATGGTCACCTTCGAAAACGCCCAGTACTCCGTTCCGGCGCATCTGCTCGGGGCACGGGTGTTCGTCCGCTCCCACGGCACCGGACCCGACGAGCAGGTCGTCATCGTCCACCATGGCGCCGCCGGTCCGGTCGAGGTCGCCCGCCATGGCCGTGCCCGGCCCGGCAGCCCCGCCGTCATTGATGAACACTTCCCCGGGGCCAGGACCCGGATCCCGGGCGACTATGCCGTGAAGGCACGGAACGCCGGTGAGGCCGAGTTCCTTGCCATCGGCGAGGGCGCCAGGACCTGGCTGGTGGAAGCCGCGGCGACCGGGACGGCCCGGATCAACGTGAAAATGGCCGAGGCCGTGACCCTGGCCAAAATCGCCGGCACCGAGGCGGTGGACCGGGCCCTGGGCGACGCCGCGCTGCATGGCCGCTTCGCCCACGGGGACCTGGCCTCGATCCTGAACGCCGATATCAGGCGCACCACCACCCACGCCGCGGACGAGACCCGGTCCCTGACCCAGGGCACCGGTGCCTGGGCTGGCCTAGGCGCTGAACCCGCAACTGTGAAGGAGCAGAGCCGATGAGCCCGGTCAGCACGACGAACACCACCGCGCCGCCGCTGCCGGCCGAGCTGGAAGCGTTGATGCGGCAACTGAAAATGCCCCACGCCCGTGCCCTGGCACCGGAACTGATAGCGACCGCCCGCGCCCAGCGCTGGGAACCTGCAGAGATCATCAAGGCGCTGTTCGCCGAGGAAGCAGCCGGCCGGGCACGGTCCATGCTCGCCACCCGGCGCAAGGCAGCAGGCTTCCCGACGGGGAAAACCTTCGACGCATGGGAGTCCGCGGTCTCCTCGATCCCGGCGCCGACCCAGCAGGCCCTGCGGACCCTGGAATGGATCGGCCGGCGTGAGAACCTGGTCGTCTGCGGGCCCTCCGGCACCGGGAAAACGTTCTTCCTCGAAGCGCTTGGCCAGCACGCCGTCGAAGCCGGCATGCGCGTGGCCTGGTTCAGGCTCGAGGATCTCGGCGCCCTGATCCGCGCCCACCGCACCGACGACAGCGTCACCCGTGCCGTGGCCAGGATCCTGCGCGCCGAGCTCGTCGTGATCGATGACATCGGCCTGTTGCCGGTGGCCACCGACGCCGCGGAAGGACTCTACCGGGTCGTGGACGCAGCCTATGAAAAACGCTCCGTCGCCATCAGCTCCAACCTCCACCCGGCAGGCTTTGACGAGCTCATGCCCAAAACCCTGGCCACCGCCACCGTTGACCGGCTCCTGCACCACGCCCACGTCTGCCAGACCAGCGGCGACTCCATCCGCCTGACCCAGGCCCTCGCCGGAAAAGGAGTCACCCAACTGAACTAACCAGACCCGACGATGGCCAATCCCGCCGAACCATTCAGTGGGCAGATCTATTGGCCATCACCGGGCAGTTTTACTGGCCACCAGCGGGCACTTTAACTGGCCGCAGGTGGGCCGAAACTAATGGCCATTGACACACAGGCTAGTCACGAATGAAAGGGAAGCTCCGCACCCTGTGGGAAAGGCAAGACTCCTTGTGCGGGGGTCATGGTGAACCACTCGTCGCCCTGCTTGGTCGCAAAAATGATGACTCTTTCAGCTGTGTCGAGCGGATCGCCGTCCAGATACGAGTCGCTTCCAGAGCAGGTCTGGGGCATCGAGGAAATACGCAGGTTCTCCCGTCCAGGATTCCCCTTGAGTACCTGCTCGACTTCAACAAGGTGAGTGGTGGCCTTTGAACCGTAAATGCTGGTCATACCGACCTGGCTTACTGACTTTCCGATCAGCACCACGCTGGCCTTGTCGTATTGGCCCTGAGGGGTCTCGAACCGGACCCAGTCAACGCACGCTACGGTACCACCGTCTGGCCCGGGGCTTCGGGTAGAACCAAGGATTGAGCCGGTTGCTTTCGCCGTGGACTCCGCAGTTCCCGGTCCGCCCGTCACTTTGCCGCCGCATGATGTCAACAGCATGGTGAGAAGTATCGATAGAACCAGGCATCGCCACAACCCAATGCGTTTCATTGTGTTCCCCCGTAAGTGGACGTTGATCGGAGGATATAGGGTGCGTACCCGCATTCATAGACGCAAGACCCGCACCGGACGTTTCGCAGTCGCGATCGACCGACGGGTGACGCTGACATAGGATTCGAGCATGTTCGCCAGCATGCCGAAGGTTCTGAGCCAGAGCGGGATCGATTTTACGGTGCAGACGGTCGAGACTACCCATGCGTACGTTCTCATCCGTGTGCGTACGACGGAGATGAGGCCGGGAAAATATCACGAAAGCGCCGTCTCTCCGGCAATCGTCGGCGAATGGCTCACGCTCTCCGCCGTTCACGGTGCCTCCACGCCGATGGTCCAGAGCAGTACGGCGTCAGGCCCGTTTCTCGGGATCGTCGACGTGGCTTACTCCTTGGGCGGAGGCATCGATCTCACTTCTCCACTGACGCTGTCTTCTGCCAATACCCGGTTGACCTTCCAGATCTAGGGCAATTCATTAGTGCTCGTTGGACAATCCCTTTTATGTTTGCGCCGTGTGCCCCCCGAAGAACCGTCAGATCGACGCTAGCGCGCCTGATGAACGCTGGTTGTCGCAGCGCCGTCCGTAAGTCGATCCGTTAACGGGCGATGGCACGTCAGTCCACAACTGCAGCGATAGCCTCAATCTCGACGAGCTGGTCGGGGTAGCCAAGAACCGTGACACCCATCAGCGTGCTCGGCACATCGTGCCCGCCGAATGCCGCCCGGACCACATCCCACGCCGTTATCAGATCAGTTTGGTGGCCGGACGCGACGAGGACGCGGGTGGAAATCACATCGTCAACACCCGCACCGGCGGCTTCCAGAGCAAGGTGCATGTTCTGGATCGCTTTCTCAGCCTGTGCCGCGTAGTCCCCGACACCAGCCGTCGATCCATCCTCGTTCAACGGGCACGCTCCGGCCAAGAAGATGAGCCGCGCATTGCTGGGAGCGGTTGCCGCGTATGCATATTGGGCAACATCGGCAAGTGCGCCCGAACGAATAAGCGTGATCGAGGCCGGCATGGTAGTCCTTCTTGGTTGTTGGATCGTCTGGTGCCACCGTAACAACGGAGGACGCCAGGCAATCACCCCGTCCCGTAAGCCGATTCCTCTCTGCGACACGAATCGAGTCAGACAGCGGCAACGGTCCCTTCTCGGCCGACGATCATAGCTACGAGATCGTCTAGAGTTCCGTTGCACTTCTCCAACTCAGGTAGGTGGTAGAACGTGCTGGTGGTCTGTAGGTTGTTGATGACTTCGTCCGGCGAATGCAGGATTGTCCTTCTGCCCTGAGCGATCGCGATGCCAAGCTCAACATGCGTGCCCTTCCCGCCTGGAAGCAGGATTACGACGACGTCGGCACCTATCACTGCATTTCTCTCATGCTGCCCGATGGAGCGCAGATCACCGAGGGTGACTGTACCCGCATCGCGCGCCCACGCGTTCTGGGTCCAGTCGTACGTGTTGACGTAGCCCTTGCTTTCCAAGGTTTGCGCGACGTACCGGACATTGACGATATTCCTGAAGCTCGACGCAACATAGAACGTTTTCAAAGCTTCTGCCTCCTGATTGGAACTGCGACCATTGTTCCTTACTGAGCCGGCCCGGCGTGTCACGTACGCCCCCTAAAGGCATCGGCTATTGGGCGGCTGTGCCGAGAATGCGCGCGACGATTCGGGTCGGTGATTCCGATGCATTGAGGCGCTCTTCTTCTACGAACGATAACGGCTGCCAGCCGTGGTACCAGGGCCGCATCTCATCCTCGGTGAAGTCTGTCGCTTGTGGCCGCATAGCGTTCCTGCGGACGGTTTCGTCGAATGTAAGGTCGAAGGCATAGAACCTCGCATCGTTGCTCTGGGCGGCGACGCGTTCGAGCATCGCTGAATACCGCTCCGCGTTGAATATGCCTTCGAGGATGACGTGATGCCCGGCGCGGAGGCAGTGAGCTGCCGCGACTTCGAGAAGGTCTGCGTGGGCGAGGCTCTCCTGTTCCCGCTCCCGGTACACGATTCGCCGGAAATGATCTTGACTGAGGATCGCAGTCGGCCAGCCCAGCGCTTGTTGTAGCGCCGCCGCGATGGTGCTCTTACCAGAAGCGGAGTTACCACGCAGGACGACGAGCATGTTTCGAACGTAACAGAGGGATGCCCGAAGCAGGATCCCCGAACGCCCGCGCCGTGCAGTGTCTGACTACCATTCAGTATGGGCAGGAGGAACTTCCTCATTGAAGGAGGTTCCGGAACCGGGAAGACCTCTGTGTGCGAGGAGTTGGCAAGGCGCGGTTACCACGTCGTTCACGGCGATCGCGACTCGCGTACCAGGGTGATCCGGAGACCGGGGCGCCGATGGAGGACGTCACTGGTCTTGCCGTTCACGATCACCACCTTTGGCGGGTCGACAAAGTGAAGGCGCTCGTCGCAGATCAGCGCGAGGCTGTGACGTTCTTCTGTGGGGGATCGCGAAACTTCGCGAAGTTTATTGACTTGTTCAACGGCGTCTTCGTGCTCGAGATCGACGCCGAAACCTTGGCTCGCCGGCTCGACGACCGGCGGGAGGACGAGTGGGGAGGACAGGGCCGGCAAGCGGAACGGGACCTCATACTCCGGTTGCATCGCACGAAGGCGGACATTCCGCGAGGTGGCATCGCCATCGACGCCACCGCTCCGCTCGCGCATGTTGTCGGCGAGATCCTGACCTTGAGTGGAGCAGTAGGAGACTTCGCCCAATAGCCGGTCCCTTACCGGACGACTAGAAGCCGGAGAGCCGGGGCCGGCTCGACGACTACTGCATGAGCAGTGCGATCGCTGCCTCAAGGAGCTGGCCGCGTCTGGCGGACGTTGTCCATGCCCGCTCAGACCGGGACTCCTCGTGGAGTGCGTCGCCGCTGTAAAGCACGTGCGCGTACTTGACGCCGCGGAACTGGCACACAGCTGCCAGCGATGCCGCTTCGTTCGGGGCTTATCCTCAAACCACCGAAAAACCCCGCATCCCCACTGAACAAGCGGGAATACGGGGTTCTCTTTCGAGCTTCCTATCAGAATCGAACTGATGACCTTTTCATTACGAGTGAAACTGTGAGAGGCTTGGGACGTCACTCGACACTGAAAAATAGCGGAATCTAGCCAATTTTGGTGGCGCGTGCCGGACTATTCCGGCATAGTTATGAGTACACCAATGAGTACACCGGCTTGATTCACGAAAAGGGGACAGGAAATGCCAGCAGAGTTCGAGGTAAAACGAGGGGCGTATGAGGTCGCCCGGAGCTGGCTGCTATTCCTGATCGATCACCCTGACAAGACCGTGAGCGCTCGTGAGTACTCGGCACAACTGAAGGCCGCCCAGGCGGCTCGCGACGCCGCGCACACGGCCATGGTGGCGGCATGGTAGCCGCGGCGGCCAGTCCGGCGGCGCAAGCAGATCCCAAGCCCCCAAAAAAGAAAACACGTGGCAAGGGCGAGGGCGCGCTGTTCAAAGACTCGAGAGGGTTTTGGACGGTAAGGATCGAGCTACCATCGCACGGCGGGAAACGTCGACAGAAGGTCATCCGGCGAAAAGACAAGAAGCAAGCCATGGCCGAGATGACCAAGGCCAAGAGGGAACTCAGCAAACTCGGGGATTTGCCGACGTCGGGCCTCCGGCTCGGAACTTGGCTGGAGCGGTGGATCGACGACATCGTCCCTAACGAGATCCGGCCGTCATCCTATGCCGCCTACACTTCGACGACTCGCGGATACCTCATCCCGATTCTCGGCAACCACAAAATCGACGCTCTCACAGCCGACCATGTGCGCGGCATGTTCAAAGCCATCGCCGCCACGCCGAAGAGCCTCAAGCTGCGTGGAACAGATCCGAAGGACTGGCCCGAGGGAACTGTCATGGTCGGGCCGGACACCGCCATCAAGGCTCACGCTGTCCTCTCGTCGGCGCTCAAGACGGCAATGCGGGAAGGCAAGGCAACTCGGAATGTCTGCGAAATGGTGGACCCACCTGCGAAGGCCAAGAAGACACAGAAAGCTCTCGACCTCGACCAGGCAATTGAGCTGCTCGCATTCCTCACGACACGCGACGATCGGGCGCTCTGGGCCACTTACCTGCTGACCGGGGCACGCCGCGGCGAAGTCCTTGGCATCGAACGTGACCGAGTCAATGGCGACAGCCTTGACCTCTCGTGGCAATTGCAGCGAATCACGAACATTAGCAAAGCGCCGGCGGACTATGAGTATCGGCATCTGCAAGGGACGCTCTACCTGACCCGCCCCAAGTCAGACTCAGGCTGGCGAATCGTCCCACTCGTGGAACCTCTCAAGTCGATTCTCGCGCTCCACATGCAGGGCCGCGGCGACGGGCTCATCTTCCTAGACCGGGGGAGCCCCTGGGACCCTGACCGCGCAACGGACGAATGGGCGGCGCTGCTCGCCGAAGCTGGACTGCCAGGCGACGTCGTGCTTCATGGTGCCCGGCACACAACCGTCGACCTGCTCCACGCCGCTGGCGTCGACTGGGACACCATCAAGGACATCGTCGGCCACAGCACGATTCAGATGAGCAAGGACTATCGGACGAAGGTAGACATCAAGCGCCTCACTGGGGCGCTGGAAAAGATGTCCCAGCTCCTGCTTGAAGCTCCGAAAGTCTAGTGAGTCGAATGCGCCCCTACCGATCGAGTCGGTAGGGGCGCTTTTCTGCGTTGATGAGGCCTGCAGGGCTACTCGCTGTCCGGGGAAGTCTCGGTGGAAAGGCCAGCGGCCTCGACGGCCGCTGCGATGAGCGCCAGGATGTCTTCGCCGAGGGCCTTACAGATCGCCTCGATGTCGTTGGCCGTGAATGCGACCTTGTCCAGTAACCGCCGCGACAAGTAGCTCTGAGAGATGCCCGTCCGCCCGGCCAGCATAGGGCCGCTTACCCGCTGGCGTGCCATAGATTCGCGGATCTCAGCCGAAATGGCGCGCGCGAACGGGCCGGCTTCCGGCTGTTTACCTGTGGGCATAGACATGATCGTAAAGCCCCCTCGGGCCTGAAAGCTTGAGGGGCGCGATTCTACCCCATATGGCGTAGATAAGTCCATATGGACTAGAAACGCGTAACGATACAGCTCCCTTCGGGCAAACTCGGATGTCAAAAGCGAGATTCAAAACTCCTACCCCATATGGGGTAGATTTGGCCCCAGCGAAAGTGGCCTCAGGGAACTTTCAGAGTCGTCGTGTATGCGCTTTGTCGGATGCATCGACTATGGTCTTGACTAGAACATATCTTCGAAAAAATGGGGAGCATCAATGATGGCGGGCGTATCACTTCATGGCGTAACGGTGGCGATCCGGACGGTCAAGGATCTAGGCGACTGCGCGGCCATGGCTGGCATACTTGCGTCGACGCTCATTAGGAAAGTCGAGCCTCAGCGCGCTCCATCAGAACCTGAGCAGTAAGCCCAAGCGCTTCGGCAACTTTGAAGAAGGTAGGCATCGGCATCGACTTGTGGCCCTTGATGTAGTGGTTCATTGCGGGCCGCCCGATGCCTACCGCCTCGGCCAGGTCCTTCTGTGTCATGCCGCGTTCTGCCAGCTCAACAGTGATCTGTTTTGCGAGCGCCGCTTCTAAACGCTCTCCATAAGTAGCCATATGAGAAACTTTAGTATCCGTTCGGGTCGATTTGCAAGGCATCCGACTACTCATGTAGTGAGATGGGTACTTGAATTACATCCGTGAGATTACTCGTTCGGATACTTGCGATTACTCGAACGAGTACTTACAGTAGTTTTATGACTACTCCCCAAAGTGGCTCAAACCACGCCACAGACGCCGAAATCGCGCACCGCATCACCAATGCCCTGATCGTCAAGGGAACCAACGTCCGAGCCCTCTCCGACGCAACGGGAATCTCATACCCGACACTACGCCGAAGCCTCACCGGCGGACGAAGCCTCACCTTCCTAGAATTCGGAAAGATCGCGGGGGCCATAGACGTCCCCCCATCAACACTCCTGCCGGCCACCCTCACAGGAAGCGCGGCCTAGGCAATGGCACAGAAGATCAGCTACACATTCGTTGAAGCCGCCGAAATGACCGGATACAGCGAACGCACCATCCGCCAGCAAGTTACCGACGGCAACCTGGCCGCACGATACGCCAACTCAAAAGGCGTCATCCGACACGAAGACCTCGCGGAGTGGATCGACTCCCTCCCAGCAGAATCACCCCGAGCCTAACCGCTCGCATCGCCGCTTAGCCGGCCTCGCCACTCTCTGGCACCCTTCGCCCACGTCTGGGCAAACACCATGAACTAACCATCACTCTCGTGTTCTTTGCGAGAAGAAGGGTCTATTTGTCATGCCATCGAAACCTGATTACCTGTCCAAACTCTCCACCTACAACGCCAAGCACGGCATCACTGCCACATTTTCCGAGATGAAGAAGACCGCTCGCCGGATGCAAAAGCTGCATGACGAGCGCGGCCCGGTCAACCTCGACGCTTTCTTCCTTGATCATCAAGATCCCACCGGCGAAACCGCCGTCGAGAATGTCCTCGCCGAGCGCGCCGCCCAGAACGAAGCCAACGCAGCACGGAGGTTGGCGGCATGAACGACCGGACCATAACCCGCGCCGCACGTCATGGCGTCCAGACGGTCCCGGTTGAATCTGGGAAACCGAAGCAGAAGCAGTACGAACCGAAGTTGCGGCCGGACGAGATAACCCTCGCGCTTGAGATCGCCCGGCAGAAACGCGTCAAGGAAGATATCGCCGCCAACGCACACAGGCGGAGTATCTGGCAGCCGTCGCGGGGCGTGAAGCAATGAGCACCCGCGACAAGCTCAGGGACTTCATCCAGTCGAACATGCATCGAATCGACGGGTTCCACCGCTGGACATTCCAAGCACCTGTCGATTTGGCGGCCGCTCTCATAGCTGACGGTTACCGCAAGCCCGTCGTCGTCGGTTACGCCGTCGTTGGCGGTAAGTCCGGGCAGTTCGTTCGGTCCTTTGGCGCTGGCGAGCGGGACGCAGCCCTAGCTTTCGCGGACGAGTCCACGCGGGATTGCGCTGACATGGGCATCGACTTCGACTACCGCATCGCCGAGATCGTTGAGGCGGCGGCATGAAGACCGACGACGAGTACACCGACGTTCACACCCTTCTACGGGAGACGGCGGTGAGCTGCGCATGAAGGCGGCGGTCCTTGAGGACAACAACTGGATTGAGGACGCCGTCGCGACGATCGACGCGATCTCCCTCGCCCATGAAGTGTTCACGGCCGACGACCTGCGCCGTGAAATGCGGCCACCGGCGCACAAGAACTGGCCGGGCAAGGCTCTCGCGACCGCCCGCAAAGAAGGTCTTATCCAAGCCGTCGGCTACCAAACCTCGACCAGCAAGTCCCGCAAGCACGGCGTGACCCGAACCTGGGCCCGCAAAACGAAGAGAGAAGGAACCCCATGAACGGTCTTCAGTTTCTTGTCCTTGTGGCGTGGATCTTTGGCGCCGCGACCATAATCCCGGCCGCGATGCGGCATGACCGGTTGCTTGAGGAACCGGAGGACGTCGACTACGACCTGCTCGATGCCGAGCGTGATACCCGCGCCGCTGATGATGCGGACGCTGCCCGAAAGGATTACGGATTCTAATGACAACCACACCCCGCCGCGCCAACCGTTGGACGCTTACCCGCCGACTCGCTGACCTGATCCCGCACGTTCTCCCGGGCCGCCACCACATCCTTTGGGAAGTGCGATGAGCGGCTACATCGAGGCGGACACGTACCTGCAACTGCGCCGTACTGAAGGTGTTTGGAATCGACCGCTGCGCGTCATCAAGTCGACTCAGCGCAAGCCGGCCGTCCTTGAACCCGGCTGTGTTGTGGTCAAGGTGCGGATCCGCGTCCCGGCCGCAGCGTTCGAACCATTGACCCCTGAAGCTGTGGTCACCGTGCCCGAGTCTCTCATCCAGCACACAGTCCAGGCCACAGCCGAGGAAATGCCATGACGGCCGAGTTGATGGCCCGTAACCCGGTAACGAACCCGGCGCCGGCCGAAGTGTTCAAGAAAGCGCGCGAGCACAACATCAGCGTCATGGAGGCCCGCCGCGTCATCATCGCCGCCAACAAGGTCGCCGCGACCGTCGTAACCATCCCGACCGCAACTCGACCGATCGACCTACCGAACTACGGTCTCGACCCGGATCGCAACTACAGGCTGATCGCGAAGTTCCGCGCCATGCCCCCTGCCCAGCTCCACGACATCTTCAACCCCAAGGAGGGGCAATGAGTCGCGAAGAGGCCGAGTTCGAGGCCAAGTTCGCCGCCGCCGAAGCTGACATGCAAATGAGCGCGTCAATGGCCGAGGTGATCCGGCTTGAACTGCGCAAGGGAAGCTACCAGATGCCCGGGGACACGCTCCCGTACGAGGCGCAAGCCAAGGCAATCGCCAAGGCGCTGGCAGCAGCCGGGTTCGGGAACGTATCGGAAGCGCGGACGGAAGGCATTGCGATCGTAGCCAACGCCGTGCGCAGCCCACTAATCGACATCGTGCAGGCGCTGGAATTCCCGGCCAACTGGGTAGCGACGGAAACGGCGACCGGTGGGTAACCCTTACTGCCCCAAATGCGGCCACCACCACACTGACCGGTGCAACGCCGTCAACCACGACGAAGAAACCGACGCAGCCAGCCGCTGCGGCTGCACCAGATAACAACGGCCCCCACGAGGGGCCTTTTTCATGCCCAAAACAGAGAAGAGCAACACATGAGTCTGCAAGTATTCAGAAACCTTGAGCAAGGGTCCGACGAGTGGCTAGCCGCACGGTGTGGGATTGCGACCGCGTCCGTCGTCGGCCAGCTTGTGACTTCACGCCAGCCGTCAGCGATAGAAACTGACTGCCCGGAATGTGGCGCATTTGTCGCTGACCCTTGCACCGGGAAGCGCTCACCAGGACCACTCAAAACTCTCCACCCAGCGCGGGCAGCAGCCGCACGCGGGATGGATCGGGTGATCGCCGCCGACGGTAACAGCGACACGTCACGTGGTCTCACTGCCACGCTCGTAGCCGAACGCATCACAGGGCATGTCGAGCCAATGCAGGTTTCAAGAGACATGGAACGCGGCGCCCTGGACGAGCCCTACGCCCGCAACATCTACAGCGAACACCACGCGCCCGTCACGGAGATTGGCTTCATGGTCCGCGACGACTGGGGATTCCGCATCGGCTACTCACCAGACGGGCTCGTTGGCGAGAACGGTCTGATTGAGATCAAGTCCCGGAAACAGAAAATCCAGCTCAAGACCATCCTCGAAGACGAAGTGCCAGCAGAGAACATGGCCCAGCTTCAGACTGGCCTGCTTGTATCCGGCAGGGAATGGATCGACTACGTGTCCTACTGCGGTGGGATGCCCCTCTATACCAAGCGCGTCGAACCAGACGACCGGTGGCAGCAAGCCATTGTCGAAACGGTCAAGATCCTCGAAACCAACGCGGAAGACATCACTTCCCGCTACCTGGCCGCCGTCGAAGGCCTGCCGATGACCGATCGCATCGACCACTACCTAGAACTGGAGTTGAAGCTATGAAAATCACGGCAGAGCCGCGCTCAGACCAATGGAACGCTGACGACTTCACCGGAGGCCCCCGAACCTTCACCGTCGCCGGGGTGAAGCCCGGGGCGGCCGAGCAGAAGTACGACATCGAACTCGTTGAAGGTGAAGGCCGCGCTTGGCGTCCGCCGCTTGGCATGCTGCGCGTCCTGATGAACGCATGGGGTGATGAAGCCTCTGTGTGGGTTGGCCGGAGGGTCACGCTCTTCAAAGATCCAACAGTCAGGTTCGGCAAAGAGGTGCCGGGCGGAATTCGGATCTCTCACCTGTCGCACATCGGCAACAAGCCCTTGAACGTGCCCATCACGGTTGCTCGCGGATCACGTCGAACTTTCACCGTACAGCCGCTAATCGATGATGCCCCGCAACAGGCTGACCTCACTATTCCTGACGGCGTCAAGGCCAATACGGCCAAGGCGATCGCTGAGGGCACAGTCGCCGGCTATCTCGTGTGGCTCACCGAGAACAACGCGCCGCAACACTTCATCGACTACGTCAACACCACTGCGAAGGAACCCGCCGAATGAGCAAGATTATCCGCCTCGAGTCCACCAACTATAAAAGGCTGAAGGCAGTTGAGATCGTGCCGGATCCGGACGGCAACCTCGTCATCGTCGCCGGGAAGAATGGGCAGGGCAAGACGTCCATCCTCGACAGCATCACCGCGGCACTGGGTGGGGTGAACGGGAAGACCACGCCGAAGCCGATCCGTGACGGCGAGGACCGCGCCGAGATCGTCCTCGAAACCGAAGACCTCATCGTCACCCGGAAATTCACCGCCTCCGGACCGACCCTTCTCGTCAAGTCCCGCGATGGCGCCGTGTACCCGAAGGGCCAGGCGAAGCTTGATGACATGCTCGGCAGGCTTTCCCTCGACCCGCTGGCATTCACGCAGCTCTCCGACAAGGACCAACTCGCCACCCTGCTGGCCCTCGTGAAGCTGCCGTTCGACCCGGACAAGCTGGCCGCCGAGCGCAAAGAGCTCTTCGATGAACGCACTGAGGTCAACCGCGAGCTGAAGAACGCGAAGGCCGCGGAAGCCGCTATCCCGGTCACGAAGGAAATGGCCGACCTTGAGCCCGTCAGCGTGACTGACCTGCTGAAGGAATTCCGGGACGGCCAGACCCTCAACCACCAGATCGACGTCGCTCGTACCGCCCGCGACGGATGGGCCGACAAAGTCGAGCGAGTCAAGCGCGAACTGGCTGACGCAGAGAGCCAACTCAAGCTCGCTGAAGAACGTCTAGCCACGGCGCCGGCTAAGGTTGATCTCGAAGCAATCCAGACCCAGCTGGACAACGCAGAGCAGACCAACGCCGACGTCCGGCTGTTCGAGTCTTGGATCCGCGCCAGCAACGAACTCAATGAGCTCGAGGCTGAAGCCATCGAGCTGAGCGCGAAACTCGAAGCCATCGACAAGCAAAAGGCCGATGGACTGGCCGCCGCAGTGTTCCCCGTCGACGACCTCGGCTTCGATGACACGGGAGTGACCTACCGTGGCGTGCCGTTCAAGCAAGCATCCGGTGCCGAGCAATTGCGCGTCTCGCTGGCAATGGCGATCGCTCTCAACCCGAAGCTGCGCGTCATCCGCATCGCCGACGGATCCTTGCTCGACTCCGACAACCTGACGCTGGTCGAAACCATCGCCCGCAAGCACGACTATCAGGTTTGGCTTGAGGTCGTCGGAGACGGCGACGGCCGCGGGATCGTGATCGAAGACGGCATGGTGAAGGCTTGAGCGGGTGCGAAGTCAAGCACTGCGACCGGGACCACGCCGCCAAGGGGATGTGCCACCTGCACTATAAACGCCACAGGCGCCACGGTGACCCATCCGTTGCGCATCGGCTGGTGCGGCGCGGTTCCTCCCGCGCTGAACGGCTGCAGGAGTTGACCATCCGCCGGTCACCAGACGAATGCTGGGAGTGGAAGGGGACTGTCCATCACACCGGATACGGAACTCTGCAGATTGACGGAGTCCAAAAGGGCGCGCACGTTTGGGCTTACGTCGAGGCTTACGGGCCCGTGCCAGACGGACTGAATGTCCTGCACTCCTGTGACAACCGACTATGCGTCAACCCTGGACACCTGCGCGCCGGTACCCATGACGAAAACATGGCGGACAAGGTCGAGCGTGACCGCGTCGCAAGGAACCGCGGCGAATCCGGCCCTAACAAAATCAGCGAAGTCCAGGCGCTCGAAATTATCGATCGATATGGCAAAGGCGGGACCACGCATCGGCTGCTCGGTCTCGAATACGGCATCAGCCCATCTCAGGTGGGATTCATCGTTACCGGGAAGCGATGGCCTCACCTCCAACGACAGAAAGCAGAGGTTGCCTGATGGCAAATGAGACCTTTATTACCGTCATCGGGAAAGTCCATGAGGTAACCGACCCGAAGTACATGGATGACGGATCTGCGGTCACGAAAGTCACGGTTGTCACCAATCCCCGGAAGTTCAACCGACAGAAGAACGAGTGGGAAAACAAGCCCGGAAAGTTCTGGGACTGCCGAGCATGGAACCAAGGCAAGATGCTGCTCGCCGACAACGTCTCGAACACTTTGAAGAAGGGTGACAACGTCATCCTCTACGGCGAGCTTGAAACGCGCGAATGGGAAGTCGAAGGCGGCCAGAAACGCCGCGCAGACCAGCTGCGCATCGAAACCATTGGCAAGGACCTCCGCTGGCACCAAGCGCCCGCCAAGGACGTCCCGGCCGCGGCTCCGGCCGACCAAGGCTGGGGCGGCGCACCTGCCGACCCCGGCGGATGGGGCAACACCCAACCATCGCAGTCGCAGCCCGGGTGGGGATAACCGCACAACCGTACTACCAAAACGCAAGGCCCCACTGAGGGCCTTTTTTCATGCCCGCGGCGCCCGGACCCCCTGCCGGGCGCCGCGCCACACACCCGAAGGAACACATGAACCACGCCGAAGAAATCCAGACCCGCGAAGGCGTCGCCGTTGTGCTTTACGGCAAGAAGCCGTGCGTCCAGTGCGACGCGACCGAGCGGAAGTTCAAGAAGCACAACATTCACTACACGAAGGTCGATGTCACCAAAGACGAGACAGCCCTCGACTTCATCAAGGCCCTCGGATACTCTGCCGCGCCCGTTGTCTACGTCTCCACCATCGAAGGCGACGTTCACTGGACCGGCTACGACGTCGAGCAGATCGCCGAGCACATCACCGAACGCCAGGACGCCGCATGAAGCCGCTAACGGTCAGCAATGACTACCACCCGGAAGCACTGCGGCGGTTCAACGGTGACACTGCCGAACACGAGATGGAGATCCTGCTCGACCAAGGACTGTACCGACATATCAGGTTCAAGAAGCCTGGCACCGGCATGTACTACTTCGACCTGATCACATGGCCCGGAAACCTCACCATCAAGGCGGATATGGGCTGCTACACCTTCGCCCGAACCGAGGACATGTTCAGCTTTTTCGCGGACGGAACCGCGGGCCGGAATGGCTACATCAACGCCCAATATTGGGCCGAAAAGATTCAATCCGTCGACCGGCAAAGCTCCGTCAAAGAGTTCGATGAAGCGCTGTTCCGCCAGTACGTGATCCAAGATTTCTGGGAGCACCGCGAAAACTGGGAGGCCAGCGAGGCGCGTCAGATCTGGGCGGCCATCCGCGAACAGATCCTTGACCCTTACTACGACCGGCACGACGCCAGAGCCTGCCACGACTTGCTCCAGGACTTCGCGAGCCCAATCAGCGGATTCGACTATGCCGACTCCTACGACTGGGGAGGCTTCGATGACTACAGCTTCCACTATCTCTGGTGCTGTCACGCGATCCTCTCGGGCATCAAGCACTATTACGCGGCGAAGGCTGGTGCGGATGTTTAGCGACAACTGCTGCCCGCGGTGCAAGGGTCCGCACGGCATCTGCCGGACCCGCGGGCAATGCAGCCACCACATCGCCGTCCGCCGACGACAAGACGCCGACGACAGCGGACCACGCTTCTACCGCAACCCAACGCAAGACCAAGCCATCGCCAACGTGATGCGCCAAAACCGAAACCAATTCATGGCCGCTGCGAAGCGGCCTTTTTCGTACCCAGAACCGAGGAGCAAGAAATGAGTGATCTGCAAGCAATCACCGCCCAGGCTAAGGACTGGATCGCGGCACTGACCCGACTTTCCCCTGCGATGGTCGGCAAGAAGCCGTTGGCGATCCTGACTGCGGTGCACATCGACCCCGCAGCGGGCGTTCTGTCCGGCTACGACTTCGAAACATCGGCTGTGACCACGCTTGATGCTTTGGGGGAAGGCGCTCCATTCCTTGTTTCATACCGGTGGCTGCTGGACGCAATCCGAGCCACCTCCGGGAAGACGAAGACCGCACTGACGACGGTCACGCTTGACGGCAAAAAGGTGACAGTCGAGTCCTGCGGATACGAGGTGCACGCCGAGGCATTGCCCGTTGACGACTATCCGGAGATCCCCGATGTTCCCGCCACGATTTCGACCGAAGTCCCTGCATGCGAGTTCCGCGCCGCGCTTCGCCGTGCAGTAGTCGCCGCTTCGGCAGAGGAGATATATCCAGTGCTCGAAGCCGTCCAGATCTCGATGGTCGACGGCGCGCTCGAACTGCAGGCAACCGATCGCTACAGGCTGGCTGAGGACCACGTGGCTGGCGAAGGTTCCGGCTGCACAAAGTTCCTCCTGAAGCGCCGCACGATCAAGTCGCTGGACCGATTCCTCGTCGGCGGCAACGTGCAGATCAGCGTCCACGACAACCGGGTGGCCATCAAAACCGAGGACGTCACCTTCACCACGATCAGCGTTGACGGCGACTTCCCTAAGATCAAGTCCTTGTTCCCCGACGCCGTCAAGGCATCATTCGAAGTCGATCGGGCTGTCCTACTCGAATCCACAAGGGTAGCCAAGGCCATGAACGACCGCTTTGCTCCGTGCTTCGTGCGCCTGTTCGACGGCGGCGCGGAAGTGACGTTCAACGACGGTTTGTTCGGCCCATCCCGGGCTCCCGTAGCCATCGGCGAAGTTGTGGCCGGCGTGAAGGATGAAGTCAGCTTCGGCATGAACCCCAATTTCTTGATCGAGGCACTGGTGCAGATACCTACCGACAAGGTGAGCATCTCGTACACCACCGCGCCGAAGCCGTTCCTGTTTCAGCCTGCCGGCGCCCAGGTCAACGACCCGAAGTCGCCCAAGCACCTGATCATGCCCGTTCGGATGCCTCAATGAGCGCCCGCAAGAAGCCAGCGGCCGTGCCGACGCATACCTTCCGTGGCGTCTGGCCCGTTGTCGAAGGCACTGGTACCGCCACCACGGACGCCGAACTCATCCTGCAGGCCATCGGCGACCTGCCCAGCGTCGCCCACCGTCATAACGCGACCATCGTCGGCCCGCCACGGGCATGCATCGCCGACGGCCGCCGAGTCCCCGGATCCGGCGGCGCACTTCACGTCGTAGTCATCGAAGCGCCTGCCGTGCCAGCTACCGGCCGCGGATACCGACACAGCTCTGGCGGCTGACATTGGACGAGATCTTGGAAGGCCAGACAGACATTTTCGAGCTGCTGGGCCCTCACGAACTCGAAACACAGCTGTCGCCAATCATCGAGAAGACCAAGCAACCCTTGGCAGAGAAGGACCAATCATGAGCACCGCACTCCTTGAACGCCAATACACCCTGGCCGACCTCCAACAGTTCATGCAGCAGGCCAACAACGAGCTGACGGCAACGGACATGTTCTGTGGTGCCGGCGGGTCATCCACCGGTGCGCTCGAGGTCCCGGGTGTGACGATCAAGACGGCCATGAACCATTGGCCCCGGGCGATCGAGACGCACAACGCGAACCACCCCGAGACGGACCACGTCTGCGCTGACATCCAAATCACGGATCCGCGCTACATCACCTCCTCGGATATTCTCTGGGCTTCCCCGGAGTGCACCAACCACTCGGTAGCGAAGGGCAAGAAGCGGATTACCAATCAGGCCGACCTGTTCGGCGATTCCATCGCTGACGAGGCCGCCGATAGGTCCCGCGCCACCATGTGGGACGTGCCGCGGTTTGCCGAGTGGCACAAGTACAAGCTCATCATCACTGAGAACGTCGTAGACGCTGCCAAGTGGGTCATGTTCGATGCCTGGCTGATGGCCATGGACGCACTCGGCTACGAGCACCACATCGTGTACATGAACTCGATGCACGCCCAGCTCGGCGGCCTTCCCGCGCCGCAGTCCCGGGACCGTATGTACGTGATGTTCTGGCTCAAGGGAAACCGTCGGCCTAATTTCGATCTGCTCATGCCGCTGGCCCACTGCGAGGCCTGCGATGAGACCGTGCGCTGCGTGCAGTCTTGGAAGAACCCGAAATACCGCTGGGGCCGCTACAAGGCGCAGTACGTCTACCGCTGCCCCAACACCAAGTGCCACAACTCCATCATCGAACCCGGGTGGCTTTCTGCAGCATCCGCTATCGACTGGAAGCTCAGAGGGCAGCGTATCGGCGACCGAACGAAACCCTTGGTCCCCAAGACAATGTCCAGGATCGCCGCCGGGCTCAAGCGCTACCACGGCAAAGCGGTCAGCATCGATGCCGTCCGCGGCGCCGAGATCATCAGCCCCGTCCACTCCGAACCGTTCCAGACACAGACGACGAGCTACACCCGATCCCTGCTTGTGCCAGTGGAAGGCCGCGAAGGGAAGATGGCGCAGCTGGCCAGCGACCCCATGCGGACGCAGACCACCCGGAACGAAACCGGTCTGCTCATGCCGCCGCTAATCATGCGGAACAACTCGAGCCGCGGCAGCGGGGCTGAGATGTCCAAGCCAGCCACGGAACCGCTCGGAACGATCACTACGGCCGGCCATCAGTCACTCGTCGCGCAGCCCGGGGCCCACATGCTCATGGAGTACTACGGCAACGGCCAGATGCACCCCGTCAGCAAAGCCATTCCGACGATTAGCACCACCGACCGGTTCGCGATGATCACCACCATGCGCGGCACCTCACCCGAGCACCTGGCGGCATCCAACGCACCCACCACCGACCCGTTCGGAACATTCAGTGCCGGCGGCCAGCACCACGCCGTCACTGAATGGACCGTCCCCGAAATCGAGGAGTGCGAATTCAGGATGCTCGAACCGTATGAAATCAGCGCGGGCATGGCGTTCCCCAAGAGCTACATCATGACCGGGAATAAGCGCGAACAAGTGAAGCAAGCCGGTAATGCTGTGACTCCGCCCGCCGCGCGCGACCTGTTCATCGTAGCCGCGCTCTCGCTGGCCGGTGCGGGAACGCTGGTGGCAGCATGAGCGGGCTACGTGGTCGTGTCCACCGCCGCTGTGGCGGCCTTCTCATCCCTGCCGAACATGCCGGCAAAGAGCATCGCCAGAACAATGAGGAGGAACGCCACACTCGCTACGATAGCGAGGCTAACGACAAAGATCTCGACCTTCGTGACGACGATATACAAGCACAAGCCCAGAGAAATGAGATTCGCGACGACGGCGAATTCCCTCCAACGCATGAGCCTGTTGCGCCACGTTTGGCCCGGAATAAGGGCCGGGGAAAGCCGATCCTCCAAGGCAAGGAAAACCAGAAGAGCCGGAATCACCTGGGCGAGCAAACCGGCCGCGTTCACATCAATAGTCATGGCCGGAGCATACACACGTGCACTGACCCACTCCGTTCGGTTACCTATGCGGGCAAGTCATCCTCGTGCTTTTTACGCTCGGCAATGAGCATCGAAACCAACTCGTCTCTCCTTTCAGGATCCGCGCCGGGCCACGACATAGCAACTAGCTGCAACGTGCCTAGGGCGTCTCCAAGAGCGTCAAAAGCGACCGTTCGGCTTCCATCGTCAGCTCGTTCTTCGGTCAAATCGAACAGCCGCACTGCGAGGCCTCCAAGATGATGTGTCCAATACCAAATCTCATCAGCCAACCCTCGGTGTGTCATTTCCATACGCCAACGAAGGACGGCTGAGTCGCCTTGCAAGATCAGGTCCTCGATCGCAGGAATACCCCGCCGGTACCGTTTGACCATTGCATGTCCAGCAGCCACAAGGTCAGAGATGGCAGCGAGCTCCCTCTGTCGAGATGCCTCACGAGCTTGGAACTCTAGCTGAAGTTTCACGTCCTCCCGTTGAGCCTCCAACTGTTTGTCTAGCTCGATTTTTCGCCGGTGATCTGCCAATTGCGTCGCAGTGTAGTTGTGCGCTCGGTCAACCGCGAATAGCCGTCGTTGCGTCTCGAGCGTCTTCCACACTGCAATCCCAGCAACCGCAGCACCCACGAGCGCACCGATCACGCCATTCAAAAGACCCAACCAGGTGCCACATGAAATCCAGAGCACTTCCCTACACACGAAAACATCCACCCCCGGATCTTATATGCGGACAGCCGATCGGTTGCATCCGAGAAAGGACAAATCAATGGCCAGGCAATACGGGCAGATCAAGGTGAGCATCTGGGTTGATGATGACTTCCTTGACCTGTCCCCAATGGCTCAGTGGTTGTTCATCCATTTGAGTACGCACGCCGATTTGAGCCACTGCGGTGTCGTGGACTGGCGGCTGAAGCGCATCGTTCCGAAGGCGAAAGGCCTGACCTTGGACGTGCTGGAATCAGCCGCGCAGGAGCTCATTGATGAGGTCTACATCGTGACCGACGACGACACCGAAGAAGTGCTGGTCCGTTCGTTCATGCGCAGCGACGGGCTACTGAAGCAGCGGAACATGGGCGCCGCAGTCGCGAAGGCTTACGCGTCGGTGGCGTCCCGGAACATCCGCGGCGTCGTCGTCCATGAGCTCCATCGGTTGAAGACTGAGAACCCGGAATGGACAAGCTGGGGAGCCCTAAAGGATGCCATGGCGGG
The DNA here is from genome assembly GCF_027587375.1 of Arthrobacter sp. B2a2-09. Taxonomy (GTDB): domain Bacteria; phylum Actinomycetota; class Actinomycetes; order Actinomycetales; family Micrococcaceae; genus Arthrobacter. Next base: position 24,177 of record NZ_JAMXIC010000024.1, read on the forward strand.
ACGGTCCATGAACCCCCGCGAAATGGTATCCGGCGAGGCAGCATAAACCCATCGGTAAAGGGTTCGGGAAACCCTTCCAGAAAGGGTTTCATCGGAGGTTCGAAAAGGGTTTGTGGATGCCTTCATGAAAGGCATCGGTAACACCTGCACCTAACACCTACACCTTCACACCTACACCTAAGAGTGCCAACCAAGTCTGTTTCTTAACTCACCAGAGCCCAGAAAATCGGCGGCAACCAGCGGCGAAAGTCAGGCGACGTTTTGGCTTGAAAGGAATCCCAATTTGATCATCACCAACCAGCAAAAGCGGGCCGTCGCCTACCTGCTCCACGAGATCCGACCAGACTGGCCCGTCGCCTCGCTGGTGTCACTCATCGACAAGCACCGCGACGTCCCAAGCCTGGGCGCCCTGACCATCGCCGCAACCACCAAGGCAATGGAAGCCACGTGCAAGACCCCGGCACCGATCTTCCATCCCGGCCCGCACTGGCCAGAAGCGGTGAGAGCCCAGCTACCCAAACCGCCGCCCTGCGAAGACCACATCGGCCAAGACGGCTACACATGCCGCTCCTGCCATGCCGACATCAAGGCCGGGATTCGGCCGCCGGACAAGCTCGGCAAACACCACACACCAGAAAACGAGGAAGAACCGTGACAGACGTGACCCACACCGCCCACAGCATGACCGAACTCCTACGCCAGCACTACAACCCAGACGGCCGCGCAATGGGGCATCTCTTCATGCCCGAGATCGGAGCCCCAGGCGGGCGCCGGCGAGCCGACCTGCTCGTCGCACCCATATCCATCGCAGGGGCGAAGGAAAACACCCTGATCGGGCACGAGATCAAGGTGACCCGATCGGACGTCATGGCCGAGCTCGCCGACCCCACTAAGGCAGACCCATGGCTTCGGTACTGTACCCGCTGGTATCTCGTCGTCGCCGACCCGGCCTTGATCGAGGGCCTAACCATCCCCGCCCTTTGGGGCGTCATGGCCCCGCCGTCCGGCAGGCGCACCCGCTCAATGACCATCCTGAGGGAAGCGCCGAAGCTCACCCCCGACGGCGACATGTCCCCGGCACTGTCCCGCCTCGCCGCTTACATGGTCGGCAGGCTCGACGGCGTCGTGAAACACGCCGAATACGACCGCGACGCATGGAAGCACCGCGCCGAATTGGCCGAAGCTCGTGAACAGGAGGCCCGCCTATCCGGCGGCGGCGCACATGTCAGCCCGCATGCGAAACGAATCAACAGGATCTTGAACGCCGTCACACAGCAGAAGTACGTGAAAGGCATGCCCTGGATCGACGGCGACGCGATGACCGACGAACTGATCATCGAGACGATCCTCGACCACGCCCGGACCAAGAGCGTCGCAACCGAGATGCGCCGCAATATCGAACGCACAATCAGCGACCTGAAACGGGCAAGCGAACCAATGACCCACGTCATCGAACAGTTGAAAACCGTGGCCGTTGAAGCCGCCAAGAATGAGGCCAAAGCAGCCGCTTGACCCCACCACCCAATCTCAGAACATCACAAAGCCGTCCCAACCGGGGCGGCTTCAGTCATTCAGGAGGACGAATGAAATTCAAACTTGGCGACACTGTCCGCGTCATCGCCACACCCTGCCGCCACTTCGACGCCGCTGGAACCATCACAGCCATCAACGAAGCCCAGCGATACCCGTTCCGCGTCCAAGGAAACCCCGGCGATCGAGCATGGCCGCGCATCACGGGCGGCGCATGGTTCGGACCCAACGAATTGATCCTCGCCGAACCTCCACACGTCCACGAAATGCTCGCCGACCCAGAGGGCCAGCAACTCGTCCAGGACATCCACGACCGCAAGGAGAAAACGCTGTGATCCGCAAAGAAGGCAAAGCCCGCTGGACGTACACCTGCGAGCCCTGCGAAGTCCGACTGACGCACCCCGACCAGTTCCGGGCAATCGAAGCATGCCACCGGCACGAGCGCGGATTCGGGCACGCCCAACGCATCATGAGCATCGCCTACCAAGCGATCATCGATGCGTTCTCCGAGGCTGTGAAGCCTGTGCTCGACGTCGTTGAATCAATCGCATCCGCATTAGCGCCACCACCGAACCGCCCGCACGACCCAACCCTTTTGCGTGACCGGCGAAAGTGGGGCGGACGATGAGCTCGCTGCGCGTCGTCGCCTACGGTCTGCCCGCCTCGCAGGGCAGCAAGAAGGCGTTCAAGCGTGGACGGAAGATCGTCTTGGTCGAGATGGATGAGAAGCTGCCCGCCTGGCGCGCCGCCGTCGAAGGGGCAGCCCGAGCCGCCGCCGGGATGCACTGGGCGACCATCGACGGGCCAGTGTCCGTAAGCGGCGAGATCCGGTTACCCAAACCCCGCACAACTAAGTACCCGGACGTACCCGCCGGCACGCCAGACCTCGACAAGCTCCAAAGAGCTGTAGGCGACGCCCTCACCAAATCCAAAGTCATCAAAGACGACGCCCGAATCGTCCACTGGAACATCCGCAAAGTCTGGGCCGAAAACCTAAGCGGACTCGACATCACCATCACCCAGGAGCAGCCATGAGCAACATCAAGATCGAACACGCCGCCGACGACAAGAAGATCGGCATGACCGTCGGCGACGTCTTCGCATTCGCCCAAAACGCCCTCAACCACGACATCGACCCGCGCACACCCGTCAAAGTCACCACCGGATTCCGCATGCAAATCCAGAAACTCGAAGCCGGAGGCAGCCGGTGAGCAACTTCAAGAATGCCGAGGCGCTCTTCCAGGTCGCCTCAAAAGGTAACGAAATGCGCAGTGAGCACCAAGCGAACATGGCGGCACTCGCCCAAGTGCAAGCCACACTGGCTCTCGCGTCCGAGCATCGAACCGCCAACCTCATCGCTGCCGCTCCCCACGCGGCGACCATCGGAGATGCCAAAAAGATCTGGGATCAGATCGCGGAAAGGCTGGGACTCGATTGAGCCTTTACGACAAGATCACCGCCGAGCCGGCGTCGCCGCGCAAGCTGCGCCACTTCGCGTACCGGACCTACCCCGACGCCGGCGAGCAACAGATCAGCGCCCACGAAATCTACTTCTACGAAGCCGGACGCATCGGCTTCTGGAACTACACCACCGACTCCGACGACGGAGAACGGATCCTCATCCTCGCCACCAAGGCCTTCCAAGTCCGCCAGGTGACCCAACCCGAAGAAAGGCGAGATCAGGCTTGAGCAACGAATGCACCACGGAAGACTGCGCGAACTGGACAAGCACCTACCTCTGCACGCAATGCGTCCGGGACCTGAAAGCCTGGCTCGACAAAGTGCCCGTCCTCATCGCCGCCCTAAGCGTCACCATCGCGAAACTCGACAACGTGAGGCCCGCCGGTGGCGGATGGAACAGCGGAAGCAAGCCCGGCAGCGCGGCGCCAATCAACCTCGACGCGCTGCAACTCCAAGAGAACCTTCGGACAGTCAACAAGACTCTGGCATCAGAACATGCAAAGGACCCTCGCGCATCCGGCATCGCATGGATGATCCGAGACTGGGTCACCAAAGCCGAACTGCTCGTCAGTGGACCCGAGGAACCGCCCGTCAACCATGCTGCCAACCGCGAGCGCATCAAAGGCATCGCACCACCAATGCCAACCCGCAAACTCGTGCCCTGGCTACGAGAAAACGCCCACATCAGCCTCACTGGCAAGGACATTCGAAATTGGGTAGCCCGGGGCAAGTTCAAAGCGGTAGAAACCAAGCCTTCACCCACCTACAACCCCCATGAGGTCCTGGACGCTTGGTACGCGACACGCCGAGAGGCACTCGTGGACGCTAGTGATTGATGGTGAGTTGTGGTGAGTGTCGGTAGCTGTTGGTAATCGTTCGTGATGTGCGTTAAAGTGACTCACTGAGGGGTAAGTGACGTACCCAAAACCAAGCCGGATCGCCAAGCGACCGGCTTTTTTCATGCCCCTAGATAGGTACCAAACCCCCAAGGAGGCCCTATCTCCCGCGCAGGGACACGCGCACGCCGCTCGCCGCGAGGCGCCGGCCACACACTTCCCCGGGGAACCGGGAAGCAAGAGCAACGGCTGGTGACCGTTGCAACGCTGGACCCGGGCGAGGCGCGCCAAGCCCGGGCCTGGCACAAGAACCAACAACTGAATAGCCCGCAGAACATGAGCTGCGGGAGGGCTGGACAAATGAGGGCGACCTGAAATCGTCGGCGGTGCAAAGCCGCCCCAGCCCACGGGAACCACAATGGTTCCCCGAATCGAGGCACAGCCGAGAGGCAGCGTCCGGCCCGCGCAAACCCCCATGAGCGCGGGCCACAAGGGAATGTAGCTCAGGTGGTTAGAGCGCTGGGTGTGCGCACACAGAACAAGACAGAGGTCGCTGGTTCGAATCCAGCCATTCCCCCTTTCCGGTAGCGGCGGTCAAAGTCACGCCCCGCCTCACGAACGGCCAGCGAACCAAGGTAGGAGCCGGGTGTCTGCTCTCTCCACCCGCTAAGGCCCCCACCTGCCGCCGCACCGGAAACACCATCCCCAAGAACATGTGATGCCGAGCCCAGGAGATGGCAACGCGGAATTGGTACGGGGCTAAGACCTTGGAACGTCGGCAAGCAAAGCATCATTCGTCCCGCGACCCGCAAGCCAAGGCACCTCATACCGGCCACCGTCTCAGGCAAACCGGAAGCACAACCAGAGACAAGCTTTAGGAGGTAGTCATCGCTACCTCACGCACAGGCACAGCCACATGGAAGCGCGTCTCACGCCAAGCCAAGAAGCTGGCCAAAGCCAATGGCCAGACGCGATGCCCTCACTGCGGTGTCACGCTCGACTACGACGTCGGGCTCACGCCATGCAGTGCCGAGGCAGACCACATCATCCCGCATGCCAAAGGCGGACGAGACGAGCTATCAAACGTCATCGTCATATGCAGGCGCTGCAATCAGTCCAAAGGCAACCGCCAAGCACCCAAAATGGCGACCGTAATGGCCGTCAAACCGCTCAAAACCAGTCGTCGATGGTGACCTGTGGATAACCCCAGATACGAAAACCCGTATCCCAGAACCCCATATCGGGGTATGGGGGAAGGCCCCTCCCCAGGGGCCTCCCGTTCGCACCCCAGGCATAGCGAAAATATCCCCCCGAGTCCGGCCGTCGGGCCGCTGGCATGGTTCGGAGAGCCTCTGGGAGCCCTTTCGACCGCCGCGCCGCTTGCTTGTAGGGCTTTTTGACCTCCGTCGAATGTGTCCTCGTGGGCGGCGTGGCTCCAAATCTCGAATGCCTCTACTTCCCTTTATTTACAAGGAAAAAGTGTGACATTCTGATAGAATTAGGGCATGTCAGATAGGGCTTGTGAGTGCTGCGGAGCGTCGCTGCGGCTGTACCGTTCACAGGCTCGGACGTGTTCGGCCAGGTGCCGGAAGCGGTTGTCTCGCCTGCATGATTTTCCGAAGGCGATGACGGAGCGTGCTCGCTGGGTTCGGCGGACTTCGAATAAGCGGCCGGTGACAATTTCTGGGAAGCCTGCGAGTTCGACGGATCCTGCTACTTGGTCGACCTTCGCTGAGGCAAAAGCATCGTCGGCCGGCGTCGGTCTTGGCTTTGTACTGGGCGATGGGATCGGCTGTATCGACCTTGACCATTGTTTCGACGGCGGGGCACTTGCTGACTGGGCCGTCGAGTACATCCGGACCGTCTCTGAGCATGTGATCTTTTCCGAGGTTTCTCAGTCTGGCGATGGCGTTCACCTCTTCATCGAGGCTCCGGAAGGGCCGGGCCGGAAGATCCGTGACGGCCGGAGCGTCGAACGCTACACAGCCGGCCGCTACATCGCAGTGACGGGAAACGCCATCAAGCTCTAGGAGGCCGCCGTGGATGTTCCTGCTGGCCTTGGCGAACGCGGCTTGTCTATCTGGGCGGCGATGGCCACTGAAGATGTGCCGCGGAATGCGCTTGTGCTTGAGGCTGCCCGACTGGCCGACCGCTTGGACGAGCTCGACAACATCATCCAGGGCAAGGGCGTCCTGAACCTCATGGTGTTCCGCCTGGACATGGAGTCGGGTGAGGACGGCGAGTATAACGTCGAGGTGAAGTTCCAGAACGTATTTTCTGAGGCCCGCCAGCAGGCGATCGCATTTTCCACGATCCTTTCAAAGCTTGCCCCGGCCGATGCTGCCGCGAAGCCTGCAAATGTGCCGATACCGACTAATGTCACCCCGCTTGATCGGATCAAGGCTCGGGGGTTGAAGAAGGCCTGACTGGTGGTGGTGTCGGTTGAAGGGTTCGCAGGACGCCCGCTTCTACATCGCGCCGACTCCTCGCGGGTATTCGTGCGACCATGCTGAGGCCGCGATCGACCTCGCCGCAGGTTACGGTCTGATCCTTGATGAGTGGCAGGCGCAGGTTGTGCGAGCGTGGTTGCGGACGACGACTACGGGCCGCTGGTGTGCTGGGACGTGGGGCGTTTCAGTGCCGCGGCAGAACGGCAAGAACGGCAGCCTGGAAGCTGTCGAACTGTACCTGCTAGTGCAGTTGGGCCTCAAGATCCTGCATACCTCGCACCTGCTCACCTCGGCGCGGAAGGCGTTCAAACGCCTGCTTCATTTCTTTGGTCAGAAGGTCAACGACCCGAACGCCCGTTTCCCTGAGCTAAATGCCATGGTCATTGAGATCCGCAAGACCAATGGCCAGGAAGCCATCGTGCTGGACAACGGCGGCATTATCGAGCTCGGCGCCCGAACGGGCGGCGCCGGCCGCGGCAGCTCCTTCGACGTCCTTGTTGTTGACGAGGCTCAAGAGTACGAAGAGGACGAGCAGGAAGCTCTGAAGCCGACGATTTCTGCAGCCCCCTCAGGTGACCCGGTAACTATTTTCATGGGCACCCCGCCCAAGGACCTTTCCGAGCGCGGCGAACCGTTTGTTCGTGTCCGGAACAACGCGGTCACGGGCAAGAATAAGCGCGCAGCGTGGGTGGAGCACTCCGCCAAGGGTGACGTCGACAAGATGACCGAAGCTGAGCTTGCCGAGTTCGTCCGGGACCTACGGAATGCCGCTGACGCTAACCCTGCGCTTGGTATCCGAATTTCCTTGGAGACGATCCAGGACGAGCTCAACGAGTTCTCCCCGCGGTCCTACGCGCGCGAGCGACTGAATATGTGGCCGACGCCGACCGAGGTCGGAAAGGCAGCTTTCAAATACTGGCTGGACCGGAAGATCAAGGATCCGGATGGCGAGTGGCCCATGGCTGCGATCGGCGTGGACATGAACCCGGAGCAAACCAAGGTGTCGATCGGCGTCGCCGTGTTTTCCGACGTCGGTGTGCACCTTGAATTGGCCGTTGATGCACCGTTCGACGTCGAGGGAACCTCCGCGCTGGTGGCTTGGATTTGGGAGCGGACGAAGCGCCGCGTTCCAGTTGTCATCGATGCTTACTCGCCAGCTCGGGACATCCTTGAGGTGCCGCTCAAGAAGCGCAACGTGAGCGTTTACATTCTCAACGCCAACGAGTACACGCAGGCCTGTGCAATGATCCGCCGCGGCGTCGACGTGGAAAAGTCCGTGACCCATTTCGGGCAGCAACACCTCGACGAATCCGTCAAGCACACCGTCCAGGATCCAATCAAGGGCAGACCCGGATCCTTCAAGTGGAACAAGGACAGCTTGGAAGCTGACCTGGCCCCGACCGTGGCCGTTACCTGTGCCCACTACGGTTCCCAGAAATTCGCCCGTCGCCGTACTGAGCGTTCCGAAAGGACGCCTCGCGGCGCAATTGTCGCTTAGGTGGTGATGGCTTGGCCGTCAAGGTTTTGAATCGCGAGCTCACCGCCGAAGAGGCCTCAGCTTTCAGTCGGATGTTGAAGACTGTTCGGCGGAAGGCGCTGCGAAATCGGCTCCGTGATGACTACGTCGAGTCGAAGAAGAGGCTCGAGAAGATCGGGTTTTCGATCCCGGAAAACATGAAGGATTTCCAGTCGGTCATTGGCTGGGCTCATAAGGCTGTGAAGGTTCCGGCGTCCCGGATCCGTCCGGACGGGTTCATTCTTCCGAATGGGTCGAGCATGCTCGGTGAGCTTCATGAAACGGTAGAGGGTCACGTGGCCCTACTGGAGCGCATGGCCATCGAGGCGTCGCTTCAAAATTCGGCGTCCTTTGTGTTCACGACACCCGGCGATTCAGATCTTGGCGAACCCGACGTCGTCGTGACCGCCAGGACAGCGCTTGAGGCGACGGCCGAGATCGACCCTCGGACGTGGCGTGTTACAGCGGCGCTTGAGGTTGTTTCCCAGTCGATGGTCTTGTTGTACAAGCCCGGGATGACTCTGCAGGTCGAACGGGCTGATGGCAGCTGGCACGTTACCCGCGAGTCGACCGGCATCGGGGACAAGGTCCCATGTGTGCCGTATGTCTGGGGGCGTTCGCTCAAGCGTCCATTTGGTCATTCCAGAGTCACTCGACCGCTGATGGGCTACATCGATTCTGGTGTCAGAACGATGCTGCGGCAGGAAGTGACCGCTGAGTTCTATTCGGCTCCCCAGCGCGCGCTGCTTGGCGCTGACGAGACGCACTTCACTGATCCGCAGGGCAACCGCATTTCTCCGTTAAAGGCCCTCATGGGCGGCATCTGGGCACTCCCCGATGTCTGGGACGAGGACGAGGGCAAGCTTGTTCGCCCGAGCATCACTCAGCTGGCGCAAGCGTCGATGCAACCGCATTCGGAGATGCTTCGGACCATCGGGTTGATGGTGTCCAGTGAGACGACGATTCCTGTTGGATACCTTGGCATCATTCACGACAATCCTTCATCGGCTGACGCGATTCTCGCCTCTGAATCTGACCTGGTTGCGATGGTTGAGGATGAGCTGGCGAGTATCAACCTGTCGCGCGTTGCTCTCGCTCGGAACATCCTTGCGGTAAAGCATGGCGAGTGGACGCCGGCGATGGAAATGGATCTGCGCGGGCTGAAATCCCGGTTCCTTGACCCGGGCACTCCTACTCTGGCTGCGAAAGCTGATGCTGGGCTCAAGTTCTCGACGGCGTTCCCGGACGGCGACCCTGAGGTTGCGATGGAGATTTACGGGCTGGACAGGTCCCAGATTGACCGGATGAACGCCTACCGCGCCAAGCAGTCCGCCGGAACACGGTTGGATTCCCTGTTGGCAGCCGCGAAGTCTTCGTCGGCGCCGGTGTTCAGCGACGGCTCAACTCCGGCAGGGGGGGTAGATGAGAACCTCAAGAACGCTCAGGTTCTCAAGGCTCAGGCGGACGCGCTGGGTGTTCTTCGTCGCGCTGGTGTTGAGGCTGCGGACGCCGCCGAGCGCGCGGGCCTTCCAGGTGTCAAGTTCATGCCGGGCAGCCCTATTACGATCCGCGAAGGAGCGTAATCGTGGTTGATGCCGCGGAGATTGACCGATACCGGATTGCGACGTCGGAACTCTCGAAGCGGGTGACGGCCGAGTTGGCCGCCTATTTCGCTGCACTCGACCTGTCCCGTCCTGAAGCCGTCCGAGACGCCCTTCTGGAGTTCTTGCCACATCTGATTGCTGAGTATGGGCAAGTGGCCGAGGTATTGGCCATGGACTGGTACGACGAGTTGCGAGGGGCGTCTGGCGCGGTCGGTCGTTTCACGTCGACTGCCGCGCCGGCATCCGTAACAGCTGAACGCGTGCAGCAGAAGATCAGGTTCCTCGCCGAACAGTTGTGGACTCCTGATCCGGCTTCAATCCTCGGTTCACTCAAGCTGGCAACGGACAAGTACGTGAAGCAGCACGGACGGGACACGCTCTCTTGGAACGCGGATCGGGAGGGCGCCTTTTGGGCGAGAGTTCCGTCTGGCGAGAAGACCTGTTCTTGGTGCTTGATCCTGGCTTCCCGCGACGCGGTCTATCTCTCAAAGAAGTCGGCGTCTACGCGGGCTGACGGGTCGGCGTATCACGGCAAATGCGATTGCCAGCCGGTGCCTTTGAGGCCCGGTGACGACTACCCGCCTGGTTATCTTCCGGATAACTACTACGACATGTACCAGATCGCCCGCGACGCGGCCGGATCTGGAGACATGAAGGAAATCGCAGCTGCATTGCGCCGCGAGTTCCCGGACTTCGTCAACGACGGCGTCCACACCCACTAAGTTCCCTTCCGTGCGATGCGGGCAGGGTCGTTCGCCGTGCGATGCGGCACTCACTAAAGGAGCTTTCCCAATGGAGACTCGGGTTCACCACAACATCGATCTTTACGCGCCGGGCGGCCTGACTGCCCTGTTCGAATTCCACCGTAAAACCTTCGGGGACGCGGTAATGGAGGACGGAGCAGGCACCACGCCGCAAGGAAACGACGGCGGCGACGGCGGCCAGCAGAATGGCGACCAAGGTAACCAACCGGACCCCGACGGTAAGCCGCTCGGCGAAGGCGGCATCAAGGCGTTGAACACCGAGCGCGAGGCTCGGAAAGCTGCCGAGAAGCGCGCGTCCGATGCCGAAGCTGCCCTCAAGAAGATCGATGACGCGAAGCTCTCCGACATCGAGAAGGCCAACAAGGAACGGGACGAGAAGGCCGCCGAGGTCGCGACACTCAGGGCAACCAACGCACGTCTCGCCGCATTGGCCAAGCATCCCGTCCCGGAGGAATACCAGGATCTCGTAACCGGGTCCGACGAGGCCACATTCCTTGCGTCCGCGAAGAAGATCTCAGATCTCTACGCCAAGGCTGAGGGGAAAGCTCCGAAGCCTGACCCAGTCCCGGGTTCTGGCACCGGCGACCGGAAAGGCGTCTCGGGCCGTGACGCTGGGCTGGAGCAGGCACGCAAGCGCGGATTCATCAAAGACTAATTCACTCAAGCTAGGAGCTTACGATGACCGACATTTCGGTTAGCAAGTCCACTTACGCGGTCGAGAACCTTTCTTGGCTGCTCGACGAGGGCGGTTACGAGGCTGAGAGCATCACGCTCGACATTTCCACGTTCACCCCTGGCACGCACTACCCCAACGGGTTCATCCCGTCCGGCACCGTGGTTGGCAAGATCACCGCCACGAACCTTTACGGACCGTATGACGACGCCGCTGTTGACGGGCGCGCAGTGGCCCGCGGGTTCACGGCCCGCTACACCAAGGTTCCCAATCCCGCGAACACGGCCGTGGATGCCGGTTCGGCGCTGCGTTTTGCTGGCGTTGTGAAGGAATCCAAACTGCCCATCACTATCGACGCCGCCGGCAAGGTTGACCTTGCCTCGTGGATCCGATTCGTCTAAGGAGTCCCAACCATGGCTATTCTTTTCGATGGTCCGGTAACCCCGGACGCCCTCACCGCCTTCGTGCGCGAGGTTCCCACCCCGGCGAATTACGTTCTTGACCAGATCTTGCCGAACAAGACGCTCGGCAAGAACACGGTGGACCTGACGGAACTGACGCGCACCAACCGCGCCGCAAAGTTCCGTTCGTTCGACGGCCGGATTCACCGTTCGCAGCGCGACTCGCTGACCACGTCGCAGGTCAAACTGCCGCCGCTGTCTTCGATGAACGGCGTTGGTGAACAGGAAACGCTCGACCTTGAGGCGGCCCGTCATAATGGCGGCTCCAATTCGGCTCTGATCGACCAGATCTACGACGACGCAACGAACCTCACGGGCGAAGTGCACACCCGCATGGAGCTCGCGCGTGGCGACGTCCTGGGCGACGGTAAGTTCACCCTTGCTGGTGAGAACGGCCTGACGCTGGAGGCCGACTTCGGCGTTCCGGCGGAACACATCGTTTCCACGGCAACCGCGTGGTCCAACACCGCCACGGCTACCGTCATCATGGACATGACCGCATGGGTGGACGTTTACGTCGCGACGAACGGCCGCCGCCCTGCTGGCGTGGCGATCTCCAACAAGGTGCTCGGCTACATGCTGCGCAACGCGGAGGTCCGTCAGCTTGCCGCGACACTGGCCGGTGCGCCCGGCATCGTCACCCGCGCCGCGCTCGAGTCGGTGCTGGACGCATTCGGCCTCCCGCCGATCAAGTTCGTCTACGACACCAAGGTCGACGTGGACGGCACTACAACCCGCGTCCTGCCCGAGGACAAGATCCTGTTTATCCCCGACTCGGGCGAGCTTGGCTTCACAGCATGGGGCGTCTCCGCAACTGCCCTCAAGCTGGTCAACTCCAACGCTGTCGACTTCACCTTCGAACAGGCCCCCGGCATCGTCGGCGTCGTCGATCAGAAGGACAGCCCGCCTTACCGCGAGGACACCTTCGTTGATGCAGTCGGCATGCCCGTTCTGCAAAACCCGAAGCTGCTGCTCGTGGCGGACGTCTACTAGCCCAAACGTTCGGCGAGGGCGGTGCGAATTCGTTCGTGCCGCCCTCTCCAAAGTGGAGAGGATTCTCATGACAAAGTTTTCTGCCCGAGTCGCGGTACACACCGACGATGGGCCAACATGGTTCAACCCCGGCGACGACGTCCCTGAGTGGGCCGAAGACCTCGTGGGTGACCACTGCATCTTCGAGGATGCAGAACCTGCCGAAGCTCCGGCATGCACCGGGCCATCGACCGCACCCGAAGGCGCCTCCGGCGACGATGAAGCCGGCGAAGATGAACCTGGCGACGAAGATTCCGAAAACGCGGAAGCTGACACCGACCGTGATGGCGACGACGTCGCACCCCCCATCTCGAACGCTGACACTCCTGACTTCACCGCACCGGCTCCGCGCCGCGGCCGTCCCCGGAAGTCCTAACTGTGGCTGCCGACTACGCGACTCTGGCAGATCTTCAGGAGCACTGGTCGGCGCTGCCCGCGGAGGGCGAGACTGACGCCGCACAAAAGCTCCATGAAGCGTCGATCGAGGTCCGGGGGCTTTACCCGGACCTCGACGCGCGCATCGCCGGTGGGAGCATCGACTCCGAAGTGCCGCGCCTTGTGGTGTGCCGGATGGTCAAGCGGGCCATGGAGCCGAAGGACGAGAACGCTCCGCCGGCCGGGATGGAGTCGTTCCAGTTCGGAGCTGGCCCGTTCTCTATGGGCGGCAAGATGGCGAATCCCGACGGCAGTCTCTACCTGACGGCCGCCGACAAGCGGCTCCTTGCCAAGTCCAGGCGGCGCCAAGCTTGGACCATTCCCACGGGAGGCTGAGATGGGCATCGTTTCGATGTTCCCGAAGTCGTGGCGCACTGATGTCGTGGTGCTTCGCGGCGGTGGGCGTGACTCGAAAGGCAACCCGCTGCCTCCGCAGGAGATCCCGGTGACCGACTGCATTATAGGTGCGCGCGCGACGGCCGAGCCTTTGGATCAGTCCGACGTCGTTGACTCAAAAGCAGTCTTGTATCGAGATCCTGGCTTCACGTTCTTGCCTGCCGACCGTGTCCGCGTCCCTGAGGGCACGCGCATGGCCGGCACATGGTCCGTTGAGGGCCGCCCGGGCGAATGGCCCTACGGTTCCGAAGTTTGGCTGGTGATGAGCTGATGGCGATCCGCAAGGTTCCCGGATCGAAGTCGTACATGGCTGACGATTCCGGGTTGAAGGATTTCGGCACGTCGAAAGCTGTAGGCGATGCGACGTTGGCGGCTGCCAAGCGCTTGGCCGGTAACGCTCAAGCCGTCGGGCGAGGCGAGTACGAGGCCGCGCCTTCGACGGTCACCGTCGGCTGGGCGAACGATCGGCGCGCCGGGGCCGTGGTGCGCGAGTCCCGGGCCGACTGGCGGGATACACGCGACGCGATCTTGCTGCGCGTCGCTGAGGCAATGAAGGCGAGGGGCAAATGAGTGATGCTCTGGTCTTCCCGGATACCAAATCGGCGCTGTTCGATCTGATCGACGGAACTACTCACGTCGGCGTCATTGTCCACGCCTTCACGTGGCTACCGGCTGACGACTACGGAATTTTGAAGGGTCCGTTTCCCATCGCGCACCTCTACGGGAGCGGTGGCAATCGAGGCTTCGTCGATCGCGTTGACCGGCGAACAATCGAGGTCTACGCGCCGGGCCAGCAAGCCTTGGAAGTTCTGGAGTCCATCACGGCGGCTATCTGCGGAGAGAACATCGATACGCCGTCGGGGTTCTTGGACAGCATCGAGTCCGACGCCGTTCCAGACGACGTCCCGTACCAGTCGGACACCCTGAACAAAGCCGTCGCGACTTTCTTGGTCACTTCCCGGCCCATCTGACCCCACGAGGGGAACCAACAAATTCCGAGCCCTTGAAAGGGGTTATTTGCCATGCCAACTTTTGCCACAATTCAGCAGGAAGCTGACGAACGAAATCTGATCCGCAAGATCCAGAAGGCCGTAGCATTCCTGGCACCCACGTCCGTTGAACTGCCCGCGAGCCTGTTTGTCGTCGGCGGCGCCCTGGTCGACCTCAAAGCCCTCGGCTACCTGCCAATTGGCATGGTTACCCCGGATGGGTTCGAGTTCGGTCGCGATATCAGCAAGTCTGATGTGTCCGCGCTTGGCTACGCCGGTCCTGTCCGCTCCGACATTGACACCGTGGCGCGTTCGGTGAAGATGACCGCACTTGAAACCGGGCGCAAGCACATGCTCGAGCTGACCTACGGAACCGACCTTTCGGCAGTGACCCAGTCGGCGACAACCGGCGAGATCGTCTTCGACGAGCCGGACTTGCCCGTTGGCCAGGAGTACCGCCTTCTGATCCTGGGCAACGACGGTCCTGCCGCTGACAACTGGATCCTTGGCCGCGGCTACGGTTCCGTGAAGCTCGCCTCGACGGATTCCCAGAAGTGGGGCACGGGCGACCCTGTGCAGCAGGCATATACCTTCGACGTGTTCACCGATGCCGAGATCGGCGTCCCGGTGAAGCACTACATCGGTGGCACCGGAGCCCTGAAGCACAAGACGGCCCTCGGCTTCACCGCCGGGACCTAACCCCCTCAAGCACGGTGCGCGTCGCTCTCCGGGTGTGGCGTCGCGCACCGTTTCCACCTCACACCCGAAGTTCTCAGGAGTCGATCATGGCCCGATTCATTTCCAAGGACGGCAAGCACGCCGTCGAGACCGCCGTAGCTACCGAGGCCGCTGAGCTTCGCCGCGATGGCTACACCGAAGAAAAGGCCGAGGCTCCCAAAGCCGACGCCGCCAAGCCCGCAAAGTAAATCCACCCCTCACACCCGGAGGTAACACCATGGCTAACGACAAGCCGAACATCAACCTGACCATCGCCGAGCTCGAAGCTGAGGTTGCCAAGCCCGAGCCGTTCGTGCTCGCGCTCAAGGGTGGGAAGCGGGTCACGTTCCCCGACCTCTACGACATGCCCGCTGCTGAAGCTGAAGACTTCTTCGCAAAGTTCGAGGGCACGGGCCGAACCGACTTCGCGCTTCTCGAAGAGTGGCTTTCGAAGCCCGACTACGAAGCCTACGTTGCGGCCCGCCTACCATTGCGCGTTCACGCCGCCCTCATTGAGCGTGTCATGAACTACTACCAGCAGACGGTTGGGAAGCCGGGGGAAGGCGCCGCCTCCGCGAGCTGATTGGCCGCTACCGTCCCCAGATCCGCGCCGACCTTCTACGGGAGTACGGCGTGGATCTGGCGGAGTGGTTCGCCGCTAAACGGTGGGTTGCGTTGCTCGAGCTGATCGACAACCTGCCCACCGCCTGCAGGCTCAACGAGGCGATCGCTAACGATCCCGAAATGGCCGCCGTCTTGGCTGAGCAAAGACTGTCACGCCTTGACGATGATGCCGATCCTTGGTCACCCAAGATCTCAGAGTTTGACCTGAACATCACAGTGCTGCGCGAGATCCTGCATGCCGTCAAAGGCTTGCGGCAGGTGAGTATCGCCGCGGCCGGCGGGAAGCCGGGCGAAGAGACGCCGTTCCCGGCCCCGTACACCGAGATTGACCGCGCCGTCGCGGCTGCGGAACGCAACTGGGCCGAGATGTTCGTCCAGCAGTTCGGATTCTCTCCGGAGGACATCTGACAACTTCATAGGAGGCCACATGCCCACGATCGGTGTCGCCGACATCCTTGTGGTTCCGGTATTCAAGGACCTCCAGAAGAAGGTTGGCAAGGAGCTCGACGCCGCCGCCAGCAGTGCTGGTGACAGTGCCGGTAAGAGCCTCGCGAGCAAACTGACTGGCGCTGTTGGCGGGTTTATGTCCGGCACCATGAAGGCTGCTGGGATCGCTGGCGGGCTGACCGTCGGCGCGGCCTTTGGTACGGCACTCGCGAAGGGCTTTGGGCGACTCCAGGCAATCGAGGAGGCCAAAGCCAAGCTGAGCGGCCTGGGCCACTCAGCGGAGACCGTGCAGGGCATCATGAACGACGCCATGGCTGCCGTGAAGGGCACAGCCTTTGGCCTCGGTGATGCCGCTACGGTCGCAGCTGGTGCCGTCGCTGCTGGGGTGAAGCCAGGCAAGGATCTCGAGAGAACTCTCAAGCTGACTGGCGACGCGGCGACCATCGCAGGTGTCGGAATGGGCGAAATGGGAGCCATCTTCAACAAGGTGAGCGCGTCCAACAAGATCCAGGGCGACGTGATTGCCCAGCTGAATGACGCTGGTATACCGATTATTCAGCTGCTTGGCAAGGAACTCGGCAAATCCGCCGAGGAAACCGTCAACCTAGCTTCCCAAGGCAAGATCAACTTTGAGACCTTCCAGAACGCAATGGAAAAGGGTCTCGGTGGGGCTGCGCTCAAGTCAGGCGAAACCCTACGGGGCGCGTTCAAGAACACCATCGCCTCAGTTGGCCGTATCGGCGCCTCACTGCTGTCCGGCGTGTACCCGAAAATCCAGCAGTTCTTCGCTGGGGCAATCAACTGGCTCAAGCCTCTCGAAGAGGGCGCTAAGGTCGCCGGCGCCGCCATCGGAGTGTTCCTGGACAAGGTGCTAACCGGAGCGAAGGGCATCTATGACCTGCTCAGTGGAAAGGGTTCGGAAGCTTTTGAAAAAGCATTCAAGGTTCCGGAAAATTCACCGATAGTTGATTTCCTGTTCCGGCTTCGGGGCGGGCTCATTGGTCTCTATGACCTTTTGGTGAAGGGCGACTTTTCCGTCTTACTGCGTTCCTCGTTCGGGTGGGAGGAAGATTCCAAGATTGTCGCCTTCCTGCTGACCTTGCGGGAAGAGGTCAAAAAGATCCCTGGTGCGCTTGGCAAGGTCATAGGCGCGGCTAAAGACGTGGCTAAGTGGCTTTGGGACATGCGCGAGCCCATCGGGATCATCGTCGGCTTGATCGTTGTCTCCCTGATCCCGCACTGGGTTGCGCTGGGCGTGGAAGCAATGAAGTCCGCTATTCAGCAGAAAATCGCATGGGGTATCACGAAGGCCGAGGCCATCAAGGCGGCCTTCGCTCACTCGTGGGCCGTTACAACCATGATCGCCGGCTGGGTTCTCATGGGGACGCAGGCGACCATCCAAGCGGTGAAGATCGCCGCCGCGTGGCTCATTTCATTGGGCTGGGTCGGCCTGATCATAGCGATCGTTGCGGCCTTGGTTGCTGGCTTCATATGGGCTTACAACAACCTCGATTGGTTCCGGGCCGGCGTCGATGCCGCCATGAAGTGGATCTCGGATGCCGTTTCGACGGCATTCCAGTGGGTGCATGGCGCCATTGCTGCGGTGGTCGATTGGTTTACTGGCACAGCGGTCCCGGCATGGCAGTCCGCTATCCAAGCCGTCGGCGACTTTTTCACGTACTTGTGGACGGACTGGATCAAGCCAGCCTTCGACGGAATCGCCGCGATCATCTCGTGGGTTTACGAGTCGGTCATCAAACCGATTTTCGACGGAATTTCGTTCGCTGTCGGAATTGTCGGCGCGATTTTCAGTTGGCTGTACACGACGATCCTGAAGCCGGTTTTTGACAGCGCTGCGGTGGTCCTGGGTGGCTTCTATCTGCTATTCCGGGGCATTTTCCAAGTGATCGTCTCGATCATTCAGAACATCCTCGCGCCGCTGTTCATGTGGTGGTGGAACAACGTCATGGTCCCGGTTTTCCAAGGGATCGGTTCGACCATCGCGGACTGGTGGAATTCGGCTGTCTCGATCTTCAACGGCGCCATCGGTTTCGTCCGCGACGTCCTTGCCGCAGTGTTCACATGGTTTCACGACGCGATCATCAAACCGGTGTTCGATGCCATCGGTGCTGCCATTTCGTGGGTTTCTGACAACGTGATCAAGCCGGTTGTGGACGCTTGGAACCTGTGGTTCGGAACGATCCTCCCAGCGGCTTTCACGTGGCTCTACAACAACGTCATCAAGCCCGTTTTTGACGCAATCGGTCAGGCGATCAACTGGGTCTGGCTGAACGTCATCAAGCCGACGATCGACACGTGGGTGTACTTCTTCCAGAACATCCTCGGGCCAGCCGTGAACTGGCTTTACCAGAACGTCGTAAAGCCAGCCTTCGACGGCATCGGTTCGGCCATCAAGTGGGTTTGGGAAAACGTCATCAAGCCCGTCTTCGATACCCTCTCGGACTTCATCACGAAGACCATTCCGAAGGCCTTCGAGGACGGCGTCGGGTTCATCAAGAAATTCTGGGATGGACTACAGGAAATCGCTAAGGCCCCGGTCCGCTTCGTCGTAGACACGGTCATCAACGATGGACTGATCGGCGCGTTCAACACCATTGCTGGGATCCTGCCCGGTGTGGACAAGCTGCCGCGTGTTGCGCTCCCCAAGGGCTTCATGAACGGAGGGTACACGGGCGACGGCGCCGAGGACGAGCCTGCGGGCATCGTTCACGGCGGCGAGTTCGTGTTCACCAAGGAGCAGACCCGCCGCGCTGGCGTGCGGAACCTGTACGCCTTGGCTGACTCCCTGGCCGGCTACATGAACGGCGGATTCGTGAATCCGTTGAAGCAGATGGTCGAGACTCAGGGCTATAACCGGGTCCATAAGGGCGTCGACTATGCCGCGTCGGTGGGCACTCCGGTGTTTGCTACGGAGAACGGCCGGGTCAGCTGGTCCGGTCCTGGCATTGCGGCACCGGGTGTTTGGGGCGGCAATGAGATCCACGTCGACGGCGGCTCCGGCATCCAGACGTGGTTCGCTCACCTGTCCTCCATGGCTGTGAAGGTCGGCGAGATGGTCCGTGCCGGGCAGCAGATTGCGCTGTCTGGCAACACGGGCATCACGTCTGGGCCTCACCTCCACTTCGGCACCTTCAACGGCGGCTGGCCCAACGACATCGACCCGCACGGCTACCTGGGCGGGGCGGGGATTCCATCGGGTGGCGGCTTCAACCCGTTCGGCGGGATCATCGACGGGCTGCTCTCGCAGTTCAAGTCGGCGTTTCCGGCGGCGGGCATCATGGCTGACATTGCCATCGGCATCGGCAAGAAGCTGTTCAGCACTGTCGCGGACGTCATCACCGGCGGCGGCAAGGGCTCCGCAATCGGTGATCCCGCACTGTATGACCTTGGGGGCATCCTGCCTCCGGGTGTCTCGCAGGTCGTCAACCGGACGGGTCAGCCTGAGGCGATCCTGAACCCGCAGCAGTGGGCGGATATTCATCGGCTCGCGACTCTCCGGAGCGAAAGTGCCGGCGGCCGCGGGGACGTGATTTTCAAGGGCAACGTCGGATGGGATCCGGATGAGGTTGCCAACCGTATCGAGACGAAGCGGCGGGATACTTTCGCTGCCTTCGGGATCTAGGGAGGTCACATAGTGGGTATCGTTTACGCCGCCCCGTACAGGCCGCCAGCGCCTCCGGCGAATCCGTGGCGGGGCATTGGCCTGTCATGGACGGGCTGGGATGGCAGCGAGTGGGAGCTCACCAACCCGGCCGCAGGTTTGTTCCTGCGGCCGGGGGTGCGCGGGCTGCAACTGCCGTCGTTTGAGCGGCAGTCCAGTTCGTCGCCCGCGGTGGCCGGCTCGCGGCATCTCGGCACATCCACCAAGGACCGGGATGCATTCTGGCCGCTCTACCTGTACTCGGATACGAGCTCTGCTGAGTTCATGGAGCGGGACCGCGCTTTCTGGCGAAGTCTCGACCCTGACTTCGAGGGCACCTGGACGGCGAAATTGCCGAACGGTGATCGGCGGACGCTCGGGCTGCGGCTGATCAGCGCTGATGACGAACTGACCCATGACACGATCCAGCGCGGCTGGGCGAAGTACGGCATAAACCTCTTGGCTGATAAGCCGTACTGGCTTGGCGAGAAAGTCACGAAGTCATGGGCGCAGGGCGACATGCGCAACTACTACATCACCGAGGCGGACCGGATTGCTTACGGTTATCCGGCGGATGCCATCCACTACCTATCGCCAGGCGGCGCGCTCGGGGAAGCGACGTTCACGAACGACGGCGACGTCGCGGCCTATCCGGTGTGGACGGTTGTCGGTCACACCACGGCCGTCTCATTCGGTGTCGGCGGCAATGACATCATCGTCCCGTTTGAGATCCCTGCGGGCTATGCCGTGCAGCTGGACACTGACCCGGTAAACGGCCAAGTGGTCTGGTACGGGGCATGGGACGAGGCAACGAAGTCCATCCTGTCACCACTGGACCGCACATCGGAGCTTGACCCGACGTCGGCGTTCGTTGCGATTCCCCGAGGTCAGGACCGCCCGCTCACCATTCAAATGACTGGCACCGGCAGTGTGATTGCCGAGGTGCAGAACCGGTATCGGAGGGCTTGGTAATGGCTTCCGAGATTCCCTACGAGATCGTTGTGTACAAAGGCTGGGAGTTCAAGGGGTGGGTTGGGCGGCCGCTCGATCTGAAGCCGGCCATCCGCCACAACCTGAAGTCCACCGCGACGTTCACGATCGACGCGAACCACCGGCGGGCTGCGGACCTCATGGAGCCTGGCGCCCGGGTGATGATCTACCGGCACAGCGAGTTTCAAATGTCCGGGCCCGTCAGGTTGGCCGGCGGCCAGTTCACGACGGCGGCCACGCTGAACTTCACGGTCGAGGACGATTTCCGGATCCTGAATAACTGGTTGGCTTGGCCGAAGCCGACGGCGCCGCTAACCGGGCAGGACGTCGAGTACCGGTCCATTACCGGCCCAGCTGAGACTGTCGTCAAGACGGTAATGGCCGAGGCCGCAACCCGGCTCGGTTACCCGCTGGCGGTGGCGCCGTCCCTTGGGCGCGGCACGTCAGGGAAGTACACGTTCCGCTTCCACCCGGCCTATGACCGGCTCTTTCCCGCAGTTGACCAAGCAGGGATCGGCGTGACCGTCCGGCAGCAAGGCAATGGCCTACTGCTGGACTGCTACGAACCCCGCGACTACGCGCACCATCTTTCCCCTGAGAACGGGACAGTCATCGGCGGGACATACTCGCTGGCTGCCCCGGCCGTGACCCGCGTGGTTGTCGGCGGCCAGGGTGAGGGCGTCGCGCGCGAGTTCAAAGGCTTCTCGGAGCCTGCGCGCGAGACAGCTTGGAACGACATCATCGAGGTCTTGCAAGACGCCCGAGACTCATCCTCCGGCGACGTCTACGCCGACCGCGCCAAGGAAGTCCTTGCAGAAGGTGCGCCGCTGGCCGGGCTGTCGCTCGAGCTGTCCGAGACGAAGCACTTCCGCTATGGCGGGGACGGGCTGCGCGTGGGCGACCGCGTGACGGCCATGATCCGCGGGCAAGCGTTCACCGACGTCCTCCGCGAGGCCCGGTTGTCCTGGGACAAGGACGGCGACACGGCCACACCCATTGTGGGAGAGCGCACCGACGATCCGGATACCGCCTTGGCCAAGAGAATCCGCGCCTTGCAGCGCGACAACGCAGACAGGAAGGCCCGCTAATGGCTTTGACCAGCGTCTTTTACGACGGTGTAGTGACCGAAACCGACCGGGCAAAGAACCGTGCAGGCGTTCCGGATTATGGCGTGTACGGCACCGAAGATTTCAAGGTGAAGCCCCACCCGTCGATCCCTTACGCGGTGATCGTAACCAAAGGCAAGGCCCATGGCTGGGGCGTCACTGACGAGGCATCGACGGATCAGGTTGTGCAATGCGGGACCATCGTCTCGGGCGTCCGTTACGACCTGATTTCGGTGCGTAGGAACTGGCAGCCTGCTGCAGGCGGCCCGTCCACACTCGTGGCGACTCCGGGATCTGCGGATGCTGAGATCCCCGCAGCGCGCAAGACCGGCCCTGGCGTCGAGGATGACCAGCCCATCGCCTTGGTCAAATGGAAGGCCGGGCTGAGCGCGCCGGAGAAGATCATCGACTTGCGCTGCTGGGCTGGTAACGGCGGCATGATCGCCAAGGATGAGCTGGCTCTCGGCTACCTTGCCAACCTGGGCGCCTCAGTCAAGATCAACGGCAACCGCTGGTCCAACGAACTCTTGGCCAACGACATGCCCGGCTGGGTCAACGAGGACGGCGTGGGGCCATGGATCCAGCTGCCGCTTGAGGCGGGATGGTTGAACAACGGAGGATCGAGGGCCAGTGCCCGCATCTTGTCCCGCGGCCAGCTGCTTCAGGTTTCAGCTGACGTCCGGTATTCGGGCGCTGCTGGTTCGGTTGTCGAGCGGTGGATTATCGCCAAGCTCCCACCGGGGCTTCAGCCGGTGGATACAACTTTTGTTCCGGGCACGACGAACGGCTACCGTTCCGGCACGTTCTACGTCGTCAATGGCACCGGAATCTCGGTCGGCCCGTACCCGCAAGGGAACATCTGCCAGCTCAACGGAATCGCGGCCATGAAATGATCGCGGTCCTCAAGAACCTGTGGTTGATGATCCAAGAGCCTCGATTCTTCTCCATCTGCTATTGCGGCGCTTATCTGATGATGGCGATCGCTGGCACGGCTGTCATTTTGGACCCTCCCCGGACGATGCAGAGCGGCCTTGGTGAGATCCTTGTCCATGTCTGGGCCGGGCTGTTGATCTTCGGCGGCGTGCTCGGTTCGCTGACGACTCTGCCGGGGATCTGGTGGCTGGAACGGCCTGCCACGATTGCCTGCATGTTCGCGATCGCGATCTATGGCGCGGCGGTTCTTGCGCTCCCTTTGACGCAGCCGAGTGCCCGGATCGTCTCAATGTGCTTCATCGCGTTCGCCCTTCTCACGTTCGCCGTCCGACTAGTGAAGATCAAACACTTCGCCTACGACCCCGAAAAGTAGAGGTCCAGCGAATGGACGGAACACAACAATTCGTGCTGGCCATGGTCAGCATCGGTGGCGGCATGGTCGCTTTGGAACTGATCAAGGGCCTAGTGAAGTTCTTCACTGGGGCCGCCGGTCGGGAACGGGCCAGGAACGTCACTCTGAAAGAGCAGCGCAACGAGGCTTGGGCCGACGCCGAGCGGGAGCGTGACCGGGCCGACCGGGAAGCTCACAACCGGCGCATCACCGAAGAGTACGCCTCGCAACTTCGCCGCGACTGCACCGAGCATGGCATGACTGACCAGGAGCTTCGGCCTTGGCCCGCCTTGAAAAAGCCGACGCCTGACAGCACCACATAACCAACCCACGAAAGGCCCTGGCAGTCGCCGGGGCCTTTTCATGCCCGGAAAGGGGCCACCATGAAGCTCTCGAATCTTGCAAATGTCCTTCGCGCCGCTGGACTCACCGTAGTTGAGACTGCCGGCTGGGCCTCTCGGGGCTACGCCGGGCAGGACCTCGCCGACGTGCGCGGCGTCCTCTGGCACCACACCGCCACCAACCGTGGCGCGTTCACCGGCTCCGACGCGCCGACCCTGAACATGTGCATCGGTGGGCGCTCCGACCTCGCCGGGCCCATGTGCAACATCGTCTTCGGGCGCAACGGCACCGTCTACCTTGTCGCAGCTGGACTGGCGAACCATGCGGGCCGAGGTTCGGCCGCCGGGATTCCGACGGACGCCGGGAACTATTACCTCATCGGCATCGAAATGGAGTCCTCCGGCGTCGCGCCGTTCGACTGGACTGAGGACCAGATCAGGGTTGCGCCGCACATGGGCGCGGCACTGGAGCGGGCATACCTCCTGAACCAGCCGGAGGAACTGCGCCTGCAGCTGGGCCACCTCGAATACTCCTCCGAGGGAAAGATCGACCCGGCTGGCTGGCCCGGTGGCATGGACGGCTTGCGGGCATCGATCAACGCGGTTCTCGGTGGCGGCGCGCTTGCCCCGGCTTCCACTCCCGCCCCGGCACCCGCACCGGCCCCGGCTCCTGCCCCGGGCCAGATCATCCGTGGTGACAACGAAATCCACTGGGTGGTTGAGCGCGGTGACACGCTCTCCAAAATTCAGGCCTACTACAACGGCCCAAGCGTCGACCAGATCGCGGCCTACAACCGCATCGACAAGAACAGCATCACCCCCGGCCAGAAGATTTGGATTCCGGGTCCCCTGGTGTGGATTATCGAGGCTCCCGACACGATCCGCTCGATCGCCGACTATTACGGCCTTGACGCCGGATACCTCGCGGCGCTCAACGGCCTCCTCGGACCGGATGCCGAGATCTACATCGGCAACGTCCTCACCATCAAGGCCTAGGCCGATGCGGTCGTTTATTTGGGTGGCGGCCGTCGCTTTGGTAGTGGCCGCCACCTGCTTGGGCTTTTTTGCACTGACCGTTGTGGACGCCTTCGCTGCGGTCCTCGAACTCTTGAAAGGGGCTCTCTGATGGAGACGCTCGCAACCATCATGGCCGCGGTCCTTACCGTTGTGTCGCCGCTCGGGATTGCTTGGGCCAAGTCGGAATCGTGGTCGAAGGTCATCAAGGTGGCCGTTCCGATCGTTGTTTCTCTGGCGATCGCCACCGGCTACCTATGGGCCAGTGGCCAGCTCTACAGTCCATCCGGCTGGGCACAAACCATCCTTGCCGTCTATGGCGCTCAGCAGCTCGCATACACAACCATCCTGCGCTGGTGGGCTTCGATCCTCGAACAAGCCGGACAAAAAACTGACGGCCCGGCGCACCGCGCAGACCACAAGGAGACCTCATGACCACCTATCCTTTCGAGGCTCCGCTCTTCGTTGACGCAGTGACTTTCACCCGGGCCCCGAACGCGCAGATCACGATCTACGATGAGGCGGACCTTGCGAGCACGACGCCGCTGGTCCTTACGGACCCGAACGGGCTGCCACTGGCCAACCCTCTGACCGCATCGCCCGATGCGTTTGGGCCGAACTTCCGGGCACCAACCCCGAGGGTGAAATGGTCGGGCGGCGGCCTCACGGGCTTCCTAGCCTCGCCAACGGCTGTCCTGGACGAAGCAAAGGCCGCACGGGTGGCCGCTGATACCGCATCGGGTTCAGCATCCGATTCAGCGACTGCAGCAACGGCGGCGCAGGCGGCCGCAGAGCTCGCGGCATTAACGGCCACGGGCGGCGGCGTGGCCATCGACCCGACGGACGCAGACACGCTCGTCTTCACAACCAAATCGGACGGTTCAATCGCTGTTGACCCGTCCGACTCTGACGCCCTACTCATCACTGCCTAACAGGAGCCGCCATCATGGCCATCAAGAAAGTCCCATCCCTCGACGGGTCCGGCAAGATCTTCGATAAGCACATCCCAGGCCGCCTCCAGGACGCGCAACTAAAGCAGCAGTTTGTTCGCTTCGTTGACCTCGCAGGGAATCCCATCTCAGCCCGCCATGTGACCATCAAGGTCGACACTTCCACGTGGGAAATCGCTGACATCATCGCGGAGGCCTAAGCCATGGCGTACATGAAAGACTCAAAGGGAACCCGCCTCGATTCGTTTGAAGCGGTCGGCAAGCAGCAAGTGGCTCGCCCCGCCTCTCAGTACAGCTTCCTTATCCCCGGGAAGCAGCCAGCGACGTCCGGCAGTGCACGCGATGCCTCCGGAAAGGGCGGGGACGCCCAGCCTCCGACGTCCACCTATGGTCCGAGCCAGATGTGGGCGAACCGCGGCTACCTGACCACCGGCGCTGGCACTGGGCTGGGTGTTTGCGTGAGCAACGGTAAAACGGCAGTGGACCTGGCTACTCAGTCCGTAATCCTGGCCTTTGTCATCAACGCCGGTCTGCCCGGCGGCTCCATCGGCATCATGGGCAACGGTGACACTACGGGCAATAAGGGCTTCTACATCTCCGGGCGCCCGACGTCGGGAGTGCTGCGGCCGGTCATCAACACCAGCACGGCCGTCTACAACACCCTGCCGGACGGAACCGTGACCGTACTGGACGGAACGGATCACGCCGTGCTTGTGGCGATCGACGCACCGACGAAGTCGATCTTTGTCTACGTCGACGGCGTCCTTGCGGACACCTACCTGAACGCCTTCAATGGCAACACCGCAGGGGCGACGGGCAGCTTCAATATCGGAGCCTTCGGCGGCCCACTCGTGAATGCCGCAACGTGCGCTGCCAAGTTCAACGGCATCCACCACATGGTGCTCACCGGCGGCTTGCCCATCAACGTCGGCAGGCTCGCGCAGCTCCACGCGGAACGGCCCACGAGGCCCTTCACTGCAGCGGACATCTACCCCACAAACAAGCGGGCTCTCGTCGTGGCCGGCGCTCCGGGGCAGTCCAACGAACTCGGTTCCGGGGTTTGGCTGTCCCAGACCCCAACGAACGGATGCCCGCTCAGGGATCCTGTGCTCCCGAACGGCGGAACGTCTCGTTCGATGTGGCCACACTTCTCGGAGAAGATGGGCCAACTCGGCGTGTGGACGGAAGTGATCAACTCTGGCGTTGGTTCGACCAGCGCAGCGAAGTCGTGGACCGGGCAAATCCTCACATGGACCAACGGCATGGTTGTCACCCGGGGCTCCTACGTCCTCTCCAGCGGATCGCTCTGGCGATGCAACCTTGCCGCTGGCCTCGCGTCTGCGTCAACCAACGCGCCCACCGGAGCCGCGGATGTCACGGGCGCGGACGCTGTTCCGTGGGTATACCTGGGCGCCCCGCTCGGTTACGAGGTGAACGGCTACGTCCTAAAGGATGGCGACACTCATTTCGATCCGAACGGCTATTTCGCTGCCGCCTCAGCCGCTGCGGCTGCGCGCACGGGAACGTACGCCGATAAGTGGGTGCTAATTTCCATCGGCCAGGGTGACAAGACCGTGGGCACCGTCCGAGCCGATTACAAGCAGGCTCTGATCAATTCCACGAACTACTGGCTTGCGCGTGGCTTCAAGGTCGCCATCGGTTTCACCTGCTACGGGGCAACCGCCGGGCTCGATGCTTGGTACACGTCCGACCTCTTGCCGGGGTTGGCCGACGCGATCGCGTTCTTCAATGGCAACGCGAACGTGGTCACTGGCGCGAACCTCCGTACGGCGCTCGGCGTCCTGCCAACGACGCCAGCACAGGGTGTGCCCGGCATCAAGTCTGACTTGTTGCACATGAACGATGAGGCACTGGCGCTTGCCTCGGAGGCATGGGCGTCAGCGCTGGTTGCTGCTGGCTGGACTGCTTAGACGGGCCGTGAGCCGCCGGTACTCTTTGTAGTATCGGCGGCCAAGCTCGCGCTGGCCTTCCGCACTGAAATGCAGTTTGTCTTCCGGCGAGTTGAACAAGCCGTGTGGCGCTTCAACAAACGCTGTGAGCGGTACTCGGGTCGGAGTATCGCGTTGCGCGGCGTCTATACGCGGGTACCCAGGGAACAGTTCGCTTGCCTCTGCCATCCTATCGGGGCTCATTTGTCCGAGGATGAAGGGAGCGGTCCCGAACTCATCTCGGAATCCTGTGATCAGAGCGTCAAGCTTCACGGCGTACTCGTGCTGTCCGAGGTGCCACACATCGGCCTCCCCTTGGTGCCAAAGAATTGCGCGCAATTCGCTACCCGGGTGCGCCGACAAGGCTGAGGCAAGCTGCTGGGAAGCGAAGCGGTAGAGGTTAATCGTTCCGGGTTGGTCGGTGACGTCCCACGAGAAGCCAACATGCGGATGGAAGCCCGACTCTCCTCTGGCCGCGGGTACAAGCAGCACGGGGCGTCCCGTGGCTTCCGCATGAAGTTTCCCGAACATGAGCCCGAAACCTACGCCCGGGGCTCGGGTGTGGTGCCACAAGGGATGTTCCCCGCGGAGCACCTTGCCGGCCTTGCGTCCGCTCCCGGCGAACTGGTGAACATTGCCGTGCGGACGGTCCAGGCGGTGCTTATGTCCAAGCCCGGCCCCCAAAGCGTTGGACTGTCCCGCGATCAGGAACACGTCGTAACCTTCGCTGGGCGGTTTTACCAGATGGCCGCCCAGAAGATTTGTGATTTTCCCCATCCCGAAATCATAAAGCAGACAGCGAGTTAGACAAAGAGAATTTAGCTGTGAGACGCCTTCGGACGGTCAAGAGCCGGATCTCTTTGACTTGGGAATCCGTGGGGCTTGGCTGCCCATGCTGGCAGAGATTTATTGACCTTCTTGACGCTCATAACTGGCTGCGTCATTGGTGCATCAGAAGTAAAACGATGGGCCAATCCGACAAGAAGTCCGAAGAGTAGACCCGTTGGAAACCCATTTGGCATTGGTGCAACCGTCGAGACGACGAGAAAGGCCAAGAGGACCGCGCTCGTAACAGCCAGTCGTGGACGGTTAGCCCCGAGAACGGCAAAGACTGGACGAAGCACCAACAGTGCAAATGCCGCCAAGGCCACAACGCCACCCTTGAGCATCAGCCAGTAGTAATAGTTGTGCGCGTAATACGGCGCTGTGGTTGAGGTGAAATAGTCGATAGGGCCATATGGGTCTTTGTAGGCAGCTCCGAACCCGAGCCCCCAGAATGGGGATGTTCCGATTACGGGAAGTATCTGATCGTTCTCCCCGACCCTGAACTGGGCCGAACCATCCGCTTGAATGGCGTCTGCCGAGAGGCCGCCGAGCACCCTTGATCCGAAACCGTCGAGCTGCTCTTGCAGCCAGGGAATGTCAAATAGGGTCATCAGGGCGGTGATGGCAACGCCGCCGATAAGCGCGATGAACAACAGCTTTCCCACTCCGGCGACCTTGCGGGACGCCGGCCCGGCCGCTATCAGCGCCCACGCGAAAGCGACGCACAGAGCCAGGATGTTGTTTCGGCTAAACGATAGGAAGATAATCGCGAATGCGGGGGTTGCAAGGGACAGTATTGTCCTGGCGGAGGCCTTCGCGGTGACCATCGCTGCGATTACGCCGCAAGCGACGGCAAGGGCGAAGTACGTTGCCGGAGTAATGAGCCTGTCAGCTCCAGTTGTGTCGCCGACCAAGGATGCTACTTCGGATCGGCCGACGAGGTCCAGCACGCCGAACGATCCAGCAAGGGTCATCCCGAGAGATATCCAAAGAATCCATTTGGTGGTCCTGATGAGGGTTTTTAGCGAAGTGAAGTTGAGTATGTTCGCTCCGGCTACCACTCCAAGGACTACGTCAATCAGCGGCCGAATGTCAGCAATCCTTGGCACCGAGGGCGTCTGGTTGTAGATGCCGATGAAGAAGGCCAAAGCGGACGCGGCAATAAACACCAGTAGCGACCGGGGAACGAGTCGGTCGCCCTTCTTGAATAACCCAACAACCACGCATCCGAGCAGGAACGGCTCGAAGATGAACAGGCCGCCGACGGGGGTGGGGATTGTCTTCGGAACAAAAGCGGGGACGGCCAAAAATGCCGTCACCAGAGTTAGATGGAACATCCATGCGGGCCTCAGTTTGGCGACAACCACCCAGACGATAACCCCGAAGACTGCAACGGCCACCGTAGGGCTCTTGATCGCAAGCAAAACCGCCAAGCCGACGGCCGCCATAGATCCGGCTACCCAGGCAACATCCCCAAATTTGTGCACGCTTGCAAGAATACCTTGCAAGGTGGCAAAACCCGCCGGGCGGAAGGCATCCCTTGTCATCGGAGGGCCGTGGCGAATAGTCTTGATCAATCCGAGCTCACGCCGGATCCGTGCCGGGAAGCGGCCCTGTGGGATAGGGGTAACCGGCAACCTAGCGGGCCGTGTACCCGCGCCCACGACTACACACCAACAGCCCCTTCGTCGGTCCCCCTGGCGAGGGGCTGTTTTGTGTTTAACGCACTCTCGGGTCGATTGTCCGGCGCCGCACCCTGGATGCTTCCACCCAGACTTCTTTGCGGCCCTCGTAATAGTCCATCGGCCAGGGCACTGACACCAGCACGTGCACCCGCGTCCAGCCGTAGGCGAATGCTGGGATCTCGTGGGATTCGCCGTTGTCGTAATCCAGCGTCACGAATACCGGCAGGGGCTCTTTGGGCATTGTCGCGCCATCCACCGCCGCAGGATCCATCGCCGGCACCACAGGCGTGGGCCTATGGGCGTGCGGCGGCTGCCAGAACTTCTTTTCCTCCACAGCCAGAGTCTGCCACCGCGGGCAGACAATGAGCACAGGTGCCGGGCTTAGGCGGATGACTGGATGAGTTCTGGGCCTCCGGATTGCGGATGAACGACGTAACGGCGTGGTTTTCGTTGCTCAGAATGCGGGACAGTTCCAGGGCCAACTTCTTGCGGCCGTAGTTATTCCTCAGCGAATTCCCTAGGAATAACTACGCCTACTTCGGATCCGGCCACCCTCCGTTCCGCGGCAGCTCAGACCGCCAAGCAAGTGGGAAAGCAGCCATCCCGCACTCGCACTCACTAGATGGGAGACCCCGATACGAGTGTTCGGCGGGGTACGGGAAATAAAAGCGAGTGGCACGCACTCGTGTGGAGTGAATTTCATATTTCTACACTCAAATCACCTGCAGCAGGAAAAGGAATGCCCTATTCATAAGTCTCATTGATGGATTTATCCAAATAGCCGGGTTACAGCCCGTCGGGGTTATCCAAAATGGGCGGAATTGAGGCTTCCTCAGTGCTGCGCATTTAAGCAAAAGGGTCTCAACAAGCGCCATCCCCTGCGCCTGCGCATCACTTCCAGGGCCAGCCAACCGACCGGCCCCAGAAACGATGAATTACGGGGATCTGATATGTATCAGCAGGAGTACAGACACGGCGGGATCAGCAGGGGCAACGTCCTCGCCCTGATATCCGCGGGGGTAAGAACACTCACCAGGTACAAGGCATCAATAGCCGCGTGGGCAATTGTGGCAATGGTCGCCATTGCGGCCGTGACGATGCAGAACTACGCACAGGTACTTGCGCCGGCAGGCACGAGCGCCGCAATCGCCCCGCACGTCGGTTCGGGATCCGGGATTGCCGCGCCTTCGCCAGCCGCTGCCAGTCCGACGCCGGCAGCCACGCGGGCGCCAGTACAGACGCAGGCGCCGGCCGCCGTCGCGCCGCCAGCTCCGGCACCGGCACCGGCACCGGCCGCAGCTCCGGCTCCACCCGCTCCGGTTGCTGCACCTGCCCCTGCTGCTGCGCCTGACACGAACGCCTACACGGTGGTCAGCGGCGACACTGTTGGCTCGATAGCCGCCAGGTTCGGCGTCGACGTCAACGGGATGCTGGCAGCCAATGGCCTCAGCGCCTATTCCGTCATCGTGCCCGGCCAGGTGCTGAAGCTGACGGGGCCGCCGGTTGCCGCCGCGCCGGCGCCCCCTCCGGCGCCCGCTCCGGCGCCCGTGGCTCCGGTGCCCGTGGCTCCGGTGCCCGCACCAGCCCCGGCTCCGGCGGTGCGGACCATCTATGTTGCGGGTTCGGGCGGCCAGGCCGCCGTGGACAGTTGCATCGGCCCGATCCATTTCACCCCCACGGACGCCTACTCGCTGTTCATCACCGAACATGATTTCTGCGGCGGGTGGGCACGATTCTCGGGGATCGGCGTCGGCGAAACGGTGAGCATCCCCGGTTACGGCACGTACACGGTGACGGCACGCGGCCAGGTGCCCCAAGGCGGGACCACCAATAACGTCGCAGCGGTATTCGGCGGCTTTCCTCGGGCGATACTGCAGACATGCATCCCGGGCACCAACCAGATGCTTGTCATCGCACTGAACTAAGGCCGGTCCTTGGGGAGAGTTTGATGGTGCCTCTTCGGTAGCGCTGGGGTAAAACGCTGTATGCGCTCCTGTGCCGAAACATGCCGGGGGAGAGGGGTTGAGTACACCCATGGGTACACCAAGGCACTTTTTGGCCGATTTTGCTCACCTAACGAAAGAGCCCCGGTTCCCTTTGTTTACAAGGGATCCGGGGCTCTTTTTGTTCGAGCTTCCTATCAGAATCGAACTGATGACCTTTTCATTACGAGTGAAACGCTCTACCGACTGAGCTAAGGAAGCACCGCGTTATCGTCCGGGTACCGGCTGAATCACGCAAGATACAACTGTAATAGAGTCACCTCGTCCGGGTCAAAACAGCCCCGGGCGGAGCTCCCGTGGCGCCGTTGTTGCGGAATTCACCCGCTCGTCGCGCCGGGTTCAGGCCGTCGTCGCGGACCGGGGGCAAGCTGGGCGGACTAACGTGGCCGCACGATTTCGGCCATCAACCAGCGAAGGGGCGCCATGAGCATGGACAGCAGCAAGAGGACCAACGCGGACGACGCCGGGGCACATCGTGCGCAGCGGCTCCGGCTTGCTGTCTTGGACATGGTGGGCACCACGATTACCGACGATGGTCGTACGGAACGTGCGATGTCCCTCGCCCTGCAGGAGACCGGCGTCGAGCCTGGTTCGCCCCGCTTCGAAAGCATGCTCGGCTACGCGCGGGACACCATGGGCTTTTCGAAGTTGACCGTTTTCAGCCACCTTTTTGAAGAACCCCAACGGGCCGAGAGCGCCAACAAGGCCTTCGAACGCGCCTACGATGATCTGATTGCCGACGGCGGCGTCCGGGCTATTCCGGGCGCCGAGGAAACCATCGACTGGATGCGGGACTCCGGCATGAAAGTCTGCCTGGCTACCGGCTTCGGCCGGCACACGCAGAACATGGTGCTTGAGTCCCTGGGCTGGATGGGGAAGGCGGATCTCAGCCTGTGCCCCGCTGACGCCGGCCGCGGGCGCCCCTATCCGGACATGATTCTTACCGCCGTGCTTGCCCTTGACCTGGATGATGTCCGCGAGGTGGTCGTGGTGGGGGACACGAGCTCGGATATGTTGTCCGGCGTTCGCTCCGGAGCCTCCGCCGTGGTTGGCGTGCTTACCGGCTTCCATTCCGAGGCGGCTTTGCGCGCGGCCGGTGCCACCGCCGTCGTGCCCTCAGTCAAGTACCTTCCCGCATTGCTGGAGCCCCGCGCGGCACGGCTCTAGCGGCCTGTCCTCAACGATCTACCACTTTTGGCCCGGTGTCAGTCAGGTGTA
The DNA here is from genome assembly GCF_027587375.1 of Arthrobacter sp. B2a2-09. Taxonomy (GTDB): domain Bacteria; phylum Actinomycetota; class Actinomycetes; order Actinomycetales; family Micrococcaceae; genus Arthrobacter. The sequence goes on from NZ_JAMXIC010000024.1 coordinate 57,178, forward strand.
AGCCGTCAGCCCGCCAGCTATGCCGCTGGCTGACGGGCAAAAGACGTTGTTCACTATCCGGAGGCCATGGTCGCGGAAGCGCAAGCCGCCATCCGGGCCTACCATTCCGGGCTACGCCTCAACAAATGACCACCAGTGGAGACAGCCCCAAAACGACGGTCAGCACATAGTCCCGTCTGAAGGTACCTTTCCGTCCACGAAGTAGTTGTCCACGGCGTCGGACACGCATTGGTTGGAGCGGCCGTAGGCGGTGTGGCCTTCGCCCTTCCACGTCACCAGGGAAGCGTTGCCGAGTTGTTTCCGCAGTGAACCAGCCCAGGCCACAGGCGTTGCGGGATCCCCGGTGGTGCCAATAACCACAATCGGCGCCGTGCCGGTGTACTTCACGGGGGCGGGCGTGTGCACCGGCTTATAGGGCCAGTCCTTGCAGTTGATGCCGCCGTAGGCGAAGTAGTAGCCGAAGGTGGGGGAGAGCTGCTTCAGCCGGGCTTCCTCGGAACGCATGCCGGCCGTGTCCGTGACCATGGGGTAGTCGAGGCAGTTGATGGCGTTGAAGGCGAACGTGGTGTTTGAAGTGTAGGTGCCGTTCGGGTCACGGTCCGCACCGAAGTCGGCAATCCGGAGCATGAGCGACACGTCGCCCTTGAACGCGGCCACCAGGGCCTGGGTCAGGACCGGCCACGATTCGTTGTCGTAGAGCGGGGTGAAAATACCGCTGACAAAAGTTGCCCCAGTGACCAGCCGGCCGTCGTTGGCCCGTTTGGGGTTCTGCTCGACGTCGGCAATGAGGTTCTGGATCTGCTGAACGCCATTATCGACGCTGCCTGTCATGGGGCATCCGGACTTTGCTTGGCAATCCGCCACATAGGTGTGGAGCTCCTTTTCGAACGCCTCTGCCTGCCCCGCGGTGAGGTCCTCGTTGTTGAGGGCCGGATCCACTGCGCCATCCAAAGCGAGCTTGCCGACGTTGTTCGGGAACAAGGACGCATAGGTGGCGCCGAGCGAGGTTCCGTAGGAGAAGCCCAAGTAGTTGAGCTTTGCGTCGTTCAGCACTGCACGGAGGATGTCCATGTCCTTGGCAGAGCTGGCGGTGTCAATATGTGCCAGGGCGGGACCGGAATTTTCCACGCACTTGGCATTGATGGTCTTGGTGTCGGCCAGCGCCGCGGCGAGGCCCTGGTCAGTGTCATAGTTGTAGACCTTCTCGCGGGAAGCATCCCGCTCGGCATCGCTGAGGCACGTCACCGGCGCCGATCGCTTGACGCCGCGGGGATCGAAGCCCACCAGGTCGTAACTGGACCGCAGCTTGCTGGTGAAGTGCGTCTTCCCTGCGTCCCTGACGAAGTCATAGCCTGAAGCGCCGGGGCCACCGGGATTCACCAGCAGTGAACCTTTCTTTGTGCCCTGGCTCTGGAGCCGGATGGCGGCGATGGAGATGCTGCCGCCATCTGGTTTGGCATAGTCCACCGGCACTTTGATGTTGGCGCACTGGAATCCCTGTTCACAGGACGTCCAGCTCACATTTTGGGAGTAGAAACTCTCCAATCCTGCCGGGGCCGCGGCGGCGATGGACGAGTCCGGGGTGCTGACGTTGCCGCCGCCGGACCCATTGCTAGCGCCGTCATTGGGCACCGGCACGGAGAACACGCAGCCGCTCAGCAGCAGGCTGGCGGAGACCGTGGCAGCGACTGCCGCTGCCGCCCGCCGCAGGGATGGGAACCGTGTCCTGGAACTGGACCCGGCGGGCCGGCGTCGTGCGGGGGTCATGCGTTTCTCCTCAGGCTGGGGAAGCGTGCTGTACTTCTAAACTATCCGGCTATTGCTGAATCAGGCTGCTCGCCATGGACTCTACGGCCAACAGCGGTGCCACGTTGGTCGTGGTGATCCGAACGCGCGCCTTGTTGATGGCATCCATGCGCGCCAACGTGATCTCAGGGGTGGAGCCCGCCGCGTAGGCTTCCAGTTCACTCCTGAGTTCAACGTTGACCAACTCCACGGCGTTCCCCAGCTGGATGACCAGCACGTCCCGGTAGAAGGACTGCAGATCGGTCAGCGTGCGGTCGAGGGAATCTGTGATGGAGCGCTTGGCCCGCCGTTTCTGGTCGTCTTCAAGCTGCCTCACCTGGCTTCGCATCGACGGCGGCAGGGTCCCCGACTCCGGAGCGCCCAGGCTCGCGAGCAAGGCGACCTTCTCAGCGGCGTCACGTTCGTCGTTGGAGCTGTTGGCCTCATCAGTCGCGATCTTGACCAGCTTTTCGGCCATCATCACGGCGGCGGTGACGCCCCGCAGGCCCAGCGGGAAACGGACTGTCTCCATCCGGCGCTCCCTGGCCTCCGGATCGCGGGCCAGCCGGCGCGCGATTCCAATGTGGCTTTGGGCAGCGCGGGCGGCACGGTCCGCAATGGCGGGGTCGACGCCGTCGCGCCTTACTAGCAGGGCGGCGACGTCGGCAGCTGGCGGAATGCGCAGGCTCACCGGGCGGCAACGCGAGCGGATGGTGACCAGCACGTCCGCGGGCGACGGCGCGCATAGCATCCAGATGGTGCGGGGCGTGGGTTCTTCGATGGCCTTGAGGAGTACGTTGGTGGTGCGTTCGGCCATGCGGTCCGCGTCCTCCACCACAATGATGCGCCAACGGCCCGACGCCGGCCGGTCGCCAGCCTTGGACACCAGCTGGCGGGCTTCTTCGATGGTGATGGTGACCTTTTCCGTGCGGACAAAGGTCACGTCGGAGTGGGTCTCGCCAAGGATGGTCCGGCACGATGCGCATTCGCCGCAGCCTCGAAGTGCGACGTCGTCCTGTTCACAGTTCAATGCCGCCGCGAATGCCTTGGCCGCGTTGGAACGGCCTGAACCCGGCGGGCCGGTGAATAACCAGGCGTGCGTGAGGCCTTCGCCTTGGGCGGCCGCGCGCAATTGTGCGACGACGGGCGCCTGGCCCTGGAGCTCGTCCCACACGCTCATGTGCGGCTCCGGAGCAAGTCCTGCACGCGCCGGAGGATCTGCGTGGCGAGGTCCTCGATGGCATCCTTGGCGGGCAGCACGAGGTACGTCTCCGGGTGGGCCCCTGCCAGTTCCAGGAACGCCGCACGGATGCGGGCGTGGAAATCATCGGGTTCTGACTCGAGCCGGTCCTCGGCAGCGTCTCCGGCAGTTCTGCGGTCCCGGCCATCGCCCGGGTGGACGTCAAGGAGTACCGTCAGGTCCGGCTCGAGTCCTTCAGTCGCCCATTCGTTGAGCCGCCTGACGTCCACGGTCCCGAGGTCCCTGCCGGCGCCCTGGTAGGCGACCGAGGAGTCTATATAGCGGTCCGTGATGACCACTGAACCCTGCGCCAAGGCCGGACGGATGACCTGGTTTGCATGGGCAGCCCGGGATGCTGCGAACATAAGGGCTTCGGTCCGGGGATCGATAGTGCCGTGGCCGTGGTCCAGCACCAGGGAACGCAGCTTTTCGCCGATCGGCGTGCCCCCGGGCTCGCGAGTGCGCAGCACGGAAAAGCCGAGGGACTCGAGCGCCTCAGCCAGGCGGGCGGCCTGGGTGGACTTGCCGGCCCCGTCCCCGCCCTCGAAGGCGATGAAGAGTCCCGGGCGCTGGTCCGGCATGGGGCTCTGGTCCTGCTTGAGGCGCTGCGTAGTCACGGATCTAAGCGTACAGAGGAACACTGACAGTGCCCGACGACGGCGCCAGCCCACCTGCGCGGGACGGAACCCGCCGCTCGGCAGCAGTTCAGGGGTATGGGGGTTTAGCCGTAACACCTTTCCAGCGTCTCCTCCCCGCGCCGTAGGCTGGAGCAATGAGTCTTTCCCGAGAGCACGCCGCAGATCTGTGCCCTGACACTGTGGTGGTTGCGGCAGGCCGTCCCGAACGAAGCCATGACCAGCCCGTCAACCCGCCCATCGTTCTGTCCTCCACGTATTTCGGCACGGGAGCACTGAGCGACGGCGACCGCGGCTACGGACGCTATGCCAACCCCACCTGGGATCCGTTCGAAGAAGCGCTGGCCCAGCTGGAGGGCGCCGAGTTGCCGGGCCTGCTCTACGCCTCGGGCCTGGCCGCCGTCAGCTCCGCGTTGTCGCTCGTGCCCGCCGGCGGAGTCCTCGTCATGCCCACGCACAGCTACGCTGGATCGCTCGTCATGGCCACCGAACTCGCGGCCAAGGGCATCCTTGAGTTGCGGACCGTTGACATCGCGGACACCGACGCCGTCAAGGCGCAGCTCGCCCCCGCGGACGCAAAGCCCGCCAGCATGCTGTGGATTGAAAGCCCCACCAACCCGATGCTCGGCATCGCCGACGTCCAGGCATTGGCCGCCGCTGCCCATGAGGCCGGCGCCATCGTGGTCACGGACAACACATTCTCCACGCCGCTGGTTCAGCAGCCCCTCAGCCTGGGCTCCGACGTCGTGCTCCATTCGGTGACCAAATACCTGGCTGGACACTCCGACGTCGTACTCGGCGCCTTGGTGACCTCCAATGCCGGGCTGCGCGCGGAACTCCTGCACCACCGCATCATCCACGGCGGCATCGCGGGTCCCTTCGAGGCCTGGCTCGCGCTCCGCGGCCTGCGCACGCTGGCACTGCGGATCGAGCGCTCGCAAGCTTCTGCCGCGACGCTGGCCGAGCGGCTGAGCACCCACCCGCGCGTCGAATCCGTCCGTTTCCCGGGCCTGCCCAACGATCCCGGCCACGAGCGGGCCAAGTCCCAGATGAAGGGGTTCGGTTCCATTCTGTGCATCCAACTGAAAGGGGACGGGGATCGCAGCGGTGCCGACGCAGCAGATCAACTAGTTCGTGCGTTGCGGTTGTGGCTCCCCGCGACGTCGCTGGGCGGGGTCGAGTCGCTCATCGAACGCCGACGCCGCCACACGGCCGAGCCGCTCAGCGTGCCGGACAACCTGGTCAGGATGAGCGTCGGGATCGAGAACGTAGAAGACCTCTGGGCGGATTTGGAGCAAGCGCTCAAGGCGCTTGACGGCTAGGCTTGAGGGCGTGGACGGAAAAATTTTGATTTCATACATCCAGAATGGGATTTGGTTCATTCTGGGACTGGTTGCCTTCGCTTTGGAGCTGTGGGCGCTGGTGGATTGCCTGCGCCACAAACCCTCGTCTTACGAAGCTGCATCCAAGCGCACCAAGACGTTTTGGCTGGCCCTGACCGGGGTCGCCGCGGTGATCGGCGGCGTGTCTGTCCTCAGCGGCGGCGGTGGCTTTGGCCTCTTTGGCATCGCCGCAGTGACCGCGGCGTGTGTCTACTTGGCTGACGTCCGTCCCGCAGTGAAGGAAATCGGCAACAGCGGCCGCAACCAGGGCCCGTACGGTCCCTGGTGACCTTGGTGGATCAAGGCTTAGGCCGGAGCCACCGCTGCCCAGTCGACGGTAAGTTCACCCAGGCGCCAACGCGACGTTCCGTCCTGAAGCGGCCAACCGGCGTCGCGCAGTGATTGGCACATAGCTGTCCACCGCTGCCTGTTGCCGAACGACGCGAGCGGAGCCGCCTCCAACCAGGCCTTGTCCAGGGCATTCAGGAAAGCATGAATGCGTTCTCCGGGGATGTTGCGATGGATGAGTGCCTTCGGCAGGCGTTCGGCCACGTCGGAGGGCAGTTCGAAACCGCCGAACCGCATGGACAGGCTCAGGCTCAACGGTCCGTTCCGATCCAACGCAACCCACGTCACCTTGCGGCCTATTTCGTCGCACGTGCCGTCGATGAACAATCCCTGCGGTGCCAGCCGTGACTGCACCAGCGCCCAGATCCCGGCCACATCCGATTCCTCGTATTGCCGCAGCACGTTGAAGGCCCGCACCAACACCGGATTGCCTGGAACGGGAACCTCGAAGCCGCCTACGTGGAAGCTGAGCCCGGGCCTTTCGAGGGATTTCGCGGTCCGGACGCGCTCGGGTTCGATCTCGATCCCGCACACACGGACGTCGGGGCGGACGGCCTGCAGCCTTTCGAAGAGTTCGACGGCGGTGGCCGGGGAAGCGCCGTAGCCCAGGTCCACTACCAAGGGGTCGACGGCGGAGCGCAGCCGCCATCCCTGCGGGCCCGCCAACCAGCGGTCCAGACGGCGCATGCGGTTGGGATTGGTGGTGCCCCTTGTGATGTTGCCGACGGGTTTGCCGCGTCTTCCTTGCACCCGCTCAGCTTTTTGCACCACCGTCCCACTTTATCCTCCAACGCGGGGTCACTTACGGCCCATCCGACGCGCAAACACCGGCGCTAAGTGACCCCGCGTTGCGGTCAAAGGGTAATGGCGTAACGCCCGGCAACGGCAGGGCCTGATCGCTTAGGATGAAAACCATGACTTACAAGCTGATTCTGCTGCGCCACGGCCACAGCGACTGGAACGCCAAGAACCTGTTCACCGGCTGGGTGGACGTCGACCTGAACGACCAAGGCCGCGAGGAAGCAGCCCGCGGCGGAGAGCTCCTGGTCGAGAACAACGTTCTCCCGGACATCCTGTACACGTCCCTGCTCAAGCGGGCCATCAACACCGCGAACATTTCCCTGGACAAGGCCGACCGCGGCTGGATCCCGGTCAAGCGTGACTGGCGCCTCAACGAGCGTCACTACGGCGCTTTGCAGGGCAAGGACAAGGCCCAGACCCTCGCCGAATTCGGTGAAGAGCAGTTCATGGAATGGCGCCGCAGCTACGACACCCCGCCGCCCGTACTCGCCGACGACAGCGAGTTCTCCCAGGTAAACGACGTGCGCTACGCAGGCCTCGGCGACGCCCTGCCGCGCACCGAGTGCCTCAAGGACGTACTGGTCCGTCTCCTGCCGTACTGGGAGTCCGACATCAAGGAAGACCTCAAGGCTGGCAAGACCGTCCTGGTCACCGCACACGGCAACTCCCTGCGCGCCCTCGTCAAGCACCTGGACGGCATCAGCGACGAAGACATAACCGGTCTGAACATCCCCACGGGCATCCCGTTGGTCTACGACCTGGACGAGAACTTCCAGCCGATCAACCCCGGCGGAACCTACCTCGACCCCGAGGCCGCGGCAGAGTCCATCAAGGCTGTAGCTGCCCAAGGCAAGAAATAAACTCTTGAGAAAACGACGCCGGCCGGCCCACCTTGCGAGGTGGGCCGGCCGGCGTCGTTGTTGTTAAGCCTGGCTAGAAGCCTTCCGGCTGCCATTCGCCGGTGACCAGGTAGGTCACCTTGCGGGCAACGGAGACGCCGTGGTCGGCGAAACGCTCGAAGTAGCGGCTGGCGAGGGCAACATCCACGGTGGTGGCGGCTGTCTCGGCCCAGGCGGGATCTGCGATGGCCCTGAAGACGCTCAAGTGGAGATCGTCCACCCGGATGTTGAGCTTGAGGATATCGCGGGCAACTTCCAGGTCGCGCGACTCCAGGAGCAGGGTGACCTTCTGGACGATTTCGAGGTCGAGGCGGGCCATGTCCTTGAACGTTGCCGTCAGCTGCTCGGGGATGACGGTGGCCGGGTAGCGCAAACGGGCCAGCTGGGCCACGTGCCGGGCGAGGTCACCCATGCGCTCCAGGGATGCGCTCATCCGCAGGGAGCCGACAATCATCCGGAGATCGCTCGCCACGGGGCCCTGGAGGGCCAGGATGTCGATAGCCCGTTCGTCGAGGCCGTTCTGCAGGAAATCGATCCGGGCGTCGGCAGCAATGACGTCCTGGGCGAGATCCACGTCGGCACCTTCGAATGCGGTGGTCGCGTTCTGGATCGCCTCAGTGACCAGCTTTGAGATCTCGATGAGGTCCTCACCGACCTGGATGAGCTCCTCCTGAAAAACCTTGCGCACGGTGGCGTCCTCTCCTTGGAAATCTCCTCCGCACCCTTCTGGCGGCGCGAAAATCATCACAGCTAACTACGGTCCAACTAGTAAGGGTGGCAGCGGTCAATGAACGATTGCGCACCTTTAGGTGAACGTTAGCTGAATCGGGGCGGTTTGGTGACCGTTCCATATTTTGCAGTGTTTTGAGCGCATAAGCTAGATCCGTGGATCCAGTGCTCATCGGTGTCATCGCAGGTCTAGTCGGCCTGTCGTGCGGCGTCTTTGGCGTGCTCGCGTTCAGGCTCAGTGAACGGCAGCGAAAGATCGTGGACCTGGACGTCACTGAGCCGCTGCTTCCGGAGGGTGCCGCGGAGGTGTTGTCCGTCGTCGGGCGCGCTTTCGTGGTGGTGGACGCGATCGACGGCGTGGTCCGGGCCAGTCCTGCGGCCTATGCATACGGCCTCGTGAGGGGCCACACGGTGGTGCACAAGCAGTTGCTGGACATGACCGCAAAGGTTCGGCGCGACGGCGTGATCCTTGAGGAGACTTTCGAGTTGCCCCGCGGTCCACTGGGCAAGGGAACCATCGTGGTGCAGGTGCGGGCAGCCATGCTCGGATGGGAATATATCGTCCTGCTGGCCGATGACCGTACCGAAATCACCCGCACCGAAGAAATCCGCAACGACTTCGTGGCGAACGTCTCGCACGAACTCAAGACGCCGGTGGGCGCCATCTCCCTGCTGGCCGAGGCGCTCGAGGCAAGCCCGGACGACGAAGAAGCCGTCCGTCGCTTTGCCAAGCGCATGCACAAGGAATCGACACGACTGGCCGCGCTGGTGCAGGACATCATTGAACTGTCCCGGCTTCAAGGCGCCAACGTGGCACAGCAAGGGCACGCCGTGGACATCAATACGGTGATCGCTGAATCCGTGGATCGTTCGCAGCTCCCGGCCGAGCTCAAGAACATCAAGATCGTCGTCGGCGGACGCACGGAAACAATGGTTTTCGGCGACCAGGACCTGTTGGTGACCGCCCTGCGGAACCTGATCGACAACGCCATCCGGTATTCGCCAGAGAACACCCGTGTGGGAGTGGGGGTCCGCGCCAAAGAGGGCGTGGTGGCCATTTCCGTCACAGACCAGGGTGAGGGTCTCAGCCCCGAGGACCAGGAACGCATCTTCGAACGCTTCTACCGTGTGGATGCGGCGAGGTCCCGGCAGACCGGGGGAACCGGCTTGGGCCTGAGTATCGTCAAGCATGTGGTGTCCAACCATGGCGGCGAGGTCACGGTCTGGTCCCAGCCCGGCCAAGGTTCTACTTTCACCATCCGCCTTCCGGAAATGGAAGGCCAGGAGGACGACGACGCCGGGGCGAAGCCCCGAAACGTGATTCAAACGACGGGCGCCGTACGCGCCCTAGAGCAAGGAGCTGGCGCTTGAGCAGGATTCTGATCGTGGAGGACGAGGAGTCCTTCAGCGACCCCCTGTCCTACCTATTGGGCAAGGAAGGCTTCGATGTCCAGGTTGTGGACAACGGCAGTGACGCCTTGGTGGAGTTCGACCGCAACGGTGCCGACCTGGTATTGCTGGACCTGCAGCTTCCGGGGACCCCTGGCACTGAGGTCTGCAGGCAACTGCGCCAGCGTTCCAGCGTCCCGGTCATCATGCTGACGGCCAAGGACTCGGAAATCGACAAGGTGGTTGGCCTGGAGCTCGGCGCGGACGACTACGTCACCAAGCCGTACTCCTCCAGGGAACTCGTGGCGCGCGTGCGTGCTGTGCTGCGTCGGCAAGGCGAGCCGGAGGAACTCATCACATCCACCGTGCAGGCCGGCCCGGTGAGGATGGACATCGAGCGGCATGTAGTGAGCGTCAACGGCGAACAGGTATCGCTTCCGCTGAAGGAATTCGAACTCCTCGAGATGCTCCTTCGCAATTCGGGCCGGGTGCTCACCCGTGGGCAGTTGATCGACCGGGTCTGGGGTTCCGACTACGTGGGCGACACCAAGACCTTGGATGTCCATGTGAAGCGTTTGCGCAGCAAGATCGAGCCCGACCCCTCGGTTCCCCGCTACCTCGTGACGGTGCGGGGCCTGGGCTACAAGTTCGAGCCGTAGGAACCCCTCGCGGCCGGGGCAGCCTGGAACGGCTCTCAAAGCGAACAAGAGCAAAAGACAAAAGGAAGGGCTCCCATGGTGGGAGCCCTTCCTTTTGTCTTCGTGGAGCTTTTCTTCGTGGAGCCGGCATGTTGCCGACCCGAGCGGTGCAGGCCGCTGGCCTCCTAGTGGCCGGTGCTGCTCGCGCTAGGCGTCGGGGTCGCGCTGCTGCTCGAGGTCGCAGAACCGCTGACCGAGGCGCTCGGAGACGCGCTAGCGGTGGGGAGGTACTTCGCGTATTCCTTCAAGGAGGCGTCCAGGACCGGGAACTGCACGGTGCGGGAATCGGAGCCGGTCTTGATGGTCACGGAAACCACGGAACCCGGGGCGCCGCCAGTGGTGCTCAAAATGGCGGCGTCGGTGGTGTCGTTGAGGTAGGTCTGGGACTTGGCCTTGACTGGAATGGTCGCCTGTGACCCGCCGGCGCCACTGATGGTCAGGGTTGCATCGCTCGAGGAGGTGTTGAACACGGCACCAATGACGCGTCCCGGCTTGTTGGCATCCGTGGAGATGATGAGCATGTTGCGCAGCTGGAGCGAACCGAGGTCTTCCCTGACGCCGTCCGACGGTGAATACTGCTGGTTGGTCTGCTGGGGGTTGATGTAGCCACAGCCGGTCACGGACAAGAGACCGATGCCGATGGCGGCCGCCGCCATCGCCAGTTTGCCGCGCTGGACACGGTTCATCGCAGTAATGCGCACGACACGTACTCCTCTAAGAGTCATTGGAACACTTTTCAGGCATAGCCTATCGGCAAACTAGCAGGAACAAGGATTCCGATCACCATTGTGGCGGCCCTCCAGAAGGAGTAGGGTCGTCCGGAACGCCTTCTCCTATGCACTTTTATACCCTCCCGTCAAGAGGGGGTCGGAGGGCTGAAAAGGCCATTTTCCGCGTATTTACAGGGCTCAGGACCCCTTTCCGTGCCAATCGTATGCCTTAAGCGTGATAAACTGGTCTGCGGGAAAGGGGAAAGTCCACATGGTTTTTGAGGTCGGCGAGACAGTAGTTTACCCTCACCACGGTGCAGCAAAAATTGAAGAAATCAAGATGCGCACTATCAAGGGCGAAGAGAAAATGTATCTCAAGCTCAAGGTGGCTCAGGGTGATCTGACCATTGAAGTTCCAGCAGAAAACGTAGACCTTGTTGGGGTTCGCGACGTAGTGGGCAAGGAAGGCTTGGAGCACGTATTTGACGTCCTCCGCGCCGAGTTCACTGAAGAGCCCACCAACTGGTCCCGTCGCTACAAGGCAAACCTGGAGAAGCTTGCTTCCGGCGACGTCATCAAGGTTGCAGAGGTCGTTCGCGATCTTTGGCGCCGTGATCACGATCGCGGCCTTTCCGCAGGTGAAAAGCGAATGCTGGCCAAAGCCCGTCAGATTCTGATTTCAGAACTGGCACTGGCTGAGAAGACCGACGAAGAGAAGGCTGCAAGCGTTCTCGACGAAGTTCTGGCTTCCTAACAGAGATTTAAAGATTTGAACCCCGGTGGCAACCTGCCGCCGGGGTTTCCTTTTGCCCGAAAGCCCGACTGTCTCCACCGCCCCCCTCGCCTCGCAAGTCCCCACCGGCTCCCAGCCTTCGCAAGCTCAGGCAGGGGCCCTCGCCGGTGTGGCCCCACGGCCAGGGAACCCTGGCGGCGTGGGCCCACGCAGTAGGTGTCGTTCTGGGCGCTCAAAGCGAGACCTACTGCCAGCTAGTTGGGCGGGTGGGCACCACGTAGGCTTGAGCGCATGACTACACCATCCCAGCGCGAGGCCACCGCCGTCGTCGTCGTTGCGGCAGGCTCCGGGGAGCGGCTTGGCTACGGCATGCCCAAGGCAAAAGTTCCGCTGGGCGGCGAACCGATCCTCACCCATGCCCTTCGCGGCGTCGCGACGGCAGACGTTGCCCGCCAGATTTGCGTGGCCGTCCCCGCGGGGGACCTGGAACTGCGCGAGCTTTGTGAGGAGTTCCGGCAAGAACTGGGCGCTGACGGGCCGCTGATCACAGTGGTCGACGGCGGATCCACCCGTGCCGCTTCGGTCCGCGCAGCCCTTGGAGCGGTCCTTGAGGGAACGCGCGCTGTGCTTGTTCACGACGCCGCGCGTGCACTGACTCCTGATCGGGTCTTCCACCGTGTTGCCGCGGCGCTCTCGTCGGGCGCCAAGGCCGTCATCCCCGCGATGCCGGTGGTGGATACCGTCAAGATGGTTGTGGAAACTGACGGGGACGACGCCGGAATCGCGCCGGAGATCGTCACCGGCACCGCACCGCGCGAACAACTGCGCGCGGTGCAGACTCCGCAGGGATTCGACTTTGAGACTTTGGTGCGCGCCCACGCGGCGGCCGCGACGTTCGACGACGAGCAGTCGGCGGCAGTCACGGATGACGCCATGCTCGTCGAGCTCCTGGGCGTGCCTGTCCATGCAGTCCGGGGCGCCAGCCAGTCGCTGAAGATCACCACGCCGTTGGATCTCATCATTGCCGAGGGCCTGCTGGAAGGGCCGCTCGGAGTCCGCTGGGTGGAAGGCTGATGGGCGCCTCAAATAGCGCAGCCATGATTCTGCCGCGCACGGGCATCGGGGTGGACGTGCACGCCTACGCACCTGAGAACGACCCGCAGCCGTTATGGCTCGGCGGGCTGTTTTGGGAGGGTGAACGCGGACTTTCAGGGCATTCCGACGGCGATTGCGTCGCCCATGCTGCCGCTGACGCGCTCTTCTCCGCTTGCGGCATTGGTGATCTGGGCACGCATTTCGGTACCGACCGTCCCGAATTCGCAGGTGCGTCCGGGGTGAAGTTGCTGGGGGAGGCGGCCAGGATTGTCCGTGCCGCCGGTTTCGAAATCGGGAACGTGGCAGTGCAGTTCGTTGCCAACAGGCCAAAATTCGGGCCGCGGCGTGAAGAGTCACAGCGTGTCCTCAGCGCCGCCGCAGGAGCCTCTGTCAGTGTCACCGCGACCACCAGCGATGGCTTGGGTTTCACGGGGCGGGGCGAGGGCATTTCAGCCGTCGCCACCGCCCTCGTGTACGCCGTGCCGGCAGCGCCCCATAGCGATAACGCCTAAACAGAGATAGATGGTGTGAAACGAGCCAGATGAAGCGCATCCGCTAATCTGGAGCGGTGACCCTGCGCTTTTACGACACTGCATCCGCCGAAGTCCGCGACTTCGTTCCCCTTGAAGCCGGCAAGGCCAGCGTCTACTACTGCGGTGCCACGGTGCAGGGGATGCCGCACGTGGGACATGTCCGTTCCGCGATTGCCTTCGACCAGTTGACACGCTGGCTTGAATACCGCGGGCTGCGCGTCACTGTTGTCCGCAACGTCACGGACATCGACGACAAGATCCTCGCCAAGTCGGCGCAGTCCTTCGGGCCCGACTGGGCCGAGGAACCTAGTGCCAAAGCCGAGGAAGAATGGTGGGCCCTGGCCTACCGCTACGAGCAGGAATTCGAGCAGGCCTACGACGTCCTCGGCGTTTCCCGCCCTACCTACGAGCCTCGCGCCACCGGCCACATTCCGGAGATGCACGCCCTCATCCAAAGGCTCATCGACCGCGGCCACGCCTACCCCGCGCTGGGCGACTCCGGGGACGTCTACTTCGACGTCCGCTCCTGGAGCAAGTACGGTTCGCTGACGCGCCAGAACATCGACGACATGCAGGGCGCATCCGACGCCGACCCGCGCGGGAAGCGCGACCCACGCGACTTTGCGCTGTGGAAGGGCTTCAAGAACGGGGAGCCGACGACGGCGAGCTGGGTTTCGCCGTGGGGAACCGGCCGGCCGGGCTGGCATCTTGAATGCTCCGCCATGGCTACTAAGTACCTGGGCCAGCAGTTCGACATCCACGGCGGGGGATTGGACCTCCGCTTCCCGCACCACGAGAACGAAATGGCACAATCGCAGGCGGCGGGTGACGACTTCGCCAACTTCTGGCTGCACAACGGCATGGTCACCTATGAGGGCGAAAAGATGTCCAAGTCGGTGGGCAACACAGTGAGCCCCGAAGAGATGCTCGAGCTCGCAAGTCCACGGGTAGTCCGGTACTACCTCGGCCAGGCGCAGTACCGCTCCATCCTTGACTACCGGCCCACCTCGCTTCAGGAGGCTGCGGCTGCCGTGGAGCGCATCTACGGTTTTGTTGCGAAGGCTTCCAAGAAGTTCGGTGGCGACTTCGCCGCGCACCCTGAGTCGAGCCCCGTGCCGGATGCCTTTGCTGCTGCAATGGATGACGATCTCAACGTCCCGCAGGCCCTTGGCGCCCTGCACGAGACGGTCCGTGCTGGAAACACTGCACTGGCGTCCGGGGACGACGCCGGGGTCCAGCAGGCGCTCCAGGCCGTGATGGCCATGACCAGCGTGCTTGGACTGAACGACGTCCGCGGCGAAGTCCAGGAGAATTCCGAGACTGCCCAGGCCCTTGAGGTCCTCGTGGAAGCCCAGCTGCAGGCACGGGCCGAGGCTCGAGCCAACAAAGACTGGGCGGCTTCCGACGCGATCCGCGACACCCTAGCTGCAGCCGGTATCGCCGTCGAGGATGGCGCCGATGGTGCCAGTTGGAGCCTCAAAAAGGACTGACAAAGCTCCGTCGCCCCGATTTAAGTTGATTCAGTAGACTTGATTGCAGACGTACTCAACACAATCAAGGGTGGAATTCATGGCCAACAACGGTCGCCGGGCTGTCAAAAACAAGAAGGGCCCCACCACTGGAACCGGTGGCCACGGTCGAAAGGCCCTGGAAGGCCGGGGTCCAACCCCCAAGGCTGAGGACCGCGAGTACCACAAAGCGTACAAGAGCAAGCAGCTTGCCGAGCGCTCCGCAGCCAAGCGCGCGGCAGGGGGCGCCAGCCGCTCCAACCCGGGCGCCCGCTCAGGCCCGAAGGGCCGCGCTACCGAGGAAGTAGTCACTGGACGCAACTCCGTGGTGGAGGCGCTCCGCGCCGGAATCCCCGCGAAGGCTCTGCACGTTGCAATTCGGATCGAGATGGACGACCGCGTCAAGGAGTCCCTCAAGCTCGCTGCCGAACGTGGCATCCCGCTGTTGGAAACCGGTAAGCCCGAGCTGGACCGCATGACCGAAGACGCCGTGCACCAGGGCCTCGTACTGCAGATCCCGCCGTACGAATACCAGGACGCCTACGACCTCGCCGAAGAGACGGTCGCCAAATGGAAGAAGGGGTACATCCCCAACGCGCCCCTCTTTGTTGCGCTCGACGGCATCACCGATCCCCGCAACCTGGGCGCCATCATCCGCTCCGTTTCCGCTTTCAGCGGCCACGGCGTGATTGTCCCGGAGCGCCGCTCCGTCGGCGTCACCGCTTCGGCTTGGAAGACCAGTGCAGGCGCGGCAGTCCGCGTCCCGGTGGCCCGGGCGGCCAACCTGAACAACGCCCTCAAGCAGTTCAAGCAGATGGGCATCTTCGTGCTGGGCCTGGATGGCGACGGCGATGTCTCGCTGCCGGATCTCTCCTTGGCCACCGATCCCGTGTGCATTGTTGTGGGTTCCGAGGGCAAGGGCCTCAGCCGCCTGGTTCGCGAAAACTGCGACCAGATCATCTCCATCCCGATCGACTCCGCCATGGAATCGCTCAACGCCTCCATGGCCGTGGGCATCTCCCTGTACGAAGTCTCAAGGCAGCGCGCCACGAAGTAACCCTGCGGTGGGTGGCGGCACAGCCGCCAGACGCTCGCTCACCTTTGACGCGTTTTCTTCCGACGCTCGCTCACTTATGTGGTGTTTCCGACGGACGCTCGCTCACATGATGTGAGCGAGCGTCCGGGTTTTTGCCCCCAGATGTGAGCGAGCGTTCGGGTTTTTGCCGCCAGATGTGAGCGAGCGTTCGGGTTTTTGCCGCCAGATGTGAGCGGGCGTTGCTGTTCCCTTTAGAAGTCGCGGCGGTTGGCCAGGACCGGGAGCTTGACCCGAGCTTCCTCGACGACGGCGGCATCCAACTCCGCGAACAAGAGGCCGGGTTCGGCGTCGAGCTCTACCAGCACGTTTCCCAAGGGGGACACGACGGCGGAGTGCCCCACTCCGGTAGGCGCCGCACCCTTGGGTTCACGGCCTTGGGTCGCGGGATCGCCCTGGCCGCAAGCAAGGACGAAGGTTGTGGTGTCGATCGCCCGGGCTCGTGCGAGCAGCTTCCACTGTTCCGCCTTTCCAGGCCCGGCTCCCCAAGAAGCGGACACGATATTCACGTCGGCTCCGCGGTCGGCATTGGCGGTGAAGAGGGCCGGAAAACGGATGTCGTAGCAGGTGGCCAGGCCAAAGGTGAGGCCTCCGGCATCGAACGTCACTGGATCGGTGCCGGCGTCGACGGTGTCCGATTCTGCAAAGCCGAAGGCGTCGAAGAGGTGGATCTTGTCGTAGCTGGTGTCCACTCCGGGCCCGGTGGCGATCAGGGTGTTCCGGACCTTGCCGTTGCTGCTGCCGTCGGACGCCAGTCCGGGGGTGAACATTCCGGCCACGATCACGATCCCAAGATCTTGGGCGATCCTCCGCACCTGGCTGGCCCATGGCCCATCCAGGGGCTCGGCGATGTCGAGCAGGGAATTCCCGAACGCCCGCATGGTCGCTTCCGGGAACACCACGAGCTCGGCGCCGCCCTCCTTGGCTCGGCGGGCGTAGTCTTCCAACAGGATCAGGTTGCCTGCCAGCTCGCGGCCGCTGATGAGTTGAGCAAGAGCGATTCGCACAATTACCTCCACATTGGTGTTTAGGCAAAGTATGCAACGACCGCGCGGAGGATACGAACTCATCCGCGTGTGGGCGGGCGTAATCCGCGCATCCGACACAATCCGTTGCAAACGACCGGTTTTGCAAAATGCGCAATGAGCCGGGTGATACGACGTTTCAGCAGGTGAGCGGCTTGTTTGCCTTCGCAGGGGCCGCCAGCTTGGCTCCGACCGCCGGGCATAGGCACTGTCATATGGGCCGCGGGCAAGGGAGAATTGGCGTCGGAGACTAAACTCTCAACTAATGGTTATGCCGATTTTTGACACAGCATCTACAGTGGACGCCTCGCGGCCGTCGCCGCTCGGGTTGAGTGTTCCGCGGCCCGGAGTTCCCGACGGCTCCACCCCCGCAGATAGGGTCAACGTCGCTGTGTGGGCCCCTGGACTCACTCGAGTCGAAATCGCCTACAAGGCCCCCGGCGACTCCTGGAAAGTCCACACGCTGCCCAAACTTGAGGACGGCGTGCACCACGGGATTGTGGACGGGTTGCCGCCCGGCACCCGGTACGGCTTCCGCGCCGCAGCACCCGAGGACGCGCTTCCACTGTCCGTTCCTGTTCCGGACTTTGACGCCGACGACGCCGAGCAGCTGTTGCTGGATCCCTACGGTCGTGCGGTGCACCAGCGCGGAGAACTGTTGACTTCTGTGCGGATGGAGTCGGGTTTCGATTGGGGTGACGACCGCCCGCTTCGCACGCAGTGGCGCGACAGCATCGTCTACGAGGCACACGTCCGCGGCCAAAGCATGCTGCATCCGGATATCCCGGAGCACCTCCGCGGCACATACGCGGGCATGGCCCACCCCGCCATGATCGAGCACTTCCACTCATTGGGAGTGACGGCCGTTCAATTGCTGCCCATCCACTTCCACACGGACGAGCAGCACCTGCAGTACTTGGGCCTGACCAACTATTGGGGCTACAACACGGCAGCGTTCTTTGCGCCCCATGCGGACTACGCCACGCAGGCCGCCCAGCAGGCCGGCCCGCACGCTGTCCAGGACGAGTTCAAAGGCATGGTGAAGCTCCTGCATGCCGCGGGGATCGAAGTGATTCTCGACGTCGTCTACAACCACACGGCGGAAGGCGGGCCCGACGGCGACACCTTCAGTTTCAGGGGCCTCGGCGAGCAGCGGTACTACCGCCACGATGCCCACGGCCGCTACCTCGATACGACGGGCTGCGGTAACACCCTCAATTTTGCCGAACCCAGGGTAGTGGACCTGGCCATTGAATCGCTGCGCTATTGGGCGGACGAATTCCACATAGATGGCTTCCGTTTCGACCTTGCCGTGACCCTGTGCCGCAATGCGGGCAACGAGTTCGATCCTGAGCACCCTTTCCTGAAGCGCATCGCGGAGGATCCGGTGATCTCCAAGACCAAGCTCATTTCCGAACCGTGGGATGTGGGTTACGGTGGCTGGCAGACAGGGCGGTTCCCCGAGGGATGGGTGGACTGGAACGATCACTTCCGCGACGGCGTACGCCGCTTCTGGCTCTCTGACCGGGGCGCTGCCGACGCCGGGATGTCCGGCGGCAACGTGGGAGTCCTGGCCGACGCCTTGACTGGCTCCACCCGGGTCTTTGAACCTTCGGGACGCTCCAGGCTCGCCTCGCTCAACTTCATCACCGCGCACGACGGATTCACGCTTGCCGACTTGGTGTCCTACGACCGTAAACACAACGAGGCCAACGGCGAACAAAACCGCGACGGCCACGGCGACAACCGCAGCTACAACCATGGATTCGAAGGACGCACGGAGAACGAGAGGATTCTTGCGGCCCGTGCCCTTTCCAAGCGGAACCTCATGACTACGTTGATGATCTCCATCGGCGTGCCCATGATCACTGCCGGCGACGAGCTCGGACGCACACAGCAGGGTAACAACAACGCCTATTGCCAGGACAACCCCCTGACATGGATCGACTGGACCCAGACACCCGAATCGCATGACATGCTTCGGAGCACCAAACGGGTGATCCGGCTCCGCAAGGAGTTCATGGAAGCCCAGGACGCAGGCTTCCCGGACAAGGGGACGGGCCTGGATTGGTTTGATGACAAGGGCCAGCCCATGACGGCGGCCCGTTGGCACGATCCCTCCCTGCGGATTGTTCAGCTCTTAGTGAGCTCGGAGGGCGGTGCTTACCGCGGCTTGGTCGTGATCAACGGGAACAAGGATGACAAGAAGGTTGTCCTGCCCAAACTGCTCGCCGAGTCCGGGGCCGGGGGCCGGATGTTCGAGCTACGCCTGACGACGTCTGAGCTCAATGACCGCAGGCAGGGAGCACTGGTCGCGGCAGGCGAGCGGGAAGTCGTCCAAGGCAACACCATCAACGTCTACCGCACCTAGGGGCCGGGTACTGGCTGCCGGGTGGGCTGGCCCACCCGGCAGCCATATCGCTATGCGTTGACGATCAGCCCCAGTTCGGCCTTCGAGGCCAGGGAGGGATGCTTCGGGAAGACCCGGACGGTGTAGCCGAAGGATCCGGAGCGGTTGATCAGGATGGAACCGGTGAACAGGTGGCGCCCGTTGCCGAGGTCCTCGAACGAACTCAGTTCGGCCACGGTGATGTCCTCCAGCTCATCGCTTTCTTCAGCCCGCCCGTACGCCACTTCGACGCTGACGTCGTCCGGAGTCAGGGTGTGCAGGGCGATGTAGGCGTTGACCTGGAGGGTGTCCCCGATCTGTGGCTCCTCGGAGACGCCCACGGAATCGACGTGTTCCACGATCAGCTGCGGCCAGGCGTTGCGGACCTTGGTGGTCCAGGCCGCCAGTTCCTTCGCTTCCTTGAAGGAGCCAGCCACGGCATGCCGTCCAGACTCCGCTGCCGGGCGGTAGAGGGTGTTGACGTAGTCCTGGAGCATGCGGTCGGCCGAGACGGCCGGGCCGAGGTGGGCCAGCGTGTGCTTGATCATCGACACCCAGTGCGTCGGGATGGCTTCCGGGCCGGACTGCGAGGGCCCGGCCGCGCCGGCCTCCGCGGAGACCGTGGAGCCGTAGAAGCGCGGGGCCACCT
>NZ_JAMXIC010000025.1 GCF_027587375.1 Arthrobacter sp. B2a2-09
CGCCGGGAGCCCCTCCGGTCGCCGGGATCAACAACAAACAAACCACCCAGCTGTCACAAACAGCTTGATATATACCGGGAAACCGGCCTATATGTGAGCGAGGGTTGGGGGAAACTGGCCTATATGTGAGCGAGGGTTGGGGGAAACCGGCCTATATGTGAGCGAGGGTTGGGGGAAACTGGCCTATATGTGAGCGAGCGTCGGGGGAAAGGACGCTCGCTCACATATAGCGCCGCCCCGACGGACGCTCGCTCACATCATCTGAGCGAGCGTTAGAAGCCGTGGCTCAGCACGAGGCCCAGCGAGAACAGCACGCTGTAGCCAAGGTTGATCAATCCGGTCTGCTTGAGCACCGGGATAAGGCTCTTGCGCTTCCGGCCGTTGACCATGAGCCAGGCCGGCATGAGGCAGGCTGGGATCAGCAGCAGCACGATCAGCATCCAGGGCCTGGTGGGCGCCAGCACCACCACCAACAGGATGGCGAGGGCCAGCATCAGGACGTAGCTCTCGCGGGCGTGGCGGTCGCCCAGCCGCACGGCCAGTGTCCGCTTGCCCGCCACCATGTCCGTGGGGATGTCCCGTACATTGTTGGCCATCAGCAAGGCGCAGGCGATCAATCCCGTGCCAATGGCGCCGATAACGGCCGGAAGGCTCACTTGCCCGGCCTGTGTGTAGGTGGTGCCCAGTGTTGCCACCAGACCGAAGAAGACAAACACGAACAGGTCGCCCAGGCCCATGTAGCCGTACGGGTTCTTGCCACCGGTGTACCCCCAGGCTGCAAGGACGCAGCCGACGCCCACCAGGATCAGCCACCAGCTCTGCGTGATGATCACCAGGACCAACCCGAAAATCATGGCCAGGCCGAACGCACCGAAGGCAGCCCACTTGACGTGGTCCGGGCGCGCCGCACCGGAACCGACCAGCCGGAGCGGACCCACGCGGTCCTCATCGGTGCCACGGATGCCGTCCGAGTAGTCGTTGGCGTAGTTGACCCCGACCTGCAGCAGCAGCGCCACGAGGGCGGCGAGGATGGCATTCAAGAGCCGGAATGATTGCAGCTCGTAGGCGGCCGCTGTGCCGATCAGCACCGGCGCGATCGCCGCCGGAAGGGTGCGCAGGCGGGCGCCTTGAATCCATTGTGCAGCTGATGCCACGTTCAATACCTCGTGTTGTTTCGCGTTGGGGAAGGCAAATGACGGTCGGGGAGGACGTGTCTATTCTCCCTGATGCACCTCGGTGAGCAGCTCGATCATGGCCAGCCGGTCCGGCTTTCCATTGGGGAGCATGATGAGGCCATCCGTGGTCAGCACTGTTTTGGGGGCGAGGACGCCCAGTGTTTCCTGGCTTCGCGTCTTGTAATCCTCGACGGCTTCCGGGGAACTGTCCTCGATGGCAACATAGGCGGCCACGGCCTGGCCCCACTCACGGGAAGGCACCCCGGCCACGAAAGCCGCCGTGACGCCGTCGAACTTTTCAAGCTCCGCCTGGATGAACGCGGCGGAGGCTTTGACGCCGCCGGTGATGATGACGTCGTCGGCGCGCCCCAGCACCGTGAGCGTGCCGTCCGCGGCGAGCACGCCGAGATCGTTGGTGCGGTACCAGCGGGTGCCGTCCTCGTCGAAGAACGCCTCGACACTCGCCTCGGGCGCGTCCAGGTAACCGGAAGCCACGGTGTCGCCGCCCAGGAGGACCCGGCCGTCGTCGTCGAGCATGACCCTGACGCCCTCCAAAGGGCTTCCGTCGTACACACAACCGCCACACGTTTCAGCGGAGCCATAGGTGGTCACGACCTTCAGTCCGGCCTCCCTGGCGGCGTCCAGCAGCGGGGCAGGCGCGGGCGCTCCGCCCAGAAGGATGGCATTGAAACGGCGCAGGGCTGCAAGGGTCTGCGGCGACGGCGAGTCCAAGAGCCGCTGCAACTGCGTCGGCACCAGGGAAGTGAAGCGGATGGTGTCCGTCAGTTCTTCGGCGGCGGCGGTGAAGGCCTCCGGAGTGAAGCCGTTTGAGAGGTCCATGACCCACGGACGCGTGCCGGCGAAGAGTGAGCGGACCAACACCTGGACCCCGGCAACGTATTGCAGCGGCAGGGCCAGGAGCCACTGTCCCTCGCCCCGGAGCGCGATGGCCGTGGCCATGGAAGAAGCCGCGAGCTCATCGACCGTGAGAACGGTGGCCTTAGGCGTGCCGGTGGAACCGGAAGTGCGGACCACTACCGCGGCGTCCTCGAAGCCGGGCGTTTCAACGGGGACCGCCAGCGGGGTGCCGTCTTCCGGGATGATGATTTCGACGGCGGGTCCCTCGTCGTGGAGGGCGGCGGCCAGGGCTTTGAGAACGGGATCGATGTTCACGGGCGAGTCCTAGAAGTAGTAAGGGAAGTTGGACCAGTCCGGATCGCGCTTCTCGAGGAAGGCTTCCTTGCCCTCTACGGCTTCGTCCGTCATGTAGGCCAGGCGCGTGGCCTCCCCGGCGAAGACCTGCTGGCCGGCCAGCCCGTCGTCGGCGAGGTTGAAGGCGAACTTGAGCATGCGGATGGCCTGCGGGGATTGGCGCGCGATGTCCGCGGCATACTCCATGGCGACCTCCTCGAGGCGCTCATGGTCCACGGCTTCGTTGACGGCACCCATTCGGACCATGTCCTCTGCGGAATACTCACGGGCCAGGAAAAAGATCTCGCGGGCGGCTTTCTGCCCGATCTGGCGGGCGAGCAGCGCCGAGCCGTAGCCGGCGTCGAAACTTCCCACAGTGGCGTCGGTCTGCTTGAACTTGCCGTGCTCGCGGGAGGCGATGGTGAGGTCGGAGACAACGTGCAGCGAGTGCCCGCCGCCCGCTGCCCAGCCGTTCACGACGGCAATGACCACCTTCGGCATGGTCCGCATGAGCCGCTGGACTTCCAGGATGTGCAGGCGGCCGGCCCGGGCGGGGTCGATGCTCTCCTGCGTCTCGCCGTCGGCATAGCGGTAACCGTCGCGGCCGCGGATCCGCTGGTCCCCGCCGGAGCAGAAGGAATGGCCGCCGTCCTTGGGGGAGGGGCCGTTCCCGGTGAGGAGCACTGTGGCGACATCCGGAGTCATTCGGGCGTGGTCCATGGCGCGGTAGAGCTCGTCGACGGTGCCGGGACGGAAGGCGTTGCGGACCTCAGGACGGTTGAAGGCGATCCGGACCGTGGGAAGGTCCCTTGTCACTTTTCCGTCTGCGTCCCGCTCGACCTGTCGGTGGTACGTCATGTCCTGGAAATCGTCGAAACCGGACACGGTACGCCAGCGCGACGGGTCAAAGACGTCGGATACCTTGGCGGGGAAGTCGTTGCTCACCCTCAGAGTCTAGTAATCCCCTCAGCTGATGCAGAACTCGTTGCCTTCGGGATCCGCCATGGTGTGCCATTCGTGCGGCCCTTGCTTGGCCGTCCACAGGTGTTTCGCGCCCCGCGCTTCCAGCGCAGCGCGGACCACGTCCTTGTCCTGTCCGTTGAGGCGCACGTCCCAGTGAACGCGGTTCTTGACGGTCTTGTCCTCTGGAACTGTCTGGAACAGGAATCGGCGGCGGGTGTCTTTGTCCTGATCCTCTGCCGGGCCGATGGCCGCGCCGTCCTTCCACACCAGCTTGCCGTTGTGGGTGGTTGTCTCCCCCTCCGTGGCGAAGCCTTGATCCACCATGGAGCGGATGAACGCCTCGTCTTGGGGCTCCACTATCCACTCGAGCGTCTCGGCCCACCAATCGGCCAGGACGTGCGGATTCTTGCAGTCGATTACTACCTGAAAGTTCAGTGCCATGGACTGAACCTACGACGACGGCGCGTGGCCGGGGAAGTGCCTAGCGGACAGTTCCGGTCCGGGTTGCCCAACTAGCTCGCATTTGTTGTCGTTTAGCGGCCTGAAAACGACAACAACTGCGAGTTAGTTGGGTGGGTTAGCGGTGTTGGGCGGATTACCCGCCCAGCAGTTGCGGCGGGATCGCGTAGATCAGCAGGACGGCCAACAGATTCTTGGCAGCGTGAACGAAGTAGGAGAACATCACGTTCTTGCCTGTCCAGACGTAGACAGCCACCAGGACGACGCCCATTCCGAGGTACGGGGCCAAGGCGGGAAGCACCAGGCCCTCACGTCCCACCACGTGGATGGCGGCGAAACAAAGCGCGGACAGGGCGCAACATAGCCAAATATTGAGGCGACGGGACAGCTTACCGATGAGTAGATGCCGGAACAGGTATTCCTCCACGAAGGGACCCAACACCACGAGCAAGGGCACCACGAACCAAGCCGGAAGTTGCAGGACCAGGGACTGGAGCCCCAGTTGGTTCTGCGACTCCTTGGCCGAGCCGGTAACTGTCACCAGAATGGCGGTGATCACCAGCATCGCCACGATGGACAGCGGAATCATGGCGAGCGTGAACCACGGACGTGTGGCCAGGATCAGAATGTCGCGGGCTATGACTCGCCACGCAGCCGCAACCGCGAACAGGCCGACCGAAGCGTAGAAGGCGAGGTTGATGGCGAAGACGGCGGTGGCGGGGTCGGGGAAGATTTGCTGCACGAAAGTTGTCACAGGGGCGGTGGCGAGGCTCAGAACAGCCGCCAATGACACATAGAGTCCGAAAGCCGCAGCGTCCAAGCCCGTGAAACGGTATAGCCTGCCGGCTGGCGGAATGGTGCCCATGTGTCCAGCGTAGCGCCCCTGTTTGTTGCCCGCGTCACGCTCCGCGGAAATCACCGGTTAGAATGGTTTTGCCGGATTTACCTTCGACGCTTCCGTGTTTTCGCTACTGATTCGACTCGCCAACAGGTTGAAAGCTCGAATTGTTTGTGCCGATGCGCGTGAAGCCAGGGCCGGCATCTACTCAACCCACAAGGAACAGCTGTGCCTCAAAACACCACAACCGACCTTCAGCGTGAGCCGGGAACCCTGGCTGCGCCCAGTACCGCTACAACTTCCGCAAACCTCAGCGCCGAGGGCTACCAGAAGACCCTGAGCCGCCGCCACGTCACGATGATCGCGATGGGTGGCGCGATCGGCGTCGGCCTCTTCATGGGCGCGGGTGGACGCCTGGCCTCCACCGGGCCAGCCCTGATTTTCTCCTACGCTATTGCCGGCGTCATCGCCTACCTGCTGATGCGGGCCCTCGGCGAACTGATCATGTACCGCCAGACCTCCGGCTCCTTCGTCAGCTACGCCGGAGAAATGTTCGGCAAAAAGGGCGCCTTCCTCTCCGGTTGGATGTACTTCATCAACTGGGCCATGACGGGCATCGCCGAACTCATTGCCATCGGCCTGTACTTCCAGTTCTTCTTCCCGAACGTCCCCGTTGAACTGTCCGCCATCGCCGCGCTGGTGCTGCTGGTGGCCGTGAACCTGTTGAGCGTCAAGGCTTTCGGCGAGTTCGAATTCTGGGCTTCCTGCCTCAAGGTCGCCGCAATCCTGATCTTCCTGGCCGTGGGCACCTTCATGGTGGTCACCAACGCGCAGGTCGGCACCGGCCACGCTTCCGTGGGGAACCTCTTCGCTGCCGACGGCGGCATGTTCCCCAAGGGCGGCCTGGTGATGATCCTGGTCCTGAACGCCGTGATCTTCGCTTACAACGCCATCGAACTGGTCGGCATTACCGCCGGCGAGATGCAGAACCCGGAACGCGAAGTGCCCAAGGCGATCCGCGCCGTCGTGATCCGCATTGTGGTTTTCTACGTCGGTTCCGTCACCCTGCTGGCGATGCTGCTGCCCTCGGACCAGTACCACGCGGGCACCTCCCCGTTCGTCACGGTGTTCGGCCAGATGGGCTTGCCGTGGATGGGCGACGTCATGAACATGATCGTCATCACCGCCGCGCTGTCCTCATCCAACTCCGGCCTGTATTCGATCGGCCGCATCTTCCGCACCATGGCCAACAATGGACATGCCCCCAAGTGGCTCACCAAGATGTCCACCCGCCACGTGCCGTACGCGGCCATCCTGGCAATCGGCACCGTGTACCTCGTGGGCATTCTGCTCAACATCTGGTTGGGCGGTTCGCACGCCTTCGACCTCGCGCTGAACACGGCATCGATTGGTGTCATCTTCACGTGGGGCTCCATCTTCGCCAGCCAGATCGCGCTGCGCAAGAAGAAGGGCAACGTCTCCAGCCTCCCGATGCCGGGTTCCCCGTGGACCAGCTGGGTTGGCCTGGTGGCCCTCCTGGCTATCACCGTGCTGATCGGCATGGACACTATGACGGACAAGTCCACGGGCGAGGTGTTCCCCTTGGGCCTCTGGACCTTGGCCACCATCCCGTTCTTCGCCTTGGTGCTGTGGCTGGGCTGGCAGAAGGTCAAGAACAACGAACCCAAGAGCGAGCTTTTCTCTTAAGTAGCCCGACGACGGCCGGCGCCTCCTCTCAAGGGGGCGCCCGCCGTCGTACTTTGTTCAGCCCCTAGTCCCTCAGGTGCTTCGCGAAGTGGTCCTCGATCCGCTGCCAGGCTTCCGGAGCCGCAGCCGGATCAGGTTTGATGCCCATCACCCGCATCAACGGCCGCAGTGGCCGGGGACCAACCGGAACGTCGTTCATGAAGGCGTGGCCCGACGTCGGGAATTCCTTGACGTCGTGCTCGATCCCGAGGTTCGTCAGCGCGGCCTCCAACTTCGCGGCGGCTCCCCGCAAAGTCCGGTCCTGGCCTCCATAATTGGCCACCACCGGGCATGCACCTTCCAAAGCCTGCTCCAGATCCCGTGGCAATTGGCCATAGTTGACGGAGGCCGCATCGAAGTCGTCGTTGGCCGCGAGCAGGGCGAAGGCGCCTCCCATGCAGAACCCAATGACCCCCACCTTTCCCGTGCATCGGGCATCGCTGCGGAGCCAGGACCGCGCCGTGGACAGATCCGTGAATGCCCGGCCCGTGCCGGACATCAGGGAGCGCATGGTCGCCACGAGGCAGCGTCTAGCGCCGCCGTCGCTGTAGAGGTCGACGGCGAGAGTCAGGTAGCCCGCCGCGGCGAGCCGATCCGCGTGGCGGCGCATCATGTCGTCGAGCCCAAAGGCTTCATGGATAAGTACGACGCCGGGGAACGGCCCCTCGCCGTCGGGCTCGGCCAGGTACCCCTGCAGGGTCCGGGAGCCGCCTGTCGCCGCACTTTCCGCGCTCAAGTCGATGTGCACCATGGTGCAATCCTGCCAGACCGCGCAAGTGTCTTGTCGGCTGTTTTTGTCAGCGGTCGCAGTTAGGCTCGATGCATGGACCACAGCACCACTCTCAGCCAGCACGTCAACGCCTCCCGGGAGAAAGTCTGGGCCGTCATCTCTGACATTCCGGGCTCGGCCAAGACCCTCTCCGGCGTCAAAGCCATCCAGATGCTCAGCGAGGGACCCTATGGTGAGGGCACGCGTTGGAAGGAAACCCGCGCCATGATGGGCAGGGAGGAAACCGTGGAAATGCACGTTTCCCAGAGCGATCCTCCGCGCGGCACCACAGTCAAGGCCCGGCAGGGCGGTGCGGACTACACCACCCGCTTCACACTGGAAGAGCGCGACGGCGGGACCGAACTGGCGTTGTTCTTCGGCGCCGAGGTCCTCAAGCCGACTTTCTTCAGCAAGGTCATGATGGCCGCGTTCGGAAAACTCGGGATGAGCGTCACGCGCAAGGCGCTCGCGAAGGATCTCGCCGAGATCGCGGCGAAAGCGGAGGCGCTCTGATGGCGGCGGTCGCCAAGGTGACGGCACCCCGGATTTCCCCGATCAGGCTTGACGAGCTCCGCGACGATCCCGCCCCGGATTTCCAGCGCGGGGAACGGTACGACGGCGTCCGCCTCACCCGTGCCGTCGCTGACGGAGCGGAGCTGAGCGGAGCGGACTTCATCGAGTGTGAATTCAACGGAGTCTCTTTCAACGAGGCCCAGCTGCGTGGCGCGACCTTCCGGGACTGCATCCTGAACGAGCCCTACGCGCCGGTGTTTACCGCTGCACGCAGCTCTTGGCGTGAAGTGGAGATCAGCAACCCGCGTTGGGGTTCGGCGGAGATGTACGAGGGCGCCTGGCATTCGGTAAAGATCGACGGCGGCAAGCTGGACTTCCTGAACCTGCGTGGATCCAAACTCACGGATGTGGTGATCACCGGCTGCATCATCAACGAGCTCGACCTCGGGGCTTGTACCGCGACGCGGATGGTGCTGAAGGATTGCACCATCGGGACGCTGGATGTCGCAGGGGCCAAGCTCAAGGACGTGGACCTGCGGGGCTCGGACTTCCGGATGATCAATGGACTTGGTGGATTGTCCGGTGTGGTCATTGACGACTACCAGCTCAGCCTGTTGGCACCCCTTTTGGCCGGACACCTGGGTATCCGGGTGATCTGAGTGAAGCAACGGCGTCGCCACGTGACGGTTGACCAAGGGGGCGGTTGACCGTGGGTTGACCACGTGACGGTTGACCAAGTGACGGTTGACCACGGGGCGGCGCCGTGTAATCTTTATAGAACGAACGGTCGGTAAATTATTCACCGACCCCGCTCCCTTCGCGAAGGATGTTCTCATGGTCGAGGCTTTTCTTGTTGGCGGTGCCCGCACCCCTGTAGGCCGGTATGGCGGCGCCCTTTCCGCGGTCCGGCCTGATGACCTGGCAGCCCTCGTGGTCCGCGAAGCCGTGGCCCGTGCCGGCGTCGACCCTGACGCGATAGATGAAGTCATCCTGGGCAACGCCAACGGCGCCGGCGAGGAAAACCGTAACGTGGCCCGCATGGCCACCCTTCTCGCGGGACTGCCCCTCCACATCCCCGGCATCACGGTCAACCGCCTGTGCGCCTCCGGCATGAGCGCCATCATCATGGCCAGCCACATGATCAAGGCCGGCGCGGCGGACATCGTGGTGGCGGGCGGCGTCGAATCGATGAGCCGGGCGCCCTGGGTGCAGGAGAAGCCCTCCACAGCCTTCGCCAAGCCGGGCCAGATCTTCGACACATCCATCGGCTGGCGCTTCGCCAACCCCATCTTCAGCAAGGGTGAGCTGTCCCGCGGCGGCAAGATGACCTATTCCATGCCGGAAACTGCCGAGGAAGTTGCCCGGGTGGACGGCATCTCTCGCGAGGACGCCGATGCCTTCGCCGTCCGCTCGCACGAACGCGCGCTTGCTGCCATCGCCGGCGGTCGCTTCAAGGAAGAGATCGTGCCGGTCACCGTGAAGACCCGCAAGGGCGAAACGGTCGTGGACACCGACGAGGGCCCACGCGAGGGAACCACCATGGAGGTCCTCGCCGGGCTCCGTCCAGTCGTTGCCGGCGGCTCCGTTGTCACGGCGGGCAACTCCTCCTCGCTCAACGACGGCGCTTCCGCCATCATCGTCGCGTCCGAGGCTGCCATCGAAAAGTTCGGCCTCACTCCGCGGGCGCGCATCATCGACGGCGGCTCGGCGGGCTGCGAACCGGAGATCATGGGCATCGGCCCCGTTCCGGCCACCCAGAAGATCCTGGCCCGTTCCGGACTCACGGTGGGTGACCTTGGCGCCGTCGAACTCAATGAAGCCTTCGCGACGCAATCGCTCGCGAGCATGCGGCGTTTGGGCCTGGATCCGGACATCGTGAACCTCGACGGCGGTGCCATCTCCTTGGGGCATCCGCTGGGTTCCAGCGGCTCACGCATCGCCATCACCTTGCTGGGTCGCATGGAACGCGAGCTGGGCACCGCCGACCGTAAGGTCGGCCTCGCAACGATGTGCATTGGCGTCGGGCAGGGCGCCGCCATTCTCCTGGAAGGCATCTAATGGCGTTGAACCCCGAGGAATTCGGAACGTTGCTCATCGAGGAACGGGAAGACCGGGTCACCGTGCTGCTGAACCGGCCCGAGGTCCGCAACGCGATCGACCAGCAGATGGTGGACGAACTCCATCAGGTGTGCGATTACCTTGAACGGGAGCCGAAAATTCTGATCATTGCCGGCGTCGAAGGCGTCTTTGCATCGGGTGCAGACATCGGCCAGCTGAGGGAGCGCCGGCGCGACGACGCCTTGCGCGGCATCAACTCCACCATCTTCGTGCGGATCGCGAAGCTGCCCATGCCCGTCATCGCGGCCCTGGACGGCTATTGCCTGGGCGGCGGGGCCGAACTCGCCTACGCCGCGGACTTCCGGATCGGGACGCCCAGCCTGCGGATCGGCAACCCGGAAACCGGACTGGGCATCATGGCCGCAGCCGGTGCCACCTGGCGCCTCAAGGAACTCGTGGGGGAGCCGATCGCCAAGGAAATCCTGTTGGCGGGCGCCGTACTCCGCGCCGAGGAAGCCCTCCGCATCAATCTCATCACCCAGATCCATGAAGCTCCCGTGCTGATGGAAGCGGCCCACAACCTTGCCGACCGGATCGGCCGGCAGGATCCCCTGGCCGTGCGGATCACCAAGTCCGTGTTCCACGCTCCAGCCGAGGCACACCCCGTGATCGACACTTTGGCCCAGGGCATGCTTTTCGAATCGCAAGCCAAGTTCGACCGCATGCAGGCGTTCCTGGACAAGAAGAGTGCCAAGCAATCCAGCGACAACCAGTCCAGCGACAACCCAGACAGGACCCGAAAATGACAGCAACGCCCGCTATCCCGCATGTTGTCGGTGTCCTCGGCGGTGGCCGCATGGGCGCGGGCATCGCCCATGCTTTCTTGATCAAGGGCGCCACCGTGATCGTCGTCGAGCGCGACCACGAATCCGCCGCCGGCGCGCAAGGTCGCGTTGCCGAGGCCGTGGCCAAGTCAGCTGCCCGGGGCACCCTGACGGAAACCGCCGAAGAAGCCTTGTCCCGGTTCAGTACCTCCACCGACTACGACTCCTTCATCCATTGCGGGCTCGTCGTGGAAGCCGTGCCCGAGGACTACGAACTCAAAGTTGCAGCCCTCAAGGCCGTGGAGGAGCACCTCTCGGCGGACGCCTTCCTCGCCTCCAACACCTCGTCGCTCTCCGTGACCGGCCTCGCTTCGCAGCTCCGGAGGCCCGCCAATTTCGTCGGCCTGCACTTCTTCAATCCGGTCCCGGCTTCCACGCTCATCGAGGTGGTCCTGGCCAAGGAGACTTCGCCGGAGCTCGCCGCCACGGCGAAAAGCTGGACCGAAGCACTCGGCAAGACCGCCGTCGTCGTCAACGATGCGCCCGGCTTTGCCTCCTCACGGCTGGGCGTGGCGATCGCACTCGAGGCGATGCGCATGGTGGAAGAAGGCGTGGCCTCCGCGGAGGACATCGACGCCGCCATGGTGCTCGGTTACAAACACCCCACGGGACCGCTCAAGACCACGGACATCGTGGGCTTGGACGTGCGCCTTGGCATCGCCGAGTACTTGCATTCGACGCTGGGGGAGCGCTTCGCCCCTCCGCAGATCCTGCGCGACAAGGTTGCGCGCGGCGAGCTGGGCCGCAAGACCGGCAAGGGTTTCTTCGACTGGACTGAGTAGCTGCCTCGTGTCCCCCAACTGACTCGCATTTGTTGTCGTTTTCAGGCCTCATAACGACAACAAATGCGAGTCACTTGGGGGTCCAACCTCGGTCCAGGAGCACGGCACGGACTTTCGCGACTGCGGACCGCGCATCGTTTGCCATGTGCCGCTTGGAGATCCTCACCAAGTGCCAGCCCGCACGGGCGAAATCCTCCTCGCGGGCGATGTCCCGAACTATCTGGGCCGGCTCGGAATGCGGCTCGCCGTCGTATTCGACCGCCACACGGTGTTCCGGATAGGCCAGATCCGGTTGACGTACGACGCCGGCACCTAGCTCAGTGGATACGTTCAGTTGGGGTTCCGGCAGTCCGCCGTATTCAAGGGCCAGCCGGAGCCGCGTTTCGGGGGCCGAGTCTGAGCCAATCCGTGCCTGTTCGAGAGCCCAACGTGCCTTCCGGATCCCGGGAGTTCCTTTGTGCCGGTCCAGCATGTCGGCCAGTTGTTCCAATGTTGCGTATGGCTCTGTCCGGCCTTCAAACTCCGGCCGTGGGTTCCGCACCAGATGGTCGGCCACGACGGTCAGTTCATCCACGCTCATCTTCCTGGACACATCGAGCCAGGTCCGGGTGCGCGTGGTGACCAGAAGCCCGTCAAGACTGGTGATTTCGTCGTCGAAGAACTGCCCCACATGTCCAACCACACCGGTTCGCCGAGGAATGGCCATGGTGTCCGGACGCGAAATATGGATGCGCGGATCATCGCTGCCTGGCAGGAACCCCGGGAACGACCACAGAGCGAAGGCCGTGGCGTGCGACGCGGCCGAGAACTCGGTCACCGCGGTGAAAGGCCGGACGAAACCGACGTCCGTCGCCTGCCCTTGGGCAAACGCCTGGTCCGGAATCCGGATGCCCCGGCTCGGCGCGGGCAGCGATCGGTGCCGCAACCGCCGGAGGCTCACGCCGGCGTCGACCGCTTCTTGAAAGGTGAACGGGGCGCACGCCAGCAGCGCGGGCAAGGGTTGCGGGGTCTTCATCGCCCTATCGTTGCAAATCCCGGAACGCCATTTTGAGTTATCCACAGGCAACCGCCCTCGAACCCCAACTGACTCGCATTTGTTGTCGTTTTCAGCCGTCAAAACGACAACAAATGCGAGTCAGTTGGGTCGGTTACGCTGTCTGGGTGACTCTCATTGCACCCGTGACCCTGGACGGTCGTTTCGTAACCCTGGAACCACTCAGCCCCGAGCACCACGACGGCTTGGTGGATGCCGCCAAAGACGGCGAGTTGTGGAAACTTTGGTACACCTCGGTCCCGACGCCGGAGGGCATGGCCGCGGAGATCGACCGCCGGCTCCGACTGCAGGAGCAAGGATCCATGCTGCCGTTCGCCACCCGGTTGAAGGCGAACGGCAAGCTCATCGGCATGACCACCTACATGAACATCGACGCCGCCACCCCGCGCGTCGAGATCGGCTCCACCTGGAACGCCGCCTCGGCACAGGGCAGCGGGAGCAATCCGGACTCCAAACTGTTGCTCCTGCGGCATGCTTTCGAAACCCTTGGCTGCCCTGCCGTCGAATTCCGCACGCACTGGCTCAACCACCAGTCCCGCGAGGCCATCGCGCGGTTGGGCGCCAAACAGGACGGCGTGCTGCGGAACCACTCGCGGACTGCGGACGGAGTGCTTCGAGACACCGTGGTGTTCTCCATCCTCGAACACGAGTGGCCCGCGGTCCGCACGGGCCTCGAGTTCAGGCTCGCGAAGCGGTCCTGAGCGCGAACGCGCGCACGGCGGCGCGCGTTCGCGACTGGCCCAACTACTTCTTGAGCGCGCTGTTGACGGCCGTGCGGTAGCCCTGGGAGTAGCCGGCGTCGTTGGGATGGAAGTTCTCGAACGCGAGCTGCGGTGGATCGAGGGGCGACGGCTGGGTGTAGTGGATCCACGGATTGTTGGAACCGATACCGTGCCCAGTGAACCGTTCCGTCACGCTCGCGTAGCCCACACCTGCGGCGGCGGCGGCGCTCGCGATGGTCGCATTCAATTGGTCAGCCATTCCGTTCAGGGTGGTGGCCAACTGTTTCTGCGCGGGAGGCATCTTGGGGCCGACGGTGAACAAACGCGGGTAGCCGGTCAGCACGATGTCGGCGTGGGGTGCCTTTTGGCGGATGGACTGGACCATGGCCACGATGTTGCTGGGTAGTGCGGGCAGTGCGTTCGCCACATTCTGCACGGTCGAAGCGCAGGCCAGGGCATCGGCACTGGTGCAGGCCATCGCCACGGCTCCCGTGCCGACGTCGTTGCCGCCCACAGTGACCGAGACTTCGGTAGCGGACCCCAGAGCAATCGCGACCGGGTCGGCGGGCGAAAGACTGTCCAGACCTGCCTTGACCGCAAGCGACGTTGCGCCGAAGCAGCCAAGGTTCAGCCCGCCTATAAGGGCGGCGTAACTGTCCAGGCTCTGGTGGCAGGCCTGCGATGAGCCGGGAGCCGGATTGCTGCCGCCCGTACCGGCGGCATAGGAATCGCCGAGGGCCACATAGACATCGGCCGGTTTCGCTGTGGTTGGGTTCGCCTGGGCCGGTCCCGTTCCGAGTCCGGCCAGGAGTACGACGGCGGTGACGGCGCCCACGAGGCGGCCATACCGGCGTCGCGAATTAGCTGCTTGCATGATTGATATCCCCTCGTGTCGATCTGCAGTGCCGCTTGGCGGCGCGGGCTACCCCAGCCCGGCAGTCTTGCTGCCAGACTACGCGAGCTGCGCACCCACGACCATGAGAAGAGGCCCGGTTCTTCCATTCGGTGTAGCTCCAGCGCACTGCCAGGCGCGGCTACACTCTTGAAGGCAACAAGTGCCGAAGATCCAATCCTCCGGAAGCAGTCCCTCATGGTCGAACAACTGATGGCTTTTGCGCTGACCTGCGTGGTCGTGGTCCTCGTTCCTGGCCCGGATTTTGCGCTTGTGCTGAAAAACGCACCCCGCGGACCCGGGTCAGCGGCAACCACCGCAATCGGAATCATGGTCGGCAACACGATCCTTGCTCTTCTCGCCGTGCTCGGCGTCACGGCGCTGTTAGGCGCTTCGGAGGTTCTTGGCAACGCCATCAGGATTGCCGGCGCTGCGTACTTGCTCTATCTGGGGACCCGCGCCCTGCTGGAGGCCTTCGGCCGCCCCCGCCGTCAAGCTGCGGCCCCGGCCCCGGCCTCGGAATCCAGGTTTGGATTCAGAGGGAACTCGCCATTCCTGCAAGGAATGGTCAGCAATCTGCTCAATCCCAAGGTCGCCGTCTTCTATCTGTCCCTTTTCCCTCAATTCAACCTCGCACCGCTTCCCCCTCTGGGCCAGCACGCGTTGATGGCGGGCATCTTTCTGCTCACCGCGCTGGTTTGGTACGTCCTGCTGGTCCATGCGCTCAAGAGAGTCTCCGCGGCACTGGCCCGTCCCCGCGTAAAGCGGATCATCACGGGTGGATCCGGCACGGTCCTGATCGGCGTCGGCGGGACAATCCTGACGAAGTCCCTGGCCTCCAGCTAACGGGCCTCCAGGCGTCTCAGACGCAGCACCTCCCATGAGGAAGCGCCTCTACGCCCCCAAGTAGCTCGCATTTGTTGTCGTTATGAGGGCTCAAAACGACAACAAATGCGAGCTAGTTGGGTTGGTGGGCAGGAAGAGTCAGGGCGCTGCGGACCGAGGGCCAGGACTTGAGGACCTCCAGCACGTCCGGGTCGCGTTCCATCAGGACAGCCTGTTCATAGGATGCCTCGAGCAGTGCATCCACGGAGATCCGCGTGCCGGTGGAAGCGCTGAGCATGGCCGCTTCCACCATGGCGAGGCTCATGATGTTCTGGTGAACCTGCCCCATGGGGGTGCTTCCGGTACGCAAGGCCACCACGAAGTCGCGCAGCGAACCGGCGATCTCCTGCCCGGGATCCTCGCCGCCTGCGCCCAAATCAGCGACCAGCGAGGACACCGGTTGGCCCTCGCCGTCCCACAGGACTGTGCCGCGTTCGCCGCTGATCCGCCATGCGGCGTTCCATGAGGTCTCCTGGCCCGGGCTGCACCAGCTCCCGGTGAACACGAAACGCTCCCCGCCGGTCATTTCGAAGATGGCAGTCGCCCCGGCGTCGCCGCGGTACCAACTCCAGGACGGGTTGTATTCCTCGCAGAACACCGAGACGGGATCCGCGTCGAGCAGGAACCGGGCCATGTCGAACTGATGGATGGCCATGTCCAGCAGCAGCGGGTGGTCCATGGCGTCCCGGAAACCGCCGAAATGCGGGCCCTTGAAGAATTCCGCCGAAATGATGCCCACGGTGCCCAAAGAAGCAGACAGCCGTTTGGTCTCGAACAAGCGCCTGTTGTACCTGCGCGACTGGCTCACCATGAACAACTGCCCTGTAAGCTCCGACGCCGCGGCAAGCGAGAGTCCTTGGGACACGGTGGAGGCCACGGGCTTTTCGCCGAGCACCGGGAGCCCGGCCGCCAACGCCTCGGTGGTCACCGGATGGTGGGCGACCGGAACGGTGACGTTGATGACCGCTTGGGCGCCGACGTCGGACGCTAGCTGGGCGGTCCTGGTGCCCACCGGCAGATCCGGGCGCCCGATTGCCGCCGCGCCGGCGCGGGCGGCGTCCAGATCCAGGTCAACAATGCCCGCGAGCTCCACGAGCGGCGACTCCTCCACCGTCCGAAGCCATGCGCGGCCCATGCCCCCGGCGCCGACGACGACGACGCGAAGGGGAGTGCCGTCGTCGGGAATGGTGGCGAAAGGGGTGCTCATGCGTTGGCTCCCTGGTAGCTCTTGCCGTTGAAGAAGTCGTTGGTCTCATAGCGCAGCAGCTCGGGGTAAGCGCGCTGCGGCCGCTCGGTGACTGCCCATTCGACGGCGTTGGAGATGACCCGGCGGACGTCCTTGTGGTGGTAGACCGGGTAGTCCTGGTCGCCGGGGCTGAAAAAGAAGATCTTGCCGTGGCCGCGGCGGAAGGTGCAGCCCGAGCGGAAGACTTCGCCGCCGCTGAAGGAACTGATGAACACGAGCTCCTCGGGGGTGGGGATGTCGAAGAATTCGCCGTACATTTCCTGCTGATCGATCACGATGGGGTGCGGCACGCCCTTCGCGATCGGGTGGGTGGGGTCCACGGTCCACACCAGTTCGCGGTCCTGCTCGGAGCGCCAGCGCAACGTGCACGAAGTGCCCATGAGCTTGGTGAAGATCTTGGACCAGTGCCCGGAGTGCAGCACGATTAAGCCCATGCCGGACAGGACGTGGCGGTGCACGCGCTCGACGATCTCGTCATCGACATCACCGTGGGACATGTGCCCCCACCAAGTGAGGACGTCTGTGTTGGCGAGGACTTCCTCGGTGAGGCCGTGCTCGGGCTCGTCCAGGGTGGCGGTGCGGACGCTGGCCTTGCCGCCGAGGTTCTCCTCGATGCCGGCCTTCACGGCTCCGTGCATGCCCTCGGGGTAGAGGCGGGCCACCAGTTCGTCGCGCTTTTCGTGCCGGTTTTCGCTCCACACGGTGACGCGGATTGGTTCAGTCATGATTTCTCCTTGTTGATGCTTTTGGTTTGGCGGTTAGTTCCCGACGGCGGTGCGGGGCTCACTTAACGGCGCCGCCCGTGGTGCCCGCTGCGATGTACTTCTGCGCCGCGACCAGCAGGATGATGGCCGGGATGGAGGCGAGCACGGCTGTGGCCATGACAGAGCTCCAGTCGTTCACGTAGGCGCCGATGTATTGGAAGATTCCTAGGGTCACGGGCCGCACAGCCTCGGTGGTGGTCAAGGTCAGTGCGAACAGGAAGTCGCTCCAGGTGAACAGGAAAGTGAAGAGCCCCGCGGTGATGAGCGAGTTCCTGCTCAGTGGCACCACGATGGACCAAAACGCCCTCAAATGCCCGGCGCCGTCCACCCGTGCCGCCTCGATGACCGACGCAGGCATGCCGTTCATGAAGGCCCTGATGATGAGGATCGCGAACGGGATGCCGTGGGCGGAGTCGGCCAGGATCAGGCCCGGGATGGAATTGAGCAGGCCAAGATCGTTGTAGGCCGTGTACAGCGCGTTGGCCACCACGATCCCCGGAATCATCTGGCTGATCAGGATCGCGAAGAGGACCACGCCCGCGCCCTTGACCTTGAAATAGGCCAAGGCATAGGCCGCCGGCGCCGCAATGGCCAAGCTCAGTACCACGCTGCCCAGCGAGATCACCAGGCTGGTGACCAGGTTCCCGCCCTGCTCGCTGATGGCCGTGGCGTAGCCCGAGAAGTCCGGCTTGAGTGGCAGCCACGAGGTTTCCAACGTGGTGCCGTTGGGTTGCAGCGAAGCGTTGATCATCCAGTAGACGGGGAACAGCATGACGGCCAGGAAGAAGATGGCCAGGACGGTGTAGCCCCACTTTTTGCGCTCGGGTCCGATCCCGGCGCGCTCCGGTCCGGTGCCCTTGCGAGCGCTGCCTTTGCGGGCGCTGCCTTTGCGAGCGCTGCCTTTGCGGGTGCTCGCCGGCGCCGAACGGCGGATGGTGATTTTCGTCGTCGTCATGGTTTCCTCACTCATCGACAGACCGTCGGCTGGCACGCAGGTACAGGACCGCGAAGACCAAGGAAATGACCACCAGGACATTGCCCAGCGCGGCGCCCTCGCCGAATTTGAACTCGTGGAAGGACAGATCGTAGGACTGGGTGGCGATGGTCTGGGTTGAGTTCGCGGGGCCGCCGTTGGTCAGGCCCAGGATGATGTCCAGCACCTTCAGGGTGTAGACGACGCCGAGCACCAGGACCACGCTCACCACCGGACGCAGCATCGGCCAGGTGATGTGCCGGAACGCCTTCCAACCGGTGGCACCGTCCAGGGAACCGGCTTCGTAGAGCTCATCCGGAATTTCCTGGAGGCCGCCATAGAGAATGGTCAGATTGAACGGGATGCCGATCCAGATGTTCACGCCAACCACGGCGATCAGCGCAAGCGAGGTGCTGGTGAGCCACGGAACGCCCGTATTCACGATGTGCAATTCGCCCAGGAAGCGGTTCAACGCTCCGCTGTCCTTGTCCAGGATCCATCTCCACACGGCGCTGGACACGATGAGCGGCAGCAACCAGGGGAGCAGGAGCAGCGAACGCAGGATTCCGTTGAGCGGGAACTTGCGCTGGAAGAAGATTGCCAGCGCCAGCCCGATCACGAACTGGCCCAGTATGGATCCGATCGTGAACAGCGCCGTGTTGAGCAGCGACGTTGAAAACAACGACGACGACAGCACCTTCGCGTAGTTCGCCAACCCCACCCAGGGGGCCTCACCGGTGAAGAACGTGGTCGTGGTGTAGTCCTGGAAGCTCATCACGACGTTCTTGACCACGGGATAGCCGAAAAACAGCGCCATGTAGATCACGGCAGGAACAAGGAACAGCCATTGGAAGATGCGTTCGCGGCGTTTGCGGCTGCGCCTGCGGGGTGACTGGTTTGCTTCCCCGGGCGGGGTGGCGTTAGACCCGGATTTTGCGCGCGCTTTGGCGCGCAGGGTTGCGCGCGACGTGGCCTGCGACTTGGCCTGCGACAAATCGGTTGTGAGGGACATGTCCAGCTGCTTACTGGTCCTGGGCTTGCTTGAGGGCATCGGCGGGCGAAGCCTTGCCCGTCAGCGCGGTCTGGATGGCGGTGTAGATCTTGGTCGCCTGTGCCGGCCATCCTTCTCCGAG
This sequence comes from Arthrobacter sp. B2a2-09, assembly GCF_027587375.1. Classification (GTDB taxonomy): domain Bacteria; phylum Actinomycetota; class Actinomycetes; order Actinomycetales; family Micrococcaceae; genus Arthrobacter. The sequence continues at coordinate 19,048 of NZ_JAMXIC010000025.1, forward strand.
TTCGCCGGTTCGGGCCCGGGCGGTTTTGATGAGATCGGTGAACGTGGCGAGCTTGGGGTTGTCGGTGGCGAACTTCGCGGCCAGCGTGGTCTTGGACGGGATGGTATTGCGTGACTTGGCCATGGCCATTTGGTTTTCGTCGCTGTTCATGCAGGCCACCACTTCCGCGGCCTTGGCCTGGCGGGCCTTGTTGCCAGTCTGCGGAACGGTCCACACTTCGCCGCCAAGCGGGGCAACGGCTGTCTGGCTGGCGTCACGGACCGGAATCTTCACGACGCCGTAGTGCAGCGCCGCGTTTTTGTCGAGGGCCGGAATCTGCCAGGGGCCGTTGACCATCATGGCTGCCTTGCCCGCCATGAACTGGTCCTTGACGTCCGCTTGTGTCCAGTTCAGCGCGGAGGAGGACACGGATCCGTCCTTGACGAGGTCGGTCCAGAGCTGGAGGGCCTGGGCGGTCTCGGGGGTGTCGATGTTCTTCTCGTCGCCACCATTGGACCACATGACAGGAAGGAACTGCCACGTGCCCTCATAAGTGGGGTTGGCGTTGAAAGCCAGGCCATACTGCTCGCCCGAGGTGAGCTTGGTGGCCGCCGCCTTCAGCTCGTCCCAAGTGGTGGGCGGGGTGACTCCGGCCTTGGCCAGAATGTCCTTGTTGTAGAAGAGCGCGATCGTGTTCACTGTGGGTGCGAGCCCGTACACCTTGTCCTTGTAGGTGCCGGCGCTCAGCACGCCAGGCGCGAAATCGGTGGTGCTGATGTTGAAATCGGACAACGGAGCCAGCGCTCCAGTGGCGGCAATCTGCTGCAGGTCTGGATTGTCGAGCATGAGTACATCCGGCAGCGTCTTGGAAGAGGACTGCTGGAGCACCTTGGAGATCAACGACTTGCCCGGCACGGTTTCGCGTTTGATTGTCACGCCTGCCTTAGTGCCGCAGGCCGTCAGGGCGTCGCCGATGAAGGACTTGTCCGGCTCATTGTTGTAGTAGTCCATCACGGAGATTTCCTTCACGGCGTCCGTGGAGGAGGCGGAGGCGGTGGTACCGCAGCCCGAGATGGCGAGGGGGAGGCCGACTAGAGCTGCCACGGCCAGGGCGAGCGGGCGGCGTGTCCTGATAGCTGACTTCATTGTCTGTTCCTTTGTTGGTGGAGGAAGGAGTGGTGGGTTTGTTGGTGGGAAGTGAATCATCGATGCGTATCGACGATGCTGAAACGAAAAAGCATGATGCTGAAACGAAAAAGCATGGAGCTGAAACGAAAAGAAACGAAAAGAGCGGGCGCGGTGGATCAGGGGTGGCGATTCACTGCGGACGGAGCGTGCTTGAACGGTGGGTGATGACCGTGGGTACCAACTCCAGGGATTCGTGTGGTCCGTGGGAGTCGGCGTCGAGGAGCTGGCACATGATTTTGACTGCGCGGCGGGACACTTCCGCCGGGCGCAGATCGATGGTGGAAAGCGGTATGGGCTGGAGCTCGGCAAGGGTGGGGGAGGCGCTCCCGATAACGGAAACATCCAACCCCAAGGTCAGGCCACGGCTGCTCAAGATGCGGCGCAGAATGTCCTGGATGGTCCGATCGGGGGCGATGAATGCCGGCTTGCCTGTGGTGCTGGTGAGGGCTTTGTCGACCGATTCGGAGATGGTGGCGCGGTCGGTCCCGCCGGGAAGATGGAGCACGGTCACGCCGAGGGCCTCGGCTGCAACATCTGTGCCGTGCAAGAACCGGTCGACGTAGTTCACGTGCCGGTCCATCACTGCGGGCTGCCAATCAATGACGGAAATCACGGAGTGGCCGGCAGCCGCAAGATCCCGGACGCAGTGCTCACCGGCCATTTCGAAGTCGGCGTCGATGCAGACCAGCCCGGACGGATCGCGGGGGATGCCGATCAGCACCACCGGGACGTTCAGGCCGCGGGCCACGGGGAGGCGCTCGTCCTCGTCCTCAACCTGCATGAGGATCAGGCCGTCGCAAATCTGCTGCCCGACGACGCGGCCCAGTCCGGCGGCTCCTTCGTCGTCGGTGACCAAGAGAATGTCGTGGTCGTATTGCCGGGCCGTGCTGGCAATGACCGAGACGAATTCCATGATCGATCCCATTTCCAGCTCCGGGATGAACGGAATAACCAGGCCGATAACCCTGGTTTTGCGGCTTGCCAAGGCTCTGGCGCCGGCGTTGGGCTGGTACGTCAACTGCTCAATGGCCGCCTCGACCTTTTTCCGGGTCTTCTCGGAAATGGGCCGCTTGCCGCTGAGCACATACGAAACGGTGCTTTGGGCTACGCCGGCCGCCTGGGCGACATCCTTGCTGGTGGGCACGTTCCAGGCCTCCTCGCCGGGTCCAGTGGTGTTGGTGCGATGCGCGACTCTGTGTCGTCGATACGCATCGTCGATGCGTATCGAGAAAAAGTATGACATAAGTCACGTAAAGCCCGCAAGACCCTCGCTCACCTATGTCGCCCTTTCTCCCGACCCTCGCTCAGATATGGCGCCCTTTTCCCCGACCCTCGCTCACATATGTCGCCCTTTTCCCCGACCCTCGCTCACCTGTGTCGGCGTGTGGTTAGCTGTCCGGTATGGATGGGATCTCAACCGCCGCCAAGCAGCGGGGCGTCCATTGGGACGGTGCGGTGAACGCCTGGCACATCGCCGGAAGCGTGTATCGGATGGGTCGGCGGGAATGGCTCACCGACGCCGGGTGGCAGCAAATGTACGACGCCGGCATCCGCACTGTGATCGACTTGCGGACCCTTCGCGAGCAGCAGCCCAGGGAAGCCGATCCCGAGGTTTCCGCGGAGGTGGCTGCCCGCTTCGACATCGTCCATTGCCCCACCGAGGACCCGGAAAACAAAGAGTTCACCGAGCACTTTGGCCCGTACCTGAAAGACCCCGCGCACTACGCCGACTACATGCGGCTCTTCCCGGACAGGCTTGCCGCGGTCTTCAAGGCCATCGCCGCAGCACGTGGTGGGGTGGTTGTGCACTGCGCGGCCGGACGGGACCGTAGTGGGATCATCGCAGTGATGCTGCAGAACCTGGCCGGAGCCAGCGACGAGGAAATCGTGCGGGGTTACCAGCAGGGAATGCGAGGAATCAACGAGCGCCACCGCCACCATCGCGCCCCGCATGCCCATGATCCCTTTCTCGAGGAAGACGCACTTGAAGCCATGCTGGCCGTACGCACGGCCAGCATCCTGGAATTCGCGCACTCCATCAATACTGCAGCTTTCCTGAGAGCGAACGGCGTCTCCAAGGCGGAAATCGCCGCCATTCGTACCAAGATCGGAAGCCGGCCGGACTAGCAGGAGGCGGCCACGCGCCGTCGTGACCTTCTTTGATTTCGGAAAGCGCTTTCGACACGGCGCGCCGCGAATCCCGGGCGACAAGACACGTCAAAAAAGGTCAGGAAGTACGCAGCCCCAGGACGCATCTAGTGTGCAGATCGGGGCTCTCATGTATTCTGTGTGTATTACCGAACGGCCGGTCAGTAATTTGTGGCCGTTCAGTCCCATTTCGCCCGTGCCTTGGAAGGACCCGTCGACGATGACCAGTACCGCAGTCGCTCCGGAAGCCACAACTGTTGAAACCGTGCCCAGTTTCGTCCAGGGCGAGTGGTGGACCCCCCGCGCCGACGCCTCCGCGGGCGTGTCCGTCCGCGACGCCAGCACCGGCGAGCTCCTCGCAACGGTCAACACCGACGGACTGGACCTTGCCGGCGTCGTGAACTATGGCCGCACGGTGGGCCAGCGCGAGCTCGGCAAGCTCACCTTCCACCAGCGCGCCCTCAAGCTCAAGGAACTGGCCCAGTACCTCAACGGCCGGCGCGAGGAGTTCTACACTTCTTCCTTCAAGACCGGCGCCACCAAGATCGACTCGATGGTGGACATCGACGGCGGCATCGGCGTGCTCTTCACCTTCGGCTCCAAGGGCCGCCGCGAACTGCCGAACTCGCAGGTTGTGGTGGACGGTCCCATGGAAGTCCTGTCCCGGGACGGTTCCTTCGCCGGCGAGCACATCTACACCCGCATCCCGGGCGTCGCCGCGCAGATCAACGCCTTCAACTTCCCCGTGTGGGGCATGCTCGAGAAGTTCGCGCCGGCCTTCATCGCAGGCGTCCCCACCATCGTCAAGCCAGCCACCCCCACCGGTTACGTTGCCGCCGTCGTGGTCAAGGCAATCGTTGAGTCGGGCATCCTGCCGGAAGGCTCGCTGCAGCTCATCTCGGGATCCGCCCGCACCCTGCTGGACCACCTTGACTACCGCGACATTCTCGCATTCACCGGCTCCGCCTCCACCGCCAACTCGCTGAAGTCCCACGTCAACGTAGTCCAGGGCGGCGTCCGGTTCACCTCCGAAACCGACTCCCTCAACGCCGCTATCCTGGGACCCGACGCCGTGCCTGGCACCCCCGAGTTCGACGCTTTCATCAAGTCGGTCGTCACCGAAATGACCGTCAAGGCCGGCCAGAAGTGCACCTCGATCCGCCGCACCATCGTGCCCCAGACCCTGGTGTCCGACGTCGTCTCCGCCATCGGCGCGCGGGTGGACGAGCGCGTCGTGGTCGGTGACCCCCGCGCTGAGGGCGTTACGATGGGCGCCCTCGCGTCGCTCGAGCAGCTCGCCGACGTTCGCGCCGCAGTGCAGTCAATGCTCGACGCCGGTGGCGAGCTTGCGTACGGGACGCTCGATTCGCCGTCGGTCACCTCGCTCGACGGAACCGTGGGTGTCGTGGAGGGCGGCGCGTTCATGTCGCCCGTCGTCCTGAGCTGGGCTGACGTGGACTCGGAAGCTGTCCACTCGCTCGAGGCCTTCGGTCCGGTGTCGTCGGTGATCGGGTACTCGGACCTCGACGACGCCGTCCGCCTTGCCGCCCGCGGTGGCGGCTCCCTGGTGGCCTCCGTTTGCACCAACGATCCTGCTGTTGCCCGCGAATTGGTGACCGGAATCGCGGCGCACCATGGCCGTGTCCTCATGCTCAACCGCGAGGACGCCCGTTCGTCGACCGGCCACGGTTCGCCCGTCCCGCACTTGGTTCACGGTGGACCGGGCCGCGCCGGTGGTGGCGAAGAGCTCGGTGGCATCCGCTCCGTCATGCACCACATGCAGCGCACCGCCATCCAGGGCTCGCCGAACATGCTCACTGCTGTGACTGGCGTCTGGCACACTGGCGCGGACCGCAACTTCACGGTGGAGACGGAAGGCGCGCACCCGTTCCGGAAGTCGCTTGCGACCTTGCGGATCGGCGACGCCGTGCGATCCGAACTGCGGCAGGTCACCCTGGACGACATCACCGCCTTCGCCAACTCCACCGGCGACACCTTCTACGCCCACACCAACCAGGAAGCGGCCGAAGCCAACCCGTTCTTCCCGGGAATCGTAGCACACGGGTACCTGCTGCTCAGCTGGGCCGCCGGGCTGTTCGTGGAACCCGCTCCGGGTCCCGTCCTGGCCAACTACGGCCTGGAGAACCTGCGCTTTATCACACCCGTGGCCGCGGGGGATTCGATCCGGGTCACGCTGACCGCCAAGAAGATCACCCCGCGAGAGACCGACGAATACGGCGAAGTATCCTGGGACGCCGTGCTGACCAACCAGAACGACGAAATCGTAGCCACCTACGACGTCCTGACCCTCGTGGAGAAGTAACCCGACGCTCGCTCACTTATGTCGGGTTTCCTGCGGACGCTCGCTCACTTATGTAGGGTTTCCTGCGGACGCTCGCTCACTTATGCCAGTGTTTGGCCGGACGCTCGCTCACTTATGCACTGCATGAGCGGAACGCTCCCCATCGATGGGGAGCGTTCCGTGTCTGAGGACGAAGTCTGGGCGGGATGAATACCTCTGGCCCAGTGGTTGGATCTATTGCCCGGGGGCGCGGTATGCCGGGGTCTTCTTGGCAGCTTCGTCGAGATCCTCAACCGTCATGAGCGGCTTCAAATGCAGGCACACCGCGCCGGTCGAATTGATCATGAGTGAGAGGGCGGCGGCGCCAGGCTCGTCCGGGATCTCTTCCCGTCCCGTGATGTCCAGAACTCGGGCCTCCTGAGGTGTACCCATCACCCGTTGAGGGAAGGTCCCGGAGTTGTTCCCCTGCGAGGGGGCTGTGCACATAGTAGGCCGAGGCTATCGCCCTGACAGCGCGATCTACGCCAACGCTCGCTCACAAGGTCTTTCCGACCGCGCCCGGCGTAAGATTTTTTGCGTAGGAGGTGGCGAAGTGAACCTAGCACTCAGAACAGCCACAACCGTCTTGCCCGTCGACGACGTAGCCCGAGCCCGCAGCTTTTATGCAGAGAAACTCGGCCTCCCTCATCGCGGCATGACATGGGATGGAAATGATTTGTTTGGCACCGAAGGCGGCCCCATGCTGCAGTTGATGCCCATCAAGGACGGCATGCACTCATCGCACACTGCCCTTTCCTTTGAAGTCAGTAACATCGAGCGGACAGTCGACGAAATGGAGGCGAGCGGCGTCGAATTCCGGGATTACGACCTCCCGGACCTCAAGACCGAACACCACATTTGTACTACCGACGCCGATCGTTGCGCCTGGTTCATGGACACGGAAAACAACGTCCTCTGCGTCCATGAAAGCTTGGGGATCCAGGCCGAATACCAGCTCTGACCGGCTGGAAAGCACTCACGAACACCACACAGAACGCTCTCTCACTTTTATGTGAGCGAGCGTTCTGCCAATTGGCGATATATGTGAGCGAGCGTCGGGGGGAACGGCCATATATGTGAGCGAGCGTTCTGCCAATTGGCGATATATGTGAGCGAGCGTCGGGGGGAAGGGCCATATATGTGAGCGAGCGTCTACGTCGAGGCGTGGAGGCCGTCGAACGCCATGGTGATGACGTCGTCGGCGAGGCGCTGCGGGGAGAGTGAGCCGCCCGGTTTGTACCACTCGACGATCGAGTTGATGGTCCCGAACAGGAGCCGGGTCACGGTGCGGGGGTCGATGTCCTGGCGCAGCGTGCCCTCTTCACGGGCGGCCGAGATCAGCGCGGCCACCTTGTGATCGAAGGCACGACGCCGTTCCAGGGCATCGCGCTCGATGTCGGTGTTGCCGCGGAGCCGCAGGAGCAGCGTGACGAACGGCAGCCGGTCCACCAGCACGGCGATGGTCTGCCGCAGGACATACTCAAGCCGCGAATCAGCAGGACCGGACAAAGCCTCGGGCTGTTCCAGGATGGCCTCGAGCCCACCCAGTGCGTGCTCCAGGGCGAGCTTCAGGAGGTCACCCTTTGAAGGCACATGGTGGTAGATGGCCGACTTTGAGATCCCGAGGTTTTCGGCCAAAATGCCCATGGACGTGGCGTCGTAACCGTGGCGGTTGAAGACGTCGACGGCGATGAGCAGCACTGATTGCTGGTCGTATCCGGGGCGTCCCCGCTTGGTCACTGTTTCACTAGGCATGCTGGCCATTTTCTCATGAACGGTCGGTTGATTCGTGCACCCGCCCGGCCACGTTACCTCTTGGGTCGCATGTCGTAGACGCGGCGCAGTTTGCCGTTGGAACGCTCGAGCGAACCCGGCTCCACGACGTCCACAACGCACGAAGAACCCACGTGGATCTTGATCTGCTCGCGTAAGGCGTGTGCCGCCGTCGTGCCCGCCTCGACCGAGACGTTCTCGCGGCGCTCAATCTTGACCGTCAGCGAATCCATGCGCTTGCCCGCGGGGCGGGTGAGCTCGAGCTGGAAGTGCGGGCTGAGCTCGGGGATGCGCAGGGCGATTTCCTCGATCTGCGAGGGGAAGAGGTTCACGCCGCGCAGGATGATCATGTCGTCGCTGCGGCCGGTGATGCGGCCCATGCGGCGGTGCGCGGGACGGGCGGTGCCGGGCAGCAGGCGGGTGAGGTCCTTGGTGCGGTACCGGATGATCGGCAGGGCTTCCTTGGTGAGCGAGGTGAAGACGAGTTCGCCCGGTTCGCCGTCGGCCAGCACGGCGCTTTCCCCGCGGGAGGGGTCGAACGGGTCGATGATTTCCGGGCGGAAGTGGTCTTCCCAGATGTGGCAACCGTCCTGGGTCTCCACGGCCTCGCCGGCGACGCCCGGGCCCATGACCTCGGAGAGCCCGTAGATGTCGCAGGCCTTGATGTTCATGGTGGTCTCGAGCTCGTGCCGCATTTCCTCGGTCCACGGTTCGGCTCCGAGCACGGCGTACTTGAGCGAGGTCGACGCCGGATCCACACCCATGTGCGTCATCGCGTCGGCGATGGTGAGCAAGTACGTGGGGGTTGCCAGGATCGCGTCCGGCTTGAAGTCCTGGATCAGCTGGATCTGGCGTTCGGTCTGGCCGCCGGACATCGGGATGACGGTACAGCCGAGCGCTTCGGCACCCGCGTGGGCACCCAGGCCGCCGGTGAACAGGCCGTAGCCGTAGGCGTTGTGGACCTTCATGCCCGGGCGGACTCCGGAGGCACGGAGCGAGCGGGCCACCAGGGTGGCCCAGTTGGCGAGGTCGTTTTTGGTGTACCCGACGACGGTCGGCCGGCCTGTGGTGCCGGAGCTCGCGTGGATGCGGGCTACTTCGTTCTGCGGCACGGCGAACATGCCGAAGGGGTATTCCTGGCGGAGGTCTTCCTTGGTGGTGTACGGGAACTTGCCGAGATCGGACAGTTCGCGGAGATCCGTGGGGTGGACGCCGGCATCGTCGAACTTGCGCTTGTACAGCGGCACGCGATCGTAGGCATACGCCACGGTGTGCTGGAGGCGGCTGAGCTGCAGGGCCTCGAGCTCGTCGCGGGAGATGGTTTCTTCGCGATCTAGCTGTGCGGTGTTAAGCGGTGCGTCAGGAGCGGCGACGGTGTTCTGTGTCATAGTCTTCCTACTTCTTGGAAATGGTGCGGCTGCGGCCACGGAACTCGGCGATGAGCTCGCCGTAGCTGCCCGGATCCCCGGGCGACCCGACGGCGGCCGGTTCGCTTGGGTCCGCCGCGAAGATCTGGATGTCGTACAGGCCGCTGCGTCCGTTGTTGGCGCGACGGTTCGCGACGGCGGTGATCACCTGGCCTTGATAGGCCGGCTTGAGGAAGTTGATGTCGACGCCGGCGGCGACAGTTATGGTGTCAGCGTCCGACGGCGGCAGGACGGCCGGGTTGCAGGCGAGGGCAAACGCTGAATCCGCGAAGGCGAAGATCATTCCGCCGTGGGCCATCCCGAAGCCGTTGAGCATTTCCTGGCGGAGGGTCATCTGGACGGTGGCGTGGCCGTCGTCGATCTTGAGCACCTTGAGGCCCATCCACTCCGAGGCGGGGTCGTTCTTGAGGATCTGGTGCTGCGCTGCGCCAGAAAGGGTGGTCTCAACCATGCGTCATTGCCTCCAGCTTTATTTACCGAATGTTCATTAGGTAATCCCAGTTTGCTTGAACTGTCAAGAGGCGACCGCTCGGCGGGACGGATCCGGACCCCGTAGTAGCCTCGATGCATGCCGCTTATCGAACTGCCCATCCGGACTCCCAGGCTTGTGCTTCGCAGATTCGAGGCCACCGACCTGGAACGATTCCACGCCTACCAGTCCCTGCCCGGGACCGCGCGATTCCTACTCCGGCAGGAATTGACCCTCACTCAGTCCATGGAAGCGCTGGGCCGCTACGCCAACTTCACCTTCCAGCAAGAGGGCGACTGGGTGTGCCTTGCCATTGAGCGCGCGGACTCGCCGGGGCTGCTTGGCGAAGTTGTGCTCAAGTGGCTGCCGGGCACGGGGCAGGCCGAAATCGGCTGGATCCTGGCTCCGGAAAGCCGGGGCCAGGGCTACGCGGCCGAGGCGGCCGAGGCCGTGCTCCGCCTGGGCTTCGAGACCCTCATGTTCCACCGGATCGACGCCAAGCTGGATGCCCTGAACACCTCGTCGTCGGGATTGTGCGAGCGGCTTGGGATGCGCCGCGAAGCAGTCCTCGTGGACAACTGGCATTACAAGGGCCAATGGTCCACCGAAGTCATCTACGCCATGCTCGACTCCGAGTGGCGCGCCCGGAAATAGCCCCCGGACGTGGAGTTCAGACGTGAAGTTCAGAGGCTGCGTAGAGTCTCCGCGAGCCGCGCGGCGTAAGCCTCGGCGCGTCGCACCGACGACTCGGAGTAAGCCCCCGCGACGTCCAGCAGGTTGAGACAGCCGAGGAATCGGCCGTCGTCGACGATCACTGCGTTGATAGCTGCGCCGAGATTGAGGGCGCCAAGGACATCCTGGTGTTCGAACGCATCCGAATCGATGGCTCCCTGGTCCGAAGCGAGGAATGATTCCTGGCGTACGACGCAGTGTTGGAGCCAGTCTTCACCCAGTTCGCTTGAGATCCCACCCACCCGGTAGAGCCCCGGCATGCTGGAAAACACCCGGACCAAGTCCCCAGTCGCAGGACGCCAGAAGGAGATGGTTGTCAGCAATGCCCCCACGTCCGCCGTGACGGAGGCGGCGATGTCGGCGAGCTTAGCGGAGGCGGCCGCAGGGAGGGGAATTTCGACGTATTCCTCCTCGAATTGGGGGACAGTCATGGTGCGGGCTCCAGTTCTTTTTCGGGTGCGATGGATGCAGTTGCCCGGGAGAGCAAGATGACGCCGGCCAATGCGGCCGCGCCTCCGATGAGGGACGCGATACTGGGGACTTCGCCCAGCAAAATCCACCCGAGCAGGAGGGACAGCACCGGCACGACGTATAGGAGCGAACCGCCCTCTGCCACGCTGGTCCTCGACAGGGAGACATTCCAGAAACCGTAGGCCACCACCGTGCAGATCACCACGAGCAAGGCCAATGCCAGCCAGGCGGTCCACGTGAACTCCGCCGGTGCCACTGCGAACCGGGCGGTCGGCAGCGTGGCCACTCCGCCGATGAGGGATCCCCAGAAGACCACCTCGAGCGGAGGGACGCGTGCCAGCAGGGGTTGTTGGACGATCAGGAATGCCGACAGGAGAAGTGCGGCTGCCACGATGTACAGGGCGTCGCCGTTGAAGCCGACGGCCACGGAATCGCCCAGCGTAATGACTACGACGCCTGCTACGGCAATCAGCATCCCCCAGTAGCCCAGGCTGGACGTTCTCTCCCGCAGCATGAGATGGCCGAGGACGAACGCGAAAACGGGCGAGATATTCAGCAGGAGGCTTGTTGTTCCGGCTGGAACGGTCGTCTGCCCCAGGTTCAGGAGTAGGCCGAAGCCGGCATATCCCAGTAATCCCGCGACCAGCATCCTCGGAATGTCACGACCCCGCAGGGTAGGTCGCTGCCGCCGGACCAGTAGGACCAAGCCAAGCACGACGGCGGCACCCAAGTAGCGCAGCGGCGTCAGGTCTTGCGGGTCCACCACTTTCAGGGCCTCGCGGGTAGCCACGTATGTGGGCGCGGAAGACAGCACCATCAGCACATCTGGTCTTCGGTACCATCCGGTCACAATTGGGGCCTTCCCGGTGAAATGGCCCTTTGTTTCAGGGCGGTTAAATTATTCGGAGAACTATTGCTCTCTCAGACGATTTATTCGTACAGTACATGAATTAGATCGTTCGCGGAAGAAATAAAGATAAGGATTCGGCACCATGGATTCACGGATCGAAGCACCAACAGGGTGGCTGTCCCGGCGCACCCTTCTCGCCGGTTCGGCCCTGTTGCTGGCCCCGGCGGTCCTCGCAGCCTGCGGGGTCAGCCCGTCGTCGTCGACCACGGGTGCCGCGACCGGCGCTGCTCGCCAGGGCGGGACGTTGCGCATCGCCCGGCCGCCGGCGTCGAAGGCCGAAACGTTGGACCCTGCCAGTTCTTTGTCCGCTTATGAATACCTGGGCGCCCTTTACAACCGCTTGGTCAAGCTTTCGGCCAAGGGTGAGCTCGTTCCGGACCTGGCCGAGTCGTGGACATTGTCCGCAGATGCGATGAGCTGGACTTTTGTCCTGCGCAAGGGCGTGACCTGGCACGACGGGAAGCCGTTCACCGCCCAGGACGTCATTTTCTCGATTCAGCACATCCTGGATCCGGCCACCAAATCTCCGCAGGCCGGAGTGCTTTCCCCCTTTGTCGATGGCAACTCCATCAAGGCCCCGGATGCCACAACCGTGGTTTTTGCCCTGAAGTCTCCGAACGCCGAATTCGCCAGCTTGCTGACCGGATACAACTGCTACATCATCCCGGCCGGTTCCGCAGCCACCATCGGTGCCAGCGGCATCGGCACCGGTCCGTTCAAACTGAAGAGTTTCACGGCAGCAGGCCCCGGTTCCATCGTGCGCAATCCCAACTACTTCGGCGACAAACCAGCATTGGACGGGATTGAGTTCTCCTCCATCGCCGACACCCAGGCTCGGGTGAACGCCTTGCTGGCAGGGCAGGTTGACCTCGTGGCCCAGACCAACCTCGACTTCGCCACCGCCAAGACGGTTTCGGCCTCTTCGGTTGCAACGGTCACCAGTGTGAAGAACGCCCAGTGGTATCCGGTACCCATGCTCAACACCAGCCCGGAATTCAAAGACCCGGATATCCGCCGCGCTTTCGCGCATGCGTACAACCCGGACGAAGTATTCAAACTGGCGGTGCAGGGCAATGGAACCGTCGCGCACAACAATCCCGTGCCGCCCACCGAGGCCTACTACCTCGACTATGGCCTGGGCTACGACCCGGATAAGTCGAAGTCCCTGCTGAAGGCAAAGGGCTTTGACCACTTTGATGTGCCCATCTACACCTCCAGCTACGATCCCGTGCTGTCCCCACTCGCGCTGGCCTTGCAGAGTTCAATGAAGGCCGCCAACATCAACTTGGCGGTGACCAACTCTCCCGCGGACTCCTACTTCACCGACGTCTGGATGAAGAAGCCGCTGATGACCACCTACTGGTACACGGGCCGCCCCATCGACCAGTTGCTGAACCAGATCTTCCGTACTGGTTCTTCGTACAACGAGACGGCCTACTCGAATGCCACGTTCGACCAGACTTTGGATGCGGCCCGGGCCACCGTGGACGCGGCCAAGCGGAAGACGCTCTACCAGGATGCGCAGAAGATCCTGATCGACGACGGCGGCTCCCTGACTCCGTTCTTCTCCGACCGGATCACCGGGCTGAGCAAGCAGGTAGTCAACTACAGCGAGCACGGCTTCGAATTCGACTACATCAACATCGGGCTGCGTGCATAATGGTCACGTTTTTCGCCAAGCGGTTGGGCTGGTCCGTCTTCACGGTGCTGCTGGCCACGGTACTGGTTTTCAGTGCCATCCAGTCCCTACCGGGAGACGCGGCCACCCAGCTGCTGGGCCAGAACGCCACGCCGTCGGCCGTGGCGACTATGCGGCAACAACTCGGGTTGGATGAGCCGCCTGTCTCGCGTTTCTTCACTTGGCTCGGCAAGGCGTTGCACGGCGACTTCGGCAACTCCCTCGTCGGCGGCGGCAGCGTCGCTGGAGAAGTGGGCTCCGCCTTGGTGAACACGTCCCTCCTGGCCGGCATCACCATCGTGATCGGCATCCTGCTCTCCCTTGTGTTGGGCCTTGTTGCCGGCCTGACCCGCGACCGGTGGCCGGACATCTCGATTTCCACTCTGGCGCTCGTAGGGATGAGCGTTCCGGAGTTTGTGGTGGCCACCGTGCTGGTGCTCCTCTTCTCCATCTACATCCCGATTTTCCCGGCAGTGGTGATTGCAGGGCAGAATGCCTCCCTCGCGGATCTTCTACCCTCGGTCTGGCTACCTGCCGGGGCGCTGATTTGCGTTCTTGCGGCGTACATCATCCGGATGATGCGCACCTCGGTGATCGACGTGATGGACAGCGAGTTTGTCCGCACAGCGATCTTGAAAGGCAACTCGACTTCCCGGGTGGTCTTCAAGCACCTGCTGCCCAGCGCCATGTTGCCCACCCTGAACGTGATCGCCATGAACATAGCTTGGCTGGTCGGCGGTGTGGTGGTTGTGGAAAGCATTTTCAACTATCCGGGAATCGGCACCCTGATGATCAGATCTGTCCAGACGCGTGACCTTCCCACCATCTTGCTCATCACGGTGATGAGCGCGTTGACATATGTGGTGTGCAACCTGCTGGCGGACTTTGCAGCGTTCCTGCTGAATCCACGGCTGCGATACCCGAGGAACAGCAAATGACACGGAGCAGCAAATGACACAGAGCAGCAAATGACACGGAGCAGCAAATGAGCGCAATGACGACGGCCCCGGCACCCAAGGACGCGGCACCCACGGGACCGGCCCCCAAGTCCCCAGGCAGCTTTGGACGAGTGGTCCGGTCCATCCTCAAGTCCCGGGCGGCCACTTTCGGTTTTGCCTTGGTGATAGTGAATATCGTGGTGGCGGTCCTGGCCCCGGTGTTGACTTCCTATGATCCGATCGCCACGGACGCGATGAGCGCCCTGCAAGAGAGCTCCGGCGCTCACTTGCTAGGCACGGATGCTCTCGGCCGGGATACCCTGACGCGAACCTTGTTTGGTGGCCAGTACGCATTGGCCATCAGTTTCACTGCCACCGGGCTGACGGTTTTGCTGGGATCCGTCATCGCGGGCATCGCAGCGTACCGTGGCGGCATTGTGGATGACATCATCACCAGGGTGTTGGATTCGGTGCTGGCGGTACCGGCAATCCTGTCGATGTTGGTGGTTGTGACCATCTTCGGTACGGGCCCTTGGGTGATCATTTTGGCCGTTGTGGTGGTCTATACGGGCGGGGTGACCCGTATTGTCCGGGCCGCAGCAATGGACGTGATGCCCAAGGACTTCATCACCGCCGCCAAGGCGCGGGGCGAGGGGATGTTCTCCATTCTCTTCCGGGAAGTCTTCCCCAATGTCTTGGACATCATCTTGGTGGAATTCGCCATGCGGGCCTCCTGGGTGGTGCTGCTTATCAGCTCGCTGTCCTTCCTGGGCTTCGGCGCCAGCCCGCCGACGCCGGACTGGGGCCTCATGGTGGCCGAGAACCGGAACCTGATGGCTGTTGTGCCACTGGCCACGTTGTCGCCCATTGCGGCGCTCGCGTCCTTGATTGTTGGACTCAACCTTGCGGCCGATGGGCTTGCGAAGAGCTTCGGCATCGACCGAATGAAGGAGGTGCTGGGCTAGTGACACTAGATGCAGCCGACACCACATATGAAGCAACCGCGGTCAACGGAACGGACATCGTCCGGATCGAGAACCTCAGCGTTTCCTACCGCTCGGGAAACCGCCAAGTGGACGTCCTCAAGGACGTGACCTTGCAGCTGCGGCGCGGCCACGTTCTAGGCCTGGTGGGGGAGTCGGGTTCCGGGAAGTCTACGCTGGCCGGTGCCTTGCTGGGCTCCCTGCGGAGCACGTCCTTCGTGTCCAACGGGTCCGTGCAGGTGGCGGGTCAGGACGTCTTTGCACTTGCCCCGCGGGAGCTGCGCCGCCTTCGCATGTCTGAGGTTGCGATGGTCCCGCAGAATGCCGGAAACGCGCTGACTCCCACCATGAAGATCGGAGAGCAGATCGCCGAAGTCCTTCACCACCTCAAGGGAAACAAGGCCGCACAGCGGGCCCGCGCCGAGGAATTGCTCCGGTTGGTCAGGCTTCCCAACCCGGGGCCGGGGCTGGACAGGTACCCGCACCAGTTTTCCGGCGGACAACAACAGCGCATCGGGATTGCCATGGCGCTCGCCGCCAATCCGTCCCTCCTGGTCCTTGATGAACCGACTACTGGACTGGACGTGGTCACGCAGGCCGCCATCCTTGACCTTCTCGCGGAGCTACAGCAGACGCTGGGCATGTCCATGGTGATGGTCAGCCATGACTTGGGCGTCATTGACAAGATGTGCACAGACATTGCCCTGCTCCGCAAGGGCGCGGTGGTGGAATCCGGCCTGACTCGAAGCGTCCTCGCGAAGCCGCAGCATGCTTACACGCGCGGCCTGATCGACAGCGTGCCGCGGATCGACACCCCCGGCATCCCTCCTGGAATGGACCAGGCAGTCATCGACGCCGGGACCGTGCGGGAAGGCGCTGTGCAGTTGTACATCCGGACTCCGCCAAGGGAGGCCAAGCCCGTGCTGAGCGTCCGGGACCTGACAATCGACTACCGCAAGAAGCCAGTTCCCGGCACGGGTCCCACGGTGCAGGATGTCAGTTTTGAGGTTAACGCCGGCGAGATTGTGGCGCTCGTGGGCGAATCCGGTTCCGGAAAGTCCACCATCGCCAACGCCATTGCGGGCTTGCAGAAGAGCGAAGGGGGACGGATGTCCCTCGCGGGGTCCGGGGACGAGCCTGCAAACGGCCTGAGGGGTAGCGGCAATCTGGCCGGGACCGTATCCAGCCGCCCCAAGAGTCTCCGCCAAGCCGTGCAGTTGATCTTCCAAAATGCCGATACTTCGCTGAATCCAAGGCATTCGGTCCGGACGGCTATCGCGCGGCCGTTGAAGCTTTTCGGCGTCAAAGGATCCACCGTGGAGCGGGCGTTGGAAGAAGTGGAGCTCCCGGCCAGCTTCGCGCAGCGGCTGCCCGGCCAGCTTTCGGGTGGGCAACGCCAGCGAGTCGGCATCGCCCGGGCCATCGCCGCTGGCCCGTCCCTCGTGCTAGCGGACGAAGTTGTGTCAGCGCTTGACGTCTCGGTGCAATCTTCCATCCTGCGCCTGATGGACACCCTGAGCCGGGACAAGGACATCGGCTTCCTTTTCATCACCCATGACCTCGCCGTCGTCCGGTCAGTAGCGGACCGTGTAGTGGTCCTGTACCTCGGACGCATCGTCGAGGACGGCACAGTGGAGGAGATCTTCTCCAACACGTCCCATCCATACACCCGGCTCCTGCTGGACTCGGTGATCGAACTCGGCGATGACCATGAGGCCAAGGCGCAAGGAGTCCGGGACGAAATCCCTGACGCCCCGCCCGAGCTTGGATGCCCCTTTGCCAGCCGGTGTCCGATTGTCCGCGACGTTTGCCGCACGGTGGTCCCGCCCGCCATCCAGGTTTCGGACACGCACCATATCAAATGCCACGCTGACGTGGCAGACCTCCGCCAGGCACCCGCTGCCCTCTAGCGCTGCACGCACCCTAGAAAGGAAATGCCCGTGAAGATCCGCACGGACTTCCCCCACTCCGTCACCGTCATGGAACACGTCCTCATTCCGATGAGCGACGGCGTCCAGTTGGCTGCCACAATCTGGCTTCCCGAAGGCGCGGCCTCACGGCCAGTGCCTGCACTGTTGGAGTACTTGCCCTACCGGCGCGGGGACTGGACGGCACCGCGTGATGCGCAGCGCCACCCGTGGTACGCGGGCCATGGCTACGCCTCGGTCCGTGTGGACATGCGCGGCTGCGGAGATTCCGAAGGCGTCATGCTTGACGAGTACCACCCCCAGGAACAAGCAGACGGCGTTGAGGTCATCGAGTGGCTGGCCGCCCAGCCCTGGTGTACCGGCAAAGTGGGAATGTTCGGAATCTCCTGGGGCGGATTCAATGCCTTGCAGCTCGCCGCGGAGCAGCCGGAGGCGCTTAAAGCTATTGTCACGGTCTGCTCCACGGACGACCGGTACGCCGACGACGTGCACTATTTCGGCGGTGCGATGCTGGGCATCGACATGACTTCCTGGGCTGGAACCATGCTCGCGTTCCAGTGCCGCCCGCCCGCGCCCTGGCGGGTTGGCGACGCTTGGGAAACCATGTGGAAGGAACGCCTGGAAGCCCTCCAGCCTTTCTCCGAAATTTGGATGGACCACCAAGAACGCGATGACTACTGGCGTCACGGTTCGGTCTGCGAGGACTACTCCAAGATCACCGCTGCTGTTTTGGCCGTCGGAGGCTGGGCCGATCCCTACCGCAACACCGTTTTTCGGTTGTTGGAGCATCTTGACGCCCCCGCGCAAGGGCTGATTGGCCCATGGTCGCACCAGTATCCGGACATCCAGCGCACACCCGGTCCTACCATTGGCTTCCTGCAGGAGACCTTGCGTTGGTGGGACTACTGGCTCAAAGGCATCGAAACGGAGGTCATGGCCGAACCCGCGCTGCGCGCCTATCACCAGGATTCCGTACGCCCGGCCACCCATTACCCCGAGCGGGCGGGCACCTGGGTGGGACTGGACGGCTGGCCGTCCGCCGACGTCGGGCAGCGGCGCTTCAAGCTAAGTTCAGATTTGCGCAGCTTGGCAACGGACGCCGCCGGGATGGCCGTCGTCGACACACCGCAACACAACGGCGTGGACGCTGCCCGGTGGTTCCCCTTCGGGAATCTGTCCGATCTGCCGCCGGACCAGCGCGCCGAGGATGGGCGCTCGGTGGTATTCGAGACGCCGGTCCTCGCGGCGGACATCAACCTGTTTGGCTACGCCCGTCTGAAGCTGCGGGTCAACAGCAGCACGCCCCGGGCCAATGTGATTGCCCGGCTCTGCGATGTTGGGCCGGACGGATCGTCCACGCTGATCACCCGCGGGGCCATCAACCTGGCAAGACGCAACGGGATGGACAAGGCGGAGGAGCTCGTTCCAGGTCAATTCGTGGACGCCGAGATCGAGTTCACCTCCATGTCGTGGCAGATTCCGGCCGGGCACAGGCTCCGGCTCGCATTGGCCACGACGTATTGGCCCTGGATCTGGCCGCACGGCGAACAAGGTTTTGTGACTGTTGATGCCGGGCAGAGCGTATTGGAGCTCGACGACCTTGATCCTGCCGCCATTGGAAGGCGCGATGTCGCCTTCGAAGAGGCTGAGCAAGCCCCTGGTTTGGACATCAGGCCCGGACCTGCGCTGGCCGCCCGCCCCGAACGTGAGGTCAGGTACGAGCCGCAATCGGAGTCCTGGACCTTGACAGTGGACCCGAACTACGGCGGCAACCGGATCTACCCGGACGGCCTGAACTTTGGCGAAGAAGCCCTCGAACGGTATTCGATCTCGGGAAACGATCCCCTGACGGCGCGGGCTGAGTCCATGTGGAACGTCTCCCTGCAGCGCGAGGACTGGGGAGTTAGGATCGAAACCCACGCTACGGTCACCGCCAGCAAGGACCACTATGTGCTGCACAACGAAGTCAAGACGTTCAAGGACGAGCAACTATTCTTTGAAAAGACTTTTGAGAAGCGCATCAGTCGGACATCGGCCTGACCAGGGGAAACGAGGACGAGCGACATGACAACTACCGCCAAGGACCACGAAGAGCGGCCCCGCGCCAAGACTGTCGGCGAACGGCAGCGGCACCCTACTGAAGTGCGGCGTCAGCTGGTGGTTGACGCCGCACGGGACCTGATCGCGGACAAGGGGTTGTTCAATGTCCTTATCCGCGACATTTCAAAGGCATGCGGAGTGTCACCCGGGACCATCACCTACCATTTCAAGAGTCTCGACGAAGTCCTGATGGAAGTAGTCAAGGCAGAAACCGCGGACTTCTACGTTCCGCTCCAGGAGAGCGCCAGGGGGTCCGGCGACCCCACCAAGGAACTGTTGTATTTCCTGGAGGGAATGTTCGGCTCCGACGCGAACTCCCGCCGGCATTGGCTGATCTGGTTCGACTTCTGGTCCGCTGCGGCCAGGGACGAAGCCTACGGGCGCTGGATGAGCGAACACTACGACGGCTGGCGCAGCGCGCTGCGCGAGATTACCGAACGTGGCGTCAGCGAGGGATCTTTCGTCTGCGACGATCCCCGGAGCTTCGCCATTGAAACTGCCGCCATGGTGGATGGCCTCGCCGTCCAATGCTATGCACGAGGTTCATCCCTGCCGGTGGAAACATCGCGGAGCCTGCTTATCGCGTTCGTGAGGCGCGAGCTCCAGATCAGCTGAGTGGCGCGCCCGGAAATAGCCGCGGCTTCAAGGGGAAACGGACTTACGCTGAAATGCGCGAGGGTAGCAGGCGCTGCTGGTGTTAAGGTGGGCTGAGCATAAGAGATGGGGATCTTGACGTGGGCGCACCGGGCGTGGCTGTAGTAATCGAGGATGACGATGACATTCGTGAGGTGGTCCATGCCGTTCTCGAAGCATCAGGCCTAGAGGTTTACGCGGCCGGGAACGGTCTTGATGGCGTCGATGCAGTCCGCCTTCACAACCCGGACGTGATTACCTTGGACCTCGGCCTGCCCGACATTGATGGGATCGAGGTCACCCGCCGCGTCCGGGAGTTCAGTGACGCCTACATCATCATGCTCACGGCCCGCGCGCGCGAGGTGGACACACTTCAAGGGCTGGCCGTCGGCGCGGACGACTTTGTCACCAAGCCCTTCCGCCCCCGCGAGCTCCTGGCCCGGGTTGAGACGCTCCTCCGCCGGCCGCGCGGCAGCAAGCTTTTGAGCAGTTCCGGAGGGAGCACGACGGCGGAGCTGTCGCCGGCTCCGGCTCTGAACGCACCAACCGCACCCACGCCCGTGCTGCCGGGGACCGAGCCATCAGGCCTGGAACACAACGGCCTTTACCTGGACGTGGCCACGCGGACCACCCGGGTGGGTACCGAAGAGGTGCAACTGACCCGCACCGAGTTCGACCTCCTTCAGGCCCTCATGGAGGCAGGACGCGTAGTCCGAAGCACCACGGGGCTCGCCCGCTGGCTCCACGCCAGGGAGTACGAAACCGGAGGCTACGTCAGCGAGTCCGAAGAGCGCGCAATCCAGGTACACATCGCCAATCTGCGGCGGAAGCTCGGCGATTCGGCGCAGTCGCCGCGGTGGGTGGAAACTGTGCGTGGCGTCGGTTACCGCCTAGCGGCAAAGACTTCGGAAAACTGAGCTGATCTTAAGGGAACCTTTAACAACGCTCTTTACGCTGAGAAAGTCACCTTTCGGATTTTTACGGCTCAAAGGAGCAATGCATGAAAAAATTCGCCGCAACACTTCTCATGACGGGCCTGCTCGCTATTGGCGGATTTGTCACTCCTGCCAATGCCGCCCCGAAGCACGACACCACGAGCACCACAGTAACGACGGTTACCACCGTCCCTGTTGTGACCGACCCTGTCCACTACGCGCAAATCGGTTGGTGGCCCAACTAGCTCGCATTAGATGCCGTTTAGAAGCCTCATAACGGCATCTACTGCCAGCTACTTGGGCGGACGGACAAGAAAGTTCCACGCACCGCCTCGGGCCACCGCCCAGGGGCGGTGTTCTTTTTAGCTCTCCGTTTCCAGGGGGAGCCGGACTGAAACCGTGGTTCCCACGCCGAGGGCGGACTTGACATCGAGCAGGCCGGAATGGCGTTCCACAATGTCGTGGGCTATCGCCAGGCCAAGTCCGCTCCCGGGGATGGCCGCGGTGGACGCGTTTGAGGCGCGGAAGAATCGTGTGAATACCTGGTCGATTTCCGTTTCGGGGATCCCGACGCCGGTGTCCTCCACGCGCACGATCACGCTGGGAACTGTGTCTGGATCCGAGGTGATCCCGCTGCTGACGGCGACGTGGCCGCCGTCGGGCGTGAACTTGATCGCGTTACTGATGATGTTCGCGAAGACCTGCTCGAGCTTGGCCTCGTCGGCCTGGACGGTCACGGTTCCTGGCGCATGCATCACGGTAAGTGACAGTGAACGGGCGTCGGCGAGCGGCTGCAACGTCGAAACAACAAGCCTCAGCAGGGTGCCCACATTCACGCGGCTCAATTGGAGGTCGCCGGAAGTGTCCTGGTGCGAGACGGTGAGCATGTCTTCGATCAGCCGTCGGAGGCGCTCGGCATTCCGTGAAATGACGTCGACCATCCGCCCGACACCCGCAGGAAGCGGTCCACCGGCGCCAGCGCGGATCATGTCCAGATAGGCCGTGATGGACGTCAGTGGGGTTCGAAGTTCGTGGTTCACAGTGGTGAGGAAATCGGTCTTGGCCTGGTCGAGTTCCTGGAGCTTGTACATGACTTGCTGTTGCGCACCGATCAGGTGGCTCTGCATCAGGCCATACGCCAAGTTGCCCGAGACGTGCTGAATCAGGCCTATTTCCGCCCGGGTCCATTCCTGCGCCGTGTCCGGGCGGGCGATCCAGATGACGCCCAGAACGAGATCTCCCTCGCCTACCGGCACCACAACAGAGGCCGACGGCGCACCCGCACCACCGGAGTCACCCGCACCACCCAGCGCACCCGCGAGAGCCCTTTTCGGCAGCGGCTGCACCTCCGCTTCTGCCCACAATCGTTCCGCCAGCTCGAACGTGGCGATGTCGTCGGTGAGTTCGCCCGGAAGGACTCCGGGTACCAATCCTGGCGCGTTCCATTCGGCGCTCACTTGCGGCACACGTGTGTCCGGGAACGTGGTGAACCAGACGTGTTCTGCGCCCAGGGCCTCGCCGATTCCATTCACCAGATGCCGGGCAATCTGGCCCGGATCAATGGTGGACCGGATCGCCGCGGACACTTTCCGCAGGCTTTCCCGCAGCGACTCGGCTTCGGAACGGCGGCGCGTCCGTTCGGCGGCACGGGCTATCAGTACCAGGGCCCTGTGTGCCCGAAAGGCGGGCGGCTGGCCCCGGTAGGCAAAATCCGCAATGGTCCAGGCTTCCAGGGCAGCAACATCCAGCTCGTCCTCGGGATCCAACAAGAGCAAAACCGGGGCGTCATTCCGGGGGAGGAACTCGCGGAGGCCGTTGTCTACCACCAGCACGTCGCTCGGTTCGCTTTCCACCGCGGCCGCAAGCGAACCGGCGTCGGGCGCTGAACGAACCATGAACCCCGCCGCGGTGAGCGCGGCAACCGTCTCGGCGAGACGGGCCGGGTCAGGGTCGGCCACCAAAGCACGGTTTGGCACCGATTCGTCGTTAGTCAAGCTACGCTCCTACTGTCCGGTTCGGCCCCCATTTGGAGAGCCTACTATCGAGAACGTTACTTGAGCCCTGCCCCGGGCAGGAGTTCGACGGTGCCGAGCGAGTCCGCGACGAAGGCATAGTCCCAGGCGCGCTCGCGCCACTGCACGTATCGTCCTGAGGCTCCGCCGTGTCCGCCGTCCATCTCGATCTTCATCACGATCGGCGCCGTGCCGGTGGTCTCCGAGCGCAGCACTTGGACCCACTTGGCGGGTTCCACGTAGAACACGCGGGTGTCGTTGAAGGACGTGACAGCAGCGATCCGCGGGTACGGAACGGCGCGGACGTTCTCGTACGGAGTGTAGGACTTCATGTACTCGTACACCTCGGAATCTGTAATGGGATTGCCCCACTCCTCCCACTCAAGCGCGGAGAGCGGCAGTTCCGGGTCCAGGATGGTGTTGAGCGCGTCCACGAAGGGCACGGCGGCCACGATCGCCGCGTACTTTTCCGGTGCAAGGTTGGCCACGGCTCCCATCAGCAGGCCGCCTGCGGAGCCACCCATGGCGGCGATCCGCTCCGGCGCCACCCAGCCGGACTGTGAAAGCCAGTCTGTTGCGGCGATGAAGTCCGTGAAGGTGTTCTTCTTGTTGAGTTTCTTGCCGTCGTCGTACCAGCGCCGGCCGAGCTCGCCGCCGCCGCGGATGTGGGCGATCACCATGACGATTCCGCGGTCGAGGAGGGACAAACGTGCCACGCCGAAGCCGGGATCCATGCTGACCTCGTACGAGCCATAGCCGTAGACCAGGCCTGCAGCGCTTGAGTCTTGCGTAAGGGAGGCGTGCCGCAGCACGGACAGCGGGACGCGCGTGCCGTCCGCCGCCGTCGCCCATTCCCGGGTGGCCACGTAGTCGGACGCGGTGTAGCCGCCCAGCACCGGGCTTTCCTTCCGCAGCAGCAGTTCGCCGTGCGGCAGCGCCGTGGTGGGCAGCACGAAGTCGTACACCCGCGACGGCGTGAAGAAGGAGGTGTAGCCGATCCGGATCACCGGGGCCTCGTAGTCCGAACCCGCCACGCCGGCGGTGTACAGCTCCTCGTCGAAGGCGGGCTCCACGGCCGCAAGCTGCGCCGCGGTTCCCAGCCCGGCGAGGGGCAGCACCTGCACGCGTTCGATCGTGTCCTGCCGTACCGCCACCACCAGATGCGTCGAGGTGACGCCGGCCCCGTTGACGCGAACGGCGTCGGAATGCTCGACGACGGTGCGCCAGTGCTGCTCGGCCAGGGGCTTGGCGAACTCGGCCGGGTCCGCGATGGACACCATCGAGTTGATGGCGTCTTTGTTGTGGGTCAGGAGGATGGTCTCCGCTTTTCGTCCATCGGCGCCGTCAAGGAGGAACGGCTCGGCCTCGTAGAGGATGCGTTCATCGCGGGAAATCACGGTGGACAGGCCGGCGTCGAAGTCGTCAAAGCGCAGCAGGCGCGTCTCGCTGAATTCCGAGCAGCCGATGCTCAACACGAGGTACCTCCGGTCGGAGGAGAGCTCGAATCCGAGCCACATGGCGACGTCGTCCTCTTGGTAGATCACCTCGTCCTCGCTGACAGGCGTGCCCAAGACGTGCGACTTCACCTGGTACGGGCGCCAGGAATCGTCCACCACGGTGTAGAAGATCCGGGTGCCATCGGGGGAGAAGGCCACACCGTAGAAAATGTTCTCGATGACGTCGGGCAGCAGTTCGCCCGTCCGCAGGTCCTTGATGCGGAGCGTGAAGCGTTCCTCGCCGGAATTGTCCACAGCGTAGGCATAGAGGTTGCCGTCCCGGGTCACGGCGGTGCCGCCAATCGAGAAGAACGGCTTGCCTTCCGCCTCGGCATTGCCGTCCAGCAAGACTTCTTCGCCCTGGAGTTCGACGCCGGGTTCCACCGCCGGCGGAGTCCAGTCCGCTACTGCGTCGCCCGAGTTTGCAGCCCGGAAACGGCACAGGATGCCGTACTCCTTGCCCTCAACGGAGCGGGTGTAGTACCACCAATCGTCCTTGCGGCTAGGGACCGAGAGGTCCGTCTCCTGGGTGCGTCCCTTGATTTCCTGGAAGATGGCCTCCCGCAGCGGTTCCTGGTGCGCGGTGACGGCCTCCTGGTAGGCGTTTTCAGCCTTCAAATGCTCAACGACCTCGGAGGATTCCTTGTCCCGCAGCCATTCGTAGTTGTCCACGAAAACATCGCCGTGGTGCTCGCGCGTGTGCGGCACCTTCTTGGCGACGGGGGCCGTTGGGCCGTCGACGTGGGATGGCTGGGCGGAACCGGAAGTCTGGGTCATGCTCTCAATATATAGAGGCTGTACGACATCCGCGCCCGCGTTCGCTGCGGGGGTAGCAATGGGGGTAGCGGTGCGCGCTTAGGTGCAGGTGAATTGGCCCGTCTTGGCCGTGCCGGTCCAGACGTTGCTGGTCCCGGGGACCGCATATTGGTTTTGGACGGACCAGTTCCAGGTTCCAAGGTGGGGAACGATTTTCGCGGTGTAGGTTCCGCCGCCGCTTTGATTGCTGCTGCCCGTAAAGACGACGATCCCGAGGATCGAGGTGACGGTGAATTGTCCCTGGAAGCGGGGATCCGTCAATGCCCAGTCTGTGACGCTGATGGTGAGGTTCGATCCTTGGCAACTCGCGCTGACCGTGGCGGTCGACGCCAGGGTGGCGGAAGACACGGGCTGCGAAGCGCCCGCGGACGAATTGAAAGCAGCTTGGGCGATGCCGGGTGCGAAAACCAGTACGGCAGCCGCTGCCAGAACCGCGGCGACTCGGCCGAACGCAGGCGTCTGCGCGACGTCGGCGGTGCTCCGGCTTCTACGCAAGGTCAGCGGCTTTCTGTCAGGCCCGGTGGTCCATTCCATTCTTACCGGTTTCAGGCGGTAAGGGCAGGGCACCCGGTTCGGTTCTTCGAGGATCTCATGCAGCGCGTCGGGCGGTGTGACCGCCCAGGGCTTTTTCCAACTGCGGCTGGTGCTGCCGTACTTCTTCCCCGGCTTGAACCGCCGCGCTGTGATCGGTCATGACCAGGGCACGTTCCAGGCGGACGCAGTGCTGTTCCATCCGGAGCGCCCCCACCATGGAGGAGCTGGTTTTCAGGCTGAGCACCGCATCCATCGCGAGGTCACTGTTGCCGGTGCTCAGGGCGTGGCTGATCTTGTCCACCCGCTGGGGCAGCAGCCTGGCGTAGGCAGCCGCGAACTTCTCGGCGGCCTCCTTGCTCTTCATCTCCCGTGCCAGGCGCTTCAGGGGGCGGCGGTCAAAGGCCGGCAGGGCCCGTTCAGCAGCGCCGGCGTCCACAGCGGCGTCGTCAGCTTCAGGCTTTTTCCGCCAAATGGACACGAGGAGCATGACCACCAAGGCAGCCGGGGCGCCATACATCAGGACTTTCAAGACGATGGGATCACGAAGAGCACGGATCGCGTTGCCGAGGTAGGGAATCGTGAAGACTTGACGGTCAACCTGGCCACCAGCCAACGTTGCTGTCCAGGGGTCGGCGCCGTTGTTGGCATCGCCCTTGGTACGAACGGTCGCGGTGCCTTGGCTGTTGACTGCCAGGTCAATGATCCGGTGGGTCTCCACACGCTGGTCCTCCACCGGAATGTGGTACGTGATGATGTCCCCGACCTTCAGGTCTTTGACCGCGACGGGAACAGTGACAACGACGTCTCCCGGGTTGATCAGCGGCGACATGGAGCCCGTGAGCATCGTGCTGGTCTGGTAGCCAAGGATGCGGGGCCCGACGGCGAGGAACAGGAACGTCGCGATGGCCGCCACCATCACCGTGCTAGCGATGAACCGCACGAAAAACTGGACAACCCTCGACCCAATGCCCCGGTTCTTGTCGGTGCCGGGCTTCTCGGAGCCGGGTGTCGCCGTCGTTGTTGTGGCTGTCCGGGAGACCCGCCGGTGGCGGACCAGTGATGCGGTCATGGCTGGGTCTCCGTTCATGTAGGAGGCCCTCCGCCGTCGTTTTTCAGGGGGGTCGACGGCGGAGGGCTGGCTTGGGTGCGGGCTACTTGTTGGTTGCGGTGCGCTGCGTGCCCGTGAAGTTGAATGCGATGGTGCTGCTCTGGCTCTGGAGGGTGTTGTCAGCCGTGGCCGGCAGTGTCAGCGTGACCCGCAGGTCATCGGTCTGGCCCGCGGTGACCGAGGTCAGGTTGGCCAGGGCCATGTTGGCGCCGATAACGGGGCGGCTGGCCAGGACGCTGGTGGTGGTGCCGGAGCAAGTGTAGGTGTAAGCGGGCGCGGTGCCGGCCTCGGTCCAAGGGACGGAGCAGGCATCGACGACGACCTGCAGGCCCATGGTGGTGTTGGTGTCCAGCAAGGAGGTGGGCAGGGCCGAGGTGGTGAGGGTGATCGCTGACAGTGCCTGGTTTCCGGCGGCGTTGCTCAGGGTGGCTGTGCGCTGCACGGTGTCACCGGGGACCATGCCGGAAGCGGCGACGCTGAGCCGGTTCCCGGTGGTGCCTGCGGTGCCGAGGGCGATGTTCACGATGCCGGAGGCAACGGCGTTGCTGGCGGAAGTGCTGGAGGTGAAGGCACCGTAGGTTCCGAGTCCCGCCACGCCGGCAGCTGTGCCGACCAGGGCCAGGGAAGCAATGACTTTACCGGTGGTGGTTTTCAGGTTGAGACCCATGATGATATCCGTTTCTTGAAGCCCGGGAGACCGGGACTTTGCTGTCCGATAACCATTACTTTCCGGCAGGATTTTTAGGAAGGCGCAAGGATTTCCCAAGCTTCTGTTCAAGATTAGTTAAATATTCGATCAAGTAGTTTTCGAGTGGTGGGCGGCAGGCGCTTGCAGCCTCCAAGTAGTGGAAACGCGTAGCCCGCGCTGCCTCAGTAACCGTGGGCAGCCACATACTCCGGCAGGGTTCCGTCCCGCAGCGCCGCGGCCACTTGCCCGATCCCTGCGTAGTCGGGCACCACAATGGATTGCCCGTCCGCGGAAGTGCCCGTTCCGGCGGTCGGAAGGGTGAAGAAGACTGAGGCGCCGGGATCCACTGTGCGGAGTGCGTAGGCCAGGATGGCCACGGCTGCGGGGTCGTATCCCTGGTCTACGGTGAGGTAGTTAGTGGCGAAATTGACCAGGCCCAGGACGGCAGCGGGAGTCTGGATTCCACCTCTGAGCTTGGTCAGAAGGGCATGGAGGAACGTTTGTTGGTTGCGGACGCGCTGGTAGTCACCATCCACGAACGCGTAGCGCTCGCGGACAAACTCCAAGGCAGCCTCTCCGTCCAAATGGTTGACGCCGGCAACGAAAACGTGATGGGTGTCAAAGTCGGCGGTGAAGGGCAGCGTGACATTGACGTCGATCCCGCCGAGGGCATCCGTGAGGACCTTGAAGCCCTGGAAGTCCAGCATGACTGTGTGGTCAATGTGCGTGCCCAGCAGTGTCTCGACGGTCTGGACCACCAGGGGGATCCCTCCCACCTCGAGGCTGGCGTTGATTTTGGCTGCACCGTAACCCGGGATGTTCACCCAGTTGTCGCGCATGATCGAAATGCCGTAGACCTTTTGCCGGTCCGCTGGAACATGGATCAGCATCAGGCAATCCGAGCGTTGGTCCGACGACTGGCCTGTTGTGACGGTCTGGTTGTTTTGGTCCCTGGCATTTGCGCGGCTGTCGCTGCCGATCACCAGGATGTTCATGGGCGTTGCGGGAAGCTCAGGGATTGTCGGCGGGGCGGGTGCGGCTGCGGTTGGCGCGGGGGACTTGGCGGGGGACGGAGTGCGGGTAGCGCTTGCGCCCGCGGAAGCGCTTGAGGGCGACGATCCGGATGAGGTCCTGCCGGATCCGGCGACGATTGCGGCAAGGACCACGACGATCGCCAGCAAAACTGCCAGGCCCGCCGCAAGCCACAGTCGCCGTCGTCTGTCCATGTCCGGAAAGTACCACCCAGGTGGGTTAAAAACGCATCCAGGAAGGCCTCATTTCGGCCACAAAAGTAGCCCGAATGCAGTCCCAGTGTCTCGACAAAATAACGTTCTGGTAGCACGATGGGAGATAAATCGCTCGCCTTCACTGGGCCGGCTTTGCCGTGCCCTATCCGTTCCGCAATGGGGGGCTCTTTTGCCCACGGAACTGGACGTTATCCCTCCGAGCAAAGGAGGATCCTGCATGGCCCAACGTCGCGGCGCCGCGCCATATGCGGGGGATGGGCAGCAGCCGCGAGCTGAAGTTCATAGGGAAGTTCAGGAAACCGAGTCACCGTCAAACGACGCCATGGTCTCCGGCGCCTCAAAATTTCCAGGCTTATAACAGCCGGTCAGCAAAGATTTTCCTAAGGAATGAGTCTTATGACTGCTCATCCAAAACCCCTTATATTGCCGCGCCTTCGAGCGCTCATGATTTTGCTCCTTGCCCTGGTGTTGCCTGTGGCACTCAGTGGCACAGCGGTCGCGGACGGTGGCAAATCCGCAAGGACTTGGACTGTCCAGGTCGGCTCCGAATCGTCGGACCAGGCCATCCAAGGAATGTCCTTCCTGCCGAAGAACATTTTCATCAATGCCGGCGACAAAATCACGTGGGAGGCCAACTCGGCCGAAATCCATACGGTCACGTTCCTGGCCTCGGGGCAAACCATCGAGTCCACCCAACCCTTTGATCCTTTCAGCCCCCTCTATATATCCGCGCAGGGCGGCACGTCCTACGACGGGCGCTCCTATTACAACTCCGGTGTGATGTCGAACGTCTCGAACAGCGGGTTCGCCGAAGTTGATTCCTATACCTTGAAGTTCCCGGATACCGGCGACTTCACGTATTACTGCTTGGTGCATGGCGCGGCCCAGAAGGGTACAATCCACGTGCGGGCCAAGGGTACGGACTACCCGTACACCCAGGAGCAGTACAACAACCGGGTAGAGCGGGCCGAACAGGCCATCATCCGTGACGGCCTCCAGCAATGGAGCGACGCCCGCGACCAGGCGGACAACCACACCGTGATTTCCGGGGCCGACGACGGCGTGGCAATGGTCATGCGGTTCATCGAACCTAAAGTGGTCATCCACGTTGGTGAGAAAGTGAGCTTCGTGAACAACGGCATGGGCGAGCCGCACACCGTTACCTTCGGTGCCGAGCCTGCCAATCCGTTCCCGCCGCTGGGCGATCCGACGAATTACACGGGCGGCCAGCTCAATTCGGGCCTCGTGCCGCCAGGCGTCACCTTCACCGTGACATTCAACAAGGCAGGGGTGTATGACTACATCTGCGCACTCCACGACTACTTTGGAATGGCCGGCAAGGTGGTGGTGAAGGACTAAACCTTGGACTAAGCCGCTGATTTGAACGCATGCGCTGATTTGAACGCATACCGGGGCTTGTTTCCCGTACCGGCGCTACAAACGCCCGGCTGGGAAACAAGCGCCGGAGCCGAGCCGGAGCCCCGTCGGAGCCGAGTCGGTGCCGAGTCGGTGCCGGTGGGTCGATGGTGGGCGCCGACGTCGTGCGCGCGTTGTATTCTGGACCCTTATCCTGAATTAATAAGCACGCTTAGGAAATGAGTCTTTGCGCCATGTTGGACAGCCCTCGTACATATTCAAGTGCACTGGGCGCCCCGGGGTTTCTGGCCGGAACCTTCCTCTTTGACCCGCTCACAGGGAAAGCGGAATGGTCCGACGGCCTCTTCAACCTCCACGGCTACCAGCGAGGGGAAGTAGTGCCCACGCTCGAGCTGCTGATGTCGCACAAGCACCCGGATGACAGGCCGCGGGCCATGGAGATCCTGGCTCAAGTATTCCGCGACGGCGGCCATTTCTGCATTTACCACCGGATCATTGACGCGCAGGGACATGTCCGTCGGGTGCTGACGGCGGGGAACGCGCAACTGGGCCCATCGGGGACCGTCGCGCTCGAGGGGACCACGGTCGACCTGACGTCCACGCTGCGGCGGGAAACCGAGCATGCGGCGCGTGACGCCGTCGCGGGTGCCAATGCGACGCGGGGCGTCATCAATCAGGCACGCGGCATCCTGATGGGGCGGCTGCTCCTTAGCTCCGAGGCCGCCTTCAAACTGCTCGTGAGTTGTAGCAGCATGACGAACGTCAAGGTCGCGGTCCTCGCCTCCCACCTTGTCCGCGTGGCTGACACCGATCAGGGCCCGGAAGCAATGGACGAGTTCATTCGTGTTCTCCAGGCTTGCGACCAGGCTGCCGTAAAACGCGCGTTGGACCCGCAGTAAGAAGCCGGCTGGCGCAGCCATCGCCTCTCGCCCGGCGGCGTGGCAGTATGTTGTGAGTCAGGCTCGATGAGGGCGTCTCCGCGACAAGGAGCGACGGTCATGACCTACATCTACAACTTCGCCGATGTGCAAGCAGGCGACGTCGCCGTGGCTGGCGGCAAGGGCGTCGGGCTGGGCAACCTTGTTCGCGCCGGGTTGCCGGTCCCCCCGGGGTTCGTGCTGACCACCGCGGCCTATGAGGCTTTTGTCGATGCCAACGGCCTTCAGGCGCGCATCGAGGAGTTGGCGGCGCTGCCGTCGGAGGCGACGCCGCAGGATTACGAGGACGCCTCGGCCGCAATCCGTGCCCTTTTCACCGGCGGCACCATGCCTTCGGCGATCGCGTACGAGCTCGCCGCCGCGTATGAACGCCTCCGTGCCGACGACGGCGACCGCGACGGCGACCGCGACGACGGCGCGCCCGTAGCAGTCCGCGGCGACGGCGCGCCGGTAGCGGTCCGCTCCTCCGCCACTGCCGAGGACCTTGCCTCGGCCAGCTTCGCCGGGCAGCAGGAAACCTACCTCAACGTCCGCGGGGCGGAAGCGCTGGATGCGGCAGTCCTTGATTGCTGGTCTTCCTTGTGGACGGCGCGAGCCATGGCCTACCGGGACCGTGAAGGCATCGCACTGGGTGATGTACGCCTCGCGGTAGTGGTCCAGCGGATGGTCGAGGCCGAGGCGGCAGGGGTCATGTTCACCGCCAATCCGGCCAACGGGCGCCGCGACCAGATCGTGATCAGTGCCGCGTGGGGCCTGGGGGAGTCCGTGGTCAGCGGAACAGTCACCACGGATGACGTTGTTGTCGAAGCGGGATCGGGCCGCGTGCTCTCGCGCCGGACCGCCGACAAGGAAGTCATGACCGTCTACGCTGACGGCGGCGCCCCGGATCAAGCGGCGGAGGGCGCCCCGGACGGCCACGCCCCGGACCAAGGGGGGACCGCGGAGCAGCCGGTCCCGGCGGTGCTTCGGAACCGGGCCGTGCTCGACGACGGAGCGGCAGCCGCGCTGGCCCGCTATGGATCCCGGATTGCGGACTACTTCGGAACTCCGCAGGACATCGAATGGGCACGGGCCGATGGCAATTTCTTCATGCTGCAATCCCGGCCCATCACGGCACTGCCTGAACCCGCAGCCGACACCCCGGACACCTGGCCGTTGCCCTACCCGAAGGGGCTCTACTTTCGGGCGAGCATCGTGGAGCAATTGCCGGACCCGCTCTCGCCGCTCTTCGCCGACCTCATTGACGGCTCGGTGACTCGGTCGCTCCAGGCCCTGATGAACGAGGCCGTAGGCAGCGAAGTCGTCAGGGACGGCGACGTCGGACTGCCCACCATCAACGGTTACGCCTACTACTACTACCGCACCTCGGGAATGTGGCGGGTGATGGGCAAGGCGCCGGGGGCCATGGTCGCCCTGGCTCAAGGCAAGGCACACATGGGCGTGGGCGGTTGGCGTGAATTCTCGCATCCGCGCTACAAGGATGTGCTCAAGGACTGGTCGGCAAAGTCCGCGGGAGAGCTTTCCGGAGAGGAATTGTTTGAGGGTGTCCGTACGTTGCTCGACGCCGGAACCGTGTACTACACGGCAGTGGAGTCGGTCATTCCGATCGCTGCCACGAGCGAAATCTCCTTCCGGGCGTATTACGACAAACTCATCCGGCGCGCCGGAGACCCCCCTGCCGAGACATTCCTCCTCGGCTACGACAGTGAACCCATCCTTGCGGAGAAATCCTTGTACGACCTCGCGGCCTGGGCCCGGGAAGTTGAGGGGCTGGCCCCGGCGATCCTCAATCAACCGACGGCGGCACTGGCCGAGGCGCAGCGCAGCTGGCTCCCACCTGCCGGCATGGACCCGGCCCTGTGGCAGCAGTGGCATCCGCGTTTCCAGGCCCATCTCGATCGGTTCGGCCATGCCGTCTACAACCTGGACTTTGCCAGCCCGGTGCCGGCAGACGATCCTTCGGCGCTGCTGGATACGGTGAAGTTCTACCTGCGGGGACAGGGCAATGACCCGCATGAGCGCCAGCGGCTCTCGGCCGCCCGGCGGGAGGACCAAACCGAGCGAATGCTCGCCCGGCTCGGACGGACCCGGCTCGGACGGACCCGGCTCGGACGGAGTCGAAGGGCCGCGTTCATTCGTCTGCTCCGGTGGGCGCAGAAGTCTGCACCGGTCCGCGAAGATGCCCTGGCCGACGTCGGGCTTGCCTGGCCGCTGATCCGGCGGATGCTGCTCGAACTTGGACAACGGCTGGTCTACTCCGGCGTCATCGCCCGTCCCGCCGACGTGTTCTGGTTGCGCCAGCAGGAGCTGCAAAGCGCCGTCGAGTTCGGCCTCGCCGCGCCGCAACCGCCGGGCACGGCGGAACCGCTCGCACCGGTGGCGGTGGCAATTACGGGGGCGGCGCGCCCCGTCCGTGCCGACGTCGTCGAGGAGCGGAAGATGCTTTGGCGGGGCCAGGCCAAGGCGGCTGCCCCGCAACTGCTGCCGGAGACCCGTTGGATGAAGCGCGTCTTCGAATCAATGATGCCGGCACGCTCCCAGGACCAGCAGGGCGACGTCATCAAAGGGGTCGGCGCCAGTGCGGGCCGGGTCAGTGCACCTGCGCGCGTCCTGAGCGGGCCCCAGGATTTCGGCCAGATGGCGCCCGGAGAGGTCCTGGTTGCGCGTATCACCACTCCCGCGTGGACGTCGCTGTTCGCCATGGCCTCCGCCGTGGTCACCGACGTCGGCGGCCCGTTGAGCCACAGCTCCATCGTGGCCCGGGAGTACGGCATCCCCGCTGTGCTCGGCACCGGAGTCGCCACCCAGCGGCTCACGAGCGGCCAACAAATCACCGTCGACGGCGACGCCGGCACCGTGACCGTCGAGCACCCAGCCGGCTAGCCCCCCTCCGACGCTCGCTCACTTATGTTGGGCTTTCGGCGGACGCTCGCTCACTTATGTTGGGCTTTCGGCGGACGCTCGCTCACTTGACTTGAGCAGGCGTTCGCTTCGATACGCCAGGGCTGGTTCGTGAGTGCCCGACGGCGGAAATCCCGTTGCGCTGTCCGCTCGCCTTCGGCGGTGGTGCCCCCAGACGCTCGCTCACTTATGTGGGGTTTTCGGCGGACGCTCGCTCAGTTGATATGAGCGAGCGTTCCTGGTTTTGGCCATATATGTGAGCGAGCGTCGCCGTCGATGTGCCGCGGCCGGTCCGCCAACGCCCGACGGCGGCAGGGCAGTTGCGCTGTCCGCTCACCTTCGGCGGTGGTGCCCCCAGACGCTCGCTCACTTATGTGGGGTTTTCGGCGGACGCTCGCTCAGTTGATATGAGCGAGCGTTCCTGGTTTTGGCCATATATGTGAGCGAGCGTCGCCGTCGATGTGCCGCGGCCGGTCCGCCAACGCCCGACGGCGGCAGGGCAGTTGCGCTGTCCGCTCAACTTTGGGGGTGGTGCCCCCAGACGCTCGCTCAGTTGATATGAGCGAGCGTTCCTGCTTTTGTCCATATGTGTGAGCGAGCGTTCCAGTATTTGGGCATATATGTGAGCGAGCGTCACTGTCGATGTGTCGCGAACAGCCGGCCAGCGCCCGACGGCGGCAGGGCAGTTGCGCTGTCTTCCCACCTGTGGTCGCGCTCGGCAGGGCAGCCCAGGATCGCAGGAATTCCCTAGGTTTAACCCAAGAAATGCGCAGGACAGCGAGTCTTGCCACAGGATGTCCCAAGGACTGCGCCATGGGGAGTTGGGCGTTGCTACGTTGCTAGTGGGTTGGTGCTGGACCAGCCCACATCCCCCAACTCGCTCAGGAGTTTCACATGTTTGCTTTCTTCTCCAATGCCGCATCCCGTATCCGTCGTGACGAGAAGGGCGCCACCGCCGTTGAATACGGCATCATGGTTTCCCTCATCGCTGTCGTCATCATTGTCGCCGTCACGCTGCTGGGTGGGACGCTCAAGAACACGTTCCTCCAGGTCCAGTGTTCCGTGAGCGGCAAGACCTGGACGGCTGCCACCTCCGTTTGCGCCTAGTAATCCGTCCGTTCGGCGGGTTCGAGCCGGCTCAGCCCGCAACGTGCCAGATCGCTAGCACCAGACAGGAGCCCAAATGATTTCCAGTTTCTTGAAGTCCGCATCTCAGGCACAAAGTGATGAAACCGGGGCCACCGCCGTCGAGTACGGGATCATGGTTTCCCTCATCGCTGTTGTGATCATTGTCGCTGTCACGCTGCTGGGCAGCACGGTCAGGGAGACGTTTTCCCAGGTCCAGTGTTCCGTCAGCGGCAAGGCCTGGACGGCTGCCACCACTTCAGGTGGTACCGGCACCTGCGCCTAGGAGCCGCACCGTAAAGTGCCCGGGAGGGCATCGACAGCACACCAAGCAATTCCCGAGTGGCGGCGGCATTCAGGCAGCCGCCACTCTGCTTGATTCGAACTATCCGTTCTCTGGGAGGGCAACAGTATGGCCAGGGCATCCGAACGCGGCGCTGTGGCAGTCGAGTTCGCCATCCTGGCACCAGTCCTGATCATGCTGCTCCTGGGAATCATGGAATTCGGCAGGGCCTACAACGTTCAGGTGTCGCTCTCAAACGCAGCCCGTGAAGGAGTCCGCGTCATGGCGATTTCGAATGACCAAACGGCCGCCAAGACAGCGGCGAAGAACGCTGCTGTGTCGTTGAATCCACAGCTGGCAGACACGAACTTCACCTTCAGTCCGGCCAGCTGCACGTCCGGCGCCCAGATGTCCGTGACCATCAAATACACCCTCAGCACCCTCACGGGAATCGCGGGGCCTTTCCCCATGCAAGGAGTAGGAGTCATGGTATGCGGCGGCTGATGATCGACGACGGCGACGGCGAACGCGGTGCGGTCGCAGTCCTTATCGCCCTCTTGCTGGTGGTGTTGCTCGGCTTTGCCGCCCTCGCCGTGGATGCGGGACTGCTCTACTCGGAAAGGGCGCAAGTACAGAACGGATCCGACGCCGCAGCTCTCGCCGTGGCGCAGACATGCGCCGCGAATACGAGCGATCCGAATTGCTCGGCCACATCCCAAATCGCCGCAGACATGGCAAATAAAAACGCCAACAACGGTTTGGGCAACATCAAGTCAGTCAACCTGGACCTGAGCAACCGGAAAGTCACCGTGACCGCCGGAGCCCAGCAGGCGGGAGGTGCGCCGAACGCCGTCTCGCTCTTCTTCGCGCGCGTCCTTGGCTTCAGCACGGGCAACGTTGTGACTAGCTCCAGCGTTCAGTGGGGGAGCGCAGTCGCCGGCAGAACCGCTTTTCCTCTCGCGTATTCCATCTGCCAGGTGCAGGGATACATCGGCGGGGCCCTCCAACTTCTTGAGGAACACGGCTCGGGCGCCAACCCCAGTTGCAATTACGGCCCGTCAGGCGCCGCCGTGCCTGGGGGGTTCGGCTGGCTCGTCCAGGATGCCGGGTTGTGTGGCAGCACGATCAACCTCGCCACCAGCGAAGCCGGTAGTGCCTCGGGGAACAGTTCGCCGGCTAACTGCCCTGCGACGCTCCAAAAGTGGGGCGATACCATCACCGCGGGTGGGAACATCACAGTTCTGCTCCCTGTCTTCGACGTCGCAACAGGTTCGGGAGCCGGGGCTGTCTACCATCTTGTGTCCTTCGCCGCATTCAAAGTGACGGGGTGGAAGTTCAGCGGCGGGAACAACACTCTTCCGGAAAGTTTCCATAATTCAAGTCCCTATGTGTCTTCAAGCCTTTCCTGCACCGGGGGCTGCCGCGGAATCATCGGGAGTTTCGTCAAGTATGTGTCGCTGGCGGACGGCTACTCGCTGGGGTCGGTAGACGCGTTTGGGGCCACCATTGTGCGCCTCACCAACTAGTTTTCATCCCTTTTTTAGCACAGGAGTATTAAGTGAAGTCACGCTTGTTGGCCGGATCGGCAGCGGCACTGCTGGCCGTCGTCGGGGTGATTCTCGTCTTCTCCTACGCTCAAGGGGCGGATCAACGGGCAGTCCAGAACCTAGCGCCCGTTGATGTGTTGGTGGTCAAGGCGGCCATTCCTGCCGGCACCTCTGTGGATGCCATGAAGGATTCCCTGGTCACCCAACAATTGCCGGAATCGGCCGTCCCCAAGTCAGCTCTGCACACCCTCGCCGATTCCGCCGGCAAGGTCGCCGCCGTCGACCTCGTCCCAGGCGAGACCCTCGTGTCCGAAAGACTGGTCGCTCCGGACGCCATGCAAACCCCCGGGGACGTGAAGGTGCCTGCTGGGATGCAGGAGGTCTCATTCCAGCTCGAACCGCAACGGGTAGTAGGCGGACGACTCCTTCCTGGCGACCATGTTGGCATCTTCATCTCCATGTCTGCAGGCGGAAGTGACTCGAAGCCGGACAAAGGGACCACCGAATTGACCATCCCCAAGGTTCTTTTGACCTCGGTCCAGCGCGCTCCCCAAACGACCGCAAGCCAGCAGCCGACGCCGGCTCCCGGCTCTGGTGCCGCGGCCAACCCGGGCGATACAAGCCTTCCCACCGGTTCCCTCTTGCTGACCGTTGCGGTAAGTGATGTGGATGCAGCCAAGATTGTCTTCGCCGCCGAGTACGCCAAGATCTGGCTCAGCAAAGAGCCGTTGGATGCCAAAGACAGCGGCCCCACTGTCATCCAGCAGAGCGGGGTATACAGATGAGCCGCTTTGTCTTGATCACTCCCAACACTGATTTTGACCAACGGTTGCGCCAAGCGGTCGCGGGCGGCCTGCCCGGAAGCGTGCAGACCTTTTTCACCAGCGTCTTGCCAACTGATCCAGCCGAGTTGTTCGGCGCCCTCAACCAGGAGCAACTCGAAGTGCTGATTCTGGGACCCGACGTGCCCGTGGAAGAGGCCCTTCGCCTGGCCACGGTTTTTGATGTGCAATTGCCGGAGCTGAGCGTGATCCTCGTGAGCGAACTGGATCCCGGATTCGTCCTCCAAGCCATGCGATCCGGCATTCGCGACATCATGAGCCCGGCTGCGGACCTGGCCCAGATACGGGTCATGCTCGAGCGCGCGTGTCAGGCTTTCGCCAGCCGCCAGCGCACCATGGAACCCAAACAATCGGGCTCACCCAAGGGCTTGGTGATCGGCGTCTTTTCCCCCAAGGGTGGTGTTGGCAAGACGACCATCGCCACGAATATCGCCGTCGGGCTCGGCAAGATAGCGCCGATGAGCGTAGTGATCGTGGATCTGGACCTGCAATTCGGTGACGTCGCGTCCGGGCTCTACCTCAATCCGGAACACACTGTTACTGACGCCGTCACTCCGTCGGCCAGCCAGGATTCATTGGTTCTCAAGGCCTTTCTCACTGTCCACCCGGCGAGCATCTACGCCTTGTGTGCGCCGAAGGACCCAGTCGAAGCAGATGAAATCTCGCCGGAACAGGTGGGTCGGCTCCTCGAACAGCTCGCCCAAGAGTTCCAGTACGTGGTGGTGGATACTGCACCCGGACTACCCGAAATCGGGCTCGCAGCCCTCGAACAATGCTCGGACGCTGTTTGGGTGACCGGCATGGACGTTCCAAGTGTTCGAGGCCTTCGCTCCGGCCTGGACATTCTCCGCAGGCTGAACCTGCTGCCGGAAACCCGGCATGTGGTGCTCAACATGGCCGATTCCAAGTCGGGGTTGTCGGTCCAGGACGTCGAATCGACCGTCGGTGCGCCGGTTGATGTGAGCATCCCTCGATCGAAGGCCGTCGCGTTCTCCACGAACCGCGGGATTCCAGTGCTCCAGGAGGCGGTGAAGGATCCGGCTGTCAAGGGACTCAAGCAACTTGTCGAACGCTTCAATCCGACGTGGCGTGCCACGGCGCAGCGCAAACTGCACAGAAGGGTAGTGGTCTAGATGAAGCTGTCTGAACGCATTCATGCCGCCGAGGACAAGGTCGAAGCGTCCCTCGGCTTAGGTGAAGAACTTATCGCCGTAAAACCCCACACTTCAGTCAAGCTGTCCGAGCTCCCGGACTCGCCAAAGCCCAGGGCCCAGCAACCGGTGGACGCCTTCGCTGCCATCAAGCGGCGCGCCGCCACCGCATTGTTCGAGCGACTCGGGGCCAGGTTCAACGACTCGAGCGTCAGCGAACATGAGTTGCGGACGACTGCCCGGGAAGAGCTCATCCGGATCATCGACGCCGAACAGGTCCCACTGTCTGCGGACGAGCGCAGCAGGCTCGTAGCGGACGTGGCGGACGACGTCCTTGGCTATGGGCCTCTCCAACGCTTGCTTGACGATCCGGAAGTCACCGAAATCATGGTCAACCGAATGGACCAGATCTACGTCGAACGAAAAGGCAAACTGACCCTGACGGATTCCGGATTCAGCTCCGAGGACCATCTCAGGAGGGTCATTGAACGGATCGTTTCGAAGGTGGGGCGCAGGATCGACGAGTCATCCCCGCTCGTTGACGCGCGTCTTGAGGACGGCTCGCGAGTCAACGCCGTGATCCCTCCGCTTGCCGTGGGCGGCTCGTCGCTGACAATCCGAAAATTCAGCAAAATACCGTTGACCATCAGGAACCTGATCGATTTCGGCACACTCACTCCCGAGATGGCCGAACTCCTCAATGCTTGCGTCAAGGCGAAACTGAACATCATTGTTTCCGGAGGTACCGGAACCGGCAAGACAACGTTGTTGAATGTTCTTTCGTCCTTCATTCCGGAGGACAACCGCATTGTCACGATTGAGGACGCGGTAGAACTGCAAATCCAGCAGCAACATGTGGTCAGGCTTGAGAGCAGGCCTCCGAACACCGAGGGCAAGGGTGAAGTGACCATCAGGGAGTTGCTCCGGAACTCCCTCCGTATGCGCCCGGACAGGATCGTCGTCGGCGAGGTCCGCGGCGGAGAGTCCCTCGACATGCTGCAGGCCATGAACACCGGTCACGACGGCTCCCTCTCCACGGTGCACTCGAATTCCCCTCGCGACGCAGTGGCGCGTCTTGAAACCCTGGTCCTGATGGCAGGCATGGACCTGCCATTGCGCGCAATCCGCGAGCAAATAGCGTCTGCCGTGAATCTCATCATCCAGATCTCCCGGTTGCGGGATGGAACGCGCCGAATCACGCATGTGACTGAGGTTCAAGGCATGGAAGGCGACATTGTCACCCTCCAGGACGCTTTTGTTTTCGACTACTCGGCTGGTGTCGACGCCCACGGGAGGTTTCTTGGAAGGCCCGTGCCGACTGGAATCCGTCCGCGTTTCATCGACCGCTTCGATGACTTGGGGATTCGTGTTTCTCCAGGAGTATTTGCTGCTCCCTTGGCAACAGCAGCCAGGACGTGAACGGAACATGATGCTCTTGACCGGAACGGCCTTGATGTTTTCAGCCATCCTGCTCTTCGGGGTGGCCGTGATCTTGCCGAAAACCCCCGAAGTTCCGTTGGATCGGAGGCGGCCCTACCAAGTAGGCTCAGGCTCCCAGCTGACGCGCTTTGCCGGTTCCGCCGCGGACGTACTTCATGGCTTCCTGACCCGAAGAAACGTCCGGCTCTTCAACCGTGAAGCACTGGAGAATGCCGGACTGCGAATGAGCCAGGCGGACTTCTTCATCCTCATGATTGCGGGTGCATGCGTGGGTGCGTTGATCGGGCTTGTGATCGGCGGACCCGTCGTCGCGATTCTGTTCTTCATCCCGGCTCCGCTCGTGGCACGGCTCGTCCTCAGCTCCCTGGCCGGCAAAAGGCGCGGAAAATTCGATGGTCAGCTCGGTGACACCCTCCAACTACTGTCTGGTGGCTTGCGGGCCGGACACAGCATACTGCGTGCCATTGACGCGGCGGCCGCTGAATCGGCCAGCCCTACATCCGAGGAGATGCGCCGGATCATCACCGAGACAAGCCTTGGCCGCGATCTTGAGGCATCGCTTAACGATGCGGCGGAGCGAATGCGGAGCGAAGACTTTGTTTGGATAGCTCAAGCCATCCAAATCAACCGCGAGGTGGGTGGAAACCTTGCAGAGGTCCTGGACCAGGTCAATGAGACCATACGCGAACGCAGCGAGATCAAGGGACACATCAAATCCTTGGCAGCGGAGGGAAAGTTCTCGGGATACATTCTGATGGCGCTTCCCTTCGGCATCGTGACCATGCTCATGGTTGTCAATCCCGGCTACATGGACGTGATGTTCAACCATCCGCTTGGTTGGGGAATGATTGCGGCGTCGGTCATCCTCATGACCATCGGCGGTCTCTGGATGCGCAAGATCATCGACTTGAAGTTTTGAGGTGACGCGTGAATCCCTCTCTCCTTCTGTCCTTGCTGCTGGTACCCCTGCCGGTTGCCTACCTGATGTGGTCTATTCTTTCGGTTGACCGCAAAGCCCAACGCGCCGTCCGGGAGCTTTTGACGAGGGGTGAAAACATTGCCGAGGCCGGTCCGCAAAGTCGTGGCGGTGCACTCGAGCTCATTGGCTACCGCCTGACCCCTGGAAGCTACGTCCAGAAGCTGGATAGGCTGCTCTCGTTGGCCGGCCGTCCGCCGTCGCTCCCTTTGGGACGCGTCCTGGCAGCCAAGCCCCTCCTCGGATTGTGCGGCGCACTTTTTGGTTTCTTCATCAGTGCCAACAGCTCGAGCGGGATCATCAAGCTCGTGGGGATATTTGTTGTATTGCTTGGTTACTTTATCCCCGATCTGATGCTGTACAGCAAAGGACAGGAGCGCCAAAAAGCCATGCAATTGGAACTCGCAAATACCATGGACCAAATGCTTATTTCGGTCGAGGCGGGCCTCGGTTTTGAAGGTGCCATGGCACGCGCCGGAGAAAACGGGAAGGGGCCGCTGGCTGAGGAGTTGGTGCGGACGCTGCAGGACATGCAGGTTGGACGGAGCCGCCGCGAGTCCTATCTGGCATTGGCCGAACGGACTAACGTCCCTGAACTTCGAAGCTTCGTGCAGGCCGTGATCCAAGCGGACACATACGGCATTGCCATCAGCCGGGTCTTGAGGGTCCAGGCGAAGGTGATGAGGGTGAAACGCCGCCAACGGGCCGAGGAGAA
Organism: Arthrobacter sp. B2a2-09; assembly: GCF_027587375.1. Classification (GTDB taxonomy): domain Bacteria; phylum Actinomycetota; class Actinomycetes; order Actinomycetales; family Micrococcaceae; genus Arthrobacter. Next base: position 60,877 of record NZ_JAMXIC010000025.1, read on the forward strand.
GGCGATGAAGCTTCCGGTGATGGTTCTCTTCCCGCTTCTGCTCTTTATCTTCCCTGTGCTGTTCATCGCCATCCTGGGGCCGGCGGTCATCAACGCCATAGCGAGTTTCAGCGGCGGCTGAGCGGATAACGCATTCTCCGAATTAGTGCACTGGATGAAAAGGAGTTCAAATCAAGAAAGGCCTAAGATTTCCTTAAGATAGGCATAAGTCCGGTTTTTCAGGAATTCAGAAAGTAGCATTGGGCTATGTTCAGTTCAGGTTCCAGCGAGGTCAACGAGGATTCAGACCCCAGCCATACAGGCTCGGCCGACGACTCCAACGGCCTGCCCGCTGTCCCGCTTACTGAACTTCCCATACTGGATCTGGCAGAATTCCAACTCCTGGAAGATCAAGTGGACAATCCGCTGATCGCGCGCACGTTTGCCGGCGACTTCGCGAAACTCTGGGGGAAGCGATACGAAATCCTCGCATCCGCCGTCGAGCGCGGTGACGTTGCCGCGGCCCTGAATGCGGTCCTAAGCCTCAGGACCTCCTCCACCATGGTTGGCGGTGTGCGCCTTGCGGTACTTGCAGCGCAACTGGAGCAACGCATTCGAAATAGTGAATTGTGTGAGGCCCGGCCCCTCCTCAAGGAAGTTGCAGAATGCGGGCACCAAACGGTCCAGGAACTAAAGGACAGCTACGTACTCCGGAACGATTGACATCGAAGGCCTGGCTCGAATCGCCTAGTCCGGTCTTTTCGGTGTGAGCCGATACCCGACTCCTCGGACAGTCTGCAGAAAGCGCGGCGATTGTGGATCTTCACGAAGCTTTCGGCGGAGGTTCCCGATGTGGGTCTCAACAGCCCGTTCGTCGGCTTCGCTGATGTACGCATCGTCGTCGTAGTAGTCACCGCGAGCTGCCCTGACAAGGTCAGCCCGCGTCCGCACTTCCCCCTTGGCCCGAAGCAAGTCGAAGAGGAGATCGAATTCGCTTCTCGTCAATGGCAGGGTTGAACCTTGAAGCGTCACGGTGCGTGATTTGTAGTTCAGGGCCACGCCATTGTGCCTGATCACCGCTTGGTCGGCCCAGTCTGGCCCGGCCGAACCGGCGTAAGCACCCCCGCGATCCTCCTCCGGCAAGGCAAACCTGCCTTCCGTGTGAGGCCGCCGCATCATGGCGGTGACCCGGGCCCTCAATTCGCGGGGCAAGAACGGTTTCTTGACGTAGTCGTCTGCGCCGGTCAGGAAAGCCGTCAACGTGTCCGGCTCGTCGCTCCTGGCCGTCAGCATCACGACATATGCGTCGCTGAATTGCCGAATTCGCCGGAGGACCTCATGGCCGTCCATATCTGGAAGTCCGACGTCCAGCGTAACCACAGAGGCATGCTGAGCTCGTACGACTTCTACGCCTTCACGTCCGGTAGCGGCCGAGTGCACCACAAATCCAGCTTCTTTGAGGATGGCGTCAACCAAATTTCGTACATCTTCGTCATCCTCAATGACTACAGCTACCCCAGGCTCGCTCATTGGACATCCTTGAGTCGGTGCACATCCCCGCGCAGCCCAGCGCAACGCGGTAAATGTCACCCAAATATCCACGATACAAGCATTGAGGGCATCTGGCATCTAATATGTGGATTAAGCGCTGCTCCGAACTTCGATGTTGATCGTTCGGGGCAGTCGTATTGTTGGTCCTTGGGGGAATAGTGGACTCCGGGCGTTTCCTTCGGGAATCGCGTGGAGCTGTAATTGGTTCGCGAATCCCCAAGGAAGGGTCCTGTCTTGAGTGAGCAGCCATTTTTTCGCGCGGCCGCCCGTTTCTTCAGAAAACTCACGCCTCGCGCCCGTTTGGCCGTCTGTGAATTACCGCTGACGCTCATCATCGCGGGCCTGGTGCTCGCGGCCCCTACTCTTTGGCCAGGGTTAATCCAGAATTGGTTGTTTGTCACCGGGGTTGTCCTCCACGGGATCCTTTTCCTGGCCTGCCTGCTGGTCCCGTGGGAGCGATTGGCGCCGAGCGCAGGCCTGGCAATCCCTATTTTGGATCTTGTTGCCCTCTGGTTCACTCGAAACGGCGCCTTCAACGCGATACCAGGCCTCATCACATTGGCCATCTTTCCCGTGATCTGGTTGTCTGCCTCAGGCATGCTTTCCAAGTCGAGCCTGATCCTCAGTTTTGTGGGTCCTTTCTTCATTGCGTTTCCGCCACTCGTTTCGCACTTGCTTCGTCCCACCTCATCAGACATTTCTTCGGTGTTGCTTTTGCCCCTCATGATGTTCGCAATGGCAGTCTCCATTCGTTTGGCTGGCTCAAATGCCCGTCTCCAGCAACGGCGGGTTAAACAGCGGGATCAGGCCCTGCGGCAATTGTTGGCCGCCAGCCGGGAGCGGGAGACGCTGCTCAAGACAATCCTGGACACGATCGACGTCGGAATTGTCGCCGTCGATTCGAAGGGCGAAACCGTTCTGATCAACAACCAGCAAAAGGCATTCCTACAGATGGCAATGCCTGCGGAAGGCTCGCCTGGGGTCGCGGAACAAGACCGGCTGGTTTTCGGCCAGGACCGGCGGACGCCGCTTCCCCTTGAAAAGGGCCCTATTCGAAGGGCCGTTCAAGGGGAAACATTTTCCGACTATCTTCTTTGGTTCGGCGCCGGTACCGAACAACGGGCCATCTCGACCGCCGCTCGGGGTATGAAAAACGAGATTAATGACGGGTTCGGCGGAGCGGTCATCGTCTTCAGGGACGTGACTGATGTTGTAGATGCCCTTGCGGCAAAGGACGAGTTGGTTGCCAACGTTTCGCACGAATTCGGTTCGCCGTTGACATCGATCTTGGGCAACATCGATCTTGTGCTCCGCGGCACCCAGGAGCTCCAGCCAGTAACAAGGCTTGGTTTGGAAGTCGCGGAGCGAAATGCCGAGCGCCTCCGTGTCCTGGTTGAAGACCTCCTTTTGTCAGCCGTCGCCGTCGAGAGCGTGCATCCACGGCGCACTGATTTGGCTGGCCTGGTGGAAAACAGTTTGGTCTCCGCGCGGGCCCAGGCCGACGCTGCCCATGTGGGCCTAGTCGCCGACGTACCGGCACCCTTGTGGGCGAATGCCGACCCCTTGAGGCTGGGACAGGCTTTGGACAATCTGGTTTCCAACGCCATCAAGTATTCGCCTGGTGGTGGACTAGTGACGATCAGGGCGGAGCGGAACGACGGCTGGGTCCGGCTTGAAGTGAAGGACACGGGAATGGGCATGACCATGGACGAGTCGACCAGGATTTTCACCCGGTTCTTCCGGACAAACGCTGCCCGTCAGGCGGCGATTCCAGGCGTTGGCCTCGGCCTGTCCATTACCAAGTCCATAGTGGAACGCCACGGAGGCAGCATCACCTGCAGCAGCAAGCCCGGTAGCGGAAGCACCTTTATCGTGGCGCTGCCCGCCGGGGCGGCTTCGGAGCCCGGGTAACTGCCAGCCGTGCAAGTAGTTAGCCGCGCAAAGTAGAGTACCCACTACTCGTGACCGGCCCTAGAGCCAGCGGATTCAATGGAACTCAGTTGGTCTCAAACGCAGTTCCTGGTCTCTGGGGGTTTATCCGAATGTGTGTTTCCTGCAATCCTGTTGTGTCCTTTTCGCGTCCCACAGCGACGGCGGCAGTCCGTTGAGCGCCGGGATGGAATCCGCTGCCTTGTTCGCGGGGTCGTTGCCCGGGCTGATCCTGATGGATCTGGGCCAGGCAATGGTGGTGGTATGCGTGTGTTTCGACATGGTCCGTGCCATGTCCGTGCCACGATCTCATCGGCGCTATGTCGCCAGCACCATCTTCAGGACCCTGGCGGTGCCATCGATTCTCGTTATGGGCGTCAGCGTGCTGGCTAAGGCAATCCAATTGTCTTGGGCGGACGTGGCCATGGGCGTTTTCGTGATCGTGATGATCATCATCCGCTGGCATCAGGACAAAGACGAGGACAACTGGTGGAAGGGTAAAGGCAAGAAGCTGGCCCGCTGGGCGCGGAAGCAACTGGCACCGCGACCTGCCTTCGCCCCGGCGTCGGCCTCGGCGTCGGCCTGAGCGCCGCTCCTCCCCGGACGCTCGCTCACTTATGCGGTGTTTTTTGCGAACGCTCGCTCACATGATGTGAGCGAGCGTTCCGGCTTTTGGCCGTATATGTGAGCGAGCGTCCCCGTATTTTGCCGTATATGTGAGCGAGCGTCCCCGGTTGATGCGCCGCGGCCGGTCCGTTAGCGCCCGACGGCGGCACTCCCGTTGCGGTGCCCGCTCGCCTTTTGGGGTGGTGCCCCCAGACGCTCGCTCACTTATGCGGGGTCTTTTGCGGACGCTCGCTCACATGATGTGAGCGAGCGTTCCGGAAATGGCCATATATGTGAGCGAGCGTCGTGTCGAGCCACAGCCCCGCCACACTCGCGCCCACCGACCCGAACGCTTGACGCATCTCGCGCTTTCCGCATATTCTGAACGAACGGTCGGTAAATATTTAGGAGCAACCATGGCATCGCAGAATCTGCAGTCTGTGCCCGCTGAGCTGTCCCCGGAAGAGCTCGAGCGGGAACAGGCCGGTCAGGCGTACTTTGACCGCATCATCTCGGAGGACTCGCGCATCGAACCCCGCGACTGGATGCCGGAGGCCTACCGCAAGACCCTGCTCCGCCAGATCTCGCAGCACGCGCACTCGGAGATCATCGGCATGCAGCCGGAAGCCAACTGGATCACCAGGGCTCCGAGCCTCAAGCGCAAGGCCATCCTCATGGCGAAGGTGCAGGACGAGGCAGGCCATGGCCTGTACCTCTACTCGGCCGCGGAAACGCTGGGCCAAAGCAGGGACAAGATGACCACCGACTTGATCGCCGGCAAGGCCCGGTACTCGTCCATCTTCAACTACCCCGCGATTTCCTGGGCGGATATGGGCGCGATCGGCTGGCTGGTCGACGGGGCCGCGATCTGCAACCAGGTGCCCCTGTGCCGTGCTTCCTACGGCCCCTACGGACGCGCAATGGTGCGCATCTGCAAGGAAGAGTCGTTCCACCAGCGCCAGGGTTTCGAGATTCTCCTTGAACTGTCCAACGGCACGCCTGCCCAGAAGCAGATGGCCCAGGACGCCGTCAACCGCTGGTACGCGCCGGCGCTGATGATGTTCGGCCCGCCCGACGACGATTCACCCAACTCCAAGCAGTCCATGGCCTGGAACATCAAGCGGTTCAGCAACGATGAGCTCCGCAGCCGTTTCGTCGGCATGATGGTGGAGCAGATCAAGGTCCTGGGCCTCACGCTCCCGGACAAGGACATCCGCTTCAACGAAGAGACCAAGAAATGGGAGCACGGCCCCCTGGACTGGAACGAGTTCAAAGACGTCCTCGCCGGGAAAGGTCCCTGCAACGCGCAGCGGCTTGAGCGCCGCCGTGAAGCGCACGACGACGGCGCCTGGGTCCGCGAAGCGGCCGCCGAGTACGCCCGCAAGCAAGCAGAGAAGGAATACGCAGCATGATCCCCAACGACTCCCCAACCTCGCAAGCTCGGCCGGGTACCCCTGTCGTCGTGGCCCCAGCAGCCAACGAACCCCACGAGACCCCCTGGAGCCTCTGGGAAGTCTTCGTCCGCTCCAGCCGCGGCCTGTCCCACGTCCACGCAGGATCCTTGCACGCACCTGACGCGGCGATGGCACTGCGCAACGCCCGTGACCTGTACACGCGCCGCAACGAGGGCGTGTCCATCTGGGTGGTCCCGGCTGATGCTATTTCCTCGAGCGACCCGGATTCCAAGGGTTCCTTCTTCGAATCCCCGCAGGGCAAGGACTACCGCCACGCGACGTATTACACCAAGAGCGAAGGCGTGAAGCACCTGTGAGCACGCCGGAAAACAACACGGACTTCGCCATCGAGGGCCACGGCGATATCTCCGTCGGCGTCAGGGGAGCGGGTGCCTCGGGAGACGGTTCCGCAAGCGCCACTCGCATCACCCCCGGGAACGCCCTGCGCCCGGAAGATATCGCCCTCGAAATCCGCAAGGGACAAGTCAAGCCCACAAACGACGTCGCGGAATACGCCCTGCGCATCGGCGACGACGGCCTGATCCTCGCACAGCGCCTGGGCCACTGGATCTCCCGAGCTCCCGAGCTCGAGGAAGACGTCGCTCTGGGCAACATCGCTCTGGACCAGCTGGGCCACGCCCGTTCCTTCCTCACCTACGCGGGTGCGGCATGGGACAAGTCCGAGGATGATCTGGCGTATTTCCGCCGGGAGCACGAGTTCCGTTCCGCTCACCTGTTTGAGCAGCCGAACGGGGACTTCGCCGTCACCATCGCCAGGCAGTTCATCGTGAGCTACTACCAGTTCGAGCTCTACAAGAAGCTGACCGCATCCACGGATGCCACCATCGCGGCCATCGCAGCGAAGGCACTCAAAGAGGTCGACTACCACCGTGACCACAGCGCCCAGTGGGTGCTGCGCCTCGCCGGCGGCACGGAAGAGTCCCGCCGTCGCATCGTCCAGGCTTTCAAGCTCGTCTGGCCGTACGTGGAAGAACTCTTCGAAGACGACGAGCTAACCGAACGCCTCGCGGAAAGCGGAGCAGGCGTGCAGCCCTCCAGCCTCCGCGCGGACTTCGACCAGCTCACGGGCGAGATCCTGAGCGAAGCCGGCCTCGATGGCGAACTCAACCTCGAACGCATCCCGCAGTCCTTGGGTGGCGGCCGCCAGGGCAAGCATTCCGAGCACTTGGGCTACCTGCTCGCCGAGATGCAGGTGCTTGCCCGCGAACATCCCGGTGCAAGCTGGTGACGGTGGACATGTTCCTTCAAGAGACGCCAACGCAAACCAAGGCAAAGACAGCCGAGCAAAAGGCCTGGGGCATCGCTGCCACGGTCTGCGATCCGGAGATTCCCGTCCTCAGCATTGAGGATCTGGGGATCCTCCGTAACGTCCAACTGTTCGACGACGGCGGGCTGGTCCCCGCGGTCCAGGTCACCATTACGCCGACCTACTCGGGCTGCCCCGCGATGGACGCCATCCGCGACGACCTCAAGACCGTCTTCCACAAAGAGGGATACCCCAGCGTCTACGTCGAGCTCGTCCTGGCTCCGGCCTGGACCACGGACTGGATGACCGAGCACGGCAAGGCCAAGCTGCAGGAATACGGCATTGCGCCCCCGTCCGGAAAGGCAGCCGCCGGCGGCCACGCCGGAAAAGTACGGCTCAACCTCGCCGTGAAATGCCCCCAGTGTTCTTCGCTGAATACCAAGGAACTCACCCGCTTTGGTTCCACGTCCTGCAAGGCGCTTTTCGTCTGCCAGGACTGCAAGGAACCGTTCGACTACTTCAAAGTCCTGTAAGGAATCTGACATGCCTGTTGTCCGCCAGACTGCCGCCGAACAAGCGCAGGCCACCGGCCGCCGTCGTGCGTCTTTTCATTCCCTCAGCGTTTCGGAAGTCCGCCGCCTGACTGAAGACGCCATCGAGGTCACGTTCGATGTTCCGGCCGAGCTCGCCGGCCAGTATGACTACCTTCCCGGCCAGTACGTGGCTCTGCGGACCACGCTCCCGGATGAGAGCGGTGAGCCGCACGAGGTCCGCCGCAGCTACTCCATCTGCGCCGAGCCGCGCAGCTTCGCGGACGGCAGCAGCGAGATCCGTGTGGCCATCAAGAAGGACCTGGGCGGCATCTTCTCCACGTGGGCGAACGCGGAACTCAAGGCCGGCGACACCCTGGACGTCATGAGCCCCATGGGTGCGTTCATTTCCAAGCATGGCAAGGACGGCAAGACTGTCCAGCAGAATGTCATGAACTCCATGAACAATCCGCAGAACATGGCAGGCGAGTTCGGGGACGCCGGTGCTTTCGTGGCCATCGCCGCCGGCTCGGGCATCACCCCGGTGATCGCGATCGCCCGCACGCTGCTGGCCGCCAACCCGGAGACGCGCTTCGACCTGATCTACGCCAACAAGGCCGCGATGGACGTCATGTTCCTCGAGGAATTGGCGGACCTGAAGGACAAGTACCCGTCGCGCTTGGCTCTGCACCATGTGTTGTCGCGCGAGCAGCGTATTGCGCCGCTCATGACGGGACGTATCGACGCCGAGAAGCTGCAGCAACTGCTGGGCACCGCCATCCACGCGCAGGACGTGGACGAATGGTTCCTGTGCGGGCCGTTCGAGCTGGTCCAGCTGTGCCGGGATACGCTCGCTGCCCGCGGCGTGGAGCCCGAGCACGTACGCTTTGAGCTGTTCACCACCGGCCGCCCGGACCGCCCCGAGGGCAACGCCGGCCGGCCCGTTGTGGAGGACGAGTCGCAGGACACGTTCAAGATCACCTTCAAGCTGGATGGTTTGACCGGCGACGTCGCCAGCCCCACCCACGCGCGGGAATCCATTCTGAATGCTGCCTTGCGCGTCCGCCCGGACGTTCCGTTCGCGTGCGCCGGCGGCGTGTGCGGCACATGTCGCGCCAAACTGGTCACCGGGACGGTCAGCATGGACGAGAACTACGCCTTGGAGCAGGATGAGTTGGACAAGGGCTACGTGCTCACGTGCCAGGCCCACCCCACCAGCGAATCCGTCACGGTCGATTTCGACGTCTAAGGAATAAACGAATGATCGAGCTCTCCATCGCCAACGGCATCGCCGAAATTGTCCTCAATGCCCCGGAAAAGCTGAACTCGCTTAACGAGGCAGCACTCGCGGAACTGGATAGAGCGTACGACGACGCCGCTGCCGCCGCCTCTCGTGGGATGGTGCGGGCGCTGCTCCTCCGCGGAGAGGGTCGCGCCTTTTGCGCGGGACGCGACATTGCCGGCGTGACGCCGGAGAGCGACGACGCGAAGGGGTACTTGAACGGGCTCGTGGAGCCATTGCTCAAGAAGATGGCAGCCTTCCCCGCCCCGACGTTCGCGGCAGCGCACGGCGCGTGCCTCGGCGTCGGGCTCGGCCTGTTGCTGGCCACGGACGTGGTGTACGTGGCGGAGAGCGCCAAGTTCGGTTCGCCGTTCGCCAAGCTGGGCGCCACTCTGGATTCGGGCGGACACTGGTACTTCACGGAACGCCTGGGCATGCACCGGACCTTGGACCTCATTTACACCGCGGACCTGATCAGCGGCGCCGAGGCTGTGGCTCAGGGCATGTTCAGCCGGGCCATGCCTGACGACGCCTTGTTGGAGGCCACGAGGATCATCGTGGAGCGCGTTGCGGCGGGTGCCACCGGTGCTTTCACGGCCAGCAAGGAGCTCGTGGCCCATATCCGCGATCAGCGCCTTGGCCTGTGGGCCGCCATGTCCGAAGAGAACGACGAGCAGGCGCGGCTCTGCAAGACCGAGGACTACGCCGAAGGTTTCCGGGCGTTCCAGGAGAAGCGGGCACCGGTCTTCAAGGGGTAGGAAACCCGGTTGAGTGAACCACTCAGGATACAGCGACGATCCGAACCGATATCATCCGTCCGTGGTAGCGATGGCTTGTGTCCGGTCCTGCGCAGAGACCCCGAGCGTCGAAAGCGCATGCCTGACAGCCGGCCGCTTCCCCCAGTCAGCGCCGATGACGAGCTGCTGGCCAAACGAACGGATCACCCCAGCGGCGAGGCTCGTGAACGAACTCGTCGAAGCAGCCGCCTCAGGTGGTGTGGGCATATCCTTCGCGGATCCACCCAAGCAGTTCGGCGTCGATCTCTAGCGGATCCTTCAGAATGACTTCGTTGTGCCACCGGTTGGCCGAGACGCGCTCGGCACGGTGAATCCGCGCCGATTCGAGTTCCCTGGTCAGAACAATGTTGACAAGAATCCCGCCACGGCGGGGATGGATACCGAGAAACGCCCGTCCATGGGTCACATGGAACGACGAGGCATTCTCCTGCAGCTCACACCCGTCCAGCGCAGAAATCTTATCCATAAGCGCGCTGTAAACGCCGGAGGAATTCGGGTCACCATCAATGCGTTCTCTTGCCGTACGAGCCATCCTGTCAGGATACGACAGACAAACCCACCACTCCTCGGGGTTTGCGGCCCGTTGGCTACAAAATCAGGGCCAGGACGCAATGGCAGCGTCCCTCAAGAGGTCGTCTGTGCACCCGGGGTATCTTGGTCTAGATTGCCGAGTCTGGCCGAGGGTTTCCGGGCGTTCCAGGAGAAGCGGGCTCCGGCGGGCGGGGGTGCCGTGGCCGGTGCGGTCATCTAGGTGACGAAGGTCCTTTACTGGCTTGATCCTGTTGTCGCGGCGATCATTGCTGCCGTGGTGGGATATCACGCGGTCCGGTTACTGATCGAAATCTTCCAGGCTCTGCGGGCGCATCGGCGCAGCGCCTCGAGACCATGAGCGTCCCGGGTACCGAGCGACCTGCTTCGGATCAGTAGGCCTGTAATCCGATCAAGAGCCACCCTCAGACCGCCGTCGATGGACAGATCCGGGGTGCGCCCAGAAGGACCTTTGCGTTTTCACGATTCAGGCGGCCCGGAGTTCCGTGAGATGGGCGTATTTCAGCGCCTTGGCTTGGTGGCGTAGTTTGCGTCGGTGGCGCCTGGAATGTGGCACCGACGTGGTCATGGACAGCCCGGTTCCTGGCGGGGGTGGGGCTATTGATCGGCAGCGGTGTCCGGTGGGGGTGCGGATTTCGTAGAGGTGCCGTCTTTCGGGACCGGTTTTTGCTGTCCAGCCGTTGAGTTCTTTGGTGTAATTGCAGGCTTCGCACAGCCCCGCCCCGTTGACCAGGCTTGTGGGTCCGCCGTCGTGCCAGGGGATGATGTGGTCGAAATGCCGGATGGGTGCATCACAGTAAGGGGTGCGGCAGGTGTCGTCGCGGGCTTGGATGAAGCGCCGGAGTCCGGGCGGGTAGAGCCGTGCCCTCGAATCGGCCGCGACAAGGTCCCCGCTTCCCGGAGCGGTGTAGAGGCGCCGGAGCCAGACCTTGAAGTCCTGAGCCGCTTCGGCGTGGCCCAGCCCGGGCTGGACCGGTGCAGCTTGGCCGTGTTGGGCTTGGTCCTGCCCGGCTTGGCTGCGGCTCCCGGCGGCGAGCATGGTCCTCGCCCAGGCGGCTGGGACGATGCCGTAGCCGGTGAGCCGGGCGGGTTCGCTGTCGCCCTGGAAGAGGGTGCGGTCGGTCATGACGAGCTGGATTTCGACTCCGCTGATGCCGCCGGGGGTGCCGGTGGTGCGTTCGACGAGGGCGTCGGCCATGATTTGGCCCCGGGACCGTGTTTCCCCGGTGGAGCGGAGGGTGTCTGCGTGCCGGGACAGGGCCGCGTGCACGGCCACGCCCTGGGCGACGGGTAGCAGCGCGGTGAGGTAGGTCATGGTGTCCGGGGCGGGGCGCAGGCTGACGTGCCCTTCGGTGGCGGCGTGGCTGGCTCGCTGGGTGACGGAGCGCGGGTCCCGCCGGTAAGCCGCGGCCCGGGCCGCGGAGATGATGGCCTTGTCTCCGGCGCCGTCGAAGACTCCCGTGTCGGCTGCGAGTTCCTCGTCCACCGCGCAGCGGTCCTCGGCGGACAGGCAGGCTGTTTCCTTCACGAGCAGGGTGGCGCGCCATTCGTTCAGCCGTCCGGTGTCCAGGGCCGCGAGGGTGTGCGGCATCTCCGTCACCAGGGCCTTCGAGAACCCGACGAGCCGGGATCCCCGCGTCGGGGATTCCCGCCGGGCCAAAGCAACCTGCGCTCCAACGCCGCGTCCGCGCTCGTCGGCAGGAACACCGAGGTCTGCCTCGGTGCTGCGCTGCGCGCTGTCGAACGCGACCGCGACCCGGGCCTGCAAGCCCGCGACCGCGGACTTCAAGTCCTCCAGACCCCGCAACTGGTTTATCAGTTCAGTACTGTCGGTGCCTGGCCGGAGCGAGGCCACCGCGCTGAGTAGTTGCTCTATTTGGGCAGACGGGACAGCACCGTCCGGACCCGCGCCGCCGGCAGGCGCGCCCGATCCGATCAGCTGGGTTTCCCGATTTCCGTCCATAACCAAAGCATTCCAGGGACCCCTGACATTTTTAGGCCGGAGAACCCCTTCCCCGCCGAAAACCAGGAAAATTTGTAGAAATTTTCGGACGGCCGATGTTTGGCTTGCCATTGTGAACCCTCTCAAGGGAGATCAGGGGTCGATCCGCCGCACTTCGATGGGCCACATCCTGGCCGCTCTCCGAGATTGCCGGCAATTTCCACGGGCGTTCCAGGAGAAGCGCGTCGGTTTTCAGGAGGTAACTCGTTCGGGCTGGGAACTTACGGGGCTGAGGGTTGGTTGCTAGGATGCAGCAATTGGCTTGAGTCATTTGGGGGAGACCGTGTGCTTGTTGTTTTCTGTTCGTCGTGCCCGGCGCAATCTGAGCGCACTATTCCTGGTCGTGGCGATGGTTGCGGTCGTGACGCCCGCCCACGCGGCGACGTCGGGCACCGGCTCCATCAGCGGCACTATTACGGTTGCTCCAGGCGTGAACGTCACACGAGTCCGAATGGATGCATTGAGGACCATCGACGGCCAGCCTGGGGGCATGGCGTCTGTTTCAGCTGATGGATCCTACACGATGGCCAATATGGCGGCCGGAAGCTACATCATCCGGGCGAGCGGTGTAAATAGCGGCGGATATGACAATTGGTATGGCGGGGCAACACAGGAGAGCGCAACACCCGTGACCTTCTCCTCAGGGCAGCTCCTTAAGGGAATCGACATTGCAGTCCCGCTAGGAGCGACGATCTCGGGCAAAGTATCCCTTCCTGAAGGATTTTCCTTCAGAAAGGTGTCGGTACAGGCGTTCGATGAGAATGTCCGTAATGGCGGAACAATCCAGTATTCCTTCGTTGATACGCAAGGGAACTATGTCATCAGAGGCTTGGCTCCGGGTTCGTATGAAGTTAACTTCTATTCGGATGAGGCGCTAAACCCAACTACTTACGGTCCGGGCGGGTATACAAACCCTACTAAAGTCACTGTCGCCGGATCGGAGAGCATCACCGGGATTGATGTCGCTTTGAGTAGGGCATCCAGTATTTCCGGCAGGTTGACACTCCCGCCTGGCGTCAGCACCGATGGTCTCAAGGTTTCGGCGCGGACGGAAGACAACAACGTCGCAGGCAGAGGAACGGTATCGCCCGGCGGGTCATTTCAGATTACGGACCTGTACGAGGGGAAGTATCGGATCAGGGTTGAAGCCGGCGCCAGCGGGCTCGTTGACCAGTGGTACAGCGACGGGGCCGGCACTGGTTCAGCAACAAGCGTTGATATTCCTCTGTCGACCGATGTCGGCGGGATAAATCTGACACTGGCGCAAGCCCCCGTTTTCCCCGATGTTGCACTGGGCACTGCGTTCTTCAACGAAATCTCATGGCTCGCTGCCAGAGGCGTTACGGGCGGATTTCCTGATGGTACCTACCGCCCGCTGGACGTGATCCACAGGGACGCGATGGCGGCGTTCATTTATCGGGCAGCGGGCAGACCGGAATTCAGGGCACCAGCGGTATCGCCATTCCGAGATCTAGCGACGACAGCCCCTTTCTACAAGGAGATCACCTGGCTGAAGTCGAAGGGAATTGCCACCGGCTACCCCGATGGGACCTACCGGCCACTGGGTGCCATCAATAGGGACGCCATGGCCGCCTTTCTCTACCGCATGGCCAGGGGTATCGGCTGCTTTCTGCCGACGGCGGAAGTTCCGGTCTTCGTGGACAATCCCCTGGACGGTTCATTCCACAACGAGATCCAGTGGTTGGCTTCGTGCGGTATTTCAACCGGCTATCCGGACGGATCGTTCAAACCGGGTGATCCTGTCCACCGGGATGCAATGGCAGCGTTCATCAAGAGGTTGTCTGTGCAACCGGGGTATCTGGCTCTAAATTGACGCGTCTGGCCGAAGGTTTCCGGCGTTCCAGGAGAAGCGGGCATCGGTCTTCAAGGGGTAGCGGATAGTTACCCTGAAGGGGTGACTAGTGTTCGTCGGCTGAGTGTTGTCCTGGTTTTGAACTTGGTGCTGGTGGCTGGGTTGGTTGTTGTGGGAATCTCGGCGAACTCGTTGGGTGTTCTCGCTGAGGGCGCAGACTACCTTGCCGATGCCGCCGCCATCGGGGTGTCCTTGTTGGCTGTCCGGGTGTCCAAGTTGCCGCCGACCCCCAATCGTCCGCAGGGATATCCGATGGCTACGACATGGGCCGCAGGGGTCAACGCCGGCTGGTTGCTCGTCTTGAGCGTCGCGATTCTGGTGGGCGCGGTTGGACGTCTCCTCACCGGTGCCAGTGAGGTTCACGGATTGCCGGTCCTCATTGTCAGCGGGATTGCGGCCGTGGTGATGTTCGTGGGTGCCCTCATCCTCGGCGGTGACGGGGACAACGGTGACGACGACAACCGCGACGACGACAACCGTGACGGCGACAACAAGTCCGGCGGTGATCTGAACATGCGTGCCGTCCTTCTTGATACCGCCGGCGATGCCGCGGCTGCGGCCGGGGTCGCCGTGGGCGGTGCCGTCATCTATGCCACGAAGGGCCTGTACTGGCTTGATCCTGTTGTCGCGGCGATCATCGCAATCGTGGTGGGATATCACGCAGTCCGCTTGCTGATCGAAATCTTCCAGGCTCTGCGGGCGCATCGGCGCAAAGCCGCGCGGCCATGAGCGTCCGAAGGGTTCTTGCTTTTTCGCGATTCAAGCGATCTGGAGTTCCGTGAGATGGGCGCATTTCTGCACCTTGGCTTGGTGGCGTAGTCGCCGGCGGTGGTGTCTGGAGTGCGCAGGTTTGCTTTCTGTCTCGTGAGTGCCCGGTAATGGCGGGGCTGTGGAACGGTAGGTATGTCCGGTGGGGGTGCGGATGTCGAAGACATGCCGTCTCCCGGGGCCGGTTTTTGCTGCCCAGCCGTTGAGTTCTTTGGTGTGGTTGCAGGCCTCGCATAGGCCGGCGCCGTTGACCTGGCTGGTGGGTCCGCCGTCGTGCCAGGGGATGATGTGGTCGAAATGCCTGATCGGCGCATCGCAGTACGGGGTCCGGCAGGTGTCGTCGCGGGCTTGAATGAAGCGCCGCATGCCGGGCGGGTAGAGCCGCGCCCTCGAATCGGCGCCGACAAGGTCCCCGCTTCCCGGAGCGGT
>NZ_JAMXIC010000026.1 GCF_027587375.1 Arthrobacter sp. B2a2-09
AAGAGGGAGGCTTTCCAGCCGCCGAAGGAGTGGTAGGCCACCGGTACCGGCAGGGGCACGTTGATGCCGACCATGCCGACGGTGACGGAGCGCTGGAACTTGCGGGCGTTCGCGCCGGAGGAGGTGAAGATGGCGGTGCCGTTGCCGTAGGGGTTGGCGTTGATCAGCTTGATGCCTTCATCCAGGTCCTCGACCCGGACGACGACGAGGACGGGGCCGAAGATTTCCTCGGTGTAGGCGGTCATTCCGGTCGTGACGTGGTCGATCACGGTGGGGCCGACCCAGAAGCCTTCTTCGTGGCCGGGGACCACGAGGTCGCGGCCGTCCACGACCATGGCGGCGCCGGCGGCTTCGGCTTCGGTGACGATCCGCACGATGCGTTCCTTGGAGGCCGGGGTGATGACCGGGCCCATTTCGGCGTCGGGCTCGGTGCCGTTCTTGACCTTCACCGCGAGGGCGCGCTCTTCGACTTTCTTGACCAGCAGCTCCGCGGCGTCCCCGACGGCGACCGCGACGGAGATGGCCATGCAGCGTTCGCCGGCGGAACCGAACGCGGCCGCGGCGAGGTGGTCGGCGGCGTTGTCCAGGTCGGAGTCGGGCATGATGATCGCGTGGTTCTTCGCCCCGCCCAGGGCCTGGACCCGTTTGCCGTGCTTGGTGGCGGTTTCGTGGACGTACTTCGCGATCGGGGTGGAGCCGACGAAGGAGATGCCGTCCACGTCCGGGTGGGTCAGGAGACCGTCCACGGTTTCCTTGTCACCGTGCAGGACCTGGAACACGCCGTCGGGCAGGCCGGCGTCCTTCCACAGCTTGGCCAGCAGCATGGAGGCGGAGGGGTCGCGTTCGGAGGGCTTGAGGATGAAGGCGTTGCCGGTCGCGATCGCCATCGGCGCCATCCAGAGCGGGACCATGACGGGGAAGTTGAACGGGGTGATGCCGGCGACGACGCCGAGGGGCTCGCGGAAGGAGAACACGTCGATGCCGGTGGAGACCTGGTCCGAGTAGTCGCCCTTGAGCAGGGTCGGAATCCCGCAGGCGAACTCGATGACTTCCAGGCCACGGCCGATCTCGCCCTTGGCATCGGAAATGACCTTGCCGTGCTCGGCGGTGACCAGGGCCGCGAGTTCGTCCACGTGCGAGGCGACGAGTTCGCGGAACTTGAACAGCACCGCGGTGCGCTTGGCCAGGGAGAAATCGCCCCACTTTTCCGCCGCGGCCTTCGCGGCGGCAACGGTGGCGTCAAGATCGGCCCGGTTCGCGAGCCGCAACTCCGCGGTCACGGCCCCGGTGGCCGGGTTGTACACCGGCTGGCTGCGGTCCCCGGCGCCGGCGGTTTCAACACCGTTGATGAAATGCTTGATGGTGGTCAGGGTGGTCGTCGTCGACATGTGCGGACTTCCTTGTCTGTAGCTTGAAGAGGTCTGTAGCTGGGGGGGGTTAGCCGAGCAGCTTGCGCTGGCGGTTCTTGTGGTCTGTGTACGTCTGGTAGGCCTGCTGGGTGGATTCGAGTTCGGAGACCTGCGAGACGGGAACGTCCCACCAGGATTCGGAGCTCGGGGCGTCCAGAAGGGGGTCCGATTCAACGTGGATGACGATCGGTCCGGTGTCTTCCGGTGCCGCCTTGGCGTCGCGGATGGCCTGTTCGAGTTCGGCGATGACTTTCTCGCCCGGTTCGATCCGGATGACCTTCGCACCGAGGGACTCGGCGTTGAGGGCCAGGTCGATGGGCAGGTTCTGGCCGGCGTCGAAGGAGTGCTGTTCCTTGTCCAGGACCCGGTACTGGGTGCCGAAGCGCTGCGAGCCCAGCGACTCGGAAAGGGAACCGATCGAGGCGTAGCCGTGGTTCTGGATCAGGACCACGATCAGCTTGATGCGTTCGGCGACGGCGGTGACCAGTTCGGTGTGCATCATCAGGTAGGAGCCGTCCCCCACCATGACGACCACGTCCCGTACTAATGCATCCTTGCCGCCCGCGGCGGCCTCCGCCAAGGCGGCACGCTTGACGCCCAGGCCGCCGGGGATCTCGTAGCCCATGCAGGAGTAGGCATATTCGACGTGGTAGCCGAAGGGGTCCCGAACGCGCCACATCTTGTGCAGGTCACCGGGCAGGGAACCGGCGGCGCAGATGACAACGTCCTGCTCGTCCATGGCCCGGTTGGTGGCGCCGATGATCTCGTTCTGTGCCGGGAGCGGGGTGTGCCGGGTGTCGAAGGCTTCGTCCACGATGGCGTTCCAGCGCTGCTTCTCCGCAGCGATCTTCTGCTCCAGGTCCGCGCCGACACGGTAGCCGCCCAGGGCCTGGTTCAGCTTGACGAGCGCCTTGCGGGCGTCGGCGACGATCGGCAGCACGGTGCCGTGCTTGTACGCGTCGATCGCGGCCACGTTGATGTTCACGAACTTCACGTCGGGGTTCTGGAAGGCAGTGCGCGACGCCGTCGTGAAGTCCTCGTAACGGGTACCGATGCCGATGATCAAGTCAGCTTCGGCAGCGATGGCGTTCGCCGCCGTCGTGCCCGTGGAGCCGATGGCTCCGAGGGAGAACTTGTGGTCCCAGGGCAGGACGCCGACGCCGGCCTGGGTGTTGCCCACCGGGATGCCCGTCAGTTCGGCGAACCTGGCGAGTTCCTCGTTGGCGAAGGCGTAGAGGACGCCGCCGCCCGCAATGATGAGCGGACGCTTCGCGGCGCGGATGGCCTCGGCGGCGCGGCGGATGTCGTCGTCGTCGGCTTCGGGGCGGCGGATCCGCCACTCGCGCTCGGCGAGGAACTCCTCCGGAACATCCAAGGCCTCGGCCTGGACATCCTGTGGCAGTGAAATGGTCACCGCGCCGGTCTCGGCCGGGTCCGTCAGGACGCGCAAGCCGTGGTGGAACGCGGAGAACAGCTGCTCCGGGCGGGACACCCGGTCGAAGAACTTCGAGAGCGGACGGAAGGCATCGTTGACCGTGATGTCGTACGCGTAGGGCAGCTCGAGCTGCTGCAGCACCGGGTCCGCGGCCCGGGTGGCGAAGGTGTCGGACGGCAGCAGCAGGACCGGCAGCCGGTTGGTGGTCGCCAGGGCCGCGCCGGTCAGCAGGTTCGAGGAACCCGGGCCGATCGAGGTGCTGATCGCGAACGTCTGGCGGCGGCGGGTGTGCCGGGCGTAGCCGACAGCCTGGTGCGCCTGGGCCTGCTCATTGCGACCCTGGTAGTACGGCATGATGCTCGGGTCCGCGGCCTGATACTGCTTCAGGGCCTGTCCCACACCGGCGACGTTGCCGTGCCCGAAGATCCCGAAAGTGCCAGGGATCAGGCGCTCCCGGTACTCGCTCCCGCCGAGAGTGTCCACCGTGTACTGCTTGGACAGGAACTCGACAACCGCCTGGGCGACCGTCATTCTGCGCGTTGACATTACTCTTACTCCGATACTTTCGCAGGTGTCTTCAGCAGCTCAGGTGTCTTCAGCAGCGAGGCGGCGGTGGCCACAGCCCCGGCCACGTCACCGTCGGCCGGATACAAAAGGGTCCGCCCGACGGTCAAGCCCTGGACTCCGGGCAGGGCAAGTGCGGCCTGCCAACTGGCGAAGACCTCGTCCTGGCCCGCGTCCGGGTCCCCGCCGAGCAGGACCGTGGGCAGCGTGGTGGCCGCCATGACGCGTTCCATCTCCGCCACGACCGGCAGTTTCATCCAGGTGTAGGCGCTCGTTGAGCCCAGCCCCTCTGCGATGGCGACGGACTTGATCACGGCGTCCGGGGAAAGGTCGTTGCGGACCTTTCCGTTTGCCTCGCGGACGGACAGGAACGGCTCCACCATGGCGATCAGCTTGCGCGCCGCGAGCGAGTCCACGGCCTTGGCGGTGGCTTCCAGGATCGACGCCGTATCCGGGTCCCCGAGGCAGATCCGGGTGAGCATCTTGCCACCGTCGGCGCCGAGGGCTTCCAGGGCGGCTGCGGTGTGGCCCGTGAAACGGTCATCGATTTCATTGACCAGCCCCGCGAGGCCGCCGCGGTTCATCGAGCCGAAGACAAGCTTGCCCTCGAGGGCGCCAAGCAGGAGCAGGTCATCCATGATGTCCGGCGAGGCGAGGACACCGTCGACGGCGGGATTCGCCAAAGCGATCTGCAGCCGGTCCAAGAGATCCCGGCGGTCAGCCATGGCCACCGGGTCCGGACCGACGCTCAGGGCGCCGCGGGCCGGGTGGTCGGCCGCCACGATGAAGTTCTGCGAGCCGTACTTGAGCCCCGGGTGGCGGCGACGCGCGGCGGCGGCGCGGGCAACGGCGTCGGGATCTTCAAGCCGGATAGCACTCAAGTGCTCGTAACGGCGGGGGTCATCATTGAAGCTCAACGTGTTGCTCCTTCAGAAACTGCTGCGTGGGAAGCTGTATCGGTGCCCGCCGGGGTCAGGCGGCCGCGTTCGGTCAGCAACGAGGTGACTTCCTCCGGCGTCGGCATCGCATCCGCGCACGAGAGCCGGGAGGCGACAATCGCCCCGGCGGCATTGGCGTAGTCCAGGACCTGGGCCAAAGGCCAGCCGGACAACAAACCGTGGCAGAAAGCGCCGCCGAAGGAATCGCCCGCGCCCAGTCCGTTGACGGTCTCAACCGGGACCGGCGCGGAAACAACGCGTTCGGTGCGGGTCTTGGCCATCACACCTTCGGGGCCAAGCTTGACGACGGCGATCTCGACACCGGCAGCCAGGAGGCGGTCCGCCTGCTCGTCCGGGGTTCCCTCGCCCACGGCGACGGCGCATTCCTTGTCGTTGCCGATGGCCACCGTGACGTGCGGCAGAATCTTGGCGACCTCGGCCCGGGCCTCGTCCTCCGAAGCCCAGAACATGGGCCGGTAATCCAGGTCCAGGATGGTGTACTGGCCCTCGCCCAGGCCGGTCCGCGGCCGGGCTTCGTGGGCCGCGAGGTGGGCTGACCGGCTGGGTTCCTGGCAGAGGCCGGTCACGGTAGACCAGAAGATGCCGGCGTCCTTGATGGCCTCAAGGTCGAGTTCCTCGGCCTTGATCTGCAGGTCCGGCGCCGTCGGGAACCGCCCGTAGAAGTACAACGGGAAATCGTTCGGAGGCTGAATCGCGCAGAACGTGGCAGGCGTCTGAAGGCCCGACACCGGAGTGACGAACGTGTCGTCCACCTTGAACTTGCGCAGCTCGCGGTGCAGGTAAACGCCGAAAGGGTCATCGCCGGTGCGCGTGATCACGCCGGAGCGGCGGCCGTGGCGGGCGGCGGCGACGGCCACGTTGGACGGCGAGCCGCCAAGATACTTGCCGAAGGACAGCACGTCCTCCAGTCCCACACCGATGTCGTTCGGGTAGATATCAACGCTGATGCGCCCGATGGTGAGCAGTTCGTGGGTCACGGTGATCGCGGACCTTTCTGTAGTGAACTCTTCTTGCGGGACGGTGAGAGCTCCGGTGCTTTTGCCGGCCCGCAGTGAGCGGGGCCACAACCACTACTTTGCACCAGAATTCATGTCCTGTCAAAGGTTTGTACTGACATATTTACAACGAAACGTAATGGCCTAAACTACGCAGTGATTTGGGCTTGAATCCACTCCAAAACGCCGGAGTTACCGTGCGGGAACAGCAAGCTCGCCAGTGACATACTGGGCGCGGCCAAAGCCGAAGGACCAGTCATCGGCCGTATTTTCCACGTAGCCCAGGAAGACATCCTCGCCGGCGACGCCAATCTCGCCGAGCTGGGCGGCAATGGCGGCGAACAAGGACTGCTTGGCTTCGCGGCTCCGCCCGCCCTGGGTGAATATCTGGATCATGACCACGCCTGAACTTCGCTCGAAACCGAGACCGGCATCCTGCGCAACAATCTGACCCTTGGGATGCTCGGTGATGATGTGGAAGTAGTCGCGCTCGGGGATGCCGTACTCGGCGAGGATAGCATCGTGAATTCGCTTACTGAGGTCACCGAGCTGCTCGGGCGTTCGGCCTTCGTTGACATCAATGCGGACGAGGGGCATCTGCTCTCCTTTGGTAGTTTGTCCTGACATACTAACAAACTACTCTGAAATGCTGCAAGGAATTTGGCTCGCCGCCCACGCCCCCGTCGGCCGTCGCCTGTCGCCTGTCGCCTGTCGCCTGTCGCCGGATTCTGCTGGATCATTCCACCGGCCGCAGGCAACGGCCGCGAGATTCCGCGCCTCCGAGGTTTGTCCATTCGAATGATTGAGCAGAATGTCACGCCTCGCCGAGCAGGCCCAGGGCATGGTCTTCGCGCACCTAGCTAAACACGACGATGCGCCTCTCCCCTATCAAGGGGAGAGGCGCATCTGGCCGGTCAGCCCGTTGGCGAAACAGCCGCTATCGGACTGTCATTGACTCCCAGAGTCCGGATTTCTGTTGCTGACGATCAGGGGAACGACGATAAAGACGTAGCCAACCGACACTACGAAAAGCCCCTCGACGGCACCCGGGATCGACTGCACTGCCGGCAACCAAGGAAGGAAAATGCAGCCAGCCATCAGAACCCAGAAGATCAAGCCCGTCCAACCCGTGGCAAGTGTGGCTTGGAAATCTTTCATTTGCGCGGATTTCTTTTGCATGGAGGCCTCCTACCTGCAGTTTGGGCCGTTGTAGATGACCGGCCATACAACCTGCATGCCAGTTCCCCGATATTGAATACTCAAGCACCGCCCCGTGTCACGAGCGTGCACAGCTGTATTCCAAATCGCCAGCCCATATGTCAGGCATGCGACACCCAGCCACGGCATCGCGAGCGCGCACATCGCACCAAACGCTCCTGCGTTGCCGCCTCCGACGTTGGCAACAGTACTTGTCTCATTCTTATTCAGTTGCTGGGTGCACAACGCCCAATCGCAACTAAGCGCCGGATCTGCCACTACCGAATATGACGCAGCCCGGAGCTCAACAGTTTGAGTGAGGACGTTGCCTCTGATGCTGTAAAACGTCGGGAGTTGTTTGCCGGTGGCGTCCACAGCCCAAGCAGGCGCAATCGTGTTCATCAACCTCCCGGATGCATCCTTCAAAAGGACTTGCCCAGTGGATCCTTTAGCCAGAGTCGCAGGGGCCCCATCAACGAAGAACTCGTACTCGAACGAGTCTTGAGAACCAGAACCGTGAATGATCGCGTAGGCTGCGAAACGCCCACCATCTGCGGAAGCCGCAAAATTCACGGCATTGCCGCTGGCACCATAAACTGCGCGCTTCTGGTTTCCCGCGAGCTTCCCTCTTGCCGCCCCATCAACAAATCGGAGCTCGATGCTGTGTCCAGAGGCCTTTGAAAGCGCACCGGTGTCGGTGAGCTCAGCCAGAAACCGAGTGCCGCCAGGCTCTGAGCTTGCGCCATGAACGGGTTGATCAATGGGCAACACGCGGTCCAGCGCCTCTAGGGCAGTTTCGGCCCGTTGCTCGTCGATCGCTTCTTGAGCCGTCGCAGCCGTAGCCGCATTCGGTGTCAAAATCGCGACGGCAAGAAAACATCCAAGTGCCATTTTTAATGGGTTCCAAGTCTTCACGGCGTTCCCCAATCTGTTGATTCCAGAACAGGACTAGCTACTGCGCCGAGGTGGGTCTTGCACATTCAGACCCTGAGAGCCCTGTTTGACCTACCAGGATCGGCGCCTCCTTGGTTGAGGCTAAGCCATCGTTTCTGCCGCTGGTGTGCAATGAAGACAAAATGAGTGTCCCTAAGCGACAAAATGAGTATTCCAAAGCACCAAAATGAGTGTTTGATGGTCGCCTGGTGTGAGATCTCGGGCGTCTCACGGCGATCTTCAGGTTCGGGCCTTAAACGACGGCGAGGCGCTCGCTCACAAGACGTGAGCGAGCGTTGGTGAAAGCGCCGCCAGACGTGAGCGAGCGTCGGGCCAAGACCCTTCATAAGTGAGCGAGCGTTGGGCCAAAAGCCTTCAAAGGTGAGCGAGCGTTGGTCCTGGCAGACACTCAGATGTCCACGCGCTTAAACAACGACGGCGCCCGTCACCTTCACATGGAAGGTGACGGGCGCCGATCCCCAGACGCTCCCACCGCTCGCAAGCTCGCGGCGGGTCCCTCGCGTCCGTGGGCCCTCCGGACGCTCCCACCGCTCGCAAGCTCGCGGCGGGTCCTCGCGTCCGTGGGCCCTGATTTGGGGGTCCCCGGAACCTAGAGGGTTGCGAAGACCTCGCGGAGGAGCTTGGCGGTCTCGGACGGAGTCTTGCCGACCTTCACCCCTGCAGCTTCGAGAGCTTCCTTCTTGGCCTGTGCCGTACCCGCGGAGCCGGAGACGATGGCGCCAGCGTGGCCCATGGTCTTGCCCTCGGGGGCGGTGAAGCCTGCAACGTAGCCAACAACCGGCTTGGTGACGTTCGCCTTGATGAAGTCGGCTGCGCGCTCTTCAGCGTCGCCACCGATTTCGCCGATCATGACGATCGCCTTGGTCTCCGGGTCAGCCTCGAACGCAGCTAGGGCGTCGATGTGCGTGGTACCGATGACGGGGTCGCCACCGATTCCGATGGCGGTGGAGAAGCCGAGGTCGCGCAGTTCGTACATCATCTGGTAGGTCAAGGTACCGGACTTGGAGACCAAGCCGATGGGGCCCTTGCCCGTGATGTTTGCCGGGGTGATGCCAACCAGGGCTTCGCCCGGGGTGATGATGCCGGGGCAGTTCGGCCCGATGATGCGGGTGATCTGCTTGCCGTCAGCGTCCACCGTGGCCTGGGCGAGTGCCCAGAACTCGGCCGAGTCCTGAACCGGCACGCCTTCGGTGATGACAACGACCAGGCCGATGCCTGCTTCGATGGCTTCAACCACTGCGGCCTTGGTGAATGCCGGCGGAACGAAGACGATAGAGACGTCGGCGCCGGTCTCGGCAATGGCTTCCTTGACGGTGCCGAAGACGGTGATTTCCTTGTCGCCGTGCAGCACCGTGGTGCCGGCCTTGCGGGCGTTGACGCCACCGACGATGTTGGTGCCGGCCTTGAGCATCAGGGCGGTGTGCTTGGTGCCTTCGCCGCCGGTGATGCCCTGGACGATGACCTTGGAGTCCTTGTTCAGATAAATAGACATTGTGAGGTCCCTTTACTTCGCTGCGTTGGCGAGCTCGGCGGCCTTGTCGGCGCCCTCGTCCATGGTGGCTGCCAGGGTAACCAGCGGGTGGTTGGCCTCGGCCAGGATGCGGCGGCCCTCTTCGACATTGTTGCCATCGAGGCGGACAACCAGCGGCTTGTTGGCGTTGGTGCCAAGCTCGGCCAGTGCACCGACGATGCCCTTTGCCACAGCGTCACACGCGGTGATGCCACCGAAGACGTTCACGAAAACGCTCTTGACTTGCTCGTCACCGAGGATGACGTCCAGGCCAGCGGCCATGACCTCAGCAGAGGCTCCACCGCCGATGTCCAGGAAGTTGGCCGGCTTGACGTTGCCGTGGTTTTCGCCTGCGTAAGCAACGACGTCGAGGGTGGACATCACAAGACCGGCGCCGTTGCCGATGATGCCAACCGAACCGTCAAGCTTCACGTAGTTCAGGTCCTGCGCCTTGGCCTTGGCCTCGAGCGGGTCGGCTGCGTCCTTGTCCTCAAGTTCATTGTGGTGAACGTGGCGGAAGCCGGCGTTTTCGTCCAGCGAGACCTTGCCGTCAAGGGCAACGATGTCGCCAGCGCCGGTCTTGACCAAGGGGTTGACCTCAACAAGGGTTGCGTCTTCCTTCTTGAAGACGTCCCAGAGCTTGAGGATGACGGAGGCGACCTTGCCACGCAGTTCCTCGGAGAAACCGGCTGCGGCAACGATTTCGTCGGCCTTGGCCTGGTCGATTCCGACGGCGGGATCGATGGCGACCTTGGCGAGTGCCTCGGGGCGCTCTACGGCAAGCTGTTCGATTTCCATGCCGCCTTCAACCGAGCACATGGCCAGGTAGTTGCGGTTGGCCCGGTCCAGGAGGACGGAGAAGTAGTACTCCTCGGCGATGTCCGCGCCGGCCGCGATCATGACCTTGTTGACGGTGTGGCCCTTGATGTCCATGCCAAGGATGTTGGTGGCGTGCTCAAGCGCTTCGTCAGCGGACTTTGCGACCTTGACACCGCCGGCCTTGCCACGGCCACCGACCTTTACCTGCGCCTTGACGACGGTCACGCCGCCGATGTTCTCGGCAGCAGCCTTTGCCTCTTCAGGGGTGTGCGCCACGATGCCGGCGAGCACGGGTACACCGTGCGCTTCGAACATATCGCGCGCCTGATATTCAAACAGGTCCACGGTTTAGTGTCCTTCTACGTCGAAGTAGTTTCTGTACAGCCGGAAACCACGGTGACCGCGAAAACCGGCTGCGGATAGGTGCGCATCGAACGGCCGCCAGGCAGCCGGTCACATTGCGCAAGTTCCTCTCGAACTTTAGCCCCCCGGGGAGGCCAGCCGGTTCTACAGTACCTGTTAAGTGAGTAAGCACACACTTCTATCGACCGTAGAAAAACCGCTATATGACGCGGTTTTCCGGCGCGCCAGACTCACGTCATGCTAGGCCGACAGGACGCGGGGAGCCGCTAGGAATCCAGTTTGGTCAGCGGCGCGTAACGCAACAGCAGCCGTTTCTCCCCGACGTCGAACGTCACCTTCGCCACGGTCTTGTCACCGGCGCCTTCGATGCCGATCACGGTGCCGTTGCCGAAGCTCGTGTGGTTCACTTTGTCCCCCACGACGACGGCGACCACTTCCTTTTGCGGCTGGACGCGGTTGCGTACGACGGCGGCCGGCACGTCGGCGTTGAAACCGGCGGTTGGGCTGGCGGCAGCTCCGCGCGAGGTACCGGCACCCCAGAAGGAGCCGCCGTAACGCCCGGAACCGATGGGCGCGTTGCCCCAGCCGCTCACTTGGCGGGAGGTACCTTCGCGCTTCCACTCCACGAGACCGGTGGGGATCTCCTCAAGGAATTGGCTGGCGGGGTTGTATTGGCTCTGGCCCCACATGCTGCGGACCTCCGAACGGGTCACATAGAGGCGCTTCCGTGCACGGGTGAGGCCCACGTAGGCCAGGCGACGCTCTTCTGCCAGTTCTTTGGGATCCGTTGCGGAACGCTGATGCGGGAACAACCCGTGCTCCATGCCGGTCAGGAAGACCACGGGGAATTCCAAGCCCTTGGCCGTGTGGAGCGTCATGAGCGTGACCACGCCCATCCGCTTGGCCTCTGCCACGGCGGCGGCAGCGTCCTCGGAGGATCCCTCGGGAGCGTCCGGGATCTGGTCGGCGTCGGCTACTAGGGAGACTTGCTCCAGGAACTCACCCAGCGAGCCTTCGGGGTTGTCGCGCTCGTATTCCCGGACCACCGCCACCAATTCGGCGAGGTTTTCCACGCGGGATTCGTCTTGCGGATCGGTGCTGGCGCGGAGCCCGGCAAGGTACCCGGTTTGTTCCAGGACAGCTTCCAAAGCTGCCGCGGCCCCGGAACCCGAGGCCACTTCGGCCAGGTCATCCAGGAGTTTCACGAAGCCCAGAACTGCGTTCACGGAGCGGGTGGCCATGCCGGGAGCCTGGTCTGCCTTGCGTGCCGCAGTCATGAACGACGTCCGTTCCCGTTCGGCGAGCGCCGCCACGGCACCTTCGGCACGATCGCCGATTCCCCGCTTGGGTTCGTTGAGGACGCGACGCAAATTGACGTCGTCGTCCGGGTTCACCAGGACGCGAAGGTACGCGAGGGCGTCCTTGATTTCCTTGCGCTCGTAGAAGCGGGTGCCACCCACCACTTTGTACGGCAGTCCGACGCGGACCAGGACGTCTTCAATGGAGCGGGACTGGGCGTTGGTGCGGTAGAAAATGGCGACGTCGCCTGGACGCAGGCCCTCTTCGTCCTGGAGCCGGTCGATTTCCTTGGCGATGAACTGGGCTTCGTCGTGCTCGTTCTCCCCCACGTAGCCGATGATCTTCTCGCCGTCGCCCTCGGCCGTCCAGAGTTTCTTGTCCGGGCGGTTGGGGTTGCGCGAAATAACGGAGTTCGCCGCGCTCAGGATGTTCTGGGTGGAGCGGTAGTTCTGCTCCAACTTGATGGTGCGCGCTTCCGGGTAGTCCTTCTCGAATTCGACGATGTTGCGGATGTCCGCACCACGGAAGGCGTAGATGGATTGGTCGGAGTCGCCGACGACGGTCAGCTCGCTCGCTTGGGGACCCTCGCCGACGATTTCGCGGACCAATGCGTACTGCGCGTGGTTGGTGTCCTGGTATTCGTCCACGAGTACGTGACGGAAACGACGGCGGTAGGACTCTGCGAGCGCGGGGAAGGCCCGGAACATGTAGACGGTCTGCGCGATGAGGTCATCGAAGTCCATGGCGTTGGCCTGGCGCAAGCGCTGGGTGTAGCCCTTGAAGACCTCGGCAACGGCCTGCTCGAAGGGATCGTTGTAATTAGCGCTGGAAGAGTACGCGTCGTCGTCGATGAGCTCGTTCTTGAGGGCGGAGATCTTGTGCTGGATGGCCTTGGGCGCGAACTTCTTGGGGTCAAGGTCCAGGTTCTTCGCTACGAGGGTTATGAGCCGCAGGGAGTCCGCGGAGTCGTAGATGGAGAAGTTGGAGTTCAGCCCCACGTTGGCGGCTTCGCGGCGCAGGATACGCACGCAGGAGGAGTGAAACGTGGAGATCCACATGGACTTGGCGCGGGCACCCACCAGGGCTTCGATGCGTTCCCGCATTTCCGCCGCTGCCTTGTTGGTGAAGGTGATGGCCAGGATCTCGCCGTGGTGGGCCCGTCTGGTGGCGATCAGGTACGCAATGCGGTTTGACAGGACGCGGGTCTTACCTGAACCCGCACCGGCGACGATCAGCAAGGGGCTGCCGGCATGTTTGACGGCTTCCTCCTGCTGGGGGTTCAACCCTTGGAGCAATGCCTCCGCAGACGGCAAGCCCGAGTGGCCCCCGTCGTGCCCGCCGCCGGGCGTCCCACCCAAAGACACACCCCCACCAGGCGCACCCCCACCGGGCGCAGTGCCACCGGGCGCCGGGCTGCTGGGCGCTGGGCCGCTTCCGGCGTGCGACAGCATGGCCGGAGCGGCCTTGGTGGCAGCTCTGCTTGCAGCTTTGAAGGGGCCATCTGCGTACGGGTCAAACAACATATCCATGGTGTTTACCAGTCTAGGCGGTGGCTCTGACACTGAAGGACCCGCATGATCTTCCTCGGTATCCGTCAAATACCGGCTCAGGCGGGAAATACCGCGGTTCCGAAGCCCTCTCCCACTTATGCTTCTAGAAGCTACAAGTTCGCTGGCTCAGGGACACATCTGAAGGAACGGCATGCGCAGAAAACGAGGGGTTTGGAGTACGCGCCGTCCCGGTGTGGTGTCGAAATACGGAACCCTCCTGGGGTTGTGCGTCACCACTGCGTCAAGCTTGTTCATGGCTGCGGCTAACCGGCTCCAGCCGTGGGAATTCGTCGGCGCATACCTTGTCCTGGCCGGGGTCCTCGTCTGTTTCGCATTGATGCTCCGCTCGGATGCGTGGCCCCAGCGCGTGGCGATTCTGCTGGGGCTGATCTTGCTCGCGGAACTGTTGGGCTCCGAACAACGCGACGAGTTCAATCCCGTTTTCCTCCCTTACACCCTGGTCCTCTCGGCAAGTTCCGTCCTCGTCTTCTCGATGCGCAAAACCTGGCGCTCGATGCTGTTCACATTCACGGCGTTCCTGCTGGTTCTGGGGTACACGGTTATCTCGGCCTTGGTGGCGGGCGTCCGTCCCGCGAGCGCTTACATGCTGACGGCGATATGGTTCATCACCTTGGCGATGCGCCTTGGCGGACCACGGGCCTTGGCCCTGTATTGGGGCGACTTCGCCGTGCGCCAGGGGTCCGCGGCAGCCCACATCGTGGCCCAGAACCGGCGCAGCTCCGTGGCCTGGAACGCGAGGCATTTGCACGACACCGCCTTGCGCACCCTCACCGTGATCGGCCGCCAAGGCGCCGGTGTCTCCTCGAAGGAACTGGGAGAAATGCTCGACGCCGGCACCTCCTCGGAAACGGCGGCCCGGCTGGGGCCCACGCTGCAGGGATGGGCCGACGTCGACTTCGGCGCTTCGACGCCTCCCAAGACTCCGGAACCTGGCGACCTCGCCGTTCGGCTGCGGCGGGTCGCCGAGAAACGGGCACGGGACGGCTTCAGTGTGGAGATCCACGGGATGACCGGGCCGCTGGCCGAACCTGTCCAAGCTGCCTTGCTGGCGGCCGTGGATGAATGCATCCTGAACGCCGACAGGCACGCTGGCGCAGGACATGTGGATGTCCTGCTATCCCGGACCTCGGATCACGTGTCAGTGGTCGTCAGCGATTCCGGTTGTGGGTTTGACCCTTCGAAGCTCCCCACCGACAGGCTGGGCGTCAAGGAATCCGTCCTCGCCCGGATGCGCGATGCCGGTGGACGTGCGAAGGTCTTTTCCGCGCCTGGACGAGGAACCACGATCCTGCTCGAAGCCGTGGCCGCATGACAATGCCGGCCATGTCACAGACCAGCGTGCCGCGAACCAATATAAGGGGACCGCTCTTCGTGTCCCGCGGGATTTTGGCGACAGCCTGCTTCGTGCTGTGGATCCTCAATTTCTATCTCGCTTTTGAAGCCGGCAGCAAGAGGGGCGCCGCCCCCTGGCACGTCCTGGTTACCGGCCTGGACTTGTTGGCACTCCTCGTCGCCGTCCAGGCATCCGATGCCGCCACCCCACGGGCCCGGCTGGCCAATCTGCGTGCCACGTGGCTGGTCTTGGCAATTGGCTCCGGTTGCTGCGCCGCATTGGCTACCGTGCAGGAGACGGGGCTCGCCCTGATCGGAGCGAATGCCCTGCTCTCCGGTGTCGCTGTCCTCCTTGTGTCCCATCTCTGGAATCTTCGTGGATTCGTCACCCTCGCGGTCGCGACCGCGGCGGTCAACACAGCCCTCTACTCTGTCACTCCCGGAGCCGATCCGCGCACGACGTCGAACATCCTCTTCCTTTCGCTCCTTCCCGGTGTGGTCGGAACGATGAGCGTGTTAATGCGCAGGGACGCCATCCAGCGGAAGGGCGCGAGCGGCCTGAGTGAACGGCTCGACGCTTTGACGCGGGCCATCCACGCCAAAACGTCCGCACGGGAGCTCGAACTAGCGATCACCAAGACCCAGATCGATGAATTGTTCGCCAAGGTGGCGCAGGCACCGTCATTGCCTTTGGACCCTGCGGTGGCCCAGGAAGCGATGGAACTTGCGGGTCATTTACGCCAGTTGTTGCTGGCGGAATGGTCCGACAATTGGCTCGCAGAGGCGTTGGAACTGGAGGGCCTGGGCGGCAGTGTCACTGTTGCCCAGCCAAGTGACGTGGTGGAAGAGCTGCCGGAGAGCTCACGCCCGGCCATCCTGACTGCCACTATGCTGATGGCCGTGGGCGCCACGTTGCGAGGCACGCACCGGCACGGCACCACTCCACGGCCAGGGGCGGCACACCGCATCCATTTCTTCGCGGAGAAGTCCGGCCAGGACGGTGCACGCCTGACATGGCGCATTGGCGGAGTTCACAAGAATCACCTCTCACCTCTGTTGTGGACCGAGCTGGATTCGCTGGGCCGTGCAAAAGCCCACAATGACCGTGAAGGCTGCAGCATCGTGGTTGACACAGCGGGGTGGCGACGTTGACCCGCGTTCTGCTCATCGACCACCACCAGCTTTTGATCGACTCCTTGTCGCAGTGGCTTCTCATCAATGCTCCAGAAATCCGCGTCGTGGCCGGGGTCTCTTGCTGGCCCCTCGAAGGCCTAGTGCCCACAGGTGACGGTGCCGGCAAGGCGGATGTCGCCGTCGTGGGCGAACTGCAGGGACGCGAGGCCGGGAATCTTGCCAGCACCATCTCTTCGCTGACGGCGTCTGGGACGCAAGTGGTCCTCCTCGTGGACCAGCTGCCTGTGGTGGCCATCAGCTCAGCCCTCGACGCCGGCGCGCTGGCCATTGTGCCCAAGTCCGCTGATCCGGGCCATACCGCAGCGGCGATCCGTGCGGCGGCATCCGGCCAGCGATACCTCCATCCGGATATCAAGGGAATGCTTGAGTCAACAGCCAGCACGAGAGTCGAGTTGTCAGCCAGGGAACGGCGGCTTATGGAGCTGTACCTTGGACCCATGCCTCGAAGCGTCAGGGAGGTGGCTGAGCTTTTGGGGATCAGCGAGCAGACGGTCAAGTCCCACCTGCACCGGGTGCGTCAGCGCTTTGCGGCCGCTGGCTTCAACGTGGGAAACATCATCAGCCTCCAGGATCAGCTTCGAAAAGACGGCTGGTTGAGCTAAACGGCGTGCGGTTGCGAGTGCGGCTCCGAGTGCGGCTCCGGCCGTGATTTCGACGCAAGAATGCTCACCAAAGCTACCAAGAGCGGAACGCACAATGCCGACATGAACCCGGCCACAATCATCTGGCTGTGGATCTCCGGCTGCCCCTCCAAAATCAGGACAACCCAGAACTGCGCCCAGCAGCCAAGGACCATCACCACGGCAAGCCGTCCTATTCCGGACTTCCGTCGAGCGGCAACCGCGAACCCCAGCAATAAAGTCAACAGGTGGAGGCCAAGCAACGCAACCGGTGCTGCTTTCATCGCCGTGTACAGAACCAGGACAACGGGCACCCGGCGTTCCTTGACGCCGGGACCTTGCCCCGAATCCACCATATACGATCCCGCAGAACCGAGTTCGGGCGTGAGCAGGGCGCTGATCCCCCGCTCCCCCAGGCCGATCAGCCGTTCCGGATGGGTGGCAAAGAACGCGGCGATCTTGCCACGATTGATCTGTTCCCCAAACTGCGGATAATGCGGGTTGTACACCGCGGAATTGATGGAGTCCATGGTGCTGCCCGCGGCCGTCACGAAACTCCGGTCCAGTCCCAGCCACTTCAAATCCGCGACGGGATCCGGGCTGTTGGGCAGGATCGACGCGAAGACAGTGTTATAGAGATTCACTTCCGTAGCGCGCTTGGGCTCCACCGCGAGGAACGCTACGGCAACTCCCGCAATGGCAATCACGGCTGCTGCGGGCATCACGAACGCCTGCCACCGACGACGCGCGGAGCCCGCCCGCCGCCGACCGCGCGCGCCCCAAGGCAACCAAAGGAGCGCCAGGGCAACCGCAGGCAGCCACGACACCATCTGCGGCATGGCCGAGACCGTGAACGCGGCCGCGAGGACCACCATCAGCACCGATGCCCAGCGTGGCCTTCCGCCGTTCCAGTAGCGAAGAAGCGCTACTGCCAAAGCAAGTGTGCCGAGGAACGCAGCGGGTTCGCTGTAGGGCGATACGAAGAAATCCGCGAAGATCCCGTCCGCCGTGACCAGCGTGACGAGCGCAGCGATCAGCACCCGGAACGGCGTCCGGCCCGGCAACGCCGCCACGAGTCCGGCGATGAGGGCGCCGAAGACAACGCAGCAGACAATCCCCACCGCACGCGTATCAACGCCGGGTCCCCAAGCAAGGACCGGCGTGAGCCATTTGCCGGGCCACAAGAGCAGCAATTGTGAGGAATAGACCGGTTCTCCGGATCCAGTAAAGCCGCAAGCCTCACCGTAGTACTGTTGCGGCACCCAGCTCGGATGGATGAAATTCGTGAAGTCTGTATAGCCCCAGGGCCTGAGGTTCCGAACGCCCAGCGAGCAAAGCAGCTGTTGACCGGTCCCTTGGTCGGCCATGCCAACGGTCCGGGGCACGAACAACCGGAAGATCATGACGAGCGAGGCAAGAGTGCCGGACAATGCCGGAACGCCGCGCAGGCGGGGTGACCCCGGAGCGCCCGGCCCCACCTCACCCGGCCCGAACGTCCTGGCCAGGTAGGCGGCCGCGGAGCGCAGCGCGCTAGCGGTCCCGTTCCTTCGACGGACCGGTTCCGGGGCGAACCTTGTGGGCGGCTCGAATTCCGAGACATCCGGCCTTGCGTCAACCACGTTTCTGCCCTCCCGCCGGTGCGAGCGTGCCAGTGATGGTGCCTGGACTGGACTGCGTTGGACTGGACTGCGCTGCACTGGACCGGAAGGGGGCGACGGCGCACCGCACCGTGCGCGCGCCGTTCACGGTCCTGATAATCGGACGCAGCGTGATTCCGGCGGGGAGTGCGTCGACGCCGAGGAACTGCAAGGCATAAGGCAGGCAGCGCGCGTTTCGCGCGGCCGGAGTGGCCACGCTGCTCTCCAGGTTGAACCACGCGCTGATGTCCTCGGCGGTGTGGGGCTCGGTACACGGGACGTCGACGCCGTCGTCGCTCAGCTGGCCGTCCGCGAGTTCCTGTCGATAGCACAGCCGTAAGGCGGCCGAGTCAGGGCCAGTCAGCATGCCCTTGAAATCCAAAGTGGTGGTCCGGGGAGTGCCGTCGTTCGTGGCCAGGAGCACGTCGCAACGCATGGCTCTGGCGCCGCGCTCCCAGTCGTCGCGGCTGGGGGCGTATGCGGCGATGGCCAGCCCGGTTGTACCGTCGCGTTCACCGGCGGCGAGATACTTCCGCAGCGAGGCAACATCGCACAAGCGCGCGGTGAGTGCCTTGAGCTCCTGTTGTCCGGGCCTTGTTCCCTGCCCTGACAAGGGAGCCGGAACCTGCGTGACCTTGTAGGTCTGGGCTGTGTGCGCCTCCCCGCAGGCAACCGGCGGGCTCGGTTCGCTGACAGCGTCGAATTGCTCCGGAGAGACAATCAGGTGGCACTCGCCCACTGCCGGGTTGCCGGTGGGCGCTCCGGGAAGGGTCTGGTTGCATCCACTCAGGACGCCTGCAAGTAGCAACGCTGCAGCCCCCGATCTAGCCCATTTCGCCAAGCTACGCGGCACGCCGCCCCCGGCTGGCCTTGCCTGCGCGGACCAGGACAATGATGGCCGCCACGAAACCGATGATCACTACAAACGAACCGAGGAAATGGTGCATGATGCTGAAACCCTGCTCGCCCCAGGCCTGCTGTGCGCTCGCAATCATGAAAAACCTCAAGCCATTGCTGACAACAACAATCAGCAATGCCAACGCGGCAGCGCGCGCCAATCGTGGCACCGCGATGCGGCCCATGAGGAACAAGACGCCGGACAAGGCCAGGATGGGGGCGATCAGTACCGCGCTGGAACACAAACCGGTCACCATCAGGCCGAAGGGTTGCCCGCCGCCGATGTTGTGGAAGATGATGTCGCGGACGCTATAGGACGAGCCTCCGAGCACCCGATCGAACACCCAGGCCATGGCCCAGGCTTCGAAACTACGGATGCTTTCCTGTTGCAGCATGGCGAGGACGGCCGCCGCCAAACACGCCAGGCCGGGGAGAATCCCGCCCTGGCTCGTGCGGATCCTTGCGGCGCGTGGACCTTGTGGCCGATGTGGACCTCGCGGACCTGCGGAGTAGTCGACACTCGTGGACACTAGGCTTCCTTCGCTAACAGCTGGGCGTCGTTCTCATTGTTGCGTCGGGTTTTCGCCCAGCCGTGGCGTCCCGTGACCAAGCGGTATGTTGCCCTCAACACGGATACGTAGTTCTGGTACATGTAGAGCCAGTAGCCAATTCCCCACAGGACGCCCGCCAACCGGCTCTTGTCCGGAGCTGCCTGCTTGCGGTAGACGGGACCCCACAAGGCGAACGGCGCGATGCCCGTGACAACGATGAGCGGGATGATGAACCAGGACGCAGCCAGCCAGGCTTGGAAGCCGCCCATCGTCAAGGAGCCCTGGGCCACCATGGTGATGAACAACGTGGGCCACAAGACCAGGCCCAGGATCTGGATGAACGGCTGGACCAGGAAATAGCTGGACTCGATGGCCCCGATGTTGCTGAAGTACGGAGACTCGAAAATTCGCCCCAGGTAGCTGCTGCACTGCATTCCGCCGTGGCACCAGCGGGTCCTCTGGGTCAGCAGTCGGCGAAGCCCAGGAAGTGCCTCCTGCGAAACATGGGCGTCATGCATGTATACGGTCTTGTAGCCGCTCAGCATCACGTGGATCGCCAGCTCGTAATCCTCCAGGAGGGCTCCATGCCACGGTTGCCCGGAGGTCCTGGCAATCGTGTCGAGGGCGGAAAGCCGGGTGAACTGCCCGTTGCCGCCCAAACCAACGGTCAAGGTGTGGCGGCGGAGCGACTGCATGGCGGCGATGGTGGTACGGAACTCCATGTCCTGCATGAGGATGAGGTACCGGGCGAAGCCTTGCTTCACGCGACCGAATCCGGTTGCCGTCTTCAGCGCCGGGTCATCCACATTGGACATCCAAACGGCGGTCTGCGCGGCTCCCACCTCGGGATCCCCGAATGCAAGTGGTCCGGCTGCCTGCCGGAACGCATTTTCGGACATGAGCCCATCGGCGTCGAGCACCATGACGATCACCGTTTCGCGGTCGGCGCCGGAAGGTAGCCAATCATCCAGGGCCCGGTACGTTGCGTTCAGTGCGTCGCCCTTGCCCGAACGGGCGTCCGGGAGAAAACGGCGCACAAGGTGAACCAAGGGGTCGGACTCCGATGCGTGCTGCACGATTTGGGCCGTGGCGTCTTCACTTGCATCGTCCACAACCCAAACGTGAGCCTCGGGAAACTGTCCCCGCAGCTTCGCCAGCGTATTCCCAATGACTGTTTCCTCGTCGCGGCAAGGAATAAACACGTGCCAGGTGAAGCCTCCCGGCGTTCCCTCCGGATCGGTCGTCCTGCGCAGGAACGGAACCAGGATCACGCTGATGTATGCCAGGAACACCACCAACAGCACGAATGCCAGGGCTTGCGCGGACTCGAGTACTGACATGTCTCCCCGATAGTGCTTTGAGGCTGTTTACGGCCCGATTCAAGAAAAGTTGAAGCGGGGCGGCCCCCTGAGGTAGGGCCGCCCCGCGGATGATGCAGTTAGGAATCCGTGCGGCCGGCAGCACGCTTCGCGGTCTTGAGCCTGCTGTTTCGCAGGACCACGAACCCGGCAATCAACAAGGCAATACCCAGAAGGATGACCCAGCCGAGGGCCGGTGCTCCGGTGAAGGCGAGCGTTCCGCCGCCCGCCACCGCTCCGCCTGTCGTCAAACTATTTCCGTACATGCTGCAAGTTCCTTCCGTTGTTCTTGTCTGTTGCGAGCAGGCGCAATCAGACGGCCACAACCGCGGTCCGACGGCGTGCGCGGAAGAACAACCAGCAAACAAGCGCTAGCAATGCCGCCGCGCCGCTGATGGTTAAGGTGTCCTTGTTGACCACCGGGATTGCTGCTGCAAGCAGGTTCGGGCCCACGGAGGCGTTGGCCAGGTTGACGGTGGCGATGCTGCCGCCGGCTATGCCCACCTGGAGCGCACGCTGGGTGAAGATGCCTCCGCTGGTTTGCTGTACGTTGACCTTGGCCGAGACCAGTGCGGTCAAGGCGTTGGACAACGGGGTCACGATGGTCGATGACACTCCCGAGACGACGCCGTTCAGGGCGGTGGTCAGGACGGCCAGTGCGGGGCCGGCAGTGATCTGGGCAATCGGTCCGAGAGCGTTGACTGCAGCGGTCGCGCTAGCCAGCGTGGAGTTGACCAGGCTGGTGATCTTGGCGGCAACGGCCTGCGGCAGGAACGAAACGAGGTCCGTGCCAGGGGGAAGGGCGTTCAGGCTCGGCACACCGGCAACGGCCAGGAGGTCTGCCTCGGTGATGGAGATAGTGCCACTTGCAAGAGGATTCGCCACGGTGACGCCCAAGGGACCCAGCACGGCGTTGGCGGTGTTGATGGCGGTGCCAACCGTGCCGGCGACTCCGCCGATGACCGTTCCGCCAAGATCAGCCGATACGCCGGCAACGGAATAGGCGCCAACGGGAGCTGCCCCTTGGTCCTGCTTGGCGGCAGCGGCAAGCGTGGTGATCTTCAGATCGAGGTTCACGAGGTCGGCGCCACCAAGGATGTTGGCAGTGCCCACTTTGATTTCAGCCGCCGGGATGCTGGGGCTTCCCGACGTCGGCAGGCCGCCAGGCAGGGTGACGAGGCCCGGTGCGCCGGAAACCGTACCGGAGAACGCCGCCGAGGATCCGTCATTGACGGCCTTGCCGTACTGGCTGACCGCGCCCACTTGGATGATGCCGTTGTTGCCCAGCAACGGAATGTTTCCCGCACCGACATTCACGACGCCGAAGGCGGCGGAAAGATCCAGCGGAGTGCTGTTTTCAATGACCGCCGGGCCGGATGGCGGTGTGCCGATCTGCTGGGCCGTTGCCGCGCCATTTGATGCCACACCGGCAAAGTTCGGCATCGCAAGGACGCTGCCGTCGATGATCTGCCCGCTGCCCGAGGAAATAACGTCGGTCGGTCCGGCAGTAGCTGCTGGTGCCGCTACCAGGCCGAAACCCAGCGCTACGACGGCGCTGACGCCCACCGCGGCGGACCATGTCCTGTGTCTGGTATTCAAGTATTGCCCCCTCGTGAGAGTTGCAATCACGCCAGGAGCGCTGCAACTGAAACCTTGGAGGACACACGTCCCCCCGTGGAGAAAGTAAACAAGGCCCGTGGCGAGCGCTTCCTGAAGGTACCCGAATGGGTTAAGCGACGAAGTCAGGGCGTCGCTGACCCATCCCCAACATGGAGTCGATGGCCGCCACAGCGCGGTCGGCTGCCCCGCCGTCGCCGTACGGGTTCACTGCCGTGGCCATCGCCGAATACAGCGCGTCGTCCACCATCAAGGCGTTGACGGCGTCCACGATGGTTTGCTCATCCGTCCCGATGAGCCGTGCGGTGCCTGCCGCCACGGCCTCGGGACGTTCGGTGTTGTCGCGCATCACCAGGACAGGTTTCCCAAGGGCCGGCGCCTCTTCCTGGACCCCGCCCGAGTCCGTAAGGACCACGTGGCACAGACTCAGGAGCTTGGTGAAATGCATGTAGCCGAGGGGTTCCGTGATGGTGATGTTCGGGACGCCTGCGACTTCTGGCAGGACGGCCTCCCGCACAGCTGGATTCCGGTGCAAGGGAAGGACGATTTCCACTTGGGGGCACTGGGCCGCGATCCGCGCGAGCGCCCTGCCCACGCCCACCATGGCCTGGCCCAGGTTTTCGCGTCGGTGGAGAGTCACCAACAGGATTTTGCGGCCTGAATCCGTGATGGTCCGGAGTGCGGGTTCCGCAAACTCAACGTCCTGTTCGACGGTCCCCAGCAGTTTGACAGTCCCCAGCAGCGCGTCGATGACCGTATTTCCGGTCACCGCGATGTTCTCCGCCGGAATGCCCTCGGACAGCAGATTGTCCCTGCCTGTGGAGGTAGGCGCGAGATGCAGCGTGGTGATTTGCCCGAGCAAGCGGCGGTTCGCTTCCTCTGGAAAAGGTGAATTCAGGTTGCCGCTGCGCAGTCCAGCCTCAAGGTGGACCACCGGAATTCCCTGGTAGAACGCCGCCAGTCCCGCGGCCATGGCGGTGGTGGTGTCTCCCTGGACCACCACCGCGTCCGGCCTGACGTTGTGGAGGACTTCGGTGACCCCCTGCAAGGTCTTTTCCGTGATCCCGGCAAGGGTCTGGCGGGGCTGGATGATGTTCAGGTCATGCTCCGGTTGGACACCGAAGAGCGCATTGACCTGGTCCAGCATTTCCCGGTGCTGCCCGGTCACTGCTACTGGCGCCTCGTAACGGCCTGTTGCACGCAAGGCATGGACTAGCGGCGCCATTTTGATGGCCTCCGGACGGGTGCCGTAAACGAGCAGGACGGTGCGGTTATCCAAATTTTCCCCCTGGGCTTGAGCTGCCGTCCGGAGATTAGCAGCCGCCCAGCGCCCTACGCGGGGTACTCCCCAATAGGGTCAATCCCCCCGAGGGACATGCCCCCTCCTTGCTTGAACCACTGGACATAACAGCACTATGTCCACTCCTCAAGCCAAGGAGTGCGCATGCTCAGGCGAATTGCGGCACCGAGGTGAGCGCCGCGCGCAACTC
The DNA here is from genome assembly GCF_027587375.1 of Arthrobacter sp. B2a2-09. Lineage (GTDB taxonomy): Bacteria > Actinomycetota > Actinomycetes > Actinomycetales > Micrococcaceae > Arthrobacter. The sequence goes on from NZ_JAMXIC010000026.1 coordinate 23,772, forward strand.
GCGGACCGCCGTCGGGCCTCCCGCAAGGAACCAGTCCAGGCCATTGACGCGCACGACGTCGGTGTCCCCACCGGCCGCGCGGACGATCGCCTTGCCGGGGAGCCAGTCCCACTCGGGGCAGCTGTGTTGGAACCAGCAGCCGAGTTCGCCGTCGGCCACCCGGCCGAGATCGCAGGAGCCGGAACCGAACATGCGCAGCGAAGCCGCGGATACCGCTGCAGCGTGCCAGGGCATGGCTGCGCGGGGATCGGCAAGCCAGGTGGGGTGGATGTAGGTCGCGGCACCGAGCTCACTGAGGGCAGCCCCAGAAGGTCCCGGGATCCGTTCGCCGTTGAGCGTCGCGGGGTGGCCTTCGCCGCCGGTCCAGAGCTTGTCCAGCTCCGGTTGATAGATGGCGCCGAGAATGACGTCGGCATCCGAGGCGACCCCAGGTGATACCGGCCGATCGTGCTTCAAGGCGATCGCCGAGCACCAATACGTGGAGCCGTGCAGGAAATTGTAGGTACCGTCAACCGGATCGATCACCCACATGCGGCCGCTGCTTCCTGCCACCGAGCTTCCTTCTTCACCCAGGATGCCGTCGTTCGGGCGGCAACGGCGCAGTTGCTCAAGGACGTAGGCCTCAGCCGCATGGTCCGCGGCGGTCACTACGTCCGAAACCGAAGTCTTCCGTTCTCCCTGCAACCCGCCCATCCGCATCAGCAGGGCAAGCTGCCCGGCTTCCCGGACCAGGGCCGCAGCGAGTTCGTAGTCGTCGAGCGAAGGATCAAGTTCTGTGGCGGAGTGCCTGCCAGTGGTCATGGGTCCAGCTTATGTGGCGGGATAATGAATGACATGGCCAAGACCCCAGCCCAACGCATCAAGAAGCACGGCGCCAATGCCGCCGTCCCCCAGCACCACTTGCCGTCGGTGATCAATCCAACCACCCAGCGGTCTCCCGAGAAGGCGCAGAACAACGGCCGCCTCATAGTGATTGCCGGGGTCGTGGCCAGTCTTTTCCTGTTCTGGTATGTGCATCTCCTGACCCTGAACCAGATGACCCAGTTGTCCGGCGGCATGGCCATGCCCGATTCCCTCATTGGCGGGTTCTCCACCGACTACGTCCATCAATTGCATGGCGCCATGACGGACGACGCACGCGGACAGCTCAGCTACATCCACAAGACCGCCGGAACCCTGTTTCCGCTGATCTTCGGCTTCACCTGGCTTCTGCTCATTGGCACCAATGTGGCCCGAAAGGCACTGCGCTGGGCTCTGTGGGCTGCTCCCCTGCTGTTCGCGGTGGTCCGCTTGTGGAGCAACGTGGCGGTTGACGCCGCGCTCGGATCTGCAACGCCCGACGCCGGCCAGGTGGCTTTGGCTTCGACGCTCACCGTTGTGGGCTGGGTGCTGTTCCTGCTGAGCCTTTTGGCTGGCGGCGCGGCGGTGTTCCTGGGGCGCCGGCGTTCCAAGAAGAGCGCCTAACAGCGCCAACGCCCGCGGGCGCTATTCCTGTTCCGAATCGGTCCGCGGCGCGAGCATCTCCCGGGCTTGGAGCGCACGCTGGTGGGCGCCGGCTTTGTCGAAGCGATCGGCCGCTTCGACAAGACTTTCCTTCGCCGCCTGCTTGCTTCCGGTATCGGCTTGGGCACGCGCCATCAAAAGAAATATCTCGCCCGCGATCTGCGAAGGCAGCTGGTCGGCCCTGCCCCTGATTTCGTCCAGCAGCTCAAGGGCCGCCTTGGCGTCTCCCGCTAGGTAGTTCCAATGCGCGCGGTTGAGCCGAAGCAGGAGAACTTCCTCTTCGCTGCCCCCGACAACATCCGTGGCAAGTTCGGCACGTTCGATGCATCGCAGGGTGGCGGCATCTGCCACTTCCGCAGCCAGCCTCATCGCCGCCGACGCCTTGTTGAACTTGGCCCAGACATCCAGGTTCCGGGAAGGGGAGAAGGTTTCCGCGGCGAGCTCATGGTACTGGAGGCCCTCATCGACTTTGTCGCAGAGGAACGCCACATTGCCGATGACCCAGTACGCCTTGCCGGCCAGCTGGTCATCCATTTCATCGGAGATTCTTTCCGAGAGGGAAAGGCATTCCTCCCATGCCTCTTCAAGTTTTCCGGATTCGCCAAACGCCGCGATCAGTGCCTGCCGTGCGTGGACGTCGATTTCCATGTCTGCGTCATCATCGACCAGGCCGACTGCCGACGCCGCAGCCGCCGTGGCCATCTCCAAGAGTCCTTCACTTCGCAGGGAGTTCGCCATCAAAATGAGAGCCCGGGCCCGGTGTTGGGGTGAGCCCGCAGCCAACGATGCCTCGGAAAGGGATCTCGCCAGGGCAGTGCACTCAGCGAAGTCACCGGCGTCGAGAAGGTTCTCGGCTTGAAGGAAAGTCATGTTCCACCACCCCGTGGAATCACCCTCGTCGCGGGCAATATCGGCGGCCGAACGCGCGCCATCGGCAGCCTTGGTGAACTCATGGCTGGCCCTGTGCCCCCTCGCCTCAAGCTCCACGGCGGCGTATGACGGCGCAACCTTCTTCTCTCGCATAGCTCCATTATGTCTCTGAGACCCTACGTCAAAGGTGCGGCCGGGTAATTAGCACGATTTTGGGAGATGTGGACAAAGCATTGATGACACGGCGTGTCGTTACTCTTATAATGAGCGTGCTTCACTTCGTTCACTCCAGTCGCATCAGTCACATAACATCAGGAGCTTCCGCATGAAAAGAACTATCGCCGCTCTCCTCGCGGCAGCAGCAATCTTGCTCGCAGGGATTACCGGCTCGGCAGCCGTGTCCGCCAGCAGCCAGAGCCCCTCGCAGGATTCGTCCATAGCCATTGGCTGGTGGCCGAACGTCGCCCAGGATGCGGCTCAGGCCATCGGCTGGTGGCCCAACGCAACCACACAGGATTCGGCTCAGGCTATCGGCTGGTGGCCGAACTTCGCACAGGATTCGGCTCAGGCTATCGGCTGGTGGCCCAACGCGACCACACAGGGTTCGCCTGAAGCTATTGGCTGGTGGCCCAACTCCACCCCCTCCAACTAGCGACACCTGAAAGGCACCGGACCCAAGGTCCGGTGCCTTTCTGCTGCCTGCCGTTCAGTTACCGGGAGGAGGCACGCTCAGGTGCCGCGCAGCAGTTCCGCGAATTTATCCGCTGCCATGGGTCGGCCAAAGTAATACCCCTGGCCACTGGCGCAGCCCAAGCGGGCAAGCTCAGCCGCCTGCTCTTCCGTTTCGATACCCTCGGCCACGGCCTGCATTCCACACGCATGTATGAGCTGGAGAACCGCCGCCACAAAGTCCCGTTCCTTGTCGTCCGTGCCCAGGCCTTGGATCAGGGAGCGGTCAATCTTGACCACGTTGACGGGAAGGCTGCGGAGGTAACTGATGGACGAATAGCCGGTGCCGAAATCGTCGATTTCCAAGCGGATACCCAGGCGCCGGAGGCCGGTCAGGGAGTATTTGTCAATGTCGCTGCCATTCACCGCCATTGACTCCGTGAGCTCGATGACCAGCTTGGATGCCTCCACTCCGGTTTCGGCGAGCACTTCCCGCACATGCTCAATCAATTCCAGGCTTTGCAGTTCGGTTGTCGAAATATTGACGCGCATGCTGAAGTCTTCGTCTACGCCCGGGCCGTCCTGCCACTCGCGCAATTGCTGCATCGCCCGCCGAAGAACCCAATAGCCGAGATCGATGATGATGCCGGTTTCCTCGGCGAGCGGGATGAATGCATCCGGCATCAACAATCCCCTGTCGGGGTGGTTCCACCGCACCAGCGCTTCAGCGCCTTCGATCCGGCCCGAGGCCAACTCGACGACAGGCTGGAAGTGGAGGGTCAGCTGATCTGTCCGGATGGCTTCACGCAGCTCCGAGATCATGAGTCCTTGGAGTCGGCGCGCGTACAACAAAGCCGGTTCGAAGACCCTGACGCTGCTCCGCTGCTCGGCCTTTGCCGCATACATGGCCGTATCGGCTTCCATCACGAGGTCGTCCACAGACTGCCCTGGCTCGGCGACCCGGAGCCCGATGCTGGTTCCACAGATGATCCGGACTTCGTCAATGTCGATGCTTTCACCTACGGCCCGGAGGATCCGCTTGGCAACGCCCCGCGCATGCGCCGCATTGGATTTGGGCAGCATGACGGCAAATTCGTCTCCGCCGAGCCTGGCCACCATGTCAGTGTCGCGGACCGCGGCGAGCAGGCGCTTGGCGGTGACCTTCAAAACGGTGTCCCCTGCGCCGTGCCCCAAGGTGTCGTTGATCCCCTTGAACGAATTCAAGTCCAAAACGAGCAGCGCAGGTGGGAGCTCGCCGCGCTCGGATTCGACGAGCTCGTGGCTCAGCGCCCTTTCGAGTGCCGTGCGGTTGGCCAACTGGGTCAGCGGATCAGTGAGCGCCATCCTTTCGAGTTCGATTTGGGCCTCGCGCAGCATGGCGGTTCGGCTTTCGACCCGTTCTTCGAGCTCTTGGTAGATGGCTTGGAGATCGTCCGCCATGAGGTTGATCCCGGTAATGACGGCGGCCACTTCGTCCCGCGGGCCGGAGACCGGGATCCTCGTGCTGAGGTCGCCGTCCGCAATCCGGACTACCCCTTCAACAAGGGCAAGGAGTCGCGGGTCCTGGGGCTCATGAATCACGGTGGTGCTCTCTCAACCAGTCACGGGCCTCTGCCTCTGAGGTGAAGAACTGCCCGGGAAGGGAGCCGGGCTTCGCGCGCAGGAGGAAGTGGGCGATCACCCGGTCCACAGGGCTCTCCCCCAAGAGGGCGCATGCCGAAACAACCACGGAATTCGAGTAGGCCAGGCGCGCGTCGTCGGTGACTGACAGTACCCCGGTCACCCTGAGCAAAAGGGGGAGCCTCCGTCCGTCGGCAAACGCACGAACGGCTGCCGCGGCCGCCCGGGCTTCCGGCGAGCGGACTACGGTGTTTGGCGGCAGGGTGACCTCAACGATGCCGTCCTCCGCCAAGTCAACGGTGATCTGATCGGCAGGGGCCGTGACTTCTCCAGGCAAGGCATCATCGGGAAGCCTGGAATCCCGGGCGGGCAGTGTCTGGGCGCTCATCGCTGCGTGGCCTGCCGCCGTCGGGCGATCGGACCGCGCAGATCCCTCAGGGCACAACCCGAGAGGTGGGATGTTGCCTTTATGGGGAATATGTCGCCTGCGTGTCCCGGACGACGCAGAACAAGCTGATGAGTCATAGGTCCTATGTTCTGCCGTGTCGGTCAATCCAGTCTGCGCCAAACTGCGTGGAACCCTCAGCCCGACGCCATTCCGGTGAGTGCACTCATGATAATGCAAAGACTACCCACCCGCTGACATGAGGCTACCCGCGAAAACTCAGCCTTTTGCAAGCCGCGCCGCCGTTCGCCGTACTTCCCGGACCCTTTGCGCCACCACGAGTCCAGCGGCGGAAAATCCGATCGTGACCGGATAACCCATCAGGCGCTCCAAGGTTCCGGGTTCGGGGACATCCATCCTTGTCAGGCCGCCTACCACGAGGGCGCCCAGTGTCAGGGTTCCGCACGCCACGATGAACCAGCTCATAGGGGTATGGGGCAGCCAAAGCAGCCCGAGGAGCAGAAGCGCGAATGCTCCACCGATGAAGAACATGAGAGCGCCCACAAGATGGAAGGGAGACCCAAGGTCTTCCGGCACGAAGCCAACAACCACAGTTCCCAGCCCGGAGATACCCGTCAGGATCCGGACCGCGACGGCGGTGGGCCACGCTTTGCGGTAGGCGGCGCCTTGCACGATCCGCACCCCGGGACGGGCCGCGATGCATAGGAGTGCGGAACTGAGCAGCAGCGCCCCGAACAGCATCCCGAGGCCCTGCACCACAAAAGAGGAATTCATGAGCAGATGCAGTGGCGAACAAACGTCACGGTGCTCGTAGATCCCGCACTTGAGCGCGCCAAGATCGCTGATGAAACCGGTTCGGCGATCGTACGGCTCGGGACCGCGCCAGGCTTCGATCACCGCCGATTCGGCCACGAAATACTGCACCACGCTCAGCTGGGCCCAGCCGCCGATGTTCGAGCGGATGGTGCCCAGGTCCGGGAGGTAGTCGCCGGAGGCGGCCGGAACCGCCATCTGCTCTCTCATGCGGGCCAGCCTAGCGCCAGCCCACCCACGTGCCGCGCCGCCTGTGTCGCCACAGTGACTGTGTTGCTGCGCTTCCGGCGTTGCGGTGCTGTCGGTGTTCGAGGGCTGCCCCGGCAGCTTGTATGCTTGTATGCGTGCCCGGCCAGCGGCTCCCAGGAGCTTCCAGCACGCGCACAGGCCCTCGTAGCTCAGTGGATAGAGCACGGCTCTCCTAAAGCCGGTGTCGTTGGTTCGATTCCAATCGAGGGCACTTGAAAGACCAGCTGCGCGAATCGTCTCCGACGCAAGACCTGCGGGCCTACCTGCTGGGCAGCTGGACCGTGGAACGGTCCCTGTGGGACCGGGCGAGCGGCACTCGCGGTACGTTCACCGGCGTCGTGCGCTATTCAGGAACTCCCGACGGCGGGCTCCTCCTTCGCGAGGACGGCACCATGACTTGGCCTACCCACACCGGCCCGGCCTTCCGCGAATACCTCCTGCGGCCCTCGGACTCCCCTGCCGCCATGGATGTCTACTTCCCGGATGGAAAACCGTTCCACCGCATGAGCTTCCGCGACCACGCCAACGAGGACAGCCACTGGTGCGATCCCGATGATTACAAAGTCAATTACCTCTGGGGTGGGCCGGATGCTTTCAGCTTCGCCTGGGACGTCCACGGGCCGGCCAAGGATTTGCTGCTGGAGTCCCGGCTAAGGAGAGAGCAATGACCCACGACAGTGCAGCCAAGGACCTGATAGTCGTCAGCGCGGTCTGCGTGTACGACGACGACGGACGGCTGCTGACGGTGCGCAAGCGTGGCACGGACAAGTTCATGCACCCGGGAGGCAAGCCCGAACCGGGCGAATCCGCGGCGCAGGCGGCATCCCGCGAGCTGGTCGAGGAAGTCGGAATCGACATCGACCCGGCCGATCTGGTGCCCTTGGGGAGCTGGCTCGCCGTCGCCGCCAACGAGGCCGCCACGGACATCGAGGCAACCGTCTTCACCGCACCGGGCACGTGGGAAGCCCATCCTTCGGCCGAGATCGCAGAGATCCGCTGGTTGGATCTCTCTGCTGAACTTCCGGACGATTTGGCACCGCTCCTGACGGACCATGTCCTGCCCTTGCTCGCGAAAGAATAAAGCCTCCCGGCACCGGGACAATTTGCCGCGGAGAACCAGTAGAGCTTTGGGCCTCCTGGTGGCAAAGTTTGGTTTAACCTAATACAGGTCAGCATTGTCAGATCCAGCTGGGGGATCGCATGCAATTTCTTGATGAGCGCCGCGACGCTTCGGCCATCGGCGTGGGCGGACGCAGCCTGCGAAAGCCCGCCTTGGCCTGGACTGTCGTTGCCACCGGTGCGGCGGTCGTCGTTCTGGCGATGGTCCTGGGAGCAAACCAAGGGACGTCCGCGGCGCAGTCCGCCGGGGATCTCACCATCCTTGCGGCCGCGCTGCTCGCCACAGTCAGTTGTGCCCGGGCAGCACGGCGCAAAGACGAAAGCTCCCGCGCGTGGTGGGTCATGGCCCTGGCCACGCTGGTCTGGACCATCGGCCAAACAATCTGGACCTTCTTTGGGCTGACGCTTGACCATGACTATCCCTACCCCTCCATAGCCGATGCCTTTTTTGTCGGCTACGCGATCCCGGCCGCGATCGCCCTCTACTTGTTCCCGCGTCCCCGGGTTTCCCGGGTTGCTTTCGTGCGCGCGCTTTTGGATGCGGCAGTGATCGCCTCCGCTGTGCTGTTCATGAGCTGGGCCACGGTCCTCGGTTCCATGTACAGGGCGGGAGGGCAGGAAACCCTCGCCCATCTCACCGGGCTCGCCTATCCTGTTGCGGATATCGTGATGGTTTCCATTGTCCTCATGCTCACCATGCGGAGGGCACCGGGAGAGCGCCTCAGGTGGGTCTGCCTGGGTGGCGGGCTCCTCGTCCTGGCACTGACTGACAGTACCTACGTGAAACTGACCTCCGACGGCGTCACCGGGCTCACCGGAACACCCCTGGCGGCCGGCTGGATCGCCGCGTTCCTGCTGATCGCCCTCGCCCCGCTGGTCCGCTACGCCCCGCGTCCCCGGACGGACCGGCGCCTCTACACCCTGGCACTGGAACTACTCCCCTACGTCCCCGTCTTCGGTGCTGTCATGGTGGCGCCCATACGCGTCGGGCGTCCCAGCGACCCCTTCCTCCAGACCGTGGGACTTACCGTGTTGGCCCTGGCCGTCACGCGCCAGATCCTCATGATCCTGGAGAACATCAACCTGACGCGGGATCTCGAATCCAAGGTTGCCCAGCGCACGGCGGAGCTCGAAGGCCTCGGCGCGATCGTCAACTCCTCGGCGGACGCAATTGTGGGCAAGACCCTGGACGGTGTCATCACCAGCTGGAATCCCGGGGCCGAACGGATCTACGGGTACAGCACCGCGGAGGCAATTGGGAGGCATGTTTCCTTCATCATTCCGGACGATCTTCGGGACGAGGAAGAAGAGCTTCTCGCGGCAATCAGGGCCGGCGGCGAAACACACAGCTACGAATCAGCACGCGTCCGCAGCGACGGTTCCATCATTCCCGTCTCCCTGACAATGTCTCCGATCCGCGGCACCGGCGGCATCCACGGGATAGCCACGATATCCCGGGACATCACCGAACGCCGGCTCGCCCAGGCCGAGTTGGTGACCGCGCGCGAAGCCGCCGAGGAATCCAGCCGCTTGAAGTCGGAGTTCCTCGCAACGATGAGCCATGAGATCCGCACACCGATGAACGGCGTGATCGGACTGACCGGCTTGTTGCTGGACACCCCCTTGGAGGAAACCCAGCGCCAGTATGCCGAGGGCGTCAAGGGGGCTGGCGAAGCCCTGCTGACCCTGATCAATGACATTCTGGACTTCTCGAAACTGGAAGCCGGCAAGGTCGATCTGGACCCCGCACCCTTCAATCCACGGACCCTGGTGGAGGAACTCGCAGTCCTTCTTGCCGAAGCCGCCCAGGCCAAAGGCCTGGAGCTGATTGCGTACTGCCGGCCGGAGGTTCCGGCGATGCTGGTGGGCGACGCCGGCCGCATCAGGCAGATCCTGCTCAATCTGGCCTCAAATGCAGTTAAATTCACTCCTGCCGGGGAAGTCGTCATCAGTGTGAAGGTCGTGGAGCGAGAATCCGCGAACGTGCGGGTACGCTTCGAAGTCCGTGACACCGGGATCGGGATCGAGGCGGCAGACCATCTCAGGCTCTTCGAGTCGTTCTCGCAAGCCGATGCCTCAACCACCCGGCGGTACGGCGGAACCGGCCTTGGACTGGCGATCTCGCGCAGGCTTACCGAGGTGATGGGCGGCGAGATCGGGGTGGACAGTTCCTTGGGCAAAGGCAGCACTTTCTGGGCCACCCTTCCCTTGGCAGTGAGCGGTCCCGCCGCGGTTCCGCCGTCGATCTCGCCCGACCAACTCACGGGACTCCGGGTCCTGGTGGTGGACGACAACTCGACCAACCGGCTGGTGCTCCAGGCGCAATTGGCGGGCTGGCGGATGAATCCGGAGGCCGTCGGCGACGCCCAACGGGGGTTGGACCGTTGCCGCGAAGAAGCAGCCGCCGGACGTCCCTTCGACATTGCGGTGCTGGACATGTGCATGCCCGACATGAACGGCTTGGAGCTGGCGCACAAGCTGAGCACGGACGTCGCGCTGGAATCCACGCGGATCATCATGCTGACGTCCACCATGAATGTGGACAAAGCGGAGCTCGTGGCCGCCGGGGTCCAGGAGTGGCTGACGAAGCCCGTGCGCAGCTCCGAATTCTACGACCGGCTCATGCGTCTTGTTGCGGCCCGCCCGCTCACGGCTCCCGTCGTTTCTCCCGCAATCCCCGTGACCATCAGCCAGCCTTCTCGCGGCCTGATTTTGGTCGTCGAGGACAACGAGGTCAACCAGCTCGTGGCGCGGAGCATGGTTGCCAAGCTCGGGTACGAGGCCGACGTCGTAGCTGATGGCAGCGAAGCAGTTGCCGCCACTGCGGCAACAGAGTATGCCGCGGTCCTGATGGACTGCCATATGCCCGTCATGGACGGATTCGAGGCCACCAAGGCCATCCGGGCACGGCACAATGGCCGCAGGAGGCTCCCCGTCATCGCCATGACCGCAGGCGCCTTGGATGAGGACCGTGAGCGCTGCCTCGCGGCCGGCATGGACGACTATCTGGCCAAACCGGTGGACGTGGACAAATTGGACCAGGTGCTCTCGCGATGGATACCTGAAACATCGAAGGAAAGTGCCGAACCGGCCCTCGACCCCGCGAGGCTGGAGACGTTGCGTGACCTCGGCCCGGCAGACGGACTGGGGTTGCTGCCTGCCGCTGCCCGGGCCTTCAGGCAAGACATCCAACCGAGCCTGGAAGCACTCCGCCAGGCTTTGGACAACGGAAGCGGAGACGCTTTCAGGCAGGTGGCCCATAAATTGAAAGGCGCGGCAGCCAACATCGGAGCCGCCCGCGCGGCCCGCATGTGCGAGGAATTGGAACGTAGCTCATCAAGCGGCAGGCCCGTCGATCGCGCGCTAATTGCAGGCCTTGAAGCCGAACTTGCCCTCGTTGACAAAGCCTTGGACCACGCCCTGTCGGTGGCATCGTGAAGGTCTTGGTGGCGGACGACGACTTCGGTTCGCGTTTGGTAGCGAAAGCGGCAGTGGAGCAGTCTGGCCACGAGTGCATCGTGGCCGCGGACGGCAGCTCCGCCTGGGAGCTGTACAGGCAACACCGGCCGCAAGTTGTCGTGACCGACCTGATGATGCCCGGACTCAACGGACTGGAGCTCTGCCGCTCCATCCGTAGCGCGGAAGAGGATTCCTACACGTATCTTGTGCTTGTCACCTCGAAGGATTCACGTGAGGACGTGGTCGCGGGCATGCAGGCCGGGGCTGATGACTACGTGGCCAAGCCCCTTGACCCGTTCGCCTTGCATACACGGCTTCTGGTGGCGCAAAGGGTGACGTCGCTGCATACGGATCTTGCCCGCTACCGTGCCGCGCTCGCTGAGCAAGCGCGCACTGATCCCCTGACGAAGCTCCATAACCGGCTAAAGCTCTCCGAAGACCTGGAACAGCTCCACCATAAGAGCGCCCGCTACGGAACGGACTACAGCCTCGCCATCTGCGACGTCGACAATTTCAAGAGATACAACGATCTTTATGGCCACCAGGCCGGTGACCTCGCCTTGCAGTCGGTTGCGGCCTCCCTTGCCGGCCAAGGGCGGCAAAGCGACGGAATCTACCGGTTCGGCGGGGAGGAATTCCTCTTCCTGCTGCCGGGCCAGACGGTATCCGGCGCAGAAACAAGGCTCGCACGCGCGCTGGAAGCCGTGCGGGACTTGGGCATCGCGCATTCGGGGAACCCCTCGGGCACCCTGACCTTGAGCGCCGGTCTCTCAGCCTTTGTGCCCGACCACCGGGTCAGCAGCGAACGGCTCCTCAAAGAGGCCGACATGGCGTTGTATGCCGCCAAGTCCGCTGGCCGGAACCGCGTGGAAGTTGCGCCGGAAGTCCGTCAACACACCCGGAGCTGATCGGCGCGGCACCGCGCCTACAGCTCCGGAACAGCTTCCTGGGCCACAGCCGTCGCCTCCGCGAACTGCGTGTTGTACAGCTCCGCGTAGCGACCATCCACGGCCAGGAGCTCTGCGTGCGTGCCGCGCTCAATGATCGATCCGTCCTCCACCACCAGGATGACGTCGGCGGCCCGGATGGTGGAGAGACGGTGGGCGATCACGACGGCGGTGCGTCCCTCGAGTGCCTCGCCCAGGGCCGCCTGGACGGCGGCTTCGCTCGTGGAATCCAGGGCTGCGGTGGCTTCGTCCAGGATGACGACCCTCGGTTGGGCGATGAGGAGGCGTGCGATAGTGAGCCGCTGGCGTTCCCCGCCGGAGAGGCGGTAACCGCGCTCCCCCACCACGGTCTCCAGGCCATCCGGCAAGGAGCGGACCATGGCTTCGAGCCGGGCGCGGCGGAGCACGTCCCACATATCCTCGTCGCTCGCTCCAGGCCGCGCAAGCCGCAAGTTGGAGGCGATGCTTTCATGGAAGAGGTGGCCGTCCTGTGTGACCATGCCCAGGGTCGCCCGCAGCGAATCAAACGTCGCGTCCCGGACATCCAGGCCGGTACCTTGACCGTGCCCGCCCAAGCGCACGGCGCCGGAGTCGACGTCGTACAGGCGGGACAGCAGCTGGGCCACCGTGGACTTGCCCGCACCGGAGGACCCCACGAGCGCCACGGTTTGCCCGGGCTCCACGCGGAAGCTGATTCCATGCAGGACCTCCTCGCCGCCGCGGGTATCAAGCGTCGCCACGTCCTCCAGCGACGCAAGGGACACCTTGTCCGCGGAGGGATAGGCGAAGCGGACGTCGTCGAACTCCACCGCAACGGGTCCCGAAGGCACCACGACGGCGTCGGGCTTTTCCTGGATGAGCGGTTTCAGGTCCAGGATCTCAAAGACCCGCTCGAAGCTGACCAACGCGCTCATGACCTCTACATGGGCACTGGACAGCGCGGTGAGCGGCGCATAGAGGCGGGTGAGCAGCAGCGCCAGCACGACGACGTCGCCCGCTGCCAGCTGCCCACCGAGCGCAAGCCAACCGCCCAGTCCGTAAACGAGCGCGAGGGCCAGGGCGGAAACGAGGGTCAGTGCGGTGATGAACGTGAACTGCAACATGGCGGTGCGGACACCGATGTCCCGCACACGGCCGGCACGCAGGGCGAACTCGGCGGATTCTTCGTCCGGGCGGCCGAACAGTTTGACGAGCGTGGCGCCGGGTGCGGAGAACCGCTCCGTCATTTGGGTTCCCATGGCCGCGTTGTGGGACGCGGCTTCACGCCGGAGGTCGGCCAGCTTGGAGCCCATGCGGCGTGCGGGGATGAGGAAGATCGGCAGCAGCACCATCGCCAGGACGGTGACCAACCAGGACGTGTTGAGCATGACCACGAGGGTCAGGGCCAAGGACACGACGTTACTGACCACTCCGGAGAGGGTGCCCGCGAAAGCCGACTGGGCTCCGATGACGTCGTTGTTGAGCCGGCTGACGAGGGCTCCGGTCCGGGTCCGGGTGAAGAAGGCGATGGGCATGCGCTGCACATGGTCGAACACCCGCGTCCGCAGATCAACGATCACGCCTTCGCCGATCACGGAAGACAGCCAACGGATCAGCAGTCCCACTCCGGCGTCAGCGACGGCCACGGCGGCGATGAGCGCGGCCAGCCCTATCACGACGTCCACGCCTGAACGGGCGATGATCGCGTTCACCACCCTGCCGGCCAGCACCGGGGTGGCCACGGCAAGGAAGGCACCGGCAATGGAGGCCAGCACGAAGGCGATCAGCTTGTTGCGGTGCGGTTTGGCGAACGCGAGCACGCGTTTGATGGTTTCCCGTGAGAACGGCTGGGAGCCGCTCTTGGCGCGGGTGATGTTGTAGAGCGAGCGCCAGGCGACGCCATCCATGCTCATGGCTTGTGATTCCCCATTCCGGAAGTATGGTGCAGTTCGGTCACGGTGCCGTTGTCAAGGTGCCAGCGGGAATCGAGCCGGACGTTTTCGAGCAAGCGGCGGTCGTGCGTGACCAGCAGGAGCGCGCCTTCGTAGCCGTCGAGGGCTTCCTCGAGCTGCTCGATGGCCGGCAAGTCGAGGTGGTTGGTGGGTTCGTCCAGGACCAACAGGTTGACGCCACGGGCCTGTAACAGCGCGAGCGCCGCACGGGTGCGTTCGCCCGGGGACAAGGAATCCACGGTCCGGGAGGTGTGGTCCGCCTTGAGGCCGAACTTGGCCAGCAGGGTGCGGACATCCGCCGAGTTCCAGTCGATCAGGACGGCTTCGACGGCGTCTGCAAGGGTGAGGTGCCCCGCGAGCAGTCCCCGGGCTTGGTCGATCTCGCCGATCGCCACGGATGCACCCATGGAGGCGTCTCCGGCGTCGGGCTCTTGAAGCCCCAACAGCAGCCGCAGGAGGGTGGACTTTCCGGCGCCGTTGGGTCCCGTGATGCCAATGCGTTCGCCGGCGTTGAGCTGGAGATTGACAGGCCCCAGCGTGAAGTCGCCTTGGTGTGCCACGACGTCGCGCAACGTTGCGACGACGGAGCTGGAGCGCGGAGCCTGGCCGATGCTGAACTGCAGCTGCCATTCCTTGCGCGGCTCTTCCACCTCGTCAAGCCGGGCGATGCGCGACTCCATCTGCCGGACTTTCTGGGCCTGCTTTTCCGAGGACTCAACGCTCGCCGCCCTGCGGATTTTGTCGTTGTCCGGGCTCTTCTTCATGGCGTTGCGGACGCCCTGCGAGCTCCATTCGCGCTGCGTCCGGGCCCGGGACACGAGATCCGCCTTGGTGTTGGCGAATTCCTCGTAGCGTTCGCGGGCGTGCCGCTTTGCCACCGCCCGCTCTTCGAGGAAGGAATCGTAACCGCCGTCGTAGACCGCCACGCTGTTTTGGGCCAGGTCCAGTTCCAGCACCTTGGTGATGCAGCGTGCCAGGAACTCCCGGTCGTGCGAGACCAGCACCGCACCGCCGCGGAGGCCCTGGACGAACGATTCAAGGCGGGCGAGTCCGTCGAGGTCCAGGTCATTGGTGGGTTCGTCGAGGAGCACGACGTCGAAGCGGCTCAGCAGGAGCGCCGCCAAGGCAACGCGGGCGGCCTGCCCGCCGGACAGGCCCGTCATGAGGGCATCGGGACCCGATTCCAGGCCAAGTTCCGCCAACACCGCGGGGATCCGGTCCTCGAGGTCCGCGGCACCCGATGCCATCCAGCGGTCAAACGCCAAGGAGTACGCGTCGTCGGCATCCGGGGTCCCGGCCGCGAGACCCTCCGCACCGGCCTCCATCTCGGCCGTGGCCTGGGCGCAACCAGTGCGGCGGGCAATGTAGGCGGCAACGGTTTCGCCAGGAGTGCGTTCGTGTTCCTGGGGCAGCCAACCCACAAAGGCGTCGCTGGGAGCGAGGCTGACCGTGCCCTCTTGGGGGCGGTCAGCTCCCGCGAGGATGCGCAGCAGGGTGGATTTCCCGGCGCCGTTGGCGCCGACGACACCCACGACATCTCCGGGCGCGACAGTGAGGGAGAGCTTCGAGAACAAGGTGCGGTGACCGTGGCCGCCGGAGAGCTCTTTGGCGACAAGCGTTGCAGTCATTGGTCTATCCTCTCACTGCTCCGCTCCAGAGCGGAAAGGCCGGCCACACGAAAAAGGGCGGCCGTGCGAAAACCCAGCAACGCAAAAAGACCTGGGCATGGAAGAACCCGCTGGTCCGTACTTGGGGGGTGTGCGGACCAGCGGGTTCGAGAATCAAGCATAATTCAATGTGCCCGCATCGTAAAATCGAGCTCGCAGACCCATCAGGAACTGTCTTCCAGTCACCGTCCATCAGAAAGTGGTTCATGTCCCTCCCTTCCAAGGCGTTCCAACGCTGGCTGCACGGGATCGCTCCGAACACCAGCACGGCCGATGTCTGCCGCTTTTCGGGAGTGAAACGCACCACGCTGGCCCAGCAATTGGTCCGCGGCAAGGTGGCCGAGAGTTCGCTCGTGAGCATTAGCCGGGCCTTCGACATGAATCCCTTCGATGCATTGGCACAGTTCGAGGCCTATGCGGCGCTTCGCGGGACCCCGGTTCTGCCCACTGACGCGGAACTTGTCAGCCAGGTCTCCACGATGGATCTGCTGCGTGCAGTCGTGGAGCGCTCAGGCCCCCGGGACGGCATCCCGCCGCTGGTCCTCGAAGAGACGCCGCACCCGAGTTCAGTCAGGAACTGGGTGGACGCGATCGACGACGGCGAGCTGCGCCACCGGGTGAGTGCCGCCACCGGGATCGCACCGCAGAACTTCTCCGCACACCTGACAGCCAACCGGCTGCCCCCGGAACTGGCCCTGGCAACGTCCCGGGCCGCCGGCGTCGGACCGGCCGGAGGCCTCGTGGCCAGCGGCCTCGTCACGGAGGCCGAAGCCGGCTGGCCCCCCGGGGCACGTCGGGACGCCCTGGACAGGATGACCGAAGGCGAACTTGCCCTACTCTCCGGAGAGCGGCTGCAGGCCCTGGGCAAGGCCCTGCGCCGCCATGAGCACGAGCTCGACCACACCAACAGAATCTGGGAGAACCTGGGATGACCACCGTGTTGGCGTGGGCCACGCTCTTCATCTGCCTCACTTTGACGGCCATTCGCATTCCCAGCGCCGTACGGGGCGAGAACCGGATGATGTTCGTCCTGTTCGCGCTGATTTCCCTCGACATCCTGCTCAGCATCGAGGGTCCCTATTTGCTCATTGACGCGTGGCTAGGCAACTTCAACCTCTGCAACTTGCTGCTCCGGTTCATGCTCTACGGAACGTTCCTGCTGATGGGCATCAAGGTGGCCAGGGCTTTTGGCTCACCCGGCGGGGAACGTGCCATCGGGGGGCCGATCGGCTTGGCCGTTTTGGGAGCTACCGCGGTCCTCACGGCCTTCTTTTTCTTCTCGATGGACACCTCGGGCTCCACCGTGGGCCTGAATGACCTGGACCCGGGGCCAGCCCTTGATATTTATGCGGCCTTGGGCAGGTTCTACCCGGGCTACGTTGCCGTATGCCTCATCCCGGGCATGTGGCGGTCAGTTCGAAACCCGGGTCCCGTTCTGCTCCGGGCGGCCTCTGCGACACTGCTCCTGGGCCTCGGTTTGCTGATCGTTTCGCAGGTCTTTCCGCTCATCCCGCTATCCAATACCTGGCTGCGGCCGCTCATCAACTACTCGGCCGCTTTGGCGGCTGCGCTTGGATTGGGAGGCATTTGGCTGTCCAAAACCGTTGCACGCCGGACCAGCCGCGCGGTAACGTAAAAACATACCGCGTAACCTCTTTCATAAATCCATTATATCGTGCCATAATTATGAATGTGTGAAGGCGACGCAGCCTGACCTTTGAATCAATGAACGGGTTTCCAAGGTTCGTGGCGCGTGCGGAAGCACTTTTGGGGGGATGAGTGGTGGCGGGCTGTTGGGGACCGCCCCCACTCAGCCTTTTTAAGCGTCCTTCCGTGTACGCCCCCGGCGCCCTGGTACGGTCCCGTGACTAAGATGGCTTTCATGAAGAGCCTGCCCACTCGCCGCACCGCACTGTCCGCAACCCTTGCCGCCGTCGCGCTGGCATTGTCCGCTTGCGGCGGCGGTTCCTCACCGTCGTCGACGTCGGGTGGAGACACCTCACTGTCCGCCATCAAGTCCAAAGGCGAGATCGTTATCGCCACCGAAGGCACGTACCGGCCGTTCAGCTTCCATGAGAACGGGGCCGGTCCCCTCACGGGCTTCGACGTCGAAATCGCGCAGGCCGTGGCCGGCAAGCTCGGAGTAAAGGCAACCTTCCAGGAAACCCAGTTCGATGGCATCTTCGCGGGCCTTGATTCCAAGCGCTTCGACACTATCGCCAACCAGATCTCCATCAACCCGGAGCGCACGGCCAAGTATGACTTCTCGGCGCCATACACGGTCTCCAACGGCGTTGTGGTGACCAAGTCGGACAACAACTCCATCAACAGCTTCGCCGATCTCAAAGGCAAGACCACCGCCCAGTCACTGACCAGCAACTTCTACAAGATGGCAGTTGACGCTGGCGCCAACGTCCAGTCCGTCGAAGGCTGGGCGCAAGCCGCCACCCTGGTCCGCCAAGGCCGCGTCGACGCTACCGTCAACGACAAGCTGACCTACCTCGACTACGCCAAGACCACCCCGGACTCCGGCTTGAAGATCGCTGCGGAGACCACCGACAAGACGCAAAGCGCCCTGGTCTTCCGCAAAGGATCCACCGAACTCAAGGCCGCGGTGGACAAAGCACTGGCGGACCTTCGAGCCGACGGCACCCTGGCCAAGATCTCCGAGAAGTACTTCGGCGCAGACGTTACCAAGTAGCCGGCGGCCAAGCAGATGACCTTCAACTGGGACCTCGTCTGGAGTTCCTTCGGGCCCATCATCGGCGGAGCCGTCACGGGCACCATCCCCCTGACCTTGGCCTCGTTCGCCCTGGGCCTTGCATTGGCGCTGCTCGTTGCCCTCTTGCGCCTGAGCCCCAACAGGGCGCTTTCCGGCGTCGCACGCTTCTACGTCTCCGTGATCCGGGGGACTCCCCTGCTGGTGCAGTTGTTCGTGATCTTCTATGGCCTCCCGAGCCTCGGCGTGAAGCTGGACCCGTGGCCCAGCGCCATCATCGCGTTTTCGCTCAATGTGGGCGGGTACGCGGCCGAGGTCATCCGCGCCGCAATCCTGTCCGTGCCCAAGGGCCAATGGGAGGCCGGGCACACCATCGGAATGTCGCGGCCGCAAACGCTCGTGCGGATCATCCTCCCGCAAGCGGCCAGGGTCTCGGTGCCTCCACTGTCCAACACCTTCATTTCCCTCGTGAAGGACACCTCGCTGGCCTCACTCATCCTGGTCACCGAGCTTTTCCGCAACGCCCAGCAGATCGCCGCGTTCAGCCAGGAATTCATGATCCTGTACCTCGAATCGGCCCTGGTCTACTGGGTCATTTGCCTCGTCCTCTCCACGGGCCAGTCCGCCCTGGAGCGCAGATTGGACCGTTATGTCGCCCACTGAGCCCAGCAACGCCTCCCAAGGAAACTCCGGGCTGGTCTTGTCCGCCCGGGACCTCGCCAAAGCCTTCGGCAGCAACGTGGTGCTGCGCGGCATCGACATCGATGTCCGCCGCGGACAGGTGGTCGCCTTGATCGGGCCTTCGGGTTCGGGAAAGACGACGGTTCTGCGCTCGCTTAACGGCCTCGAAGTGCCCGACGCCGGCACGGTCACCTTCGGGGACGCCGATGCCGGCACCGTCCGGGGGTCCGGCGCGGGACTGACCCTCGATTTCGCCGGCACCGTGGGCAAGCGGGAGGTCGCAGCCCTCCGGGACCGCAGCGCCATGGTGTTCCAGCATTACAACTTGTTCCCGCACATGACGGTGCTCAAGAACATCATCGAGGGACCTCTTCAGGTCCAGAAGCGCCCCCGTGCCGAAGTAGTGGCAGAGGCAGAGCGGCTCCTGGCCCGGGTAGGCCTCGCGGACAAACGCGACGCGTACCCCTTCGAGCTGTCAGGCGGCCAGCAACAACGGGTGGGAATCGTGCGTGCCTTGGCCCTCAAACCCCAACTGCTGCTCTTCGACGAGCCCACCTCGGCCCTGGATCCGGAACTCGTGGGTGAAGTGCTCGGTGTCATCAAGGAACTTGCCGACGAAGGGTGGACCATGGTGATCGTGACGCACGAGCTCGCCTTCGCCCGCCAGGTTGCCGATGAAGTCATCTTCATGGACGGCGGAGTGGTGGTGGAACGCGGGCCTGCCTCGGAGGTCTTGCGGGAACCGCGGCAGGAACGCACCAAGCAATTCGTCAAGCGCCTTCAGCACGACGTCTGACCCCCCAACTGACTCGCATTTGTTGTCGTTTTGAGCCCTCATAACGACAACAACTGCGAGTCAGTTGGGTGGGCGGGCACGCAAGAAACTCAGCGGCTGAAACGCAAGGTCACCAACTGGAACGGACGCAGGGTGAGTTCGGCGGCACCGGCTCCGGGCGTCACGCCGGGAACCTCGACGGGGCGCTCCAGGAGGTCCACGGATTGCACCATCCGGGAATCGAAGTTGGCGGTGATGAGGCCTGTTGAGCGCTCTCCCAGCGATTCGTAAAGCCGCACGATCACGTCTCCGGAGCCGTCCTCGGCAAGCTTGACGGCCTCGATCACCAACGCTTGGTTGAACACCGTGAAGAGCGGCTCCACAGGGTTCGCGCCCGCCAGCAGCCTCGGTTTGAGGTTGGTCCGGTAGCCCTCTTCCACGGCCCCGCCGATGCTGGCACCAGGCCGGATACTCAGTTCCAGGACGTGCACACCGAGGTCGGCCCGGGGGTCCGGGAACTTGGGCGCCCGCAGCAGTGACACCCGGACGTTAGTGGTGGTTCCGCCGTCGTCGCGGATGGTCCGGGTGACGTCATGCCCGTAGCTTGACGCATTGGAAATGGCCACGCCGTAACCCGGCTCTGCCACGTGGATCCAGCGGTGGGCGCAGAATTCGAACTTGGCAGCTTCCCAGGACGTGTTGGTGTGCGTAGCCCGGAATACGTGCCCGAACTGGGTCTCCGAGGCGGAACGGTCAGCACGGACATCCAGCGGGAAACCGATCTTCAGCAGTTTCTCGTGTTCCTGCCAGTCCACCGTGGTGGAAATGCCGAGGGATTCCGCGCCCGCTCCGAGGGAAATGCGCTGCGTGATGGTGGAGGAGCCCACAGTCCGCTCCACCACGACGACGGCGTCCCAGCCCGCGCTTTCCAGCGTCACCGATCGCGCGTCGACCAGGGAAACGACATTCCGGCGGTAGAACTCGTCGATGTCCCAGGCATCCCATTCGTTGGGCGTGTCCCGGTGGAGCTCAAGATGGTTTCCGAACATCCCGGGCGCAATGGCTTCGCGGCCCGTTGCGTAGTCCGAGAGGGAGGTCAGCAATCCGTTGGCGTCCAGCACCGCGCGGATGATGCCGTTGTCCAAAACATAACCGCCGGCGCGTTCTGTGACGTTGACTGGACTATCCGAGTGGACCGCCTCTGCAGCGGCGAGCGCGGGAACCCCGTTGCGCTCATGCGGGGCCGCATTGAGCAGGAACATGGTGTCTCCCTCGCCCAGAAGGGCTGACGCGGCACCCGCAATGATGCCTTCCAGCTCCCGGGCGATCGCGGCATAGTTCCGCTCCGCATCCTGGTGGACCCACGCAATGGCGCTGCCCGGCAGGATGTCGTGGAACTGCTGCAACAGGACAAGTCGCCACAATCGCTTGAGGTTCGCCGCAGGATAGGTGAACCTTCCGGCAGTCCTTACTGCCGCCGTCGAGCACCAAAGCTCGGCCTCGCGCAGCAGGTGCTCCGAGCGGCGGTTGCCCTGTTTGGTGTTGGCCTGGCTCGTGTAAGTGCCCCTGTGCAGCTCGAGGTACATCTCCCCCACCCAGACAGGGAGGTTCGGGTACTCGGCCTCGGCCTGCGTGAAGAACTCCTTCGCGGTTCCCATGCGCACCTTCGGCGAGCCTTCCAGATCCGCCGTCCGGTGGGCTGCGGCAACCATTTCGCGCGTGGGTCCGCCACCGCCGTCGCCGTAGCCGAAGGGGACCAGCGAAATGGTGCCCCGGCCGTGCTCCCGGTAGTTGCGCTGGGCATGGGCGAGTTCGCGGCCGTGGAGCTCGGAGTTGTAGGTGTCCACGGGCGGGAAGTGTGTGAAAAGGCGCGTGCCGTCGATGCCCTCCCAATTGAAGGTGTGGTGCGGCATCTTGTTGACCTGGTTCCAGGAGATCTTCTGGGTCAGGAACCAACGGGAACCAGCAGACTTGACGATCTGCGGGAGGGCCCCGGAATATCCGAAGGAGTCAGGCAGCCAGGCTTCCTGGCAGTCGACGCCGAACTCCTGCAGGAAGAAGCTCTTGCCCTCAACGAATTGGCGGGCCATCGCCTCGCCGCCGGGCATGTTGGTGTCCGATTCCACCCACATGCCGCCAACCGGCACGAATTGCCCGGCTTTCACCTTCTCCCGGATCCGGATGAAAAGCTCAGGATAGAACTCCTTCATCCAAGCCAATTGCTGCGCCGAGGAGCAGGAGAAGACGAAATCGGGGTTCTCATCCATGAGGGCGACGACGTTGGAGAACGTGCGGGCGCATTTGCGGATGGTTTCACGGACCGGCCATAGCCAAGCCGAGTCAATGTGGGCGTGGCCAGTGGCGAGAAGTTCGTGGGCCGAAGCGTAAGCGGGCCGGCTCAAGACCTCGGCGAGGGCTTCCCTGCCGGCGGCTGCGGTACCCGCAACATCGTCCGGGTCCATGACGTCCAGCATGCGCTCAAAGGCGCGGAGGATCTCATGCCGCCGCGGCAGTTCGAAGGGTAGCTCGTGCATCAGCCCGCTGAGGGTCCAGATGTCCTGGTGGAGCTCCCACACCACCTCGTTGAGTTCGGCAATGGCGATGCGTCCGAGCCGGTAGCGCGGCTCCTCTCCGGAAGTGGACTTGTCCCCCAGGGGGGTTGCCGCGAAGGTCCACCCCTGGCTGAGATCCGGATTGGCGGCGGCTTCCACGTAGAAGTCCACCGAGAGGCCGCCACCTAGAAGCTTCAGCGGGACGTGCTGGTTGCGCGGAGAGATTGCCTTGATGATCGTGCCGTCCGGCCGCCAGGCGATGCCTTCGCACTGGAATCCGGGGGCGTCGTTGCTGAACCCGAGATCGACGACGATCTCCACCGTGGTGCCATCGCCAACCCCCCAGCCCTCCGGGACCTCGCCCCGAAGCCGCAGCCACTTGGTGCTCCAGGCCTTGCCCCACGCAGCACCGTGTTCCTGGGGTTCAAAAACCTGCCGGAGTGCTTCCGAGACCGGGACCGGCTCTCCCGGGGCATCCCAACTGCTCAGTTCAAGAGGCAGTGCGCGGCCATAGATGGCGGGGGCTATCCGCTCCCGGACAAAACGTTCGAGCCGCTTCTCAGTGATCCGGCGGTCGTCGTGCAATTGAAGTCCCCTTTGGCGGTGGGCTGGGTTGATTGCTTCCTTACCGTCATGAGCAGCCTAGATCAGCAAGGTCACTGTCCGGAGGAAACGATTCCATTCGATGGATAAAATCTACGTTGTTCCGGAACAATAGCCAAGTGATTGGCAGCTATCCCTATAAGTCCCTAGTCCCCACCGGCTCCCGGCCAGGGAACCCCGGCGGTGTGGGCCCGCGCCGGAACACCCACCCGATCACTGCCGGCGTAGACGTTAAGACTGGTCCCCCGGCTGAATCCCACCAAGGTCAAACCGGTCTCCTGCGCGAGTTCCACGGCGAGGCTGGAGGGTGCGCTGACGGCGGCCAAAACCGGGATTCCTGCGAGCGCCGCCTTCTGGACCAGCTCAAAGGATGCCCTCCCCGAGACTTGCAGGACGGTGCCGCGCAGGGGCAATAATCCTTCGCGCAGCGCCCAGCCCACCACCTTGTCCACGGCGTTGTGCCTGCCCACGTCTTCCCGCAGGCACAGTAGCTCAGCGACACCGCCTGAGCCGCCGTCGTGGATTCTGAAGAGGCCGGCGGCATGCACTCCCCCGGTCTTGTCAAAGACGGCCTGTGCTTCGCGGAGACGATCAGGCAGCGAGGCCAGAACCTCCACCGGAACGCTCAGGGGGTCGCCCGCGGGGCTGAAGTGTGAGGATTTGCGCACTGCCTCGATGGAGTCGGTGCCGCAGATCCCGCACGAGCTGGAGGTGTAGACGTTGCGGCCGGTCTCCGGAAGGACGACGTCGGGCCGCAACTGCGCTTCCACCACGTTGAACGTCTGCACGCCGTTCTCGTCCTCGCCGGCGCAGAAGCGCAAGGAAATGAGCTGGGCCGGGTCCCAAATGATGCCCTCGGAGACCAGGAAGCCCGCCACGAGGTCAAAGTCGTCGCCAGGGGTCCGCATGGTTACCGAGAAAGACATGTGCCCCAGGCGCACCTCGAGCGGCTCCTCGACGGCCAGGAAGTCCTCGCGGTAGCGGACCGGGTGCTCCAGCGCCTGGACGGAGCCATCGAGGACAAACTTGTGAACCTTGCGGCGCTGGGTGACCCGTCCCATCTCAGATACCCACCGTCCCGGCAGCTTCATGCTTGACGAACCGCACCGTCATGGCCTTGTAGCCGGGCGTGTTGGATTCTCGGGCAACGAGCTCCCGGTGGACCAGGGCGTTGGCCTCCGGGAAGTACGCGGCCGCGCAACCCTTGGCCGTGGGGTAGGCAACCAGCCGGAACTTGTCCGCCCGGCGTTCCGTTCCGCCGAAAATGGAGATGACGTCCACCATGTCCCTGTCCTCGAAGCCGAGCTCGCTGAGATCGTCCTCGTGGACCAGGATGACCCGGCGGCCTTCGGAGATTCCCCGGTAGCGGTCGTCCAACCCGTAGAACGTGGTGTTGTACTGGTCGTGGCTGCGGACTGTCTGCAGGATCAGGTGGCCGGCCGGGGCCTCAAGGTATTCCAGAGGGCTCACGGTGAAGCGTGCTTTGCCGATGTCCGTGGCGAACGTGCGGGTGTCGCGTGGTGGATTGGGCAGCACGAAGCCGTTCTTGGTCCGGACCCTTGTGTTGAAGTCCTCGAAGCCCGGGATCACCCTGGCGATGTGGTCCCGGATGACGTCGTAGTCCTCGGCCATGGCACGCCAATCCACAGGGTGGCCGTCCCCGAGGACTGCCTGCGCCATGCGTGCGACGATGACGGGTTCGCTGAGCAAGTGCTCCGAGACCGGAGTCAACCGGCCCTGGGTGGAGTGGATGACGGACATGGAGTCTTCCACGGAGAGGATTTGCCGTCCGCCTGGGTGTTTGTCGTCCGTGTCCGTTCGGCCCAGCGTGGGCAGGATCAGGGAGGTCTTGCCGTGCACCACGTGGGCGCGGTTTGGCTTGGTGGAGATGTGCACCGTCAACCCGGCCCTCTTGAGCCCTTCCTCCAGCGCGACGGTGTCCGAGCCTGCCGCGGCGAAGTTGCCGCCCATGGAAACGAACACGTCCACGTCGCCCTTCTCCAGGGCGTGTTGGGTTTCCACAGAGTCGTATCCGTGTTCCCGCGGCGTCGTAAATCCAAACTCTTTGTCCAAGGCTGCCAGGAAGCCTTCGGAAGGCTTCTCCCAGATGCCCATGGTGCGGTCGCCCTGCACGTTGGAGTGGCCGCGGACGGGGCAGGCGCCGGCGCCACGCTTGCCGAAGTTGCCCTGCAGGAGCAGCAGGTTGATGATTTCCCGCAAGGTATCCACGGAGTGGGGCTGCTGGGTCAGGCCCAGCGCCCAGCAAATGATGGTGCCCTTCGACGCGGCCAGCATGCCGGCCACCTTGGTGATTTCGATCCGGCTCAGGCCCGTGGCGCGTTCCGTCTCGACCCAATCCAGGGCCGCCCGGGCCTCGGCGTAGGCCTCGAAACCGTCGGTCTGCGCCTCGATGAAGGAACGATCCACCACTGTTCCCGGCTGCCGCTTCTCCTCCTCCAGCAGGAGGTGGCCCAGCGCCTGGAACAGGGCAAGGTCGCCACCTACCTTGATCTGCAGGAATTCATCGGCGATGTCCGTGCCGCCGCCCACCACGCCGTTGAGCGACTGCGGGTCCTTGAAGTTCAGGAGCCCGGCTTCCGGCAGAGGATTGACGGCTACAACCTTGCCACCGTTGTTCTTGCAATCACGCAAGGCGGAGAGCATGCGCGGGTGGTTCGTGCCCGGGTTCTGGCCCACAACCAACACCAGTTGCGCTTCGTGGATGTCTTCCAGTGAGACAGTGCCCTTGCCGATGCCGATGGTCGGGTTGAGGGCGCTCCCGGAAGACTCGTGGCACATGTTCGAGCAGTCGGGCAGGTTGTTGGTGCCCAGGCTGCGGGCGAACAGCTGGTACATGAACGCGGTCTCGTTGGCCGTGCGCCCCGAGGTGTAAAAAACGCAGCGGTCCGGCGTGGTGGCATTTACGTGCTCGCCGATCAGGGCGAAAGCATCCGTCCAGCTGATCGGCGAATAGTGTGTGTCGCCAGGGCGGATGACGACGGGCTCGGCGATGCGCCCTTGGCTGCCCAGCCAGTATTCGGTCTTGTCCTCAAGCTCGGCCAGGGAGTGCCGGGCCCAGAACTCCGCGTCGACCACGCGCGTGGTGCTTTCCTCGGCGATTGCCTTGGCCCCGTTTTCACAGAACTCGGCTGGACTGCGTTTGCCGGTAATGGACTCCGGCCAGGCGCAGCCGGGACAGTCGAAACCGTCCCGTTGGTTGACGCGGAGCATTGACTTGACGGTCCGGCTCACGCCCGCTTGGGCCCAACCGCGTTCCAATGCCACGGTGACTGCCTTGACGCCCGCGGCGGAGCGCTTGGGTGGATGGATCTGGAGGTCATCTTCGTTGATGTCCTGCTCGGGAGCATGCCTGTTCATGTCCCCATCATTGCAAGGCCTGACTCGCTAATCCACCCGCGTCCATCCGGTACCGGAAGTTCTCACCCTGTCAGGGCGCTCCAGTCCACCGGCCCGGACGAAATCTTGCGGGCGCCCCTGGCAGGAGTCTTCTTGGCCTTGTCCTCCGGGGGCTTCGGCTGGGGAAGCGGTGGCCCCCACGGCAACGGAAAAGCGGGCACTGCCTCGCCCAGTTGCACGCCGTGCGGTGGCACCACCATGACTCCGTCCGCGCTGGCGAGCCCGCGCATCATCCCGGGCCCTGCATGCTGGGCCGGCGAGGCCAAGCCGTACACGAACCGGAAGGGAAGCAAGCGCGTGCGCCCGGGGTCGGCGTCGAGCATTGCACCGCAAGGCACCTCGCCGACCTCGGGCAGCGTGCCGTGACCCAGGCCCGCGAGGAGCGGTGCACCGATCGTGAAGAGAACCATCATGGCAGCGAGCGGATTGCCGGGGAGACCCAACACAAAGCGCCCGTCCGGCAACTCGGCCAAGACGGCAGGATGTCCCGGACGCATCGCGATTCCGTCAATCAGCAAGCGGCCTCCGAGCTCCGCGATGGCCCGCCGGAAGTGGTCCGTCCCCGAACGGCCGGTTCCCCCGGTGGTGATGACGACGTCGGCGGGTGGCGTGTCCGGCGACACCTCTCCTTCTTCAAGGCCCGAGAGCCATTCTTCGTAAGAGTCGCCCACCTTGATTTGCCCGCCGCGGATCCCGCCAAGGAGTTCGACGACGGCGCCAAGCTGGGGCCCGAAGGTATCCCTCACCCGGCCGGGGGCCGGGACACCCGCGGTCACCACTTCGGAGCCGGTGAGGAGCATTTTGACGAGGGGCTTGCCCAGGACGTCCAGTTCATCACGCCCGGCCAGGGCGGCCAAGGCGAGGTGGGCAGGGTTCAAGACGACGCCAGATTTGATCAGCAGCTCGCCGGCCCCGGCTTCTTCTCCCGCGTTGCGGATGTGTTGCCCGTTGCGCGGCTCGCCTGGCTTCGCGTTCCCGCCGAGCGCAAGGACCGGCAAGCCATCTTCGTCCGTGGTCAGGATCCCGCTCTCGCTCCGCAGCACGGCCTTGGCCCCCGGCGGTATCAGGCCGCCTGTGGCGATCGGGCTCGCCTGGTGTGGGGCCAGCCGATGGCCCGGCTCCGCGAGGATCCACGGGCCGCTGCCGTTGACAGCCCAGCCATCCATCGCCGACGACGCATAGTGCGGCAAGTCCTGCAAAGCGTGGACGTCCGAGGCCAAGGTCCTGCCGATGGCGTCCTTCAGCGCAACGGGTGCGGTGGGAATGGGCGTGGCACTATCAAAGGCAAGCTGCCGGGCTTCCGCCCACAGGTGGTCAGCGTGCGGGACATGGTCGGGAGCTTCCGTCATCCGGCGTCGGTTCCGGGGTTCGTATAGTCCTTGGCGAGCGTGCGTGCCAGGCCCATGGCGGCATCCATCGACGCGGCTTCACTAGCTTGTCCCGAACCCGCAGCAAGTCCCGCCGCGAAGCCCGCAATGAAGGTGGTCAAAGGAGCCGCCGGCCGAACCACTGAATGGGCTGCAACGCCTGCCAAGGACAGGATCTCGTTGATGTCGATCTCGACGTCTTCCAACTCATATGCTTGCAGCAGGCTCCTGCACCATTCCTCAAGCGTCTCTTCTTGGCTCTTCACGATCCGCCTCCACAGTCCGGTACAGCTTTTGTCACGGCAGGTCGCCGTCCACTCCAAGCGCCGCGGCATCGTCCCAGGTATCCACGTCATCGGTGGACCCTGCGGGGACAGGCACGGCCAGCAGATCAAGCCTAGCAAGCAGGCGGAACACCGCGGCGTTGGCCAGGCCACCCTGTTCTGCCGCAGCAAGCACTTCCCGTTGCAAAGCAGACAATCGGTAGATCCCGAGCAGCGGTTGCTTCCGGCCATCGGCGGACACGGACATGGCCCCTTCCGCTTCCTGGTGGCCGGCAAGTTCCTTGAGTAGGACCGGAACCGCGGCGGCGGCCAGGGGCATATCGCAGGCCATGACGAGTACCCAGGGCGCGTGCTTCGGGGACGAACTCTGGCCGGATTGCCCTTCGAGGGCGAGGAGTCCGGCGGCGATCGCGGCCGCCGGTCCGGCGAAGGGCGGGTCCTCCCGTGCGGTCAATGTGCCGTCCGGCAAAGTGCCGGGATCCGGCCCGACGACGACGATACTCCCGGCACCGTGCGCGGCCGCCAGGGCGCGCTGAAGGAGCGTGGCGCCGTCGTACCTCAACTGGGCTTTAGGCACGCCGCCGAGGCGGGAGGACTTGCCACCCGCCAATATCACCGCATCAAAGTCCACCCGCCCAGATTACCCGGGAAGCAGGCTCAATTCCGGTTCAGGCCGCCGATTCAGGCAGGAGGAAGGGATCCCATGCGGGCGCAGGTTTCTCAAGCTCCTTGATTTGCCAGATAGTCCCGGTGGGCGCCGCAGGAGTGAACCTCAGTTTCCAGCCCATCTCGGCCGGGGTGTGGTCACTCTTGGCGTTATTGCAGCGCAAGCACGCCGCCACCAGGTTTTCCCAGGAATCCGCGCCGCCCCTGGATTTGGGGTGGACGTGGTCAATGGTGTGGGCTGCTTTCCCGCAATAGGCGCAACGGTGACCGTCGCGGCGCAAGACGCCGCGGCGTGTAACCGCCGTGATGGTGTTGTACCTCGGCCGGATGTAGCGATTGAGCAGAATCACGGAGGGACGTCCGAGAATCTCCTGTGGCCCGACGACAGGCTCGTCGCCTTCGGCCACTACGCTCGCTTTTCCGGTGAGCACAAGGACCAGCGCCCGGCGGAAGGTTACTACCGCCAGCGGTTCATATCCAGCATTCAGAACGAGTGTGCGCATGCACGTACCTCTTCACGGCCGCACCCGTCAGGGGCGCGAGGGCCGGCTGCCCTCTGCATGTACGGGCTGTGGATCGACAACCTAAGAGTAAACACGCGGAGGCCAGATCAACGAATCCGTGGGTGCGTTCCGGGCCAGTGTCGGTCAAAGTTCATGTGCTGGACACGTAAGCGCATGCCGGTTAAAACAGAACATCCCCGCAGGCTGACCAGCGGGGATGTTCAGTGAAGCTGTGTAGCCGGAGCTATTTAGCCACCAACGCGGATGAAGACCGGGCCGGAGCCGATGTTGACGCTGTAAAGGGCAGTGGTGCCACCGTTCCAGCCGCCGTGGACTGCCATGCCGTTGCCGACATAAACGGCGATGTGGGCCATGCCCATGCCACCGTTCTGGTAGTAGACCAGGTCGCCCGGCTGCGCTTCAGCAGCGCTGACCGTACGGCCAAGGGAGAGGTAGTCTGCCGGCCAGCCGTGGAAGTGGATACCAACAGCAGCCAGGGAGTTCGAAGCCAGGGCGGTGCAGTCCTGGGCAACGCCAAGCTGTGCGTAAGCTGCGGCGGCAATTGCGGCGCCCTGGCCGCTGGCAACCTTCGTGGCCGGTGAAACAGCAGCGGTGACGGAAAGCGTTGAGACGCCGGTAGCGGCACCCGTTGCAGCCTGCGGAGCGGCAGCAGCTTCCTGAGTGGCAACCGGAGCTGCGGCAACCGGAGCAGCTTCGGTGGAGACCGCCGGGCGCTCGTACTTGATGGCGACGGAGGAGTCGGCCGCAATGCTGGCTTGGGCGATGGACTGGACTTCCAGGGTGGAGGTCGCAGTGGACTCGCGGGGGACGTTGGTTTCTGCAGCGTTGGCTGCGATACCGCTGGTGAGCACTAGTCCGGAAGCAGCGGCGATAACTGCTGCCTGACGGCCTACGCCACCGGCGTTGCTGCCGACAGTCTTAGCGATAACGGCAAGCGAGTTGGTCTTGGTGACCGCGGCGCGGTGGCGCGCAAGAGTAGAGCGTGAAGACACGTTAAGAGGCCTCTCCCTATGCCCGCGAGGTAAGCTGTCGGATTCGGATGGGAGTCATCCGGCCACACTTCTCCCTCTCGGAAGTTGTGCGACTTAACCCCAAGGCCATCGGTGAAGATGACCAAAAGTGGGTCCCCCGCCTCTGCCAGACGATGTTTTGCGAACGGAACCTCGGGCAGTGGCAGAGCTAGGCAATCCACCCGAGTGCATCAACTCTCTAAAAGTTGATGCGAGTTAGACGGTACATGAGTTTTGGCCGAATGTCACATTCAGATCACGGAGCGTGACAAGCATGCGAGAGACGTCCATCGGATTGGCTACAGCCAGCCCAGGGGGTCAACGACGTCGCCGTTGACCATGACTTCAAAATGGAGGTGGCAGCCGGTGGAGGCGCCCGTGGTGCCGCTCAATGCGATGACATCGCCGCGGCTGACCGTTTGGCCCACCTGGACGTTGAACGAAGACAAATGGTTGTACGTGGTTTCCAGGCCATTGCCGTGGTCCACCACAATGCGGTTTCCGCCGCCATACGGATGCCAGCCAGCGAAGGTCACCTTGCCGGCCGCAGCCGCATGGACCTGGGTGCCGCACTGGGCCACGAAGTCCTGGCCTCGGTGGAACTCTCCCAAACCGCCCGTAATGGGGTTCACACGGTAGCCGAACGGCGAGGCCGTGGTCAGGGTGTCCAGCGGCGCCCCCAGGGTGCCCTTGGAGGACGAAGTCTTGATGGTTCCGACGGATTGTGCACTCAAGAGCTGCTTGAGCTTACTGTCCGGATCTGCCGTGGTGGATACCGCAGCGCGGCTGAAGTCGATCGTGGCACTTGCCGCGGCTGGAATCTCAGGCTGCGTGCCCACGGCCGACGCGGCCTGGTTTGAATCGGCCGTGGCCGTCATAGCGCCGGTGCCCGGCATGGCCACCGTCAGGATGAGGCCTGTAGCAGCAAGGGCTACTCCGGCCTTCTGTCCCACTCCGCTCGCAGCGGCGAACTCGGCCATCTGCCGCAAAGGACCCTTGCGGCGGCGGACTTCGCGATGGGGATCGCGGGGCCGGCCGTGCGCGACGGCGCTTGTGCTCCGCAGCTCAGCAGTAGGACCGGACGCGCGTCTGCGGCCCCTGGTGTTCTGCGTGGTCAAGGTTTTCCTCTCTGGCAAGCCTGCGAAGTTAGCTGTCGGATTCGGGTCAGAGAGATCATGGACCCGGTCCGCGCGAAGGGCACGAAGCACAGGGATACCCGGAGGGGCCCTGCGCTGTTTGCACTTCCGCTACGGACTTCACCCCAAGGCCGTCTTTCGACAGCCGATGGTGGTTCCCCCGCTTCTGCCAGTGAATGGACTAATCCACCTGATCCACTGGCAGAACTCGGCTTCGGATCAGGTAACGCTTTGGTATCGGCGCCAGTAGTCAACTATAGGGGATTAACCCCCGCAGTAATAATTTCGTTATCTTTGCCAGCTGCCTTGCCGGGAAGGCTAGGCGACCGTGACAAACACGTGCGACGCAACCTCAGGCGGCAGCTCCAGCGCGCCATCAATATTGGGTACGCGAACGGAGATGTACTCCCCCACTCGTTCCAGGGAAACCCTGGCGCCGGGCCGGATTCCGCCCTCGTCCAGCTGCACCAGCAGTTCCGGTTCCACCTGGATCGGTTCGGCCAGCCGACTGACGGTGACGCGGTTTTCCGGTGAGTATTCGTTCATCGCTTCAAGAAGGTTGACCACACCATCCGTAAACGCGTGGGACGCGGCTCCGCCCAGTGCTTCGAGTCCGGGAATGGGGTTGCCGTAGGGCGATTCCGTGGGGTGGTCCAGGAGCTCGTAGAGCCTCCGTTCCACGCGCTCACTCATGACATGCTCCCAGCGGCACGCTTCATCGTGGACGTAGGCCCAGTCCAGTCCGATGACATCGGCCAGGAGCCGTTCGGCGAGCCGGTGCTTGCGCATGACCTCGGTGGCGCGTTTCCGGCCCGTTTCCGTCAGCTCAAGGTGCCGGTCGTTGGACACAATCACCAGGCCGTCGCGCTCCATCCGTCCGATCGTCTGGGAAACGGTTGGGCCGGAGTGCCGCAGGCGCTCGGCGATGCGTGCGCGAAGAGCCACGATGTTCTCTTCTTCAAGCTCCAAAATGGTCCGAAGATACATCTCAGTGGTATCGATCAGATCCGTCATCCAGCTCAGCTCCTCGAGCGCAGTATCTTGCGTATTTTCCACCGTACCGCAGCCGACTCAGTGGTCGCCCAAGTGGCCGAACCGCCGGTCGCCCCAGGCCGGGCGCCAGCTCCAAGCTTAGCCTATTTTGAATTACTCCGGATAATTCGGGGGCCGCCCTAGTGCCCCGCCCTGCACCCGGTCCGTCGCCCCGTCTGGCTCCGGCCTGACGCCCGGTGGAACAAGTGCTTCCACGTGGCGGACTATGACACCTTCAGTTCTGCCCCCGGCTGCGGAGTCAGGCAGAATTGGGAAGTCGAAGGGGGCAGCTTGCCACCTGCCACGACCCATCTAGGCCGCTACTTCACCATTGGAGCATCCCGTGAGCGACAACAGCATCACCATCCCCACCGATTTGCTGCCCAAGGACGGCCGCTTCGGCGCCGGGCCTTCCAAGGTCCGCCCTGAGCAGATCGAGGCCCTGTCCGCCGCCTCGACAACGATCCTCGGCACCTCCCACCGCCAGGCACCGGTCAAGAACCTGGTGGGCTCCGTCCGCGAGGGACTTAGCCAGTTCTTCCGTGCACCCGAGGGCTACGAGGTGATTCTCGGCGTCGGAGGCTCCACCGCGTTCTGGGATGTCGCCAGCTTCGGCCTGGTGGAGAAGAAGGCCCAGCACCTCTCCTTCGGTGAGTTCGGCTCCAAGTTCGCTTCGGCCACCAACAAGGCACCGTTCCTGGAAGCTTCGTCCATCATCAAGTCCGAGCCTGGCACCCGGCCGGTTTCCCAAGCCGAGGCAGGCGTGGACGTGTACGCATGGCCGCAGAACGAAACCTCGACGGGTGTGGCCGCTCCGGTCAAGCGCGTTCAAGGCGGCGACGAGGGTTCACTTGTCTTGGTGGATGCGACGTCCGCAGCCGGCGGCCTGGATGTTGATGTTGCCGAGGCTGACGTCTACTACTTCGCCCCGCAAAAGAACTTTGCCTCCGACGGCGGCCTGTGGCTCGGCCTCTTCTCCCCCGCCGCCCTGGAGCGCGCCGCCCGCATCAAGGCAAGCGGCCGCTGGATTCCCGATTTCCTGGACCTGCAGACGGCTATCGACAACTCGAAGCTCAACCAGACCTACAACACGCCGTCCCTGTCCACCTTGGTGACCTTGGATGCCCAGGTCCAGTGGCTCAACAAGAATGGTGGCCTGGACTTCGCTTCCGCACGCACCGCGGACTCCGCCAGCCGCATCTACAACTGGGCCGAGGCTTCCGAGTACGCCACCCCGTTCGTGGCGAAGGCGGAGGACCGCTCCAATGTCATCGCCACGATCGATTTCGATGATTCGATCGACGCCGCGGCCATCGCCAAGGTGCTCCGCGCCAACGGGATCGTGGACACGGAGCCGTACCGCAAGCTGGGCCGCAACCAGCTGCGCATCGCTACCTTCGTTGCCATCGAGCCGGACGACGTCTCGGCATTGCTCGCCAGCATCGACTTCGTGGTGGGCGAACTGAAGAAGTAAGGGCCTGCCGCGTTTTCGCGGTCAGGACTGGTCGGCGTCGTCCGGGAGAGGATCCCGGGCGGCGCCAGCCCTTTTAACAGCGTTCCTATTAAGAGTGCCGGCGCCCATCACACCACCGTCGCCTTGGGACTCAATGCGGAGGAACCGTAGCCCCTTGGCGCTGCGATCGAAACGGAGCCGCAGCTGGCGCGCGCGGATGATCCACACAATGCCGACGACGGCGGTGCTGGCGCCGGCGGCCGCGGCCACGCCAACGGCCCAGCGCGGCCCGGCCACGTTGGACACCCAGCCGACGAATGGCGCACCGATGGGCGTTCCACCCATGAAGATGGCCATGTAGAGTGCCATGACCCTGCCGCGCATGACTGGTTCCGTGGTGGATTGTACGTAGCCGTTGGCGCTCGTGATCATGGTCAGGGCAAACAGGCCGCAGGGAATCAGTGCCAAGGCAAACATGGTGTAATTCGGCGCCAGGGCGGCCAGTCCGCTCGCGAGGCCGAACCCGCCCGCAGCGGCGAAGATAAGCCGCATCCGTGGCCGGCCGCGCCGGGCGGCCAGCAACGCTCCTGCGACGGAGCCGATCGCCATGACTGAGTTGAGGAGCCCGAATGCGCCCGCGTCCATGCCGAACTCCGTGCCGACCATGGCCGCAATGAAGAGGACGAAGTTCAGGCCGAATGTTCCCATGATGAAGATCGCGACGAGGACAACCACAATGTCCGGGCGATTGCGGACATAGCGAAGCCCTTCGCGGATGCGGCCTTTGCCTGCGGCCGCCCTTGGCTGGACGCGCAAGGAGGAGAGAGGAATAGCCCGGATCGCGCCAAGCATTGCGAGGAAGGTCAGGGTATTGATCATGAATACCCAGCCCGGCCCCACGGCCACGGTCAACACGCCGGCCACGGCGGGACCGATCATGCGGGCAACGTTGAAGGATGCGCTGTTCAGCGCAACGGCGTTGGAGAGATAGTCGTCCTTGACCAGTTCCGATACGAACGTCTGGCGAACGGGGGCGTCTAGCGCGGAGACGACGCCAAGCAACAGCGCGAACACATAGACATGCCACAACTGCCCTGCACCGCTCAGGACCAGGAGTCCCAAGCCAGTGCTCAGGAGGGCCATCGCCGATTGCGTTATGACCAGGATCCTGCGCCGGCTGTAGCGGTCGGCAAGCAGTCCGGCCCACGGTGCCAGGAAAAGCTGCGGGCCCAGTTGGAGGGCCAAGGTCACGCCCATGGCGCCGGCATCGTGGTTGCTCAGATGGGCGAAGACCAGCCAGTCCTGGGCGGTCCGCTGCATCCACGTGCCGACGTTGGAAATGAGGGCACCGATGAACCAAATGCGGTAGTTAAGGACACCCAGCGATTTGAAGGTGGACATCAGTTTCCACCTTCAGGGAATTCACTCGCTGGGTCTGCCAAGGGCTAGTCAGCCTCTATTTCGTCGGCGTCGTCGTTCTCTTGTTCGTCGCCGGAGGCGGCGATGTCCTCACCGGAGGGGTCGCCGTCGTCGTCCGCGTCAACGGGGCCGTCAGCCTCCTCTGCCAGCTCTTCGGCGGCGGCCGCCTCGTCCTCCGGACGGACGCGCTTTGCCCAAGGCACCCATTCAGGAGCGAGGATGGAATCCTCGGACGGCAGCAGGCCAAGCTCGCTGACCGTGACCACTTTGGAGCGCGAGTTGCGGGTCACCACCGCGTACCACTGCCAACCGCCGTAGCCGGCCAGCCGCGATTCGAATAGGTGCGTGACTACGCGTTCGCCTTCGGAGCGCGCGGCAATATGCGGTCCGATTTCACCCGGTTTGGCAATGGTCGCCACCGCGTTCCGGGCGACGTCGACGGCGGCCGCAAGGAAGGCGTCCGGCTTGCCGACGCGCCACACAGGAATGCCGGTGCGGGGTTTCGCCGTTGATGTCATGGCAGGTTTAGGCTTCCAGCTCGTCGGCAACCTTGCGCAGGGCTGCGGCGATGGCCTTGCCCTTGGCACCTTCAGGGTATTTCCCGGCGGACAACGTGCCGGAGAGGTTGTCCAGGACGGATACGAGATCCTGGACTACCGGGGCGAGCTCGCGGGCGTTCATGCGCTTGGCTTTGGCGATGGAGGGCAACTTGTCCAGCACGCGGAGGCCCAGCGCCTGGGCACCCCGGCGACCATCGGCGACGCCGAACTCAACCCGGGTGCCTGCCTTGAGATCCGCTACGCCTTCGGGCAGTGCGGATTTGGGCAGGAACACTTCCTGGCCGTCCTCTGCTGCGAGGAATCCAAAGCCTTTGTCCTTGTCATACCACTTGACCTTGCCGGTGGGCACGTAATCAACCTTCTTCGTTCTTACTTGCGAGACACAGCCGGCGCGCCGCCGCATCCGCAGGATACTGCGGGAATAGGGGTAACTGCCTGGACTGTGTTGGTCTATTGCTTCAAGGTTATCCTGCCCGGCCACGGATTCGCGCTTTGAGACCCCGCAGGCAGGTCCCGCCGCCATTTGTTCGCAACCAGACTGCACCCTGGCGTGGAACAGGGGAACCGGCCCGGGACTGTTAGCGTTGCTTGCATGATTCCCCACGACTTCCGCCGCCCGCTCACGATCGTTGCCGCCGTCGTCGCAGTGCTGTCCCTGGCGGCGGTAGCCACTGTCATGGCAGTCGCTTTTTCCAACGGCGTGGCGCCGGTCTGGATCACATCCACCGCCCTGTATGGGCTGCCGCTCGCCTTCATTTTGATGGCGACATTGGTGATTGACTCCGTGTGGGCACGGCGCCGCCAATGAGCGGCCGGAAAGCCCGACAGCGGGCCCGGCTGGCGGTAACGTTGAACTGATGTCCCTTATTCGCGCGCTCAGCAAGGAACTGGAAGCGCGCAGCGATGATTCGCTGCGGGCCCTGTTTGCCGCGCGGCCGGACCTTATCTCGCCCGTAGCCCCGGACTTCGCGGCTCTCGCGGCGCGGGCAAGTGCCCGGGTCAGCGTGCAGCGCGCCCTTGAACGGCTCAACAAACCGGAGATGCAGGTACTGGAGACACTCCACCTGTGCACCAACGCGGACACTGGCCACAGCGCCTCCGCGGCGGGACTGAAGAAGTGCATCAACGGCGCCACCCTTGCCGCGCTCGAGCCGATCCTGAACAAGCTCCAGGAACTGGCCCTCATCCACCGGTCCGATCCGCCGGCCACGGTGCACAATCCGGGCAGGCAGCGTTTCTATTTGCCGGTGGGCAGCCTCAAGGACGTCATCGGCATCTACCCGGCCGGTTTGGGCCGCAGCTACACCGAGTTGGTGCGGCTGCAACCGGCCTTCGCGCAGCGCGTGGTGCATCTCGTTGCCGAACTCCATCAGAGCGGCGCCAATGTCCTGGCCGCCACCACCCCCATGGACGCGGCGCTGGCCCTGCAGCGTTGGACGTCGACGCCGGAGAACCTTCAGCACATCCTCTCCGAGGCGCCTGTACGGACGCGTCCGCTTTTGAACAAGTTTGGCAGCTGGGCCATGGGTGCCGTTCCCCAGGCCCAGCGCAAGGCCTCCGTGCTCCATGAAGGCCGCGACGTCGGTCCCGTGGATTGGCTCTTGGCCCGCGGTTTGCTCGTCCCCTTGGACGCCGGCCATGTTGAGCTCCCGCACAGCGTCGGTTTGTCCCTGCGCGGCGGCGCGATCGTGGACCACTTCACGTTGAAGCCTCCCGTGCCGGAGCTAGGCCAGACGAGTGCCGCCTTGCGCCGGAATGCCGCCATGGGTGCCATCGCCGAAGCACTCCGGCTGGTAGGCGAACTCCTGTATGCGGTCCGCGAGCAGCCGGTGGTTACCTTGCGCAGCGGAGGGGTGGGCGTGCGTGAGCTCAAACGCCTGGCCGACAGCCTCCGCCTGGGATTTTCCGAGACCGCCTTGATCCTCGAGCTCAGTGCCCTGTCCGGATTGCTGCGCCTCGATGTGGACAGTTCCACCTGGGTACAACCGCCATCAGTGGAATGGCTTACGCTCCCCCGCCAGGAACAGTGGCTCTGGCTGGTCAACGCCTGGCTCGCCAGCGAGCGCGCTCCCTCCCTCGTGGGACAAACCCTCCCCGGGCCCGCCACGACTTCACCGCGATCCGGCTCTCCGGCAAGTTCCATCAATGCCCTGTCCGCCGAGGCCCAACGCCCTGACGCCCCGCTGGTCCGCAAACGGATCCTGGAGATCCTCGAAGAGCTCACCCTCGAGGTAGAAGCACCGGACGGCAAGGCTCCAGTGCTCAACGCCGAAGCCGTCATGGAACGCGCGGAATGGGCCCAGCCCCGGATGTCGCGGCGGTTCAGCTCCCTCGTCCGCGGCATCCTGCACGAAGCGGAACTCCTGGGGCTCATGGGCTCCGGCGCCCTGACCCAGCTTGGCTCCGCGATCGCCACCGAACAGCCCGAGCTAGCCCTGAGCATCCTCGGCGAACACCTGCCCGCCGCTGTCAACCATGTCCTGCTCCAAGCAGACCTGACCGCGGTCGCCCCTGGGTACCTGGCCCCTGAACTGAGCGAAAAACTGCTCTTGATCGCCGACGCCGAAGGCCAGGGTCCGGCTACGATCTTCCGCTTCTCCGGAGATTCGATCCGGCGCGCGTTGGACGCCGGCCAGGACGCGGAAACCATCCTCGCGTTCCTGCGCACCCATTCGGCCACTGACGTTCCGCAGCCGCTCCGGTACCTGATCAAGGACATCGCCTCGCGGCACGGCCGGCTACGCGTCGCTAGCAGCCCCAGTTTCATCCAAAGCGACGACGAGGCAGCCATCGCCGAACTCGTCCGGGAGCCGGGCGCCGCTAGCCTGGGACTTGTCCGGATAGCCCCCACAGTACTGACCTCCACGGCGAGTCCTCGGGAGACCGCGAGGGTGCTGCGCGAGCTGGGACTCTCGCCTGCCGTGCAGGAGGCGGAGACCGCCGTCGTGCGCTATAAGAGGACGACGGCGGTGGCCGGCAGCGTCCGCCCCGTTTACACGGCGCCCCGCACTGCACCGCCGGACGACGACGTCGACGCCCAGCTTGCCGTGCTGAGGCACCATCGTGCGGTCCACGGCGAGGTGACCGGCGAGGCGGCAACGCAACTGGGACTCGAAACCTTGCAGCGGGCCATCCGACTGAAGCAAGCAGTCACCATGAACGTGGTTGATGGCTTGGGGAATTCCAACACCGAAACCGTTGTTCCGGTATCGGTGTCCGGCGGGCGCGTCAGGGTTTTCGACGCCGCGAGGGACACCGAAAGAGTCTTGTCCATCCATCGCATAATCGATGTGGAACCTGCGGGCGATCCGCGCAAGTGAGGAAGCAATAGTGAGCGACGGTCCGCTGATCGTACAGAGCGACAAAACCATCCTGCTGGAAGTCGACCACGAGCTCGCCACCGAGGCCCGGCATGCGATTGCGGCGTTCGCCGAGCTGGAGCGCGCCCCCGAACACGTCCACAGCTACCGGCTCACCCCTTTGGGCTTATGGAATGCGCGCGCCGCAGGACTGGACGCCGAAAAAGTCCTCGACACGCTCCTGCGCTACTCCCGTTTCCCGGTGCCGCACTCGTTGTTGATCGACATCGAAGAGACGATGTCCCGCTACGGCCGGTTGCGCCTGGAAAAGGACCCGCAGCACGGATTGGTCATGCGCACCACTGACTACCCCGTACTCGAAGAGGTCATCCGCGCCAAGAAAATCGCACCGTTGCTGGGGCCGAGGATCGACGGTGAAACCGTAGTGGTGCATTCCTCCCAGCGGGGACAGCTCAAGCAATTGTTGCTCAAGCTCGGATGGCCGGCCGAGGACCTCGCGGGCTACGTGGACGGCACTCGGCACCTGATCGCCTTGAACGAGGACGGTTGGCACTTGCGGCCCTACCAGAAGCTGGCCACGGAGAACTTCTGGGCGGGCGGCAGCGGCGTCGTGGTGCTGCCCTGTGGTGCGGGCAAGACCTTGGTGGGGGCTGCAGCCATGGCTACCAGCTCCACCACCACGCTGATCCTGGTCACCAACACGGTCGCGGCCCGGCAATGGAAGGACGAGCTCCTCAAGCGGACGTCGCTGACGGAGCAGGAGATCGGCGAGTATTCGGGCGCGGTCAAGGAAGTCCGGCCCGTCACGATCGCCACCTACCAGGTACTGACCACCAAACGCGGAGGCCTTTACCCGCACCTGGAACTCGTGGACGGGCACGACTGGGGACTCATCATCTACGACGAGGTCCATCTCCTGCCGGCTCCGATCTTCCGGATGACCGCGGACCTGCAAGCCCGGCGGCGCCTGGGACTGACGGCGACGCTTGTGCGTGAGGATGGTCGCGAGGGTGAGGTCTTCAGCCTGATCGGCCCCAAGCGTTACGACGCACCGTGGAAAGACATCGAAGCCCAGGGCTACATTGCGCCGGCGGACTGCGTGGAGGTCCGGGTGGACCTGCCCCGGGACGAGCGCGTGGCCTACGCGATGGCGGAGGATGCGGACAAGTATCGGCTCTGCGCGACGTCGGAAACCAAGACCCACTTGGTGGAGCAGCTCGTGGCCCTGCACCAAGGCGAGCAGCTACTGGTGATAGGCCAGTACATCGACCAATTGGATGAGATCGGCGAGCGCTTGGACGCTCCCGTGATCAAGGGCGATACAACAGTCAAGGTGCGGCAGAAGCTGTTCGATGCCTTCCGCGCCGGTGACATCAAGACCCTCGTGGTGTCCAAAGTGGCCAATTTCTCGATCGACCTTCCCGAGGCCTCCGTGGCGATCCAGGTATCGGGGTCCTTCGGTTCCCGCCAGGAAGAGGCTCAACGCTTGGGGCGCTTGCTTCGCCCCAAGCAGGACGGCCGTGCGGCACGCTTCTACTCCTTGGTGGCCAGGGACACCCTCGACCAGGACTTCGCCGCCAAACGGCAGCGCTTCCTCGCCGAACAGGGCTACGCCTACCGGATCATGGACGCCAAGGACGTACCCGCCGGGTAGTGCTGGGCAACTTAGGGGCTAGGCAACCAGCTGTTGCGCGCGCTCTTGTTGCTCCGCTACTTGCAGCACGACGACGTCGACGACAGCCCAGGATTCCTCGTCTTTGAGCTGCGCATCGGCGAAACGTTCAGCGGTGGGGCGGTCGCTGAACGCTTCGAGCTCGATGCGTCCAGAGAGCGTGTCCAGGTAGCTGACATGGAATTCGACGTTTTGAATTTCAAGGCGTGATTCTTGTTTGTTTTCCATGGCTCCAGTGTGAAACGGGGCTCCGACAATTTAGGACTGTGCCCGCGGCGTGTTGGCTTTTGGCGGCTTGCTTAGGCCCTGCGCAGCACTGTTAGGCACTGCGCAGCACCGTCAGGCCCTCCGCAGCACTTCCGCGGCGGTGCTGCGGACCGCCTCAGTCACGGCGTCCAATATCCGCGACGGTGTCCGCCACCTTTGCCAGTACAAGGGCACGTCCAACGGCCGTTCGGGCGCGAGTTCCACCAAGTATCCATCGGCTATGTCCCTCCCGCATTGCGGCTCAGGCAGCAGTCCCCACCCCAGCCCCAATCGAATGGCCTCGGCAAACTCCTGGCTGGACGGAACGTAGTGGCGCGGCCCTGCCGGCTCCATCCCGCGGCCCGCACCACCCAAGAGTTCCAGGAAACGGTGCTGGTACTCGTCCTTGCGGTCGAAGTCCACGGCGGGAGCTGCGCGCAGCGAGGCGACGTCGACGCCGTCGGGAAGCCACCGTGCCCTGAATTCCGGGGTGGTGACGGCACGGTATCGCATGCTCCCCAGCGGCTCCACCCGGCAGCCCTGCACCGGCTCGGGAGTCGCGGTCACCGCGGCCATCACTGTTCCGGCGCGCAGCATGGACGTTGAATACTGCTCGTCGTCCCGGTGAAGGTCAAAGACAGCGTTCAGCTCCGCGGGGACCCTGGTGAGGGCCTTGAGGAACCAGACTGACAGGGAATCCGCGTTGACCACGATCGGAACCGAGACCATGGGCGATTCGCCCGGCAGGCCCAGTTCAAGTTCGGCGTCGGCCTCCAACTGGGCGAGTTGCCGCGCCAGCCTGAGCACCACTTGTCCCGACTCCGTGGCCTGGACGGGATTGCTGCGCTGCAGCAATACCCTGCCGGATGCTTGTTCAAGCGCTTTGAGGCGCTGGGAGACCGCCGACGGCGTGATGTTCAGTGATCGGGCAGCGGCGTCGAGCGTACCTTCCGTGAGCACGGCGGCGAAGGTGTGCAGCTGTTCAGAAGAGAATCTGGCCATAAGATGATCTTACGATGCCTAAGAATATTTAGCTGGACTAATGTCGAGCGCCAAACTTAGCCTCGAAACATGAACTCCACAGACGTCTTCCACGCTGCCGGCCTGGGCCTCGGCACAGGCTTAGCCCTCATTATTGCCATTGGCGCTCAAAATGCTTTCGTCCTCCGTCAAGGAATCCGTGGCGAGCACGTCGGAGCAATCGTCGCCGTGTGCGCTATCTCGGACGCCGTGCTCATCGCAGCCGGGGTACTCGGTACAGGCGCCCTGCTCACCGCGGCGCCTGCCGCCGTCGTCGTCCTCCGCTATGTCGGTGCGGCCTTCCTCGTCACCTACGGCGTGATGGCGGCACGGCGAATCCTCAAGCCGCAAGCGCTCGTGTCCGCGGAGCATGGGGCTTCGGGCGCGGGTCGAAGGGGAATGGCCGCGGCGCTGGCGACTGTCATGGCGCTGACGTGGCTCAACCCCCATGTCTACCTGGACACCGTGTTACTCCTGGGATCCGTGGCGAATGCGCAGGGGCCCGGGCTGCAGTGGTGGTTCGGCGCCGGAGCCATGCTGGGCAGCATTCTATGGTTCTGTTCGCTCGGGTTCGGCGCAAGACTGCTGCGCGGGTTCTTTGCGCGGCCGGCGTCCTGGCGGATTCTCGACGGCGGGATTGCCGTCACCATGGTGGGGCTCGGCGTCGGGCTGGCTTTGGGTAGTTAGCCCGGGACTACAACCACGACACGCCGATAATTCTCACAACAAGCATCCAGTCAACTCCCAGAAACTGGGAGCATCATGAATGGTATGAAAAAGAACGGCCCCGAAGCCAAGCTCCTCGTCGTCGACGACGAACCCAACATCCGTGAGCTGCTCTCCACCTCGCTGCGCTTTGCTGGCTTTGAGGTCGTTGCGGCGTCGAACGGCCGCGAAGCGCTCGCTGCCGCCGATCTTCACTCCCCGGACCTCGCGGTCCTGGACGTCATGCTCCCCGACATGGACGGGTTCACAGTCACCCGCCGCCTTCGGGCCGCCGGAAAGCACTTCCCCGTCCTGTTTCTGACTGCCAAGGACGACACGGAAGACAAGGTCATGGGCTTGACCGTGGGCGGCGACGACTACGTCACCAAGCCCTTCAGCCTGGACGAAGTCGTGGCCCGGATCCGCGCCGTGCTGCGCCGCACGCAGCCCATGGAAGACGACGACGCCGTCATCCGCGTGGATGACCTGGAGCTCGACGACGACGCGCACGAGGTCCGCCGCGGCGGCACCATCATCGAGCTATCGCCCACCGAGTTCAAGCTGCTGCGCTACCTCATGCTGAACCCCAACCGGGTGCTTTCCAAGGCGCAGATCCTGGACCACGTCTGGGAGTACGACTTCAACGGCGACGCCTCGATCGTGGAGTCCTACATTTCCTACCTCCGGCGCAAAGTGGACATTGACCCGGAGGCCGCGGCCTTGATCCAAACCAAGCGCGGCGTCGGTTACGTACTGCGGACGGCCGAGAAGCGCTGACCTTGTTTAACCGTTGGAAGTCGGCCTCCCTCAGGTCGCAGCTGGTCGCCATCATCATGGGCCTGCTGCTCCTTGCCCTGGCCGCCACAGGCGCAGGGACGCTGACGCTCGTCAAGAGCTACCTCCAAGGGCAAGTGGACGACAAGCTCAGGGCTGCTGTGCAGACCGCCCAGCAGCAGCAATCTTTTGCCAACCTGTCCGAGGCGGCCCCCGCCGTGCCCACGGACTATTCCCTGACGCTCTACGTCCAGGGCCAGCCGCCCTATCCGTTCGGCGGCAGCAAGACCGATCGGCCGAGCATCGCCAATATCAGCCCGGTTGAAGCCAAGAACCGCAATTACGCACCATTCCAGGTGAGTGGCACCGCTGGCGGCGATTGGCGCGTGGTGGCGGTCAACGTCGTGGACAACCGGACCGGGCAGAACGCGGTGGTGATCGTCGGCCTGCCACTGACCCCCGTGGACCGGGTCATGGAACACGCCACCCTCGTGGTAGTCGGCGTCGGACTCTTGACCCTGGTGCTCGCGTTCTTCATCGCCACTTGGACCGTGGCGCGTTCATTCCGTCCCCTCGCTCGCGTTGAAAAGACGGCGGCCGCCATCGCTGCCGGTGATCTCTCACGCCGCGTGGATATCGAGAATCCGGTCACCGAGGTCGGCCGCCTGGGCGGCTCCCTCAACGCCATGCTCTCGCACATCGAATCCTCTTTCGCGGCGCGTGCAGCCTCCGAGGCGAGAATGCGGCGATTCGCAGCCGACGCCTCACACGAGCTGCGTACC
Organism: Arthrobacter sp. B2a2-09; assembly: GCF_027587375.1. Classification (GTDB taxonomy): domain Bacteria; phylum Actinomycetota; class Actinomycetes; order Actinomycetales; family Micrococcaceae; genus Arthrobacter. Next base: position 67,742 of record NZ_JAMXIC010000026.1, read on the forward strand.
CCTTTGGTCACGATCCGCGGTTTCTCCGAGCTTTACCGCCACGGCGCCCTTGCCACGCCGGAAGACGTGGGCACCGCCATGGGCAGGATCGAGAGCGAAGCCAAGCGCATGGGATCCATGGTGGAAGACCTGCTGTTGCTTGCCCGTTTGGATGAACAAAGGCCTCTTCAGCTCAAACCCGTGGACCTACAGCTCCTGGCGAACGACGCCGTTGTGGACTCCCTTGCAACATCGGGCGAGCGGAAGATTTCGCTGACGGGGCTCGACGGCGGGCCGGCCGCGCCTGCCCCGGTCCAGGGTGACGAGGCCAAGCTTCGGCAGGTCCTGGGAAACCTGGTGGGCAACGCCCTGCGCTATACGCCCGAGGGAACGCCGATCGAGCTCGCCGTCGGGATGCGGAACACTCCCGCCGGTCCGTTATCCGTTCTCGAGGTGCGGGACCACGGCAGCGGCATTCCGGCCGAGGAACTGCCCCGGATTTTCGAGCGGTTCTACAGGGCGGACACTTCACGCACGCGGGAGACCGGCGGCAGCGGGCTCGGTCTCGCGATTGTGTCGGCAATTGTGGGGTCCCACGGCGGTACCGTCAGGGTCGAAGAGACCGACGGCGGCGGGGCCACCCTGGTTGTCAGCCTCCCCTTCCAGGACGACATGTCCCGGGTGCCGGAAGATGCGGGTATTGCCGAGGCGGAGATCTCCGATTAGCAGTTTTCTGCGCTGAGTGGGTTGATTTAGGTAGTTGTCCACATAGGGAGATTCGGCTCTGTCCGGGCCACGCGACGGCTTCTAGGCTCGTTGTGTGGACCACAAGCCAGCCGCACCTGCGGACCCCTTCAGTTGAAAGGCAACGCCCTATGAGCGTCATCTCCGTCGATACCGAACTGCTCCAGCTCAAGTCCGCCAACGTCAAGGCCACCGTGGATCGCATCAGCTCCGACGTCCAAGCGATGAAACGTGGCCTGGACGAGCTCCAAGCCACGTGGAAGGGATCAGCGGCCAACAATTTCCAGGCCCTCGTCTCGGAGTGGACGTTGACCCAGAACAAGGTGGAGGCCTCCCTGGCATCCATCAACCTGGCACTGTCTTCCGCCGCGGCGAGTTACCTCCAGACCGAGCAAGGCAACACCCAGCGGTTCAGCTACTAAGAGCTGAGGCTGGGGGTCCCGGCGGGGCGGCCAATCCGCCTTCCCGCCGGGATCCAGTTGCTTCTTCGCCGCTACTTCTCCGGCGTCGACTGGTGGAAGCGCAACCGCCAGCGGCCGTCGTCGAGCAACCAGATCGAACTCCGCAATGCCGAACCGGTTCGCCCATAACTTCTGTAGCTGAGCAGCATGGTGTTGTTGGAGAGACGCTCTGCAGAAATGACCTCTACCTCCGCGGTTTCGCCCGGATTGCCCTCCAACGCCATCATGAGCTCGTCGCGGGACCAAACACGTCCGGAGCTGCCAATCTCGGTAAAATCCGGGTGGAGCAGGATCCCGGTGCGCCCAAGGTCTCCCCTGACGTCGGGCCTCAGGAGCTCCCTCTCAAGAAAAATGACCGTTTCCTCGTCCGATCGCCCTCCGGGCTGGCCAAGCACCGCTTCTTCGTCATCGCCCGCGAACAAAGTGGGCTCGATGAACGTCTCCTGCTCCGTGAACGCAACCGGCACGTTAAGCAACGACGACCCGCTCGAAAGGTCCTGACCTCCGAACAACGTGAGGTCCTCATCCGGGGCATCGGCGTCGTCGTGGTCGTCGTCGAAAAGCGAGGGCGCCTCCACAGGCACGGTGCGGGCTGATGGCGTGCCGGCTGATGGAATGCGGGTCGACGGCGTGCGGGGCAAGGACCGGGCAGCTTCATCAGCTCCGCGATAACCCGGTCCGCCAGGAGCGGCTGTTCCTTGCTGGTATGCCGTGGCGACCGCGCGGGCACGATCGTCGGCAGCCTCATTGAGGTCGTGGCCAGCGTGGCCCTTGACCCACTGGAACGTGTACTTGCGGCCAACAATGGCCTGGTCGATGTCCTTGAGGAGATCGACGTTCAAGACGGGCTTTCCGTCTGCTTTGCGCCAGCCCTTGCGCTTCCATCCCGGCATCCACTTAGTGATGCAATTGATGACGTACTGGCTGTCGCAGAGAATCTTCAGCTCTTCATCAGGAATATGCGCCGTGGACCGGAAGAGGTCCAGCACCGCCATGAGCTCGCCCTGGTTGTTGGTTCCGTGCGGCCAGCCGCCGGCCCTCCAGCAAGAGTCGTTCACGTACCAGGCCCAACCGGCAGGCCCGGGATTGCCGAGGGCAGAACCATCGGCGGCAGCAATAATCGTCATGGTTTCCATCCTGCCAGACCACCCTGACACTCGCAGACCGCCAGACCCCGCCGCCGCCGAGTCAGGCCCTCCCCGAACGACGCTCGCTCACTTATATGGCCAAAAATTCAAACGCTCCTGCAGATCTGGCGCCAACCCAAAACCCTCCTGCACCAAAAGTGAGCGAGCGTCGCCCCAAAACCCGACAAAAGTGAGCGAGCCCCTCATCGTCAAGCTGGTTGTGAGTCATTCATTACCTGTTGATTGAAGGAGCCGGCGATGGCCGTTGATAACAAGG
>NZ_JAMXIC010000027.1 GCF_027587375.1 Arthrobacter sp. B2a2-09
GCCTCGATCGGGGACTACGTCGAGGACTCCGGCGAAGGTCGCTGGACGGTTGAGGAAGCCATTGCCAACGCGGTTCCAGCGCCGGCTATCACGGCTGCGCTCTTCGCCCGCTTCTCCTCCCGCGAGGACAGCTCACCGGCCATGAAGATGGTCTCCGCGCTGCGCAACCAGTTCGGCGGACACGCCACCCGTCCGGCCAACTAGGCCCCGGTCCGCCAGCCGTACGCGTGTACCTCGAACATCTTTCGCTGACCGATTTCCGCAGCTACGCGCAGGTTGACCTCAAGCTCGGCCCCGGCGCCACGGTCCTGGTGGGATCCAACGGCATTGGCAAGACGAACCTCATGGAAGCCATCGGATACCTGGCCACCCTGAGCTCACACCGCGTCAGCACCGATGCGCCCCTCCTGCGCTTCGGCACGGATCGCGCTTTGATCCGGGCGAAGCTCGTCCGCGGGGAACAATCGACGGTGGTCGAGCTCGAAATCAATGCCGGCCGCGCCAACCGTGGCCGGATCAACCGCGGAAATCCTGTGCGCGCCCGCGACATCCTGGGCATTTGCCAGACGGTGCTTTTCGCCCCTGAGGACCTTGCATTGGTCAAGGGTGATCCGTCCAACCGCCGGCGTTTCCTCGACGAACTGCTGGTTAGCCTCATGCCCGTGCACGCGGCGACCCGCAGCGACTACGATCGCGTGCTCAAACAACGCAACGCCCTGCTGAAATCGGCCCGGGCCGGGAAGTTCACCCCTGGTCACGAAGCGACTCTCGATGTTTGGGACCAGCACATGGCGCGGGCCGGAGCGGAACTCCTGCATGCACGGCTGGAACTCGTGGAACGGCTCCGACCCCACCTCAAGAGCGCCTACGCGCAACTCACGGATGGATCCAAGGAAGCCGGCGCGGTCTACCGCTCCACCATTCAGGGCGTGTTGGACGACGACGGCGGTCCCGCCGAGCATGTCGCTGAAGGTTCAGAGGGGGTTGAGGACCTCCGCTTGCTGTCCGTGGAGCAACTCACTGAGCGCTACGTCCAGGCCTTCGCCGCCTCGCGCCGCAAGGAGTTGGAACGCGGAATTTCCCTGGTCGGACCCCACCGCGATGAACTCGAGCTGGTTCTTGGCCAAGCTCCCGCCAAGGGCTATGCCTCCCATGGCGAAACATGGTCCATGTGCCTCTCCCTGCGCCTGGCCTCGTACTACGTCATGCTCGACGACACCCGTACCGGCGGTTCTGCTCCGATCCTCATCCTCGACGATGTGTTCGCCGAACTGGACGTGCAGCGCAGGCGTAAACTGGCTGCAATAGTGGCCGGCGCCGAACAGGTTTTGGTGACAGCCGCCGTCGACGCCGACATTCCCGAGGAACTGGCGGGGCGACGCGTGAAGGTTGTGCCCGGAGGCATTGATGGAGAAGGATAGCCCCGGCGGACGCCAGCCGGGCAGGGACCCTGACGAGATTGACGCTGCCCAATCAGCTTTGAACCGGATGCGCGAAGCAGCCGCCGCGCGGGGCGAAATCCGCCGCGCCGCCCCTCGGACGGGGGCCGCTCCGAAACGCAAAGGCCTCCGCGACACCCGCGGATTCAGCCAATTCCACGGTAGCGGCCGGGATCCCCTCGGCTTGGGGAAAGTCGTCGGGAGGCTCGTGGCCGAACGGGGTTGGACTTCTCCAGTGGCAGTGGGTTCCGTGATGGCCGAGTGGGATGCCCTGGTGGGACCGGAGATTTCCGCGCATTGCACTCCGGAGAGCTTTACCGACACCACTCTCCATGTCCGCTGCGATTCCACCGCGTGGGCAACGCAACTCAGGCTCCTGAGCACCAGCCTCTTGGACATGTTCCGAAGGGAACTCGGAGACGGAGTGGTGACGTCCATTCAGGTGCTCGCGCCCACCGCACCGAACTGGCGCAAGGGCGGCCGTAGCGTCAATGGACGGGGCCCCCGGGATACCTACGGGTAACTTCTTCGGCACCGGTATCAGCGCATTTCCTTGAACGGCGCACAGGAGCGAGAAACCTCCCCGGACCGTATAGCTCCCTAGAGGGTGCCGTTTTGGCGGCTTGCAGATGGGGCCAGCGGCCTCCCAGAGCTACTTTCCTCAGCATATGGGCCGGGTTTTGCAAGGAACTGCGCTCAGTCACGATAGAATCGGCATAGACAACTGGGCGCCGGTGAACGTTGATTGGCTCCGCTGAACAGCACTTGTAAAAGCGGATCCGCCAATCGCGAAGTAGCCGGCGTTAGCAGTGACGTCCCTGTTGGCGGCTGCCGTATCCCTGTGGTGTGTCCTGGCGGACGTGCTTCCTTGGTGCGGTGACGGCTGGCGACCATCGAACACGGAGGAGTCGAAAGCGCCTGTGGCTAACGACAATGCAGAGACCTTGGCAGTAGATCCCGCGAAGGAGAACGCCCATAAGCCTGACACACCCTCGGGGTCAAAGGAGTACGGTGCGAGCGACATTACCGTGCTTGAGGGTCTCGAAGCGGTGCGCAAACGCCCGGGGATGTACATCGGATCCACAGGCCCGCGCGGCCTCCATCACTTGGTGTACGAAGTGGTGGACAACTCGGTGGACGAGGCTCTTGCCGGGTTCTGCAGCCACATTGAAGTGACCCTCCAGGCCGACGGCGGCGTGAAGGTCGTGGACGACGGCCGCGGCATCCCGGTGGATATGCACCCCACGGAGAAGAAGCCGACCGTTGAGGTCGTCATGACCATTCTGCACGCGGGCGGTAAGTTCGGCGGCGGTGGCTATGCCGTATCCGGTGGACTCCATGGCGTCGGTATTTCCGTTGTCAACGCACTTTCGCGCAGGGTAGACACCGAGGTGCGTCGCCAGGGCCACGTTTGGCGGATGACCTTCGCCGACGGAGGCAAGCCACAGGGTGGGCTTGTCCAGGGCGAAGCAACGGAGGAGACCGGAACGTCCCAGACGTTCTATCCGGACGGCACCATCTTCGAGAGCACAGATTTCGATTTCGAGACCCTCCGCGCACGATTCCAGCAGATGGCCTTCCTCAACAAGGGCCTGCGAATCACCCTCACGGACGAGCGTCCTGTGGCGGGGGTAGGTGACGATGACCTGGATCTTGACGCAGTTGCTACCGACGGCGAAGTGGCGGCAGAACACCGCACAGTGGTTTACCAGTACAACGACGGTCTGCTCGACTACGTGAAGCACTTGAACTCGAACAAGAAGGTGGACATCGTCCACGAGGACGTCATCGCCTTCGAAACCGAAGACGCTGAGCGGCACATCGCCGTCGAGGTCGCGATGCAGTGGACCACGGCCTACTCGGAAAGTGTCCACACTTACGCCAACACCATCAACACTCACGAGGGCGGCACCCACGAAGAAGGTTTCCGCGCTGCGATGACGTCGCTCATCAACCGCTACGCGCGCGAGAAAACCATCATCAAGGAAAAGGATGACAACCTCACCGGTGACGACATCCGGGAGGGCCTCACGGCCGTTATCTCGGTGAAGTTGTCTGAACCCCAGTTCGAGGGCCAGACCAAGACCAAATTGGGTAACTCCGAGGTCAAGGGCTTCGTCCAACGGGTGGTCACCGACCAGCTGGGCGATTGGTTGGAACGAAACCCCGGCCCGGCCCGCGACGTCATCCGCAAGGCTGTCCAGGCTGCCCAAGCCCGTATGGCCGCCCGCAAGGCACGCGACAACGCACGTCGCAAGAGCCCCTTGGAATCCTTCGGCATGCCCGGCAAGCTGTCCGACTGCTCTTCAAAGGACCCCTCGCGCTGCGAGGTCTACCTCGTGGAGGGTGACTCCGCCGGTGGTTCGGCCAAGCGTGGCCGGAACCCCGAGACCCAGGCAATCCTGCCGCTGCGCGGCAAGATCCTGAACGTCGAGCGCGCACGGCTGGACAAGGCCCTCGGCAACAACGAAGTCCAGTCCATGATCACGGCCTTCGGCACCGGCATCGGCGAGGACTTCGACATCTCCAAGCTGCGGTACCACAAGATCGTCCTGATGGCCGATGCCGACGTGGACGGCCAGCACATCACCACGTTGCTGATGACGCTGCTGTTCCGCTACATGCGTCCGCTGATTGAGAACGGTTATGTCTACCTGGCCCAGCCGCCGCTGTACCGCATCAAGTGGTCGAACGCCCCGCACGACTACGTTTACAGCGACCGTGAACGTGACGCCAAGCTGGTCTCCGGCCAGGCCGCCGGCCGCCGAATCCCGAAGGACAACGGCATCCAGCGCTACAAGGGCCTCGGCGAAATGGACTACACCGAACTCTGGGACACCACCATGGACCCGGACCACCGCACGCTCCTGCAAGTCACCATGGACGATGCCCTGGCGGCGGACCAGACCTTCTCCGTACTGATGGGTGAGGACGTGGAATCGCGCCGGAACTTCATTCAGCAGAACGCCAAGGACGTCAGGTTCCTGGATATCTAGAGACTTCAAAGCCCTAGGAATATTCCAGAACTGATATATACCTGAAACGGAAATCATAGACTATGAGTGAAGAAACACCCGAGGTTCCCGCTGAGTCGGCCGGCATTCCGGAACCCGTACTTGAGGGCGATGTGCTGACCGACCGCGTCGACCAGGTGGACCTGCAGACGGAAATGCAGCGTTCGTACTTGGACTATGCCATGGCCGTTATCGTTGGCCGTGCGCTTCCGGACGTCCGCGACGGCCTGAAGCCTGTCCACCGCCGAGTGCTCTACGCGATGTTCGACGGCGGCTACCGCCCGGACCGCTCCTTCAACAAATGCGCCCGCGTGGTGGGCGAGGTCATGGGCCAGTACCACCCGCACGGTGACACCGCGATCTACGATGCCCTGGTCCGCCTCATCCAGGACTGGACGATGCGCTATCCGCTGGCGCTGGGCCAGGGCAACTTCGGTTCCCCGGGCAACGACGGTGCCGCAGCGCCCCGATACACCGAAACCAAGATGGCCCAGCTGGCCATGGAAATGGTCCGTGACATCGACGAGGAAACCGTCGACTTCCAGGACAACTACGACGGCAAGAACCAGGAACCCACCATCCTGCCGGCGCGTTTCCCCAACCTGCTGGTCAACGGTTCCTCCGGCATCGCCGTCGGCATGGCCACTAACATTCCGCCCCACAACCTCCGCGAAGTTGCCGAGGGCGTGCAGTGGTACCTGGCCAACCCAACGGCAAGCCGTGAAGAGCTGCTTGAGGCATTGCTCGTACGCATCAAGGGTCCGGACTTCCCGACCGGTGCCACCATCCTCGGCCACAAGGGCATCGAGGACGCGTACCGTACGGGCCGCGGCTCCATCACCATGCGCGCCGTGGTGAACGTGGAGGAACTCCAGGGCCGCACATGCCTGGTGGTCACCGAGCTTCCGTATCAGGCAAACCCGGACAACCTGGCGATCAAGATCGCCGAACTGGTCAAGGACGGCAAGATCCAAGGCATCGCGGACCTCCGCGACGAGACGTCCGGCCGTACCGGACAGCGACTGGTGATCGTGCTCAAGCGGGACGCCGTGGCCAAGGTGGTGCTCAACAACCTCTACAAGCACACCCAGCTGCAGGACAATTTCGGTGCCAACATGCTGGCGATCGTGGACGGCGTTCCCCGCACGCTGAGCCTGGACGCCTTCATCCGGCACTGGGTGACCCACCAGGTCAGTGTGATTGTCCGGCGGACCCGCTACCGCCTGCGCAAGGCCGAGGAAGAGGCGCACATCCTGCGCGCACTCCTCAAGGCGCTGGACATGCTGGATGAGGTTATCGCGCTCATCCGGGCGTCCAACACCACCGAGGCTGCCCGCGATGGCTTGATCGGGCTCCTGGAGATCGACGAGCTCCAGGCCCGCGCCATCCTCGACATGCAGCTCCGCCGCCTCGCCGCGTTGGAACGGCAGAAGATCCAGGACAGGCACTCCGAGCTTGAAGCCATGATCACGGAATTCAACGCGATCCTGGATTCCGAGCAGCGCCAGCGCGACATCATCAGCCAGGAACTTGCTGAGATCGTGGCCAAGCATGGCGATGACCGCCGGACCCACATCCTCATGGGCTTCGACGGAGATATGTCCATGGAGGACCTCATCCCCGAGGAAGAAGTGGTGGTCACCATCACCCGCGGCGGATACGTCAAGCGCACCCGCAGCGACAACTATCGTTCGCAGCAGCGAGGCGGCAAGGGCGTCAAGGGTGCACAGCTTCGCGGCGACGACGTCGTGGAACACTTCTTCGTCACCACCACGCACCACTGGTTGCTGTTCTTCACCAACCTGGGCCGCGTGTACCGGGCCAAGGCGTACGAGCTTGCCGAAGCTGGTCGTGATGCCAAGGGACAGCACGTGGCAAACCTGTTGGCATTCCAGCCGGACGAGCATATCGCCCAGGTCCTTGACTTGCGTGACTATGAGCAAGCTCCGTACCTGGTGCTCGCCACCAAGAACGGGCTCGTGAAGAAGACGCGCCTTGAAGACTACGACACCAACCGCACCGCCGGCGTCATTGCCATCAACCTTCGGGATGAGGACGAGCTCGTCTCGGCGCAGCTTGTATCCGAAACGGACGACCTCCTCCTCGTTTCCCGCAAGGGCCAATCGATCCGCTTCACGGCGACCGACGAGGCACTGCGCCCCATGGGGCGCGCCACCTCGGGTGTGACCGGCATGAAGTTCCGCGAAGACGACGAACTCCTCGCCGCCGACGTCGTCCAGGACGGCTCGTTCGTCTTCGTGGTGACCGAAGGCGGGTACGCCAAGCGCACCGCGGTCGAGGAGTACCGGCTCCAGGGCCGTGGCGGCCTGGGTATCAAGGTGGCCAAGCTTCAGGAAGAGCGAGGCGACCTTGTCGGTGCGCTGATCGTGAATGAAGAAGACGAAGTCCTGGTGGTCATGGAGGGTGGCAAGATTGTCCGCTCCGCCGTGGCCGGTGTTCCTGCCAAGGGCCGTGACACCATGGGCGTCATCTTCGCGAAGCCTGACAAGAACGACCGCATCATCGAGGTGGCCCGCAACAGCGAACGCGGCCTTGATGGCGAGGAATCCGACGACGAACATGGCGAGGGCACAGACGACGCCTCAACCGTCAATAGTGTCGAAAATCCCGACGGAGGACTGTCCGAGGCGGACGATGACGTAACGTTGGCTGCAAACGGCGGCGCCGATCAGGCGACCGCGACGGCCGAATCGGGATCGGCCGCAGGATCCGATAATGGGTCCGGCGTCGAGCTGAACGAAGACAACACCGGAGGTAACGAGTGAGCAATTCGGACTCATATCCCAAGCCGAGTACGGGTGTCCCTGGAGGATTCCGGCAGCCGTCGGCTACTCCGCGGGTAGACGCACCGGCCCGTCCCCAGCAGCGCCCTGTGGCAGCCGCCTCGGGTGCGGCAGGAACTGGCGCCGAAAGGGTCCCAGGTCAGCGTCCGGCCGTTCCAGGCCAGCGTCCCGCAGGAACGCCGCGCCCGGCAGGTCAGCGTCCCGCCGCGCCCGGCCAGCGGCCGGTGCAGGGCCAGCAGCGGCCCACCCCCGGGGCTCCGGGTCTTGTGAAGCCGGCACCTAAGGCGAAGGTCCGCCGCGCCCGCCTGCTGGTCAGCAAGGTTGATCCGTGGTCGGTCCTGAAGATGGCGTTCCTGTTGTCCGTTGCCTTGGGCATCGTGACCGTGATCGCCGCAATCGTTCTTTGGACCGTTCTGGACCTGACCGGCATTTTCAACCAGGTGGACAGCCTCCTGGGCACCCTGGCAGGCTCGGAAAGCGGCGGCTTCGAACTCAAGAAGGTCGCATCGCTGGGACAGGTGGCCTCCTTCGCCACCATCATTGCCGTGGTGAATGTTGTGCTGCTGACCGCCCTCTCCATGCTGAGTGCCGTGCTTTATAACATTTCGGCAACACTCGTCGGTGGCATTGGCGTGACCCTCACGGACGACTAACCCAAAAGCTCGAAAATTGCGGGAAACTGCTGGAAAACAGTGGTGAAAATACCTCGATTTGAGATCGGGCCGGGATGTGCTGTAAAGTCATGTCTCGGCCCGAAGAGGTATCGGGGCGTATAGCTCAGGCGGTTAGAGCGCTTCGCTGATAACGAAGAGGTCCCAGGTTCAAGTCCTGGTACGCCCACGGAACCTGCACAGGTTTTGCTAAAGGTTTGGGATACCGAACCGGAACGGGGTGCATGTGAAGAAGTTGCTGGTAGTTGCAGCTGCGATCGCAGGCGTCCTGCTCTACAAGAAAGTGCAGGCATCCGAAGCCCGGAAAACAGTCTGGAGCAAGGCAACCGACACGGTTGACTAGCAAAGGCCCCCGGCCCGGAGATGGTGAAAACCATCGAAGGAACTAGGGTAGTATGGATGGGTTGCTTCTTATGGGGGCATGGCGCAATTGGTAGCGCACCTGCTTTGCAAGCAGGGGGTTCGGGGTTCGAGTCCCCGTGCCTCCACCATAAGAAAGAGTCTCGGTCAGAAATGACCGGGACTCTTTGCGTTAAACCACCCCACTAAGGTTGAAATGTGAACTTCATTGTTGCTGCCTTTGGAGTGCTCGGCGTCGCATCATCCGGACCCCTCATCGCCGGAACGCTTGGAGCTACCTCCGTCACGGCACTGGCTATCGCCTTCTGGCGTAACGCAATCGCCGCCGTCGTCATGGCCTCGCCGGTCTTGATCCGCGAACCGCGCCAGTTCCGAAAGATCAGCCGCCCCGAGTTCACTTGGTCCGCTGTCGCGGCAGTGGCCCTGGCCTTCCACTTCGCTTGCTTCATCACCGCGCTGCAGCTCACGTCAGTCGCGGCCGCTACCGCCCTGGTGTGCCTGCAGTCGGCGTGGATCGCCGTTTTCCAGCTCCTCCGCGGCACCAGGCACCGTTGGCCGGTCCTGGTGGGCCTGGGCATCGCGCTGGGCGGCGTCGCAGCCATCACGGGCTTCGATATGGGAACCTCCCCGAAAGCCCTCCTTGGTGACATCCTGGCCCTCGCCGGAGGCGCCTTGGCCGGCCTGTACACCATGGCCGGAGGCAAAGCGCGCCAGAGCATGAGCATTGGAACATACACGACGCTTTGCTACGGGATGTGCGCGGCCATTGTCGCCGTGCTGGCCCTCACGGGCGGCCAGCCGCTTGTGGGGTTCGACGCCGGCGGCTGGCTGGGGATCGCAGCTATTACCGTTTGCGCACAACTGGTGGGCCACACCGCCTTCAACCATCTCCTGGCAACCATGAGCCCGCTGCTGGTGTCCATGATCATCCTGCTGGAAATTCCAGGCGCAGCCCTTCTCGCCGCGGTCTTTCTGCACGAGACCCTGCCGGCCGGGACCTATGCTGGACTCGCCTTGATCCTGGTTGGACTCGCGGTCGTTGTCGCCGGCCAGCGGCGCGGCAAGGGCGACGCTCAGGGCAAGATCGCCGAGCTCGGTACTGACTGAGTCGGGTATCCGAATGACCGGACGGATACTTCGGTGCGGCTACAGGCCGCCGCGGCGGATGCCTTGGCTTGTATTGGCCGTATGGATGGCCCGGAGCAGCTTGGCCGGGAAATAGACCGAGAAGAACACCACCATGGGGGCCTTCAGTGCCATCTTCTTGACGTTGTGGGCCTTGTAGGTGCGGTCGAAGCGGGTCACGTAGTAGCGGTAGTCGCGTGGTGAATCTTCGAGCCTGCGGGCAGACATGCCCGAGACCATCTGCGGCCAGTACTGGACCCTGAGATCGTGGTCGGCAAGGTGCAGGGACAGATCGATGTCCTCATGCATCTCGTCCTTTTCATCCAGGCAGGTTTCGTCCCGGATGGTTTCCCAGGCCGAACGGCGAAGTGCCATGTTGGATCCAAAAAGGAAGTGGTACTGGTGCTTCGCAAGCCGAAGCATGAGCTGGCGCATTTTGTCGTCGGCCTTGAGCCCGAATCGACGCATTGGCATGTCGTAGTAGACCACGGGACCCGTGGCCGCCTGCGCTGAGGGATCGGCGAAGGCCTTTTGGACCTGTTCAACCCAGTCAGGTTCAACAACGGAGTCGGCATCGATCCGGCCGAGGACATCCGAGGTGGCGCTATTGAGGCCGAAGTTGCGGGTGGGGATGAGTCCCTGCGCTTTGTCCTGGCTCAGCAGGATGATGGGGCTCTCAGGGTATTCCTGCTGCATCTGCTGGATGATCTGCGCAGTGCGGTCCGTGGACCTGTTGTCCACGACGATGATTTCGTCCGCAGGCACTGACTGGTAGATGGCCGCGATCAGGCATTGCCGTATGACGCTTTCCTCGTTGTACGCCGGGATGATGATTGAAACGCTCGGCTTCACGGGTGCGACGGCTGCGTTGGTGGCTGCATCTACGAAAGATCTATCGGCTGGCATCCCCATAAATCTAACATCAGGCCGGTGTCCCTAGAGGAAGCCTCCGGTGACAAGTGGCCAAACAATTGAAGGGACCCCGGCGAACCGGAATCCCTTCAACGTGGAGCGAATATGGCTTTCGCCTACGCCTCGTGTTTGCCCGCTTCGTCCGTGGCCGCCTGGTCATTGCCTGCTTCGTCCTTGTGCAGGCTGGCGGCGATGTTCTTTACGGCCGTCTTGGCGTCGGTTGCCACCTTTGCTGCGGTGTCCGTAGCGTCCTCGACGGCGTGTTTTGCCTTCTCGGCTACAGCTTGGGTTTTGTCGGCTACGTTGAGGGTCACGTCGTCAACCGCGTCAGCTATCTTGCCGGCGGTTTCGTTGGCCTTGTCAGCGACTTTCTCGGCGGCAGCTGCGGCCGGCACGGGCGATGGCGTTACCGGGACTGGAGTCTTCCACGGGTCTTCCACCGGGCGGCTGGCCTTCCACGCGGCAATGCCGGCCGCGGCAGCTGCTGCTACAACCGTGAAGATCAGGAAGCCCCGCTTTTTGGGCTTCCGGGTCTTGGCAAGTTCTTTCGAGACTGTTTTGGATGCTTCCTCAGCCGCTGCTTTCAGCTGGCCCCCTGTGGCCTGTGCCTGCTCCTGCAGATTGTGCACCACTCCCGAGTCCACCAGCTTCTGTGCGACGGCATCCACCTGCGCGGGTGCATTCTCAAGGGCTTGGTGGACAACCACGGAGGCCTGCCCGAGTTGCTCGGAGAGTCTGGGCAGGTACTCCTCAACAACCTTGTCCCGGGCGTGGCCGAGTGCTGGAGTGGCCTTGTTAAGGGCTTCCTGGATCTTGGGTGAGGCGTCCTCGACGACGTCGTGGATCCTCGGTGCGAGGTTCGCCAAGCCTTCCTGGAGCTTCGGCGTGACGGTTGCAACGCCGTCGGCGAGGTTGTGCGCAGCCGACTTCAGGCCTTCCTGAAGCTTCGGCGAAGCGGTGTCGATGCCGTGCTGGATGCGGGGAACCGCCCAGCTCACAGCTGCTTCGACGCGCGGTGTCGCCCAGTCCTTGGCATTTTCGACACCATTCACGACGGTGTGTTCAAGTTCGCGGGCAATCCGGTCCGATTTCTTCACAACTACCTCCCGATCAACATGCTCGTTTGTTGTTAGCCTACGTCGCTTGATCGGCACCGGCTATTCATCCGGCGGATTCACGGAAGATTTCACCTAGCGCGGAACCGCCTTCCTGGCCGCCTCGGCGTTGACCCTGCGTGAAAGAATGGCGCTATGACCATCGCAACCGCAAAAGCAACTTTCCACACGAACCTCGGTGACATCGTGGTTGACCTCTTCGGCAACCACGCGCCGAAGACGGTCGCCAACTTCGTTGGCCTGGCCACAGGCGAAAAGTCCTGGACGCACCCGGAGACCGGCGAAGACAAGACCGGTACCCCGCTGTACGACGGCACCATTTTCCACCGCATCATCAAAGACTTCATGATCCAGGGCGGCGATCCCCTGGGCCGCGGCATCGGCGGTCCGGGCTACAAGTTCGACGACGAGATCCACCCGGAACTCAACTTCAACGCCCCTTACAAGCTGGCCATGGCCAACGCCGGCGTCCAGATGGGCAAGGGCACCAACGGTTCCCAGTTCTTCATCACCACGGTCAACACCGACTGGCTTTTCGGCAAGCACTCCATCTTCGGTGAGGTTGCTGACGAGGAGTCCAAGAAGGTTGTAGACGCGATCGAGGCCGTCCGCACCGGCATGGGCGACCGTCCCGTTGAAGACGTGGTCATCAACAGCATTGATATCGTCCAGCTCTGATCCGCGGAGCCTGAGCAGCATATGAGTTACGGAATCCCGGCGGCGGAGCCGTCAGCAGACATTCCGGTGTGCCCCCGGCACCCGGACAGGCCTTCCTATGTGCGGTGCCAGCGTTGCGGGCGTCCCGCATGCCCCGAATGCCAGCGGGCGGCCGCCGTCGGGTTCCAATGCATTGACTGCGTCAATGAAATGAAGCGTTCGACGCCGGCAGTGCGTTCCGCCTACGGCGGCGCCATTGCGACTGGTCGTCCTTTGGCGACGTACGTACTTATTGGGCTCTGCGCCCTGGTGTACGTGCTGCAATGGCTGATTCCCGGCGATGTCGTGGAGAATCAACTCGCCTTCGCGTCCGTCTACGCCTCACCGCAATACGGGGCCTTCGAACCCTGGCGGATGCTGACGAGCGCTTTTGTCCACTCCCAGGGCTTTGTCCTGCACATCGTGCTCAACATGTACATGCTGTGGATCTTTGGCCAGGTGCTTGAGCCCGTTCTTGGACGCATTCGCTTCCTGGCCGTTTACCTGTTGTCCGCCATTGGCGGCTCTGTCGGCTTCCTGCTCCTGACGCCTGTCTTGCCTCCTACTGGAGTAGAAGGTGCGTCCGGTGCGATCTTCGGGCTCTTTGGCGCACTGTTGGTGGTCCAAAGCCGACGCGGCGGAGACACCCGGCAGCTGTGGATCCTCATTGCCATCAACGGCGTGATTGGCTTCGTTGTCCCTGGAATCGCCTGGCAGGCCCACTTGGGTGGCCTCGTTACGGGAGGCCTGTGCGCCGCCGTGATCGCCTTCGCCCCGCGTGGGCCCCGCCAGGCGCTGTTGCAGACTGCCGGGATGGCCCTGGTGGCCGGAATTCTGGTCCTGGCTACCATCATCCGGGCCACAGCGGGCTAACAGCTCTTTACGCTTTCACCCTAGGAGTTCCTCCAAGCGGTCCATCGACTCCTTGATGCCTGCATCCATGCCGCTGGCTACTGCCATGTCCCGGGCCTCCACCGAGGGAAACACGGAATGCTGAACCACGCGTGTGCGGCCCCCGAGGTCTTCAAACCTGGTGGTATCCAACGTGACTTGCCCCGGTGCGCCGTCGAATTCGAAGGTCTGGATGATCCGCAATGGCTCCTGGACCTCGTGGAAGACCCCGCGGAAGCCGAACTCGTTGCCCTGGCCGTCCAAATGTGTGTAGCGGTAGCTGCCGCCCGTCCGAGCGTCGTAGGATTCCAGGCGCATTTCGAGCCGACGCGGCCCCAGCCATTTGACGACAAGTTCCGGATCCGTGAAAGCCTCGAACACGCGCTCCGGTGCGGCGTCGAAGTCGCGGCTCGTGTCGATGAACGGCGTACCCGCCGTGACGTCAATGGTTGTTGTGTTGGTGCTCATTGTTCTTCTCCTTTTCCGGATTTTTTTCGGCTGTGCCTGTGGCCAATAGTTCGTCCAGCCGGGCGAAACGTTCCTCGGCCTGAAGACGGTAGCTCTCGATCCACTCCGCCAAGGGACCCAGCGCTGTGGTGTTCAAGTGGCAGGGACGGCGCTGCGCTTCCCTGCTCCTGGTGATGAGCCCTGCGCCTTCGAGCACTTGAAGATGCTTCGAAATGGCTTGGAGGGTGACGCTGAACGGCTGGGCGATCTCGTTGACGGTGGCATCGCCCAAGGCCAACCGCGCCAGTATCTTGCGGCGGACAGGATCGGCGAGGGCCATGAACGCCCTGTTGAGCTGGTCTTCCGGATCCAGCACCGCTGTACCAATCGTCTCCGGCATGCGTCTCCCCTGTCTGGCTCCAGGCTCAAGCATCGCGGACTTTCGAATTTTCCACAGTACTCAAGCGATCGGTTGATCAACTAGTTCATTGAATAAGATCAGACTAAAACTGTGCATTGAGTCCGTCAAGACCCCTTGGAAATGTTTTCCACAAGGGTTATCCACAATGTGTGTAACTTACAAGCGTGTAGTTCGATGATGAATGGACTCTCCAGGGCGAGATAGCAGGGGCAGCAGGTTCCCCTGGGGATTAACGTCCACATCTGTGGATAACTTTTGCCCACGCGCCTGTGGGTATGTGGATAAGAAGTGCGTTATTCGGGGGTGTGTGGACAACCTCAGCGTTGGCAGCGGCATGAGCGCGGTATCAACAGAGTTATCAACATTGTTAATAACTCACAGTGCTGTAGTTCGGTGTCCTTCCTAGCGCTTGAGGCCCGCCGTTCTGGGAGTTTTCCACTTTGTAGGCACAGTTTTTCCCCAACTGTGGATAACTTGTGGGTAGCTGCCTGTTGTTAAGTGTGTAACTACAGTGCCGACGGGCTGGCTACGTAAGTTCAGCGCCATAGAGTACCGCCGCCGTATTTCGGTGCCGCTCGCGTACTTCCGTAGTCCATTCCGCGCGTTCGGCGGGATCGACGGCCTGCCGTTTGGCCGGTGGCCAATCAGGCAGTTCACCAGTCAGCGCCCATGCCGCTTGACGGGCGGCTCCGAGTGCCGCGTATTCCCGGGATTCGGGCCAGCCCACTGTGCGTCCTGTGAGGTCGGCAACTGCTTGGCGGAGAGCCGCGGACCGCGATCCGCCGCCCACCAGGGTGACTATTTCAATCACGAGACCGGCCCGGGACAAATCATCGATGGCATCGGCGATCGCGCATGCCAGGCCGAGTATGGCGGCGCGCGCGAGGTTTTGGGGTGTCATCGAGAATCGCGTGAGACCGATCAGCGCTCCTTGGGACGCGGGCAATAGCGGGGTACGTTCCCCGTCCAGGTATGGGAGGAAGCAGAGCCCCTGGGCGTCAGGCGGCCCTTGGGACGCAAGTTCGTCGAGTTCGCCGAGGCTGAGGCTCAGCATATGGGCTGCTGAGTTGAGGATTCGGGCGCCGTTGAGAGTGGCGACTATAGGTAGCTGGGCGCCTGCCGCGTCGGCCATGTCGGCAACATGCCCCGTCACGTCAACCACGTGCAGGGTATCGACCATGGATACCGTCATGCTGGTGCCGATCGACACGACGGCTTCACCTTGGACGGTGCCAAGGCCAAAGGCCGAAGCGGCGTTGTCCCCGCACCCTGCCCCGACTACCACGCCCCCGGAAGTAACGCCTGCACGCTCTCCGGGTCCCAAAACGCGGGGCACCGATAGCTGACGGCCGAAAGCCGCTTCCAGGATATCGGTCCTATATCCAGCTCCCGTCGAAGCCCAATAACCGGTTCCGGATGCGTCGGAGCGGTCTGTGGTCGGATCTCCCTGGGCGCCGAGAAGCCGCCAGGTCAACCAATCGTGCGGGATAACCACGCGCTGTACTCGATCCGCGGTCTCGGGAGCTGTTCGGGCGAGCCAACGGAGTTTCGATACAGGGTGGGCAGCCGTAGGGATCATACCCAGTTCCCGGGCCCACCAGTCCGGGCCGAACTCGCGGCGGAGCTCAAGGGCCGACGAGGTTGCGCGTTGGTCGTTCCACAGGATTGCTTCGTTGACCGGCTCTTCGTTCGCTCCAAGGAAGATGGTGGAATGCTGCTGTGCGCTAACCGAAACGGCCTTGACTCCGCCTAATGCGGTGGCCCCGACGCCGGTGAAGGCATCCCACCACGCCTTGGGATCGACGGCGGTACCGTCGGGGTGTGGGAGCGCGGTGGAAGTCCGGATCTCGCCCGTTGCCGCGTTCACTGTGATGTATTTGCAGCTTTGCGTCGACGAATCAACGCCGGCGACGAGGAGTGGACGCGGCATCCTAGCCTCCGAGTAGTCTTTCGGCCGTTGCTGCGTCAGTGACTAGGCCCTTGAGAAGCCCTGAAGCCAGCACCGCCCGGATCGCCCGGGTTTTCGTGGGACCCCCAGCTACGGCTATGACGGTGGGAATGGCCCGCCATTGTTCTTCCGAGATCGCGATGCAGCGGTCGTCGATGTCGTGAACGACCGAACCTGTGTCCGTGATTAGAGTCGCTCCGAACTCGGCGACAACTCCCCGTTCCAGGAGTTTCTCGCGGTCGCTCGGGTCCAAAGCGCGGTTCTTGATCATCTGTGAGTTTTCCGGTTTCCAAGAGCCGATTGAGCCGACCGCCACTGTGACTTTGTTGAACTGCTCAAATGTTTGCCGGGTATCGGGCTGCCTCCGGATGCCGACGGCGGCCTGGGCGTCGCTGACGACGAGCGGCGAATAGATGGTCCAAGGCCGGACACCCGCGATGGCGCTTACCCGGCGCATGATTTCAAGACCGGTTTCTTGGATGGGGCCGGCGACTCCTGCCAATTGGACGACGCCGCACTTGGGTAGCTCACTCAGTGACCGCGCCATGGCATTGAGGGTACGCCCAGATGTCAGGCCAAGCACGTCCTCGTCTGTCAGGATTTCGCGCAAGAGGTCCCCTGCCGTGGACCCCAGCTTGGCCTGAATGACTTCATCGGCGTCCGATGGGACATCGACGACCACTGCGTGTTCAAGGCCAAAACGCTCTCGCAGTTGCACGGAAAGATCGAGCCTTACACCCGAGGGGCTCGCGATGTGGATCTTGACGATGCCTGAACTTACGGCCTCGTCGAGCAGGCGGCCTACCTTGAAGCGGCTGAGGCCGGTCTCATTGGCGATCTCAATCCTGGTCTTGTTCTGCAGGTAGTGCTGGGTTGCGATGTGGGCGATCTGTACTTGCTTGCCCGGTCCTGGCGCCTGTGCCATGAAACACCTCCGCTAGTCATTTGAGCACACTTTCGAGTCGACGTTCCGGTGCTCTAATGAGCAATATTCTATCACCCTTGGAAGTTATGCTCATATGAGCAGTAGATATTTACATGTGAGCAGTCGCCTCGTATAGTCGATATCGGCCACCCTCCACGTGGCAATGAGACGGCAAGCAAAGGAGCTCGATGAAGGTGTCGACCGTCCGCTCAGACGACAGCATCCCCGTCATCCCCATGCTCGAGTGTTCGGGTATCACCATGTCTTTCGGGGGAATCCCCGTACTCAGAGGGATCACGTTCACCCTCGAACCCGGGACCGTCACAGCCCTTGCGGGCGAGAACGGTGCCGGCAAGTCCACGCTCATGAAGATCGCCTCGGGGCAGTACCGCCCCGACGACGGAGAAGTGAGGGTCCGGGGGCAGCACCTGCACAGCGGCAACACTCAGGCGGCCTACTCCCTGGGAGTGGCCATCGTCCCCCAAGAGCTTGCTTCGATTCCGGAGCTGATGGTCTACGAAAACCTCTTCATCGGCCGCGAGCTGAGGAACAACTTCGGCGTGCTCGACCGCCGCTCAATGATCAAAGCGGCCAGCGGATACCTAGAGGACTTCGGCCTTGATACTGACCCAAAGACCCGCATGGGCGCCCTGCCCGTAGGGGTAAGGCAGATCATCGAGATCATCAAGGCTACGAACCGCGGAGCCCGGGTCCTCCTGCTCGACGAGCCCACGAGTGCAATCGCCGAACGCGAAGTCGCACGACTGGCCCGGATCGTGCGCTCTTTGCGCGACCAAGGCGTCGCCATCCTCTTCACCACCCACAAGATGGAGGAGATCCGGGCTATGGCAGACCGCGTGGTCGTGCTGCGCGACGGAAAGCTCGTCAGCGATACGCCTCTGGCCGACATCACCGACGACGGCATCGTTACGGCGATGATCGGACGCGAACTCGACCAGCTGTTTCCGGACCGTCCGGAGTCCGGCGCAGACACTGTTCTCGAGGTCGACAACGTCGTTATCGCCCAAGGCTCCGAGCCGATCAGTTTCTCGGTAAAGCGAGGAGAGATCCTGGGCCTCGCCGGCTTGGTGGGAGCCGGTCGCACCGAGCTGATCGAGTGCATTTACGGCATCCGCAAACCAGTCTCAGGCACGGTCCGTGTGTCCGGGACACCGCTCAAAGCCGGTGCGCCCCTCAGTTCGATCGCTCGCAAGCTCGCGATTGTGCCCGAGGACCGCAAAGGCGCCGGTGCCGTTCTCTCCTTGAGTGTCCTGGACAACGCGACACTCCCGCGCATCGCGGCCTTCTCGAAATTCGGGATCATTCAAGGGCGTAAGCGCCGCGAAACCATCGGGGCCATCATGAAGTCGATGCGTTTGAAGAGTGACGGCCTTGACCAGCACCTCGAGAACCTCTCAGGCGGCAATCAGCAGAAAGTCGTTTTCGGCCGCTGGCTCACCGGGCAGGTAGACGCGCTGCTTCTCGACGAGCCCACACGCGGCGTCGACGTCGGGGCGCGGAGCGAGATCTACCGCATCATCACCGAACTGTCCTCCGCCGGCATGGCCGTCGTCATGGCTTCCAGCGATATGCCCGAGATCCTCAGCCTCTCCCACCGCGCATTCGTGATGCGCGAACTCGGCGTCGTCGGCGAACTCGACCGCGCCCAGCTCGACTGCCCCAACGTGCAGGACACCATTTTCCGACTCGCCTCCGGCCAGAGCGCCGCACCCGTGAAAGACACCACCCCATGAACACCACCATCGAAGAAATCCCTGTACCGCAACGCCGAGATTGGAAAGAACTCACCGGCGGATTCCTCATCCGCCACATCATGGTGGTGGTGATGCTGCTCATCGTCGCATTCTTCGCATACCGCAGCGCACGGTTCGCCACGCCCGACAACCTCACCAACATCCTCATCGCGGCGGCACCCTTCGCGCTCATCGCCCTCGGACAAACGCTCGTGATCCTGACCGGAGGCATCGACCTCTCCGTCGGCAGCGTCATGGCAGCCAGTGCCATGGCCGCGGCCTGGACCGCGAAGAATGCAGGCGACAATCTCATGCTGCCACTCCTCGCTGCAGTGGTCACCGGCCTGCTCGCGGGTTCCATCAACGGACTGATCGTCAGCAGGTTCGGAGTCCCGCCCTTCATCACCACGCTCGGGATGCTGACACTAGCCTCCGGAATCGCCTACGTCATCGGCGACGGCGCTCCCATCAACGGCCTTCCCACGAGCTTCGGCTCCTTCGCCAACACTCAGATCCTGGGCCTGACCTTCCCCGTCATCCTCATGATCATCGCCATCCTTGTTCTCGCCTTCATCATGAAGCGCACAAACTACGGCCTCCGGGTCTATGCGATCGGCGGCAACAGGCTCGCAGCAGAGATCGCCGGCGTCCGCTCACGCAGCATCCTGTTCAGCGTCTATGCCATCAGCGGCGTGCTCGCCGGGCTCTCCGGACTCATGCTCGCCTCCCGCGTCATTACCGGCGCCCCCAACCTTGGCCAAGGTTACGAGCTGGACGCCATTGCCGCAGTGGTCATCGGCGGAGCGAGCCTCATGGGCGGCAGGGGCACGGTATGGGGGACCGCCGTCGGCCTCCTCTTGATCCAGACCATCAACAACGGCCTGGACCTCCTCCTGGTCCCCGCCTACTGGCAGAGCGTGATCAAGGGGGTCATCATCGTCGCCGCCGTCGGCGTCGACGTCTGGGCCGCCCGCCGCGGCCGCCGTTGATCGTCCTGTCCCCAGCACAACCAAACTCAACAATCAGAAGGAAGACCATGAAGAAGGCGTCCTCAACGACGAAGAAGCTGCTCACAGGCACGGCGCTTGCCGCCGTCGCTGCTCTTGGCCTCACCGCCTGCGGCGCAGGCGACCCAAGCGCCGGTAACGACAACATCACCATCGGAGTGACGGTGTATGACATGTCCTCGTTCATCACCCAAGGCAAGGAAGGCATGGAGGCCTATGCCAAGGCCAACCACATCAACCTGCAATGGAACTCGGCAGGCGGAGACGTCTCCACCCAGGCCAACCAGATGCAGCAGTACGTGAACAGCAAGGTCAACGCAATCATCATTGTTCCAGTTCAGGCCGACTCCCTCCAGCCTCAAGTAGCCGCGGCGAAGGCGGCAGGCATTCCCGTTATCGACGTCAACACCGCTCTTTCCGGTGCGGACCTGACTGCCAGCGTGCAGCCCGATGACGTCGCCGCGGGAGAGCAGGAAGCCACCATGATGGTGGACAAGCTCGGAGGCAAGGGCAACGTCGTGGTGCTTGAAGGGCCGCTCGGTTCCTCGCCGCAGATCGGCCGGGGCAAGGGCATCCAGAACGTGCTCGACAAGAACCCGAACATCAAGGTCCTGGCCAAGGACACAGCCAACTGGAAGCGCGACCAGGCCGTCAACAAGATGAGCAACTGGATCTCCGCATTCAAGGGCGACATCAACGGTGTCATTTCCCAAAACGACGACATGGCCCTGGGTGCAATCCAGGCCCTCCGCGAAGCCGGGGTAAAGGGCACGCCGGTGGTCGGCATCGACGGCATCGAGGACGGTCTTAAGGCGGTACAGTCCGGCGAAATGATCGGCACCTCGCTGCAGCACGGCACGGTAGAGCTTGCCACCGGGCTCGCAGTCGCCGCGAAGATCGCGCGCGGCGAGAGCGTCAACAAGAAGCCTGTCTACACGATGCCTGCCATTACCGCGGCGAACGTCAACGACGCCTTCAAGAACGTCGTGACGGACAAGGATGCCTTCCTGAAAGGCCTCCCCGCACTCATCGACGACAACCTCAAGAGCGGCGACATCGCCTACGAAGGCCTTCCGGGCCAGAAGAAGTAAACAGGAGCGCACCACCATGACTGTCCTCTACAACGACCCCGCCGATTTCGCCGAAGACCAGTTCACAGGCTTTCTGGACCTCTATTCCGACCGCTTGCAAGGCGTCCCGGGCGGAGCCGTCGCCCACCGCGGCGGGACGCCCCAGGTCGCCGTCGTCGTCGGAGGCGGTTCCGGGCACTATCCAGCCTTCTGCGGAATCGTTGGTCCCGGATTCGCAACCGGAGCCGTCGTCGGAAACATCTTTACCTCTCCCAGCGCCGCACAGGTCTACTCGGTAGCGAAAGCCGCCGACCAAGGCAAAGGCGTCATCCTCACTTTCGGCAACTACGCCGGTGACAACATGAACTTCGGTATCGCCGCAGAACGCCTCCGGAAAGAAGGCATCGACACCCGAATCGTCGTGGTCACCGACGACATTGCCTCTTCGCCCAATGAATCTGAACGCCGGGGCATCGCAGGCGATTTCACCGTGTTCAAAGCCCTCGGGGCGGCAGCGGCCGCAGGGCTGGACATCGACGAGGTCGAACGGATCGGTCGGGCAGCCAATGCGGCTTCCCGCAGTTTCGGCGTCGCGTTCTCCGGGTGCACCATGCCCGGTGCAACGGAACCGCTCTTCACGGTCCCCGAAGGACACATGGGCGTTGGACTCGGGATCCACGGCGAACCCGGCATCCGCGACGAACCATTGAAGACCGCGGATGAGCTAGCGCACCTCCTCGTCCTCGATCTGCTCGCCCACGCCCCCTCCACCGATTCCTCACGCGTCGCTGTCATTCTCAACGGACTGGGCACCACCAAGTACGAAGAACTGTTCCTCGTGTGGAAATCCGTGGCACCGATGCTCCGGGCGGCTGGTCTGGAGATCGTCGATCCCGAGGTCGGCGAACTGGTCACGAGCCTGGACATGGGTGGCATCTCACTCACCCTCATGTGGCTCGACAAGGAGCTCGAGTGGCTATGGACCGCGGACGCCTACACACCGGCCTACCGGAAGCAGAAGTCCGCGCTCATGGGTCTCCGCCCCTCGCTCAGCGGGACCGCCACCGCCGAAGAGCACGACGACGCGCCCACCCCCAGCATCGCCGCTGTCCCCGTCGCCGGACTCGTCCTGGAAGGGCTTCGTGCCCTGGCGCGCACCATGCGCGAGAACGAGCTAGAGCTGGGACGCATCGACGCAATAGCGGGCGACGGCGATCATGGCCGCGGCATGGTCAAGGGGGCGGACGCGGCCCTCGCTGCCGCAGAGAGTGCCGTAAGAGCATCCGCAGGTCCGGCATGGATTCTACGTAAGGCCGGCCAAGCTTGGGCAGCCGCCGCGGGTGGAACCTCCGGAGTGTTGTGGGGAGCCGGGTTGGAGAGCGCGGGGGCAGCCCTGGACGACGAGGCCATTGCGTTCGGGCGTGGTGAGCTCGCGGCGGCCGTACACGCTTTCGCCACGGCAATCACGGACCTGGGCAGGGCGAAGCCCGGAGACAAGACACTCGTTGATGCACTTCTGCCGTTTGTCGACACTCTCGAGCTGGCACTGATGAGTGGCGAGGAAACCGCAAAGGCCTGGGCAAAGGCGGCCGATGTTGCGGCCACAGCGGCAGCGGAAACCGCCGCCCTGACCCCGAAACTCGGACGAGCCCGCCCACTCGCAGCGAAGAGCATCGGCACTCCGGACGCCGGTGCGACGTCCTTCGGGATGATCGTCAGTGCCATCGGACGCTGACCGCGACAGAATAGAAAGGACAACACCATGAGCGACACAAAGTGGCGAATCGTCGTCGGTAGCGACGACGCAGGATATGACTACAAGGAAATACTCAAGAGGGATCTTGAAGCGAATGGCCTTGTGGCGTCGGTGGTTGATGTGGGGGTCGGCGCCGACGGTCACACCGCCTATCCGCATGTAGCGGTCAACGCGGCGCGGATGGTCGCCAATGGGGAGGCCGACAGGGCACTCCTCGTCTGCGGCACCGGCCTCGGAGTCGCCATCGCCGCCAACAAGGTGCACGGCATACGTGCCATCACGGCCCACGATTCCTTCTCGGTCGAGCGAAGCGTTCTCAGCAACAACGCCCAAGTACTGTGCTTCGGCCAGCGCGTTGTTGGCCTCGAACTCGCCCGACGCCTCGCCAAGGAATGGCTCACCTACCGATTCGATACCAGCAGCCCCTCGGCCGAAAAGGTCCAGGAAATCTGCGCTTACGAAGGATGACAACAATGGAACAGGAATTTGAAGGCCGCATCGCCATCGTCACCGGAGCCGCGAGCGGCATCGGCTACACGGTCGCCCACCATTTCGCTTCCCGCGGCGCACGCGTGGTCGGCGTCGATCTCTCTGAGAGCGTTGGCGCGCTGATGGCCGAACTCCCCGGTACGGGCCACCACGGCATTGCCCGCGACCTGACGGCACCTGAAGCCGCAGGGGAGGTTGTTGCCGAAGCCGTGCGCGTGGCGGGCACCCCCCACATCCTGGTGAATTCGGCAGGTATTGCGCTGCTGGATCCCGCAATAGACGTACCGGCCGCCCGCTGGCAGGCCACGATCAATGTCAACCTCAGCGCGAGCTTCTACATGGCACAAGCTGCCGGCCGGGTCATGGTCGAGGCAGGATACGGCCGGATCGTCAACCTCGCTTCGCAGGCCGCAGTGATCGGCCTCGACCAGCATGCGGCCTACTGCGCCTCGAAGGCGGGGATCGTCGGGCTTACCCATGTCCTTTCCCTGGAGTGGGCACCCAAGGGTGTGACCGTCAACGCCGTGTCACCCACAGTGGTTGAGACGCCACTCGGCAAGAAGGCCTGGGCCGGCGAAAAAGGCGAAAAGGCGAAACGCGATATTCCCGTTGGGCGCTTCGCCCAGCCGGAAGAAGTGGCGTCCCTCATCGCCTACCTCTCCAGCGACGTCGCAGCCATGATCACCGGCACGAACGTCTTGATCGACGGCGGTTTTACGACCGTCTGAGTGCCTTGGGCCAGTGGCGGCAGCTTGAATCGCGGACCGGCGTCAGACCGGAACGTGTTCGGTCTGGGAAGCAACTGTTTGGGGCCTGCGGGCTGCGTCACTGATCCGCAACAGCAGGGCGACGATGATCCAGTTGGCAAGGAGGGAGGATCCGCCCGCGGAGAGGAACGGCGTCGTCAGTCCGGTGAGGGGAATAAGGCGGGTGACGCCGCCGATAATGATGAAGCACTGAAGAGCCATGGAGAAGGCCAGCCCGCAGGCAAGGAGCTTCCCGAACGCATCCCGGATGCCCAGGGCGGCCCGGAATCCCCTTGTGAAAAGCAGCAGATAGAGGAGAACGATCGCGAACAGCCCGATCAGGCCGAGTTCTTCACCAAGGGAAGCGATGATCATGTCGCTGTTCGCGAAAGGTACAAGGTCCGGGCTTCCGAGCCCGAGGCCTTTTCCGATCAGGCCGCCGTCGGCCATTCCGAAGAGGCCCTGGACAATCTGGGCGCTACCTCCGGGGAAGCGGGTGAAGACTTGGGGGTCGAAGGCATTGATCCAGGCGTCAATGCGCAAGCCGACATGGGAAAAGATCTTTGCGGCGGCGTATCCGCCCAAAAGCATGAGCACGACGCCGAGGACGAGCCAGCTCGCCCGGCTCGTGGCAACGTAGATCATCACGATGAACAGGCCGAACAGCAGTATGGACATGCCGAGATCGTGCTGGAAGACCAGTACGCCAACGCTCGCGGCCCAAGCGGTGATCATCGGCCCTGTGTCCTTGATCCTCGGGAACTGCAGGCGCCCGAATTTCCTGCCGGCCAACAAGATCAAGTCCCGGTTGGAGGACAAGTAGCCCGCGAAGAAGATGGCGAGCGTAATCTTCACGATCTCGCCGGGCTGGAACTGCAGGGAGCCGAGGCGTATCCAGACATTCGCGCCGTTGATGTCGCCGGCGGAAATGCCCGGAACGAGGGGAAGGATGAGAAGGGCGGCGCTGACCGCGAGTGCAATGAAGGTGTACCGGCGCAAAAGCCGGTGATCCTTCAATAGCCACAGCACTGCTGCCGCGACCAGGACCGAGACGATCGTCCAGGTCAGCTGATTATTGCCAGCAGTAGTGCCGTTTGACGCATCCAGGCGTCGGATCATGGCGATGCCGAGGCCGTTCAAAGCCACCACGATCGGGAGGATCACCGGATCGGCATACCTGGCCTTGAACCGCAGGACAACGTGGAAGATGCCGGCCAGCGCCGTCAAGGTGCCCGCCTGAAGCCAGAATCCAATGTCAAGGGCTTCTTTTTTGTCCACGCTGGTCATTGCAAGGGCACCAATGCCGACGCCGAGTGCCAGCACCAACAGCACCATCTCCACGTTTCGGCGAGGCTTCGCCAGAATCGCTTGCTGGCTCATGGGCATCTTCTTTCGTGGATCTCGGGCGGCCGGGCGGGTCCGGTTCAGTGGCTCGAGATCAGGTCAGTGGCTCAACATAAGGTTCAGTGGGCCATCATAGCCGCAGCGGCTGGGCAGCGGTTGGGAACAGGACCCCGTCGATCAGCGGCCAAGTTCCGTAACAGGCTGTATCACCATGTCGTCGAGTTTTGGGAGCGCGTGCTCAAGCTGATGCCTGGCCTCACGGACAGTTTCTTCCACCGCTGACAGTGACGCGTTGGCGACGACGATGGTGGCGGCGCCCTGCAGGCGATGGCCAACCCAACGCAGTTGCAGCCTCGGCACGGAGAGTACGCCCGGCGTCGTTTCCAACGCCGTCTGGGCGCTGTCTAGCAGTTCGGGTTCTATGCCGTCCATCAGGCGTCGTCCGATGCTGCGTACCGTACCCCAGAGCAGGACGATGATGGCCGCCGAAATCAGCAGGCCGACAATCGGGTCCGCCAAAGGGAAGCCGAGCAGCACGCCGCCGGCGCCAAGCACCACGGCGAGGGAGGTGAATCCGTCAATGCGCGCATGCACGCCGTCGGCCACCAGCGCAGCGGACCCGATCTGCCGGCCGACCCTGATCCGGTAGACGGCAACGATTTCGTTGCCCGCAAAGCCGATGAGTCCGGCCGCAAGAACCCACCACAGGTTGTGCAGGGGCTGCGGATGGAACAGGCGATCGATGGATTGCCAGGCGGCGACCACTGCCGAAAGCGCAACCACGCCGACAATGAACAGTCCGGCAAGGTCCTCCGCCCGCCCGTATCCGTAGTTGTAGCGGCGAGTTGCCGCGCGACGTCCCAGAATGAACGCAATCCACAGTGGCACTGCGGTGAGCGCGTCCGAGAAGTTGTGGATGGTGTCGGCCAGCAACGCGACGGAGCCGCTGATGAGGACCACAAGAAACTGCAGGACGGTGGTGCCAAGGAGTATGAAAAGGCTGATCTTCAGTGCCCGAACGCCCTGTGTACTGGACTCAAGGGCATCGTCGATTGAATCGGCGGCATCGTGGGTGTGTGGGACAAAAAGCTCATACAGCCACCCCTTGAAACCCTTGTGATGCTCGTGGGAGTGTCCGTCATGGTCATGGTCATGGTCATGGTCATGGTCATGGTTGTGATCGTGGTGCTCATGTGCGTGGTCGTGGTGATCGTGCACGTGGTCCTCGTGATGGCCAACTTGCTGGTGACCGCTCATGCCGATTCCTGTTCTGCGCGGTGGTGTGCAGGGGTGCCGCCAAGGGCGTGTTCTGCTTGGAATATTGCATCTGCGACCAGCTGGCGGGCGTGCTCGTTCTCCAGCCGGTACATGACCCTGGTTCCGTCCTGTCGCGTGGAAACCATTCTCGCCAAGCGCATTTTGGCAAGGTGCTGCGATACTGCCGCCGGGGACTTCCCTACAAGATCCGCCAGCGCGCCGACGGCCATTTCGCCGTTCCGGAGCGCCAGGACGATCCGGACCCTCGTGGCATCGGCCAGCATCGCGAACACTTCCACAGCCAATTCAACGTATTGGCTGTCGACTCCCAGTGAGCAGGCATTCTTATCTGCATTCATACGCAGATTCTTTCACACATCCCGGCCAAACCCACATCGGGGACTCGGGATAGCGAACCGGAAGCCGATCAGGTGCCATGGTCTGAAGGGCCTGAATGAAGTTCTCAATGCTTTCGCGGTGAACTTTCAATGAACCCGCGGACACTATCCACAGCTTTGTGCACACTGGGTAAAACCACGGTTCCAAGGTGCGTGGGCCTGGTTATCACCTGAATGCCGGGGATCTTCGCTTCATGTGCGTGGATGTCCACATGAATTGTCCACAGCTGTGGATAAAGTTACACACTTCTGTGGAAAGAAAGTGGGTATCAGAGCCAAACTCCGGAGCTGCCCCGACGATGGCTGTCAACCAGATGCGTATCGATCATGCCGATTGCCTCCATCAGCGCATACATGGTGGTGGGGCCCACGAAAGCGAAGCCCTTCTTACGCAAGGCCTTGGACAGAGCGATCGACTCAGGCGATTGGGTAGCGACGTCGGCAAACGTACGCGGTTCCGGCGTCGACTCCGGTTGGAACGACCACACGAAGTCCACCAAGCCGCCCTCGCTGCGCAGGGCGATGGTGGCTTTGGCATTGGTGATGGCGGCGCGGATCTTGAGGCGGTTGCGCACGATTCCCGGGTCCTGCAACAGCCGTTCGACGTCCGCCTCCGTGAAAGCCGCGACGCTTTCAGGGTGGAAGTCCAGGAAAGCGGACCGGAATGCCTCGCGCTTGCGCAAGATGGTGGCCCAGGACAGGCCCGCTTGGAATCCCTCGAGGCTGATGCGCTCATACAGGCCCTGTTCGTCCCGTACAGGCATGCCCCACTCGTGGTCGTAGTACTCGCGCATGAGTGGGTCAACGGATGCCCAGGGCGGACGCGCAAGGCCGTCGTCGCCAATGATGGTGCCGTTCTCGGGCGGGGTCATAGGTATTCCTCCACAGGAAGACGGGCAGAAGCTGTTGTTGACATTGTGCCCCGGTCCTACGACATTCCAGTGACACGCATGGTGATATTGATCCGCCCGCTGGGCAGCCCGCAACCTTCGGGGGCCGTTCCGGGGAGCACCTTAGTGACGCCGTGGTACGCAAAACGGGATGCGCCTCCGAAAACGAACAGGTCCCCTGAAGACAGTTCGACGTCGGTATACGGCTTGGTGCGCGTCTCCGCGTTCCCGAAGCGGAAGACGCAACTGTCTCCGATGCTGAGTGACACCACAGGGGCCCGCGACTTTTCGTCCTTGTCCTGGTGCATCCCCATCTTGGCGGCGTCGTTATAGAAATTCACCAGCGCGGTGTCCGGCGTGTAGCCGGCGGCTTCGGCGGCGTCACCGTATGCCTCGAACAGTGCTTTGCGGCCCACGCGCGCCATCCAGTCAGGAAAGTCGAGGACCCGCCGCCCGTTGACGTCAAAGGCCTCGCGTGTGTATCTATAGGGCTGCCAGTGCCAGCCGAGGCAAACAGTCTGGACGGACATCGGGTGCCCGCCGGGAAGGACCGCGGCGCGCAAGGGGACGGGACCCCGCGTCCACTCCTCGAAACGGGCCGCGATCCACCGCTGCTGCCCAAGGCTCAGCCAGCCCGGAACGTGCACGGCACCCGGCGCGACCTCCCGTGGACCGGCGTCGGGCGCGGCCGGCAACTCAAGCGGAAACAGCGGTTCCGTCCACCCTGGGCTCATGCTGCCTCGAGAGCCAACAAGGCGCGCTTGGCTTCCGTGCCGCCGAGGTAGTTGCCAAACGATCCATCGGATTTCACCACCCGGTGGCAAGGCACAATCACCGGCAGCGGGTTGGTGGCGCACGCAGTGCCGACGGCGCGCACGGCTCGCGGGCTGCCGGCCGCCAAGGCCACTTGCGCGTAGCTTTCCGTGTGGCCGTAGGCGATCTGCGGCAAATGTTCCAGGACGCTGAGCCGGAAGCCGCGCGAAAGGCTGAAATCCAAGGGCAGGTCGAACTGGTGCCGGGTCCCGGCGAAGTACTCGTCCAATTCGCGGGCAGCGGGATCCAGGCGGCTCGCTGAGAAGAGGATCCGCGGACTGAGCTTTTCCGCGAGCAACTGCAATACGGCGTCGTGGTCTTCCACTTCGAACGCCACGCGCACCATGCCTCGCTCCGTGGTGGCAAGGAGCAGTTTGCCGATCGGGGAATCCACCGTGCGGTAGGCGATATCGAGCGTGTGCTGCTCGGCGGCCGCCGCTGCGAGGCGGTCATGGAGCCGCTGCATGACGGCCGGTTCAACGGAATCGAGGGGTGCGAGCAGCTCGGAGACGTCCGGTTCGTCGTGGTGGATGGTCATGGGGTTTCTTCTTTCACGTAGCTCACGGAGCTATCGACGAGAATGGTGCGCAGGGCCTTGACGCCGTCCGCTCCCGCTCGACGCGCGGCGTCGGGGGTTCCGCCGAGAAGCCCGGCGACATCCTTGTAGGGGAGCCCGGCAAGGTAGTGGTACGCCACCGCCTGGCGTTGCTTCGGCGGAAGCTGCCCGACGGCGTCGAGCATGTCCTGGTGACCGTCGCCGGGGATGCCGAGTCCGGACGGTCGCACGGGCAGCTCATCCACGGGAACCGGTTGGCGGTTCCTGGCCCGGACGATGTCGATGGATTTGCGGTGGGCGATGGTGACGAGCCAGGCCTGGAGGTTGGCGTCGGCCGGAAGTTCGGGGTAGGCCTTCAGGGCGGAGAGGAAAGTCTCGGACCAGCCGTCTTCCGCGTCGTGGGCGCCGAGAACCGCGCGGCACACACGCAGGACCGTGGGTCCGTGCTCCCGGACGACCAGCTCGAACGGCTTCTTGGGCTCCATTAGAAGAGCTTGCTTTCCTTCGCCGCCGCTGGTTCCTCGAGTTCCAGGAGGAACCGTTTGTTTTCCAGGCCTCCGGCGTATCCGGTGAGCCTCCCGTCGCGCCCCACAACCCGATGGCACGGGATGACGATACTCAGCGGATTGCGGCCAACCGCCGAACCGACGGCCTGGGAAAGGTTGCGATCGCCCAGTTCGGTGGCCAATTCTCCGTAGCTGACGGTTTCGCCATACGGAATTTCTTCCAGCCTGGCCCAGACTCGCTGCTGGAACGGATTCCCTGAAGCCTTGAAAGGTACGTCGAACACCGTTCGCTCGCCAGCCAGGTATTCGCCGAGTTCAGCGGCGGTCTGTTGGAACAAGGGGTCCTCGGCGGGGACGGCTTCACCGAAGAATTCCGAAGGCGGCATATGCCAATGACCCTCGAAGAAGATGCCGGTCAGCTGCCCGTCCTGGGCAGTCAGCGTGAGCTGGCCCAGTGGCGAATCAATGGTGGTGTGCCTGGTGGTCATGTCTTGTAGACGGTACAGGCGCTCGAAATGTGAGGTCGCCGCTTAGGAGCGCCAGCGCGTGGTCATGAGGAAGCCGACGATCGCAATGCCGAAGCCGGCCACGATGTTCCAGGACGCCCATGCGGGCACGGGAAGCTGGCCGCTGGTGATGTAGAACGTGATGATCCACAGCAAGCCGATGATCATGAGACCGAACATGACGGGCTTGTACCAGATGGGGTTCGGCTTGTACTGCTGCGCGGTGGCCGCTTCGGTGGGGCGGGCGGCCCTCTTACGGGGCTTGGACTCGGGCACGGATCCTCCTTGGCCGGCTGAATGAAAGGCCACGCGCCAGCTTGATATCCTGCAGGAAGGAAAATTCCAGCGGTCAACGCGCGCGCGGCAATTCCGGGTTCGTACTAGCAGTCAAGTCTAGCCGGATTTCGGAGACTGCTCGTCGTCGGGCATCCGCGCCTGTTAAGAGGAGATCCAGTGGCGCAGCAGCAGACGCAGCAAGCCGCTGCCGTGCCGGACGACGGCACAGGAACCGGCGCGGAGGGTTCCCGCCCCGCGGGACACAAGCCGCGCTCGGCGAGGCGCAAGGGACGGCCACGCACGGGCGACATTGTGCGGAAGATCGTCCAGATCGTGGGCGAGCTCCTCCTCACCGCGGGAGTCATCCTGTTGCTCTTCGTGGCCTGGGAGCTGTGGTGGACCAACGTCGAAGCCGACGCCAAGCAAAGCCAGGCCGTCCAGGGTTTTGCCAAGACTTTAGCGGGACCTGTGGCACCGGTTGCCCCTGCCAACCCTGCCGGACCGCCCAACTACGGGAAGCCCGTGGTTGCCCAGGCTCCCGAGCACGGCGGAATGATCGGCATCATGTACATTCCGCGATTCGGTCCGGATTATTCGCGGCCCATCATCGAGGGAACCGGTTCCGACATCCTGGACACACTGGGCCTCGGTCACTACGGAACCACCGGCATGCCCGGAGCCCCCGGCAACTTCGCCGTCGCCGGACATCGCCAGACGCATGGTGCTGTACTGGACAACATCCATCTCCTGGTTCCGGGCGACAAAATCTACGTGCAGACCAAAGACGGCTACTACACGTACGTCTTCCGCAACAACCAGATCGTGCTGCCTTCGCGCACTGACGTCCTTCTTCCGGTCCCCACACAGCCCGGTGCGACGCCCACCGAAAGCTACCTGACCATGACCAGCTGCAATCCGCGCTTCGGTGCGCAAGAGCGCATCATCGCGTACTCCCTGCTGGAAAGCTGGCAACCGGCATCCGCCGGGCCACCACAGGACATCGCCAAGCAAGTCGCCCAGACGCGCGGAAAGGGTTAAGCCATGTACGGATGGATCTTCCGCCACCTCCCGGGACCCCTGTGGGTGCGTATCCTGACATCAGCAGCCCTCGTGGCATGCGCGCTTGTCCTGATGGTCCAGTTCCTCTTCCCCTGGATGTCACAGTTCACTACCCTCACCGACTCAACGATTGGTTCAGCACAGCAGCCATGAGCACAACAAAAATCCTCGTCGTGGACAACTACGACAGCTTCGTCTACACCCTGGTCGGCTACCTGCAGGAACTCGGTGCTGAAACCACGGTGGTCCGGAACGACGACGTCACCCTCGCCGAAGCGATCGAGCTGGCGGACGCGCGCGACGGCGTGCTGATCTCCCCCGGCCCCGGCACCCCTGCCGAAGCCGGCGTCTGCATTGAGTTGATCAAGTGGTGCGGAGACAACAACAAGCCGATGTTCGGGGTCTGCCTCGGGCACCAGGCGCTGGCCGAGGCCTACGGTGGGACCGTCACGCACGCACCGGAGCTGATGCACGGCAAGACCTCACCTGTGCTGCATCAAGGCAAGAGCGTTTTCGCCGGGCTGCCCTCGCCGGTGACGGCCACCCGC
This sequence comes from Arthrobacter sp. B2a2-09, assembly GCF_027587375.1. Lineage (GTDB taxonomy): Bacteria > Actinomycetota > Actinomycetes > Actinomycetales > Micrococcaceae > Arthrobacter. The sequence continues at coordinate 31,744 of NZ_JAMXIC010000027.1, forward strand.
TACCACTCCCTGGCGGCCGTACGGGAAAGCATCCCCGACGTCCTGGAGATCACTGCCGAAACCGCCAGCGGGGTTGTCATGGGCCTGCAGCACCGTTCGGCGCCGCTGTGCGGTGTGCAGTTCCACCCGGAATCGGTGCTCACCGAAGGTGGCTACCTCATGCTCGGCAACTGGCTTGAATCACTCGGGATGTCCGGGGCGGCCGCCCGTGCGGCCACCCTTAGCCCGCTGATCCAGCGCTAGCCGCCTAATCCGCCCAAGCCTCCGCCGCCCCGGGTGTCGCTAGGAGACGGCGTGGACGTCGGAGTGGGACTCGGGGACGGGGCGGGAGCCTTCGCGACAATCACGCTGATGGTCTTGCCCTGCTCCACAAGGGAATTGAAAGCGTCGCCCTGGCTCGTCACCTTTCCGGGGGTTACTTGCGAATTCTCCTGTTCGGTGACCGCGATGGCCAGGCCGTTCGCTTTGAGCAACGCTTCGGCATCGGCCTCACTCAAACCAACGAGTTGAGGCACCGATACCTTGCCCGTGGACACCACCAAGTCAACGGTGCTGCCCACGCCTACTACAGCCCCGGAAGCCGGCTTGGTGCTGATGACGGAGCCTGCGGGAACCGTGGCACTATTGGCCAAGGTACTTGACCCACCTACGAGGCCGGCCTGACGCAGGAGATCGCGGGCCGCGGCTTCGGTGAGGCCGCTCAGGCCTGCCGGGACGGTCACGGAGACCGGCCCATCCGAAACGTTCAGCATGACTTGCGATTTCAGCGCCACTTGGGACCCGACGCCAGGGTCGGTGCTGATCACTGTCCCCTTGGGGACCTTGTCATCCGGGACATGGTTCGACTCCGGGCTGAGATTGGCGCCGTACAGCGTTTGCAATGCCATGGCCTCGCTCATTCCGACCACTTGCGGTACTGCGACCAAAGCCGGTGGTGCCGGCTTCGCATTGACCGTGTTGTACAGCCAGAATGCACCGCCAGCCAGGACAAGCAGCGTAAAGATGATCAAAACGGCGGCCCATGCACGACGGCGGGACTTCTGCCGGGGGGTCCGCTCGCGTTCAGGGGCGAAACCAAGCGGCATGCCGCCGTCGAGGTCTGGTTCAGATTGCGGTTCGCCGGCCTGCAGGGCCAGCATCGTGTCCTGGTCGCGGGCGTCATGGCCATTGCCCGACCCTCCGGTCAGTGTGCTGTCCAGGAATTCGGCGCCCGTCAGGCCGCGCGCCAAGCCATTTTCCGGAATCTGCTGTGTCGACGGCACGACGTCCTGGACGTCTGTGGGTGTTCCGGCGGCAAAGGCCGGGACTGCCACGCCGTTCTTGGCCGCACGCAAGGCACGGCGGAAGGCAGCCGCATCTTGGAAACGATCGGCGCGATTCTTTTGCAGGCCCTTGGCCAGGACGCTGTCCAGTGCCTCCGAAACGGCCGGATTGAATGTGCTGGCGGGCTCGGGGATCTCGCGGACGTGCTGGTAGGCCACCGAGACAGGGCTGTCGCCCGTGAACGGGGGGCGGGACGTCAGCATTTCAAACAGGAGGCATGCCGCGGAGTACAGATCGCTACGGGCATCCACGGTCTCGCCGAGGGCCTGCTCGGGCGACAGGTACTGGGCGGTACCAACCACGGCTTGCGTCTGGGTCATGGTTGCCGCGGAATCGGCCATCGCCCGGGCGATTCCGAAGTCCATGACCTTCACATCGTTTGACTCGCCGGTCACCATGACGTTGGCTGGCTTGATATCGCGATGGACGATCCCGGCCTTGTGGCTGTACTCCAGCGCGGCAAGGACGCCAAGGATGAACTCGATAGCTTGATCGATGTCCAGTTCCTTGGCGCGGATCAGGTCGCGGAGAGTCCGGCCGGACACGTATTCCATGACGATGTAAGGGACTCGGACGTCCTCGCCCGGGCCACCGGACACCGTGTACTCCCCGGTGTCATAGATGGCCACGATGGAGGAGTGGTTCAGGGCCGCCACCGCCTGAGCCTCGCGCTTGAAGCGAGCATGGAACTGCGGATCGCGGGCAAGATCGGCACGGAGCAGCTTCACCGCCACGGTTCGTCCGAGCACAGTGTCGATGCCTTTGTAGACATCGGCCATGCCACCACGGCCGAGCAATTCACCGAGTTCGTACCGCCCGTTGAGGACGCGCTGGGATGTCATTGGAGTGCTGTCCTCTCTGTGGGCAGGGGTGGAACGTCCGGTTGGCATGGTGTCTTAGTGGCTGGCGGAAGGAGAAGCGGACGCGGTCGACTTGGACAGGTGATAGGTCACTACGGACCCGGAAGCTACTTTCTGCCCGGCGGCGGGATCCGAACTCACGAAAGTTCCCGGCGCCTGGCCGGTTGCTCCATCAACGGGGGCTCCAGTGACCCAGCGCAGGCCGGCGCCTTCGATGGCGGCCTGCACTTGCGACTCGGCGGCCCCCTGGCCGATGGTCGGCACCGTAACCATTTGCGGTCCCTTGGAGTAGCTGACAGTGATGGTGGTCCCCTTGGGCTGGGGTCCTGACGGGTTGATGTCGATGACCGTACCCGCCGTCGAAGGATCGAAGACTTGGACTCCGTTGACACTCATGCCCAGAGCGATGAGGTCAGAGCGCACTTTGTCGTACGGCTGTCCCTTGTACTGCTCCGGGATCAGGTTGATGGCCTCCGCGGTGGTCGTGCTGGGCGTCGGGGTCGCCGAAGTCTCCGTGGCGCTCGGACTTGCCGAGGTTGGCGGTGCGCTCGAGACCTGGGCAGGAGGGGTTGTGGTGGCCGGCGCGGGACTGCTGGGCGAGAACAGTCCGGACTGGGTCAGGATCGCACCCACCAAGGCGAGCACCACGAGCACGATCAAGACAATGAGCGGCCACGTCCACGCGCTGCGCTTCTTCCGCCGCGGCTCCTCCTGGTACTCCTCTTCCTCATGGATGTACTGGTTGTGCTCGTCGGCCTGATCCAGACTGCGCTCGGCGGCCAGGGCATTGGCACGCGCCAGGGCGTTTCCACCTTCGGCTGCAGCCCCTACCGCTGCGGCTCCCGCCGCGGCGGCGCCGATCACTGGGAGCGCCGACGTCGACGTCGAACGTGCTTCCCTGCCGTACGGCGAGGTGACAATGCCGGTAGGCGCGGTGGCGATGTCCGTAGGCGCTGTGATAGGGCCCGTGGTGGATTCGAACAGCAACATTCCCGGTACGGCGGCGTGTGCCGTGGCAATATCGCCCGCGCGGATCGCTTCCGCGGCCTCAGCCAGCTTGATCGCATCCGCAGGACGGTTCTTCGGATCCTTGGCGAGCATGGACATCAGCAGGGCGCGTACGGGAGTGGGCAGGCTCTCAGGCAGCGGCGGCGGAGCGTCGTTGACCTGGGCAAGCGCGATGGCGATCTGGGATTCACCGGAGAACGGACGATGCCCCGTGAGGGACTCATAGCCAATAACCCCGAGGGAATATATGTCCGAGGCGCCCGTGGCCGTTTGCCCCGTGGCCTGCTCCGGAGCAAGGTACTGGGCCGTACCCATGACTTGCCCGGTCTGCGTGAGCGGAACTTGGTCTGCCAGGCGGGCGATGCCGAAGTCGGTGATCTTGACACGGAAGTCCGGCGTGATCAGGAGGTTGCCCGGTTTGATGTCCCGGTGCACCAAACCCTGGGCATGCGCGGGGGCCAGCGCCCGGGCGGTCTGGGAAATGATGGACAGGGTGCGGTCCGGCGAAAGGACCTGCTCGCGTTCCAGGATGCTGCTCAACGGCTGACCCGGCACCAACTCCATGACCAGGTAGGCCGAGCCGTCTTCCTCTCCGTAGTCGAAGACGTTGGCGATCCCCACGTGATTAAGCAACGCGGTGTGGCGGGCCTCGGCACGGAACCGTTGGAGGAACCCGGGGTCACCCGTGTATTCCTCTTTGAGTACCTTGATGGCGACGATCCGGCCAAGGATCTGGTCCTTGGCCCTCCAGACCTCTCCCATGCCGCCAATCGCAATGCGACTGGTCAGCTGGAACCTGCCGCCGAGGGTGATTCCTGACGTAGGTCTCACTTATTCAACACCGCCTCAAAAATCTTCTTCGCGTTCGGACTGGTTAGCTTTGCGCCGGTAGACACATTAACGCCTTCCATAACAATGGTGACGGCTACCTGCGGGTCGTTGGCCGGGGCGAACCCGGTAAACCATGAGTTGTTCAAGCCTGTATCGCCGAGTTGCGCCGTACCGGTCTTGCCGGCCACCTGGATTCCTGGTATCGCGGCACCGCTCGCGATTCCTTGGGATACGACGTCGGTCATCCACTGCGTGATCTGGCTGGCGATATCAGGCGTGGTGGAAGTACGCAGTGCCTCGGGCTTGGGCTCGCTGATGACCCGGAGGTCAGGTGCCCGCACGGTCTTGATGAGGTTCGGCTTCATCTGGACACCCTTATTGGCAATAGCCGCGGTCATCATCGCGATTTGCAGCGGAGTGGCCCTGACGTCACGCTGCCCGACGGCGGACTGGGCGAGCGCTGCCTGGTCCAGATTCGTGGGGAAGACACTGACAGCCGACTGGAGCTTGAGTTGGTCCCCGAAATCCTGCCCGAAGCCGAACTTGCTGGCCTGGTCCGCGATGGCCTTTTGGCCCAGGTCCAGGGCGATGCTGGCGAAGGGCGTGTTGCACGACTGCTCCAAAGCGAATGGGAAATCGGCCGTGTTGCGGGTTGAGCAGTTGCCACCGGCATAGTTGGGCAACGAGGCGCTCGAACCGGGCAACGGCAGGCTGTCCGGGTTCGGCAAAACACTGTCCTTGTTGTACTTTCCGGAGCTCAATGCAGCTGCCGTGTCCACGAGCTTGAACACCGAACCAGGCGCCAGTAGCTCACCGGTGGGTCCGCTCACGGACTGGTTGAGGTTGATGCCGGGGACCTGGTTGATTTGGTTGTAGCTTGCCTGTTCCTTGGCGGGATCGTGCGTGGCAATCAGGTTGGGATCGTAGGACGGCTTGGAGACCATAGCGATGATGGCGCCCGTCTTCGGGTTGGTGACGACGATCGAGCCACGCTGACCGTCAGGAATGAGATCGTAGGCGAGCTTCTGGATCACGGGATCGAGCGTCAATTCCACAGACGCGCCCTTCGGCTGGCTGCCAAGGAATATCTGGCTGACTCGGTCCAGGAAGAGCTGGTCGGAGCTGCCGGCCAACTCATCCCGGAGCTGCTGCTCAAGCCCGGTGGACCCATAGGTCCTGGAGAAGTAGCCCGTGATCCCCGCATAGAGCTCCGGCTGGGCATAACTGCGCTGGTACTTGCAGGTTTCGTCTCCGGCAACCGATTCGGCGATTGGCTTGCCGCCCACGATGATGGCACCGCGGTCGTTGCAGTAGTTCGCCAGGACGGCGCGTTGGTTCCACGGATTGTCATTGAGGTCGCCGGCGCCGATGACCTGGACATAGCTGATCGCGCCAAAGAGTAGGGCGAACATGGCAACGGCTGCCATCCACGCATTGCGTATGGAATGGTTCATGAGGTCTGCACCGCCTCTGTGGGGGCATGGGTAATGGGCGTAGTGTCCACCGGGCCGCGCGCGGTGTTCGAAATCATGAGCAGCAAGCCCACGATGATCCAGTTGGCAAGCAAGGAGGAACCGCCTGCCGCAAGGAAGGGAGTGGTGAGCCCCGTCAGCGGGATCAGCCGCGTGACGCCGCCGATCACCACGAAGCATTGCAACGCTATGGCGAAGGAGAGGCCGCAAGCCAAGAGCTTGCCGAATGCGTCCCGCGCGCCAAGAGCTGCGCGGAACCCGCGGGTGAAGAGCAGCATGTAGAGCATCACGACGGCAAAGAGGCCGATCAGTCCCAGTTCCTCACCGATGAGGGCTACGATCATGTCGCTGTTGGCGAAAGGCACCAGATCCGGCCGGCCTTGTCCGAGCCCTGTGCCTACAAGGCCGCCGTCGGCCATCCCGAAGAGACCTTGGACGATCTGTCCGCTGCCGCCCGGGGACCGGTCGAAGACTTCCGGGGTGAACGCGTTCCACCAGCTGTCCAGCCGGAAGGCGACGTGCGAGAAGAACTTGGACGCGAGGAATCCGCCACCAAGGATCAGCGCGATGCCGATGACCACCCAGCTGATTCGGCTTGTTGCCACGTAAATGATGACGATGAACAAGCCGAAGAAGAGGACCGATGTGCCGAGATCCCGCTGGAAGACGAGGATGCCGATGCTCACGAGCCAAGCCGTGATCATGGGGCCAAGATCCTTGAAGCGCGGCAATTGAACGGGGCCGATTTTGCGGCCGGCAAGCAGGATGAGGTCCCGGTTGGAGGATAGATAACCCGCGAAGAATATAGCCAGGGTGATCTTGGCGATTTCGCCTGGCTGGAAAGTCATGGGACCGAGCCGGATCCAGACGCTGGCGCCGAGCACCTCGCCAGCGGAGATACCGGGAACGAGCGGCAATACAAGGAGAACTGCGCTGGCCGCCAGCGAGATAAAGGTGAAGCGGCGGAGGAGGCGGTGGTCCTTGAGGAACCAGATCACGACGATTGACACGGCCATGGCCAGGAGGGTCCAGCGCAGCTGGTTGTTACCCGTATCCTCGCCTGGCTGGTCCATGCGATGGATGAGGGCGAGTCCCAAGCCGTTGAGGGCAACGACGATCGGAAGCATGATCGGATCGGCATATTTTGCGCGGAACCTGAGGATCATGTGGAAAGCGAATGCGGCCACGATCAAGAGACTCGACTGGAACCAGAAGTCGCTGTCGAAAGCGGCCGTACTATTGAGCCCGACCATGGCGCTGGCGCCGATTCCCACAGCAAGGGCAAGGACCAGCAGGATGAGCTCGACGTTGCGGCGCGGCTTGGGTGTGGTTATGGCCAGAATCATGGGGACACCGCGCACGTAGGGACCGGCGTAGACGTGGGTGACGATGTTGGCGGGTTCGAGGGACTTGGGCTTGCCGGCGTGGGGCTTGGCGTGGGGGTGGGACTTGCCGTTGGCTTAGCTGTGCTTGTGGGGCAATTGGCCGGCAGGCCGGTAGTGCCCTTGTCCTGCAGGCTTTTCACAATTTGCTGAGCGTCGCCGAGATCGCGCGCCGGAACGGTTTGGCGAAGGCTTTGCTGCGTGTATTCGGGCAAAGAGTCCATGCGGATATTTGTCACGGTCTCGACTTTTGAGAGCTGGAACGGGCCAAGGCTCTGTGAGATGCCGTTGAAAATTGCGACGTGCTGGTTGAATTCACCGACGTAGTAGCGTGTCTGGGTCCACGCATAACCGAGCCACAGCCCGGCGACGACGAAAATGGCCAAGACCGCGGCAATAGCCGGCGTCAACCAGCGCCGCTTCCGGGCGGCAAGCGGCTGTGGATCCTGGCGGTCCTGGTCAGCCTTGTGGGTCAGCACGGTGGCAGCCCGGCGTGCAACGCTGCGTCCGGCTATGGTGGGGATCGAACCCGTTTCGGCTGCGGTTGCGGCAGCGCCGACCAGTTCGTGCGGACGGCTTGCGAGCTCTTCGCGGAGGATCTCCGCCGACAGGTGTTCGCCAAGGTGCGGGTCTGTCGCCGTCGTCGGCTCAGTGATCCCGGCCGGTTTTGCGGGACCCGCCGCTGCGGGCTCCGTGGCGGCGGTGGGCTTTGCCGCGGCGGCGGAAGGCCCGGCGTCGGACGTTGTTTCCCGCGGTGTGACCCTGCCGGCCGCGGGGCTGTTGGCCCCGGACCCTTTGGCCGGGGTTGCCGCATCGCTGCCGTGCGTGCCGTCCTTGCTCGGCGGGGCTGGCGCTTCTGGGACGACGTCGACCGCGGCCGTGCTGAGGTTGTCGCCGGTCTCTTCCACGATTTCCAGCAGCACCACGGTGACGTTGTCCGGAGCGCCGTTGGCGAGCGTGAGCTCAACGAGGAGATCTGCGCATTCGGCAAGGTCCTTGGTTTCGCGGACTACTTGCTCCACGACTGCGCCTTGGACGTAGTTCAGGCCATCGGAGCAGAGGAGCCAGCGTTCGCCGGGCTCGATGTCGAGCTCGTCCAGGTCCAGCTCGGGGCTCGCGTCCACGTCGCCCAGAACGCGCATGAGGACGTTCTTGTGCGGGTGGGTTTCGGCTTCCTCCGGGCGCAGCCGGCCTTCATCGATGAGCCTCTGGACGAAAGTGTGGTCAACGCTGATTTGTTCGAATTTGCCGTTACGCAGGCGGTAGGCGCGGGAATCGCCAATGTGCGCGAAATGCAGCCGCCTGCCTTCGAGCAGCAGGGCGGTGACCGTGGTGCCCATGCCTGCAAGCTTCGGGTCTACGTGGACAAGCTCGGAGAGGAGGGAATTTGCGGTCTGGATTTCATCTGCCAGGACGGTTTCTGCGCCGTCCGGGTAGGAATCGTGATCGAGGTGGATCATGTCCAGCACGGTGGATGCCGAGGCAACGTCCCCGCCCGCATGCCCGCCCATGCCGTCCGCAACGACGGCAAGATGCCGGCCGACATACGCGGAGTCGTCGTTCTTCGAGCGGACACGCCCGACGTCGGACCGCGCCGCATAGCGCATGATCAGGGGGAGTTCCGGAGGCAGTGCCTTGCCCTCGGAAGTCGGAGGGGAAGCCATGGGCTACGGCCTCAATTCGATGACCGTCTTGCCGATCCTCACGGGGACGCCAAGCTCCACCGGCAGGGCGCGGGTCAATTGCTGGTCGGCGAGGTAGGTGCCGTTGGTGGAGCCGAGATCTTCGATGAACCATCGGCTGCCTTGGGGGAACAGGCGTGCGTGGCGGCCCGAAGCATAGTCATCCTCAAGGACCAACGTGGCCTCTTGTGCGCGGCCCAGCAGGATCGGGCTCGCGGCCAAAGGAAGGGTGGTCCCCTTGAGCGGGCCCTCGACGACCACCAGCTGGTGCGCCTGCTGCTTCACGGGCTGGGGTGGCGCGGGGGCGAGTTCCGGGTGCTTGCGTACTTCGCGCGCCGTCGGAGTTCCCATGGCTGCCTTGCGGCCGATTACGAGATCGCGACGCATGGTCGAGACGATGCTGAAGATCAGTACCCACAGCAACAGCAGGAAGCCGAAGCGGAGCGCGGTGATGGTCAGTTCGCTGATGTCGCTCACGGGCGCCCACCAGAGGGCTGGGGGAGAAGTCTGAAAATGATCTTGGTCCGTCCCATGGTGATGGTGGATCCGTCAGTAAGTTCCACGCTGCCGTCCACTTTGTGGCCGTTGACGTAGCTTCCGTTGGTGGAACCGAGGTCGACAGCGCGGATGACCCCGGCCTCTGTCTGGATTTCCAAGTGCTTGCGCGAGACGCCGGTATCATCCACCAGGATGTCGGCCTCGGAGGACCGGCCCAGCACGATGGAAGGCGCGTTGAGTGAATAGCGCTGTCCGCCGATGTCCAGGACAGGCTGGAGCCGTGTGGGTTCGCGGCTTGGCGCGGCGGGGACAACGGGCCGCGGAGCAGCAGGCGCGGCCGCCCCGTTGGATTTCTCAGTGCTGGACGTGATTTCGAAGTGGCCTTCGCGCTGGGCTTCGTCGTGACGGAAGGAGATCCGTACCGGACCCTGCAGGATGTAACCCTGGCTGCGCACGTGCTGGATGACGACGTCGCACAATTCTTCGGCCAGGGGAGTTCCCCAGTCTTGGGCGCGAGCAAAGTCTCCATCGCTCAAGAGGACGTCGAAGACGTTGGGAGCCAACGTACGGCCGGCCGAAATGGTGATGGACTTGTTGTCCAGTTCACGGCGAAGCCTGCTGGCTATCTCCACCGGCTCCACCCGCGCCCGCGACCCGGTGGAGAAGACGCCGCGGACGGCCTTTTCGATGCCACGTTCAACCTTGTCAAGCAAGCCCATGGTCCTTCTCCTTCCGTTTCGTTGACCCTGCAGTGTCAGTAGCCAAGACGAATCCCCGCAGTGGCCGGAGCGCACGCAAGGAGCCTGTCTTCAACCCCGATACTACTGGGCAAGACTGTGAATGGCCTTATTCCACAACGCCTGGAACGCCGGAAAAGTTCGCCTGCCTGCGTCATTTCGGGACGCTTCTCGCGTGATTTCCGCATCATGTGGGGGACCGACAATCCGTGGGGTTCCGGGGTTTTACAGCCCCGTCCTTGGTCGATTGGCGTTTTCAACGGGTTGTCCGTTATGCTTGATCTCGCTGCTTTCGCAGGGGTGAGGCCGGGGAAACCTGGTACGGCCCGGGTGAAAGAAGTTGCGCGCGAGTGGCGGAACGGCAGACGCGCTGGCTTCAGGTGCCAGTATCCGAAAGGGTGTGGGGGTTCAAATCCCCCCTCGCGCACGCAATCAAAGGAACCCCGGTCTCTGACCGGGGTTCCTTTTTTTAACTCCCCAACTCGCTCGTAACTCCCAACTAGCTCGCAGTTGTTGTCGTTTTGGGGGCTCATAACGACAACAAATGCGAGCTACTTGGGCTGGGTACGCAGCGCCCCGAGGCCTGTGATCAGCGCGTCCAAGCCCATGTTGAACGCGAGGTCGGACGGGTAGTTGTTCCGCTCGGGTCCAAGGCTGCGGACCGCCGAAGTGAAGTGCGGCGTAGAGTCGGCCAACCGGCCCGAATCGAAAATGTCCGCCGGCGCGTTCGCGTCGAAAGCGGCGCCGAATATATACGCCTCGAGGGCCACGATGCTCGGGATGATCTGCTTCTCCGGGAAACCCGCGCGGAGGAATCCCTCCGTGACGGCTTCGTACATGGCGAGCGTCTGTGGGGCGTCCGTCACCGGAAGTACCGCGATCACCGAGATGAGCGGGGTGTGCCTTGCGAAGATGCCGCGGTAGGAATAGGCCCATTGCCGGACGGACTCCTCCCAGGGGAGCGTGCTGAAACCGCCGAAGTCGACCTTGGACATCAGATCCTCTTCCACGAGCTTGAGGACGTCATCCTTGGAGGACACATGGTTGTAAAGGGCCGACGGCGCCACGCCCAGGGAGCGCGCAAGTGCGGCCATGGTGAGGCCGTCGTAGCCCTTCTTGCTGATCAGTTCCAGTGCCGCTGCAGTAATGCCGTCCTGGCCCAGGACCGCCGCCATTGGCCGACCTGCCCTGCGACGCGCTTTGGTCTCGCCGGGAGCGGGGGTGGGTTCAGGCATCGCTGACCTTTCTGGAGGTTATGTCAAAGCATTATTCCATTTGGGTCTTCACAGCCGGGGCCAAGACAGCTACAGTTGAGATAAATGAACGTCATTCATTTATTGGTCAGCCAACGGGGACGGCCACAGAAAGGACATCATGTTGAATCTTGATCGCGACGTCGTAATTGTCGGTGCCGGTCCGTCGGGGTTGACGGCCGCACGCGAATTGAAGAAGGCCGGACTCAGCGTTGCCGTGCTCGAAGCACGCGACCGCGTCGGTGGCCGCACTTGGACCGACACCATTGACGGAGCCATGCTGGAAATCGGCGGACAATGGGTGTCCCCGGACCAGACCGCCCTCATGGGGCTCCTGGACGAACTTGGCCTCAAGATGTACTCCCGCTACCGCGACGGAGAATCTGTCTACCTGGCGGCGGACGGCAGCCGCACCCGCTACACCGGGGCTTCCTTCCCGGTCAGCGAGACCACGGCCGCCGAGATGGACAAGCTCACCGCCATCTTGGACGGCCTCGCCGCCGAGATCGGCCCGGAGGAGCCCTGGGCCCACCCCAAGGCCCGCGAATTGGACACCATCTCCTTCCACCACTGGCTGCGCCAGAACTCCACGGACGAGGAAGCCTGCAACAACATCGGCCTCTTCATCGCCGGCGGCATGCTGACCAAGCCGGCCCATGCTTTCTCGGCGCTGCAAGCGGTGCTGATGGCGGCTTCGGCAGGTTCCTTCTCCAACCTGACGGACGAAGACTTCATCCTGGACAAGCGGGTTATCGGCGGCATGCAGCAGGTCTCCCTGCTGATCGCCGCGGAACTGGGTGACGACGTCGTACTTAACAGCCCGGTCCGCACCATCAATTGGGAGCCGGCCGGCGAAGGCCACCGCGTCACCGTTGAGTCCGAGCTTGCAACCGTCAACGCACGATTCGTGATCATGGCCGTCCCGCCGAACCTGTACTCCCGCGTGTCCTTCAACCCGCCGCTGCCGCGCCGCCAGCACCAGATGCACCAGCACCAGTCCCTGGGCTTGGTCATCAAGGTCCATGCCGTCTACAGCACGCCGTTCTGGCGCGAAGACGGCCTGTCCGGCACGGGCTTCGGCGCCGACGCCCTGGTCCAGGAGGTCTACGACAACACCAACCACGGGGACACCCGCGGGACCCTGGTGGGCTTCATCTCGGACGAAAAGGCAGACGCCGTCTTCGAGCTCAGCGCCGAGGACCGCAAGAAGAAGGTCCTTGAGTCCATCGCAAGCTTCCTGGGCGAAAAGGCCCTGGATGCCGAGGTCTACTACGAATCCGATTGGGGTTCCGAGGAGTGGACCCGCGGTGCCTATGCGGCCAGCTACGACCTGGGCGGTTTGCACCGCTACGGCAAGGACCAGCATGCCAACGTTGGACCCATCTACTGGTCCTCCTCCGACCTGGCCGCGGAAGGCTACCAGCACGTGGACGGCGCAGTCCGGATGGGCCAGGCAACGGCCGCCCGGATCGTCACCGCCAACAACCTTGTGGCTGCGGTGCCGGTGGCCTAGGAAGCTGAACTAATCCACACGTGGGGTCCCGTCTCTTTCGCTTGCTTGAAGTCGCTCGGCGAAAGGGACGGGACCTCACTTTTGGAATCCGGGCAACTGGTCCGTAAGCAAGATTGTTGAACAATCTTGGCGTTTCAGGCATGATAGTGAGGTATTCAACCTGAGACGGGGATCACAATGCCTTTTATTGACCTCAATAGCGACGTCGGAGAATCGTTCGGCAACTGGACCATGGGCGACGACGCCGCAGTCTTCCGCTACGTGTCGAGTGCCAATGTGGCCTGCGGATTCCACGCCGGAGATCCCAGCACCATCGCCAGCACGTGCCGCGAGGCCGTCGCAGCTGGAGTAACCATCGGTGCCCACGTGGGTTATCGCGACCTTGCGGGTTTCGGGCGCCGTTTCCTCGACTGCTCCGCAACAGAACTGGCCGACGACGTTCTCTACCAACTCGGCGCTCTCCAAGCCCTGGCCCGTGCCGCCGGCTCCGAGATCAAGTACGTCAAGCCGCACGGCGCCCTCTACAACACGATCGTCCATCACGAGGTCCACGCCCAGGCAGTGGCCGACGCCGTCCATGCCTTCAGTCCCGGACTCCCACTCCTCCTCCTGCCGGGCTCCGTTGCACTCGCCAAAGCCGAAGCGAAGGGACTCCGCGGAGTAGCCGAGGCGTTCGCCGACCGCGCCTACAACGCGGACGGCACCCTCGTATCGCGCCGCGAAGAAGGCGCCGTACTGCACGATCACGCTGCCATCACGGAGAACATGGTCCGCCTGGCAACGGAGGGCAAAATCGTGGCCCGCGAGGGTTCCATCCTTAACGTCAACGCCGAAAGCATCTGCGTCCACGGAGACACTCCCGGCGCCGTGGCCATGGCAGCCGCCGTCCGCGCGGGACTCGAAGCCGCCGGCGTCACCGTACGGAGTTTCGCGTGAGCGTCACTGGAATACGCTGGGCGGGTCCGCGTGCCCTGCTGGTGGAACTTTCCGATCTCCCTTCCGTGCTGGCGTTTCATTCCCGGCTGCTTGCCGAGCCCCTGCCCGGCCAGCTCGACGCGGTCGCCGCGGCAGCCACCGTACTGCTTAAGTTCGGCACGCACGCCGAGGCACTCGCGGCGCGTACCGCCGTCGGGCATGTTGACCTGGGCGCGGTGCCGTGCGACGGTTCCCGCGACGTCACGATTGAAGTGGTGTACGACGGCGAGGACCTCACCGCGGTGGGCATGCTCACCGGTCTGGGCCGGGACGGCGTCGTGGCCGCCCACACTGGCCAGCTCTGGACGGCGGCTTTCGGCGGCTTCGCCCCGGGCTTCACGTACTTGCTCGGCGAGAACCACAGCCTCGACGTGCCGCGCCGCAGCTCGCCCCGCACAGCAGTTCCGGCGGGTTCCGTGGCTCTCGGCGGGACGTTTTCCGCCGTCTATCCGCGGCAATCCCCAGGCGGCTGGCAGCTGATCGGACGTACGACGGCGGTCCTCTGGGATCTTGAGCGGGAGTCACCGGCGCTGGTTCGTCCGGGAGATAGGGTCCGGTATGCGGCCGTCCGCGAAACCGTTGCCCTGACTCGCGTGCAGCAGCCCGTTGCCGGGGAGGTCACCGGTCCCGCCCTGGTGGTTGGCTCACCCGGTCTGCAATCGCTGATCCAGGATCTCGGCCGGCCCGGACTGGGGGACCTGGGAGTGTCCGCCGCGGGTGCCGTGGACCAGCAATCGACCCGCCAGGCCAACCGCTTGGTGGGCAACGAAGCCGGCGCGGCGGTTGTGGAAACGGTGCTGGGCGGACTCTCGGTTCAGGCCGTCGGCGACCAGGTGCTCGCTGTTGCCGGAGCGGTGGTGCCGCTGGAAATCCGCGATGCATCGGGGGCTCCAGGTCGGTGCGCCGCGATGTTCGCACCCTTCGCCCTCCTGGACGGCGAAACCCTCAGCTTGGGGGAGCCGACGCTCGGGGCCCGAAGCTACCTCGCCGTCCGCGGTGGGATTGATGTGCATCCGGTGCTCGGCAGCCGCTCAAGCGACTCGATGTCCGGAATCGGTCCCGCACCGTTGTCGGCCGGGACTCGCCTCCCGGTGGGAAGGGCGCCGCTGTTCCAGATGGTCGGCGCTCCCGAGGAATCCACGCTGCGGCTGGGAGTGGCGTCCGCGGAACTCCGCATCACCTTGGGCCCGCGGGACGACTGGTTCGTCGCCGGAGCCCTGGATGCTCTCACGGGGGAGGACTGGATCACCACCGAGCGGTCCAACAGGATCGGTGTCAGGCTCAGGCCCGGAGGCAAACGCGCCCTCGAACGAAACCCCGGCCGCGGCGCGGGGGAGCTCCCCAGCGAAGGCGCAGTTGCCGGCGCACTCCAAGTGCCACCGAACGGGCACCCCGTCCTCTTCCTGGCCGACCACCCGGTGACCGGCGGGTATCCGGTGATTGCCGTCGTCGTACCCGAAGACCTGCCGACGGCGGCGCAATTGCCGCCCGGCCACAGCGTGCGGTTCACGATCGTGGACCCCGCAACCCTTGAACCACTTGAACTTGCCGCTGCCGGCGTCGTCCCCGAAGGAACCCAGCCATGAAAAAGGTCCTGATCGCCAACCGCGGCGAGATCGCCGTGCGGATTGCCCGCGCATGCTCCGATGAGGGCTTGGAGTCCGTTGCCGTGTACTCGGACCCCGACGCCGATTCCCTCCACGTGCGGTTTGCTGACGAGGCCTACGCGCTGGGCGGTTCCAGCGGCGCCGAGACGTACTTGGACATCGCCAAACTGATCGATGTCGCCCGCCGCGCCGGTGCCGACGCCGTGCACCCCGGATATGGCTTCTTGTCCGAGAACGCCGACTTCGCGCAGGCCGTGATCGACGCAGGCCTTACATGGATCGGCCCTGCGCCCCAGTCGATCAGGGAGCTAGGAAACAAGGTGACGGCCCGCGAGATCGCCGTCCGCGCCGGGGCTCCCCTTGTTCCTGGCAGCGACGGTCCCGTGGCCAACGCCGCTGAAGTCCTTGCTTTCGCCCTGGAATACGGTATGCCGGTAGCCATCAAGGCTGCTTTTGGCGGAGGAGGCCGCGGGCTCAAGATTGCGCGGCGCCTGGAGGACATCGAGGACGCGTTCGAATCGGCCGTACGTGAATCCAAGGCGGCCTTCGGACGCGACGAATGCTTCGTGGAGCGCTTCCTGGACCAGCCGCGGCACGTCGAGGCGCAGGTCCTGGCCGATATGCACGGCAACGTTGTGGTCCTCGGAACCCGCGATTGCTCCCTGCAGCGTCGGAACCAGAAGCTCGTGGAAGAAGCCCCCGCTCCCTTCCTGAGCCCTGAACAGCGCACGCTCATCCACCAATCGGCCAAGGCCATTTGCCGCGAGGCCGGATACTACGGTGCAGGAACCGTCGAATACCTTGTGGCTGTGGACGGCACCATCTCCTTCCTGGAGGTCAACACGCGGCTGCAGGTGGAGCATCCCGTCACCGAGGAAACGTCCGGGGTGGACCTGGTCCGCGAACAATTCCGGATCGCCGCAGGCGGCATCCTCTCCCTGACGGAAGACCCCGAGCCCAAAGGACACGCCTTCGAGTTCCGCCTCAACGCCGAGGATCCCGCGCGCGGCTTCCTGCCGAGCCCGGGCACGGTAGAGGTCTTCGAAGCCCCCACAGGGCCGGGCATCCGCGTGGACTCGGGGGTTCGCTCCGGATCAGTGGTTCCCGGGGAATATGATTCCCTCCTGGCCAAGCTGATCGTCCGGGGCGAGGACCGGCAGCAGGCCCTGCGCCGCGCCCGGGCTGCGCTGGACGAGATGCGGATCAAGGGTTTGCCCACAGTGCTTCCCTTCCATCGGGCCGTGGTCCGCCACGAGGCCTTCACTTCGGAGGACAAGCTGGGCGTCTACACCACGTGGATCGAGACCGAGTTCGCCGAAGAGCTGGCCGGGTCTCCGGAGATCGCCCGTGGGGCCCCCGGTTCCGAACGCAGCACGTTCACGGTGGAGCTGGATGGCAAGGCGGTGCAGCTTGGGCTCCCCGTTCGCCTGTTCGAAGCGCTGATGAGTGGCGGTGGCGGTTCCGTCGCAGCTGTCCCGGCGCCGGTTGTGGCCGACGACTCCGGACTGGCCTCCCCGATGTCCGGCTCGTTGGTGAAGTGGCTGGTTGACGACGGTGCTGCCGTGGAAGTCGGGCAGCCCGTGGCCGTGTTGGAGGCCATGAAGATGGAAACCATCGTTCCGGCCCACCGTTCAGGCACTGTGGCAAGGGGTCCGCAAGGGCCGGGCACCGCCGTCGGGCGCGGAGAGGTGATCGCGAGCATCGGCTGAGCTCCGTGGGCCAGCTGTTCGGTAGATTTGGGGCATGCCCATGAACGCTGCGCTTCAAGGAATCGCCGACGCCGGCCACGCCACCCACGCCCATACGGGAGCGTGGGTTGCCGCCCAGCTTCGCCAGCGCATCTCCGATGGCTTGTTGCCGCCCGGCACGAAGCTCTCCGAGCAAACCTTGTCCGAGGCCCTCGGCGTTTCCCGGAACACCCTGCGGGAGGCCTTTACCGTCCTGGCCGGCGAATCCGTGGTCCAGCGCATCCCCAACCGCGGTGTGTTCGTGGCCGCCCCCGGAGCCGACGACGTCCGCGAAATCTACCGGGTGCGCCGCCTGATCGAGCCGGCTGCCGTGTTGTGGGGTGATGTCCCGGCTGGAGCCCTGGACGCCATGGACGTCATCGTCGACAAAGCCCGGGCTGCCCGCGCGGAGGGATCGGTGGCCGGCATGGCGGATGCCAACCAGGAGCTGCACAAGGCCCTGGTGTCGTTGTCCGGAAGCGCCTCCCTGGACGCATTGATGGAGAAGGTGCTGGCCGAGATGCGATTGGTCTTTCACGCCATGGCCACCACTCCCGACTTCCACGGCCATTACGTGGAACGCAACGCCGCCTTGGTTGCCCAGATCCGTAACGGACAGCGCGAAGAGGCCGCAGCCGAGTTGCGCCGCTACCTCGACGGTGCCGAACACGAACTCCTGATTCACATCGGGGCAATTCCGTAGGCGCCTCCGCCACCACACAGTGCGACCACGCCGAGCGCGATCCAGTTACGGTGCAGAAGCGCCCGCCGCTGCTTCGGCTTCGGCCATCGCCACATCCAACCGCTCGACGGCGCGGGGATAGTCCGTCCCGGCAGTGACGCGGCAGCGCTGGGCTTCCTGCAACGCACGGACCAAGGCGGCGGTTTGCGGAACGTTGACGTCGCTCATGCCGGGGAAGTCGATGCCCTTGGCAGGATCCAGTTCATACCTTTGCCAACGAGCCAGGAGGGCGTCGTGACGGGCTGCCGCTTCCGTGAAACCGCTGCGGTTTTGACGCTTCTGCTCCAGTTTCCGGCCGAGGGCAAATGCGGCAACAGCGGCACCTATGCCGAGGAAGAGCATCAAGAGCCCGACGACGGGCGAGGCCAGCGCGGGGATGACCACCGCGGGGACAATCACCACGAGTCCGGCGAAGATGTTCCAGAAGGTCGCGTCCGGCTCTTTGACCAGGTCCCGATCGCGGTGGCCGAGGGGCCCGGCCAAGGCGACACGTCCGCCGTCGGGGGCTCCGTGGAAGACGGCTTTCCGGACGACGTTGACCGTAAAGGCCACCGCGCACATGAGCAAAATCGCCCACAGCCCGATCTCCCAGACCGTCAGCTGGATTCCAGTTGTGGCGGGCAATCGGACCACCTCCAAGCGAATGCGCACCGCTTTCAAATTCAGTATGCGCCGAGGAAGCCTCGGAGGCGAGAGCCCGATTTGCAGGTAAATGCAGGAAGGCAGAGCACCCTGGCTGGGGTGACCTGCCTTCCTGCGGAAGTCCGGTTGGAGCTTAAGCGTGGTCCCGTTTGGATGCCTTGGGTGCGTCCCGCTTGGCGGAGGCGTTGGACTTGGCTTCCTTCGTAGCTTCCTTTTTGGCAGCGTCTTCCTTGATGCGCTTAGCCTCGGAGCGTACGGCTGCGTGCGTGGCGCGCTCGACGACGAGCCACTGCGGGGGAGCTGCCAGCAGTTCGGTGATTTCCGCCGTCGTGAGGGCCTCGGTGATGCCGCCGCGGGCGAGGCCGCTGATGGAGATATTCAGCTTCTGTGCCACCACGGGACGCGGGTGCGGACCCGTCCGGCGGAGCTCGGCGAGCCACTCCGGGGTGTTGGCCTGGAGCTCGGCGAAATCGGCGCGGGTGATTTCCGAATCCTGGAACTCCTGGGGTGTTGCAGGCAGGTAGATGCCAAGTTTCTTGGCAACGGTGGCCGGCTTCATGGACTGGGAGTTTGCAGAGGTCATGGTTCAAGGGTATCCGCCGCCGCAGGGAAGTGGCACAGACGCTGTTCTAGGATGAATCCATGCCGCACATAAGAGTCGCCGGGGCCGCCCGGAAAGTCCTGGTGACGCAAGCCTCGGCGTACCGTAGGCGTTGATGAACTTCAGCGGGATTCCACGGTGGGTCTATGGCCTTGCGGTAGTGGGCGGCTTGTTCGTCCTCTTGCCGCTGGCTGCCATGGTCGCAAAGGTCAATTGGGGGCAGTTCATCCCGCTGGTGACTTCCGATTCCTCGCTCACGGCGTTGGGGCTCAGCCTCCGTACCTCCGCCGCGAGCACCGCCCTCTGCGTCGTCTTGGGCATCCCCCTTGCGCTTGTGCTTGCCCGCCGGCCCTTCCGCGGGCAGCGGCTCCTCCGTGCCTTCGTCCTCCTGCCCTTGGTATTGCCTCCGGTGGTGGGCGGTATTGCGCTGCTCTACACGTTCGGGCGGCAGGGTCTTCTGGGCAAAAGCCTTGAGCTCGCGGGCATCCAGATCGCCTTTTCGACGACGGCGGTGGTCCTGGCCCAGACTTTCGTCGCCCTGCCGTTCCTAGTGGTCAGCCTTGAAGGCGCTTTGCGGACGGCCGGCAACCGTTACGAAGCTGTTGCCGCGACGCTCGGCGCCCGCCCCACCACCATCCTGCGGCGTGTGACCGTACCTATGGTCCTCCCCGGGCTCGCGTCCGGGGCGGTGTTGTCCTTTGCCCGCAGCCTGGGCGAATTCGGGGCAACGCTGACCTTCGCAGGGAGCTTGCAGGGTGTCACTCGGACCCTGCCGTTGGAGATCTACCTGCAGCGCGAGACCGACGCGGACGCCGCCGTCGCCCTTTCGCTGGTTCTCGTCGCTGTGGCGGTAATCGTCGTCGGGCTGTCTTACCGGCGTCCGCGCCGCGCGGACATTCCTGCGGAGGCGGCCGCGTGAGTTTCCACATCGACGCCACCGTCCGGGCCCGCAACCTGGACGTGTCATTGAGCCTTGGACAAGCGGAAACCGTGGCGATCCTCGGACCCAACGGGGCCGGAAAGTCGACGCTTCTTTCCGTGGCGGCGGGACTCTTGCGGCCCGACGCCGGCTCTGCGCGCCTGGGTGAGCAGGTCCTGTTCAACCTCGACGGCGGCAGCCGGGTATGGACCCCTCCGCATCTTCGCGGTACGGCGCTGTTGGCCCAGGAACCGTTGCTTTTCCCGCACCTGAGCGTCCTGGACAACGTGGCTTTCGGCCCGCGCAGCGCAGGCGCTTCCCGGGCGGAATCACGTGAAACTGCGCGGCACTGGCTTGCCGAAGTCGACGTGATGGAGTTCGCCGGGCGGAAGCCCGGGCAGTTGTCCGGGGGACAAGCCCAGCGTGTTGCGGTGGCCCGTGCGCTGGCGGCCAGTCCCGAGTTGCTGCTCCTTGACGAGCCGATGTCCGCCCTGGACATCCACGCCGCTCCGCACTTGCGCCGGCTCCTCAAACGCGTCCTGTCCGGGCGTCGCGCCCTGATCATTACCCACGACGTCCTGGACGCCCTCATGCTCGCGGACCGCGTGATCGTCATGGAAAGGGGCAGGATTGTGGAGGAGGGCGCCACCCGTGAGGTCTTCAGGCGTCCACGAAGCCAATTCGCCGCGGGCCTGGCCGGGGTGAACCTCATGGCGGGCACAGTCACGGAGGACGGACTCAGGACGTTCGTTACCGCCGAGCTTCCCAGCCTGCATGTCGCGGGACACCTCGATGACGAAGCGGAACCGGGCCAGCCCGGCGTCGCCGCCTTCCCGCCGTCGGCCGTTTCCATCTTCCTGGACGCCGCCCACGGCAGCCCGCGCAACTCTTTCCCGGTTGCAATCACGGATCTTGAACCGCATGGGGACCACATCAGGGTCCGGGCCGGCGATTTGGCAGCGGACATCACGCCCTCTGCGTCCGCCGAGCTGGGACTGGAACCCGGCTCGCGCGTCCACTTTGTGGTCAAGGCCACGGCGGTCCAGGTGTACGCGGCGTAGCTTTGGCCGGCGCTACGTTGGCTACCGCGTGCGCGGTACTGTGAACTGGTGCCATCCGATCAAGAATCCGTGCCCACCGTCGGCGTCCCCGACGCTTCCGACGCTGAAACAAGCGGCCCCCAGGGGCTTACTTTCGCTTACGTCGCCGGCGTGACGCCCGGGAAATGGATCCGGCGCTGGGAAGAGCGCATGCCCGATGTTCCGCTGCACTCGTTCATGTCCGACGACGGCGCGCAGTTGGAGGTTCTGCGCGATGGTTCGGCGGATCTCAGCTTTGTGCGCTTGCCAGTGGATCGCGATGGACTCCACGTCATTCCGCTCTACGAAGAGCAGCCCATGGTGGTGGCCCCGAAAGGACACGAAATCTCGGTGTTCGAAGAGGTGGCGCTGGCGGATCTCGCGGAGGAGAACTTCCTGGATGTCGCCGAGATGGGCGGGCCGGAGATGGCCATGCAGGTGGTGGCCTCGGGTGCCGGTCTCGTGATCCTGCCGATGTCCGTGGCCCGGCATTTCAACGTCAAGGACACAGTGGCCCGTCGCCTGACCGGGGCCGAAGGTACGCAGATCGCCCTTGCCTGGCCGAGTGACTCCACCAGCGAGGTCATCGAGGAATTCATTGGCATTGTCCGTGGCCGGACCGCGCAGAGCTCGCGGCAGCCTTCGGCGCAGCTAGAGAAGCCTAAGAAGGCGCCCAAGCCGGACCGGCGCGGCACCGGCGCCAAAAAGCCAGCGGTGGCCCAGCGCTATGCGCCGAACCCGGACAAGGGCCGGGGCAAGGGCTCCCGCAAGAAAGGAAAGCGCTAGGCCATGGGACTTGGAGCGAAGCCGACCATCCGGGACGTCGCCAAGAGCGCCGGCGTTTCCCTCACCACGGTGTCCTATGTCTTGTCCGGGCGCCTCGGTGGCACCACCCGCATAAGCGAAGCGACACAAGAGCGTGTCCAAACCGCGGCCAAGGAACTGGGTTACGTACCGAACCAGGCGGCCCGCGGAATGCGCCGAGGCAAGACCGACCTGGTGGCGATTGCCATTGGCGACCTGGAATGGCCGTGGGACCGGGCCTTGGCAACGGCCGCGGCACGCATTCTGCCCCAGCACGGCTACCTGCCCGTGATCCTCATCGGAGAAGGGTGGCGGCGGTTCATGCTCTCCGGCGGTGCCGACGGCGCCATCATCGGGGCACTACCGCCCGGCACGCTTCTTGACCTCACGGTGGGCGAGCTGGCCCGGCGTGGAGTAGCCCAAGTCATCATTTCGGACACCATGCAGCCTGCCGGCTTCGATGTCCTGGCACCTGGTTCCGCGGGCGGGACTCCGGAACCGGAAGCCCTCGAAGGCGCCATCACCCTGCTTCTGGACCGGCTCGCCGGGCGTACCATTGGCGCGGGAACCACCAAGGCCGCGCCTTGGGAGTTCAAGGCTCCGTAGGGCCCAACTGACTCGCAGTTGTTGTCGTTTTGGCGGCTCTTAACGACATCTAATGCGAGTCAGTTGGGGCCGTGCTGGTTGGGTGAGCCGGCGACGTTAGCCTCCGTTGAGCTTGCCTGCCAGCCGTTCGCGCATCCGAACGCTCGCCGCGTTGAGGCCAACCAGCTGCACCTCTCGGCCGTGTCTGCGGTATTTCTCGGTTACGGAATCCAGTACGGCGACGGTGGAAGCATCCCAGATGTGCGAGGCGTGAAGGTCGATGACCACATGGTCGATTCCCTCCGAGGAATCCTTCGCATAGTCGAACTGAGTGTAGAGGTCATTGGAGGAGGCGAAGAACAACTCGCCATCCACCGCGTAGCTGGCCACGGTCCGGCCGTTGAGCTCGAGTTCGCTCCGCTCCACCGTGGCGAAATGGGCCACTCGACGGGCAAACAGCACCATGGCCGTGAGGACGCCGGCTCCTACCCCGATGGCCAGGTTGTGCGTCGCCACCACCACGGCCACCGTCACGAGCATGACGCCGGTCTCGGACTTCGGGAGTCGCTTGAGCGTGGTGGGCCGGATCGAATGCCAGTCAAAGGTGATGAGGGAAACGAAGATCATCACAGCCACCAAAGCGGCCATGGGAATCATGCCCACCACGTCCCCGAGCGCCACTACAAGGACCAGTAGGAACGCTCCGGCCAGGAACGTCGACAGCCGGCTGCGGGCACCCGAACCCTTCACATTGATCATCGTCTGGCCAATCACGGCGCAGCCGCCCAAGCCACCCAGGAAACCGGTGATGATGTTGGCAATGCCCTGGCCCCATGAGACCCGGGTCTTGTTGGAGCGGGTGTCCGTGATGTCGTCCACGAGCTTGGCCGTCATGAGCGACTCGAGCAGGCCCACGAGCGCCATAGACAGGGCGAACGGGGCAATCGTCTGGAAGGTCTCCCAGGTCAAAGGCACGTTGGGCAGGAAGAAACCGGGAAGACTGTTGGGGAGTTCGCCCTTGTCATGCACCGTAGGAACATTGATCCCGGCCAGCACCGTGAAGACGGTGAGGGCGACGACCGCCACCAATGGCGCGGGCACCGCCGTCGTGATTCTGGGTAACCCGAAGACGATCAAGAGCCCCACGGCCACAATCGGGTAGACCATCCACGGAACGCCGATGAGCTCAGGCAACTGCGCCGTGAACACCAGAATGGCCAAGGCATTCACGAATCCGATCATCACCGAACGCGGAATAAAGCGCATGAGCCGCGTGACGCCCAGGACCGCCAGAACGATCTGGAAGACCCCAGCCAGGATGACCGTGGCAATCAAGTAGTTGAGCCCGTGATCCTTCATGACGGGGGCAATCACGAGCGCGACGGCGCCCGTGGCTGCGGAAATCATGGCGGGCCGGCCACCTACGATCGCGGTGGTGACTCCCATCGTGAAGGACGCGAAGAGCCCGATCCGTGGATCCACGCCGGCAATCACGGAGAACGCGATGGCCTCTGGAATGAGCGCAAGCGCCACCACCAAGCCAGCCAACGCTTCCGTCTTTAGCCTGCGGGGCGAGCGCAGGGTGAAACGGAGGGACTGGAGCTGCTCGGGTGTCATGGGTCCTTAGCTGTTGGTCAGGCGGTACCGCTCAATCTGCTTGAGACGCCGCTGGAGGCTGTCCCGCCGGGGGTGGGGGACGACGTCGGGCGCCTCAGCGGTGAGGTCGATGTGTTCAGTGCCGTACTGCCATAGCAGGAGGTCATCCAGGAGGCGGTCCGGTCCGGGGGAGTAACGGTGGTCCAGGGCTTTGCGGACCTCGGTGATCCGGTTGGCGCTGAGGAGTCCGGCGAGTTCCACGGTCTTGTTCAGTCCGTGGGCCGCAAGGAGCTCCGCAGCCCAACCCCAGTCGTCATCAACTTTACGGTCAACATGCGGAAGCAGCGTCCTCCAAACGTCCCGCACACGGTTGGGCGTGAGGGGCATGGAACCTTCGCCATCGAGATCCCAGTAGCCGCGGACTTCCTCGTAGCGTTCGTGGAGGTCGGCGAAGGCGCTCTCCACGGTTTCCAGCATTGCCGCTGTGGCGGTGAACTGGCGGTCGAAGTGCGGCGTCCAGGCGCGCGGATCCTCAGCCTTGAAGCGGATGTCGTGTTCGATCTCGCTCCAGGCGTGCGCAAAAACCGTACGGATCTGGCATTCGAAGAAGTAGCTGCCATTGGGCGGAATGTCCGGATTGAAGGCTTGCTGATATGCCTTCACGGACTCGTTCTGGATGGTGCGGAGGATGAGGTGGCGGCTCGAATATCCGTAGGTGCCGGACTCGATGGAGCCGATGTCCTTCTCAAGGTCGCCGCGGCAATCGAAAAGCTGGCGCTGGCGCTTGATCAAGTTGGCAACCGCGGCGTTCTCGGCCGGAAGCTTGGTGATGACGCGCAGCCCCACCATGTCGTTCAAGGTCCGGAACGGGTCCGGGAACTTCAGCACACGCGGGCCGCCCTCCAGGGGCACCTCGGTGCGGGAAATCTTCTCCCGGAAAGATTCGACCGTCTTGGTGCGTCCGGTGACGAAGAGGGGAACGGACTCGCTGTCCTTGAGCATGTCCCGCAGGGTCAACAGGACGTCGCGGGTGACGAGTTTCAGGGCAGGCCGGACGCGTTCGTAGAGCTCCACATTCGCCTGTACTGATTCGCGCAGCCGAGGATCCAAGCTGTCCCAATTGCTAGCCATGCCTCCAGCTTACGGGGGAGGGCCGACAGTGAAGCGGAGCCGGCCCGCACCAGCGAAATGGGAGTTAGACCAGGCCTTAGTGATGCGACACCTGGAAGCAGGCAACATCGTATTGGGAATTGGTGGAGTAGTGCTGTCCTCCCACGCCGCCGTTGATGCTGTTGATACCTGGTTCATTGAAAGGCGATCCTGGGCTGTTGGCGGCGTTGCCCGGGGTGTTTGGTTCGAGGGATTGACAGGACTGATTAGGCTTTCCAGTTCCAGGCGGGTTTGCCGCCGACGCTGGCGAAGCGACAGCCAGCACGCTCAAAGTCAATGCCACAAGAACCGACGCGGAGATACGACGGATCATTGAAATCACCTCCGGGTAAAGAAGCTTTCCCGCGAAAATACGGGAGCGAAGCGAGGGTAGCGCTTCACCCCTGAGGGTACGCTCGGGCAGTGGCTTCAGGAAGGCTCCCAGTTGATCCTCAGACCATCGTTCCCGCTACGCACCGCTCCTCCGCGATAGGCTCGGCACAAAGGAGGACACGATGAAGCGGCACAAGTACTACTACGGCGAGCATTCCAGTCAATGGGGCGAGCTGTTCGTACCAGACAATTCGCTGCAGCCACACCGCAGTCGACCCGACGGAGTGGTGGTGGTGATCCACGGAGGCTATTGGCGCTCCCAGTACGGCGCGGAACTCGGTGAGCCAATTGCCCGGGACCTCGCTGCGCATGGAATTGCGGCCTGGAACCTTGAGTACCGGAGGGCGGGAAACGGCGGGGGCTGGCCGCATACGTTCGAAGATGTCCTCGATGGGATCGACCATCTGGGCGAGATTGCCGGCAAGCATGAGCTCAATCTGGACAAAGTCGTGGCACTGGGACACTCCGCAGGCGGCCATCTCGCGGTCTGGGCAGCCGGGCGGGAAAAGCTCTCCAGGATCGGCGCCCCGGACGCCGACCGGCAGCTCCATCGGCATGACAACGGCGCGGCAGTGCGGCTCACCGGCGTCGTGAGCCAATCGGGTCTGCTGAACCTGGCGGACGCCGAGCGGCTCAACCTGAGCAACGGCGCCGTCGACAACCTGATGGGTGGCGACTCGGTAAGATACCCCAAACGGCATATCTATGCGGACCCCATGAGTTCGCTCCCTATCGCCGTCCCGGTCTTTGCCGTCCACGCTGCTGCGGACGAGGATGTCCCGTGCAGCCAGTCCGAGGCTTACGTTGCCGCGTCCACCGCTTCCGGAGGCGCGGCCCAGTTCCTCAAGGTGCCGGGCGACCACTTCGACCTGATCGACCCCAGGGCGGTTGCGTACAAGAAGTGCCGGGAGTTGGTGCAGCGGCTGCTGGTGTGACGGTTTGCCGACAAAGTCACCGGCTGTCATCGCGAGACGCGCACCACATCCGCGTGGCAGAGTTGTCCCATGCTGACAGTCATAGGTGAAGCGCTGGTTGATGTCGTCCAGCGTTCCTCGGGAGTCGACGCCCACGTGGGCGGCAGTCCGCTCAACGTTGCCGTGGGTCTGGCCAGGCTGGACCACGCCGTGCAGTTCATCGGCCGCTTCGGCAAGGACGCCTACGGGGACTCGATCGCGGCCCATCTGCGCTCCAGTTCCGTCATGGTTCCGCTGCCGCCGGACGAGGGTCCCACCAGTGTGGCCACCGCCTTGATCGACGACGACGGCGCTGCCAGCTACACCTTCGACCTCGCGTGGGAGCTTCCCGGGCTCGCCGCGCGCTTGCCTTTCATGCTTCAGGGGACATCGCTCCTGCACACGGGCTCCATTGCCACCATGTTGGAGCCAGGTGCTGCGGATGTCCTTGCCGCCGTCGAGCATGCCCATCCGAACGCGACCATTAGCTTCGATCCCAACTGCCGGCCCAGCATCATCAAGGATCGCGACTATGCGCGCGCCCAGGTAGAGCGTTTCGTGGCGCTAGCCGACGTGGTCAAGGCATCCGACGAGGACCTTGAGTGGCTCTATCCCGGCGTCGACGTCTTGGAATCGGCCCGGCGCTGGCTGGGCCTGGGCGGCAGTGGGGGACCCGCCGTCGTGGTGGTCACGCGCGGCGCGGACGGCCCCTGGGGCGTCACGGCCGCGGGCGAGGCCCGGGTGGACGCCCCAAAGATAGAGGTGGCAGATACGGTGGGCGCGGGCGATTCCTTCATGGCCGCGCTCCTCTCGGGGATCGTTGACCACGGACTGGCAGGGGCACAAAACCGCGACGAACTGCACGCCATGCCCGCCGAAGTGCTCGAGGGGATCCTCAACCATGCGGCGCGCGCGGCGGCAATCACGGTCTCCCGGCCGGGCGCGAACCCGCCGACCCGTGCCGAACTCAACGCCCTGGGCGTCCCGGAGTCCGGGGCAAGCGTCGAAAGGCAGCCATGAGCTACGCAGACCTTCCAGATGTCCCATCCTTCGATGTCGCCAGCAAGTCGCTCAAGGACGGTGACACACTCAGCAGCGCCCAGACGAGCAAGCGCTTTGGCGTGGCCGGCGGCAAGGACGAATCCCCCCAGTTGAGCTGGGGCGGAGCCCCGGCGGGCACCAAGGGTTACGTCGTCACCGTCTTCGACCCCGATGCCCCGAGGGCCGGTGGTTACTGGCACTGGGCGGTGGTCAGCATCCCCGCCGGGACGAACTCCTTGCCGGCTGGCGCGGGCGTTCAGGGCGGTCCGCACTTGCCGGCCGGAGCGCTTCAACTAAAGAACGACGCCGGTTTCCCCGGTTATCTGGGGGCTGCGCCTCCGCCTGGGCATGGCCCGCACCGGTACATTGTGGCCGTGCACGCCGTCGACGTCGAAGAACTCGGTCTCGACGCCGGTGCCTCCACGGAAGCGCTCGTCCGCAAGCTGGTTTCACACACGGTGGGCCGGGCCGTCATCACGGGCCACTTCGAGCGGCGTTAGCTTTGGGGCGAAGTCGACGGCGGCCGCCCCCACGTAGACTGACATAATGCGGCTCGTAGCAAGTGACATTGACGGCACCATCCTTGGACATGACGGCAAGATCAGCAGCCGCACTATCCGCGCATTCCATGCTTGCCGTGACGCTGGCATTGAGGTGGTGTTCGTGACAGGGCGGCCGCCGCGCTGGCTCTACCCGCTCCGCGAGCAGATCGGCCACAGCGGCATCGTTATTTGCTCCAACGGGGCCGTGGTGTGGGACCTTGAAGCGGAGAAGCTGATTTCGGCCAATGCCTTGAGCATCGAGTCTTTGCTCGAGGCCCGCCGGATCATCAAGCAACTCCGGCCCGACGCCTTGTTCGCGGCCGAAACACTCACGGGATTCCACCTCGAGCCCGGGTTCATCGAGAACGAGACCAGTGAGCTACTGGCGGAGTTCACCCCCACTTGGCTGGATGGAACGCTGACCGCGGACGACGCCGTCGTAAAGTTCCTTGCCGTGACGCGCAGCGGCACTCCGGATGATTTCCTGGCAGAGGTCCAGCCCGCCGTCGCGCATCTCGTGGAAACCACCCACTCCGCTCCGCGGACGGCACTCCTGGAAATGTCCGCCCCCGGTATCAACAAAGCCGTGACACTCGCCGAATATGCGGCATCCCGGGGTATCGACGCCGCGGATGTGGTGGCTTTCGGTGACATGCCCAACGACGTCGAGATGCTGCGCTGGGCGGGCGACGGTTACGCGATGGCCAGCGGCCATCCTGAGGCGATCAACGCCGCCGGCCAGCAAGCCCCGCATTTCGATGACGACGGCGTGGCCCAGATTCTCGAGGCAAAGCTCGCTTCCCTGCGGGTGTAGCGGGACTTTCGCCTGGTTTTCCGCCCCAACTGACTCGCAGTTGACGTCGTTTTCAGGCCTCTAAACGACAACAAATGCTAGTTGGTTGGGACCGCTCACCCATTACACAGCTTCAGTCCAACTGCCGTTCAACTACTCCCCGTAGGCTCTTGCCATATTCGATGCCGATCACAGGGGACATGATGGCCAAGAGGAAGACGACGGGGTGGCCCGAGGCCCCGGTTCGCCGCGCAGTGCCGGCTGAACATTGGAAGCAGTTGCGCCGCGGAGACCGCGTGAGCGTCAAGCTCGCGCCCGGGTTTGAGAACCCCGGCCAGGTGGACGCCGTTTCGAGTGACCACAGCGTGGTCTGGGTAAACCTCGACGGCGGCCGCGGCCGCACACTGGTGCACTGCGGCGACGGCGTGGAGATCGTCCCGCAGGAATCCTGACCGGGTCGCGGGCGGGTTACGCTACCCGTGTGAGCTCGCACTTGCCCTTCTTCAGTCGCCCGGACGGACAATCCGCTCCGCTTGCCTTCGCGCACCGCGGATTTTCACCGGATGGCCTTGAGAACTCTGCCTCGGCATTCAAGGCGGCGCTTGAGCTCGGATTCACCCATCTTGAAACCGACGCCCGCACCACTGCCGACGGTGTGGTGCTCCTTTTCCACGACGACACCCTGGACCGTGTCACAGACGCCCACGGCCCCATCTCCAGCATGAGCGCTGCCGAGGTCGCCAAGGCCCGCATAGGCGGCCGCGAAGCAATTCCCCTCCTGGCAGACGTCCTGACGGAATTCCCCGAGGCGCGGCTGAACGTCGACGTCAAGGATTGGCACACCGTCAAGGCCCTCGCCGGGGTCATTGAACAACTCGATGCCCATGACCGCGTTCTGATCGCGAGCTTCTCCGACCGCCGTCGTCGAGCGGTCCTGCGCCTGCTTCGCCGCCGAACGGCGTCTTCAGCTGGAATCGCCTGCAACGCAGCCTTCACTCTTCTGGGGCCGCTTCTTCCAGAGCGTTGGCTGCGGAAGATCCTGCACGACGTCGATGCCCTCCAAGTGCCGGTCCGCTACGGACCCCTGACGGTAGTGACGCCCGGTTTCCTGCTGCGCGCGCATCGGCTTGGGCTGCAGGTTCACGTCTGGACGGTCAACGATTCCGCCGAGATGTCCAGGCTGCTGGATATGGGTGTGGACGGCCTGGTCACCGACCGTGCTGATCGTCTGAAGTTGGTGCTGCAAGGCCGGCGCCAGTGGTGGTGAGCGCGCGGGCGCGCGCTTCAAGGAAGTCTCGCTCGGCGTCGTTGTCGGTGCGCTCCCGCGCTGCCCGGTAGGCGGCGACAGCCTCTGTGTTGCGGCCTTGGCGCCGCAGCAGATCCGCGCGCACGGCGTGAAACAGGTAGTAGTTTCCCAGTTCAAGGACGTCGACGGCGGCAAGCCCCGCGGCGGGTCCTTCCACCTCCGCGAGGGCAACGGCCCGGTTCAAAGCGACCACTGGCGTCGGCTCCATGGCCAGGAGTTGCCCGTACAGCGCCAGGATTTGGCGCCAATCGGTGTCCGTGGGCTGTGCGGCGTCGCTGTGCACCGCGTTAATGGTGGCTTGCAATTGGTACGGGCCGGGCTGGTTTCTCTTCAAGCATTGCCGGACCAAGAGTTGTCCTTCGGCAATCAGCTCCCTGTCCCAGAGTCCGCGGTCCTGGTCCGAGAGGAGCATCAGGCCGCCGTCGGAAGTTGTCCGGGCTGCGCGGCGGGCATTAAGCAGAAGCATGAGGGCCAAGAGCCCTTTGGCTTCGGGCTCATCGGGCATGAGTTCCATGATGAGCCTGCCCAGGCGTACGGCCTCGCGGCAGAGATCTTCGCGCACGAGCCCGGCCCCCGAACTTGCCGTGTAGCCCTCGTTGAAGACGAGGTAGACGACGGCCAGCACGGACTTCAAGCGCTCCGGAAGCTCGGCCCCGCTCGGTACCCGGTAGGGGATGTGGGCGTCGCGGATCTTGCCCTTTGCGCGCACCAGGCGCTGGGCCATGGTTGGCTCGGGGACGAGGAAAGCGTGGGCGATTTCGGCGGTGGTGAGCCCGCCCAGGAGCTTGAGTGTCAGCGCCACCTGCGCGGCCCGGTTGATGGCGGGGTGGCAACACGTAAAGATCAGCCGGAGCTGGTTGTCCTGCACGGTATCCACCTCGATTCCGTCGGTTTCATCGCCGTGTTCATCGCCCTGTTCATCGCCGTGCAGAAGGGCGGCCTGGGCGATTTTCTCCCTGCCGGATGCCTCGCGGCGGAGCCGGTCGATGGCGCGGTTGCGGGCGGTAGTGATGATCCAGCCGGCCGGGCTTGGCGGAAGCCCGGCATCAGGCCATCGGGCTAAGGCCTCGGTGAAGGCGTCCTGGACCGCGTCTTCAGCGGCATCGATGCTGCCCAAAACGCGGACCAGGACCGCCACGGAGCGTCCATACTCTTCGCGGAATATTTGTCCGATCTCCGAAATATGGACCATGGGGAAACTATTCCCGGTAGCCCGCGAACGGCCGAACCTCGATAGGCAGCGTGGTGGCTTGGGCGGCTTTGCGTCCCCAGCCAAGCGCCACGTCCAGGTCCGGGGCCTCGATCACCCACAGGCCGCCCACGTGTTCCTTGGCCTCTGCGAAGGGGCCGTCCGTGGTGAGTATTTCGCCGGAGTTCACGCGCACAACCGTGGAGGAGCTGGCGGGGTGCAGGCCACCCGTGAAAACCCAGGCGCCGGCGTCGCGCATTTCCTGGTTCAGGACGTCAAGATCGGCCATGATCTTGTTGAGGACTTCGGGTTCCGGGATGGGTCCGTCGGGCTGGTAGATGCTGAGCAGATAGCGTGACATGACTGTTCCTCCTTGGGATGTGGCGCCGGCACCTTGCCCGCGTCTCACCCTCTATACGAACGGCGTGGGCTGTTTTCGACATCTCCGTGCACGAATCTGCGAAAAGCTTAGCCCCGCTGGCAGGATGGGAGCATGCGCATCCTGATTGCTCCGGACAAGTTCAAAGGTTCCCTCACCGCCGCCGAAGCAGCCTCGGCGATGGCCGAAGGGGCATTGCGCGTCTATCCGGACGCCGTGGTGACGCAGTTTCCCATCGCCGACGGGGGCGAGGGAACACTGGAAGCGGCCGTGGCGGCAGGCTACGAAGAGCGCATCAACGCCGTCGTCGGCCCCATTCTCAAACCAGTGGGCGCCGCGTGGGCCATCCGGCAAAATGCTTTCGGCGGAGCCACCGCGGTGATCGAAACAGCGCAAGCGTCCGGATTGGCACACATGGAGCCGACGCCCGAAAACGCCTTGCGCGCCCACAGCTACGGTTGCGGCCAGCTCATCGCCGCGGCCCTTGACGCCGGAGCCACCGAGATTGTGCTCGGCGTGGGCGGTTCCGCGATGTCCGACGGCGGCAGCGGCGCCCTGCGTGCGCTCGGGCTCAAGCCCCTGGACGCGGCCGGGAATGTGGTTCCGCTCGGCGGAGGCTCGCTCGCCGACGTCGTGTCCCTCGACGTCTCCGGGCTGGATCCGCGCCTGACCGCTGTGAGGTTCCGGATCGCCGTCGACGTCCAGAATCCGCTCTTTGGCAGCGACGGCGCTGCGCATGTTTTCGGCCCGCAGAAGGGCGCGGACGAGGACGCGGTGGAACTGCTCGACGCCGGCCTGCGCAACTGGGCGTCCCTGCTGCGCGAGACGGGCGGACACGACGTCAACGTTCCCGGCGCCGGAGCGGCTGGCGGATTCCCGGCGTCGTTCTTGGCCTTCACCCAGGCGACGCTGGAAGGTGGGTTCGCACTCGTGGCGGGACTGACAGGGCTTCCCGAACAGCTCGGCGGCGCGGACCTGGTGATCACCGGCGAAGGCTCCATGGACTCGCAGTCGCTGACAGGCAAGGCACCCATAGCTTTGGCCGATTCGGCTCACGGCCACGGCATTCCCGTGATTGTGGTGGCCGGCAGGATCCTGGTGACGCCCGAGGAACTGGCCGGTCACGGAGTAGTGGCTGCGGCGCAGTTGCTCGACGTTGCGCAGCGCAAGAACGGACTGCCCGACGCCGACGACGCCGTGGCGAATGCCGCCAAGTACCTCGCCTGGGTCACGAGCCAGGTGCTCGAAGGGGTCTAAGCTCCGGTCCACCAAGGGACATGCGATCCGTTGGCTGCGAGGGATGGACATAGTGCGAATATGTCCACTCCTGAGTGCGTGGAGGGGGCATGCTCAAAGGGGCTGGACGGCGTCACCGGGCAGATAATTAACGTACAAAGCATGGCTCTGACTTCTGCCATGCACCTACGATGTGACGACCCCGCCCGGGACGCCGTCACCGCCTGCCGGGCTGGCAGCCGGCCAGCACGGCACCATCGAATCGAGGAGCACACCATGTCCACCTTGAAAGAGCGGCTGCACGCAGACGTCGTCAGCCATATGAAGGATGGCAACCGCATCGCCCTGAACGCCACACGCAACGTCCTCAGCGAGATCGACACCCGCGAGAAAGCCGGCCAGGCGCCCATCCACTTGGACGACGCCCAGATCACGGCCATGTTGCAGAAGGAGGCTTCCCAGTATCACGAGGTCGCCCGCCTTTACGAGGAGGCCGGCGAGCCCGAGCGTGCCGCCACGGAGATCGCGGATGCCGAGGTCATCGAGGCCTACCTGCCGGAAGCGCTGATCGCCGCAGAAGTCGAGTCCATTGTTGACGAGACCATCGCCTCACTGAGGGCCGACGGCGTGGAGTTGAGCCTGATGCACATGGGCTATGTCATGAAGCCGGTCACTGAAAAGGTCGCTGGCCGCTTCGACGGCAAGGCGGTCAGTGAGATCGTCCGCAAGCGCCTCTCGTAGCAAAAAGGACGGGTAGCGCCTGTATGGCTCCGAACCCACTTGGGAGCATGCTCCCCGTTGGTCACGAGCAATGGACATAGTGCCAATATGTCCATTGGTTGCCGCTAGAAGGGGGCATGCTCAGGGCTTCTTCTTCCCCGCCCTCTTCGCCGCGGCGTTCATCGCGGCCTTCGCCGCCGGGGGTAGCCCTGCCGTCTCCATCTCCGGCTCGGCAACCGTCCCCCGCCAACGGGCCAGGCCCTTCATGCCGTGGTAGACCACCAAAGCAGCGGCCGAACCCAAAGCGATGCCCGTGAACTTCAGTTCGCCGATGGTCCAGGTGTAATCGGCAATCCCGATAATCAAAGCAACGGCGGCCGTGGTCAGGTTGATGGGGTTGGAGAAGTTGACCTTGTTCTGCACCCAGATCTTCACGCCCAGGACGCCGATCATCCCGTAAAGCATCGTCGCGGCGCCGCCCAGCACGCCAGCGGGAACGGTGGCAATCAGTTCGCCGAACTTGGGCGAGAAACTCAGGAGGATGGCGAAGGCACCGGCAACCCAGTAGGCCGCCGTCGAGTAGACCTTCGTGGCTGCCATGACGCCGATGTTCTCGGCATACGTCGTGGTTCCGGAGCCGCCGCCGAATCCGGCGAGGACCGTCGCGACGCCGTCGGCCATCAACGCGCGGCCGGAGACGTCGTCGAGGTTGCGTCCAGTCATCGCGGCCACGGACTTCACGTGGCCCACGTTTTCGGCAACGAGCACCAAGACAACCGGCACGAACAAGCCCACGACGCCGAGGTGGAACTCGGGAGCCTGGAAGTGCGGCAGGCCGATCCACGAGGCCGAGTCCATCTTGGAGTAGTCCACTTCGCCGCGCGTCATGGCGGTGAAGTAGCCCACCACCACGCCCACCAGGATGCTCAGGCGGCCCAGAATTCCGCGGAAGAGGACGCTCACCAGGATGATCGTCACCAGCGTCACGAGGGCGGTGACCGGGGCCTTGTCGAAGTTCGCTTTTGCGGCGGGTGCCAAGTTCAGTCCGATCAGGGCCACGATTGCGCCCGTGACGATAGGCGGCATCGTCCGGTTGATCCACTCGGCGCCGAACTTCTGCACCACTGCGCCGACAAGCGCCAGTACGGCGCCGGCAAGCACCACTCCGCCCAGCGCGCCGGGAATGCCGAACTGCTGCTGGGACGCCAGGATGGGGGCGATGAAGGCAAAGCTCGAACCAAGGTAGCTGGGTACGCGGCCCTTGGTGATGACCAGGAACAGCAGGGTGCCGATGCCGGAAAAGAGCAGCGTGGTGGCCGGTGGCATGCCCGTGATGATGGGCACCAGGAAGGTGGCTCCGAACATCGCGACGACGTGCTGCATGCCGACGCCGATGGTCAGCGGCCACGCCAGCCGCTCCTCGGGTGCCACCACGTGTCCCGGCCGGATCGTCTTGCCGTTGCCGTGCAGCTTCCATTTGGTTCCGAGCATGCTCATCGACGGGAGCCTTCCCTGAAAGTTGTGATTGTCCGGGTGCAACCTTACCGCCCGGACGGGCTGCCGATTCCGCTGTGTGGAACGTCACGTGGCTTCACGGGAAGAGGCGAGGGGAAGTTGAAGTTGCAACCATGGAAAGCATTAGCGCCCGGCCGTCCATGGCTGCGGGCACAGCGAAAGGTACGCGAATGACGATCGCCCATGAAGAAGCAGTGATTGACGCCGCAGCAGTCGACGCCATCTTTGCCGAAGCCCGCACTGCAAACTCCTTTGCCGGTGAGGTCTCCGAGGAGCAGGCACAGGCCATCTACGAACTGACCAAGTTCGGCCCGACGGCGTTCAACTCCCAGCCGCTGCGCGTCACCTACGTCCGTTCGGACGAGGCCCGCGCCAAGCTCGTCGAGACCCTCTCTCCGGGCAACAAGGCCAAGACCGCCTCTGCTCCGCTGGTCGCCGTGCTCTCCTACGACACCGCCTGGCACGAGCAGTGGGACAAGTTCCTCCCGGTCTACTCCGCCCCGAAGGCCATGTACGACGCCAACCCTGAGTTCACCGCAACCACGGGCAACAACAACGCCCACCTGCAGGCCGGCTACTTCATCCTCGCCGTCCGCTCCCTCGGCTTTGCTGCCGGCCCCATGACCGGTGCCGACTTCGCTGCGATCGACGCCGAGTTCTTCCCGGCCGGGGACCAGAAGAGCTTCCTCGTGGTCAACATCGGCCAGCCGGGCCCGGACGCTTTCGGCGAAGCCAAGCCGAAGTTCGCCTACGAGGACGTCGTCCGCACCGTCTGACGCTCGCTCACCTTTAAGGCCCTTTTCCCCTGTGTGTCAGGCTCTTGTGTGACAGGTTTTTCTGTTGGCCGGAGTCCGGCGTGTGGGGTGGGGAAGGTCCATGA
>NZ_JAMXIC010000028.1 GCF_027587375.1 Arthrobacter sp. B2a2-09
ATCATCGCCCGCGACCAAGGCTGCGCCTTCCCCGACTGCACCATCCCCGCACCCTGGTGCGAAGCCCACCACATCACCTACTGGTCCCACGGCGGAACCACCGGAACCGACCAGGGCGTCCTGCTCTGCAGCCACCACCACCACGTCATCCACAAAGAACAATGGACCATCACCACGGACTCCGGCGTGCCATGGTTCAAACCCCCGCCCCACGTCGACCCCCGCCAAACACCCCGACGCAACCACCACTTCAGACCCACCCGGACATAAAGCTGCTATGGCGGTCCGGCCACCGACACGGGGGTTGACCGCCGTCGCGCAAAAGCAGGGCAGGCGCGGGCGAATCACCGCTTAGGCGGGCGTCCCGCCGTCGACGTCTGCCATCGC
Source organism: Arthrobacter sp. B2a2-09 (assembly GCF_027587375.1). Classification (GTDB taxonomy): domain Bacteria; phylum Actinomycetota; class Actinomycetes; order Actinomycetales; family Micrococcaceae; genus Arthrobacter. The sequence continues at coordinate 388 of NZ_JAMXIC010000028.1, forward strand.
CTGTTCGCGGACGGCCGCCATCCTTTGGACGACTGTGACGCCCGTGGCGGCGGCGAGTACGACAAGGGTCACCAGCAAGACGACGGGGGGCAACCCCAGTCCGGTCAGGCCTGTGACTAGGAGTACCGAGATGAGCCGCTCCGCGCGCTCGGCGATGCCCACATTGGCGTAGAAGCCCAGCGATTCAGCCTTGGCACGGGCGTACGAAACCACCATTCCGAGCACCAAACAGGCCAGGGACGCAATGGCAATCGCGCTGTTCCCGCCGCCCGTGAAGAACCAGATTGCGACGCCGGCGAAAATGGCGCCGTCTGCCAATCGGTCCAGCGTGGAGTCGAGGAAGTTTCCCCAAGGGCCGCTGCGTCCCTGCTCCCTTGCCATGATGCCGTCTACGACGTCGGACAAAGCGAAGATGGCGATCAGCAGCGAACCCCACCAGAGCTGGCCCATGGGGTAGAGAATCAGGGCGCCGAGAACTACGCCAGCGGTGCCGATGACGGTAACGGCGTCAGGCGAGACCCCCACCTTGAGCAGGAATCGGGCAAGGGGCGAGAACAGCCCGGTGAAAAACCCGCGGGCGTGCCGATTAAGCATCCGTCTCCCCGGACAGATCCGAATCTTCCGGCCAGGCGTCGGCCACCTGTTGGCGGACCTCGTCAAGGGTCTGGGTGATGGCCTTCGTCTGGGCGATGATCGGGAAGAAGTTTCCGTCCCCACCCCAGCGCGGAACTACGTGCTGATGGAGGTGGGCGGCGATTCCCGCCCCGCCGGCCACACCTTGGTTCATGCCCAGGTTGAAGCCGCTCGGGTTTGCCACCTTTCGCAGCACCCGCATTGCGGTCTGCGTGAGCTCCGCCATTTCCGCTGTTTCCTGCACGGTAATGTCCGTGTAGTCCGGAACATGCCGGTACGGGCACACCAGCAAATGACCAGGGTTGTAAGGGAACAAATTGAGCACCACGTAGCACGTCTTGCCGCGGCGCACGATGAGGGATTCCTTGTCCGTGCGGCTCGGAGCCACGCAGAACGGGCAGTCGTCCTGATCTTTGAACTGGTTGGGACCGCCCTTGATGTAGGCAAGCCGGTGCGGAGTCCACAGGCGCTGGAAGGCATCGGGAACACCTGCCAGGCCGAAGTCGTCAGTCACTTCGGCATCGCCCGGATAGTCAGCTGTCACGCCCGTGTTCTCCTGCACTGTTTCCTGCCCCCCGCGGTGTCCGACTCGTCAGCTCTCGCGGTTCTTGACGGCGTCCACAATCCTTCGGACGGCCTCGGCAACGGGCACACCGTTGTCTTGGCTGCCATCACGGAAGCGGAACGACACGGCACCGGCCTCTGCGTCCTCTCCGCCGGCAATAAGGACGAAGGGAATCTTGTCCTTGCTCGCAGTGCGGATCTTCTTCGGGAAGCGGTCCGAGGAAATGTCCACCTCGGCACGGATGCCCGCGGCCTTGAGCTGGCCAACGACGTCGAACATGTAGTCGTTGAACGCCTCCGCCACCGGAATGCCAACCACCTGCACGGGCGAAAGCCAGGCGGGGAAGGCCCCTGCGTAGTGTTCGGTGAGTACGCCCATGAAACGCTCCACGGAGCCGAACAAAGCACGGTGGATCATGACCGGACGCTGGCGGGTGCCGTCGGCGGCCTGGAACTCCAGCTCGAACCGCTCAGGCAGGTTGAAGTCCAGCTGGATGGTGGACATCTGCCAGGTGCGGCCCAGCGCGTCCTTGGCCTGCACCGAGATCTTGGGACCGTAGAAAGCGGCTCCACCTGGATCCGGAACCAGTTCCAGCCCCGAGGCCTCAGCTACTTCGGCCAAGGTACGGGTGGCTTCCTCCCAGGCGGCGTCCTCTCCAACGAACTTGTCTTCGTTCTTGGTGGACAGTTCAAGGTAGAAGTCGTCCAGTCCGTAGTCCTTGAGCAGGCCGAGGACGAAGTTCAGGGTGGTGGTGAGCTCGTCCTTCATCTGCTCGCGGGTGCAGTAGATGTGGGCGTCGTCCTGTGTCATGCCGCGCACTCGGGTCAGCCCATGGACAACGCCGGACTTCTCGTAGCGGTACACAGAGCCGAATTCGAAGAGCCGAAGGGGCAGTTCCCGGTAGGAGCGGCCGCGTGAACGGAAGATGAGGTTGTGCATGGGGCAGTTCATCGGCTTCAGGTAGTAGTCCTGGCCGGGCTTGCGCACGGTGCCGTCGTCGTTCAATTCCGCGTCGATGTGCATCGCCGGGAACATGCCTTCCTTGTACCAGTCAAGGTGGCCGGAAACTTCGTAGAGGTGTCCCTTGGTGATGTGCGGGGTGTAGACGAACTCGTATCCGGCGTCCACGTGACGCTGGCGCGAATAGTCCTCCATCGCCTTGCGGATAATCCCGCCCTTGGGGTGGAACACCGGCAGGCCGGAACCCAGCTCATCCGGGAAGGAAAACAGGTCCAGCTCTGCGCCAAGCTTGCGGTGATCGCGGCGCTCGGCCTCGGCGATGCGCTCTTGGTAGGCCTTCAGCGCGTCCTTGGTGGGCCAGGCGGTGCCGTAGATACGCTGCAGCTGCTGGTTGTTCTGGTTGCCCAGCCAGTATGCCGCCGAGGAGCGGGTCAGGGCGAAGGCGTTCGAGATCAGTTTGGTGTTGGGCAGGTGCGGGCCGCGGCAAAGATCGCACCAGACGCTGTCACCGCTCTTGCGGTCCACGTTGTCGTAGATGGTGATGTCCCCGGCGCCCACCTCGACGTTGACGCCCTCGCCGGCGTCGGCGGCGTCGTTCTTCTTGCCCAACAGTTCCAGCTTGTAGGGCTCGCCCTTCATGGCTTCGCGGGCTTCGTCTTCGGTGACGACGCGGCGCACGAACTTCTGGTTCTGGTTGATGATCTTCTGCATCATCTTTTCGAGCTGGCGCAGGTCTTCGGGAGTGAAGGGCTCGGCGACGTCGAAGTCGAAGTAGAAGCCGTCAGTGATGTAGGGGCCGATTCCGAGTTTGGCGTCCGGACGAAGCTGCTGCACGGCCTGGGCCATGACGTGTGCGGTGGAGTGGCGCAGGACGTTCAGGCCGTCCGGCGAGTCGATGGTGATGCCTTCAACCTGGGCGCCCTCGGGCAGCACTTGGTCAAGGTCCTTGAGTTCGCCGTCGACACGGGCCACTACGACGTCGCGGCGCTCAAAGAAGAGTTCCGCGCCGGTGGTCCCTTCCGTCACCTTGGTCTCTTCGCCATCGACGATGAGGGTGATCTGCTGGGCATCTGACACGGGTGTCTCCTGTTCATTGATAAGGCTTCATAGCTTGTGGCGTACGGGGACCACAGCCAGCCATCGTCCATCGTATCCGCTCAAGCAGGGGCAGCCAAAGCAGGCACGGGCGTGCCGTTTCCTGGCCTGCACACCAATGCTTAGTCGGCGGTGGCCCTTGAGTTCGGCCCTACTGAATCTTGTCGCGGAATGGGCGGTCAGGGCTTGGCCTGCAGCAATGCCAGGAGAGCGCTCCCGTCCGGACTGCCCAGGCCCGTGCAGGGATCCCAGCCGGTCCCGGCATGGTAGCTTCCGTTCGAGCCGGTAGTGATGTCGTGGAAGCCCGACGCCGGTTGGGTGCCGTTTTGGTAGAGCAGTGGCTGGATCAGGCCGAATTGCCTGTTGGTTGCCTGGGCGAGCCGGGCGATCAGAGCCGCCCAGAGCGGGGCCACCGCACTGGTTCCGCCGATCACCATGTCTTTCCCGTCGACGCGCACCTGGTAGCCGGTCTGCGGGTCTGCGACACCGCTGACGTCGGGCACGCCCCTTCCGGCCTTCTTGGGCGCAGGCTTGTGCTTGGCGTGTCCAGAGATGCCCGATTGCCAGGACGGAACCGGAAAGACGTCGCTGTATCCTCCGCCGGTAGCCGAGTTGGGGCCGTCGTTCCAGACAGTTTCCGCGTTGATGACACCTGTCGCGGTGTCTGCTTGAAGGCGGGTTCCGCCACAGGCCAGCACGTGAGGGCTCGACGCCGGGAAATCGGCGTGATCCTTGTTGTCCGTTGCGCCGTCCGCACTGCCGTTGTCCCCGGCTGCGGCTGTCACCGTCACTCCGAGGGCCGCAGCGTCGGCCATGGCTTGGTCGAAGGCCGTCCGGGCTTGGGCGGTCCAGGCGTCTTCGCTCTGGCCCCAACTGATGCTGATCGCGGCTGGGGCGGGGTTTGCATGGGAGGCTGCGACAATCGTGTCCAGGAACCCGGCGTCGGTATTGGGAGCGAAATAGACCACAATGTTGGCCTTTGGCGCCAAGGCGCCGACCACTTCGATATCGAGCAGGACTTCCCCGTCGGCGCCCGCCGGATCCTGCCCCGGCTGGTTGGCCCCGCCGTCGACTCCCACTGCGGAGATGTTCGGCGTGGCGATACCAAGGCCCTGGAAGTAAGTGTCAAGGTCTTGCTGCCCGAACCCGCCGCCCAGCTCGAGGATGGCTACGGTTTGGCCGGTCCCGTCAGTTCCCTCGGGGAAGTTGTAGATCTTTCCCAGCTGGGGCGGGGTGTAGCTGGTACCGGCCGCGGCCAGCGGAATGACGCGGAATTGGGCCCGGGCCTGCGGCCGGTCGTCAAGGCCGAGGACGGCAACTACGACGCCGTCGAGGGCTGCAGGTACTTGGAGCTCTCCGGTGCGATGCCGGTGGGTGACAGCGGCGCCGTCCGGGCTGCGGCTCGTCAGCTCGTCAAGGGACGTCCCGAATATGCTGCTCATCCGCTCGACAGTTCCAGCCAGCCGAATCCTGCGGCTGGCTGCGTCCTGCTCCACAACGTCGAGACCTAGGTTCGCGAAAGTCTGTACAGCCAGATCCAGGTCTGCGGCCGATGCGCCGTATCGGGATGCCAGTTCGTCCCGCGAAAGCGCTGCGGACGGAACTTCGGTCATTTCTTCCTGGCGCCTCAGGATTACCGTCGCCTCGATCCGGCGGGAAGGATCAACGGGACCGAGAATGTCCCGGACGCCCGGAGCGGGAGCCCTCTCTGATCCTGGCAGCGGAACGCTTTGCGTTTGCTGGGGGTTTGAACTTTCGGGGCTGCTCTGATTCGACACTTTTTCTCCTATCGTCGTGCCGCGGTGACAGACTCCGTCCGCGGCCGAACACGGCACCTTTGTGCACTGTTAAAAGGATTCGGGTTGTCATACGTCCCGGTTTTGGGCGATGCATCGTTCGGGTTGGCGTGGAACGCAATGGCTTGGGACGGCCAGTCCCACCAGCGCCGGGGTGCCGGTTCCGCGCGCCATCGCATCGCCTTTTGGCTCTTCTGCTCGCCATGAGGAGACCTCTCTCGGCCTGGCAGTGAGGACCGTAGCCGGCCCTACTTGAGATTATGCCCCCGGACGCGAGCGGGAACCATGCCTTTAGTAATGATGGCCAACGAAGGGCTTGGGCACGGCGGCCACCCGCGGTAGCGTGGGGCCTTGGCGGGCCATGCGACTACAGCGGCCGGCGCTGCGGCGAGTCAAAGGAGCGAACCATCAATAGGTCACACCGAACATCAGCCCATGAACCCGACACTGCAGTTGAGCTGAATCCGGTGTTCAGCCGACCGGGAGAATCCAGTATTTTTCCACGGTTCACCATTCCGGACGGGGAGTCCCTCCCTTCGACTGCCTATCAGGTTGTCCACGACGAAGCCATGTTGGACGGCAACTCCCGCCTGAACCTGGCCACGTTCGTTGGAACGTGGATGGAACCGGAAGCGTCGAAACTGTACGCCGAGACGTTCGACAAGAACATGATCGACAAGGACGAATACCCCCAGACGGCCTTGATCGAGACCCGCTGCTGGCGGATGCTCGCAGACTTGTGGAACGCACCCGATCCCGCCAAGTCCGTCGGCACCTCCACGATCGGTTCCTCGGAGGCCTGCATGCTGGGCGGCCTGGCCTTGAAGCGTCGCTGGCAGCACGCGCGGCGGGCGGCCGGCCTCCCGACAGACAAACCAAACCTGGTCCTCAGCTCGGCCGTGCAGGTGTGCTGGGAGAAATTCTGTAACTACTGGGACGTGGAAGCCCGGTACGTTCCTGTATCAAAGGAACACCAAGTGCTGGACGGCTACGAGCTGGACAAGTACGTGGACGAGAACACCATTGGCGTTGTAGCCATCATGGGCGTGACCTACACGGGGGCCTACGAACCCGTGGAAAAGATCTCGGCGGCGCTGGACGAAATCCAGGAAAAGCACGGCTTTGATGTTCCGATCCACGTCGACGGCGCCTCCGGTGCCATGGTGGCGCCCTTCCTGCAGCGCGAGACTGTCTGGGACTTCCGCCTGCCGCGGGTTGCCTCGATCAACACATCCGGCCACAAGTACGGCCTGGTTTATCCCGGCCTTGGCTGGATCATCTGGCGTGACGAGCAAGCGCTCCCCGAGGACTTGATCTTCCATGTCAGCTACCTGGGTGGGAACATGCCCAGTTTTGCCCTGAACTTCTCACGGCCCGGCGCCCAGGTGCTCCTTCAGTACTACCTGTTCCTTCGGCTCGGATACGAGGGATACAAGTCCGTTCAGGCAACCTCCCAGGACGTGGCGCTCTACCTCTCCGGTGAAATAGGGGCGATGGAGTCGTTTACCTTGTGGAGCGACGGATCGGACATTCCGGTCTTTGCCTGGCAACTCGCCGACGGCTACACGGAGAAGTGGAACCTCCACCACTTGTCCGAACGGCTGCGGATGAATGGATGGCTCGTCCCCGCCTACCCCATGCCGGAGGGACTGAGCGAGATCACTGTCCAACGGATCGTTGTCCGCAACGGTTTCACTCGCGACCTCGCCTCCAGTTTCCTGGCGGATCTCAAGAAGGAAGTCGCCTACTTGGACGGCCTCACTGCACCGATGCCCGCCGGTGGGCAAACCCAGGCGTTCCACCACTAGCCAGCAGCTTCACGTAAGCCGCTTCAAGGAAGGATGCGTGCCATGTGCCGATTGTTCGGCTTGCATGCCGGTTCGCAAGCAGTCCGGGCCACTTTTTGGCTTTTGGACGCACCGGACAGCCTCGCTGACCAGAGCCGGCGCGAGCCCGACGGCGCCGGCATAGGCACCTTTGACGGTGACGGTAAGGCCCACGTGGCCAAACAGCCGCTCGCCGCATGGGAGGACCACGCCTTCGCGCGTGAGGCCAGGGTCCTGAAGAGCACGACGTTCCTGGCCCATGTGCGGTATGCCAGCACCGGTGCGCACACCATGGTCAACACGCACCCGTTCGAGCAGGACGGGCGGTTGTTAGCCCACAACGGCGCCTTCGGCGATCTTGAACGGCTGGATCGGCGGCTGGCTGAGTTCGGAGTTGCGGATCTGGTGGAGGGCCAGACCGACAGCGAGCGCCTCTTCGCGCTGATCACTGCGGAGAGCAGACGAGCAGATGGCGACGTCGGTGAAAGTATCACACAAGCGATCAGCTGGATCGCCAAGGAGCTTCCAGTGTTCAGCTTGAACCTCATCCTGACGACGGCGAGCGACCTTTGGGCAGTCAGGTTTCCGGACACGCATGAGTTGCACATCCTGGAACGCTTGCCTGCCCGCTCCGACGAGGCGGCTCCCCTCGACGCACGGAGCCCCCGCATCCGCGCGCATAGCAAGGATCTGGCCCGTTCCGGCCACGTCCTCATCGCCACCGAACCGATGGATGACAATCCGGAGTGGAGTGAGCTGCCCGCCGGAGCACTGGTCCACGTCAATCCGGACTTAGGCGTGACTACCAGCTACCCTTTCCCGGAGGCGCCGACACATCCGCTCACGCTGTCCGATCTCTCCCCTTCCGCCGCCGCATCCCAGAAGCCATGATCCTCGAAGACAATGCCGCCGTCGGCGTCATACCCTGAACGCCGCGTGTTCAGCGCGTCCACGCACCCCGCCGCACATAAGATCGATCCATGACCGCTGAAGTCGAATCCGAAACCGCCTTCGTCCCGGCCGTGCAACTGGACGGACAAATGAGCATCAACGACGTCCTGCTTGAGTTGGGGCGGGAACCTGTGGTGTATCCGTCCGCGAACGCCGACGCCGGAGATTTCCACATTTTCTAGGACGACGCCGGGTCTCGGACGACGCCGGGGCCATCACCGCTGCTGGGGAATGTCCGCTGATAGAGGTACTGGCAGGGACTCCCTTCCGGCGCAGAAATGTCACTATCGTTGATCGCATGGACAACCGGAACGACGCTCGCGATTTCCTTGCTTCCCGGCGTGCGAAGATCTCCCCCGAACAGGCGGGACTGCCGACGTCCGGCGGCAACCGGCGCGTACCCGGGCTCCGTCGCGGAGAAGTCGCAACCCTGGCCGGGGTGAGCGTTGAGTATTACACCCGGCTCGAGCGCGGGAACCTTGCCGGAGTGTCTGAAAGCGTCCTGGAAGCATTGGCTAGGGCTCTGCACCTTGACGAAGCTGAGAGCGCACACCTGTTCGATCTGGCCCGCGCCGCTGGAACAAGCAAGCGGCAGCGTCGGTCGGCACCACAACAGGTCAGGCCAAGTGTCCAGTTTGCCCTTGATGCCATCACTGATGCGCCGGCATTTGTCCGCAATGCACGCATGGACATTCTTGCCGCCAACAGGCTCGGCCACGCATTGCACTCCGAGATGTACGTCAACCCGGTCCGGCCGGCCAACTACGCGCGCTTCATTTTCCTGGATGAGGAACGGGCGCGGCGGTTCTTCCCGGACTGGGAACTCGCTGCCAACAACATGGTGGCCATCCTCCGCACAGAGGCCGGCCGCGACCCCTTCGACCGCGGACTGAGCGACCTCGTGGGAGAGCTTTCTACCCGCAGCGATGAATTCCGCACCCGATGGGCCGCACACAACGTCCGCCGCCACTACAGCGGTTTCAAGCATTTCCATCACCCCGTGGTGGGCGAACTCCGTCTGCTGTTCGAGGCGATGGAATTGTCAGCGGACACCGGCCTCTCCCTTTTCATCTACCCGGCGGAGCCTGGCTCCCCCTCTGCAGATGCCCTGCGCCTCCTCGCGAGCTGGGCCGCTACCCAGGAAATGGCAGAGCAAGCTCAAGCCGCACCTACTGCAGGTGGAGTGTGACTGCTGTCTAGGGCGTTGGTTGGGCTGCAATCAGGCTGGCCTTCAGCCACGAAACGGCGTGTCCTCTCTGAGCGGACGGAAAAGCGTGGCCGCCGTCGAAGGAAACGAAATCGGCGACGCCTTCCCGAAAGGAACTGACGAGGCTCTGGACGTCCTGAAACGGGAACAGCGGATCTTCCTGTCCGGCGACGATCAGGACACGCTGGTTTTCGATGGCTTGAGCCACCAGATGCACGTCGCCGGCTTTGCGAAGATTGGGCACAAACCAGGCCGGGTTATGGGAAATGCCCTCACGTTCGAAGGACTCAAGTGTCCCGATCCCGCAACTAAGGACCCCGGCACGCAGTCGCGGATCGCAAGCGAGATTGAATAGCCCCACTTGACCGCCCAAGGAATGACCGACTATCCCGAGGGGTCCGGTCACGTCATCGCATGCTTCAAGCCACGAGGTAGCCATGGCAATATCCCTCGTGTGGACGCCCTGCAGCGTTGACCCACCAGCCAGGAGATCCTGCGCATCGCGGTTTTCGGCTAGCCGACCGTCCACTGCGTCACGCTGACGTTCTTCGAATCCGAGGAGGTCCGGGACAAGCGCCGGGACGCCGGACTCGGCCAATTCGGCGGCGAAAGCCATTTGCGGGTCACCTTCAAGCCCGGCAAGCTCGCTCTTTCCCAGGGCATAGTTTCCGGCGTGTTGGTGGACCGCCACCACGGCACCCACTTGATGATCGTCATCGATTGGCCGAAGGAACAAGCAAGGGACCATATCCCCTCCGTCCGTCCAAAGCTCGATCCGCTCCCGCAGGACATTCCCCTGGCGCAGGCGCGGGCCGCGAACTACTTCGTCCGCTACACAAGACCGGATAGGGCCCAGGCCAATAAGTGCGAGGACCTCAGACCGTGCTGCATCCACCACACGGTTCCCCTCAATGTCGGTGCAGTCGATTCACCAGCTGGACCGCCCTCAGCTATGCGATCCCGAGGAAGACCAACAGCGCCCGTTCCACTTCCACAAGCTGGCCAGAGGTGAGGCGCCCTACGCGGGACTGGACGTTGGACCGGCGCACTGTGGTGATCTTGTCGATCATGATGTGGCTTTCGCGGACTAGTCCTGACAGGTCAGAGGGTGTCACCGGGATACGTAACAAAGGGGCGTCCCGGAGGGTTGATGTCATTGGCAGCACGGTCAGGGACTCCGAATCGCTGAAGCGATCGTCCTGAATGACCAGCGCCGGACGTGGCTTCGAGGCGAAGACGCCGCCAGCGACCGTCCAGATCTCGCCGCGGATCACTCCTCTTCGTCCCAGAATACGGAAACGGCGTCGACAAAGTCCTGATCATCTGAATGCCGGTCCGCTTCTGCCACGATGGCACTCTGCCGCCTCGCTTCCTCGGCGAACGTCTTGGCCCGGGTGTCCGGCACCCACACCTGAATAGGCCGGAAGCCCTGCTCCCGCATCCGGCGCCGATACTCACTGACTCGATCCTTCACCGTTCCCATGCCACAATTGTTACATGTAACCGCTTCGGATGGTATAGAGCGATCACACTCGCGACGAAGGCCGCCCCGGCGCCCGGACTAGGCCCTGCTCTTGGCTCACGATCTCGGACCTCGGCCCTCCTCGTCGCCTTGGTCGTCGTCGCGCTCCCGTCGGGTTTCGCCGTCGTCCCTGTCCGAGCGGCCGCCCGCATCGGGTTCCAACTCCCCTGCCCGCCGCAGCCTGTCCTGCGAGACTTCATTGGCCCGCTCGGCAGCCTCCTGCTTGTCCGTAGCCTCTTTGTGCAACCGTTCCGCTTCGCTCTCGGCACGGGCGGCGTCGGCCGTCGCTCGAGCGGCCTCAGCGCTGCGCTCATGAGCTCCGAGGGCATCGGCACGGGCTTTCTCGCGGAGCTCCGCGGCGCGCTTGCGGTCGGCCGCGGTCTTCGCGCGGCGCCCAAAAACGACGACGGCGACGATCAGCGCGATGATTACAATCGCCACCACGATCCAAATCCATAGTTGCCCGTCCATTGCGGCCCTCCTCGATGGACTGTGCTTCCGCCGCCGCACCGGTTCCGCCTTGTGGCCGACGCCGCACATAATAAGTAAGCTTATGATATTCGGGATTGATGAGAGGTTGGTCGAAGGCCATGCGATTCGGGTCGTTTTTCGGGCTGATCGTGGCGATCTGGCTCGTCATAGGAGCGGTAGCCGCCGGCCAGCGGGGCTACTTCAACGCGGTTCCCGCGCAGTGCTCCCAGTTCGCAACGATTTCTTTGAATATAGTTGCCGGTCCACTGAACTACATGGGACTAGACCCTGTGACAGGCTGCCAACTGCCGCGGCCGTCGTGAGCCACCCGGAGGATCCGTTGCCGCCTGGGGCTCAGGCCGACACCAGGCATGAGTCCGAGGATCAGCGGATGGACCGCAACTGGAATGAGCTTCTCCAAGAACTACGCGTCCTGCAGACGGGTGCCCAGATCATTGGAGGCTTCCTTCTGACCCTTCCGTTCCAGCAACGGTTTAGCACCTTGACCGAACTGGAAAAGTGGCTGCACCTCGTGTTGGTGGTCCTGGCGACCATGACGACCGGACTCATGCTGGTTCTCCAGTGTTGCTCTCGGGCCGCCGGCCAGAACCAGAATCAGGCAAGGAGCCAGAAAACCAGCAACCCTAATTCGGGACCCAAAGCGGCCCAGTGTAGACCGCTTGGATAAGGATAGTAAGTTTGCTGATCGATTTTCCTAAATCCATGGACAATAGTCCGCCCGGCCAACTAGTTTCGATGTGGTGGCAGGCTCAATTGGCCTTGGTTCTTGGTAGCCGATTCCTGATTTTCCATCAAGGTTCAACTAGCACGGAAAGGACAGCGCGGACATGGACCAGCACCACGCAGCCGAGGAAGCGGAATACGGCGGCTACGGAACTCCGACCCCCGAACAGGAATTGCCAGGAGGCGAGCCTCCGCAGGCGGATCAACGAAAGGAAGAGGCCGCTTCGGCGTCAGAGGAGGACAGTGACGGTTCAGCCGCCGTGCCCTCGCCCGATGCCGAGCTGGACGATTCGAACACGGAACCCTCCGAGCCCGGCAAGTCTTTTTCGTCCGAACCGAAGGGCGACGCAACAGGGCTGCCCGAGGAGAAGTCGCCAAAGGACGACGACGGCGAAACATTCGACGCTGGCTAAAACGTATTCGCGACAAATCCCGGCAGGAACAAGCTCAAGCAAGGAGCATGAACATGGCTACCGTTAGTCAAATAGTCGACGTGGACGTTCCCGTTTCAGTGGCTTACAACCAATGGACCCAGTTTGAAACCTTCCCGGAATTCATGAAGGGCGTCGAAGCGGTCGAGCAAATCGACGAGACCGCCCTGCATTTCTCCACCAATGTCGGAGGTGTCAAGCGCGACTACAACGCCCAAATCCTTGAGCAGGTTCCGGATTCGCTGGTCAGTTGGGCCAGCATTGATGGACCGCGCCATGCAGGGACTGTACGTTTCGAGCCGCTTGGTTCGGATAGCACGCGTGTCAGTGTGGAGATTGAATGGGAGCCTGAGAGCCTCGCCGAAAAGGCGGGTTCGCTGGTAGGTATCGACGATTTGCGGGTTTCAGCCGACCTCGACAAGTTCAAGAAATTCATCGAGGCGCGCGGCTACGAGACGGGCGGCTGGCGAGGCTCCATGGCCGACGGCGACGTCGACGACGCCGGGGCAGAACCCCACGTCGGGCAGTACACCGAGGGCGACTACGGCACCGAGCGCGTCTCGGACCTCCCCGCTGAACGGATCCAAGGCGACTACACCGCGGAAGAAACACCGCGTTCAACCGAGCAGTGAGCAAACAATGAGCGAGTTCCCTCCCGACCCAACGCGGGACCCGGACCTGCCCTTCCCGCGCTCGCGACCTTTGGGAGAGCCGCCCCTCACGATCGTGTAGTCCCGCCGAGTGGGACAGGCCGCCCGCTCGGAGTGAATGAAAGGGAACTGAGATGTCAAAAGACCAAGAAATGCAGCCCGCACCATTGGAGGCCGGAGATGCGGATTTCATCCGGGCACTAGCCACGCAATTGCGTGTGGACTCCATCAGGTGCAGCACCCGCGCCGGCTCGGGTCACCCCACATCGTCTTTGTCGGCCGCGGATCTCATGGCCGTCCTCCTCACGCGGCACCTGCGCTACGACTGGGAACGCCCGTCGTTGCCGAACAACGACCACCTCATTTTTTCCAAAGGACATGCTTCGCCCCTTCTGTACTCCATGTATCGGGCCGTGGGCGTAGTCGATGAGGATGAGCTGCTAAACACCTACCGTCAATTCGGCGCCCGACTCCAGGGCCACCCGACCCCGGTGCTGCCTTGGGTTGATGTGGCTACCGGCTCGCTGGGACAAGGGCTGCCGGTTGCCGTCGGGGTAAGTATCGCAGGACGGTACCTGGACAAGCTGCCTTTCCATACATGGGTGTTGTGCGGAGATAGCGAACTAGCTGAAGGTTCCATCTGGGAGGCCCTGGACAAGGCGGCCTACTACAGACTCGGCAACCTCACCGCCGTGGTGGACGTCAATCGGCTCGGCCAAGACGGTCCGACCGAATTGCAATGGGACATGGACCGCTATGCCAGGCGCGTAGAAGCATTCGGGGCCCAAGCCCTCATCATCGACGGTCATGACCTTGGCCAGATCGACGACGCCCTGGGCCGGGCGCGCAGCGATCCTGACAAACCGACGGTCATTCTGGCCAAGACGATCAAGGGCAAAGGTGTGCCTGAGATCGAAGACCAAAACGGCTGGCACGGCAAAGCGTTACCGGCAGACATGGGCGAGAAAGCCATAGCCGCCCTTGGCGGGCCAAGCAGCGTCCACGTGACCGCCCGCCCTCCGGAACCGGGTACGCCGGCAATCACGCCGGACACCCAAGCTGCGGTCACACTGCCGCAATGGAAGGTTGGCGATAAGGTGGCGACCAGGGCCGCCTTCGGCGCCGCCGTGTCCGCGCTTGCGGCCCGACCCGAAGTGGTGGTCCTGGATGGAGAGGTGGGGAATTCCACCCACGCCGGGGACTTCAAGGAGGTGGCCCCTGAGCGGTATTTCGAAATTTTCATTGCCGAGCAGCAACTCGTTGCCGCCGCCATCGGCCTATCGGTTCGCGGCTACGTGGCCTTCGCCTCAAGTTTCGCGGCTTTCCTGGTTTCGCGGCCATTCGACTTTATCCGCATGGCCGGAGTCTCCGAGGTGAACATCCGGCTCGTCGGCACACATGCGGGCGTTGAAATCGGGCAGGATGGTCCTTCGCAAATGGCACTGGAGGACATTGCAGCCATGCGGGCAGTGCATAGTTCCACGGTGCTCTATCCGGCCGACGCCCCCTCGACTGCGCAACTCGTGAGCACCATGTCAGACATGCCCGGCATCTCCTACCTGCGCGCCACTCGTGGAGCCTATCCCGTGATTTACGGACCGGACGAGCAGTTCTCCCCCGGCGGCAGCAAGGTCCACGGAGCCAGCCCCGACGACCAGGTAGCGCTCGTCGGCGCCGGCGTCACACTCCACGAATGCCTCGCAGCTAACGAGCAGCTCGCCGAGTCAGGAATCAAAGCCCGCGTCATCGACCTCTACTCCATCAAGCCGATCGACGTCGACACTCTGCGCCGGACGTGCCTCGAAACCGGTGGCCGGATTGTTGTCGCGGAAGACCACTACGCGCAAGGCGGCATCGGCTCGGCCGTCCTTGAAGCCCTCGCGAGTGCAAACACCCCCAAACTCCATATGGCACTGCTCGCCGTCAGGGAACTTCCGGGTTCCGGCGAACCCAAGGACTTGCTCAACGCAGCCGGTATTTCCGCACGCCACATTGCCGCGGCCGCACGCGACCTCGTCATGGACTGACAAGCAACAACGCGACGGCCGCAATTGTGTTCGCGTCACAAATCGTCGTTTCGATGCCATATTCATCTTTCTGATCCTTAAGCGGTGAACAATCCGGGCGCCCTCATTACTATCGAGAGTGGATGGGGGCGAATTCCGGACTCAGCTGGGAATTGCCGGGATGAAATATCAGGAGCTGGCAGTGTCGGAACCTTTGGAGTCTCAAGACCCACTAGTCGAGCCGGAGCCGGTTCGGGTTTCCGCGGGCGGATGTGACAGCCTCGCAGGCCTGCGCGAGCAAGCGCAGGACATCATCGACGAAGTCCTGAGCGGAACCGAGCCTAGCGGAGAACATCTCCGGGCAAAACTCCGGTCCAGCATTGCCCGACACCCCGGATTCCCGGAACTTGCCCTGCTAGAGCACCTGATGAATCGGGCCAGCGGCAGCTGACTCGCTTGTCCTGGGTTACCTGCGGCCCGGGGGTTGCACACGTTTTACACAGCGTTTACCCAACCGGTCTTGTTAGCCTCAACGGAGTTAGCACAGACTGAATATCACGTGATAAACGATTCACGGTGGTTGTTCAACCAGAGCAGCGGACGAGGAATGCAGCGATGCTCCGTCCCGCTCGGTAGCGAAGTCGCTACCGGTGGGATCCGCAGACCGGGAGGGTGGCAGTGGCCGGCATATTCGAAGTGTTTGTTGACGGGGAGTCCTTTTTCAGGTTCCGCCTCAAATCACCTGACGGAGTGGTCATAGCTGTTTCGGCGCCGTTCGAGGACAAGCACGCGGTTGTCGCCGGCATCGCCGCCGCGCGGGAGTGCGCAGGCATGGGACTGGTCACCGACCTTTGCCCGGCGGCGAGCGTACGGGAATCCACCGCGACCGTTCGTCCGAGCGCAATTCCCCAGAGCACAGTTCCGCACGGCGCAATTCCGCAGACATGTGAGGAGCCGCGCAAGACGGGCGACGGATTCCGCACCCGCGCCAGGGAACTCCGGCGAGCGGCAACCGCGCCCAGATGGACCGGCGCGGCGTAACAGGTCGATCAATGTCAGGACCGACGGCGCACTGGGGGACTCACCTGGGTCTCAGCAGGCGAGATGCGCCGCCGGCCGTTTTGGTCCAGCCCTAATTCTCCCACTGTTTTCCCATGATGCACAGCAAGGCTTCGCCCTTCAGCCAGTCGTGCGGCGCGCTCGACTCGGCTGTACCCGCGGCGGCTCGCCCGGCATCTTTGGGTAGTCAGGCGGGAACGGCATCTCCCCGAGCCCCGCGCCGACGTCGCGTTCCCACCATTGAAGCAGGATGTCGATCTTCCCCGCTTTGGAATTCATGTCACTCCACGGATCGCCAACGGCTTTCAACCTGCCGGGCACGGTGAGGATGGTGAAGTTCCTTGGATCCGCCGATTCGAGTTCGTCCCATGTGATGGGACACGAGACGGAAGCATGTGCGAGCGCCCTCGGGCTGTAGGCGCCGGCTATGGTCCGGTCACGGTTGGCTTGGTTGAAATCGACGAACACCCGTTCACCCCGTTCTTCCTTCCACCAGGCCGTGGTGACTCTGTCCGGCATTCGGCGCTCGAGCTCCCGGGCGCCGGCAATCACGGCATGCCGTACGTCCAGGAACTCATGCGAGGGCTCGATCGGGGCATAGACGTGGAGCCCACGGTTTCCGGAAGTCTTGATGAATGTAGTCAGCCCGGCCTCCGAGAGAACGTCTTTCAGCTCAAGGGCAGCGCGAATCGCGTCGTCGAAATCTGTTCCGGGCTGCGGGTCCAAGTCAATCCGCAGTTGGTCAGGGTTGTCCGTGTTTTCGACCCGTGAGGGCCATGGGTGAAAGACCACCGTGTTCATTTGGACGGCCCACACGGCAGCAGCTGGTTCATCGAGCACCAATTGGGGATGCGAGCGCGCACTCGGATAGACAACCTTCACGGATCGGATGAAGTCCGGTGTCCCTTTGGGCGGATTCTTGGAGAAGAACTGTTCGCCGTCGATGTTGCCCGAAAAGCGCTGCAGCGAGACCGGCCGGTCTCCGTTTGCAGAGATGAATGCTTCTCCGACATCAACGAAGTACCGCGCGAGATCCAGCTTGGTCAGGCCCAGCTCCGGCCAAAGGACCCGGCTAGGACTGGAGATCCGTATTTCTCGGGGACCGTTCGGTCCGTCAACGGTGAGAGTTGTTGCTTCGGTAGCCATGGGGTCAAGCTACTCCGGCGTTGCCCCCGGTGTCAGCACCATCCAGTAGCGGGAGGGCCGAATCGACCCTCCCGCTAAGGGATGCGGGCGCCGGAGCCAGCCTTCTGGCGGGGAACCCCTAGCGCTTATCGGCGTCCGAGTTGCCCTCAGCGTGGGCACGGTCCGGCTTGTGCTGGTCCTCGCCCTTGGACTCGTGGTCCGCCTTGCTGTGGCCAGCGTCGTCGTCCTTGGCTTCCTTCATTCCGTTGTCGTCACGATCAGCGGGCTGAACCGCCGGGGTTTCGGACGAAGGTGATGCCTCGGTAGGAATGTGTGCTGGTGAACTCGGAGCGGGCGCCGGGGCGCTGGGCTCCTGCTCAGCTGGCTCCTCAGTTGCGCGAGCCGACGACGATGGACCCGAGGGCTCCGTCTCGGGAGCCTTCGCAGGAGGCACCGCCGTCGTCCGGGGAACTGTTGTCGTCGGGGAGACCGGAGCCGCCGACGGCGACGGGCTGCCGGATGCGGTGGACGCAGGGGCCGGCACTTCCGTGGTGGTGATGCTGGTAAAGGCGGCGGCGCCGCCTCCTGCTGCGATGGCGCCCGCCGTGATCATGGTGATCACGGCTTTACTGGCTGCAAGGCTGGTCAGAATAGGCATTGGAGACCTCCGGAATTCTCTTCTTGATTGCTCATTGGATATTTCACGGACTGGGTTGCGGTTGCCTCACCGCGCGTTCCGGTAGTCGGAACTCCCGCAGCCAACGTAGGCACATAAGCGGCCGGATTTCAGCCCTTCGGACGGCGGATCGAGCCTTTGTTAACCTGCTGTTCACCTTGCGGGAGAACTTTCGGCGGATCCGTAACTTTCCCTCTGCGCGGGACGATTACCCCAGAGGGGACGAATGTCCATGGCCGTGCAAGGGGGCCTAGACTGTACGGGCTCCGTCGGTTCGAAGAAAGCGAGGCGTGACCGTGCCGGATGATCCCGTCACTGGAGACAGCGGTGCTCTTGTAGCAGGTCGATACAGGCTGGGAACCCTGATTGGCCGCGGCGCGACGGCGTCGGTGTACCGGGCCCAGGATGAGAGGCTAGGCCGCGACGTGGCGCTGAAACTCTTTGCTCCCCTGCTGGGAGGTCCCGATGGGCTTGCCCGGCATGAAAACGAGATGCGGCTCCTGGCGACATTCAACCATCCCTCGCTCGTGACTCTCTTCGACGCCGGCACTGACCACCGGGACCCGGAGCGTCCCCGGACATTCCTCACCATGGAACTGATTCACGGACCGGACCTGCATGCCAGATTGCGGGGCCGTCCGCTGGAGACCCAGGACGTAGCCCACATCGGAGAAGGTCTGGCTTCGGCCCTGGGGTATGTGCACGGGCGCGGGATCATCCACCGCGATATCAAACCTGCGAATGTCCTCCTGGCTGATGCTCCCGTAGGGTCCCCCATCCGGCCCAAACTCACGGACTTCGGAATCGCCCGCATCATCGAGGGAACGCGCCTGACCGCAACAGGCACCATGGTAGGAACCGCCGCGTACCTCAGCCCGGAACAGGCCACCGGCTCTGCGCTCGGACCGGCTAGCGATATCTACTCCCTTGGACTTCTCCTCCTCGAATGCCTGACCGGAAAGCTCGAGTACCCGGGAACCAGTGTGGAGTCGGCCGTTGCGAGGCTCCACCGGCCACCCCGTGTGCCGGAGGCCCTTGGGACGCGGTGGATTGAGCTCCTCACCGCCATGACATCGACTCAGCCTTCTGGACGGCCTGGCGCACTAGAGGTTGAGCAAACACTCCGGAGTGCCTTCAGTTCCGGCGTCCCAGCGGCGACGCCCGTTGGCGCCAACGGAGCCACGCAGACCCTTCCCCGCATGCCCGACCGCCCGCCCCGCACAGCCAAGGCAACCATCCAGATGCGGGTGCAGCCCGCGGCAATGGCGAGCGAAAGCGCGGGCGATGGCTCCGTCGTCGTGACGCCCGCACGAAACAGGCGCCAACGGCGAGGGAAACCGCTAAGCCGCGCGCGCAGATCGGCATGGGCTGTCGGGGCCGCACTTCTTACCACCGCCCTCGTGGTCATTGGTGTGAGCGCCTTCCAGCCGCCTGCTCCCGCCGCCCCGGACCCGTCCGTCTCGGCAACTCCCACCCCCACGCCCAGCACCCCTACGCCAACGCCCTCAGCGAGCGTTGAGCCATCGACGCCGGTTGCGCCGGTTCCTGTGGCCCCGGCCCCGGGGCGCCACAAGGGCAGCGGCAAAGGTAACGGCGGTTAGGAACCGGTGCCTGAGCTGAGGACGGACTAGCTTGCCGGGTCGTACATGAACTCGCGGAGCTCCTGCGGGCAACGGCAGGCCACCGCGATCTTCCTCGCCCACTCGACCGCGTCCCCGCGCGTCGGCAGTTCCAGCACCGTGAACCCACCCTTGAGTTCGGAGCCCGGATAGATATCGGTGCTCACCGAGCCGTCGGCGGAAACCAGCACGGGATCGGTTTCCTCCTAGATCCCGCCGCCGAAGACGTAGCCTCGATGGTCCCCCGCGGGCGGGCCGGACGGCAACGACTGTTGCTAGATTCCGCCGTCGCGGCTGTCCCGGGTCACGATGCGGTCCCCCGTGACCGGGTCTACTGTGGCGCGGCTTTCGCTGATTCGACGGGTCCGGCGCGGGCCGAACACGAAGAGGGAGACGATCAAGCCGATGACGCCGACGACCATGAGGATGTAGCCGACCATATGGAGGTCGATGAATGACACGACATCTCCGGGGATGGCGAAGGCCAGAATGGCGCCGATGGCGATAAGGAAGATGGATGATCCGATACCCACTGCTGTACCTCCTGCTGAACCGCGGTCCCGGCGGTGGCGGGTAATACTAAGCTTACTTGGTATCGCCAAAATTACACGCCAGGACTCCATCCGGCAACCACATGCAGCGGATCGGGCATCGGCGCGGCACGGCACGGCACGGCAGAGAAAAACGCTAAGGGTGCTTTGCGTTTTTGGTAACCTCCGGGTACGGTCCGTTAAGGACCACGTGTCTCTATTGGGGGAGGTCAGCGAATGGCAGGCAAGTTTGAACTTTTTGTCGATGGCCGGGACCGGTATAGGTTCCGGTTGAAGGCCGCGGACGGGACTGTCATGGCAGTCTCCAAGGATTTTGATACCAAGCGTGCCGCAGTGGTGGGAATCCGCGAAGTGCGGGCATGCGCGGGAATGGGACTGATCACAGACCTATGCCCAAGCCAGCCGGCAGCATCCGGACCGCCGGAAATCTCACCGCCAGCCCTGGCCAGCGCGGGGCCACTCCGGGTCCGGAATTGGCTGGGCCGAACCTTGATCGTGCGTAGGCGCGGCCGCAAGCGCTGGCTGAATCTGGTCAAATAGCGCCGAATTACAGAAGTCGAACCGCGGAAAAGGCCGGGACTCACTGAGTCCCGGCCTTTGTCTGTTTGGCCTACTTTGAAACTGTGGCCTACTTTGAGACCTGGGTCTTCTTTCCGGTCAACGCGGCCCAACGGGAAGCCAGCCCCCACTTGGTGACGTTGATCATGGCCTCAACAACAATGTTGCCGCTCATCTTGGAGGCCCCGAGCTCGCGCTCCACGAAGGTGATGGGGCGTTCGACGATCTTCAGGCCAAGCTTGGCGACCCGCCACGCCAGGTCCACCTGGAAGCCGTAGCCAACCGATTCGACCTGGTCCAGCTTGAGCGCCTCAAGGGTGCTACGGCGGAACGCACGGTAGCCTCCGGTGATGTCTTTGATCTTCAAGCCGAGCATGAGCCGGGCATAAGTGCTGCCCGTGCGTGAAATCGCTTGGCGGTAGAGCGGCCAGTTCACCGTGCCCCCGCCCGGAACCCAGCGTGAGCCCATGGCGAGGTCGGCGCCGTCGTTGATCGCATCCAGCAGCAACGGCAGTTGCTCGGGCTGGTGCGAACCATCAGCGTCCATCTCAACGAGGACGTCGTAGCCGGCGGCCATACCCCACTTGAATCCGGCAATGTACGCGGCCCCGAGGCCTTCCTTGCCCTTGCGGTGCAGGACATGGACCTGGCTGTCCTCGGCGGCGATGCTGTCGGCGAGCTGTCCCGTGCCGTCAGGGCTGTTGTCGTCGACAACCAGGACGTCGGAGGCGGGTACAGCCGCGCGCAGCCGTCCGAGGGTCTTGGGTAGCGATTCCAGCTCGTTGTACGTGGGGATGATCGTCAGGACACGCAAGAAGAGGCCTTTCCTTGATGGAGCGGTCAGTGGGCCGGAGCAGCAGCGTGGCTGGCATTCAGGCGCAACTCTCCATTATAGGACGACAACTTGACGTACCTAGAGCCATCTGTGGCGTCCGCCACACCGGTCGCTCTTGGCCGCGGGCAGGTCCACAAGCCCAGGTCCAGTGCCGGCCCGCGTGTTGAAGTCGAGGCCGAACCGTTTTCTGCAGCACAGTGGACCTGCCCACTACGAGTGCCCCGGTCTTGGAAAACGGGTCCGTTGACTGATTTTGACGACGGAACCGACCGCGGCCAGACCACCAGGTATTCCCTGTGGCAGCCTGTTGACCTCAAATGCTACGGACTTCACAAATCCTGTCAAGCGCCGCCTGAGCTGGGGCTTTATTCATACACGCAGGTCAGGGGCCCTCAGGACCAGCAAGCTATCTGCAACTATGACCGCAAAGTTTCACTCGTGAAGATCTCCTGGCCTTCGCGCACGGTCTGCAGGCAAGCGGGATCGCTACCGCTGTCCAGCGCGGGGAGGAGGGGCGTTCGCGCGCGTGGATCAGTGGACCAGGACTGGACGCGGTCGTCGGCCACTTGCACCATCAGTTCTTCGACTTCCCACACCGCAAAACTTGCAGGGGCGCCGGGGACCAATTGCCCCATGAGCGGATTGCGCTCCTTGCTGGCCCGCCAACCGGCCCGGGTGTGTCCCAGGAATGCAGCCCGCGCCGAGATGCGTTGATCCGGATTGCTGTGCTCCAAGCATGCCCTGACGCTGGACCACGGGCGCAACGGGGTGACCGGGCTATCGCTTCCAAAGCACACCGGCACGCCGGTGGAGTAGTACGAAGCGAACGGGTTCATGGCCAGGCTTCGCGCCCCCAGGCGCTGCTCGTACAGTTTTCCGGCCCCGCCCCACGCGGCATCGAAAGCGGGCTGCGCGCTCACTGTAATCGAATACTTCGCAAGCCTGGCGAGATCGCCGGCATCCGCCATTTCCACGTGCTCTAGGCGATGCGCAGCGGCACGGACCCGCTGCTCCCCCACTTCCGACGCGGCAAGGTCGAAGGCATCCAGCGCCGTCTTCAGGCCCGCGTCGCCAATGACGTGGAAGCCTGCCTGGATACCGAGCGTCGAACAGGCCGCAATGTGGCGGGCGGCTTCGTCGACGGACACATAGAGGCTTCCGCGGTGGCCCGGCGCGTCGGCGTAGTCTGCACTGATGGCAGCCGTTCGCGATCCGAGGGAACCATCGATGTTCAAGTCGCCGGCCAGGCCAAGAACGGGCACGTCCAAGCCTTCAAGGATGGCAGCGGCATGCTCGGCGGATGTGGCCAGTTCGCCCCAATAGGGAAGGATTCCGGGGACACCTGCCCTACCCCCGTTCCGCGATTCCGAGTTCCACGACGTAGACATCCGAAGGTCTTCCACACTGCAAATGTGCGGGGCCGCCATTTCGGCCAATGCGACATAGCCGTTGGCCGCAGCCTCGCGAAGGGCCAGTTCCTGGTATCGGCGGCGTTCGGTGTCGGGGAACTGCCTGGCGACCAGCCGCGCGGCGGTGTGGGCGACCCTTAGGACGTGCGCGGAACCGTCGTACCCGTCAAGGCCGTCCAGGCCCGCGGCGGATGCCAAGGAGGATGAGGCAAGCGCCGAGTGCGCATCCACGCGCGCCAGGTACACCCTGCGCCCGCCTGCGGCACGGTCGAGCTCCTCTGGCGGCGGCAGCGTCCTTTCCTGCCACACCGACTCATCCCAACCATGACCGAGTACGGCGCCGGTCGCGCCAAGATCCCTGGCGGCCAGGGCGACGGCGTCGAGCAGTTCCCGTGCCGAGTGGACACCGGCCAGTTGGAGGGAATCGGAAGCAATTCCGGTCTCCGTGAGGTGCATGTGGGAGTCTACGAAACCGGGCGCCAGCAAGGCTCCCCGCAGATCGATGACTTCCATCGAAGAATCGGCAATCGACGTAGCTGCCTGTTCCGAACCGACCCAGGCAACAGTGTCTCCGTCAACCAGCATTGCGGTCGCGAAGGGATCAGCGGCGGTGTAGACGGAGCCGTTCCGGTACATTGTGACCTTGCGGGGCCGGGTATCGGCGGGCACGCCTGGATGGGTCATGGAAATGCTCCTTGCTGGGAATCTGTGGTGGGTCAGGAGACGTTGGAATACGCTACGACGCCGCGGCGGACCAGATCGATCGCTTCGCGGCATATCTTCGTTTGGCGCCGTTCGAGCCCTGGAATCTTGGCCATCTGGTCCAGCAGGTCGATCACCTGCTTCGCCCAGCGCACGAAGTCGCCTGCGGCGAGGTCGGTGCCGCTGAGAACCTCTTGAAGATGGCGGCCCTTGGCCCATTTGAAGATGGGCCACACAAGTCCCAGCTCCGGCTCAGCGGTCAATGGCAGCCTGTTCTTGTCCTCGACGTCCTCCAGCGCAGACCACTCATGCACCACGATGTCCACGGATGATTCGAGGGATACCGACGGCATTTTGGGTCGCAGGCCGCGATCATCGCGCTTGGCCTGGTAGACCATCGTGCTGGCCAGCGCAGCCAGCTCGGCGGCGTCGAGGTCCTTGATGGCCCCTTGCCGTATGGATTGGGAGATCAGCAGGTCTTTTTCGCCGTAGATGCGGCGCAAGCGCTGGCCGTCCGCGCTGATGGAGACATGGCCGGCGTCGGACGTCTGGAGGTAACCGTAAGCGGCGAGGACGTCGCACACGCGGTCGAATGTCTTCGCGATCGTATTGGTACGGCCCTGGATCTGGCGGACGAGCCCATCAGTTTCATGGCGCAGTTTCCACCAGCGCTCGGCCCAGCGTGCGTGGTCCTCACGTTCGCTGCAGCCGTGGCAAGGATGGGCACGCAGTGCCCGGCGGAGGTCCGCAATCTTCTTTTCCTGGTCCGGCATGTAGCGGGCCCGGCCAAAGTCCTCGCTCCGGTTCGTTCCGCGGGCTGGCGGACGTCCCTCGCGCACAGCATTCCGCATGGCGGATGCGAGATCACGGCGGGATTTGGGCAGCTTCGCGTTGAACGACTTGGGAATCCGGATCCAGGACACGGGAGCGACCGGCCCTTCGACTTCGTGGGCGCCGATCCTGTGCAGCTGGCTGTCTTCCGTGAGGACCGCGGGACGCGGTTCACGCGAGTTGGGATCGGCGTTGAGCACGACCGCGTAGCCCGGCGTGCGTCCGCCGGGAACCTTGACGATGTCGCCAGGCATGAGCCGGGTCAGGGAGTCCACGGTCAGCGACTTGCGGGCCCGCGATGTGCTTCGCGAGGCAAATTGCTCGGCCTCGCTAAGGTCCCGCCGGAGTTTGGCGTACTCGGTGAAGTCGCCCAGATGGCACTTCATGGATTCCGCATAGCCGGCCAGCGACTCTTCACGGCTTCGAACCTGCCGGGCCAGCCCCACCACCGAACGGTCGGCCTGGAACTGGGCGAACGACGATTCGAGGATCTGCCGTGCCCTGGGCCGACCGAACTGGGCAATCAGGTTGATGCTCATGTTGTATGTGGGCCGGAAGCTTGAGTTGAGCGGATAGGTGCGCCGCGAAGCAAGGCCGGCGACGGCAGCAGGATCAGTACCCGGTTGCCAAAGGACCACGGCGTGGCCTTCGACGTCGATTCCACGCCTTCCCGCGCGACCGGTCAACTGGGTGTACTCCCCCGCGGTGATGTTGACGTGGGCTTCGCCGTTGAACTTGTCGAGCTTTTCCAGGACGACGCAGCGGGCGGGCATGTTGACGCCAAGCGCGAGGGTCTCCGTGGCAAAAACGGCTTTCACCAGGCCATCGGCGAAGAGCGTCTCCACGACTTCCTTGAAGGTCGGCAGCAAACCGGCATGGTGCGCTGCGAGACCGCGGAGCAGGCCGTCACGCCAGCTCCAAAAACCCAGGACATCGAGGTCGTCAGCGGGAATCTCGCGGCTCGCCTCATCTACCCGGGACGCGATGATCTGTTGTTCGCGCTCCGTCGTGAGCCACAGCCCGGCCGCGGCACACTGCGCGACTGCCCCGTCGCAACCTGCACGGGAGAAAATGAAGGTAATGGCTGGCAGCAGTCCTTGGCGGTCCAGGCTCGCAATGATCTGGGGCCGGCTGGCCTTGCGCACTGGACTGCGCTGCTCCCCGGCACTGTTGTCGCGCTGGCGGTCCTGCCGGCGGCGACTGCGCCCGCCGTGGCCAAAGCGGCCACGGAAATTCATCTGGCTTTCCGCCCGGGCCATTGACAGTAGTTCCGGGTTGACCTCGAATTCCCTCTGCAGGGGATTCCGGTCCGGCTCCCGCACTACCTCCGGCGCGGGCGCTTCGCCGTCGGATGCCCCTGGAGCAATCTCGTCGAAGGTGGTGTCCCCCGCGAAGAGGTCGACGATCTCACGCCCCACCATGACGTGCTGCCACAAGGGGACGGGCCGGTGTTCGGAGACAATCACATCGGTGTGTCCGCGCACGGTGTCCAGCCACGCGCCAAACTCTTCCGCGTTGGACACAGTGGCGCTGAGGGAAACCACTTGGACCTCGCTGGGCAGGTGGATGATCACCTCTTCCCAGACTGCGCCGCGGAAGCGGTCTGCCAGGTAGTGCACCTCATCCATCACCACGTAGCCAAGGTCCCCCAGGGTGTCCGAGTCCGCGTACAGCATGTTCCTCAGGACCTCAGTGGTCATCACCACAATCGGAGCCTCGCCGTTGATGGTGGTGTCACCGGTCAGCAGTCCCACGCTTGAGGCACCGTACTTCGCCGAGAGCTCGGAGAACTTCTGGTTGCTCAGTGCTTTGATGGGCGTCGTATAAAACGCCTTGAGCCCGCGTTCGAGCGCCAGGTAGATAGCGAACTCGCCGACGATTGTCTTCCCGGCCCCGGTGGGCGCCGCCACGAGCACGCCCTTGCCTTCCTGGAGCGAACGGCACGCGTCACGCTGGAAATCGTCAAGTTCGAACTCCAATGACTGGGCGAAGGTGCCTAGATAGGTTTTCGACTCAGCACTCCGTTGCGCTGCGGCTTGAAAGGCTTCTGAGGGCGAAAGGGCCCCTGAATTGGAGGACATGCTTCAAGCCTAGTGGCCGTAAGACTACAGACTCTCCAGATCGGAGGCAGGTGTGGCGACGTCGGCCGTGGCTTCCGTCTCAGCGGCAATCTTCGACTGCTGGCGCGCGCGCCGTTTGTCGTTCAGCATGCAGAGCCCGATCGCGGCGAAGAACAGCGCAAGGAGGGGGCCGGCGAGCATGAACATCGACAAAGCGTCCGCACCGGGCGCGGCAACAGCCGCCAGGACGAACACGAGGAAGACCGTGATGCGCCAAGCTTTGAGGATGGTCCTGCCGCTCAAGACGCCTGCCATGTTCACGCCCACCAGAACCACCGGCACCAAGAAGGCGATGCCAAGGAAAAGAAGCATGTGCGTGGCGAACGTCAGGTACTGCGATGCGTCGATGTTGTTGGCACCGTTTTGGGGCGTGAACTGCAGAAGCGCGCGCACGACGTTCGGAATGACCGTCCATGCTACGTACACGCCAACCAGGAACAACGGCACCGCAGCGGCCATGTACCCGAGCGTGTAGCGGCGCTCCTTCTTGGTCAGGCCGGGAGTGATGAACGCCCAAACCTGGTAGATCCAGATGGGGCTGGAGAGCACCAAGCCGATCTGGATGGCAATCCGGAGCTTGAAGTCGAAGGGATCCGCCACGCTCGCGAAATTCAGGACCGCGGTCCGTTTGGTCTCCTGGGCGATCTTGACCAACGGATCCGACAGGCTGTTGACCACCGGCTCATACAGGAACCACCCTGCCACGGCTCCCAGGAGCACGCCGATGGCAGACTTGATCAGCCGATTCTTAAGCTCCCTGAGGTGGTCTAGGAGCGCCATCCGCCCTTCGGGGTTGGCTTTGCGGCCCGTTGTCGTTGCCACTACTGCTTAGCTACGCGTTGCGGGCGGAACGTCAGTGTCGTTGCCGCTCTTGTTCGCTTCGGGGTGGTTGACCACTTTGCCTTCAACGGGGTCCGTGTCGTCCTTGGCCGCCGGCTTGCCGTCGTTCTTCATTTCCTTGACTTCGGATCTGATGATGCGCATCGACTGGCCGAGGCTGCGGGCCATGGCAGGCAGCTTGGGTGCCGCAAACAGCAGCAGGGCCACGATGATGATAATGACAATTGGCCAAGGGCCATCAAATAGTCGTCCCACGGGAAGTCCTTTCGTTGGAATACATCCTACGTCTAACTGAATTCGATGTCGTGCAGAGACTGGGGTTGGCCCCGTTCTGCTTTGCGCTTAACGCGCTTTTGGCGACGCACTTCCTGGCGGGAGGCCTTGGCCGTCACGTAATCATGACGCATCTGTTCCGGTGTGGCAAAAACAGCCGCACCGAACACTTTCGCCGAAGCCTCGCCGTCGTCGCCGTCGTCGTCGGCGCGTTCGGGAAGGTGCGTGCGATGCCCTAGCTGCTCCCCTGCGGCACTCAGTTCATGCACCGTGGCCATGAACTTCCGGAAAAGCCGGACGCCCAGCAGGACATAGCAAAGCAGCGATACCGCTATCAGCGCGACCCACAGAAGGATCCAGGACCACCAAGGCATTTGAGTAGTCTAACCAGCCTTCATGGTTTGTGTCGGGTCCGCTTGCTTGTACTGCTGGAGGGCCGCCGCCACCCACGCTGCAGAAGCGTCCGCCAACTCGACGGGCTGCAAAATACGGGCCGCACCGCCGTGCTGCGCAACGAACATCGGCAACCAGTCCGCATTTCCGAACCGAACCTCGGCGAGCAAGCCGCCGTCAGGAAGCACAGCGGTCCGCTCCGCATAATAATCATCCGCCAGCCCGACGCCCTGCCGGGTCAATTGGAGGACGACGACGACGTCGTCGTCGTTGGGCGTGTACAGCTTCACCGGAACGCCCTCCTCGGCGCCGGCACTCTTGGAAACCGGTCGACCGTTGGGCGCGATCTCCTCGATGCGGTCCAGGCGGAAGTTTCGCAGTCCGGCTTTGCTATGGCAGTA
Organism: Arthrobacter sp. B2a2-09; assembly: GCF_027587375.1. Lineage (GTDB taxonomy): Bacteria > Actinomycetota > Actinomycetes > Actinomycetales > Micrococcaceae > Arthrobacter. The sequence goes on from NZ_JAMXIC010000028.1 coordinate 28,637, forward strand.
CGCCTCGAAATACCACGTGTTGTCCAATGAATACAGCCTCAAAGGATCGACGTCCCGCTCGGAGACTGAGTCGTGCTGCTGTGACAGGTAGCGAAGCCGCAGTTGATGGCCCGACTGGATTGCCCGGGTGACGGTGTCGAACGCCCCGGCGTCGGCCGGGGTTACGGGTGGGCCAGCGACGGCCGCCGCCAAACGGCCGGCCTCCCCCGCTGCACCGGTGAGCTTCAGGGTCACAGACTCCAGGGCTCCGCTTTGCTCGTCCTCCGACATTCCGCCCTGTGCCGGAAGTCCGCCCAGCGTCGCCAAGCCCGTCAGCAGGGCGCAAGCCTCGTCAACGCTGAAGCGGATGGGCCGGTTGAGTTCGAGGTGCTCGCGGATGTACACGTGCTCGCTTTCCCAATCGATATCAAACAAGTCGTCCGGATAGCCTTCGGGGCGGCCGGAGCAAATCAGTATCGTCAGGTCGTCCACCAGTTCCTCGCGGGTGACACCGAAGCGGTCCGCCACCTCCTGGATGGGCAGGCCCTGGTTGTGGACAAGGAACGGGACCAGCTGCAGCATGCGGTTGAGTTGGTCTTCCGAGGTCCGCTTGCGCGCCCGCGGCGCCGGTCCGGCGCCGGAGAAGCGGACTTCGACGGCGGGGCTCGCAGCGAATGCGGCGGCGGCTTCAAGCCGCCGGATCACGGCGTAACGCAGCTCGGGAGGTCCGGCCACGCGCACGTGGGGACCATAGGAGGCCAGTTCTTCGGCGAGCAGCTCACTGTCCCGGAACGGCACGGAGAGCCGGTCCATGCCCATTTGGGAGCCACCGGCGCCATCGGCGCCAGCGACACTCACCGCACGCTTGCGGAGACCCAGCAAACGGCCTTCGGCCACGTCGAGGTGGGCCTCCTGCAGGGGAAGTTCACGGAGGCTGTCCAGTTCGGCGCGGGTATCAAACCCTGGAGGTATCTCGCAGTGATACCCGGTCTCAACGTGAACATCGCTCGTCATCCGGGACAGCCGGAAGAAGCGTTTCGCGTTCCGACCCTGGTCGAAGCCCACCAGGTACCACTGGCCGAAGCGGCTCCCGAGGCCCCAAGGCTCCACGATGCGGCGTTCGTCCTTGCCGGTGCTGGCGGCACGGTATCCGAAACTCACGGGGTGCTGGCCGTTCATGGCCACGATGATGTCGTCAAAAGCCTGGCCAGCGGGCTTGATGCGCGGCTGCACGCCAGCAGGGAGTTCGACGTCGGCAAGGTCGCCGGAAGCCTGCAGCTTCCGTAGCGCACTTGCGGCGGCCGAGCCGAGCGCCGCGCGTTCCCACAGCCGCGCAGCCAGGAGCAGCACCGTGCCCTCCGCCGGCGTCAGTTGCACATACGGCAGCCGATTGGATTCCTTGCCGATGCGGTAGCGGGCCGAAGCGGGATCGTCTGAGCCAAGCCCGTGCTCAAAGAGCGTTTCGATATCGAAGCCAAATTGCTTCAGGTCCGACTTGTCCCGTTCAAACATGCGTCCGAACGCGACGCCGCTGCCGCCGGCGTCGTGATAGACCTTCTCCCTGAGAACGGCCCGGGACAGGCCGTATTTCGTGTTCAGAAGGGCGATCAGCAGGTTCAGGAGTCGTTCGGTACGTGATGCGGACACGCCTGCAAGGTTACTAAATTCCTCCGGCAAAGGCGGAAGGCGCGTCTGCGGCCGGATTCCTCCGGCTGCAGACGCGCCTTCCTGTGCTGCGAAACCTAGCGGACTGCCACGAGGTCCACCACGAAGATCAGGGCTTCGTTGGGCTTGATGGACCCGCCCGCGCCACGGGAGCCGTAGGCAAGCTCGGAGGGGATTTCAAGGCGACGGCGGCCGCCGACCTTCATGCCAAGCAGTCCCTGGTCCCAGCCCTGGATGACCTGGCCGACGCCCACGCGGAAGTCCAGCGGTGCGCCACGGCCCCACGATGCGTCGAATTCCTCGCCTGTGGACCAGGCAACGCCAACGTAGTGGGTGGAGACGGTGTCGCCGGCCTGAGCCTCGGCGCCGTCACCAACGATGATGTCCTTGATAACGAGTTCCGTGGGGACATCGCCCTCCGGGAAGTCGATCTCCGGCTTAGTGCGGTCGTAATCACGCTGACCAAATGACATGGGTACTCCTCAATTTATTGGGATGGTGATGCGGATGTTTGCGGAAGGTTACTGGGCGCCCAGGATGTCCACGACGAATACGAGAGTTCCTGCGGGCTGACCCTGTGCTGCGGCGCCGGCGCCATAAGCGAGGTCCGTGGGGATAACCAGGAGGACACGGGAGCCGACCGTCTTGCCGGCAAGGCCTTGGGTCCAGCCCTTGATGACGCCGTTCAGCGCGAAGCTGGCGGTCTGGCCCTTGTCGTAGCTGGAGTCGAACTTCTTGCCGTCAGCCAAGGTGACGCCGACGTAGTTGACCGTCAGGGTGTCCGTTTCCTTGACGACTGCGCCCTTGCCCTTGATGAGATCCTGGGAGACGAGGGCCTGAGGGGCCTTCGCGCCGTCAATGGAAATCTGCGGAACTCCCTTGTCATCGACCTTCACCGTGGGGAGGCCGGCGGGCGGAGTGACGGTATCGCCCTCGGGCTTGTCCAGGGGCTTGACTGCGTCCTTGACGCCCGTGATCTTGAAGACCACCAGCTGGGATGATGTTGCCGCTGCTTCGGCCGACGCCGCAGTTCCGGGGACGGCGAAAGCGATGTCAGCGCCCACCTTCGCACCGACCAGCGCGTTATAAAGCACAGCGCTGCCAGTCTTGAGCTGGTCGTTCAGTTCGACGGGCTGTGACCCGGTCGGGAACGTGTCTTCGAGGGTCTTGCCGTCCTTGCCGTCGACGGCAATGTAGGTGATCTGCGCCACCTGGCCGGCCTTCACTTTGTCGCCGGTGCCGTCGCTGACCATTTTGATGGTTGGCTGCGTTACGTCCAAGGGCTTGTTGAATTCCAGGCCGGGTGCCTTCTTGTCGCCATTGTCGGAGACCTTGAGGGAATCCAGCTTGGCGACTTCGCCGGCGGACTGACTGGTGGGCTCCGGGGTTGCTGTTGGTGCCGGACTTCCGCCGCAGGCGGTGAGCAGCAACAGGCCGGGGATAAGAATTGCTAGTAGACGTCGCACAAATTGAACTTTCGTCGGGGCAAAAGGAGGGCATGGCCGGGCCAGGCTCGGCCATGCGCGTAGAGGCCTAGTGAAAGGCCAACCTCCAGACTAGCTGGTGAAACTGGGAGTCAGCTCATTGAGTCCAGGAGGGCATCCACTCTTTCGTCGACGCTTCGGAAGGGATCCTTGCACAAAATCGTCTGGTGCGCGCGGTCGTTCAACTTCAGATGGACCCAGTCCACGGTGTAGTCACGGCCGAGCTCCTGGGCGCGCCGGACGAAGTCACCACGGAGTTTTGCCCTGGTGGTCTGGGGCGGCGCGTCCACCGCATCCTTGATGTCGGTGTCGGCCACGAGGCGCCGTGCCGCGCCACGGGACTGGAGCAGGAAGAAGAGCCCGCGCTTGCGCGAGATGTCGTGATAGGTGAGGTCCAGTTGCGCGATTCTCGAGGAGTCGAGGCCGATTCCGTGGCGACGCATGTAGGCATCCATCAGCTTCTTCTTGATGGCCCAGTCCACTTCCGTGTCGATTCCGCTGGTGTCGCCGCTATCGATCGCGTCCAGCGTCCGTTCCCAAAGGTCCAGGATGAGCGGTACGTGCGGATTGTGGGCTCCGTTTGATGCGACAAAGGCACTGACCTTTGCAAGGTACTCACGCTGAATGTCCAGGGCCGTCAGTTGCCTGCCGTTGGCCAGGCGCACCAACGCTTTGCCGCTCAGGTCGTGGGATATTTCCCGGATGCTGCGAATGGGGTTCTCCATGCGCATGTCCCGCATGATCACTCCGGCCTCAATCATGCGCAGGAGCAGATCCACCGTTCCCACCTTCAAGAGGGCGGTGGTCTCGGACATGTTGGAATCGCCAACGATCACATGCAGTCGGCGGTAGAACTCGGCGTCGGCGTGCGGCTCATCACGGGTGTTGATGATGGGGCGGGATCTCGTGGTTGCCGAAGATACGCCTTCCCAAATGTGGTCGGCACGTTGGGAGAACGCGAACGTGGCTCCGTGGGGTGTCTTCAGGACCTTCCCCGCGCCGGCGATCAGCTGCCGTGTGACGAGGAAGGGAATGAGGATCTCGGCGAGCCGGGAGAACTCGCCCCGTCGTGGAATCAGGTAGTTTTCGTGGCTCCCGTAGGAATTGCCGGCGGAATCGGTGTTGTTCTTGAACAGGTAGACCGTTCCGTTGAATCCCTCTGCCGCAAGTCGCGCCTGCGCTTCATCAACGAGGTCATCGAGAATGAGCTCTCCGGCCCGGTCGTGGGCGATCAGCTGCGCGAGGTCGTCACATTCCGCAGTGGCGTACTCGGGGTGCGAGCCGACATCCAGGTACAGGCGCGAGCCATTGGTCAGGAAGACGTTGGAGGAACGTCCCCAGCTCACTACTTTGCGAAAGAGGTACCTGGCGACTTCCTCGGGAGCCAACGGACGCGAGTCCGGGCTCGAATACGAAATGCCGAACTCGGTTTCAATCCCGAATATTCTTTTGTCCATCTCAGGCCTCCCCTGCCAGCAGCTGCGTGATTTCTTCTGCCCGGAGCCGCCGGAAGGCCCGGCGGGATCCGCGCCCGCTTTCCGGACTTCGGTCCAACACTGCGGCCTCGACGGCGGTGCCGGGCAGGGCGTCCACTTCCTTGTCCGTGGCCAGCGCCTTGACGGCCAGTCGCAATGCACCGGCCAGGTTGAGGTCAGCCTTCCAACCGCCGGCCACGGTCTCAGCTACCTGCTCGGCCAAGCCGCCCATGACCACAAAACCGTTCTCGTCGGCAATCGAACCGTCGAAGGTCAGCCGATAAAGGTGGTCCCCGGCCTGCGTGTGCCCGACCTCTGCCACTGCAAGCTCAACTTCGAACGGCTTTTGTTCCGCAGTGAAGACGGCGCCAAGGCTCTGCGCGTAAACACTGGCCAGCCCGCGGGCCGTGACGTCCTCGCGATCGTATGAATAGCCGCGGACGTCAGCATAGCGGACACCCGCTTGCCGAAGACTTTCAAACTCGTTGTACTTGCCCACGGCTGCGAAGGCGATCTTGTCGTAGATCTCGCCGATCTTATGGAGCGACGGCGAAGGGTTTTCCGCCACCAACGCGATGCCGTCAGCGCAACTGATCACGACGACGGAACGGCCACGGGCGATGCCCTTCCGCGCGAAATCCGCGCGGTCCTTCATCAGCTGCTCAGGCGAAACATAAAACTGCTGGGTCATCTCAGGCCTCCCGTCCGGCAACTGCTCGCGATTCAACAATGGATCCGGCGATCGCCGCCAACTCCCGTTCCGGCACTCGGCGGGCACCGGCGCGGTTGACGGTGTACACCACCGGCCAGAGCTGCCGGACGGGATCCGGACCGCCCGTGGCGGAGTCGTCGTCGGCGGCGTCATAGAGGGCTTCCACCGCGACGGCGACTGCATCGCCTTCGGTGAGGTTCGGCCGCCACAGTTTCTTCAAGGCGCCACGTGCGAAGACGGAACCGGAACCGACCGAGTGGTGTTCCAATTCCTCGTACCGCCCGCCCGTCACATCGTAGGAAAACAGCCGTCCCACGCCGGCTGCCTGGTCGAAGCCCGCGAAGAGCGGGATCACCGCGAGACCCTGCATGGCCATCGGCAGGTTTCCCCGAATCATGGCTCCAAGCCGGTTGGCTTTGCCGTCCAGGCTCAGCAGCGTGCCCTCGATCTTTTCGTAGTGCTCCAATTCCACCTGGAACAACCGTGTGATGTCGATGGCCAGGCCCGCCGTTCCGGCAATTCCCAGGACGGAGTATTCGTCGGCCGGGAAGACCTTCTCGATGTGCCTGCTGGCAATCACGTTGCCCATGGTGGCACGCCGATCCCCGGCCATCAGGACGCCGCCGGGGTAGCTGAGGGCGACGATTGTTGTGGCGTGGGGCACCGGCGGAATCTGTCCCGCGGGCAGCGTTTGGCTAAAGGGAAGGAGTTCAGGCCTGGAGCGTTGGAGATGCTCTATGAACGAAGACGTTGCCTGGGTGGCCAGATGGCCGGTTGCTGGATCCTGCATTGCTGCGCTCCTTCGACTCTGACATCCGATGCCCGGCGGCCTCGCGCCGGCCGGGCCCTTAGCCTAGCTGGCGGCTGGCTACTGACCGCCCTTTTGCACAAATGCCCGTACGAATTCCTCGGCGTTCGATTCGAGTACACCGTCGATTTCGTCGAGGAGATCGTCCACGCCCTGCGTGGCGACCGAGGCCTGTGCCTCTGGCGCTGCGGGCGGTGCCTCGGGGGCGTCGGCCTCTGCCTCTACGTCCCGCGACTGCGGTTGCTGCTGCTCCTGAGCTGCCATTTCCTTCTCCATTCTGTCCATCCCCGGCAACGGGGACTTCCTGTAATGCCATACTGCCACGGGGCGGGCCGCGACGCTGCGATTTTAAGGGCCCGTTTGGCAGCCTTTAGCCAGCTGCCCGTTCAGGCGGGCGGGGCCGGGTCCAGGCCGAGCAATTCACGGAGGAACGCACCCGCTGTGGCGTGTTTCCGAAACAGCTGACCGGTGAGCGCTTCCGTGCCGCGGAGGGGTTCCCGGGTGGGCACCCGCTGCAGTTTCCCGATGCCTGGAACGTCGAAGATGACCGAATCCCAGCTGGCGCCGACCACGTCCTTGCCAAAGCTCGAAACGCACTTCCCACGGAAATATGCGCGGGTGTCCGACGGCGGCTCGACGACAGCGCGGCCGATCGCGGCGTCGTCGACGATCGTCTGCATCCGGTCGCGGGAAAGCAGACGGTAGTACAGGCCTTTTTCCGGCCTCACGTCGGACCATTGCAGATCGACAAGCCCCAGGCGGGCGTCGTTCCATTCCAAGCCATCACGGTTCCGGTAGCCATCAAGCAGGGACAGTTTGGCCAGCCATTCGACAGAAGACGCGGCACTTGCGGGGTTGCTCCCCAAGAGCCCCAGCGTCGACTCCCACCGTTCCAGGACATCGCGGGTGTGGCCGTCTCCAGTGAAGGAATCGGAGACCCCGGTTTCCTGCCCAAGTTTGGCCGCTGCCTCGTAGTACATCCACTGGATATCAAGCGCTGTTACGCGCCGCCCGTCGAGAAGCCTGACGGTGGCAGTCAGGGAGGTGTCGTGGCTGATTGCCTGCAGGCCCGCCACGGGCTCATGCACTTCGATTTTCGGAGCCTGGCCGGCTTCGATAAGGCTCAGGACCAGTGCCGTCGTGCCAAACTTCAAGTAGTTCGACACCTGGCTCAGGTTGGCGTCGCCGATGATGACATGCAGGCGCCGGTATTTGTCCGCGGTGGCATGCGGTTCATCGCGCGTATTGATGATCGGACGCCTGATAGTGGTTTCCAGCCCCACCTCGGCTTCGAAGAAATCCGCACGCTGACTGATCTGGAATCCGGCAGTTGAACCGTCCTGGCCCTTGCCGAGCCGCCCGGCACCGCAGATGACCTGGCGCGTGACGAAGAATGGCGTCAGGCCGCGGACAATGTCCCCGAAAGGCACCGAGCGCGGCATGAGGTAGTTCTCGTGGGAGCCGTAGGACACCGATTTGTTGTCGGTGTTGTTCTTATACAGATTGATGGCCGGCAGATCGGGATCCGCTGCCACTTTCCGGACCGTGGCCAGGGCGACGAGGTCACCGGCTGCGTCCCACGCAACGATGTCGCGGGGATTGGTGACCTCGGGACTGGAATATTCCGGATGGGCATGGTCCACGTACAGGCGAGCCCCGTTGCCAAGGACCATGTTCATCAGCAACGATCCTGACTCGTCGCCGCCGTCTGCTTCCAGCTCCTGCCGACCGTACGCCAACGCGACGGCCTCGGCGTCGAGCACCGGAGGCCTGTCTGTCAGCTGGCTGGGATCTGCGGCGCTACGCTCCACTGTCCAACCGCGCGCATCATGCAGGGGTTCTTCGTCCGTATAATCCCAGCGGGTCTCAGCGCCCCCGGCCGCCCGCTGTCGCGTCAGATTGGCGTAAGCCTGGATGATTCGCGCGGACATCATCGTGGCGTTGGCACCCGGCGCAGAGGGCGCGTGGATACCGTATTCAGTTTCCGAACCCATGACCCGCATGGCCCCGCCCACGGGAAGCTTGTCCGAAGGCAGGCCTTCCGGCCGGGCCGTCACAGGTACTGGCCGGTGTTGGGAGTCGTTTCGATCGACTTCCCGGGCTCCTGGCCGGCCTTGCCCTGGACGATGGTACGGATGTAGGTGATGCGTTCGCCCTTCTTGCCTGAGATGCGTGCCCAGTCATCCGGGTTGGTGGTGTTGGGCATGTCCTCGTGTTCGCGGAATTCGTCGACGACGGCGCGCAGGAAGTGGTCGATCCGCAGGCCTTTCTGCTGGCTCAGCAGGAGATCCTTGATGGCGTACTTCTTGGCCCGATCCACGACGTTCTGGACAACCGCACCGGAATTGAAGTCCTTGAAGTAGAGCATCTCGGTATCGCCGTTGGCGTAGGTGACTTCGAGATACTCGTTGGATTTCTCCGTCGAATACATGGCTTCAACGGTGCGCTGGATAATGGCGTCAACCGTGGCCTGGACGTCGCCGCCATGCTCTGCCAGATCCGTCGCGTGGAAAGGAAGGTCGGTGGTGATGTACTTGGCGAAAATGTCCGCAGCCGCTTCGGCGTCGGGCCGCTGGATCTTGACCTTCACATCCAGGCGGCCGGGACGAAGGATAGCCGGATCGATCATGTCTTCACGGTTCGAGGCGCCGATCACGATGACGTTGTCCAGGCGTTCGACGCCGTCGATCTCGCTCAGGAGCTGCGGGACGATGGTTGTTTCGACGTCGGAAGAGACACCGGTGCCGCGGGTGCGGAACAGTGAGTCCATCTCGTCGAAGAACACCACCACGGGGCTGCCATCCGAGGCTTTCTCCCGGGCGCGCGCAAAAATCAGGCGGATGTGCCGCTCGGTTTCGCCGACGTATTTGTCAAGGAGTTCAGGACCCTTGATGTTCAGGAAGTAGCTCTTCAGGTCCACGTTGCCGGCCCGCTCGGAGGCGCGGGCGGCAAGCGAGTTGGCAACGGCCTTCGCGATCAGTGTCTTGCCGCACCCCGGAGGGCCGTAGAGCAGGATACCCTTGGGTGCTTTGAGCCCGTGTTCGCGGTACAGGTCCGGGTGCAGGAACGGGAGTTCCACCGCATCGCGGATCTGTTCGATTTGCGGGCCCAGGCCGCCGATGTCCTCGTAGGTAATATCCGGGACTTCCTCGAGGACAAGGTTTTCGACCTCTGCCCGGGGCACCTTCTCCAAGGCGTAGCCCGTACGGGAATCCAGCGACAAAGCATCACCGACGCGCAGGTGCACCTTCTGCAAAGCGCCTGAAAGCCTGACTACCCGCTCTTCATCGGCCCTGCCCACTACCAGGGCGCGGTCCGTGCCAAGCATTTCCTTAAGCGTGACGAGTTCGCCTGCCCGTTCATAGCCCAGGCCGGTCACCACGAGCAGGGCCTCATTGAGGAGGACTTCCTGTCCGACGGCCAGCTGGTTGATGTTCACGAGCGGGCTGACGCCCACGCGCATCTTGCGGCCGGCATTGAAGATGTCAACCGATTCCTCGGTGGCCGCCTGGCCGGTGCTGCCTGCCGTTGGCTGGCGCCTGGGATTGATCTGCAAGATGGTCCCGAAGCTGTACGGCGGTTGGCCGTCCTGTTCGAGGGCGCCTTTGAGCCGCAGGATTTCGGCCTTCGCCGTCTCCAACATGGTCACGAGCTTGGTGTTGTTCTGGGTGGCTGCGGCAAGCTGACGGTCGATGTGGCGCAGTTTGTCTCGAAGGATGTTTATCTGGCGTTCCGCGACAGTGAGTTCCCCGGAGTCGTCCACCGGTTGGATTGTCCCACCCCCGTGTCCCACTTTTCCCTCAGCCACAGCCTTGTTCGATGGCTCCTCCGGCGTTGTCCGCCCGAAGTCATTGTTCGACGTATCCACGAAGCATCAGCTCCTTCCCGCTTTCTATAAATAGACCTTAGCCCTCAAAAGCGTCGGGAAACCTGTGACATCCGGAATGCGGACCAGTTTGTGATCTTTCCTTAGGGAGCGGGCGTCGGGTCGTCCTTGACGTTGGTGCCGGCAATCGCATCGCGTGCCGCCCGCCGCAGTTTCTTGTCGGAAACCGCACGCTCTCCTACGGCTCCCGGTGTCCAGGCATTCAGGTCCTCTTCGCTGAACTCGGTCTTGGACGGACGCCGTTTGACGGAGATTCCGGTCACGCCGTCGGCGAGGCGACGGGTCACCAAGAGGAAGCCGGTGTGGGCCACCATGCGGTGGTCGGGACGGACGGCGAGGCCCTCAAGGTGCCAGCCACGGACCATGGACTCCCAGGCGTCCGGTTCCGTGAACCGACCGTCGGCACGGATGGCTTCTGCGGTACGGGAGAGCTGGGTCACGGTGGCCACATAGTTGATCCACACGCCGCCGGGGGCCAAAACGGTGGCTACGGCGTCGAGGCATTCCCAAGGAGCGAGCATGTCCAGCACCACGCGGTCCACGGATCCGGGCTCTTCGCTGCGGACAACTTCCTCCTGGAAGTCGCCCAGCGAGATCTTCCAGGCAGGGTGCGGACCGCCGAAAATGGTTTCCACGTTGCCCCGGGCGATGTCGGCGAATTCTTCGCGACGCTCGAAAGAGTGCAGGTAACCGCCGTCGCCCACTGCACGAAGCAGGGAGATCGAAAGGGCGCCGGACCCAACGCCGGCTTCCACAACGCGAGCACCCGGGAAGATATCCGCCATGGTGACGATCTGGCCGGCATCCTTGGGGTACACCACTGCGGCACCGCGGGGCATGGACAACACGAAGTCTGAGAGCAGCGGCCGGAGCGTCTGGTACTGCTGGCCGATGTTGTTGGCCACCACGGAGCCGTCAACCTGGCCAATGATTTCGTCGTGGTTCAGGAAGCCGCGGTGCGTGTGGAAAGCGCCGCCTTCCTCCAAGGTGATGGTGTTCATCCGGCCGCGTTCGTCCGTGAGTTGAACCCGCTCGCCCACACGGAACGGCCCTCGGCGCCGTGCCGCACCAGTCGGCTGGATGGCGGTGTTGGCGGCGCCTGTGGCCGTGTAGTTGGCGGCGGTTTCGCTGCTCATGGGTGTTTCCTCGCTCCTGTACGGCTGGGCCGTCATTTGTTGCCGCAGTTACTGCTTAGTGATGCGCACTGCCGGCCGGGTTATTTCACGGCCGGCAGGTAACTCTACCGGGAAGGTCCTATGGGCGTCCGCTCCGCCGGGCTACTTTACCTGTAATGGCTGTCACTACGGCCTGCTGCCGCAGCAGACCCCTGACTGTACCGATTTCGTCCACGACGGCGTATTCGGCGCCGCTGAGCTGCGCCAGGTACTGGATCAGCTCCTGGCCGCTTGAAGTCCAAGGCACGTAGGCGCCGTCGGCAAGGGGGGTCGAAACCGCCGTCACCAGCGTTGCGGATACCTGGGAGGCCGGCACGGCCGCAGCGGCAGCCGGATCGACGAGACCCTGCGGCCGGCCATCCGGTCCGCAGATCACGACGGCGGGACTACCGTAGGGTGCCACGCGCAGCACGTCCGCAACGGTAGCCGAGTTAGGAATCCCGACGGCGGGTTCGGCCAAGGCGGCGGCACTCACCGAGGGGAGGCGGCCGCGGAGCGTGGCCTGCTGGATGGCACCCGAGGCGCCCATCCAGAGAAAGCTGCAGACCAGGACAGCGATGAGCGTCTGAAGGAGATCGGGGCTGTTTCCGCCCAACAATTGCGCGACAATGAAGCTCACAACCAAGACGATCGCGATGACCCGTCCTGCCCACCCGGCGGCAACCGTACCCTTCTCCTGGCTGCCCGTCGCTTTCCATACTGCGGACTCCACCAAGCGGCCCCCGTCAAGCGGCAGGCCCGGGAGCACATTGAAAATGCCAATCAGGAAATTGGCCCACATGAAGATGTTCGTCAAGGTGTCCCCTACCCCGGTGAAGACACCCGCCTGCAGCAGCAGCCAGGCCCCACCCGCGAGGACAAAATTGGCCGCGGGTCCTGCCAAGGCAACAACCACCGAGCGGCCCGGGGAAGCGATGAAACTCTCGAACTGGGTGTGCCCGCCCCAAAGATTCAACACGATCTTCTCCGTGGGCCACTTGAAGGCCTTGGCGCTCAAAGCATGGGCGAGTTCGTGGACCAGCACGGAAAGCGCAAGGAGCACGGCATAGGCAAAGGCAACAAAGTAGGCGCCGATTCCCAAGGAGTGGTTCCGCAAGAGCAGCGCCGGTCCATAGGCGATCACGGTGAACGCCGCGATGATGAACCAGGAGTAAGCAAGGTACACGGGGATTCCCGCAATGCGGCCGAGCGGAATCCCGTCCTTGCTGCTGCTACGGCTGCTGTGGCCACCGTTCCGGGGAGCGCTCACTTAGTTTGCCTGCCCAAAGAGAGCCTGGGCCGGCACATTGGCGGATGCCCGGGCGGCAACCAGTGCTTCAAGGTCGGCGACCTTGCGTCCCTTGAGTGTGTCCCAGGTTGCCCGGCGGGGATCCTCGGGCAATGGCATCTGGTGCGGAATTCCGACAGTGACCACGCCGGAGGCGATCGCGGAAGCAACCCCCGGGACGGAATCCTCGAGCGCGACGCAATGATCCGCGGTCAGCCCGGGGTCTGTGGTCTGGAGGCGCTCGACGGCGGTGAGGTAAGCCTCCGGGTGGGGCTTTCCTTGGCTGACGGTGTCCCCCGTGATGAGGAACTCGAAGTAGGGCTTGGGGAGGTTGGCTACGACTTCCCGCGCCATCGGGCCTTCGGACATGGTCACGAGGGCGCAGCGGACGCCCGTTTGGTACAGCTCGTCAAGCAGTTCCTTGGCGCCGGGCCGCCACGGCACCTCGACGCGGAGACGGTCGATGACCTGACCGCTCAAAGCGTCGATGATCTCCCGCTTCTCAAGGTTCACACCGGCCGTCTGGAGAATGCCGGCCGAGTGCATCAGCGACTGTCCTACGAGCTGCATGGCTTGTTCATGGCTCCAGGCGCCGCCGTGCGACTCTACGAGGGTGCGCTCCGCGGCAATCCAGTATGGTTCGGTGTCCACCAGGGTGCCATCCATGTCCCATAGCGCGGCTTTGAGCTCGGCTTTTACAAAGGGCTGGGTGGCTGAAGCAAGCATGCCTAAAGTCTACGTGGAAGGAGGCAGGGCAATTGCCGCTCTACGCCCGGGGCGAAGTACGGCCACGCCGGCCCGCTCACGCCATGCATCGGTGGCGGTGTTGGACGTAGGGTGAGTGAATGAACAGTTTGGACGGAGCCCCTGACGGACAGGCCACTTCACCGGAGCCTGAGCGCCTTCTCCAGCCTGTAGCCGAAGGCCAGCGCATCACCGTGATGCTCGCGGCTTTCGAAGGCTGGAACGACGCCGGCGAGGCGGCCAGTGATTCCCTGCACTACTTAAACAAGTTGTGGCAAGGAAAGAAAGTGGCATCCGTTGATGCCGACGACTACTACGACTTCCAGTTCACCAGGCCGACCGTGCGACGCACGGCGGCCGGAACGCGCAAGGTGAAATGGCCTTCCACGCGCCTGTACAAGGCCAGCGTCCCGGACAGCAACGTCGATGTGGTGTTCGTGCTCGGCACCGAGCCTTCCTATCGCTGGCGCGCCTACACGGCAGAGCTTCTGGTCCATGCCGAAACGCTCAAAGTTGACTACGTTGTGCTGATCGGCGCCCTCCTGGCAGATGTCCCGCACAGCCGCCCGATCCCCGTTAGCACCACCTCGGACGACAGCGGACTGAGGCAGCGCTTGAACCTGGAGGCTTCGCAGTACGAGGGGCCGGTAGGCATTGTGGGGGTACTGGCGGAATTCGCCCTGCTCGCGGGGCTGCCCACGGTGTCGCTGTGGGCAGCCGTGCCGCACTATGTCGCACAGCCGCCCTCCCCCAAGGCGCAACTGGCCATCTTGAACAGGATCGAAGATCTGCTCCAGGTGCCCTTGGACACCCATCCCCTCAACGAGGAATCCGAGGCTTGGGAGCGCGGCGTAGACGAACTGGCCACTGAAGACCCCGAAATCGCTGCCTACGTGCGGCAGCTCGAAGAGGCCAAGGACACGGCTGACCTACCGGAGGCCAGTGGCGAATCCATTGCACGCGAGTTCGAGCGCTACCTCAAGCGCAGGGGCAAGGACAAGCCTTAACCCAACGCGGGGTCACTTACGGCCCGTCCAAGAGGACATTATGGGCCGTAAGTGACCCCGCGTTGTTTAGATATTAGAGTTCGACGCCGAGCAACGCGTTGACGCCGTCGCTCACCAGCGCGCCGTCCAACGGGCAAGACTTGGCGTTGGACGGGTCGCTGAGGGCCACCGCTGCCCAGGCATCCACGGCGGCGATCGCGCCGGGAGCATTGAGGTCGTTGGCCAGCTCGGCACGCATCCGCGTCAGCAATTGCGCGGCTGTCCCCTCGGGAGCAATGTCCCGGGCGGCCCGCCACGTGTTGAGCCGTTCCTTGGCCTCCGCAAATCCTCCATCGGTCCAGGACCAGTCCGAGCGGTAGTGGTTGGCCAGGATCGCCAGGCGGATTGCTGCGGGCTCTTCGCCCGCAGCACGGAGCTTGGACACAAGCACCAGGTTGCCCTTGGACTTGCTCATCTTTTCACCATCCAGGCCCACCATTCCGGCGTGGGCATAGTGGCGTGCCAAGGGAATGCCGCTGAGCGAATACGCGTGTCCAGCGCCCATTTCGTGGTGCGGGAACACGAGGTCCGATCCGCCGCCCTGCACAGTGAAGGGGGCCGGCAGGTACTTCTGGGCGATGACAGTACATTCAATATGCCAGCCGGGACGTCCGTCACCGAGGCTTGCGCCGGGCCAGCTCGGCTCGCCGTCGCGGGCAACGCGCCACAGCAAAGGATCAAGGGGATTTCGCTTGCCGGACCGGCCGGGATCGCCTCCGCGTTCCGCGAAAAGCTCCAGCATTTCCACTTCGCCGAGCCCCGAGATGTCGCCGAGTGTCCACGCGTCCGGGCTATCCGAAGCCTTGCCGGCTGCCTCGACGTCGTAATAGACGTCGCCGTCGGGTTCGCCATCGGTGCCGTGCACGCGGTAGGCGAGCTCGTCCGCGATCAACTTCTCGATAGCCGGGACAATCATCGGGATCGCCTCGACGGCTCCGATGTAGTGAGTCGGAGCCAGCACGTTGAGGGCGTCCATGTCAGTGTGGAAAAGCTCGATCTGGCTTGCCGCCAGCTCCCGCCAGTCAACGCCGGTGGCGGTAGCGCGCTCCAGGAGGGGGTCGTCGACGTCGGTGACGTTCTGGACGTACGCAACCCGCTGGCCGCTGTCCCGCCATGCCCGGTTGAGCAGGTCGAAGGCGACGTAGCTGGCCGCATGGCCCATGTGGGTGGCGTCGTAGGGCGTGATGCCGCAGACGTACATGGATTGCTCCGCGCGCGGCTCGACCTCCACCACGGCCCTGAGGGCGGTATCGAAAAGCCTCAATGAGGGCATGCTGCCGGGTAGTTCAGGCACAGGGCGGGAGATCCACGATTTCACAGCCTCAACCATAGTGCTAGGCGCTGATGACATTGAAACCGAGCAATACATAGAGGGCGAGTCCTAGGAGAATGCGGTACCACACGAAGACACGGTAGCTGTGGGTGGAAATGAATTTGAGGAACCAGCCAATGATGATGAAGCCCACAACGAACGCGATGACGGTGGCCAGGGCTGTTTCAGGCAGGCCGAAGGGCCCGGTGATTCCGTCCTTCGACACCACCTTGTACAGCTGGTACAGGCCGCTGCCGAAGACAGCGGGTATGGCCAGCAGGAACGAATACCGCGCGGCCGCTTCACGGGTGTACCCCATCAACAGGCCGGCGGTGATGGTTCCACCGGAGCGGGAGACGCCCGGGATGAGCGCCATGGCCTGGGCCAGCCCGTAAAGGATGCCGTGCTTGAAGGTCAATTGGCTCAGCTCGCGTTCCTGCCGGCCAACGGCGTCGGCTACCGCAAGGATCATGCCGAAGACGATGAGCATGGTGGCCACGATCCACAGGCTGCGCAGGACGGATTCGATCTGGTTCTGGAAGAGCAAGCCAAGCACGATGATGGGCAGGCTGCCGAGGATGACCAACCAGCCCATCCGCGCGTCGGGATCGTCCCTCGAGACCTTGCCGCGCAGCGATCCGAACCAGGCGCGCACGATCCTGACGATGTCCCGCCAAAAGAAGACGATGACGGCCGTCTCGGTGCCCAGCTGGGTGATGGCCGTGAAAGCAGCACCGGGATCCGCCGCATTGGGCAGGAACGAGCCGACAATTCGCAGGTGTGCGCTTGAAGAAATCGGAAGGAATTCTGTCAGGCCCTGCACGAGGCCAAGGAAGGCTGCTTCTATCCAGTTCACGTGAATAGACCCTACGTCATGATCTACCCGATCTCCCCGTAAGCTATCAGCTATGCAGCAGCGTTACGTCGGCAACAGTGGGTTTAGGGTGTCCACCCTTTCCCTGGGCACCATGTCCTGGGCGGAAGAAACGGACGAACAGGATGCACGGGAGCTGCTCCATACGTTCATCGCGGCAGGCGGCACCATGATCGATACCGCGGCTTCCTACGCAGGTGGACAGGCCGAGGCTCTCCTGGGTTCCATGCTGGGGGACGTTGTGGCGCGTTCGGAGGTTGTCCTCTCCACGAAGGCGGGCGTCTCGGCGTCGGACGGCCGGCGCAGCGTCGATGCCTCCCGCGGTTCCATGCTGTCCGCGCTCGACGCCAGCCTAGCCCGTTTGGGCACCGACTACGTGGATATCTGGTTCGCGCATGCTTGGGACGGCAACGTTCCGCTGGACGAAACGCTTTCCGCACTTGACCTTGCGCTGCGCTCGGGACGTGCACGGTACGTAGGCATCTCCAACTACAACGGCTGGCAGACCGCCAAGGCTGCGGCCGTCGCGGGATTCACCGTGGTGGCCAACCAATCTGAGTACTCGCTCCTGCACAGGAAGCCCGAAGACGAACTGGTGCCCGCCGTCGAGGATGCCGGCCTCGGCCTCATGGCTTGGGGGCCCCTCGGTCGCGGGGTGCTCAGCGGCAAATACCGTGGACAGATTCCGTCCGAATCACGTGCGGCGGAGGGCCGCCTCAGCGGCTACGTCGAAAAGTACCTCGACGCGCGAGGGGCACGGATCGTCGAGGCAGCGGCAATGGCCGCGCGTGGACTGGGACGGTCCGCCGTCGACGTTTCGCTGAGCTGGTTGCTCTCCCGCCCGGGCGTATCAACGGCCGTAGTGGGCGCACGCAATGCGGTCCAGCTCAAGGAACTGCTCGATGCTCAGCTAGCGCCTCTTCCCGCCGAAATTTCGCGGGCACTGGAAGACGTTTCAGCGATCTGACTCAGCTGTTACTGCGGCATTACTGGTCCGGCATTACTGATCGAGGATCTCCAGCTCGTCTTCATCGAGGAGTTCATTGTTGTCCTCGTCGTCATCTTCTTCATCGTCGTCGAACACCTGAAGTGGTGTGACTTCCGAGTAGGCCTCGTATAGTGAGTCCTCATATACCTCAAAGGCATCTGCGACGGCGAAAAACGCTGCCTCCACAGTGGGATCTCCTTCGCCCCGGCGGGCGGAAGCGGCAATCAGGTGCTCTTCCAAGGCGGCTGTCAATGACTGAAGCGCGACACGCGGATCGATGCTCATGACTTCACGTTAGCCCGAAAAAGACGAAAATGGAGAGGGATGAGAGAACAATTTCTGAGCAGTTCAGTGGAGCGTCAGAGGGACTACGCAAGGCAGTACGAGTATCTCGTACTGACTGTCAGCCCTGACGATTCCTTGCCCGAGGCGCGACGTCGGCTCGTGGAGCACTCCGAGTATGGCAAGTGGGAACTGGAGCGGAGCATCCTCTATATCGGCGGCGGTCGCCGGTTCTGGCTGCGCCGTAGAGTACTCAACGTGCAGCGCACCGTGTAGCAGCGGCCGTGCTTTCGGGTTGCCCACTCCAGCTTTCGAGCGTTTCAACTTTCGAGCGGGCCGAGCCACGCGTTGGCGACCGTGGTGTGCGCTGATTCGTCATTGGAGGGATGGAAGATCCCGGCCAGCACATCGCGATACAGCCGTTCGAGTTCGGAGCCACGGAAGTAGCTTGAGCCTCCGGAGACCCGGATGGCGACATCCACCATGCTCCGGGCGTTCTCCGTAGCCCGCACTTTGAGCCCGACGAATTTAGGAAACCACTGCGCACCGTGATCGACGAGGGCATCTACGTCACGGGCAACTGACGCCAGCTGTGGCTGGATGGAATCCATTGCCATGGCGGCGTCGGCGATCTTCCAGCGGATGTCCGGGTCTTGCGAGAAGCTTCGGCCGCCGTACTTGGCCGAAGTACGGCGCTTGGCGGACTCAACCGCCAGCGTGAATGCCCGCTCCCCAATGCCCGTGTAGACGGCGGCAAGCAGCGTTTCGAAGCACGCGAAGATCGCGAAGATCAACGGATCCTGGTTGGGTCCCACGGGCAGTTTCCGGAAGATCCGTTCCGGCGGCACCGTGGCGCCGCGGAGGAGCGTGGTGTTCGATTGGCTGGCCCGCATGCCCAGGGTGTCCCAGTCGCTCAGTGTCTCGTGGCCCGGGGCGTCGCGTTGGATGAAGCCGAAAACCAGCTCTCCTTCCCCCTCCCGTGCGCCGCCGTCCTTGCCGAAGATCCCGAGGCGGGTCCACGCCGGTGAAAGGCTCGTGAAGATCTTTCTTCCGGTGAAGCTGTACCCGCCGTCTGGCTGGGGTTCCGCCGTAGTCCCCGAGTCAAAGAGCATGGAGTCGTTACCCGGTTCGGAAATCCCGAAGGCAAAGACCTCGCCCTGTCCGGCCTCCTTGAGGACATAGTCGAGAGATGTGTCGCCACGGGCCGCCAGGACGTGTGCGACGCCGGTCCAGACAAGGTGCATGTTGACAGCCAACGCTGTGGCCGGGGCAGCCGTGGCGAGCCGGCGCTGAAGCGCCGCCGCGGCTTCGAGCCCGAGCCCCAGTCCGCCGTCGGCCTCGGGGACAAAGATCTTCAGGTAACCCGCCGCAGCGAGCTCCCCAAGGTCCTCGTGGAAGAACGAGTTGTTCTGGTCGTAGCCCGCGGCACGGCCCCGGATGCGGTCGAGCAGCTCGTCGGGCAGGATCTCCTCGAGGATCAACGCGTTCTCCCTAGTAGTTGCTGAGAAGGGTGTTGAGCACCCGGGATCCGAACCTGAGCGAATCGGCCGGGACGCGTTCGTCAACCCCGTGGAACATCCCGGTGAAATCGAGTTCCTCCGGGAGCATCAACGGGGCGAACCCGTAACCTGTGATGCCGATCTTGCTGAGCGACTTGTTGTCGGTGCCGCCGGACAAGGTGTAGGGCAGCACCTTGGCGCCGGGGTCTTCCGAGTGCAAGGCGTCGATCATGGCGTCTACCAGATTGCCGGCAAACGGCACCTCCAGGGACACGTCCTTGTTGACGTAGCTGACCTCCACGCCGTCTCCCGCAAGTTGTTTGATGGTTTCGAAGACCATCTCCTGCTGGCCGGGCAGCGTGCGGCAGTCAACCAGCGCTTCCGCCG
Organism: Arthrobacter sp. B2a2-09; assembly: GCF_027587375.1. Classification (GTDB taxonomy): domain Bacteria; phylum Actinomycetota; class Actinomycetes; order Actinomycetales; family Micrococcaceae; genus Arthrobacter. Next base: position 48,220 of record NZ_JAMXIC010000028.1, read on the forward strand.
ATTCGGGGATGACGTTGTGCTTGTATCCGGAGCTCAGCAGCGTGGGGTTCGAGGTGTTTTGCAGGGTAGCGCCGACGAAACGCGCTACGGTGCCGAGTTCCTTCAGCAGGGCCTCGGGGTTGTCCGGATCGAACTCGACGCCGGTAAGTTCCGTGACACCGTCGAGGAACTGGCGGGTGGTGGGGGTCAGCTCGATCGGCCAGGGGTATTCGCCGATTCTGGTGACTGCCCCGGCCAGGCGGGTGATCGCGTTGTCCGTGTTGATTTGCGAACCGTGCCCGGCACGGCCGTGGGCCACGAGACGCAGCCAGGAAAGGCCCTTCTCCGCGGTCTGGAGCAAGTAGGTGCGCTGGCCTCCGATGGTGGCCGAGAAGCCGCCTACTTCGGAGATCGCTTCCGTAGCCCCGTCGAAGAGTTCCCTGCGGTGCTCGACGGCGTAGCGCGCGCCGTAGTTGCCCCCGGCTTCCTCGTCAGCGAAGAAGGCGAAGATGATGTCGCGTTTGGGCTTGCGTCCCGTGCGGGCGAAGTCACGCATGACCGAGAGAATCATGGCGTCCATGTCCTTCATGTCCACGGCGCCGCGTCCCCAGATGAGTCCATCCTTGAGTTCGCCGCTGAAGGGATCCACAGACCACTGGTCCTTGAGGGCAGGAACGACGTCGAGATGGCCGTGCACCACGAGGGCGCCGGCCGAGGGGTCCTCCCCCGCCATGCGCGTGACGACATTGGCCCGGCCCGGAGCCGACTCAAAGATTTCAGCGTCCAATCCCACTTCGCTAATAAGCGCCGCGGTGTATTCCGCTGCAGCGCGTTCCCCGGGACCGGAATCGTCACCGAAGTTCGAGGTGTCTATGCGGATGAGCTCCTGGCAGATCCGGACTACTTCGTCCTCGGGTCGGATATCAGTCATGGAACTCTCCTTGCTGGCTGGGATTCACGTGCTCCGGCGGTCAGCGTCATGGTGCGGACGCTTCCCCCGCGCTTCACTCAGCCTACCCACCGCATGCCCGTTTGGCCGCGTGTTTTCCGGCGTTTTGGCGCGGATTGACGAGCGCCAATTGCCATTGCCGGCCCGCTCTCCAGCTCCCGTTTTTTCATTTCCCAGAAACCGTGTTAGAGTTTTTCTCGCTGCTTCGGAGGAAAGAGAAGCGCCGAGAGGCGCAGAACGAAGGCTCCGAACACCACCTGCGCGGGTGGCGGAATGGCAGACGCGCTAGCTTGAGGTGCTAGTCCTCGAAAGGGGGTGGGGGTTCAAGTCCCCCTCCGCGCACAATTACAAGGCCTGGAATTATGATAATTCCAGGCCTTGTTTGTTTAACGTGAATTTGTGTTTTCAGACACTAATGCGGCGTTCATCACATTTATTAAATTGCATTACCGGTAATTCATTCGAGGCAGTGATCAGGCCTCCGGCCCTTTCTCCGATCCTGTGTCCGAGAAGCACGACGGCGGCCCCCCACGTGGGTGACCGCCGTCGTCGTTGTATTGAAACCTCAGGGCGGAGCCTTAAAGCGCCGTCACGGATCCGCTGAAGTGCCTCCTGCCGCTTCGTGGGTTCCAGGCGACGTAGTCCGACCGCTCCCACGACCCTGACGCGGAGTGGACCGTGCCGATCTCCAGGGCCACCCGCGCCGGGAGGAACACCGGCGCCTCGAAATTCACGTCCCATCGGAACGCTTCCGACTTCACCGAGCCGACGTCGGCCAAGGCCCGGGAGGCAAGGTACATGCCGTGCGCGATTGACCGCGGCAGGCCCAGCGCCTTGGCCGAGAGGAGGCTCAAGTGGATCGGATTGAAGTCTCCGGAGACGGCGGCGTAGAGGCGGCCGGTATCCACGCCGAGCTCCCATACGGCAGTTTGTGCGGGTGCCGTGAACTCCGGTGGAGCGGCGGCCGCGGCGGCCTTATCGACTCCCGGGAGGAAGACCCCCTTGGCCAAATACGTCGAGATGCCCCGCCAGAGCAAGGCCCCGTCGCTGCTTGATCGAACTTCGGCGACGACGTCCAGTTGGGTTCCTGCCCTGTGGCCGCGCATGTCCTCGGCCCAGGACCGGACGTCGAGCGGCTCATTGAACTGAACGGCCCGGAACTGCTCAACTTGGTTCTTCAAATGGATCATCCCCAGCAGCGGAAGCGGGAAGTCGTCCCTGTTCAGTACGCTCATGGAAACCGGAAACGCGAGGGCATGGATGAATCCAGCGGGCAGTGCGTCACTCGCAGTCTCGCCGATCAGGTGCTGGTACGCGGTGAGGTTCGCGACGTCGGCCCGCACCCCGCGGACCTCATGGCTCCCTTGGGGCAGCGCGGTGGCAGCCTGGAACCCCAGCACCCTCCGCCGTGCCGCCGTCGCCGCCGCATTCACGTACAGCTTCGAGAGGGACGGCAGATCCCCCAGGATGAGCGGTTGTTCCGTCGTCATGCACCCACCAGGTTCTGTCCACAGACCCTGAGCACTTCTCCCGTGATTCCGGCGGCCGCATCCGATGCCAGGAACGCAATTGCCTCTGCCACGTCCCCAGGCAGGCCGCCCTGCTGCAGCGAATTCAGCCTGCGGGCCACTTCCCGGGTAGCGAAGGGGATCCGGGCGGTCATGTCGGTCTCGATGAAGCCGGGCGCGACGGCGTTGATGGAGCCGCCGCGTTCTGCAAGTAAGGGCGCCGTGGCCCTGACCATGCCGATCACTCCCCCCTTGGAAGCAGCGTAGTTGGTCTGCCCGCGGTTGCCGGCAATACCGCTGGTCGAGGCCACCGACACGATCCGTGGGGTTTTATGGAGCTGGTCCGAGCCCAGGAGTGCCTCGTTGATTCTCAATTGCGAAGCGATGTTCACGCCGATGACGGAATTCCAGCGGCCCTCATCCATGTTCGCCAGGAGCTTGTCACGGGTGATGCCGGCATTGTGGATGACGATATCGAGGCCGCCATGGCGTTCCACGGCGTGGTCGATGATCCGTCTCCCGGCGTCCTCGGCCGTGATGTCCAATTGCAGGGCAGTGCCATGGACCTCGTTGGCGACGGCGGCGAGGTGGTCCCCCGCAGCGGGAATATCCACCACCACCAGCCGGGCGCCGTCCCGGTACAGGGTTCGCGCGATCGCCGCTCCGATTCCGCGGGCGGCTCCCGTGACGACGGCTACCTTCCCTGCCAAGGGCTTATCGGCGTCGGCGGAAAGCCGGCCGGCGCCTGACGTGACAGTCAGGAACTGACCATCCACGAACGCGGACCGGCCGGACAGGAAAAAGCTCAGCGCACCCAGTGTGCTGGGGCTCGTGGTGCCGGCACCGTCCGCCAGGAGAATGCCATTGGCCGTGGCGCCTGCCCGGAGTTCCTTGGCCAGCGAACGCAGCAGCCCGTCGACGCCTTGACGAGCGGCGGCAACAGCCGGGTTGGCCGCAGAGGCGGAAGTGCGGGAGATTGTGACGACCCTTGCGCCGGGGGCCAAATCGCGGAGGGATGGAGCCGCAGTGAGAACGGGTCCGGCAAGCTCATCGGGGTGCTCGACGGCGTCAAGCACGAGGATGATCGCGCCCAGCTTTTCCTTGGGCAACGCTGCGCGCCGAACGTCGAGGCCCCAGCCCACAAGGGCTGCAGCCAATTCGTCGGCGCCCACGGTGCTGCCGTTCCCGTTCCCCAACACAAGGACCGGACCCGGGACCAGCGGTTCCCCCGCTTTGTACCGCCGGAGAACGACGGGTTGGGGCAGGCCGAGCTTTTTGGCCAGGTCCTTGCCAACCCCGTGACTGACAAACTGTGTGTATTTGTCCGTCATGCCGGCTACCGCCCTTCCGGAGCCGAGTAGGCCTCAAGGATCGCGACGACGCCCTGACCTCCGGCTGCGCAGATGGAGATGAGTCCGCGGGCGGGACGGCCGTCCACCGGGCCGTTGTCGTGGAGCATCTTCGCCAGCGAGGCGACGATCCGCCCGCCAGTGGCGGCAAAGGGATGGCCTGCGGCGAGGGATGAGCCGTTGACGTTGAGCTTGGCACGGTCGATCTTGCCGAGGGCACCATCCAGTCCCAGCCGGGTACGGCCGAATTCCTCGTCCTCCCACGCGGCGAGCGTACTCAGGACGGTGCCCGCAAAGGCTTCGTGAATTTCGAAGAAGTCGATGTCTTCGAAGGACAGCCCGTTGCGTGCGAGGAGTCGCGGCACTGCAAAGGCCGGGGCCATGAGGAGTCCGTCCTTCCCATGGACGAAATCGACGGCCGCCGCCTCGCCGTCGACGACTACAGCCAGCTTGGGCAGGCCGCGGGCGTCCGCCCATTCCTCCGTGCCGAGGAGCACCGTGGAAGCACCGTCCGTGAGCGGGGTGGAATTGCCGGCCGTCATGGTGGCCTCCGCTCCAAGGCTCTTGCCGAAGACGGGCTTGAGGGTGGCCAGCTTCTCCATGGACGTATCGGGCCGGAGGTTCGAATCACGGCTAAGCCCACGGTACGGAGTCACGAGGTCATCAAAGAAGCCACGTTCGTAGGCTGCGGCGAGGTTGTGGTGGCTATTGAACGCAATCTCGTCCTGCGCTTCGCGGCTGATCTTCCATTGGGCCGTGGTGAGCGCCTGGTGCTCTCCCATGGACAGGCCGGTCCTCAGTTCCCCGGTGTTCGGAGCATCCGGGGCGAGGTCCTTGGGACGCAGCCGCGAAAGGACCTTAAGCCGCTCAGGCAGGGACTTGGCGCGATTGAGGTCAAGCAGGATTTCGCGGAGGCCCTCACTCACGGCAATAGGGGCATCCGACGCAGAGTCGACGCCGCCGGCGATGGCCGAGTCGATTTGGCCAAGCTTGATCTTGTTGGCGAGGCCCAGGACGGTCTCAAGGCCGGTGGCGCACGCCTGCTGGAGATCGTAGGCAGGCGTCTCCGCGGAGAGGGCAGATCCAAGCACGGCTTCGCGCGTCAGGTTGAAGTCGCGGGAGTGCTTCAGGACAGCTCCGGCGGCGACCTCACCGATCCGCTCCTCTTGAAGTCCGAAACGTGCGATCAGCCCGTCCAGTGCCGCCGTCAACATGTCCTGGTTCGATGATTTGGTGTAGGCGCCGCCGGTCCGGGCAAAGGGGATCCTGTTCCCGCCAACCACCACGGCCCTGCGGAGTGTGCCCTGGCCTACGGGGGTTTCGTGTGGTGCGCTCTCGGAATGTGCTGCTGCAGGCATGCGTTTCTCCTTATGATCACATCGGGTTACTGATACCCAGCGTACCTGATACGCTGAGTATCGTGAACATCCCCAGCCCAGGACTTCCTGCCGACCCCGACGCCGGGACCCCGCCTCCCGCAGACGGCGAGGCTCCCGCCGTCGACGGCCGTGCCGCCCGCTGGCAGGCCCACCGCGAAGAGCGCCGGCGCGATCTCATCAAGGCCGCCCGCAAGGCTGTCCATTCGCTGGGCAGCGAAGCCTCCATGGAGGACATCGCAACCGCCGCCAGTACCTCCAAATCGGTGTACTACCGCTATTTCGGGGACAAAGCCGGCCTGCAGCAGGCAATGGGCGAAGTAGTGCTGGGACAAATGCAACGGCGGATGAAAGAAGCGGCAGAGAGCGCGCAGACTCCGCGCGAAGGCCTGTTCGCCATGGTCTCCGCGTACTTGCAGATGGCGGAGTCCAGCCCCGCCGTCTACGCGTTCATCACGCGGCTCTCGCAAGGCGAACCCTCTGCGCAAGACGCCATCGCCGCCTCGGGAGCCCTCGGCCACTTCTTCGAGTCGATCAGTGCCATGATCGCCCGGCCCATGCGGGAACACCTGGGGGCGGAAAAGGAAGCACTGATCGACTACTGGCCCACTGCGGCCATCGGTCTGGTCCGCAATGCCGGCGAGAGGTGGCTCGGTAGTCCCGCCTCCCCCGCAAAGCCCGACCAGGAAACCATGGCGGCCCAGATCACCGATTGGCTGTGCGTGGGAATCGCCCCGGAACTCAAGATCAACTCCCCTGAATATCAGCAATGACACATCAGTTGTTCGGAACCAAAGAAGGAATCACCATGACTGAAGTAGTGGACCGCACCTCCTCCAGCAACCGCGCGGCCGCCGGAACGGCTGCAACCACACAGCCCGCTGCGCCTGCCGCAGCTACGGTGGATGCGGCGGAACTTGGCGAACTGCTGCTGGGCAAGTGGGCCCACATCCGGCACACGGCCCGTGACCTCGCCGGCCGCCCCGAGGTGCACAAGATCGAGGGCTTGACGCATACCGAGCACCGCAAGCGTGTATTCGGGCAGCTGAAGTACCTCGTCGAGAACAACGCCGTGCACCGGGCTTTCCCCGCCAGCCTGGGCGGATCGGATGACCATGGTGGCAACATCGCCGGCTTCGAGGAGCTCGTCACAGCCGATCCTTCACTTCAGATCAAGGCCGGGGTCCAGTGGGGTCTCTTCGGTTCGGCGGTCATGCACCTCGGCACGGAGGAGCACCAGAACAAATGGCTGCCCGGAATCATGAGCCTGGAGATCCCCGGCTGCTTCGCCATGACTGAAACCGGACACGGCTCCGATGTTGCGAGCATTGCCACCACGGCCACGTATGACGAGGCCACGCAGGAGTTCGTCATCAACACTCCGTTCCGTGCCGCATGGAAGGACTACATCGGCAACGCAGCCGAGGACGGCCTGGCCGCCGTCGTGTTCGCCCAACTGGTGACCCGCAACGTGAGCCATGGCGTCCACGCGTTCTATGTTCAGCTGAGGGACCCGGACACCAAAGAGTTCCTGCCTGGAATCGGCGGCGAGGACGACGGCGTCAAGGGTGGCCTCAACGGCATCGACAACGGCCGCCTGCACTTCACCGATGTCCGCGTCCCGCGCACCAACCTGCTCAACCGCTACGGCAACGTCTCCCCCGAAGGCGAGTACACCTCGCCGATCGCCAGCCCGGGACGGCGCTTCTTCACGATGCTCGGCACCTTGGTGCAGGGCCGCGTCTCCCTCGACGGCGCAGCGGTCGCGGCAAGCAAGGTGGCCTTGACCGCCGCCATCCGGTACGCCGCCGAGCGGCGCCAGTTCAACGCCTCTTCGCCCACTGAGGAGGAAGTCCTGCTGGACTACCAGCGGCACCAGCGCCGCTTGTTCACCCGGCTTGCCACCACCTTTGCGGCGAGCTTCGCACACGAGCAGCTGCTCGAAAAGTTCGACGACGTCTTCTCCGGCCGGCACGACACCGACGCCGACCGCCAGGACCTCGAGACCCTCGCCGCGGCCCTCAAGCCGATGAGTACCTGGCACGCCCTCGACACGCTGCAAGAGTGCCGCGAGGCCTGCGGCGGCGTAGGATTCCTCATCGAGAACCGTTTCGCCTCGCTCCGCGCTGACCTGGACGTCTATGCCACTTTCGAGGGTGACAACACCGTGCTGCTCCAGCTCGTCGCGAAGCGCCTCCTGGCCGACTACGCCAAGGAGTTCCGCAACGTCGGCTTTGGCGTGCTCGCCCGCTTCGTGGCTGCCCAAGCCGCGGATGTCGCCATCAACCGCACCGGCCTGCGGCAAGTGGCGCAGTTCGTGGCAGACACCGGATCAGTGCAAAAAGCTGCCTTGGCCCTGCGGGACGAAGAAGGCCAACGCACGCTCCTGACAGACCGGGTGCAGTCCATGGTGGCGGAGGTGGGTTCTGCGCTCAAGGGTGCAAACAAGCTTCCACAACACCAGGGCGCCGCACTGTTCAACCAACATCAGGACGATTTGATTGAAGCCGCCCAGGCCCACGCAGAACTCCTGCAATGGGAAGCGTTCACGGAAGCACTCGGCAAGGTCAGTGATCCGGGTACCTTGCAAGTGCTGACATGGCTTCGCGACCTGTTTGGCCTCTCCCTCATCGAAAAGCACTTGTCCTGGTACCTCATGAACGGCCGCCTTTCCATGCAGCGCGGACGCACCGTGGGCGCCTACATCAACAGGCTGCTCGTCAAGATCCGTCCCCACGCCCTGGACCTGGTTGATTCCTTCGGATACGGTCCGGAGCACCTGCGGGCGGCGATCGCCTCGGGGGCCGAGAAGGAACGCCAGGACGAAGCCCGCGGCTACTTCCGGGCGCAACGGGCAAGCGGCAACGCCCCCGCCGAGGAGAAGAGCCTCCTCGCCTTGAAGGGAAGGAAATCCAGCTAGCATCCCGCCGTGACCGGCCGGTGAACAGTTGCCGAATCCTTTTAGACGACGACGGCGCCGCACCCCTTAGCGGGAGTGCGGCGCCGTCGTCGTTCTTCCCCAAGTGACTCGCAGTTGTTGTCGCTATGAGCCCTCAAAACGACACTTACTGCGAGCTAGTTGGGCTCGCGGGTTGGGGGGTTAGGGGGCGAGGACCGAACGATAGACCTCAAGGGTTGTTTCGGTAATCGACTCCCAGGAAAAATGCTCCTCCGCCCGGACACGGCCCGCGGCACCCATGACCTTGGCTCGCGCAGGATCGGACACGACCTCGTTGAGGGCGGCGGCGAAATCTGCGACAAACTTTTCGGGATCCAGCGGGGTGCCGGTACCGTCCGTGACCTGCTCCAGTTCAACCAGCAGTCCCGTTTCACCGTGCTGGACCACTTCGGGGATGCCGCCGGTAGCGCTTGCCACTACGGCTGCGCCACATGCCATGGCCTCGAGGTTGACGATGCCGAGGGGTTCGTAGATCGACGGGCAGGCGAAGGCCGTGGCATGGCTGAGGACCTGGATGAGCTCATGCCTCGGAAGCATGCGTTCGATGACCAGTACGCCTTCGCGTTTGCTCTGCAGGTCCTCGATGAGCCGGGCCGTTTCCGCTGCGAGTTCGGGAGTGTCCGCCGCGCCCAGGCAAAGTACAAGCTGCACATCTTCCGGCAAGCTGGCGGCTGCCTTTAGGAGGTAGGGAACACCCTTCTGGCGGGTGTTGCGCCCAACGAAGACCACACTCGGCTTGGCGGGGTCGATGCCAAGGGCGCGAATTGCGTCTTCGCCTTCGTCCGGCTGCCACATCTCGACGTCGATGCCGTTGTGCACCACCCGGACCTTGGCGGGATCCACGTTCGGATAGCTGCGCAGGATGTCCTTCCGCATGCCGTCCGAGACGGCGATGATCGCCGCGGCGGCCTCATAGGCGGTCTTTTCAACCCACGAGGACAACGCGTAGCCACCGCCCAACTGCTCCGCTTTCCACGGCCGCAACGGCTCCAGGCTATGGGCGCTGAGAACATGGGGTATCCCATGCAACAGGGACGCCAGGTGGCCGGCCATGTTGGCATACCAGGTATGGGAATGGACCAGGTCCGCTCCGGCGATGTCCGGCACGATGCGCAAATCCACCCCGAGGGTCTGGACGGCGGCATTGGCCGCTCCCAGATCATCCGGGGTGGAATACGACGTCACCGTTGCCCCGTGGAAGTCCGCATCGCGGGGCGCGCCGAAGGCTCGCACCTGCAGATCCACGTGCTTCGCCAAGACGCGGCTGAGCTCGGCAACATGCACACCGGCCCCGCCATAGATTTCGGGTGGAAACTCTTTAGTCACAATGTCTACGCGCACGCTACCTAACGTAGTCCTTCCGGAGTATGTGTTCTAGTGTGAAAGGGTCCGGCAACCCGGGCTTTTTTCGGGGGCTACAAAGACGTACAGGGAGAGCAAACACCATGGCGTTGAAGAAAGTATTGTCAATTGTGTTGGCTGGCGGCGAAGGAAACCGCCTCATGCCATTGACGGCAGACAGGGCCAAACCTGCGGTGCCGTTTGCGGGGGGGTATCGATTGATCGATTTCGCTCTCTCGAATCTGGTCAATTCCGGGTACCTCCAGATCGTGGTGTTGACCCAGTACAAGTCGCACAGTCTTGACCGCCACATTTCCGAGACCTGGCGGATGTCCACCCAGCTGGGCAGATACGTGGCCTCGGTTCCCGCCCAGCAGCGTGTGGGCAAGAGCTGGTTCCTCGGCAGCGCGAATGCCATCTACCAGTCCCTGAACCTGATTCACGACGCCAACCCCGACATTGTGGTGGTTGTCGGAGCGGACCACGTTTACCGCATGGACTTCCAGCAAATGGTCCAACAGCACGTGGCCAGCGGAGCCAAGGCCACAGTTGCGGCCGTCCGCCAGCCGCTGAACATGGCTAACCAGTTTGGCGTGATCGAAGTCGACAAGAACGATCCCCAGAAGATTTCGGCGTTCGTGGAAAAGCCCGCTGAAACGGAAGGCCTCGCGGCCGACCCCACGCAGTTCCTTGCCTCCATGGGCAACTACGTCTTCGACGCCGACGCCTTGGTGGAAGCCCTTCGCGTCGATGCGGAGCGCCTCGACACCAAGCACGACATGGGCGGAGACATCATCCCCTACTTCGTGTCCCAAGGTGAGGCCGGGGTCTACGATTTCACGCTCAACGACATTCCCGGATCCACGGATCGCGACCGCACCTATTGGCGCGATGTGGGCACTATCGATTCCTTTTACGACGCCCACATGGACCTGATTTCACCCATGCCGATTTTCAACCTGTACAACTCGGAATGGCCCATCTATACGCGGCAGAGCATTTCACCGCCGGCGAAGTTTGTCCGCGGCGACAACAACACGGTCGGCACCGCTTTGGACTCCATCGTGGCCAGTGGCTCGGTGATCTCCGGAGGAATCGTGGAAGGGTCCGTCCTCTCCAACGATGTTTACGTTGGACCGGCCACCAGGATCCAGGACTCGGTGCTGATGGACAAGGTGCGCATCGGTGAAGGCGCCGTGGTCAAGCGAGCCATCATCGACAAGAACGTGAAGGTTCCTGCCGGGGCCGCCATTGGCTTGGATGCCGACCTCGACCGCGCCCGCGGCTTCAAGGTCACCGAATCCGGAATCACCGTACTCGCCAAGGGTCAGGTGGTACCGGAGCCTGACGCTTCCGAGCTCGCCCTGGCTGCCGAGTACCGCCTCTCGGTGCCGGAGGCGATCAAAGCTGCCACGGAGAAGTTCCCCGAGATCAGGGACTCCGCGGAGCAGGTCACGAAAATCCAGGCTTCCTCGGTAGAGGTCTGACCCGGAACCCCGTAACGCCGGAACCAGGACAGCCCCGGCCTCCCAGGCGCCAGCAGGCCTCGAGCCTCTGTCGCCTGGGAGGCTTTGCTGTGCCCGACCCTGTAAAATTGACCCAATGAGCCCCGCCGATTTGACGCCTGAAGAGATCCAGGCCTGCCTCAAGGTCTTGAACACCATCCACGCCTACGACGAGGAGCACCCGGACTACGTCGCCATCCGTCGTGCCACGGGAAAGATGTTCAAAGCCGTCAAGCGCCATCGCCGGGTGACCAAACGGGACGAGATCGCGGAAGCAGACCGCGCAGTGATTGCACTGACTGCCACCGCAGCCCCGGACAGGATCGACGACGAGACCCGCGGCAACAAGCTGGCTACCTCGGCCACCGGCGAAATCGCCGGCCACCTCATCCGGTCCCGGCCCTGCTACATCTGTAAGCAGCACTACACGCAAGTAGACGCGTTCTACCACCAGTTGTGCCCGGAATGTGCGGCCTTCAGCCACAGTAAGCGCGATGCCCGCACGGACCTCAGTGGACGCCGTGCCCTCCTCACGGGTGGGCGCGCCAAGATCGGCATGTACATCGCACTCCGCTTGCTCCGCGATGGGGCACACACCACCATCACCACTCGCTTCCCCAAGGACGCGGCACGCCGCTTTGCCGCCATGGAAGACAGCGCGGACTGGTTGCACAGGCTCAGGATTGTGGGCATCGACCTCCGTGACCCCTCACAGGTCATGGCCCTCACCGATTCCCTCAATGAAGCCGGCCCGCTCGACATCATCATCAACAATGCCGCCCAAACAGTCCGGCGCTCGGGGAATGCATACAAGCCGCTGGTGGATGCCGAGGACGAGCCGCTTCCGGAGGCCCTGCAGGCAGCCAATGGCGGTCCGGAGCTGGTCACATTCGGCCACGCCCACGACAAGCATCCGTTGGCCATCACCCAAAGCGTCACCGATCATCCCGTGCTGGCGGGTGATGCGATTACCTCGCTCGCGTTGTCCACGGGCTCGGCGTCGTTGGCGCGGATCGCCACGGGCACCGCGATCGACGCCGGCGGCCTGGTTCCTGACCTTGCGACCATCAACAGCTGGACCCAAGTGGTGGACGAAGTCGATCCGTTGGAGCTGCTAGAGGTTCAACTCTGCAACGTCACGGCGCCGTTCCTCTTGGTCAGCCGGCTCCGCGGGGCCATGAAGCGCTCCATGGCACACAGAAAGTACATCGTGAACGTCTCGGCCATGGAGGGGCAGTTCTCCCGCGCCTACAAGGGCCCCGGGCACCCGCATACCAACATGGCTAAGGCCGCGTTGAACATGATGACGCGGACCAGCGCACAAGAGATGCTGGACAGTGACGGGATCCTGATGACCGCCGTCGACACGGGATGGATCACTGATGAACGCCCGCATTACACCAAAGTCCGGCTCATGGAGGAAGGCTTCCACGCACCGCTCGACCTTGTGGATGGGGCGGCGCGTGTCTACGATCCCATCGTCATGGGCGAAAAGGGCGAAGACCAGTACGGCGTCTTCCTGAAGGACTTCAAGCCCTCCCCCTGGTAATCCAGGCGGAGGGCCGCAAGCCTTCTAAGTGAGCCGCGTGATCTCGACAGTCACGGTAAGGCCTGAGCCGCCGCCGCCGGACAGGATGCCCTTCAGGGGAGGAACATCCCGGTAGTCCCGGCCCCGCGCCACAGTGACGTGGAGATCTCCGGCAGGCTTGTGGTTGGTGGGATCCCAACTGCGCCATTCCCCGTCCCACCATTCCAGCCACGCGTGGGATTGGCCTGCGACCGTTTCGCCGATCTCGGCCGTGGGCCGCGGATGGATGTAACCGGACACGTACCGGGCTGGAATGCCGCAGCTGCGAAGCGAGCCGATGGCCAAGTGGGCCAGGTCCTGGCAGACTCCTTGACGCTGGTTCCAGGCTTCCTCGGCGTTGGTGGTGACGCCCGTGGTGCCTTTCACGTAGCTCATTTCGCCGCGCATCCATTCGAAAATGGCCATGGCAGTCTCGTGCGGGTTCTTGCCGGCCACGACGGCGGGAATGATGCCGAGGACTTCATCCCCCGGACCACTGAGCTGCGACTGCGGCAACCAGTCGCTGAACTGGTCCCGGATCTCGTCGGAAGCCATCACATCCCAGCCGACAATCTCTTCGTCCAAGGCCACGCGTTCTACCCGGTGGACCTCAACGGTGGTGGTGGCCACCACTTCGAGGCGCTCGTGCGGCATCTGCATATCGAAGGCGGTCACGCGGGTGCCCCAATAATCACGGTAGGTGCTCACGGCAGCTTGCGACGGCGTGATCTTCAGTGAGGATTCAAGGACCACCTGTTGCGGATCGGTCAACGGCGTCATGCGTGCCTCGTTGTACGACAGGGTCACGCGGCGGTTGTATTTGTAGGCCGTCTTGTGGACGATGCTCAGCCGGGTCATGAAACTTCTCCCACCCAGGCCAGTTCATCCGCCTGATTGAAGTACTTACGGGAAATCGCGTCGGAGGCCTGCGTGACGGCCTTCTGCACCCGGTCCATGTGCTCGGGCAGCTCGGACATGAGATCGTCCGTGCGATGGAACTCAAGGAAGGTGCGGGCCTGGCCGACGATCCGACGGGCGTCATTGATGAAGCCCACCCGCTGCGCGGAGGGATCCAACTTGGCCAGGCACTCGTCGGCGTCGCGCAGGGCGAAAACGATGGAGCGCGGGAACAAACGGTCCAGCAGGAGGAACTCGGCAGCGTGTTGGTCTCCGAAGGCCGCACGGCGGGTCCGAAGGAATGACTCGTAGGCACCAGCGCAACGCAACATGTTCACCCAGGACATTCCCGCGGAGAGGACATCCCTGGTGGACAGCATCCGCGCGGTCATGTCGGCACGTTCGAGTGAGCGGCCAAGGACCAGGAAAAGCCAGCTTTCGTCGTGGCTCACCGTGGTGTCCGCGAGGCCCCTGACCATGGCGGTGCGTTCCAGTACCCAGTTGCAGAAGCGGTACGTGCCCACGACGTCCTTGCGGTGCTGGTTCAGCCCGTAGTACGTGGTGTTGAGGCTCTCCCACAATGAAGAGGACACGGTCTCGCGGGCCCGTCGCGCATTCTCACGCGCAGCCCCTAGGGAACCGGCAATGGATGTGGCGCTCGTCTTGTCGTAGGCGAGGGCGTGAAGGAGCTCGGGCAAGCCGAATTCCTCGCTCTGCGGCCTGGCTCCCATGACAGCCAGGAGTTCCCTCGCCACGCTGCGTTGCTCCTCGAGCGGCAGGTGGTTCAGGCGTTCGAGATGGACGTCCAGGATTCTGGCCGTTCCGTCGGCCCGCTCCACGTAACGGCCGATCCAGAAAAGGGATTCAGCAATACGGCTCAGCATGGGGCTGTGCCTCCTTCGGGTCCTGCGTTGTGACGATGAATGTATCTTGCTCCGGCACCATGGCGTGACGAATCACTGCTGCTGGTCCGATTGGCGGTCCCGCCAGTTGCTTTCGACGGGCCAGACCGAGACCTGTTCACGGACCGTGATGGAGGAACGGGGCAGCTCCGCTG
>NZ_JAMXIC010000029.1 GCF_027587375.1 Arthrobacter sp. B2a2-09
ATCCTGGACGGATACGGGCCGATCCCGCCCTCCATCGCCCGGGCACTGATCGCCGAGGGCGCCGACTCCTTCCACCGCGTCCTGACCGACCCCCGCGACGGCGCGCCGCTGGAAATCGGACGCACCAGCTACCGCCTCACGAAAGCCATGCGTCAATGGCTCAGGCTCCGCGACAGCAAGTGCCCCTTCCCCGGCTGCAACAACCATTCCCTGGACAACGAAGCAGACCACCTCCTGGCCTGGGCCGACGGAGGCACCACCGGCATCACCAACCTGGGCCAGCCATGCCCCAAACACCACCGCCTCAAACACCGCACCGGATGGACACCCACCGCGGCCAGCAAAGACCACCCACCCGGCTGGACATCACCCTCACAACGGCACTACCCCAGCGAACACCAGGACTGGGAACCACCCCACTGGCCACACCACATCCCCATCACCGACATCTCAAGCGACGAACCCGGACCTGAGCTGCCTCCGGATCCTTTCCCGGATTGGCACCTGTTCGTGGATGCACATCCATGGCCCGACGCCGACGACGACGCCGATGACATGGACGATCCGGGCTGGCCTGCGCCCCTTGAGGACCCCTACCCGGAATACGCCGCATTCCAAGCCGGGTGATCAGTGGGTCAGCCTGCTGATACCCCTCGCTTTCACCCTTGGCACCCGCCCGGATGCCCGTCCCCGTGGCCTGCCCTCCGCCCGTAGACCTGTCCGCGACACCGGGGCAGGACTACGATTTGCCTGCTGGCCAGCGGATGGTGACCAGCACGGAGGGACGGACGGGAGTGAGGAAAAGGCTGTGATCGGAGGGGCGAACTTGGGCGGACCGCACTGGCGGCGAGTTGTGGCAGCACTCGCCAACAACGACGCGCGGACCGCCTATGCGCAAATAGTGCTCGGCGCCAAGCTCCTCGACGTGGTTGCTGATCTGAATGACCGAGCGGCGAGAGCTCTTGGCCTGGATTGTCCGCGAGGCCATCGAGCCGGGCGAACACCTAACGGAAAAGCAAGTAAATGAACGACTCCTCGGTTATGCCGACGATGTCGTGATGCTACGCCGCTACCTGATCGACTTCGGACTATTGGAACGGACACCCTCCGGCTCTTCCTATTCACGAAAGACGAATCCATAGGCTTTGAACCTGAGGGGTGCCCCGATACGTGGAAGCAGGCGGGTGTTGCCGGCGCGCTATACGCTTCCACTCTGCGCGCGGTAGCCATCGGCTTCGTACACGCCGAGCACTCGGATGTCCGTCGTGAAGAACTGCAGCTCCTCCAATGCGCGGCGGAGGCGTGCGTCTTCGGGGTGGCCTTCGACGTCGGCCATGAAGGTGGTGGCGGTGAATTCGTTGCCCACCATGTAGCTCTCCAACCGGGTCATGTTCACGCCGTTTGTCGCGAAGCCTCCGAGTGCCTTGTAGAGGGCGGAGGGGACGTTGCGGACGCTGAAAACGAAGCTGGTGATCGCGGGAGCGGGCAGCTCTTCCCGGGTGGGAACCTGACGCTCCCTCGCCAGGACAACAAAGCGCGTGGTATTGCTCGGGTCATCTTCGACGCCGGAGGCAAGGACCTCGAGTCCATACAGTTCCGCTGCCAGCGGCGGAGCCAAGGACAGTTTGCGCGGATCCTTCCAGTCGCGTACTTCACGGGCGGAACCAGCCGTATCCCCTGCGATGACGGGTTTCAGTCCCGCCTGACGAATGATCCGCCGGCATTGTCCCAGCGCGTGGATGTGGCTGTGTACTTCCACGGCGTCCTCGATAGTGCTCCCCGGGATGCCCAAAAGGTCGAAGCGGATAGGCAGGAAGTACTCGCCAACAATCTGTAGTTTGGATTGCGGGAGCAAGACGTGGATGTCGGCGACGCGGCCGGCAATGGAGTTTTCGATCGGGATCATGGCCAAATCGACGACTCCGCTGGACACCAGTTCAAAAGCATCCTCAAAGCTGGCGCAGGGCACGCTTTCGAGTTCGGGAAACATTTCCCTACAGGCGATGTCCGAGTTGGCGCCCGGCTCTCCTTGGTACGCAATCTTCTGGGTCATGACGCCTATCGTTTCACGGGGCGGTTCGTGGCCCAACTAAGTCGAGGTCATCCGGCCTCGGAGCCGAAACACTGGGCTGGACAAAGATGATGGCGGGCAGCCGCGCGCTGCCCGCCATCTTAGACAAGAAAAAACTGAGACAAGGAGGAGACCCTTAGAACTCCCAGTCCTCATCCTCGGTATTGACAGCCTTACCAATCACATAAGACGAGCCAGACCCCGAGAAGAAGTCGTGGTTCTCATCAGCATTAGGTGACAGTGCCGACAGGATGGCCGGGTTCACGTCGGTGACGGAGGCCGGGAACATGGCCTCGTAGCCGAGGTTCATGAGAGCCTTGTTGGCGTTGTAGTGCAGGAACTTCTTGACGTCCTCGGCGAGGCCGACCCCGTCGTAGAGATCGTGCGTGTACTGGACTTCGTTTTCGTACAGCTCGAAGAGCAGTTCGAAGGTGTAGTCCTTGATTTCCTGGCGCTTCTCCTCGGAGACCTTTTCGAGGCCCTTCTGGAACTTGTACCCGATGTAGTAGCCGTGCACGGCTTCGTCGCGGATGATCAAGCGAATGAGGTCTGCCGTGTTCGTGAGCTTGGCACGGGAAGACCAGTACATCGGGAGGTAGAACCCGGAGTAGAACAGGAACGATTCCAGCAGCGTGGAAGCGACCTTGCGCTTCAGGGGATCGTCACCCTGGTAGTAGTCCATGACGATCTGCGCCTTCTTCTGCAGGTTCTCGTTCTCGAGGGACCAGCGGAAGGCATCGTCAATCTCCTTGGTGGAGCACAGTGTCGAGAAAATCGACGAATACGACTTCGCGTGCACCGACTCCATGAAGGCGATGTTGGTGTACACGGCCTCTTCGTGCGGGGTGATCGCGTCCGGGATCAAGGAAACGGCGCCCACCGTGCCCTGGATGGTGTCCAGCAGGGTCAGGCCCGTGAATACGCGCATGGTGAGCTGCTGCTCGTCCGGCGTCAGGGTGTGCCAGGACTGGACGTCGTTGGACAGCGGCACCTTCTCCGGCAACCAGAAGTTGTTGACCAGGCGGTTCCAGACCTCCACGTCCTTGTCATCCTGGATGCGGTTCCAGTTGATCGCTTCGACGTGGCTAAGCAGCTTGACCTTCTCGGTCATTTCGTCCCCTTAACGTATGGGTTCTTTAAGGTAAGCGTACGACGCCGGGCGCTCACCCGGCGTCGTACTCTTCAGTTTTGAGGCGCGGCGACTGCCGCAATTAACAACCGTTATCGGTTACAGCATGCAGGAAACGCAGCCCTCTACCTCGGTCCCTTCCAGCGCGAGCTGGCGGAGGCGAATGTAGTAGAGCGTCTTGATGCCCTTGCGCCATGCGTAGATCTGCGCCTTGTTGATGTCACGCGTGGTTGCGGTGTCCTTGAAGAACAGCGTCAGGGACAGGCCTTGGTCCACGTGCTGCGTGGCGGCGGCGTAGGTGTCGATGATCTTCTCGTAGCCGATCTCGTACGCGTCCTGGTAGTACTCCAGGTTGTCGTTGTCGAGGTAGGGAGCCGGGTAGTAGACGCGGCCGATCTTGCCTTCCTTGCGGATTTCGATCTTGGCGGCCACCGGGTGGATCGACGACGTCGAGTTGTTGATGTAGCTGATGGAGCCCGTGGGCGGTACGGCCTGCAGGTTCTGGTTGTAGATGCCGTGCTCCATAACGGAAGCCTTCAGCTCGCGCCAGTCATCCTGCGTGGGAATGTGGATCCCTACGAAGAGCTCGCTAACGCGCTCGGTCTCCGGGGTCCATTCCTGCTCGGTGTACTTGTTGAAGAACTCGCCGCTTGCGTACGTGGAGTTCTCGAAGCCGCCGAAGGACTGACCGGTCTCGATGGCCAGCTTGTTCGAGGCACGGATTGCGTGGAACAGCACCGTGTAGAAGTAGATGTTGGTGAAGTCCAGGCCCTCTTCGGAACCGTAGTGGACGTGCTCACGGGCAAGGTAGCCGTGCAGGTTCATCTGGCCGAGGCCGATGGCGTGGCTCTGGGCGTTGCCCTGCGCGATGGACGGCACCGAGTTGATGTAGGACATATCCGACACCGCACTGAGGGCACGGATGGAGGTCTCGATCGACAGGCCGAAGTCCGGGGAATCCATGGTCTTGGCGATGTTCATCGAACCAAGGTTGCAGGAGATGTCTTTGCCGACCGTCTCGTAGCTGAGGTCCTCAGCGTAGATGGACGGCGTGGAAACCTGCAGGATCTCCGAGCAGAGGTTGCTCATGGTGATCTTGCCCGCGATCGGGTTGGCCCGGTTCACGGTGTCCTCGAACATGATGTACGGGTAGCCGGACTCGAACTGGATCTCCGCGAGCGTCTGGAAGAACTCGCGGGCGCTGATCTTGGTCTTCTTGATCCGGGAATCGTCCACCATCTCGTAGTACTTCTCGGTGACCGAAATATCGGAGAAAGGCACACCGTAGACCCGTTCGACGTCGTACGGGGAGAAGAGGTACATGTCCTCGTTCTTCTTGGCCAGCTCGAACGTGATGTCCGGGACCACGACGCCGAGGGACAGCGTCTTGATGCGGATCTTCTCGTCGGCGTTCTCACGCTTGGTGTCCAGGAAGCGGTAGATGTCCGGGTGGTGGGCGTGCAGGTACACGGCACCTGCACCCTGGCGGGCACCGAGCTGGTTGGCGTAGGAGAAGCTGTCTTCGAGGAGCTTCATGACCGGAATGACTCCGGAGGACTGGTTTTCGATCTGCTTGATCGGGGCGCCGTGCTCACGGATGTTGGTCAGCGAGAGGGCCACGCCACCGCCGCGCTTGGACAACTGCAGCGCCGAGTTGATGCCGCGGGCGATCGACTCCATGTTGTCTTCGATGCGCAACAGGAAGCAGGAGACCAGCTCTCCGCGCTGGGCCTTGCCGGCGTTGAGGAACGTGGGCGTGGCGGGCTGGAAGCGGCCGTCAATGATTTCGTCAACGAGGCGGCTGGCCAGTTCTTCGTTGCCGCGGGCAAGGTGCAGGGCAACCATGCAGACGCGGTCTTCGTAGCGCTCCAGGAAACGCTTGCCGTCGAAGGTCTTCAGCGTGTAGGAGGTGTAGAACTTGAAGGCGCCGAGGAAGGTCTCGAAGCGGAACTTCTTCTTGTAGGCGCGGTTGAACAGGTCACGGATGAAGTTCATCGTGTACTGATCGAGGGTCTCGCGCTCGTAGTACTGGTTCTTGACCAGGTAGTCCAGCTTCTCTTCCAGGTCATGGAAGAAAACGGTGTTGTTGTTCACGTGCTGCAGGAAGTACTGGTGCGCGGCCTCGCGGTCGGCTTCGAACTGGATCTCTCCGTTCGGACCGTAGAGGTTCAACATGGCGTTGAGCTCATGGTAGCCAAGGCCCTTGTACGCCTCCGGCAATGGCTTCTTGACCTTGGCGGTGTCCACAGCGCCCTTGGTTACTTCTGTATCTGCGACAGTCGTGTCCAAAATGTTTCCAGCCCTTCGTTGACCCTTTGGACGTCTTCAGGCGTCCCCATGAGTTCAAATTTGTAGAGATGCGGGACCTTGCACTTGGCGGCGATAATATCTCCCGCCGCGCAATAGTTTTCCGCGAAGTTGGTGTTTCCTGCTCCGATGACGCCGCGGATCAGTTCCCTGTTCAGCGGGTTGTTCAGAAACCTGATGACTTGCTTGGGCACCGATCCTTCGCCATTCGTGCCGCCATACGTGGGCAGCACGAGGACGAAGGGTTCCAGTGCGAGCAGCGGCGCGTCCTTGGCATGGAGCGGGATGCGTGCCGCGTCGACGCCGAGCTTCTGGACGAAGCGCTTGGTGTTCTCAGATGTGGAGGAAAAGTAGATGAGGTGACTCCGCGTACTGACAGCTTCAGCCATTGCTTGAGCAGGTGCTGTTGCCAGCGCTGCCATGGGAGTCACCTCGACTACATTGGAATACTTTGTTGTTGTGGCGGAGTCCTGAAAAACTAGGCCACAGAAGCGGCAGCCAGTGCCAGCTCTTCGATCTTGTCCGGACGGAATCCTGACCAGTGGTCCTGCTCGGTCACCACGACGGGGGCCTGCATGTATCCAAGGGCCTTCAGGCGCTCGAGGGCCTCGGCATCCTGTGAGATGTCAACGCTCTGGTAGGCGATGCCCTTCTTGTCGAGTGCACGGTAGGTTGCGTTGCACTGAACACAGGCCGGCTTCGTGTAAACCGTAACAGTCATGGTCCCTGTCCCCTTTGTTGAAGTCTTTGCTCTTCGTTTTGGCAGGCCCCGACCGGAACTGATTCCGACTCCGATGCTGGCCCGCTGGCCGCCTGGTCACACCAAGGCAGCCAAACGCTCTATTCATGTCTTGTGCTGGTTTCCCGCTCAATCCGTAAATCGATACTACATGTAGTGCAAGCGCCTCCGCGGAACCCCAAGATGATGTATTACAAGTATGTCATTTTACGCACCGGTAGTCCACAGGCAAAGGGGGTAAAAATGTCCGGGAATCCGCCAAATCCGGAGACGTAATCCACACCCTGTGGACTACTTAGCCACATTTAATCGTCAGCGTGTCGCCTGGATCCCGGCGTGTCGCGGCATCCTGCAAACACCGTTTCGTGAGTCGCCCGCCACACTTCCAGGTGCCAGGCCGACGCCAGTCCGGCACAGCAACAGCAACAGCGGAGACCGAATTCACACCGCTATGCTGGCTTGCACGGTCTTTCGGCCGGCACCGAGCCTAAGGATCACTAATGGTCAACCTTCTCCACCTGCGGACACTGCTTGAAGTCACGCGGCTCGGTTCCTTCGCGGCAGCCGCCGCGCGGCTCGGCTATACCGCGTCAGCCGTATCCCAACAGATGGCAGCGCTGGAACGGGACACCGGCGTCGAGCTCTTCCACCGTTCCGCACGCAGCGTGGTTCCCACCGAAGCCGCCCTCACCATGGTGCGCCACGCCTCCAAGGTGCTCACCGACGTCGAGACACTGCTGGCGGCTGCATCGCGGAGCACGGACTCCCCCGCCCAGGAGCTTCGGCTTGGCATCTTCCCCAGCCTGGCAACCTACGTCCTGCCGGACATCCTCCGGAACCCGCGCTGGAAGAAGCTCGGCATCGAACTCCGCGTGTGGGTGGCCGAGCCTTCCCAGACCATCCAAGGGCTGCGCACCGGCGGCGAATTGGACCTCGCGCTGGTGTACCAAGTGGGCCAGTCCGGGCTGGCGTGGCCGCACACACTGGACCGGCAATGGATCGGAGACGACGACTTCCGAGTGGTGCTCCCCGCGTCGTGGGGCATCCGGGAGGACGCCGAAATGCAAGCCTCGCAGCTCTCCGACATGCCTTGGATCATGCACCATCCGGGCACCAGCGACGCGGTGGTGATTGAACGCCTGTTTGCCAGTTGCAATCTGCACCCGCGCGTCGTGGCCTATAGCGATGACTTCCACGCCAGCCTCGAGATGGCGGCAGCGGGGCTCGGCGCCGCCCTGGTGCCGGAACTGGCACTGCGGCACCGCCCGCCCGGCGTCGTGGTTCTCGATGTTCCGGACATCCGGCTCGCCCGCAATGTGTTCGCCCTGCTCCTCAACGAGAAGCGCACAGCGCAGCTGCAGCTCTTCACGGAATTGCTGGCCGACACGCTTCACGGGAGCACGGCAACCGTCCGGGCCAACAGCGCCGCGATAATGCCCAAAACGACTCAAAAGTCAACGCCCAAACCACGCGCCTGAAATCTTCCAGGATGCTGGAACACGCCGCTTGTTTGGGACTATCTTGAAGACATGAGCAAGATAGCGAGCAAACATTTTGGGGAAATCGAGCTCAACCACGGGCGGGAGCGCTGTTACGTGGCTTCGCACGAGCTCGCCGGAAATCCCCTCGAACTGGACCTGAACGTCACGGCGCATGACCACTTCGACGAGAAGGCACTCCACAAGGTGGACTACCGACTGGGCTACCTCCCCGAGTTGGTGGACCAGGTCCGGGACATGATCGCCGAGGAGCTGGACCAGGACGGCACCAACTCCCAGCAGTTCCTCCATTTCCACTCCAGCCAGCTCAAGGAAGAGCAACTGGAAGCGGTGTTCGGCGTCCGCGACAAGACGCAGCTCACCAAGGACGTTTTCCTCAAGGCCCTCAAACTAGGTCATGTAGCGATCTACCCCGGACAGCCGGAGCGCTACTTCGTCCTGGATTTCACCTTGGGCTCGCACTTCACCGACGAGCTCCTGGTGGTTGCGGCGGACGAGGATGGCGTGGTGGACGACGAAATCCTCTGGGAGTCCTGACGAGTTAGTTCCAACCAACGCTGGGCCCACGCCGGCAGGGTTCCCTGGCCGAACTTGTGAGGCGAGGGGGCCGGTGGGGACGACGGCGGCCGGTCACCTTTCGAGGTGACCGGCCGCCGCTGTTTGTACTACGTGAGGGTTACTTGGCCGCTTCGAGCAGGCTGGCGCGGACCGTCTTGGTGGCCTTGACCAGGTTGCGCAGGGACTCTTCGGTCTCGGCGTAGCCACGGGTCTTCAGGCCGCAGTCCGGGTTGACCCAGAGCTGGCGGGACGGAACGTGCTTGACGGCGGTGCTCAGCAGCTCGGTGACTTCGGCCTCGCCCGGAACACGCGGCGAGTGGATGTCGTACACGCCCGGACCAACGCCGCGGCCGAAGTGGTGTGCCTCGAGGTCGTGGACAACCTCCATGCGTGAACGTGCTGCTTCGATGGAAGTGACGTCCGCGTCGAGGCCGTCGATCGCGTCAATGATCACACCGAACTCCGAGTAGCAGAGGTGGGTGTGGATCTGGGTGGCGTCCGCAGCACCGGCAGTGGCCAGGCGGAAGGAGTCAACCGACCACTTCAGGTAGGCGGCGTGGTCAGCCTTGCGCAGCGGCAAGAGTTCGCGCAGTGCGGGCTCGTCCACCTGGATGACCTTGATGCCGGCAGCTTCGAGATCGGCGATTTCGTCACGCAGCGCCAGGCCGACCTGGTTGGCGGTCTCGCCCAGCGGCTGGTCGTCGCGGACGAAGGACCACGCCAGGATGGTGACCGGACCGGTGAGCATGCCCTTCATCGGCTTGTTGGTCAGGGACTGCGCGTATTCGGCCCAGGCAACCGTGATGGGAGCCGAACGGGTGACATCGCCCCAGAGGATGGACGGACGGGTGCAGCGGGAGCCATAGGACTGGACCCAGCCGTGGACCGTCACGTCGAAGCCTTCGAGGTTCTCGGCGAAGTACTGGACCATGTCGTTGCGCTCGGGCTCGCCGTGCACCAGGACGTCGTAGCCGAGTTCTTCCTGCAGCTCGACGACGCGCTTGATCTCGTCCTTCATGAGCTGCTCGTACTGCTCGTTGGTGAGATCGCCCTTGTTGTTGCGGGCACGGGCGGAGCGGATTTCCGAGGTCTGGGGGAAGGATCCGATGGTGGTGGTGGGCAGCGGCGGCAGGTGCAGCGCTGCTTCCTGGGCGGCTTCGCGGACCGAGTACTCGGAGCGGTTGAAGTCGGCCTCGGTGAGGGCTGCGGTGCGGGCACGGACGTCGGCGCGCTGGACGCCTTCGGCGGTGGCGCGGGAGGCGATCACTGCGGAAGCTTCGTCGATGGCGGCCTTCGCGGAAGCCGGGTTGGCCAGGTAGTCAGCCAGGGTCTTGACCTCGACGGCCTTCTGGTCGGCGAATGCAAGCCAGCTGCGCAGCTGCTCGGAGAGCTGGGTCTCCTCGGCAGTGTCGTGGGGAACGTGCTGGGTGGAGGTGGAGGTGCTGACGGCAAGCTTGCCGGCAGCGGCCTTCAATTCGTCCAACTTGGCGGCCGAGACGGCGAGGTCGTTGCGCCAGATGTTGTGGCCGTCGACGACGCCGGCAACCAGGGTCTTGTTGCCCAGGCCGGCCAGGGCTGCTGCGGACGGTACCGCGCCCTTGAAGACGTCGACGTGCAGGGCGTCGATGTTGGTTGCGGCAAGGGTGCCGAGCTGGCCGTCGAGCGAACCGTACGGGGTGGAGACGAAGAGCTGCGGACGCGCTGCGGCACCGGAGAGGACTTCGTAGGCACGGGCAACGGCAGCCTGGATTTCCGCGGCCGGGGTGTCCTGGTCGACAACGAGGGCGGGCTCGTCCAACTGGATCCAGCTGGCGCCGGCAGCAGAAAGCTTGCCGAGAAGTTCAACATAGACCGGGAGGATGTCCTCGAGGCGGGACAGCGGAGCGAAGCCCGCAGGAGCGTCGTCGGAAGCCTTGGAAAGCAGCAGGTAGGTGACCGGGCCGACGATGTACGGGCGGGTCTCGATGCCGTTGGCCAAGGCAAACTCGAATTCTTCGACGATGCGGTTGGAGGCGAGCTTGAAGTCGGTTTCCGGGCCGATTTCCGGAACGAGGTAGTGGTAGTTGGTGTCGAACCACTTGGTCATTTCCAGCGGCTGCTGTTCCTTGTTGCCGCGGGCCAGGGTGAAGTAGCCATCGATGTCGAGCTGGCCTTCGGCGTTGAGCAGCTGGCCAAAGCGGGCCGGGACGGCGCCCAGGTGTGCGGTGGCGTCGAGCACCTGGTCGTAGAAGGAGAAGGTGCCCGGAACGGCGGCTGCTTCGTTGAGGCCGAGTTCCTGGAGTCGCTTGGCGGTGGTCAGCTGGATGTCCTTCGCAGCGGCGTCAAGGGCTGCGGCGTCGATCTTGCCGGCCCAGTAAGCCTCAACGGCCTTCTTGAGTTCGCGACGCCGGCCGATGCGCGGGTAGCCGAGCAGGGATGCAGCGGGGAACTGGGTGAGATTCTGTTCAGTCATGGGATTTCCTTGGGGCAGTAGGTGCAAATCGATGTGTCTAGGGGTTTGCGGACCAGCGTTGGCTGATCAGCTGACGAGTTCTTGCCGGCGGGCGATGGCGCTGAGCCTGCTGGCGGGCCGGGCCGGTCGGGGCAAGGCAAGCTTGTCCAGCACGTCCAGGGCGCAGGTGTGCTCGTTG
Organism: Arthrobacter sp. B2a2-09; assembly: GCF_027587375.1. Classification (GTDB taxonomy): domain Bacteria; phylum Actinomycetota; class Actinomycetes; order Actinomycetales; family Micrococcaceae; genus Arthrobacter. Next base: position 10,934 of record NZ_JAMXIC010000029.1, read on the forward strand.
AAGGTGTACAGGTGGATGCCCGGAGCGCCGGCCTGGAGGGCGGCGTTGGCCAGGTCCACAGTGGCGCGGACTCCGATCTTGCGCCGCTCGGCGTCGGTGTCCGCCGCAGCAAGGCGTTCGATCAGCTCCGGTGCCGGTTCGACGCCGGTGAGCTCGCCGAGGCGCTTGAGCCGGCGAAGGCTGGTCAGCGGCATGACGCCCGGAATGATCGGGATGGTGACGCCCGCACGTCGGGCACGGGAGATCAGGTCCGCATATTGCTCGGTGTGGAAGAAGACCTGCGTGATCGCGAAGTCGGCGCCCGAGCGCTGCTTCGCGAGCAGCACCTCGACGTCGTGTTCCACGCTCGGAGACTCAGGGTGGCGGGTGGGATAGGCGGCCACGCCGACGGCGATCTTGCCCGCGCACAGCAGGGCCGATCGTCGCTGTTCCACGCGGCGGATCAGTTCGATCAGGTCCTGGGCGTAGCGCAGCGAACCGTTGACCGGCTGGCCGCTGTCCTTGGGGAGGTCCCCGCGCAGGGCAAGGATGCCGCGCACGCCGTTGTCCAGGAGTTCGCCGATGATCTCGGCCAACTCCTGCGGGGTGTTCCCAACGCAGGTCAGGTGCGCCAATGGCCGGAGCGTCGTTTCGAGCAGCAGCCGGTTGATGAGCTCGACGGCGGTGTCCCGGTTGGAGCCGCTGGCGCCGTAGGTGACCGAGACGAAGTCGGGGTCGGTGGCCTCAAGCTCCCCGATGGTCGTCCAGAGGGATTCCGCGGCGGCTGGAGAGCGGGGCGGGAAAAGTTCGTAGGACAGGGCAACGGGAGCGGCGCCGGTCAGGTTTGGATGGGTGTCGATAAGGCTTGGTGGTGACATTTGCGTCCTTGGCTGTGTGTCAACGGGCCTGCGTTCACGGACTTGAAAACCAGGTCCATGGACTGCAGAATCGGTGAATTGAGTTGGGGATACACGCAACGAACTCCAGCAGGGCGCAGCCGCGACTGTTACGCCTGGAATGAAGTTGTCCGTGTGCAAATGTCAGGCCCACATGGGGGCACCCACACCCTCCTGCCTGCCTTCAAGAGACAGATCCGGCGGAGGATCGCTGACACGTTACCGCGGTAACTTGAATACGACTCTAGATCGGGGCACGGAGCGCCACAAATCCTCCACCGAATTAAGACGCATTTTTACGCTACGTTTCGCCTGATTTCTGAAGATTGTTCGTTTGTTCTTTCGACAGGGTCGGCGAGCCCTCCCCATGACGGTCCGGCAGGACTATTCTTTTGCCATGATTCAGCTTCCAGCCAGTTATCAGGAATACCTCGACGGCAAGGACGAGCGGTTCATCCAAACCGTCCGCCCCATCTTGATGCAATCGGCCGCGGACCAGCTTCACGGTGTGCGCGTACTTTACAACCGCGGCCTCACAGGCCACCAAGCGCATCTGGATGATTCCATCCCGTACGGCACCATCGTGGAGGACATCGACTGAGTCCTGGCTGTTGCCGCTCAGCCCTTCATCGCGCCGGAAAGCGCAAACGCGCTGCCGGAGCCCCTGGCCACCACCGTGTAGAGGATAAGCACCGGGACCGAATACAAGATGGAGAACGCGGCGAGTTCTCCATAGGCAATAGCTCCATGCTGTCCAAAGAAGCTGAAAACGGACACTGCGGCCGGTTGCTTGGAGGTAGACCACAACAGGATGAACGGGACGAAGAAGTTCCCCCAGGCCTGGATGAAGACAAAGATGAACACAACGCCCAGCCCCTGCCTCATCAGGGGCAGGACGATTCTCCGCAGCGAGGCCAGTCCCGAGGCGCCGTCCATCCAGGCAGCTTCCTCCAGCTCAAGCGGCACGGAGTCCATGAAGTTCTTGGTCATCCAAATGGCCATGGGCAAGGTGGTGGTTGCCATGAAGAATATGGTCGCCGGCATCGAGTCCAGCAATTGCAACTGCACGAACAGGCCATAGACCGGCACCATGATCGCCGTGACCGGGAGCGAGGTGCCGAACAGGATCGCGTACAGGAATGGCTTGTTGAATCGTGATTGGTAGCGGGACAGCGGATACGCCGCGAGTACGGCAGCTGCCAGGTTCACGACGGCGGTTCCGGCGGAGAGAAGGAAGCTGTTCACGAGCGGCTGGAAGAGCAGCCCGGGCGTCAGTACGGCGGCAAAATTAGCGAACGACGGCGATTGCGGCCACCGCGTCTCGTACCCGGCATGCGGATCAACGGAGGCAAGAAGCAGCCACGCAAGGGGAAGCACAAAGCACACCCCGATCACGGCCAAAGCCGCATTGGCAGCCAATCGGACGCGGAACCGTCCGCCGGCCATCGCCGTCGGGCGCTTCCCGGCGAGCAGCGGCGCACGGCGCAGGGAGGTCACGATTTCGCCCCGCGAATCAGCCTGACGTACACAGCTCCGAAGACCATCCCGATCAGGATCAATACCGAAGCGATCGCGGTGCCGTAACCGATGTCTCCGAGCTTGAAGGCTTCCTGGTACGCCAGTACAGGCAAGGTGGTGCTCGCGTTGGACGGACCGCCGGCCGTCATCACCCAGATGAGGGTGAATACCGCGAGCGTTTGAAGGGTGATCAGCATGAGGTTGGTGGCGATGCTTCCCCGGATGATCGGGAGGGTGATGAAGGCCAGCCGCTGCCAACCCCGGGCGCCATCCATGAGCGCGGCTTCGGAAATATCGCGCGGGACTTGGGAGAGCGCCGCCCTGTAGACCAGCATCGAGAACGCGGTGCCGCGCCAGATATTGGCCAGGACGATGGCGGCCATCGGAAAGGCATACAGCCAGTTGGTGCCCTGGACACCGAACATTCCCAAGAGCTGGTTGAGCGTGCCGTCCTGGCTGAAGTACGCGTAGGCCGCGAAGGCAGCCACGATCTCCGGAAGGATCCACGAAGCGACCACCGCCGTGCCCACGAGCGACCCCAGGGCTCCCCCGGATCTGGTCATCAACAGGGCGATGACCAGGCCCAGGGCGTTCTGTCCGAGGATCGCGGAAACGGCCACGAAGACTACGGTCAGCCATGCCGAGAGCGGGAAGACGGAATCCGTCAGCATCCGGGCGTAGTTGTCGAGGCCGACCCATTGAGGGTTCAGGGCCGCCTTGCCAGACAACGCGGCGTTGGTAAAGGAGGCGTAGAAGGACCACGCCACAGGTGCCACCATGAAGAGGGCCAACAGCAGGATTGACGGCACTACCGGCAACAAGCGGAGCCTGCGACGCAGGGACATTCGGCTTGGGGATCTGCGTCGCAGCGAACCGCTGCTGAGGGAATCAGGGACTGCCATGCGTCATTTCTGCATGACCTTGGCGTCGCCGACCAGTTTCTTGACCGAAGCGTCGTATTCGGCTGCGGCCTCTGCGGGGCTTTGTTTGCCCGTGATGACGGCCTCAGTGGCCTGTTGGACGGCGAGGGAAATCGTCGGATAGTCAGCGGTTGCCGGGCGATAGTGCGTGACGCCCACCAGACTGGAAACATCCTTCACGAACGGGTTGGCCGCTTGGTAACCGGGATCGGAAGCGACGTCGGTGCGGACGGCGATCTGCGAATTGTTGACGTCGAAGGCCAACGCGTTCTTCTTGTTCACGGCAGTGGTCAGGAACTTGAAGGCCAGGTCCGGACTCTTGGTCTTCGCGCCAACGGCGAGCGTCCATCCACCGGACATGCTCACTCCACCGGGATCTTGCCCAAACTGGGTGGGGAACTGAGCTACTCCCATATCCTGCGCATAGCCGGCCCATTCGTAGGAACCGCCCTTCTGCCAGAACGACGGCGCGTAGGAGCCTTCCACGGTTGCGCCCATTTTGCCCTGCGGCAGCCACTGTCCAAAGACTTTCTTCCACACATTCGAATCGAGGGCGTCCGCCGGGGTCACGGAAAGCTTCTCGTCGTAGAGGGTCTTCAGGAACTGGAGTGAATCAGTGAATCCCTTGGAACCCACCACCCATTTCTTGTCGTTTTCCGAATACAGGGAGCTTCCCGTTCCATACAGCAGTTCGTAGAAGCTCTGCATGACGGTTCCCTCACCGGTGGCTTTTCCGGCGTACATGCTGAAGGGAATGACGCTCGGATCCGTGGCCTTCATTTTGCGGGCCGCAGCCAGGATGTCATCCCAGGTTTTCGGCTGCCAGGGCAACGGTATGCCAGCCTTCTGGAGGACTGTCTTGTTGTACCAGATCGCCCTGGTGTCGGTGCCAAGCGGGACGGCATAGATGCTGCCGTCGTCACCGCGTCCCGCCGCCTTGGCGCCCTCGTTGAACTTGGACCATTCGTCCCACGCGGCCAGTTTCGAGTCGAGTTTCAGCAAGTATCCGGCGTCGACATCCGAGCGGACCTTGAAGGTGTCCTCGTAGAAGACGTCCGGAGCGGTGTCCGGGGAACGCTGGGCCAGCGCGAGCTTGGTGCCATAGTCGTCGTCGTTGGCTTGGATAGGCTCCAGGTCCACGGTGACGCCCGCGTTTGCGGCTTCGAATTCCTGCTTGGCGTCCTGGAAGACCTTGTCCAGGGCGGTGAAGGAGTCCGTCTTTTGATAGACGATCTTGATGGTTTGTTTGGTGATAGCTTGCGGTTGGGCAGAGCAGGCGGCCGAGGCCAAAAGGCCTACGACGCCGAGCAGTGCTGCTCCGATCCGGACTGGGCGACGCATGACGCTCCGATCTTCAAGCGGCTGCAGCCCCCACACTTCAGCTGGCCCAGCCTGTTGCCAATTTTGATAAATGCAGCCCTGCGACGCAGGACGTAGTGAAGGCCTCAGCCTTCCAACAGGAGCCGCTGGGCGCGCGGCGCAAGCGTGTGTTCCAGTACCAGGCAGGCCGCCCCGATGGCGCCGACGTCTTCGCCCACTCCGGTCCCGACAACCTCTATGCCGTGGATGCTGTTGGCGGCGCTGTTGGCGGCGAGCAGGGCAGGAATGCGATCCAAGTAGCGTTCGGCCATGCGGCCCCAGAATGGGCCACCGAAGACGACGCGTTCGACGTCGAGGGTGTTGGTCACCACCGCAACCGCACGGGCAACCAGCACCGCCGACTTATCTATGATCGCGATGGCGCGTTCGTCACCTGCATCTGCGGCATCACAAAGCCGGGCAAAGCCTTCCTGCACTTCCGGGCCCTCGGTGCCTTTGCGGCCACCGTTCAAGACACCTTGCTCTTCGGCTTCGGCCACGAGGACCTGCGGGATGCAGGAAGACTTGACGCACCCACGGAGGCCGCAATCGCATTCGGGCCCGTCCGGATCAACAATGATGTGTCCGATTTCGCCGGCGTTGCCTGAGGTTCCGCGGACAACTTCGTCGTTCAAGACGATGCCGCAACCGATGCCGGTACCCATATACATGAAGATGAAACTTCCGGTCCCGCTGGCCCCGCCCGCCCAGGTTTCAGCGACGGCCGCGCTGGTGACGTCCTTGTCCATAAGGGTCTCAAGCCCGGTGGCTTCGGCAAGCGCGTCCCTCAGGTGCACCCGGTCCCAACCCATCATCAGGGGCGGGTCGACGACGGTACCCTCATCAAGGTCTATGGGCCCCGGCGCCGCGACGCCAAGTCCGGCGATCTTTCCCGGATCAACACCGGAATCTTCGATCAGCGCCTTGATTTCCTCCGCTATGGTGGCGATGACGCGCTGTGGATTGCTCCCGGCCGGGGTGGGAATCCGGGAGTGCTTCACAACGTCGCCCACCAGGTCCAGGACCACGGAGGTGATGACCGCGGGATCAAGGTGGACGCCAAGCGCGTACATGCCGGAAGGGTTCAGGCGCAGGATGGTGCGGGGCTTACCCGGACCGCTTCCTTCCTTGCCTGCCTCGACAATGAGCCGCTGATCCAGGAGGCGGCGGGAGATATTCGAAATTGTCTGCGGCGAAAGGCCAACGATTTGGGCGAGTTCCACTCGGCTCAGTCCGCCCGATGAGCGCCTGATTGCGTCGAGAATGACGGTCAGGTTGAAGTCCCCCATGCGGGGCAGATTGGTTCCGCGCCTCGGAGTCGGCTGGCGGATCTCAGTCACGGATTCCCCTAAAATCATTCGAATAATGCTGTTGCATTTGCATCGTACGGCACGTGTGCTTGTCCCGGTATGCCCACACGCTGCCCAGGCGTAACGGACCCCGATATTGCTGATGGGAGGCCCTGGAATATGGCACTCATGCCCCAGGCCGAGCTGGACGTCACCGCGGGGTTGGTGAGGAGCTTGCTCGAGGAGCAGCTCCCAGGGTTATCGGACCTTCCGTTGGAGCTGGTGGCCAACGGCTGGGACAACGTCATGTACCGGCTTGGCAAGGAGTGGGCCGTCCGATTGCCCCGCCGGGAGGCGGCAGCGCAGCTGGTACTGCATGAACAGCAATATCTCCCCGAGTATGCCAGGCATTCCCCGGTGCCCCTCCCCAGCCCTATCCACTCGGGACGGCCATCTGCAGACTATCCATGGCCTTGGAGCGTGACTCCTTGGTTGGAGGGACTCTCCGCGGTGCTGGTGTCCCAGGGGTCACGGAATGCCGCGGCCGAGGACCTTGCCGCGTTCCTCGTCGCCATCCACGTTCCGGCCGCACCTGGCGCGCCCGTCAATCCCGTCCGCGGGGTGCCTTTGGAAGCGAGGTCTGACGCGGTCATGGACCGGCTCGACGATTCCGGCCGCTATCCGCAGGCTGTGCGGTTGCGGACGCTCTGGACCGAGGCTTGCCTGGCGCCGCTGTGGGACGGACCCGGGCTGTGGCTGCATGGAGATCTCCACCCGGCGAACATCCTCCTGCGGCCCGACGGCCGGCTCGCCGCCGTCGTCGACTTCGGAGACCTCGGGGCGGGGGATCCCGCCGTCGATCTGGCCGTCGCGTGGTTGATGTTCGACGGCGGCGCGCGGCACCGTTTCATGGCGGCCTTCGGACCCGCAGTGGATGCCGCTACTTGGGCCCGGGCCCGCGGTTGGGCTGTGGTCCTGGCGACGGCGATGGTCAGTTTCTCGGATGACAATCCGGGAATGGCAGGGATCGGGCATTTCGGGGTGGAGCAGTTGCTGTCGGAGCCGCACTGACCCCTTAACGACTGACCCTTAGCGTTTGATGCTGCGCGTCACGGTGAATTTCGGGTTGCGGCCGATTTCGGTGGTGGGACCGATCAGCCTTTCCAGCGCCGCGCGGTACTGCAAGTGGCTGTTGTAGACAGTCCAGAGTTCACCGCCGGAAGCCAGGACCCGTGCCGCGGCATCAAACATCTTCGTGGCCGCGCCGGCATGGACGCTGGCGCCGAGGTGGAACGGCGGGTTCAGCAGGATGAGGTCGGCGCTGCCTGTCTCGAAGGTGGACATGGCATCGTCCTGGACTACCGTGATTCGATCTGCCAGCCCGTTGGCTGCCGCGGTTGCCTTGGCGGACGCGACTGCTGCGGCCGATTGGTCCGTCGCGGTAATCAGGGCATTGGGACGGTTCCGGGCGTACATCGTGGCGAGGATCCCGGTCCCGCAGCCAAGGTCTACCGCGTGGCGGGCTTCGGGGATCCTGTCCAGGAAGCCCAGGAGGAAGCGCGTGCCAATATCCAGCTTCGTGCCTGAAAAAGCAGCCCCATGGGCACAGACGGTCATCCCTAGCTCGGTGTTCTGTTCCGAGACCGGGAAGGGCTCCGCAGTGTCCGGCCGCTTGGGGCTGGTGGCAAGCAGGACACGTGACTTCCGCTGCGCAAGCTGCGGCTGCACGGACCCGAAGCTGCGTTCAAGGACGGCGTTCATGCCCAGGGACATGTGCTTGACGCGTCCTCCGGCCAGCAGGACGGCTCCCGGCGATGCAAAGCGCGCAACGGCGTCGACGATCTCTTCCAGTTCCGCGAGGGCCTTGGGCAGCTGCATGATCACCAGTTCGGCGCCGTCGAGCAACCCGGCACCCAGCTCGAACTGATCAAAGCGGCCGGACAGCCCGGACGCGTCGGCGTTCCGTTGCAGGGCGAGCCTGCTCACGTAAAGGTCTTGGGACACCCGGACATGCCCGACGCCGAGGGCTGCCAAAGCGCCCAGGGTCAGGGCTCCGTAGCGATCACCGATCACCGCAACGCGGGTTTCCGGATTACTGATGTAGCCTGCCGCGGTCTCAAGGAGGAGCCGGTCGGTCGCGTCGTGCGCCTGAAGGTTCTCAGCCTCGACGTCGGGGAACCGGCGCAGGGTGCCGAACAGCGTCTCAAGGTGTGCATCCAGCTCGGTCAAGGTCACGGTGCACCACCCTATCCCCCTCAGGAACCCTCGACAACACGGGGGCCGTGGAGGATGGTAGAGATTGCAAGTAATCGACCGTCTGCCCGCTGCTGAAGGGCACGGCACACGCCGAAAGCAGCTCAGGCACCACGGTCCGCTGCGGAGAGCGAGCCACGTTGCGGACTTGGAAGACCAGGCTCCCACTCCCCCCTGTGAGCAAACCATGACTGTCAACCTCGTCACGCAGCTTGAAGTAAAGTCGCACAATTCCCCTGATGAAATCCGCCGTCCGGACAAAACCGTAGTGGAAAACGTCACCGTCGGTGACTACACCATCGGCCGCCTCAGCTTCGAGCCGGGCTGGACGTGGGCGGATTGCATCAAACCGGTGGTCCAAACAGATTCCTGCCAACTCAACCACGTAGGGTACTGCGTTGCCGGTGCACTGGAAGTCGAGACCACCGACGGCAAGAAGATCAGCATTTCCAAGGGAGACTCATACACCATCCCACCGGGACACAATGCCTGGGTCGTAGGCGACGAGACCTACTCGGCCATCGAGTTTGTCAGCGCAGCAGAGTATGGAGTCAAGCCCGAGTAGCGGTAGGTCCACTCAGTGACGCGCCCTGAGCGAATACGCAAAACGCAGAAGGGAACCGCCTCGTCCGGCAGTTCCCTTCTTGCAAAAAGTTGAGGCCTTACCCGAAACACGAACCAGAACCATGTTTCAAATAAAGCCTCCAGGGTGGAGCTGAGGGGACTCGAACCCCTGACCCCCTGCATGCCATGCAGGTGCGCTACCAGCTGCGCCACAGCCCCGAACTTTGCTCGCTTGGACTTCCGTCCGCGCCGGAGCAACTCGTCAATACTAAACCACAAGGATGTGAGATAGGAAATCGAACGCCATCGGCTCCCGGTTCGATGATGTGCGATAGGACAGATGAGGTGCGGTCGATTACTCGGCCGCACCTCCCCCCATTACTGCCCTTCGACTTGTTGCTGCAAACACAACGAGCCACTGGACTGAAGTCTAGAGGTTGGAAGGCCATTAAACAAACCGTTCAACCGGTTTATGACCGACCGGGCTCCCCGGAAACTTGGTAGGCAGAAGAAAATTCACCAAGAGCACCGCTGAACGTTTCTGGTTCGCGCCCGGAGATCCGCCAAAGACGTTCAGAGGAATACCAGTGATCCTTCGTCACCAAGTCAACCTGGTGGCCGCTGAACCCTGCAGCGCGTAGGGCCGAGCCGGCACGTTCGTCATCTCCCAGAAACTGCGGGTACTCCATACCGAATACCCGGGCAACGCCCTGCAGGAGGGATGACACCCGAACAGGTTCCGGATATGCGGCATGGAAGGCCTGTCCGGATTGCCGAGGAGCCAACGCAAGCCCGGAAACCAGTCTTCCCAGTGCCTCCGCACCGATGAGCGAAAGCTGCGCCGAACCGTCACCCGGCCACCCGCCAGCCACCTTCATCAGTTTGAGCAGGCCCGGAACAAACCAGCGGTCTCCCGAGCCAAACACGAGGTTAGGACGAACAACTTCGCCGCCGTAGCCGAGAATCAGCTGTTCGGCGACGGCACGGCTGGCGCTGGCCACCGAGGCCGGGTGGTAGCCGGCTTCAGATTCAAGGAGGCCACGGTGAGGGCCGCTTCCGTAAACACTGCAGGTACTGACGTAGATCACCCGGGCGACTCCGGCTTGCCGGCACTGCTCAATGACGTTGCCTGTGCCGGTCTCGTTGATCGCATGGGCAAGACGAGGGTCGGAGCCTACATATGATGCGGCATGGATTACAACATCCGTATCGCACAAGAAGGGGGTCAGGCTCCCGGAGACGGAAATGTCGGCGGTCGCAATGGTAGCGTTACTATTTCGTAGTCTTGCAACCGGTTTTCGTGAGAGTGCCACAACGTGCGCCCCTCCGGATCCGGCGAGTGAGGCTACAACCCGACTTCCAATGAAGCCTGACGAACCCAGGATCAGAACCCGGGGCACATGGTCAACACTTGTTGGCATGGCCCTCACCGGTCTTCGGGTCCGTCAGATTCATGTACTCAAGTATCCCGGACGCAGAAACCGGAGAGGTCTCCACGCGGATCATGCAACAACGTGCCAAAGCCACCCGAACAGCAGTGATTGAGGGAGCAGCGTCGATCTTTGAAGAGGTCGGCTACGGGAATGCGAGCCTGAGCGACGTCACTGACCGCGCCTCGGTCACCAAAGGCGCGCTCTACTTCCATTTCAAGTCGAAGGAAGACCTTGCGCTAGCGGTCATCGCCGAACAGCACAACATTGTGCGTGTCGCAGGTGAGCAGATCGCCGCCGCCGGGCTGCCTGCACTGGAGACCATGATCGCCATGTGCCGAACATTCGGGCAACAATTGCTCGATGAGCCAATCGTCAGGGCTGGAATCCGGCTGACATTTGAAGCCTCGGCATTCAACGGAGACGTCAAAGGTCCGTACCACGACTGGGTCACCACCATGGAGATACTGACCGGCCAGGCTCAACTGGAAGGTGATGTGCGGCCCGATGTCGATGCCGCCGACTTCGCCCGGTACCTGGTTGCGTCCTTCACGGGAGTCCAGATGGTCTCCAACGTGCTGACCGAACGACGCGACGTTCTCAAACGGATTGACGACATGTGGCGTTTCATGATGCCGGCCATCGTACCGATTCACCCGCAGGACCCAGGCACTCCCTGAATTAGCGCGACCCTTTGACCCTGGCCACCAAGGACATCAGGGTGTCTTCCTTGTGCAACAACCGGACCCTCATCACCCCACCCGCATCATTTGACTCGAGCTGTGTCACGGCAACATCCACGGGATAGCTGAACTCGACCAGCTTCATGAATTCCGCCTCAAACAGGGAAAAATCGGCATCCGGTCGGGAACAGGCTGCGCGCACGGCCTGCCTCGCGGCCTCCACCAATAGCATTCCCGGGACGTGGTCCAAGGGATGGTCAAAGAAGATGGGGTGGGTTGGATCAACTCGCAGCGGCCAGACGAACGGGCGACTACTTTGCCCGAGCATGACGTTCCGCTGGGTGGCATGCCCGACGTCGACACACGCCAGTAAGTCTTCGCCCGGAGCGGGCAGCTCAGAGGGGACCGCCCCTCGGAATCGCTCATATGTCGCAGGATTCACAATGCGGGCCGCCGCCATTCCTTCCCCGATGGAAGTGCCGTCAACAACGAACCGAGCAGACACCGTCAGGGCCGACAACTGCCCTGCGCTGAGCTTCATATCCTTCACGTCAAGCTCGACAGCAACCTGCGCGGGGACCAAGGGATCCAAAGCCGCGGCTTCCACTGAGATGCCCATGTGCGGCATGAGGAACTTGTGCGTGAGAGGCACCCCGCACAAATGGGACAAGAAGATCACTGCCTGCCTCAACGTCTCAGCCATGAGGGCCGAATCCGGCGAACCGTCCGATGATCCATAGAAAACATGCCACCGCGGCCATTGCGCTCCCGCAACGAACCGCCTGGAACTTGATTGAACAAAGTCAGTCAAGAAGACTTCCGAAACGGAGCGCTTATGAACGAGCTCCCGCTTGACGGAAGCCTCAAAGAGCGCTTCATTGCGCATTGGGTCCCCCACTCTTCCCAGGATTGCCAGAGCAACCATCGCTGCTGTTGCGCTCACCATTAAACGCACAAATCCTATCGGCAAGCTGGGCCCGTGGAGTTATCGGAGCAGGTGAACCGGCCTCAGTTGACATACCTACTGGTCGGTTTGTAGTTTAGCCCTATGGAGATTGGCGACACCGGCAGCACACCAAAGGGCGCAGCCACGCGTAGTGAGATCCTTCGGGTTGCCGCGGACGTCTTTGCGCGCAAGGGTTTCGAACAGACCCGGATGGACGACATCATCCGCGAAGTCGGGCTCACGAAGGGAGCCATCTACTTCCATTTCTCTTCGAAAGCAATGTTGGCCCAGGCCGTCGTCGACGAGCAAAAGGCACGTTGGCTGCGTCGCGTCCACGATGAAATTCTCAGCAAGAACAACCCGTTGGAGGAACTGCGCAATCTCGGGGAGTTCATGGTCAATACAGTCCTGAGCGACTCTTCCGCGTGGGGCGTGGTGCACTTGGCTAATCAACTGGCATCCACGAAAGAGCATCCCGGGGGCACCTCTCCCCTCGCCGCGTGGGTTGATCTCGTGGCTGGCATACTTCAACGGGGCCGCGCAAGCGGCGTCTTGGCGTTTTCAGGGGATCCCAGCGACGCAGCAACGGTTATTGTGGCCGCATTCGATGGGTTGAAGTCGGTCACCGACGCCCTTGACCCCAAAGATCTCGATGCCTTCGAGCGACGCGCGACGCTGCTGTTGCAACTCCTCGAACGGCAATTCATTTCCAGCCAGTAATGCAGCAAATCAAGAGCCAAAGACTTCGACGCTCAGCCAAAAAACAAACCGCACAGTCAGTTTATTAGGAGAAGAAATGAACATTTCAGCCAAAACAGCCCTCATCACTGGAGCGTCCACAGGCATTGGTTCAGTCTTTGCCCGGAGGCTGGCCGCCGAGGGTGCACACTTGATCCTGGTTGCCCGCAGCCAGGACAAACTTGACGCGCTTGCGGGTGAACTCCGCGGGCACGGCACCGAAGTGACCGTCCTGGCCATGGACTTGAGCCTGCCGGACTCCGCGAAGGAACTCCACCTCGCCACCGAGTCCCTGGGACTCAAAGTGGACATCCTGGTCAACAACGCAGGATTCGGAACACACGGACAAGTTCTCCATGCAGACGCCGATCGCTATGTGGAACAAATCCAGTTGAACTGCTCCACCTTGGTCGGTACCACCACGCGATACCTGCCCGGCATGGTTGAGCGCGGCTCGGGGGCTGTCATCAACATCGCGAGTACGGCCGCGTTCCAGCCGATACCCCACATGGCCGTCTACGGCGCAACAAAGGCCTTCGTGCTCTCGTTCACCCAGGCACTGTGGGCCGAGACGCAAGGCACAGGCGTGAAGGTCCTTGCCGTTTGCCCGGGGGCTACGGACACGCCCTTCTTTGAAATCGCTGGCGAGGCTGCAGCCGCTGGATCCATGAGGACCCCGGGGCAAGTTGTGGACACCGCCATGTCCGCGATCCGCGCGAACAAGCCAAGCGTTGTGGATGGCCGGCTCAACTCCTTTGTTGCCCGGGTGGCCGTCAAGCTACTCCCGGAGAAGCTGGTGATTGCGGCCGCGGGACGAGCCGTGCGCCCGGCCAACTAACTAGCAGTAGGTGTCGTTTTGAGGGCTCAGAACGACACCTACTGCCAGTCACTTGGGCTACCGCGCGAAAATGGACAACGCTGCGCTCAGGTTCCCTGGATGATTCCTATCTGGACTACCCCTGTGTTGACCAGCGTCTTGGCCAGGTAGACAACCTGGCCGGAGTGTTCCACGGTCTGGGTCAAGATCAGCACCGGGTCCTTCGCATCCAGTTCAAGCAGCTCGCCTCGCGCGACGCCCGGGGTGCCTGCCGCGATATCGGTCTCGCCGGGGCCAAAGGCCGGGCCAATAGCCGAGATCAAGTTGGCCAGCAGCGTGGCCCCTCCCCCGACGTCGTCCACAATGGCCCGTGCCGCTTCAGGGTCACGATCAATGAGACCCCCCTTGCTTGCGGCGTGCTCTTGGACCAGGGCAATGGGTGAACCGTCCCGCTTGAGGACACTCTCGAAGAACCAGGAGGGCTCGTCTTCGCGGATTCCGAGGGGCTCGGCCGTGAACACCGACGACGACGGGTGCAGTACGTGCTGCGTACGGCTGACCTGGATAGCTGATCCGGCCTCGGCAAGAATCTCCTCCATGGGCCTGATCCGTTCAAGGCCGACCCGCGGCAGTCGGGTGGCCACAAAACGTCCAATGCCTCGGCGGGAGCGTACGTATCCGTCTTCTTCGAGGAGCATGAGCGCCTCACGGACCACCGTCCGGCTGACCTTCATTGCAGACCCCAGGTCCGATTCCGAAGGCAACAGCGACGAAACGGGGAAGTGCCCCGCCCGGATCGCGTTCATGATGCGCGAGTACACGGCAACGCGGAGCGGGATGTTGGCCGTGGCATCCAAGGGCTCCGAAAGAACGGCTTCAGCACTGCGGTCCAAGATGGCTCCTTTCGTCGATATTGAGAGTTTACGTGATGGGTATTCCAAGCTTGTATAACAAGCATGTATGATTCACGTATAAGCCATCTTGTGCTCTGCGCCACACCTGCATCGAGCCGCCCCCGAAGCCGTTTTGTTTCAAACAAGGAAGTTTGTCCATGACAACCCAAGCCACCAGCACCGCAGGGCTCCCCCTTCGGCGAAAAGCAGCCCGAGTGCCTGTCCTCATCGCCACGCTCATCCTTTCGATCCTCAGTTACCAGCTCAACGCCAGCCTGTTCTCGGCGGCCCTGCCAGCGATGGCCGCACACTTCCAGGAATCCACCGAAAACGTTGCCAAAGTCCAGTCGCTGTTCTTCCTGACCGGCGCGGTCCTGGGCATGGCATTTTCCCGATGGAGCGACTTCCTGGGACGCCGCCGCACCCTGCTGATCGTCCTCTCCCTGATGTTGTGCGGCACGGTCCTGTGCCTGCTGGCGCCGAACCTGACCGTTCTCCTCGTGGGCCGGGTCTTGCAAAGTGCAACGAGCGCCACGTTCACCATTTCCTTCCTGCTCTTGTCCGAGCGCTTCAGCAAGCGCCTCTTCGGCATTTCCGTCGGTGTCATTTCGGCGGTCAACGGCGGCATTGGCGGGCTCGACGGCTTCCTGGGCGGTTTCATCACCGACACCATCGGCTGGCAGTTCCTCTTTGTCTTGGTCCTCGGCGTGGGGGTGCTGGCGATCGTGTTGGTCGCCGTCGTGGTCCCGAAGAGACCCGCCCGGACACGTGAGGGACGCATGGACTGGTGGGGCGCGGGTACCTTGGGCACGTTCCTGGTCCTCTTGAGCAACCTGATCGGACAGGCTTCTACGTCCGGATGGGGCGATATCTGGACCCTTGGCTATCTCGCCGGCGCCGTGATTGCCGGGCTGGCGTTCGTCGCCGTGGAGCGGCGGGTTGCGCGTCCGCTGATCGCGCTCGAGCAATTGCGATCCCGCCAGGTATGGCCGGTTTTGGCGAGCACGGTGTTGACGCTTGCCGGCATCTTCTCGGCATTGAACTTCACCGTGATCCTCCTGAGCCAGGACGCAAAAGCCGGATACGGACTGTCCGCCTCCATGTCAGCCCTCCTGTACCTGACGCCTACAGCGTTCGTGGGTGTGCTCACGGCGGTGTTCTCCGGCTGGTTCGCGCAGCGCATCGGCTGGTTCAAGGCCCTGCGGATCAGCAGCGGGCTGATCGTCGTGGCAGCGGTTGCGGTCGCAATCTTTGCCGCCGACCGCTGGATGGTCTTCGCCCTGCTGATCATCATGGGAGTCCTGTATCTCGGTCAGTTCCAGAGCACCGTCAGCGGCATCGCCGTGCTGAATTCACCCAAATCGGCACCGGGTTCCGTGCCCGGCCTGAATGGAGCATGCTTTGGAATCGGAGCCAGTGTAGGAATCGCCGTCGTCGCACCCGCCGTCGCCGCCGGGACCATCGCCGGCTACCAAACTGCCCTATGGATCTCGGCGGGCTTCGCGCTCGCGGCCTTTGCTGCTTCCCTGATCCTCCGCCCTGTCGCTGCGAGCGCCGCGGCGGCCCCCGCCGCCGTCGCCTCCCATGCTTAAGCCCGAACCCGAGTCACCAAACCTACGAAGGAGCACCATGACCACCACCACGCCGCAGCCGTTCTACCTCGATTGCGATACCGGAATCGACGATTCCCTGGCAATCGCCTATCTTCTGGCGAGCCCTGAGGTGGAGCTGGCCGGGATCGGAACCGTCAGCGGCAACGTCAGTGCCGCCGTCGGGGCCGTCAACACGTTGAACCTGCTCCACGCTGCCGGCAGGGCCGGGATCCCGGTTGCCGTGGGTGCCCACGATCCCCTCATGGGCACGTTCGACGGCGGAGCGCCGCACGTTCACGGCGACAACGGCATCGGCGGGGTCACCCTGGAGGACTCCGGACTGACGTCCGAATCAGAGACTGCCGCAGAGATGCTGGTGCGGCTCGCCAACGAGCGTCCGGGGGAATTGCGCGTCATCGCCGTCGGTCCGCTCACCAATCTGGCCCTCGCACTGCAGCTGGACCCGAAGCTCCCGGCGCTCGTCCGCGATGTCACGATCATGGGCGGAGCCGCGTTTGTGCCGGGCAACATCAGCCCTGTCGCCGAGGCCAACATCTTCAATGACGCCGAGGCAGCGGCGGTAGTGATGGAGGCCGATTGGCCGGTCACCTTGGTTCCCTTGGACGTCACCATGAACCACCGCTTCGATGAGTCCCATCGTGCGGCCCTTGAGGCAGCCGGACACCCGGTGGCCAGTGCACTCTCCGGGATGCTCGTCCAGTACTTCGCCTTTTACAACACGATTTTCGGTGAGCATTGCGCCGCCCTCCACGATCCGCTGGCGGCGGCAATCGCGGTGGGTGCCCTTGAGCTCGACGACGCTCCGTGCGTCGGAATTTCCGTGGACACGAGCACGGGTGAGGCTCACGGCAAGACCCGCTGTGAACTGCTCGACGGCGGAGCCGCCGGCGCGCGGGAAGTGCCGGAAAGGGCGTCCAGGGTTGTGCTGTCCGTCAAGGGCGACGCCGCCGCGCACCTTCTGGAGCGGATCCTGTCCCTGCCGACGGCTGGCTGAAAGGTTTTACGATGAACACTTCCGACAACGCGGCTTCCCACGGCAGCGAGTTCAGCAAGGCCGACACGGAGTTTCTGAACCGCGCCATTTCCCTCGCGCGGGCAGCCCGCGATCGCGGCGACCACCCGTTCGGCGCACTCCTGTTGGCCCCGGACGGGACCATTGTGGAAGCCATGAACACCGTCAACACCGAACACGATCCCACTGGGCACGCCGAAACCAATCTGGTCCGTCTGAGCGCCAAGAAGCTCGATGCCGTGGCATTGGCCGGAAGCACCCTGTACACGAGCACCGAACCGTGTGCCATGTGCACGGGAGCAATCTACTGGGCGGGAATCGGACGCGTGGTCTATGCCTTGTCCGAGAAGGACCTTGCCTCGATCGTCACCGAGCAGTCAGGCGTGCCCACTCTTGACCTGCCGTGCCGCGAAGTCCTTGCCCACGGCGGCAGCAGAGTCACCGTGACGGGCCCCGTTCCGCTTCCCGAGGCAACAGAGGTCCACCTCGGCTTCTGGCACTAGACCGGAAACCCAACACCGCAAACCAGCACCACCAGAAGGACAACTCATGCCCATCCCAAGCACGCTCACTGTTCTTGGCAGCCTCAACGTCGATCTCACGTGCCGCGTCCACCGCCTACCCTCCCCTGGTGAAACCATAGGCGGCGGCAACCTTAGCCGTCAGGCAGGCGGAAAGGGCGGCAACCAGGCCGCGGCTGCTGCGCGGCTGGCCGGGGCTGCCCGCATGGTGGGCGCCGTCGGCGCGGATCCGGATGGACGGCTTCTCACGGAGGCCCTGGACCGCGCCGGTGTTGATATTTCGGCAGTAGGGCAAGTTTCTTCGCCTACGGGCACCGCGTTGATCGTGATCGACAGCGACGGCGAAAACCAAATCGCCGTCGCGCCTGGAGCCAACGCCGTGGTTTCGCTGGAACGCGCCGATTTCTCCGACGGCGTGCCGGTACTCGCACAGCTGGAGATCGCGGTCGACACCGTGCTGGAAGCCGCACGCCGCACCACCGGGTTCTTCGCCCTCAATGCGGCCCCGGCCCAGGCACTGCCGGCAGAGCTTTTGGAACGGTGCGACCTGGTCATCGTCAACGAGTCCGAGTATGAGCTCATCCCCGAGCTTCGGAACGCCAAACGCGTGGCCGTTACCTACGGTGCAGGAGGGGCGTCGATGTACGCGCAAGGAATCAAAATCGCCCATGCGCCCGCGACGAAGACGAGCGTCGTCAACAGCGTGGGCGCCGGCGACGCCTTCTGTGCGGCACTGGTGCTGGCCCTCGTTTCGGGCCTGGATGAGGAAAGCAGCCTCGCGGCGGCCTGCGCGGTGGGGGCCGCCGCCGTCGCGAGCGAGCTTTCCCAACCGGAGTTCGAGCGGCTGGAACACTACGTGGGCAGGCGTTCGGTCCGGAGCGCCTAGCCTTCACTCCTGTGCCGCGGAGACCCGAAAGTTCCCGCGGCGCAGGAAGCTAGCGCGTCGGAACACCGTCAAGTAGTGTCGTGAGCACGCGTGTTCGCGCCAAATCCTCCGGCGCGAGGGCAAGGGGATCGCGCTCGAAGACGGTGAGGTCCGCGCGTTTGCCGACCGAAATCGAACCCGAGTCAGCTCCCAGCCCTGCCGCTGCCGCAGCGTGGCTCGTATATCCTTCCAGGGCCATGAGCGGGGTGAGCGCCTGGTCAGCTTGCACGGGTTTCGTTTCCGGGTGTTCAACCGGCCTGCGCAGGATGGAGTCCGCCATCATGGCGCGGGGGTCATAGGGGGTAATCGGCCAGTCGGATCCTAGTGCCACCGTCACTCCGGCCTCACGGAGATCACGGCAACGCCAGCCCCTGGACGCCCGTTCTTCGCCAAGCCGCACCGACCAGTTGTCGCTGCGGTCAGCGCGTGTGTGGTGGGTGCCGTGGACAGGCTGCATGCTCGCCGCCACACCGAGTTCGGCGAAGCGTTCGACGACGTCGTCCGGGATGGTCTCGATGTGCTCGATCCGGTGCGCAGCCCGGTACCGGTCTTCGCCGGCGGCGGCGAGCGCATCGAGCACGTAGCGAACTCCTTGGTCTCCGATGGCGTGCGTGGCGGTGGGGATTCCGCGCTCCACGAAGAATCTCAAGGCCTTTTGAAAGTCCTCCGGGTCGGTCCATACCGATTCATTGTTTTCTCCGTAGATGTCGGGCTGTTCCAACCACGCCGAGCCGTTGTCGATGGTTCCGTCGATGAAGAACTTGACTCCTTCTACCTTCCAGCGCCGGCCGCCCGTGCCTTGCAGGGCCGCAATCTCCTCCAGTTCAGTCTGGGACACCCCGGCATTGACCATGGGCGAGAAGCGGAGGCGCACGGGCAGCTCGCCTTGCGCTTCCAGCCGGGTGGCCAGTTCGGCCGAACCTTCGACGAAGTCCATGACGTGGGTTGAAGCGATCCCGACGTCGGCCATCCCGCGCAACAGCGTCCCGAGCCGTTCCGCCCGAAGTTCGAAGCCCTCCTGAGGAATGGCCTTCGTCACAAGGTCCAGGGCACTGAACTCCACAATGTAGCCGGTCGGTTCGCCGTCGTCGTCGACGGCGATCCATGACTCGTCGGGAAACTCCACCGCACCGGTGATCCCGGCGGCCGCGAGCGCAGCGGAGTTGATGATCGCGGAGTGGCCGTCACGCATCCGAAGGAACATAGGCACCCCGCCAGTCGCGTCGTCGAAGACCTTGCCGGTGAAGCCTGTCTCGGTGAAGAGGTTGGGGTCCAGGCCCCAGGCGATGACCCACTCGCCTGCGTGCGCTGCTTGGGCGGCCTCGCCGATGATCCTCTTGACTTCGCCGAGCGGCCCGAGGTCCGTCAACTGCACGCCCCGCGCGAACTCGAGGCCGTACACCACGTGCGTGTGGCTATCGTTCAGGCCCGGCACGATGGTGGCATCTCCGTAGTCCAGAGTGGCGGTTCCCGGTCCCCGGTACGCCTCAATCTCCGCGGTGCTGCCGACGGCGACGAAACGTCCCTCTTTGATGGCAATCGCTGTTGCGCCTTCCGTCTGCGGGTCAAGTGTGTGGATGCGGCCGGCGAGGATGATCGTTTCGGCTGCTGTCATGGCATTCTCCTTGGTATTCCTGTTGTTGGCGTGCACATGCCTAGCGGCTGATCGTGACGGTTTCCCGTTTCAAATCCGCGAAGAGGGAGTCGACGCGTTCCTGTTCAGCCTGTGTGGCGGGCTTGGCCAGGGAGACCGCCAGGTAGACGGTGAGGTTGACGATCAGCCCGGCGACACCAGAGGTCAGTCCGCCCAGCCAGGGAATGGACAACGGGCTTGGATAGATGAGTTCGAGCACGGCGGCGACCAGGATTCCGGAGACCATGGCCGCATTGGCCGCAGCGGCGGTCCCGCGGCGCCAGAAGATGCCCAGCAAGAGGGTGGGCGCGAGCTGGCAGATTGCCTGGTAGGACACGAAGGCGATCACCACCAGCCCGGAGACTTGGTTCGCTGTTGCGAGCGCTACCGCTGCGGAGACAACCGTGACCGCGGCGACGGCGATCTTGGCGCCTTTGGAGGATTCAATTCGTTCCTCGCCCCGTGCCCCGACCACGTCGTTGGCGATCTGGGTGCCGAGCGCCTGGAGGTTGGCACCCACATTGCCCATGGTGGCTGCGACAACGCATATCCCTGCCACGGCAACAAGGCCTACGCCGCCGATTCCGGCCATGATGAACCACACCGTGTCCGGGGCATCGGATACCCCCGGGACACTCGAGGCGAGCAGCGACATGGTGGTGAGCGCTGCCGAGAAGATGAACAGCAGCGGCGCGGCCTGCAAAGCGGACTTCTGGACCGTGCGCGGAGACCGGACGCTGAACATTCGGACGAACAGGTCCGGCCAGCACCAGGCACCCATCATTCCGGTGAAGATCAGGGAGAACAAGTAGAGCGGTCCGGCGGGGCTGTCCGGGCCTGGCAACTGGAGCAGTTGGGGTGCGACCGCTCCGAAGCCGTGGCCGTTGGCGAAGAGCCAGACGAGCAGGCCCAGGATCACCAGGAATCCGATGCCGTAAGCGAAGAGGCCCTGGACCATGTCGCTGATGATGATTCCGCGGGTGCCGAGCTTGACGGTCCAGATCTGGCGGGCGGCAATGAAGAGGACGCCGATCATCACCGCCAAGTATGGCGAGACTTGGCCGAAGGAAAGCGTGGAGAAGACAAGACCTAGCGATTGCATGCCGAGGACCACCCAGGGCACGGAGGCCAGGACGCCGATGATCGCCGCGATGATGCGCACGGAACGGGAGTTGTAGCGCAGCCCCAGGAGGTCCGCCTGCGTACGGAGGTCATGGATGCGGCCCCACTTGTTCACTGGTGTGCCGAGGAAGAACATCAGCACCACGCTGAGCAGCGAATAGGAGAGCGAGTACATACCCATGACGCCCGCACTGGCGGTCAGTCCGGCGAAGGCGATGAACACCGTGCCGGCGAGCCAGGTATTGAGGAAGGACATCGTTCCGAACCAGGAGTTGAAGGAGCGTCCGCCGGTGGCGTAGTCGCTCATAGAGGAGTCCCCGCGCCGGCCACGGCTCATGACGAACACCACGAGCGCGGTGAAGAGGAGGATGGCGCCGTAGCCGATCGCCATGTTCATTTCGCTTCCTCCCCTTCGTTGCCGCTGGCCTTCCACAGTGCGAAGAGGGACAGGGTCACCAGCGCATTGGCCACCAGGAAGTACCAGACGGAGGACTGTCCGTTGCTGAACAGCCAGTGCACGGGCGGAGCGAGCAGGAGCAGGAGATCGATCACGAAGATCGTCCTGCGGACTTCACTTCGGCGGTCCGAAGTGAGGGCGGGTGTGGACATTGGGCTTCCATTCTTCCGGGACATCATTGGCCGAATACGGAGATTTTCAAGAGCGGGGATGACTTGCGGGAACGTTCCCGCAAATAAATTCTGGAACGGGTATCGCCCAATGTCAAGAGGTAGGTCCCGTCGGCCTAGGATGAGGACATGGCAAGAAGCAGAGCAACGATTGTGGACATTGCGCGCGAACTTGGCCTTTCGAAAACCACCGTCTCAAGCGCCTTGGGCGGCACTGGCCGGATCTCAGACCAGAAGCGTGAGCTGATCCGCGAAACGGCCAACCGCCTCGGCTACGTCACCAACCGCGCAGCCAGGAGCCTCAGGGTCAATCGCATCGGCACGATCGGCCTCTACATCCCGCCCGTGGCCCGTAGCCTGGCCTTCTACATGGATTTCGCCTTCGGAGTCACGGAAGGCGCTGCCGCCGCGGACTACGACGTCACTCTTTTTGCCCGCGAACTTACCCCTCAACGGGCCTTCCAGGTGGACGGCGTCATCGCCATCGATCCCTCGCCGGGAGAGCCACTCGTGGCAGCCCTGCTCGCTGACGGCATCCCTGTAGTATCGGTCGGCCGATACACCGGCCCGGGCGAGGATCGGATACTCGGCACACTCGAGGCGCACCACGTGGAACTGCAGACAGCCATCCTGGACCACCTACTGTCCCGCGGACGACGACGCCCTGCCCTTATTGCCGTCGACGACGCCATCTCCTCCTCCTGGGCAGTCGACACCCGGAACACCTATCTGGATTGGACCCGTCGCAATCGCATCGAGCCTAGGGTGTATGAGGTCGAGGCGAACGCAAGTCCACGCGAACTGGTCGCCGCCATCACGGACGCGGTCGACAACGGCGGAGCAGACGCCCTTGTCTGCGGCGCCCAAGGACATGCCGCCCAGTGCCAAATCGTGCTCGAAGGCAGGGGCCTCACGCTCGGCAAGGACCTCGACGTCGCATCCTTCGCGGGAGCGGCCTCCCTGGAGACAGGCAATCCACTCATCAGTTCAATCGACCTCGCACCCCGCGACTACGGCACGGCAGCAACGGAACTGCTCGACGCCGTCATCGGCGAGCCCAACGCTGCCGCGGTGCACCGCTGGTTCGAGGGCGCAAGCGTGCAACTGGCCGAGTGAAGCTTTGGGGACGGAAGGCTAAATCGGCCCAAAGTGCTGGGCACCGCCCGGTAACAGCGAACCGCGGGCCGCACCTACCATGCCTTCCACTGCGCGGGCCAGGTGCGTACCGCGGTCGCTGACGCCGTCCCAGCGGACCAGCGCCTGGGCATTCAGGCCGTCCACCATGCCCAGGATCTGCCAGGCAACGGACGGAGCGTCGAACGTCTCGAACTCACCAGCCGCGATGCCCGTTTCAACGACACGCTGCACCACCGCCTGCCATGCATCCATCTGCTCACGGACGCAGGCTGCGAGCGCCTCGTTCCGGCGCCCCAGGGTCCACGCCTCCACCCAGACGGCAGTGACATCGAGACGGCTGCCGTCCATGAGCGTCTCGAGGAGCATCCCGAGTTGTTCCAAGGGAGTCGGCAGCCGATCCAGAAGGCCCGAGACTTCCTCGGTCTCCGCCGCCACAATGGTGGCAAAGATGCCCGCGACCAGCGCGTCAACATTGGGCTGGTAATGCGCAACGAGGCCCGACGCCACCCCCACCCGCCCTGCGACATTGCGCAGCGTAATGGCGGAAAGACCCTGCTCAAGGGCTATTTCCTTGGCGGCCTCGGTGATCTCGGCCGCACGTTCGGACGGCGTCTTCCGCGCAGCGCGTTTCTGTATGGTGCTTGACATCACACAACAGTCTAAAGTAGTTTTCTTCCTATTGATCATGCGATCAACAAGCAATTTGAGACACGCCGAATCGCAAACACTCAGCCACACCCAAGGCAAGGACGCCCTGGGTCCCGCGGCTACCACCTCAAAACACGGAGGAGACTTCCATGGCCTGGAGAATGCCAGCCGAAACCGCACCCCACGAACGCACCTGGATGGCGTTCCCCCGCACCGGCCTGACATTGGGCGACGACGCCGCTTCGGCGGAAGAAGCGTACGCCGCCTGGACCACCGTCGCCCATGCAGTGTCCGAGTTCGAGCCCGTCACCATGGTGGTCGACCCCAGCGAACGGGACCGGGCCAGCCGCATGCTCGGCGCCGGAATCGAACAGCTTGAGGCTCCCCTCGACGAATTCTGGATGCGCGACGTCGGACCGACCTTTGTCGTCGACGACGAACGTCCCGGCGTGCTCGGCGCAGTTGACTGGATCTTCAACGGATGGGGTGCCCCGGCCTGGTCCGAATGGGAGAAGAGCGCCGGAATGGCCCGCTTTGTCGCGGAAAAGTCCGGCGCTGAGCTGGTCGGTTCGCTGCTGGTCAACGAAGGCGGTGCCATCCACGTCGATGGTGAAGGCACCGTCCTCGTCACCGAAACCGTCCAGCTGGATCCACGCCGGAACCCTTACGCAGACAAGGCACGCGTCGAAGCGGAACTGTCACGCACGCTGGGCACTACCCACACCGTGTGGGTTCCGCGGGGCCTCACTCGTGACTATGAGGACCTCGGCACGCGCGGCCATATCGACATGGTGGCCACGCTTCCCTCCCCCGGCCGGGTCTTGCTGCACTCGCAGACCAATCCCGAACACCCCGATTTTGAGGTCAGCCGCACCCTCCAGCGGTTCTTCGAAACCCAGCAGGACGCCGCGGGCAAGCCGTTCGAGATCACCCTGCTTCCCGCGCCTGAGACCCTGCGCGACGAGGAAGGCTTCGTCGATTGGAGCTACGTCAACCACCTCGTGGTCAATGGCGGCGTGATTGCGTGCGGCTATGGCGAAGAGCGGGCCGACGCCCTGGCCGCGGACATCCTGGCGGAGGCCTACCCGGGCCGCCGCGTCGTCACAGTGGACGCCCGGCCGATCCTCGCCCGGGGCGGAGGAATCCACTGCATCACGCAACAGCAGCCCAAACTCAACAGGCAGGCTGCACGATGAGCCGCTTCGACGTCGTCGAGGCCTCAATTGCACAATTGCGTGCAGCGCTGGAGGCCCGGAAGGTGACCAGCGAGGAACTCACCCAGGCGTATCTGGACCGCATCGAAGCCTACGACCGCAACGGCATCACGTTGAACGCACTGGTTGTCATGAACCCCGAAGCGCTCGCAGATGCCCGGGCGTCCGACGAGCGCCGGGCAAGGGGCACCACCCTGGGGCCCCTCGACGGCATCCCCTACACCGCCAAGGACAGCTACCTGGCGAAAGGGCTCACGGCCGCCGCTGGCTCCCCCGCGTTCGAAAACCTCATCGCCCAGCGCGACGCCTTCACCATCGAACGCCTCCGCGCAACCGGGGCCGTTCTCATCGGCCTGACCAACATGCCGCCTATGGCCAACGGCGGCATGCAGCGCGGTGTCTATGGACGCGCCGAGAGCCCGTACAACGGCGATTTCCTCACTGCGGCTTTCGGTTCCGGGTCCTCGAACGGCTCGGGAACCGCCACCGCGGCGAGCTTCGGAGCCTTCGGGCTGGGCGAGGAGACCTGGTCCAGTGGCCGCGCACCGGCGTCGAACAATGCCCTGTGCGCGTACACGCCCTCTCGCGGGGTCATTTCAGTGCGTGGCAACTGGCCACTCGTCCCCACCATGGATGTGGTGGTGCCCCACACCCGGTCCATGGCAGACCTTTTGGAATTGCTGGATGTCATTGTTGCCGACGACGCCGAAACCCGCGGCGACTTCTGGCGCGCGCAGCCATGGGTGGAGATCCCGGCCGCGTCCCGGGTCCGTCCGGCTTCCTACCCGGAGCTGGCACCAATCGACGTCGACGGCGCGCGCTCGGCTTTGAAGGGCAAACGCTTCGGGGTGCCGCGCATGTACATCAACGCGGACCCCGACGCCGGTACCAACGAAGCCCCCGGTATCGGCGGACCCACGGGTCAACGAATCCAGACGCGCGATTCCGTGATGGAACTCTGGGAGGCTGCGCGCAGCGACCTCGAAACGGCCGGCGCCGAAGTGGTGTTGGTGGACTTCCCGGCCGTCTCCAACTACGAAGGCGACCGCCCGGGCGCGCCCACGATCGCCACCCGCGGATTGGTCAGCCCGGAGTTCCTCCAGCGGGAAATCGTCGATCTCTCGGCGTGGGCGTGGGACGACTTCCTCTCAGCAAACGGGGATCCGGTACTTAACAGCCTCGCCGACGTCGACGGCACGGCGATCTTCCCGCACCCGGACGGCGCGCTCCGAGACCGCTATGACGGTTTCGATGATGACATCGCCGACTACCCGGCGCACGTCCGCGCGCACGGGGTTGCTTCCGTCACCGACATCCCGCTCCTCGAAGAAGGCCTGCGCGGACTCGAAGAGACCCGGCGAGTGGACCTCGAGGAATGGATGGACGGTCTCCGCCTGGACGCGGTCATCTTCCCTGCCGCCGCCGACGTCGGACCAGCCGACATGGACGTCAACGAATCCTCAGCCGATCTCGGCTGGCGCAACGGCGTCTGGGTGGCCAACGGCAACCTCGTTCCGCGGCATCTGGGGATCCCGACGGTCACCGTGCCGATGGGAACCATGACCGATACCGGCATGCCCGTGGGGCTCACGTTCGCTGGCCGCGCCTACGACGACACCGCACTGCTGGCCCTGGCTGCGGCCTTTGAGGCAACGGGCGAGCGCCGCACCGCTCCCCCGCGCACACCGCGCCTCGACTGACAGATCAGGTGGACTCGTCGTCGAAAGGTGCCTTCTGCCCGGCCGCCAACCGCACAACCGGGCGGGCAGGAGGCTGCATCTGGGTTGGGACGACAGGCTCAGGAAGCGGCTCGTCCTCCTCGAGGAGGGCTTCACGGATAATGCGGCGAGGGTCGTATTGGCGTGGATCCATTTTCCGCCAATCGATGTCCTCGAATTCGGGGCCGAGCTCCTGGCGGATCTTTTCCTGCGCGCCGGAGGCCATGCGCCGCAGTTCGCGGATAAGCCGCCCCAGCTTCCTCGCATACTCTGGAAGCTTGGTCGGTCCAAGGACCAAAACGGCAATGATCAGGAGAAGGGCTACCTTCTCGACCGAAATATCGATCATGGCTCCATTCTAAAGCCACCACCCGGTCCTTCCGGGCGGCACCGGGCTTAGGAGATCGCGAACAACGCAACTGCAAGTCCAGCAGCCATCAGCGCCTCGCGGACTCCCTTCAATCGAGGCACAGCGTGCGATTTGCTCTCGGCCGGCATCGCGAAGGTGCCCAACAGCCACCCCATGGCGGCGAAAATCATGAGCAGCGCACTCATGATGTCAGCAAGGATGATGCCCAATTGGTGTCCTGGATGATCCGACACCGTTCCAGCTCCACTCGACGCGGATAGCAGCACCCAGCCCGAAAGGGCCGCCACCGCTGCGCCATAGATGGCCGACCATCGCCCTGTTTCGCCCAACCCCGAGCCTTGGTACACGACTCTGACGGCAAACAAGAGGAAGACAACGCCAATCGCTGCTCCCAGCGGGACGACACCGAGCGGAGCCCATCCGAGCCCCACCGCCGCCATAGTTGCGGCCAATATCCCCGCGGCGGCCGCATCTATCCGGGCCACCACGCTCTTGGCCCGGAAGATGGCTCCGAACCCCAACACAGCCGCTGCACCGAAAAGCAGCACCAGAGCGCCTACAACAAACCAACCTCGGAACATACCCTGCCAATCCTCCTGCGCGCTTCCGGTTGAAACCCACCCGCAGTCATATCAGTTCCGCATGGGAGAACCCTGCATGCCACGAAGATCTGCCATTCGGGGAGCCCATTTGGACTGGAGAGCTTTGTTGGCTTCCCGTCAAAATGCAGATCTTCGGGAGGAGTTTGACACGGGGCTGCCCACCAATCGCTGAGGTTGTCCAAGGCGACCATTTATCGGCCTGCGTCGAGGGGCGAGACACGCCAACGGCTGGCCGGCTGCAGTTACGCGTGGCCTAGTCCTAGGACCAGCAAGGCGTAGATCCGGGGAAGTGACTTGCCGGCAAAATTCGGGCCGTGGCAGACGGCATCACACCCGGCCGCCTCCGTCACTCGAATGAATGGGAACCCGTTCGCCTGCAGTAGTCGGGATCAACTCGCGAAGCTCGCCCGCCGATACGTTCGCGCCGAATGCTGGGTTCCCCGGCTGCAAGGCCACGCCTGAGGGCAGGCGACCCAAGAGGACTGGGTCGAAACCTAGCGCATCGATCAGTGCAGAGACGGCGACGACGTCGTCGTCTCCGTCCCCGGCCAATGCGATCGCCTTGCGGTCCGGCATCCCGGTTGGCCGACTCTCCTCTTCGAGATCGTGATATCCCATGTGGTTCAGAGCTTTCACGACACGTGAATTGGAAAGGAAGTCCTGCACGATCTCGCTGGTGGAGATACGTGGGTCGTCGAGGTCGTCACGGATGCCGTCGGTTTCCCACCAGTAGTTCATCGCGTCAATCACGAGTTTTCCGCTCAGCTGTGCAACCGGGAGGCTCCGATACTTACCGAGGGGCAAGGCGAGGATGACGACGTCGGCCTCGAGGGCGGCGTTCTCGGGTCGGACTGCCACAGCTCCGGGAACGAGCACTTCGATGGTGAGGGCGATCTTATCCGGGTCTCCAGAGCCTGAGATCAGCACCCGGTAGCCTGCGTCGAGAGCGAGCCGGGCCAGCACAGTGCCGACTTTGCCTGCGCCGAGGATGCCGATGGTGCGGACCGGACTCTTCGTGCCGTTCACGGCCGCGCCCCCGTTCGGGACCCGGTCGAAGTCGAAGATGTGTCAGCGAGCATGTCGCGGACCAGGGGGATAACTCGAGTACCGTAGAGCTCCACGGCCCGCAGGCGGGCCGTCGCGGCCATGTGTCCGCCGGCAGTGTAGATGAGGTCGAACCGGCCGACGTCGAGAGCGCGGATCGCATCAGCCATCTTGGCGGCGACGGTCTCGGGCGAGCCGACATAAAGGGATCCGCGTTCCACATCGGCCTCGAACTCACCGCGCTGAAGGGGAGGCCAGCCGCGCAGCGCGCCAATGCGATCACGAATCACTTTGTAGCCCGGATAGAACAGTTCTTTTGCCGTCTCATCGGTATCAGCGATCAGTCCCGGGGAATGCATGCCCACCGGGAACGCGGTGGTGCCTAGCTGCTCGGTGGCACGGCGGTACAGGTCGACATACGGGGCGAAGCGGGCAGGGGCGCCGCCGATGATGGCCAGCATGAGCCGGAACCCGTAGTTCGCAGTGCGAATCACGGACTGCGGGGTGCCTCCGACGCCGACCCAGGTCCGCAGCCGACCCGAGTCCGTCTTAGGGAACACGTCTGCTTCGTGCAGTGGCGCACGTGTGGTGCCCGTCCATGTGACGGGCTTCTCGTCAAGGAGTTTGTGAAACAAGTCGATCTTCTCGTCGAAGAGGAGATCGTAGTCGCTGAGATCGTAGCCGAACAACGGGAACGACTCGGTAAACGAGCCGCGTCCGAGGATCACTTCGGCACGGCCATTCGAGAGCGCGTCTACGGTCGCGAACCGCTGGAACACTCGCACTGGATCATCGGACGAGAGGACTGTCACACCAGACCCGAGGCGAATCCGGTCGGTTGCAGTGGCGATCCCGGCAAGGACCGTTTCCGGGGTGGAGATGGCGAACTCCGGGCGGTGGTGCTCGCCTATGGCGATCGCGTCAATGCCGATATCGTCGGCGAGGATCGCTTCGGCCAAGGTGGCGCGGATCGCATCGCCGTGGGTGACGATGTCACCGTGAGCGTCGCGAGGCAGGTCCCCGAAGGTGTCAATGCCGAACTCGAGGTCGGTGAAGTCGTTCATGAGTTTTTCCCTTTTCAAATGCCGAGGTGGTGGTCAGTTCAGGCGTGGACGGCCTTGACAATCTGCGCCGGTGTTCGGCCGGTGAGGTGCCAGTCGCCTGGATTCTCGGCGAGCAGCTCGCGGACACGCGGAGCGACCCTTTCGCCGAACAGGCGGATGCTGTGTTCGCGAGCCTGCCGGGGAAGGTGCAGCACGTCGTATTTGAGGTCGAAGCGGGACAGATGGTTCGCGCGCACGATCCCGGCGATCTTCTGCGCCACGGTCTCGGGAGATCCGACGTAGAGGGCGCCAGTGTCGACCTCCTCGGCGTATCGTTCGGCGGTCGGCGGGTAGAAGCCGCGTTCCTTGCTGACCTGTGTCACGACAGGCTGCCAATGCTTCCAGTGGACGTTCTTCGCTTCTTCGTCGGTGTCGGCGATAAAGCCGAGGGAATGCTGCGCGATCGGCAGCTCTGGGTGCCCGAATGATGAGAGCGCCCGCAGGTAGAGCTCGGCGTGCCCGGCGAAGCGCTCGGGGCGTCCGCCGATGATGGCCATCATGAGCGGAAGTCCGTGCCGCGCCGCGCGGATCACGGAGTCGGGGCTGCCGCCTATTCCGATCCACGCCGGGATCCCGCCATCCGGCATCCGCGGATGCAGACGCACGTTCTCGAGCGAGCTGCGGTACTTCCCGGACCAGGTCACGCGATCCTCCCGCAGGAGACGGAGGAACAGATCGAGCTTCTCCTCGAAGATGTCCTCGTAGTCGGCGATGTCGTAACCGAACAGCTGGAACGACTCGATCGCGGATGCCCGGCCTAGGACGAGCTGCGTGCGGCCGCCGGAGATCCCGTCGACGGTCGCGAACTCCTGATACAGGCGCACCGGATCCTGCGTCGAGAGCACGGTGACCGAGGTGCCGAGGTGGATGCTGGAGGTAGCCTGTGCGGCGGCCGCCAACAGCACCGGGGTGGCCGAGTCGACCATGCCCTCCCGATAGTGCTCGCCGACGCTGAAAACGTCCAGACCGACGGCCTCTGCCAGCTGCGCCTCCTCGATGAGTAGACGCAGCGTCTCGGCATCCGACATCACGCGACCTGCGTCGGTTGAGATGTCGCCGAACGAGTTCAGCCCGAACTCAAGATCATCGATCTGACCAACCATCACGTCCCCGGCCCTTCTCGTCGCCCCGGACCTTCCGGATTGACGTGTCAATACCCCGAACAACGCTATAGTTGACGTATCAATTCCCGGAGGTGAGATGGTCTACGCGAAGCACCGCACGATGCCGACTCCCGTGCAGTTGCGGATCTGGCGGGACTACATCGAAACAGCCGAGGCGCTGCGCACACGCCTCACGGGTCGCCTACAGAACGAGTCGTCCCTGTCGTCAGGGGACTACCAGGTGCTGCTCGCCCTCAGCGAGGCGGAACATCACACGATCCGGTCATCAGAGCTCGCTGCCATGATCGGCTGGGAACGCAGCCGCTTGTCGCATCACCTGGGCCGCATGGAGAAGCGGCAGCTCATCCGACGGATCCCCTGCGCAGACGCCGTGCACGGCATCGATGTGATCGCCACCGATCCGGGACTGGAGCTATTCCGTGCCGGATCGGTCCCGCACCTGCGCGCCGTGAAGGAAATCTTCATCGACGCGCTGTCCGCGGAGCAGCTCACACAGGTCGAGGACATCGCAATCGTCCTGCGCCGACATCTTGGCCTCGATTCCGAGGTCGGAACAAGGGAGTGAACATGAACGAGATGAATCAGGGCGATCAAACGCCTCAACGCGAGTCTATTGCGATCCGCCAGTATCGCGCCCCCGGCATCGTCGTGACCTGGGAACCTGCCCGTTGCCGACACGCGGCCGAATGCATCCGAGGGCTTCCACAAGTGTTCAACCGTGACGTACGGCCGTGGATCGATACCAGCCGTGCCAGCGTTGACGAACTGGTCGAGGTGATCGACCGGTGCCCCAGCTACGCGCTGGGATACCACGCCGCCGACGGCCGGATGCGGACACCGCCTGGGGAAGGCGACACCTCCGCCACATAGTCGTACGTTGCAGCCGCAAACCCGACCAGGCCTGGCAGAATGTCAGAGCGTTTGAAAGACCGGGGCATCGACACCCCCTGGGAAACCCTGCATGCCACGAAGATCAGGGCTGGAACAGCAGCGCAATGACTCCGGAGCGGACAATGATGGTCGCCCCGAGCGCGACGTAGACCACAGGAATAACCCAGTTTCCGGCCCGGCGGCAGAGCGCAGCTACGCCCGGGTGCGCTGTCAGCCAGTAGCCGGCGGCGCACCACACTGCCACCATCACCGCGAAGGTCAGACCCGTCACCACCGCAGCGGCCAGTCCCAGCGAGCGGAACAGCGGGACGTATACCGAGATGTTGTCTCCACCGTTGGCTACTGTCACGGCGACAACCACGGGCAGCGTCAGCGAGCGGGGCTTCGGTGGATCTCCGGACGGGCGGGCAATCCTGAGCAAGGCGTAACAGCCCAAAGCAAGCGGCACCAGACCGAGGAAACCGACCCACTCCACCGGGAGGGGGCTGAGCACCAAAGCCGCTGCGGCCGCAACCCCGGTCAGTATTCCGATGCCGATGTATTGGCCTACCCAAATTCGCCAGAGTCTTGGCACCGGGCGCGTCCTGGCTGACAAGAAAAGAACGGACAAGACCAGAAGGTCATCAAGGTTTGTCGCCGCAAAGGCTCCGGCCGCTGTCAGTACGGTGCCGCCCAGATCTTCCATCGTTGATGACACTACCGCTTGGAGACAGCGAGTTTGCCCGGACCACACCGGCTGGCGCCAGCGATCCGGCCGTGGCAGCATCGGACGATGACTACAGATACCCGTCCGAACGTCGAGCCCGGGCAGCCGGAACCTGCCGTTCCGCTACTCGGCGGAGACGTGACCGAGGGGCTCGTCCGGGTCGGCGATACAGTGCGGCGGCCTGTAGGCGACGCTTCGCAACGGGTCCGCCGTCTCCTGGATTTCCTGCATTCGGCCGGATTCGAGGGAGCGCCTCGCTTCCTGGGCATTGACGAAAGCGGCAGGGACACCCTGAGTTTCGTCCCCGGGGACACCGCCGGCCGCCCCTGGCCACGCTGGGTCGCCGACGAATCGAGTGCCGTCAGCGTCGCGCGGCTGGTGCGGAGCTACGATGACGCAGTGCAGCCGCTGGGCGTACCCGGCTGGGCACGCGCGGGCGAGGAGGCCGATCCCCAGGGGTGCCCTGGCTCGATTGCGGGACCGGCGACATTCCTCGCCCACATGGACATCACCCCGGAGAACGTTGTCTTCCAGGACGGTACCGCCGTGGCCCTGATCGACTTCGATTTGCTGCGCCCGGCAACCCGCGCGGAAGAAGTCGCGAACCTGCTCCTCTGGTGGGGCGCCTGGATGCCCGTCACCGACCGCGATCCAGTCATGCGGGAGGTCGACGCCGCCTCCCGGGCTGCCGTGCTAGTGGACGCCTACGGCCTGGGTCCGATTGATCGCGCCAAGGTAGTTGACGTGGCCCTGAACGCCGCCGGGCGCTCCTGGCATTTGATGCGGCGCAGGGCGCTTACCCAGGGCGGCGGGTGGAAACGGATGTGGGATGAAGGCATCGGTGACAAGATTCTTCGCCGCCGAGCCTGGCTGGCCGAAAACGCCGCAGTTCTCCACGCCGCAATAACGTGACCGGGCTTTAAGCTTCGTCGAGATGGCGAAGAACCGCCGCAACGTCCGCGGCTGGAGTTTTCGGCAGTGAGGGGGCCCCACCCTAACCGCAGGCCGTAGCCACTTGGAAAGAGCTTGGGGAACTCAATGCATTTCATCATTTTCACTTAATGAGAATGAGTATTGATAGCATCAGAACTCACCATCGCTCCCACCCGAAAGTCCCCCATGCATCCTGCCCTCCTGGTTCGAGATTTGAGGGTGTCCCTTCGGGGACGCGCCCTGATTGATGGAGTCAGCTTCGCTATTGACCCGGGTCAAAGACTGGCCCTTCTTGGAGCCTCGGGTTCAGGCAAGTCCCTGACCGCGGCCGCCCTCCTGGGACAGCTTCCAGCTGCGATGCGTGCTTCCGGGCGCATGCTGATCAACGGGGTGGAAGTCCCGTTGTCCACCAGTCGAACCCGACGCGCCGGGATCACCGCAATCCATCAGGACCCCATGTCAGCGCTCAATCCCTTGGTCCGCCTGGGCAGACAACTGGAGATCCCGCTACGGAACGCGGGCCTTTCAGCCTCATCGGCACGGCAACGGGCACGTGAGCTTCTCGCGTCGGTGGGGATAGAAGGAGCCGAGCGGACCATGCAAAGCTTCAGCGGTGAATTGTCGGGCGGTCAGCTGCAACGGGTCTGCATCGCCCTCGCCCTGGCCTGCCGTAGCGCCGTCCTGGTGGCGGATGAACCGACTACCGCGCTGGACGTGGTCAGCCAGGCCAAGGTCCTCGATGCCTTGTCCTTGTATTCGGAATCGACGAAGTCTGCGAGCGCGCATTCCGAATCCGCGCGTTCCACGCCCGTGGGCGCGATGTTGTTCATCACTCATGACCTCGCTGTGGCTGCGGCCTTTTGCCACCAGGCCCTTGTCCTGGGTTCCGGCCGGATCATCGAAGCCGGATCGATGGAGTCGCTGATAGAGCGGCCCAAACACGAGTACACGAAGCAGCTGGTCGAAGCCGCCCATGCCGGCTTTGATGCCCTCCGCCGGGAAGCCACGGCATGAATGCAATATTGAGCGCCGACAACCTATGTCTCAGCTACCCCGGCCGGGGGCTCCTGAAGCAACGGTCAGCCCGGCCGGCATTGCAGGACGTCTCCCTCAGGATTGCCACCGGCGACAGCATCGGCCTGGTGGGCGGCTCGGGTGCAGGAAAATCGACACTCCTGCGGATCTTGCTCGCTTTGGAGAAGCCGAATGCCGGAACCGTCACGTTCAACGACACCCCGGTTGCGCCCGGCCGCGCATCGTCATTGAGGTGGTACCGCCGCGCGGTGCAATACATCCCGCAGAATCCGGCGGCGAGCCTTGACCCTGGCATGAACGTGGAGCGACTTCTCCTGGAACCCCTGAGGCAACTGCGCATCGACGGAGACCACCGCTGGATGATCCTGGATGCCATGCAACGGGTCGATCTCGATCCTGGCCTGCTTACGCGTCGG
Organism: Arthrobacter sp. B2a2-09; assembly: GCF_027587375.1. Classification (GTDB taxonomy): domain Bacteria; phylum Actinomycetota; class Actinomycetes; order Actinomycetales; family Micrococcaceae; genus Arthrobacter. The sequence goes on from NZ_JAMXIC010000029.1 coordinate 45,613, forward strand.
CCCCGGGAACTCTCCGGCGGGCAAAACCAACGCGTGGCCATTGCACGGGCCCTGGTCCCCGCGCCGAGCATCCTCCTGGCGGATGAGCCGGTCAGCGGGCTCGATCTTCCCCTCAGGAACACGGTCTTGGACCTCATGGAGCATTTGGTCCATCGGGACGGGCTTGGGCTCCTGTTTGTCTCCCACGACCTAGCCGCCGTCGCCCGGCTTTGCTCTCAGACCCTGGTCCTCTCCGGGGGACGCATCGTGGAGCGCGGGCCGACCACAGCCGTGTATGCCAATCCACAGACCCGGGAAGCCAAGGAGCTCGTAACGTCCGCGGCGCTCATGCACTGTTTCCTTCCGGCACCCCTCCCTGCGCCGCACCCGCAACAAGTCCACCCCGCTTAAATCCACTCGCACCCACGAAAGAAGGCACCCATTCATGGCTATTCCACGTCCAAACGCAGTTGCCGCGATACTCCTCTCCTCCGCAATGGCCGCGGCACTCAGCGCTTGCTTCGCCCAAGGCAACACATCATCGGTCACCAGCAACGACTCCCGAATCAAAGTAGCCATGTTGCAGCCACCCCGTTCGGGACTCACTCCCCTGAGCGACGACGCCTTCAAACTCTCACGGTGGAAGACCGCCGAGACACTCGTGGTCCTGGATGCCCTCGGCGATGCCCAGCCATCGCTTTCAACAGCCTGGAAGCAACTGGACGGCAGGAACTGGCGCTTCGAACTCCGCGCAGGGGTGAAATTCCATGACGGGACGCCTCTCACGGCGGAGCAAGTGGCGGCGTCGTTGACGGCGGCGGCCAACGCGAAGCCCAAGCCGCGGATCCTCGACGGCGTCCAGCTGGGCGTCCGCACGGACGGCGGGAACGCCGTCGTCGTAACCACCCAGACGGACGACCCGCTGGTTCCGCAGCGGCTTTCGAGCCCCCAGCTTTCCATCCTTGCCGCGTCCGCCTACAAGCCAGGCGGCGTCGTGAGCCCCATCAATGCCGGAACGGGCCCTTATGTGCTTGTGTCCGCGGACGGCACCAGCTCGGCAACGCTCAACCGCTTCGCCGACTACTGGGGCGAAAAAGCGGCGAGCAGCGGCGTCGACGTCCAATACGTTCCCGACGGCACGGCGCGCGCAGCCGCCCTGAGGACCGGAACTGCCGACGTCGTAGAGGCCATTCCTGTCGGCCAGGTCGCCCAGATCAAGGCAGATTTGATCCATGAGGTCCCCATGCCCCGCACCAATACCCTCTACCTGAACACCAAGGCGGGTCCTTTCGCGGATCCGTCGGTCCGGGCAGCGGCACGCGCGTCAGTCGAACGAGCCACCATTGTTGAACGGGTCTACGAAGGACGTGCGGACATCGCCGAAGGCCTCCTGGGCCCGGCTCTCCCCTGGGCCGCCAAGGAACGGCAAAACACCTCATACATTGAAGCCCTGAAGAAGCGTGCGGAAGCAGCACCCGCCAATGGCCTCCGCATCAAACTGGGCACGTTCACGGACCGGGCCGAGCTGCCCGAGGTCGCCGTGCAGCTTGAGCAGCAGCTCGAAGCCGCCGGCTTCATCGTGGAGCAGGAAGTCCGCGAGTACCAGCACATCGAAGCAGACGCCCTGGCCGGAAAGTTCGATGCCTTCATCCTGTCCCGGGCCACGGTCCTCGACTCAGGCGACCCTGTCGCCTACATGTTCAGCGACTTCTCCTGCAAAGGCTCCTTCAACATCTCCCAGTTCTGCGACACGGAGGTGGACGCTGCACTGAGCAAGGCCGCCGCCATCCCGGCAGGCCCGGAGCGCCGGGCGGCAATTGCCTCCGCCGAGGCGCTGATCCTCGCGAAGGACGCGGCCGTGCCGCTGCTGCACGAACGCGTCATCCAAGGCGAATCGGCCAGGATCCGCAATGTGGAACGCGATCCCCGCGAGCGCGCCCTGATCACCAGCAAGACAGGAATCGCCGGCTGATGTGGCGCCCGGCGTTCATCAAAACTGCGGCTTCCCGAGCCGGGGCACTCTTCTCGATAGTTGTGCTGATCGGACTCTTGCCATGGCTTTCGGGACAAAGCCCGGAGTACACCATCCTGCGGGCCCGGTACGCCGACCGGGAAGCGACTGATGAAACGCTGGGCATGATCCGCGCGGAACTCGGACTCGATCGAGGACCACTGCACATCTTCCTCGACTGGACCGGTGGCCTTTTGCGCGGCGACATGGGAAATTCCTGGATTACCAACACGCCCGTTGGCCCCGGCACCTTGGAAACCCTCGGAGTCTCAGTCACCCTGATGGCCTGCGCGGTGGCCGTCGCAACCATGGTGGCCACAGCGCTCTGCGTTCCTTCCGTGATCCGGGGACTGGCCGGGAACCCGGGGCGAGGCACCGGCGTCGTGGCGGCGGCCATGACCGCGCTCCCCGAGTTCCTCCTGGCGGCGATGCTGCTTGTGATCGGTGCCGTGTGGCTGGGCTGGTTCCCGCCCTATGGCTGGCAGGGCATGGACCACGCGGTGTTGCCGGCGCTCTCCCTCGGCCTGCCCGCCGGCGGGCTGATCGGGCGGCTGCTTTCCGACGCCATCAGCCTGGCGTTCGCCGAAAAATGGGTAGGCACCTGGGCCATGGCCGGAGCAAGCCGCGGCAGGCTCACCGCGGCGGTGTTCCGCCGGGCCCTGCCATCGGTGATGAGCCAGATCGGGCTTGTCCTCATTGGCCTCACCGGCGGGGCGGTTGCAGTGGAGAAGGTCTTCGCGATCCCCGGTTTGGGCCGCGCGGTCCTGGGCGCGGCGAGCGCTCAGGACATACCCGCGCTGCAGGCAGGTGTACTGGCCCTTCTCATGCTGGCCATCGGGGCAGGTTCCCTCAGCGCGGCGGCCCGGTACCTTCTGTTGGGAGCGGCGCTGCGCTCGGGGACAGTTCCGGTTCCGGACTTGCCGGCAAGATCACGACGGCGGGATGTCGCCGTTCCGCTCGTTGCGGCGGGAGCGTTACTGCTCATCGTCGTCGTGGGCTTGCTTCGCGATCCATTCACATCGAACCATGCACGGCTTGCCAGCCCGGGGTTCGAGCTGCCCTTCGGGGCCGATGCCAGCGGACGTGACCTCCTTGCCCGGGTGGGACATGGTGCCGTGTCCACGTTGGGAACTGCTTTTCTCGTGGTGCTGGCTTGCCTTGTGATCGGGATCGTCGTCGGGCTCTTCCCGCTCGCGGCCACCGGTCCCCTTGAAGTAGCCAACGCCGCTCCGCCCATCCTGGCTGGCCTGATCGTGGCCGTGGTGACCGGGCCCTCGGCCGAAGGTGCGGCGATAGCCGTTGCCCTGGTCAGTTGGGCACCCCTGGCCGCCCATACAGCGGCCTTGGCGCAGGAGGCCAGGGCGCAGCCCCACGTGAAGATCCTTCCTGTCCTGGGCGTAGGAAGGGTCCGCATCCTCTGGCGCTATATCCTCCCGGCGGTCCTTGGCCCGGTGTTCAGGCATTCGATGCTCCGGGTACCGGGGATCGCGCTCGCCTTGGCTGCTTTGGGATTCCTCGGCCTCGGCCCCCATCAACCGTCGCCCGAGTGGGGCCTCATCCTCGCTGAGGGAATCAACTACGTGGAGCGTGCCCCCTGGGCCGTTGCCGCCCCGGCGTCGGCGTTGATCCTCGCCTCGATCCTGGCAGTTTCACTGTCTAGCGTGACGTGGTCGCGCTCGCAGAGGGATCCGGCCTCCGATTGACTCATTAGAATATATGTTCGAAAATTGAATATGCCTTCCCGCCTGTCTTCCGCCTCGCCAGCTTCGCTGCGCGATGACTTGCAGGCGCAGATCCACCTCATGCAGGGCAAGCGGGGAAGCGAACGCTCACTACCCGTACTCCCCTCACTCAGCAGGCTCCTCCCGGGCGGGCTGCGCCCGGGAGCGGCGTACTCCATACAGGGATCCATGTCGCTGGCCATGGCCTTGTTGGCCGGCCCGTCACGCAATGGCTCATGGTGCGGGGTAGCAGGGCTGCCTGACTTCGGGGTCGAGGCAGCAGCAGGTTTCGGTATTGCGCTCGATCGGCTGGTGCTGGTGCCTGACCCCGGGACCAGCTGGACGCCGGTGATCGCCGCCATGGCGGACGTGCTCTCGGTGGTGCTTGCGCGTGCTCCGGAAAGAGTCGCGCCCGCCGAGGCTGCCCGCTTGGGAGCCAGGCTCCGGGAGCGGAGTTCCGTCCTCCTTGTCCTGGGACCATGGCCGCAGAGTGAAGCCGTCTTGCAAGTGAATGGATATGAGTGGGCGGGGCTCGGACAGGGCCATGGACATCTCGCCAAGCAGGAGCTCGAACTCGAAGTCGGTCTGCGGGGAAGTTCCCGCAGGGCCTCCGTGGATCTTGCGGACAGCGGTCCGGTGGATCTGTCCCGCCATCGGATGGGAGCATGATGCTGTTTCAGCTTGAAACCCCGGTGCGCGCGTTGGTGACATGGTTCCCGGACTGGCCGCTCGTCGCCGCCCGCTTGGCAGATGCCCTGCCGCCTGATGTACCTGCGGCAGTCATAGGCCAAGGGGTCATAGCTGCTTGCTCCGCGGAAGCCCGGGCAGAGGGAGTGGTCCGGGGCTTGCGGTTGAGGGAAGCGCAGACCCGTTGTCCTGAGCTGGTGGTATGTGCGGTTGATCCTGTGCGGGATGCGAGGGAATTCGAGCCTCTGGTCTCGTCACTCGAGGAACGGACTCCTGGCGTCGAGGTGCTTCGCCCCGGCCTATGCGCTATCCGGGCCAGGGGTGCCGCCCGATATTACGGTGGTGAGGAAGCGGCCGCCGGTGCTGTGCTTGAATCGGCGGACCGCCTCGGCGTGGAGGCCCGGGTGGGAATCGCCGATTCCGTGTTTGCCGCCGAGCAAGCAGCCCGGAGCACCAGCGAACTCTCTGCCCTGCTTGTGCTCCCGCCGGGTTCGTCCCGGGATTTCCTGGGTCCATTTCCGGTGGAAGTACTAGGCCAGCCAAAGCTGGCCTCCTTGCTCAAGCGCCTTGGCATCCTCACCCTGGGGAATTTCGCCAATCTTCCCGCTGCGGATGTCCGGGCCCGTTTCGGGGCTGCCGGAATCACTGCGCACGCCCTGGCAAGCGGCCAGGATCCCCGCAAAGTGATACCCCGGACTCCCCCGCGGAAACTGGATCAACGGGCGGAATTCGAACCCGGCCTGGACCGGGTTGACCAACTCGCCTTCCAGCTCCGCGCCACGGCAGACACCTTCGTGGCCGGAGTGCAGACGGAAGGCCTGGTCTGCACGGAGCTGAGGGTCCTGATCACTGATGAAGCAGGGAGCCGCTCCGAGCGGACGTGGGGCCACCCCCGCCACTTCACAGCCAGCGACGTCGTGGACAGGGTACGTTGGCAGCTTCAGTCACAGCCCCCCGCCCAAGCCAACGATAAAACGGTCACCGGTGGAATGGACGACGGCGGCATGGCTCGCGGCGGACTGTCGTCACCGGTCACGCGGGTCGAGTTCGTCCCCGTCCGGGTGGACTCCATCGCCCATCATGGGCGGGCGCTCTTTGGAGACGGAGCCGAGGAGCAGATTCATCATGGACTCAGCCGGATCCAAAGCATGCTGGGGCATGAAGCCGTCGTAGTGCCTGCGATCTCCGGAGGTCGTTTGCTGGCCGAGCGGCGCCGTTTGGTTCCTTGGGGAGATGCCTTGCCCGCGGGCGCAGCCGCCCTGGCCTCCAGACCGTGGCCCGGCAGGATTCCAGACCCGCAGCCCGCCACGGTGTTCGCTTCCCTCATCCCTGTCCTGCTGCTCGATGCGAACAAGGAAAAAGTCCGTACGGACCATCGTGGCGGATTGCTTGCCCCACCAATGTGGTTCTGTCCCGGCGGAGACCCTGCCCGACGACGAACGGTGGTTCAGTGGGCAGGACCCTGGCCGCTGAGACAGCGGTGGTGGGACGCCTCCCATCGCCTTGAAGCGGACCGGTTCCAGCTTGTGGACGGAAACGGAGAGGCCTGGCTCCTTCTCCTGGACGAGCAGAACTGGTGGGCAGAGGCCCGCTACGACTGAACAGCCAGAGTGGAACACCGAACTTTTAGGCAGGAAGTTTAAAGATGGCTTGGAACAACCCGTCGATCCCGTGGTCGGAGTTCGAACGCACGCTGTCGGACCGGCGAGTGCCGGAGATCGGCAAGGCCAAGGGAGACGGCGGTGACAGCCCCGCCTGGTCAAGGAAACGCGGGCCTTATCGTCCGGTCCCCCTCGATCCCGCAAGGACCGCATCGCGGGCGGGTGCCGCCGTCGTGCCTTATGCCGAACTGCACGCGCATTCGCACTACAGCTTCCTGGACGGCGCCTCCTCGCCCGAGAAAATGGTTGAGGAGGCCGTCCGGCTGGGTCTCCATGCCCTCGCGCTGACCGACCATGACGGCTTCTACGGGATCGTGCGAATGGCCGAGGCCGCCGAAGCCTACGAGCTGAAGACCGTGTTCGGCGCTGAGCTGTCGCTCGGACTCAGCAAACCCCAGCAAGGGGAAGCCGACCCCGAGGGTGACCATTTGCTCGTCCTCGCCCGCCAGGAAGAGGGCTACCACCGCTTGGCAGGGGCGATGACCGCCGCGCATCTGGCCGCCGATGCCGAGAAGGGCCACCCCATCTATGACCTCGATGCGCTGGCGCATTCCCTGAGGGACCACTGCCTGGTGCTGACCGGATGCCGCAAAGGCTCAGTCCGGAGGGCCCTCATGAGCGACGGCGAGCAAGCCGCAGCCTTTGAAGTGGAGGCGTTGATCGAGAGATTCGGGCGCGAAAACGTGGTGGTGGAGCTCTTCGATCACGGGAATCCCCTCGACAGCAGCCACAACGACGCCCTCGTCCGTATTGCCGAGCGAGCGGGCATACCTTTCATCGCCAGCAACGCCGTCCATTATGCGTCCCCGGAGGGATACCCGCTGGCAACGGCCATGGCGGCTGTCCGGGCACGCCGCAGCCTGGAAGAACTCGACGGGTGGCTGCCCGCAAGCAGCGGCGCCCATCTGCGGAGCGGTTCCGAGATGGCAACGCGGTTCGCCCGCTACCCCGGCGCGGTCGAACGGACCGTCGAAATCGCCGACGAGCTTGCGTTCCAGTTAAGGGCTGCCCGCCCGAAGCTGCCCAAGCTTGATGTTCCTGCAGGGCACAGCCTCATCACGTGGCTCCGTCAACTTGTTGAAGAAGGCGTCAGGGACAAGTACCCGGACGCCGACGAACGGGTCCATAGCCGGATCGAACAGGAACTCGCAGTGATCGAGGCGAAGAACTTCCCCGGCTATTTCCTGATTGTGCACGACATCGTGCAGTTTGCCCGTTCCCGCGGCATCCTCTGCCAAGGCCGGGGTTCCGCGGCGAACTCGGCCGTCTGTTACGCGCTGGGGATCACCGCCGTCGACAGTATTTTCTACAACCTTCCGTTTGAACGTTTCCTCTCCAGTCTCCGCGAGGAAGAACCGGATATCGACGTCGATTTCGACTCGGACCGGCGGGAAGAAGTCATCCAATACGTCTACGGGAAGTACGGACGGTTCAACGCGGCCCAGGTAGCGAATGTCATCAGTTACAGGCCGAAGAACGCCGTCAGGGACATAGCCAAGGCACTCGGCTACAGCCAGGGCCAGCAGGATGCTTGGTCCAAGCGGCTCGATCACTGGGGCGATCTCAGCGAAGGCAAGACCCATAACATCCCGGCCCCGGTCCTGGACCTTGCTGATCAAATACTGGGCTTCCCCCGGCACTTGGGCATCCACTCCGGCGGTATGGTCCTCACCGAACGGCCTGTTGGCGAGGTGGTACCCATCGAGCGTGCCCGGATGGAAAACCGTACGGTTCTGCAATGGGACAAGGACGATTGCGAATGGATGGGCCTGGTCAAGTTCGATCTTCTCGGGCTGGGCATGCTGGCAGCCCTGCAGTATTCCTTTGATTTGATCGACAAACATTTCGGGGAACGTTGGACAATCGAGACCATCCCGCGGGAAGAACCGGCCGTCTACGACATGCTCTGCCGGGCCGACTCGATCGGGGTGTTCCAAGTGGAATCACGTGCCCAGATCAGCACGCTGCCGCGGCTGAAACCGAGGAAATTCTACGATCTGGTGGTCGAAATAGCCCTGATCCGGCCAGGGCCGGTCCAAGGCGGTGCCGTCCACCCGTACATCCGACGCCGCGCAGGCACTGAAGGCATCACGTACCTTCATCCATTGCTGGAGCCCGTGCTTGAGCGGACATTGGGCGTGCCCTTGTTCCAGGAGCAGCTGATGCAGATGGCAGTTGCCGTGGGCGGCTGCACTGCCGAGGATGCGGACCTGCTCCGCCGCGCGATGGGCTCCAAACGGGGCCGGGAGAAGATCGAGTCGCTGGAGGCCAAGCTCTATGCGGGGATGGCGGCCAACGGGATCAGCAAGGACGACGCCGACGCCATCTACGCCAAGATCCAGGCCTTTGCGAACTTCGGCTTCGCGGAATCCCATTCCCTGAGCTTCGCGGTGTTGGTCTACGCAAGCTCGTGGCTGAAGCTGCACTATCCTGGCGCATTCCTCGCGTCCCTGCTCCGGGCACAACCCATGGGCTTCTACTCCCCGCAAACCCTCGTGGCGGATGCCCGCAGGCACGGGGTCCACGTGTTGCGCCCGGATGTTCTCCATTCCCTTGCGGAGGCAACCCTCGAAGTGCTCGACGAGGCTACAGGGGCCGAAGCGGGCCAGACGGGCGGCATGGATTCCTGCCTGGACTTCCACCAGCCGAAGATCGGCCTCTTCCAGCAGGATCAACCGCGCGAGGACCACTTGCACCGACGGGATGGCTCACACGCGGTGCGGCTGGGGCTCGACGGCGTCACGTCCATCGGGACCGAGGTGGCGAAGCGGATCGTCGCTGAGCGTGAGGAGCATGGCGCCTACCTGGACATGGCGGATCTGTCCCGCCGCGCGAATCTGAGCGCGGACCAGCTGGAGGCACTCGCGTCAGCCGGCGCACTCGATTCGCTGGGGATGAACCGCCGCGAAGCACTGTGGCAGGCCGGCGATGCCGCGCTCGAGCGGGAAGGACAATTGCCAGGGACCCACGTCGCCGTCCAGCCGCCCCTGCTGCCCGAGCTCTCCCCCCAGGAAAATGTTGCCTACGACATGTGGGCCACAGGCATCAGTACCGATGACCACCCGATGCGCCATGCCCGCGGAGCCCTGGATTCCAGGGGTGTGCTGCGGGTGGACCGGCTCTCCCAGGTCGAGTCCGGCACGCGTGTTGAAGTGGCCGGTGTCGTTACCCACCGCCAACGCCCCCAGACCGCGCAAGGGATCACCTTCGTCAATCTGGAGGACGAGAGCGGCATCCTCAACGTCATCTGCAGCGTTGGCCTCTGGAAGAGGCATCGCCGCGTAGCCCGGGAATCATCCGCACTGATCGTTCGAGGACTCCTTGAACGATCGCCGGAAGGAGTCACCAATCTCGTGGCCGACAAGCTGGAACCCCTGGTCCTGACAGTGAAGTCCAACTCCCGTGACTTCAGGTAGCCAAAAACCAGTCCCGGGCCGGGTTGGTCACTGCCGGCGCATCCCGGAACTGTTCGGGCTGCGCAACCCATCCCACGCTGTTGGCGATGACCCTCTGGATCTGCGGCTGGTGGTAGACGGGGTATTCCTGGTCACCGGGGCTGAAGTAGAAGATCCGCCCCTTCCCGCGAGAGAAGGTCACGCCGGAGCGGAACACCTCGCCGCCTTCGAAGGAGCTGATGAAGATCAGGTCGTCCGGCTCCGGTATGTCGAAGAGTTCGCCGTACATCTCCTGCTTGGGGATCAGAATGGGGCTTTCGACGCCGGCGGCGATCGGGTGCGATGGCTTGACCGTCCACACGAGCTCGCGTTCGCCGTCGTTCCGCCACTTGAGCGAGCACGTGGTGCCGAGCAGCCGCGTGAAGATTTTCGCGAAATGCCCTGAGTGCAGCACCACGAGTCCCATCCCGCCCAGGACATGCCGCTGGACGCGTTCCACTACCTCATCGCTCACCTCGTGGTGCGCGATGTGCCCCCACCAGAGCAGGACGTCGGTGGCAGCAAGGGTTTCCTCATCCAGGCCGTGTTCGGGATCGGCGAGGGTCGCCGTCGTGATTTCAGCATCCGGGTAGAAGCTCCGCAAGCCCGCCGCAATGACACCATGGATGCCGTCCGGGTACATTTCCGCCATGGTGTCCGGCTGGTTGTGGGCCTCGTGGACGCCTTCGTTCCAGACGACGATCTTCAGTTTCTTGTCGGTCATCAGAGCACCACTTCGCGTTGTTCGAGGGCGGACTTGTAGCAGGCATCAAGGATAAGGGCCCGGCTCAGGGCTAGCGATCCGTCGTGTTGTCCCCAGACCGTTTCCCCGCCGCGGACGGCGGCAATGAAGTCGTCGACGACGGCCTGGTGGGCAAGGCCGGGAATCGCTTCGGGCTCGTAGTCGGCGTTTTCGCCGTCCTTCTCGGTGAAGATCCTCAGGCTGCCGACCGGCTGCAGTGGGGCGCCGACGGCGCGCAGTTCAGCACCGCCGTCGGTCCCGTAGACCGTGAAGTCGAGCAGGTCGTCCACCTCGCGGTAGCTCGCCCAACCCGCTTCGAGGATCAGGGTGCCGCCGCCTTCAAGCCGGATGAAGGCAGTGGCAAAGTCCTCTACTTCAAACTTGTGGCTCGCGGTCCCTGCGGTGTAACGGGCATTGCCGCCACGGCCCTGCGGACCCAGCTCCGAGTGCGTCTGCGCAGAGACGGACAGGACCTTGGGCTCGCCCAACAGGTGGAGCGAGTAGTCCAGCACGTGTACTCCGATGTCAGCCAGCGGACCGCCGCCGGCCAGCTCCGGGTTCGTGAACCAGCTGCCCAGGGTGGGGATGCCGGAGCGGCGCAGCCAGGAACCCTTGGCGTAGTACGGCCGTCCGAGTCCGCCGTCGTCGATGATGCTCTTGAGTTTTTGGATGTCGCCACGGCGGCGGTGGTTGAACGCAATGTCCAAGACCCGGCCGGCCTTCCGGGCTGCCTCGACCATGGCGCGTCCTTCTTCGCCGTTGCGTGCCAGTGGCTTTTCGCTCAGCACGTGCAGTCCGCGCTCCAGGGCCGCTATGGAGATCGGGGCGTGCAGGAAGGTGGGAACGGCGACACTGATCGCGTCCAAACCTTCCAGTTCGATCATGTCTTCCCAGCGGGCGAAAGAATGCGGAATGCCGTATTCCTGCTTCATCTGGTCGAGGAGATCTTCTTCCATCCCGACGACGGCGACGATATCCACGCCTTCGATGCTGCTGTAAGCCTTAAGGTGCTGTTGACCAGCCCATCCGATGCCCACAACGCCCACCTTGAGGCTTGCTGACGTTGCTTGCTGCTGAATGCCCACGGTATTCCTGTCTTTTCTCATATCTCGGGTTAGGGGCCAATAAATACGCTTTCATGGGCATCCAAAGAGCGTCAATCGCTTAAGCGCTTCGACTTTTCGCCTTTCCGGATCCGGGCATGCCACGAGCGGTCGTGGCCCGGCATACGCCTAGACTGAGGGCCGGAAAAGGAGTCGCCATGGCCAAGAAACCAACAATCTACGACGTCGCCGAGCGCGCCGTCGTCTCGATCGCGACGGTATCGCTCTCCTTCACCCAGCCGCACCGGGTGCGCGAATCCACCCGGAAATTGGTGATGGAAGCCGCACACGAACTCGGCTACCTGCCCAGTGCCAGCGCCAGGGGCCTGGCCCGGGGGAAAACGGGAGCAATCGGCCTTTTCTCCTACGACTACTTCAACCGCGCAGGCGCCGGCGCGGCCCGTATCCACGGCGATGCGGACGCCCTCCTGCCCCGGGATCTGTTCTCCGACGACGCGAACGAGGAGTTTCGCCTCTTCCCGCTGTATCACGACGAGGTGCAGCGCGGCGTCGAAATGGAATGCCGCAGGCGTGGCTTCGTACTCATGGTCGGCGAGGGCGGTGGCGGAAGATCCGAGGCCGATATCAACGACGTTGCCGGCCGTGTGGACGGCTTGGCGGTGTTCCCGAACACTTTTCCTGTTGAGGTCCTGAGGCGGATCGCCGAACGGATTCCGGTAGTGGAGCTGGCCGATCCGCCGGAAGAGACCGGGCTGAACCGCGTCTCGGTCGAGAACACCGAAGGCATGCGGGTCCTCACCAACCACTTGATCCACCACCACGGACACCGTGCCATCACCTTTTCAGGCCCGTCTGGCTCGCCGGACCGCGAGCAGCGCTTTGCCGGGTACGTCCACGCCATGGCAGAGGCGGGGCTGGACACCCAAACGCTGCCCGCACCTGGGCGGGACGCGGCCGGCACGTTGCGCTCCGGGGTCAACCTCGCCAAAGACGCGGACGCAACCATCAAGCGGCTGATAGCCGGCGCCGCACTTCCTGAAGCCCTTGTCTGTTCCGTCGATGCCGAAGCAATCCTGTATCTGGATGCCCTGGAACGGGCCGGGGTGGAAGTGCCGGGACGGATTGCCGTGACGGGTTTTGATGGCTTGGCGGCTGGCCGCGTCAATCGCCCCACACTCACCACCGTCAGGCAGCCCATGATCGCCCTCGGGCGCGCCGCCGCCAGCATCCTCATCCACCAGATCGCCAATCCCGGATCCGCGCCGGTGGCCCAAGAGCTACCGGTGAAGCTTGTAGTCCGGGAAAGCTGCGGTTGCGGCTGAACTCCAATCGCTACCGTGGCGAGGAGCCCTTTAACGGGGAACGCGCCCCCGCTGCTCGATCCGGCAGCGGGGGCGCGCACTTTCAGGCGTTGGCGATCAGCCCCAGTTCGGCCTTCGAGACCAGGGAGGGATGCTTCGGGAAAACCCGGACGGTGTAGCCGAAGGATCCGGAGCGGTTGATCAGGATGGAACCGGTGAACAGGTGGCGCCCGTTGCCGAGGTCTTCTGTTTCGGTCAGCTCGACCAGAGCCACCTCTTCCAGCTCGTCTCCGTCCTGGGCCCGGCCATACGCCACTTCAACCGACACGTCCTCGGGCGTGAGTTCGTGGAGGGAGATGTAGGCGTTGACCTGGAGGGTGTCCCCGATCTGCGGCTCTTCGGAGACGCCCACGGAATCGACGTGTTCCACGATCAGCTGCGGCCAGGCGTTGCGGACCTTGGTGGTCCAGGCCGC
>NZ_JAMXIC010000002.1 GCF_027587375.1 Arthrobacter sp. B2a2-09
GAAAACGTCATTGACCCGGGGCCCAACACCCCCAGCGAGGAATGTCGACCATGACGTCAGCCGACAACGGGCACATGACCCACATCAGGGCCTTCACACCCCAGAGCATCGAGCAGAAACTCAACCACGCGGTGGATTCCGCCCAAAGCCACGCCTTGCAGCAAGGCCGCCACGGGGTCAAGGTCACCCGCCACAGCCCCACAACGTTCACGGTCGCCGTGAGCCCGGACGTCGCGTACGGCTGGACCCAAGAGCACGACGAATTCGCCCCCAGCTAGGATCTCCACCTTCGGCTCCGGCCGGGGACCCTCTCCATGCCCTCACCAGTTCCTCGCTTTCCCGTGACCCTCGCCTCCACGATCTACCCAAGACGGACTCAAACTACCAACACGGCCTTTCCCCCAGGCTGTGCACGGTCGCCGGTTCCGGGGTGCGGCGAGCAGCTGGTGACCTGGCGATCTGTGCAGGCGCTCGGGACCGTTCCTGTCGTCCACGGTGTGCGGGAAAAGCCCGAAGGAATCATTCGTCGCATTCATTAGGTTCTTCGGCCCGCGAGGCGGCCCACGAATGAGACCGACCGGTTGCCTGACCACAGAAAGGATGACGTCATGAAGGCACTGCCCGTCGAACCGAGCAACACGCCCCTGGCCATCGGTTCCCGGATCCGTGCGGCCCGCCAGGCACAGCGGATGACGATCGGTGAAGTGGCAGAAGCGGTCGGGCTGACGAAGGGATTCCTCAGCAGACTTGAGCGGGACCTGGGCTCACCGAGCGTAACGACATTGGTGGCCCTATGCCAGATCCTCTCGGTTTCCATAGGGGACCTGTTTCGTCTCCCGGAGACCCACCTGACGAGGTCCGGCCAGGGCCCGCGCATTTCCATGGGAGGTGAGGGCATCGTGGAACGACTGCTGACCGCCCGTCCGGAACAACGGGTGCAGGTCATCCAGTCAGTCATCGAACCGCACGGCAGCGGAGAGTCTGCTCTGTACGCGGTGGACTGTGAGGTCGAGGTGCTGTACATCGCTCGGGGCCGGCTCATCTTTATTCTCGCGAACGGTCAGATCGAACTGGCAGCTGGAGACGCAATGTCCTTTCCCGGCCGTGAGCCGCACAGCTGGGTCAATACCACCGACGAGGAGACCGTCGTGCTATGGATTTTGGTGCCGGCAGCCTCGCGTTGACCGCTGCAGCCGCCATGCGGCGGGCTGTCGCGGAGTTATGCGCTTTGGAGCCGGGTGCCCGTTTCAGGGATCACACGCTGACGCTGAGCGGCATCCCGAAAGACCGCTAACGTCGGATATTCGACTAATTCACGAGCCACCCCCTGTAAGTCAATGAGGGGTGGCTCGTGAATTAGTCGAACATCCGACGCTAAGCCTGTGGGGCGTCCGGTAACGATCGTTCGCGAGACACTCAAACTCGAGTTCGAAGAAGTGCGGAAGCGCGCGGTCTGATTTGTAATGCTTGGCGTGTACCCTCCTATGTAACGTCCAGCCGGGTTACTGATACGTTTTGGGAATGCGAATCGGATACGGACGGGTTTCAACCCATGACCAGCACCCCGAAGCCCAGCACGACGCCTTGACAGCGGCCGGCTGCGAACAGATCTTCATTGACACAGCCTCCGGAAAGCTCGCCCGCAGGCCCGAACTCGACAAAGCGCTGCTCTCGGCCAACCGGGCGGGTGATCAGCTCGTCGTCACCAAACTCGACCGACTCGGGCGGTCGCTGGAAAACCTCATCGACTTATCCAACACGCTGCAGGTGCGTGGTGTTGACCTGGTTGTCCTGGATCAGGGCATCGACACGTCCACCGCCATCGGCAGGATGTTTTTCCAGATCCTCGGCTCGATCGCCGAGTTCGAACACGCCCTGATGTCCGAACGTACCCGCGACGGCCTCGCCGCCGCCCGTGCACGGGGCCGGACCGGGGGGCAGAAACCAAAACTCGGACCTCGACAGGTCAGACTGGCCCGCGAAATGTATGACGAAAAAGGCCCCGACGGGAAACGTGCACATACCGTCGAGCACATCGCCCAGGAATTCGGCGTCACCCGGCCAACAATCTACCGGCACCTCGCCAAACCGTGAACAGTGGGCCCTGCACGTCACAGCAGTGTAAGCGGCAACTTTAAACTGACCGGAGTCGGAAAATCCGACTGACCGTTCGCGGCAGGGTTTTGACCGGTGGCGGCAAGCATTTTTGAACAGCATCTTGAATTCCAGGAGTCGTTGCAACACCCGTGCTTAGCTGGCTATCAGTAAATCACGTAGACGCTCGGCTGGGGTGTCCCAGTCCAGTGTCTTGCGTGGTCGTGCGTTGAGTTCCTGGGCGACGTGCTCGAGGTCCTCTGGCCCGTAGGCGTTCAGGTCAGTACCTTTGGGGAAATATTGGCGCAGCAGACCGTTCGTGTTCTCGTTGGATCCGCGTTGCCAGGGACTGGCGGGGTCGCAGAAGTAGACGTCCATGTCGGTGGCGATGCTGAAAGCCCTGTGCTTGGCCATTTCGGCGCCCTGATCCCAAGTCAGGGATCCCCGCAGGTGCGCCGGCAGAGTGGACATGGTCTTGATCAGCCCGTCGCGGACCGACTCGGCTGTATGGTCCACCGGCAGGTGCACCAACATCACGTAGCGGGTGGTACGTTCAACCAGCGTCGCAATGGCCGACTGGTTGTAGGCTCCGGTCACTAAGTCCCCTTCCCAATGGCCTGGGACGGCGCGGTCTTCGACCTCGGCGGGACGTTCGGAAATGTTGATCATCGGGTCCCGGAAACGACTGGTGCCTTCCTCGGGATTCCTGTGCTGCTTGCGGCGGGTCCGGCCGCTGCGCAGGGCCTCTTTGACCTCGCGTTTGAGCCCGCCGCGGGCCTGAAAGTAGAGGGCCTGGTAGATCGTTTCGGTGCTCACGCGCATCTGCTTGTCATCGGGAAATTCCTTGATCAGCAGCTTCGAAATCTGTTCCGGGGACCAGCGGGTGAGGAGCTTGGTCTTCACGTAGTCGTGCAGTTCCCCGGGTTCTGCCAGCTTACTGTCCTTCGGCAGTGCCCGGGCGGCCGTGGCGGCCCGGTGAGCACCGTAGGGCCGGTAACCCAGCACCGGGTGGCTGTTGCGTTTGATCTCCCGGCTGATGGTGCCCACGGACCGGCCCAGCGCCCTGCCGATCGCCTGCATTGAGGTCCCGTGGGACCGCAGATCCGCGATCCTCTCCCGCTCCTGCAGGGACAGGTAGCGGGCGCTGATGGGCTGCTCCAGAGCTTCCAATACCACCGCAGCGGGTACCGGCTCCGTCACTGAGGCTGGCAGCTTCGGCACCGCCGCTGCCGTCAGCTCTGGTGCCGCTGCAGGGGCCGGAGGTTGCGCGAATGTAGTTCTCACTTCCTGTTTATACGGCAGATCCGCGGCCTGGCCTTGGGCCGCGGCCGTGTCCTTTGCAGCTTGTTGCCGGTCCCAGTTGTAGGAGCTCGGTTTGCTGGCGCCGACGGCGAGGGCGGCGTCCCTCCGGCCGGTTCCTTCCTGGCGCAGGCGCAGGTAGTGAAGCTGCTTCGCTGATGGGCCTCGCGTACTGACGGAGACCAGACCGGCGGCCCTGGACCAGTTGTAGCAGGTGGAGTGGTTCAGGCCCAGTTGCCGGGCTGTCGCGCTGACGTTGCCGATTTCGCGCAGCAGGCCCAGGAACTCCTCAATGACCGCCGGTGGGTGGCGTTGCGCCGGATCAGGCTTCCCGGTTCTCGTGGCCGGTGGTTTTCTCCTGGCAGGATTGACCTTGCCGGCCCAGTTGTGCGCGGTGCTGATGTTCAATCCCAGCTCCTGGGCAGCCGCGGTGATGGTGCCCGTCCTGTCCAGAACGGCATAGAAGTGGTCCTTGTCCGCCTGGCTGTACTGGCGGAGCGGCCTGATCCCGGCAGCGTTCGCCCACTTCTGGCAGGTGCTCCGGTTAATGCCGAGCTCCTTGGCCGCGGCGGCAACACTTCCCAACCGCTCAACAGCGGACAGGAAATCCTGTCTTTGCGCACGGGGGTGGGACTGGTAGGAACGGGTTCCCTGCGCCCCGGCCGTCGACGCCGGTTCTTCCGGTAGAGGAGATTTTTTCTTTAAGGAAGGACTATTTTTCGATGGTGATTCCATGGTGTTGCGACTCCCGATTATTCGGGGGTGTTGCAACTGTGAGACTTGCTTGTAGCTGGTCTGGGACTAGCTGGCAGGATAGGTACCGGCCGTTCCACCGGTGGAAGTGACTCATGTTGCAACTGACCCTCAGGGTGTCATTCGGTCGACTTGTCCGTCCACGGGGCTGGGTGGCCGGTACCCGTCCGGCCCACCTCGGTAGCTTGATTAGAAGATTGTCCACCCCTCGGGGCGTGACCCATCACAGTGCTGTTCCGACGTGATTCCTACCCGGACTGGTACCGGCCTGCAACGGCCGCCACCCAAGTCCATCACAAAGGAAAAGTACGGTGACCGCCTTGTCTATCGTCGCGCATTCTCACCCATTTGTCGTCGGTGTCGACACTCACGCCCGCAACCACGTCTACGCCATCCTCGACACCACCAACGGTGCACTGCTGGATACCCAGCAGTTTCCCACCACCACGGCCGGGATCAACCGAGCCATCAAATGGGTCGCACGCCGCACCAACGCCGACGCCGATACCCTGTGGGCGATCGAAGGCGCCGCCTCCTACGGCGCGATCCTCGCGGGCACCGTGGCAACCCATGGATTCCCAGTCGCCGAAGCCCCGCGCATGGATGCCAAGAAGAACCGCGGCGTCGGTAAAACCGACGCCTTGGACGCCCACCGAATGGCCATGGCGGCGCTGCCCCTACCAGTTGAAAAACTGCGTCGTCCCCGCGTGAATGAAGGGATCCGCCAGGGCTTGCGGATCCTAGTCACCGCTCGCGAATCCATGAGCAAGGACCGCACCCGTTCGATCAATGCCTTGAACGCTTTGGTACGCAGCAACGACCTCGGTATCGACGCCCGCAAGAAGCTCACCCCAGTCCAGATCGAGGAGGTCTCCCGGTGGCGTGAACGCGAGGAAGAACTGGCTTTGAGTATCGCCCGCGCCGAGGCGGTCCGCCTAGCCAAGCACATCCTGGACTTGGAGGGACAGCTGAAAACCAATGAAAAGCAGTTGGACGAGCTGGTCAAGGTTAGCGAGGCCGCACCTCTGCTCGAGGAGAAGGGCTTCCAGGCGGTGACCGCGGCGAAATGTTTGGTGGCGTGGTCGCATGAGGGACGGGTCCATAGCGAAGCTGCCTTCGCCTGTCTAGCGGGCGTGAATCCCATCCCTGCATCGTCGGGGAACACGGTTCGGCATCGGCTGAACCGTGGAGGCGATAGAAGGCTCAACAGCGCCCTTCACATGGCTGCGATCACCAGGATGACCTACGACTCTGAAACGTGTGAATACGTCGAGAAACGTCGTGCCGAGGGCAAAACTGGCAAAGAGATCCGACGCTGCGTCAAGCGATATCTAGCCCGTCGTGTGTTCCGGATCTTGAATGCCGCGGCTCTGGCGAAAAAGGTCCAGGAAGCGGCTTGACAGACATAGAAGAGTCGATCGCTAGAACTCAAGCCCCACACGACATGGGGGAACTCGCCTTTGGCCGCTCCTTCGCGCAGCCACGCCTCGGAACACTTGAGCACCGTGGCAGCCTCCGCCGGCTCGAAGAATTCGAGTTTCATGTGTTCACTCGATCCTTTCGTAGTTGCGTTCCTGGGTAAAAGGCTTTCGCAAGGTATGCCCTCGTGGAGAGCACTTCCCATCCTCAGGATCGTCCCATGCCGCCGAAAATCGCAGGATGCGCGGGGCGTCTGGGCGAGTTTGACTCGGGCTGCTGTGAGGCCCGAATCCTCACAGCTCGGCTCCAATTCTCGTCTGCGGAGAATGTTTGCCCGTTAAGGCTGAGAAGTGCGTGACCGAAGGATCAGGTCGCTGAATCGGCTGGCTGCCGCGGCCGCATCAATCGTGGGGTCAATGAGCCACTGGAGTCGAAGCCCGTCGACCACTGCAATCAAGAGAGTGGCCCGGGTCGTAGGGTCAAACATCCCCACGTTGGGGGTGTCCGCGCGCCTGGAGAATTCCGCAACCACCCTGCGAAACCCGTCTTGCCGGTGCCGGAAGAATGCGTGCGCGGGATGTTCCGGGTCACTTGACGCGATGGCCAGCGCTAACCAGTTCTTCGTTGCCTCCCGATCTCGGGTGAGAATTTCTAGCAGTAGCGCCATCGCTTCCGTGTCGCTCGCGCCGCCTGAAATAGCCCGCTCAAGTTCGAGTCGTTCTCGCTCTTCCTGGTCCTCTAGAGCGGTGATCAGCAGCTCAGCCTTGCCGGGGAAATGACGAAGAAGACCCACGTGCGTCATGCCGGCCCTGGCCGCGATGTCACGAAGCGATGATCGTTCGAAACCATGTTCTGCAACGCTTGCAATGACGGCGTCGAGCAGTGCGCCACGGCGAGATGAAGATCTGGTTGCCGACATGTTAGTCATCTGCTGCCTCCCGCCCGCGTTCGCCGGGCCCTTGGGTCTGCATCCGCCATTGGGCGACCGTTTGTTCCTTTCGATGGCGAGCTAGCTGCACTCTGCCTTCCTCTCCTAGCATATTCGACGATGTCCGGCCTCTCCCTCTCGGAGAGGTCCAAACATGAGCGCCGGTCCTGTTATCGTAAACTCCACCGAAGTCTGAAGGCTCAAGGTCGCGGGCTACCTCGCCAAGCCGCGTGAGGCTGGGCGTCGGATGACGCGCAAAGGTCTCCTGCCGACGTCGATATCGCCGAAGGCGGTGGGCTGCGTCCCCGCCATCTGCGGCGACGGAGTCGCCCACCGGTCGAGCGACCTGATCCTGTGGGCACGGCCTTCCACCTCGAGGGGGCTGCGCATATCCGTAACAAGGCAGAGGTCGGAATCCCTACGCACGGATGGCAGCTTCGTCTCGGGAGATCGCGTGCCGAAGTGGTGCTCCGCTGGCGAAACGGGCGACCTCGTCCGCGACGAGGCGCCCGAGTGCTCGGCATTCCGACCCTACGGCCCCGGCCGTATGGCCGGTCAGCAGCACGTTCGGCAAATCGTAGAGCGGCGAGTCATCCGCCGGCGGCTCAGGCCAGGTCACATCGAGGATCGCGAATAAATCCAGGCGCTCCTGGAGGACTTGGATTATCGCTGACTCGTCCAGAATCGCTCCCCTCGACGTGTTAAGGAGAGTCGCACCGCGGGGCATGGCATCGATAAGTTCGCGGCCGATCATCTTCTCGGTGACGCCGGGAATGAGCGGGGCGTGCACGCTTACTACAGCGCACGCTCCAAAGAGCTCGGCGAGGTTGTCCGTTCGGCGCACACCGGCGGACGCGAGGTCCTCGTCCGAAACGTAAGGGTCCCAGACCACGACGTCGGCGTTGAGGCTGCGCAGCCGTTCACGAACCTTGCGGGCGATTGAGCCGAACGACACAAGACCGATCGTTTGTCTGTCCGACCCTGGTCCTGCCGCGAATCCCGGAAGCCGGCGCTGTTCACGCATGAACGCCCGCGCCCTGTGCGTTCCCTTAAGCGCAAGCAGGATCTGTGCGGCCACGAAATCAGCGACCCGCTCATTATTGGCGTCCGCTGCGCTGACTACGGCTAGGCCGCGGGACCATACCTCCTCCGAGACGAGGTCCCGCACAGATCCGGCCGCGTGAAAGACGCCGGTGAGCCGGGGCATCCCCCTGAGGGCCTGGTCGTCGAGCTTTGGCGTGCCCCAGCCTGTCACGAGGACTTCGACGTCGGGATCCGGGCGCCATCCGGACTTCCACAGCTCGGGGGTTGCGCGTCGCAGCTCGACTGTCTTTTCCATGTCTTTAAGCGCCGCGGGGTCCAGCACCATTTCCACGACCGCGGGATGAATGGCCAAGAGTGCGATCTTCGGTTTCACTGGGAGATCCGTTCCATTGCTTCGTCGAGCCAACCCTTCAGTTGTCTTGTTTCAGGTTCAAGCAGGGCATCGTCGTCGTTGGGAAGAAACTCCAGCAGCAGGTCCGTGACTCGCGGCAGGCTTACCACACTGCGCGTGACCTCCCGCCACATCTCCTCGCGGGTGTCGAGCAGATGCCGTTCGAACTGGGCTCCCCAGGAGAAGACATGTACCGTCGAGACCAGGTCGCCCAACCGCCTTAGGTCCTCTATGGCTTCAAGATCTGTCGCGCCGATGCGGGGTTGCCAGTAGGCGGAAGCCCCATCTGTGTCAAGGTCCTCAAGTAGGCGCAGGGTGGAATCGACAGTGTCAGTGAGGGTGCCGAGGTGGAATTCGATGGCGGTCTCCAGCCCGGCGCGGGAAGCTTTCCGGTGCATCTCCGCCAGAGCCTGAGTTGTGCGTGCTCGCTCCTCGGAGTCTGGATGTGCGGAGCCTGTCGGCCCCGCCCAGACGCGGATGCGGGGCGCTCCCAGAGCGACAGCGGTATCGATGATGTCGTTGACCTGTTCGCCCGGAGGGTCGGACCAGGGGAAGCGAAAATATGATCCGTAGGATGCGACGGTGAGCCCGGCGGCGCGTGTCTGTGCTCCGACGCGGGCGGCGAGCTTGAGGTTCCCGGCGGACACGTGCACGTCTGAACCCCACTCGATCGATTCCAGTCCGGCTTCGACAGCGAGGTCGATCACGGTTTGGGGTTCGTGCTTTCTGAACGTCACCGAGCACAGGCCGACCCGCGGTCGGTGGCGGAGTTCAGGGGATGATTCGCTAAGCGATGGGTGCAGTTGCACGTTGCACCTCCAGGAGATCGCGAACTTCGCCCAGGTCGACGCCGAACGCGAGGGTTTCTGACTCAAGGTCGCCCGCGAAGTCCATGCCTGCCTGGGGCAGGATGGAGCCCGGCTTGCTCAGGCCTGTGATGCCGGCGGTGATGGACCGCGGGGAAACATCTGAGACGTCGATGCAGAGGTTGTTGCCGTTGGTCACGGCCACGCCCCAGTTCACCGTCCGTGCCCCGAAGTATGGACCTGCCGTGAGGGCCCCTCCAGGGACCGCGTCCTTGTTGGTGATGGTGATATCCGTCCTGAGGTTTTCGAAAGGCAGGGCTCGGTGCGAGTCGAACGTTCCAGTATGCAGAACGCCCCGGCGGTACACGTTCCCGCTCGAGAGTCCCTCGACGTTGAGGCCGTGGAAATAGCTGCCCCTGACCGCGGGCGTTGAGAATTCCTCGAGTTCGAAGTCTTCTATTAGGTTGTCGTGGGATTGGGTGCGGCAAGCGACGAAGTGGTGGAGTGATCGGCCCCCCGCTGAAATGCCCGATAACGTGCAGGATTTCGCTGAGGTGAGACTGTATGCGCAGTCAGCGTTGACAACGTGCACGTCGGTCGCCCAGCAGTCGTAGACGGCTTGGAAGCAGAGGCCATTCGAACCTGGATTGAGATTGTGCGTCGTCTGCGCCCGCAGCGCGTTTTCGATAGTAAGGCCTTCGACGCCGCTGTCGTGCACTGTCGGCCCGAGGTCTCGGAGCCGGGCAGGTGTGCCATCTCCGATGTCTGTCTTGAGTGGCTGTTCGAGCCGGATCGTCCGGGGTGAAAGGACCTCTACGACCTTGACTGGCCAGCTCCAGGTTCTGAAGTCGCTGAAGCGTTCGGGACCGGCGATCATTGATGCCCGCCCTTCCCAGTCATAAGTTCGGGCCCCGGCGACGTCGCCGGCCATATGGCGCAGGGTCGCGTAGTCCTGCCCGATCTCGACGTCGAGTAGCACCATATCGCCCGCCACGAGTTTCGAGGTGTCCTCAACGCTGATCACCTGTGCTCCCCGTGGTGCCGGACCGACATTGGCGAGTAGCTCGCCGGCCAGCCACCCCTCTGTGTGGCCGTCCGTGGTTGCCCAGTCGGACCGCTGGGACTGTTCGAGTCGCTCCCGGGCGATCACGAACACCTGGCCGCCGTTCCAAGACCATCCGCTCGAGATCCCGTCGGGACCGAGCGCACGGCCGAGGACATCTTCGAGCGGATGTGGGAACTCGAGAGTCGTCCTATGCTTACCGGCACCGCGAAGGACGACGTTGGAGTGACAAATGAATACGGGTCGGCTGAGCATGTAGCGCCCTTCCGCCAGTTGGAGTACGCCCCCGCCGGAAGCGCCCAGTTCGTCAAGGGCGGCCTGCATGGCCTCCGCCTGGTCTTTCTTGTCGTCGGGTCTGATGCCGTGGTGCGAGCCGTCAAACACACTCTGCGATGTCGTACCCGGGGCACCCACGCCCCGATGCCATCCTGATCGGCGCCAGTCACCGATGGTTGGATGTGAGGAGGGAGCACAGGCCCAGGCGCTGATGATCGTGGCGAGCTCAGGGGCTTGTGGTGGCCATGAAAGGTCATGCATAGTCCGTTCTCGTGCTTCCACTTAGCGGACCGACTTCACTTTGGTGAGAACGATGAGGCCGCCAATTAAAGCGAGGACGCCGCCCATGAGATAGAGGATGGTGTAGTTCTTTTCGCCTCCGACGGAGCCGATTGTGATGATGAGCGTGGCTACTAGGGGCGCTATCGCGCTCGGGATCTTCTGGGCGAATGTGACAATCGCCATGTATCGGCCCGTCTCAGTGCGATTCGGCAACACGGTCAGGACGATCGCCTGATCGACGGCGTTGAAGACCGCGATTGCCAGGTTCATGAGGAGCGCGCCGGCGACAAGGGACGGGAACGAATGCGCGAATGCCTCAACAACCGCGCCCACTGCGAACAAAACGGCACCGAACATGGTGAAGAGCTTGCGGCGGCGCAGCTTGTCTGAGAAAAATCCTGCGCCAATGGCGCCAAGTGAGGCCGCAATGATGCCGAGGATACCGACTATCGCCACCGTCCCGGCGACTTCCCCCACGGGAAGATTGAGTCGCTGGGCATAGAAGAAAGTCGAGAACGTCGTGTTCGCGTAGAGGCCCAGAAAGAAAACGAAGCGACCGAGGAGATTCCAGGCGAAATCAGGATAAGCACGTGCGTTGAAGAAGTACTTGCCGAAAAGCATCCGCCCGGTGATGGGTTCGGTGCGGGTCTCCAAATGGCGCGAATCTTTCTCCCCGCCGGAGATCAGGAAGAACAGGAGGAACGCGATGCCGATGAGACCGGGAACAACGAAAATCAGCAGGATGTTGCGGCCCATTGCGTAGGCGATGCTGACCCCGAGAACGGGGGCGATCTGGCTCGCCAGACCCACCAGGCCGCTGACTTTGCCGCGCTGGCTATCGGGGAGACGGTCAGCTTGAACGTTTTGGATTGCCGAGATGGCGCTACCCCATCCCAAGTTCGCGAAGACCCACGCGGCGCAGACCACGACGACGTTCGGTGCGACCGCGATGACAAGCAGAGCGGCAAAGCCCACGATCGCCCCACCAATCATGAAGGGACGGCGTCGACCCAACCGAGAACGCGTTCGGTCACTCCACACTCCAAACAACGGAGCCGTCAAGACGATAATGCCGGATGCGATCCCAGTCGCGTAGCCCAGCACTTCCTCATGGCCTGGCGCCAGCTGATCTATCCGCAACGCGAGCGAATACGTGAGCGGGACGATGTACGCCATCGACACCCCGAAATTGGCCAACACGATGAATAGGATGTGCCGCCAACTTAGGGGCATGAGTTGCGGGTGGCCAACAGGCATCGCCTCGTCCTCCGGACCGGCAGCGGTGCCGGCCGTAACCGGCTGCATCTTGAGTCCGACCCCACTGTCATCGTTCCCGGGCCTCAGTGTCATTTTGTCCTGCATTTTTGTTCGACTCCTTCGTCTAAGCGGAGGTGCGGCAGCGGTGCCGCACCGGACCGTGTGTCACCTCACACCAAATACCGTCAAAAAAGTGAACCACAGTGGTAACTTAAAGGCAAGCGTTTTCCAGGGGGGGTGAACTGCCCGAATCGATTCCGTACATTGATGTACGATTAATCGGAATTCGGTACTCGTCCACAGAGAGGTAGACAAATGAGCAGCATTACGACGGTCCGCGGAGACATTGCGCCTGAGCAACTGGGCTACACGACGATGCATGAGCATCTCAACGCCGATTTCTCCTTGATGGCGGCACTCATGGCTAGATACGGTGCTGCCCAGATTCCCGCAGAGATGCTCGCTTTGCGGCCGGACAACATGGCATTCCTCCGCGACGGCGGGTACGCGGCTTCGCAAGAGTGCGTGACCCTAGGAGATGTCGAGTACACGGCTGCTGAGCTGGGCTACTTCAAGCAGATCGGTGGGAATGCTGTGTGTGATGCATCGCCGATCGGGCTCCGCGGAGATGTGCGCGATCTGCTAGCGGCCTCCGAGAAGGCGGACGTGCACGTGGTCTTCGCAACGGGACTCTATGTTGCCGACGCGCGTCCTCAAGCCTTCCAAGACCTCAGTGAAGATGAGCAGGTGGCCTTCTTCACCAAGGAGGTCAAGGAGGGCGTAGGGGAGACGGGGATCCGCCCTGGTTTTCTCAAGTGCGCACTCTCAGTCACGGATCCCACCGCTGACCTGCAGGAGATCGAGGTCAGGACAGTCCGTGCACTGGGTCGGGTGAGTGCCGAGACCGGTCTGAGCTTGCATATTCACACGGCGTTCCCCATGTCGAACGCTCAGGTTCTTGCCGGCGTAGAGATCGCGCTGTCGACAGGGATGTCTGCCGATCGGCTTGTCATGATCCACATGGATTCCTTCTTGCGACCGTGGGGCGCGATGGACTCTTACGTCGCAGACATGTCAGTCGCCTTGAACGTCTCGACTGATCTGCAACGGAAGGTCCTCGACCATGGGGTCAATATCGGCTTTGACTCGTGGTCGTCGACCGTGTCGATCCTTCCCAGCGACCACGACCGAGTGAAGGGACTCGTCGACTTGTTGCGCGCGGGCTACGGCTCTCAAATCGTCTTGGGGCACGACAACGGCACGAAGTCTCACGGCAAGTCGTACGGCTTCTACGGGTTCACGAGGTTCGGTCAGTTCGTGCCGCCCATCCTCAAACAACTCGGGTTCGACGACGAGGTCTATCGTAAGCTCGTCATCGACAACCCGTCGCGGATGCTTGCCCACTGATAGGGGCACTTTACGGACTGGGAAGGCGCGGCATGAGCATGCAATCCCCCTTCGGGGGCACGGTGCCGACGAGCACCCACGTGGGGGAATAGGACGTCCCGTTCCCCCTCCACCATCAGCTCTGAGGCGCAGGCCGCCTCGCGAAGTACGGGGCACTCGCGCCCCAGACGATGATGGACCCGAAAGTGATTCGGAAGGGTGGTCGGACTTCATGGCCCAGGGGGTTCCCGTAACAACTTGACGACCACGGCGCTGGCCCTGGGCGCCACTGGAGGCGTCGTTTCCGAAGTCCAGAGCGAGATCGAACGCGTCCTCTCAGACCGGCGGTGCGCAGCGATGGTCGCCAAGCCACTCGTGAGTGACGCTGAAGCTCCGTACCCCTTCGGTCCGAACGTGTGGGCGCGGTGTTGGACGTGTACAGAACTCCTTTCGTCTGCGGACGGGACTCGCGGAGAGCGCGGGCCAAGAAGATCCATCCAAGGGGCGGGCATTCGTGCGCCGCCCCTTCCGCGTTCGAACCGGCGGCTGTGTTCGCATCTGCGGAATAAGGGTCATGGCCGTTCCGCCGTTCACGGAGATGACTTGTCCGGTAATCCAGCCCGACAGATCCGACAGGAGAAACGTAGCGGTAGCGCCGATGTCCGCTGGTCCACATCATCCCGGTGGGAGTCGCCGCGAGGGTCTGTTCGCTGAATCTGGGGGAGTTTGCTTCGGTCTGTTGGGTGGGGATCATTCCGAGGGATGCGGCGCTCGCCCACACCTCTTGTTTGCTGTACTTCCGAGCGACGTGCGGTGTCGGTGCCGTGATACGGGCTTCGTTGCCGCGATTCGAGGTCGATGTTCACAATATCGGTGTCGAGCACGACCTCGCGTGGGTTGATGTCGGCGGCGGCATTGAACAGCCCGTCGATCCGGCCGACTCGATGAGCGCGAGCGCGTTGGGGTCCTTTGCCTTTTCGCCGTCCGCGATGCCGAGCCTCGTCGCAGGCGTCGTTTTTTCAGGCCATGCTGCAGATGCTCGAGGGCGAGAGGGCACCGGCCCGAATGCTGCTCCGCGCCGATCTCAGCTGGTTGAAGTCGCTGTCGGATCGGGTCGACGCGAGCTCCGCTCCCCGGGACCGGGCTGCGCGCGGGAATAGTCCGTCGCAGCATCGACCTCTCCGACATCATGCTCGCCTTCGCGATGGCCCAAGGCGCCCTGGACGGCAGCGACGCAGCAGGTCGCGATGGCGCGTTCGAGCGAGTGGCCCGGGTGCTTCAGCACGCCTACTTCGAAGAAGGGCGCGGCCGCGAGATGCTCAGAGGCTCGTCAGTCGAATTCGACGACGACCTTGTCGGTCGCGCCGGGGCGGCCCGCCAAGTCGATGGCCTCACCCAGTTGCGAGTATGGGAAGACATCGCTGACGATCGCGGCATACTTATCTGTGTTCTCTGCGATGTCTTTCATGACGAGTGCCATCTCGCTCGGGTGACCCATCGAGTGGACGATGGTCAGTTCCGATGGAATGAGCATCTGGAAGTCGACCGGAACTGGCTGTCGATGGATCGCCACGATGCCTAGCACTGCCCCCAGTTTCGGACCCGCGAGAACGGTCTCGAGCACTGCAGGCACGCCTGCAGCGTCCAAATAGATGTCGGTCCCTGGGAGTCCCTGGCGCCCAAATGCGTCGGTCGCCGAGCCGTGGAGCTCCACGAGGCGGGTACGGACGTCCTCCTCCGCCGAATTGATCACCGCGTCCGCGCCAAGTCGAAGTGCCTTGTCGAGGCGATTCGCCTGAACGTCGGCTACGGTAACATGCGCTACGCCGTGACTCTTGAAAGCCAGCAGTGCGCCGAGGCCGACTGGGCCGGCTCCAAAGACGACGACTCGATGTTCCGGCTTCGGCTGGGTGCGATCCACGCAGCGGCGTGCCACGGCGATCGGCTCGCAGAGTGCGGCGACGTGCCACGGCACGTGCTCGGGGAACACGTAGACGTTCTCTCCCGCGACCGCACCCCTCACGGCGACGTACTCGCTGAGCGCGCCCTGGGGACCGCCTCCTCCTGTGATGGAGTCCGCGACCTTGGTCGGATCGAAGACGATGCGGTCGCCGACGGCGATAGATGTCACGTCGACGCCCACCTCTACGACCTCGGCGGCCGGTTCGTGCCCGATCGGAGTTGAGGGTCGCCCCGCGGGGATACCCCCCTCCGCGAGCGCATGCGGGTCCGCTCCGCAGATGCCGCATGCCTTCATGCGGACTAACACGTCTGCCGGGCCGATTTCGGGGATCGCCGCCTCGATGATCTCCAGCTGTCCGGGTCCTGTGATTGTCGCTACCTTCAAGGCATCCTCCGCGGAATTACGTCGTAGTCTGCGAATCGGATGGTCACCGATTTCGTCGCTGTTCGGAGTTAAGTGTACACGAGTGCACACTTATTCAACGGCCTGCCGAAAGAAGGTGACCTTGAGAACAAGACGGGCCCCTGCGACATTAGATTCCGGATTGGCGGAAGCCTCGAGCGTCCAGCCGACCGCCTCCGGCTCATTCTTTCCCTGCCAGATGAAGGACTCGTACAAGCCGATCTTCATGACGAAGTCCCAAGCGGGCCTGGTTCGCTTGCTCGTTCGGAGCGGAGCTGCACCTGATGGGGCGCTCGCCTCATTCGCCTGAATTTGCCGCCATGGCGCTCAAGGCGCGGGACAGGGGCCCGAGGATGCACGTCGACCCCCGGCTCTGAGAGGGATGTGCGCCATGAATGAGTTCGAAAACCTTTGCCATCGTCACCGGTGGGGCAGCGGTCTTGGTGGGTCAACGCGGTGACCTCTGGGACTGCCGATACGCCGTGTTGGACAGATTGATCCACCATGCGGAGGACCATAAGGCTGATGCGGATGCAGTCGGGCTCGATAGTCGGTCGGCTCATCAACGCCGAAGAAGTAGCTCATGCCACCGTCCACCTGGTATCGCCGCCGTCGTCCTCGACGACAGGTGTGCTGCTCGGCGTTGATGCTGGAAATGGCGCAGTGCGGGTGTCGCCGGTAGCCGTGGTGGGTGGTTGGAAGGGGATGAAGGCCCTTCGTTGCCCGGGTCGTGCCGTCGAGCCGCGCAATACGAACTCGGTGGAGAGATTGGGCTGTTCGGACGATGCCTTCGCGGTGACAGCGGCAACCAGCCGACGCATTGCCACATCGCCGGCGCGGCCAAACGGCGTGCGGATCGTGGTGATCGGCGGGGATGTGAAGTCAGATCCAAAGATGTCGTCGAACCCGATGATGCTGAGACGGCCGGGAACGTCGACGTCGTGCTCCCGGCAGGCATTGAGCAGCCCAATCGCCATGAGGTCGTTGTAAGTGATGACCGTCGTGACTCCGGAAGCCAAGACGCGTGTGATGCAGTCCCGTCCGCCATCAACACTCGGGGCCTTCGGGCCGATCTCTACGATCGACATCCCGAGGCTTAACGCCTCGCCCATGATGTGGTCCCAACGCCTGCGGCTAATCCAAGAATGGCTGGGACCGGAGACGAAAGCCAAGGAGCGGTGTCCGATCTCCGCGAGATGTGCAAGCGCGTCACGGATTCCAGGCGCGATATCGGGAACCACGGCTGGAACGCCTGATACCTCCCGGTTGATCAGAACGAGGGGTTTCGACGCGCGCAGAGCCTGAATTTCCTCATCAGAGAGCCGCGTGCCTACAAGAACAAGGCCATCGACGGAGCGGAGGATTCGCTGGGCCTTCTCCAGCTCGCGCTGCGGAGACTCTTGCGACTCCGCGAGCACAAGCGTGAATCCCTCTGCCATAGCGACACGCTGGGCTCCGCGGACGAGCCCGAAATAGGCTGGGTTGGTGATATCCGAGAGGATCAGTCCCAGTGTGTTTGAGCGACCTGTTGGCAATGCGCGGGCCATCGGGTTCAGTGTGTAGTTCAGGTCAGCCGCTACCTTGCGAATCCGTTCTTCCGTCCTCGCGTTGACCCGTCCGGGGCGGTTGAGTGCCCGTGAAACGGTCGATGGATTAACCTCGGCGAGTCGAGCTATGTCGTTGATCGTCGGCCTTGGCCTTCGACCACCATTGGCAGCCGGGGCGACAACTGGAATTTCCTCCGGCACTTCGCTCCTTTCCTCATGTCATCCGAAAATTCTGACCATTCGGTCCCACCAAGGGTCTATCGATTCCCGTAATCGGTTTGCTGGGAGTTGTGAATACCACTAAGAGTACGCTAGAACTTAGATACGTACTGACCCTGCTTATCGTTTTCGTAAGATGCCGTCCGGGTGACTCGGACTCCAACTACTTGATCAAAGGTGATTGACATGACTTCAGTTGACCAGCGGGTCGCGCGACTGCTCGAAGAATTCGGCTCGCCCCGGGCGAGCGCGGCCTGGTTGTTCTGCGACAGGCATCCTCCTGACGCCGTGGCGTTCACCATTGGGACCGACGACGGTTTCCGTGACCTTACGTATGGCCAGCTCCGGCAGGATTCGATCGCGCTGGCGGCATCGTTCCGCGCGCTCGGTGTCGGGCCGGGCGACAGGGTGGCTTCGTTGCTCGGGAAGGGCGTGGAGATCGTCACAACGATGTTGGCAGCGTGGCGCCTCGGAGCGGTGTACGTGCCTTTGTTCACTGCCTTCGCACCGAAGGCGATTTCCTACCGACTTGAACACGCCGATGTGAAAGTTGTCGTGACGAATCTCGAACAACTTCCCAAGATCGCCGCGAGCGCCGAGTTGGTGCCGGATGCTTCATGGACCACTGTCACGGTAGGCGCGTCGGAGCATGAGTCGGGGCTCCGCTTTGCCGATCTCATTCAGCATGTCAACGGGCACGACGCGCCTCGTTACGTCCAGGGCGGAGACGCTCCGATCGTGCATATGTTCACTTCGGGGACGACAGGCAATCCGAAAGGGGTCATCCATCCACTGCGCCACGTCGCTGGCTGGGTCGGCTACCTTGAATTCGCGCTCGGTGTGACCCCCGATGATCGCTATTGGTGTGCTGCCGATCCGGGATGGGCCTATGGCCTCTACGCTGGCATCATCGCGCCCTTGGCCTCTGCAAGCGGAAACATTCTGCAGTCGGGAGGATTCCGGGCAGAGTCGACATGGGCCGTTATCCGCGACCTGGGCGTGACGAATTTCTCCGCCGCCCCCACCGTCTACCGTGCACTGAAGAACGCGGAGGACACCCCGGAATCCGGGTTTCAGCTCAAGCGGCTCTCCAGCGCAGGTGAGCCTCTGACGCCCGACATCAACCACTGGACCCTGGCCAAATTCGGGCTCGCCGTGCACGACCACTACGGCCAAACCGAAGTTGGAATGATCTTCGCCAATCACCACCATCCGGATCTTGCCCGCGAAATCAGTGAAGGATCGATGGGGCAGCCGTTGCCCGGGTGGACCGCCGTCGTTCTCGGCGATGACGATAACATCGTGCCGGATGGAACCGTGGGCCGGATCGCGATCGACAGCGCTGAGTCGCTCATGATGACATTCAGGGGGTATCAGGATCCTACGCAGGCGGCCTCCCGGTTCGCCGGCGATGGCAGGTACTACCTTCTCGGCGATCTCGGAAAGCACGAAGCAAACGGTGACTTCCGCTTCTCCTCCCGCGACGATGATGTCATCATCATGGCGGGCTACCGCATCGGACCGTTTGAGATCGAGTCGGTCATCAGCCAGCTTCCGCAAGTCGCCGAGTGTGCTGTCGTCGCAGCCCCGGATGAAATCCGCGGCGAAGTCGTCGAGGCATTCATTGTGCTCCGCCCAGGCGAGTTTGGATCTGACGCCCTCGCCTCCGAGATTCAGGGGGCGATCAAGAATGGATACAGCGCCCATGCCTATCCGCGAGCCGTGCATTTTGTCGAATCCCTGCCCAAGACGCCCAGTGGCAAGGTTCAGCGGTTCGTCCTGCGGGAGCAACGAAAAGCCGAGTTCGCTGCAAAGGAGAAGCCATGAATTCATCTGTCCTGATCGCCGAGCAAAAGGGTTCGGTGCGTTGGCTGCGTCTAAACCGGCCAGGGCAACGCAATGCCCTGAACGATGAACTCATCAACGCCCTTCGCTCCCAGCTCGAGGACATCGAGCAGGACCCTGCGACGGACGTCGTCGTGCTCGTGGGGGAGGGAACCTCCTTCTGCGCCGGTGGCGACTTTCGACACTTCCTGAGGGAGGGCGGTCAGCGCGGCCCAGTGGGCTTCTTGACGGCGCTCTCCGAGTGCTTCACCGCGATCGAGAGGAGCTCGAAGCCATGGATCGCGGCCCTTCACGGGCACGCGATCGCCGGTGGTCTCGAGCTCGCACTGGTCTGCGACGTTGTGCTGGCGGCCCACGGCACGCTCATTGGTGACGGACACCTGAACAATATGCTGATTCCTGCCGGAGGATCGAGCGTGCGGTTGGAGCGGGCGATTGGCCGCGGCGCTGCCCGCTGGCTGCACCTTACCGGCGAACCCGCTACTGCCGAGCACCTGGCGGCGTCCGGATGGATTCATGCCGTCGTCGAACGCGGGAACCTCGAGCTCGAGGCGGCCAAGGTTGCCGCGAAGCTCGCGGCCAAAAGTGGCCCCGCCCAGCGGCGGCTGAAAAGGCTTCTCGTCGACATCGCTGGCCTGGGGACGGCCGAGGGACTTGAACGCGAGCTGCATGAGTTCGGAGAGAACTGGGAAGAAAGCGACGTGCCAACCACTTTGCGGAAATTCCTGGAAAGCCGCTCGCAGATGCGTGCATCACAAACGAAGGAGAGTTTGGTTTGAGCATTCTGGATGAAGACCTGGCACGTTTCGCCGGTCGAACCGTCGCGATTACCGGAGGCGCCCAAGGACTCGGCCGAGCCATGGCCGAGCGTTTCGCCGCAGAAGGTGCTTCACTCGCACTTATCGACGTCAATGGGGATTCCCTGTCCGCCTGTGTTGACTCGCTGGGTTCGGACTATGGTGTGGCAGTCAGCGGGGATGTGGTCGACGTGACTGACTCTGCGCAAGTGCGGGAATGGGTGGACGCCGTCACCGGGCGCAATGGCCGGATTGATGTTCTGGTCAACAACGCCGGGATCATCAGGGACAACCGCGTTGAGAATATTACCGATGAGGACTGGCACGCCGTGCTTGATGTGAGCCTGACGGGGGCTTTCACCTGCGCGAGGGCCGTATTTCCGGGAATGAGGCGAAACGGGTACGGGCGAATCATCTCGTTCGCGTCGATGTCCTGGCGAGGAAACTTCGGGCAAGCGAACTACGTGGCAGCCAAGGCCGGCATCGTGGGTCTGACCCGTGCACTCGCCCTGGAAGGCGCGCGCGACGGTATCACCGTCAATGCGATCGCGCCGGGGCTCATCGAGACTCCGATGCTCGCCTCAATGGACGCCAGGGCGCGCGAGCTGCTCACAAAGAAGATCCCCATGAGACACACAGGCCGGCCCTCTGACGTCGCGGAGGGTGCAGCCTTCCTCGCATCCGAGGCGGCAGGCTATATCACCGGCACAGTACTTGACATCGATGGCGGGATCTCGATCGGATCTTCGATCCGATGATCGGCGCCGAAAAGAGGAACGGTATGGCAACAACAGTCATCCTCGGGGGAGCCCGCACCGTCTTCGGTTCATTTCTCGGCTCGGCCTCGGGCCTCAGCAGCACGGACCTCGGCTCCAGAGCGATCCGTTCCGCGCTGGCCCGCAGCGGGCTCGATCCCAGCTTGATTGACTATGTCGTCATGGGTCAGGTGCTTAGCGCAGGTGCCGGCCAAATGCCCGCGAGGATTGCAGCCGTGCGGGCCGGCATCCCCATGAACGTACCGGCATTGAGTGTGAACAAGGTCTGTTTGTCCGGCATCCAATCGATCATTCTCGCGTCTGCGCTGATCGGCAGCGGTGCCGCCGGACTCGTCGTAGCAGGCGGCCAGGAATCCATGTCCCTCGCCCCTCGTCTGTTTCCCCGAAAGGCATCGAAGTTCGGTGCCATCGACGTGAGCGACCACCTGCAACACGACGGACTCACCGATGAATGGACAGGGGAGTCGATGGGCGTTCTTGCCGATGCATCGGCGCAGTCCGATGGACTCAGCAGAAAAGCCATGGAGGAGTTCGCCGTCGAGAGCCACCTACGGGCGGCCGCTGCGTGGGAGTCAGGTGCGATGGACGACGAGGTGCTGTCCGACGCCGATATTCCCCTGGCGCGCGACGAGTCGATCCGGGCAGACGCAACCAGTGAATCGCTGGCCCGGCTGAGGCCGGCATTCGCGGCCGACGGCGTGATCACGGCGGGAACGTCATCGCCGATGACGGATGGCGCCTGCGCGCTCGTGCTCGCCAGCAAGACGATGGCACAGCAGCTCGGCCTGGAGTGGATTGCGGAAATCCACGCCCATGGGATGGTGGCGGGACCTGATTCGAGCCTGCCACGCCAACCGTCCGACGCAATTCGCGCGGCACTGCGCACAACATCACTCTCGACGGATGACCTCGACATCCTCGAGATCAATGAGGCGTTCGCCTCGGTGCCGCTCACGGCCGCGGCGGATCTGGGAGTCGGCCTTGACCGCGTCAACGTCAACGGGGGAGCTCTTGCCATCGGGCATCCGCTCGGTGCCTCCGGAGCGAGGCTTGTTCTTCACCTCGCCATGGAGATGCGCCGTCGCGGGTCCGGGTTCGGTGCCGCGGCATTGTGCGGTGGCGGTGGCCAAGGTGACGCGCTCATCCTCGGGGCGCCACATTCTTCCTAGGCGCCCGGATAGGGGCACGCCGCCCGGCGACCGGAGTCCTGGTCGGGGAAGGCTATATGAGAAACTGGTCGGATGAATACCTCGACTCTGCGGCAGTCGACGTGAGGCGCCAGCCGCAGGGTCGATCCGCCGCCGCTGACGCCCGGCGCACAGAGCTCCTGGACCGGCTGGAGGACTTCTTCCTCGCCGAGGGCTTCAGCACCTTGACGATCGAGGAATGTTGCCGCAGGCTGCACTGTTCAAAGTCAACGATCTACTCCATCGCCAGTTCAAGGGAGCAGATCATCCAGGCGGTGACCCGTCACTTCTTCGCACGTGCTACGGCAACCATCGAGGCGGAGCTGGCGAAGGAAACCGATCCGGCAAGGAAAGTGACCAAGTACCTCGACGGTGTCGGCACAGCCATGCGTCGCAATTCCGTGGCGTTCTATATGGATATGGTGGGCTACCAGCCGACGGCAGAGATCTACAGGCTTAATTCCAGTGCAGCTGCGCGGCGCGTGCGCCAGCTCATCGAAGAGGGCGTACTCGCAGGCTCCTTCCGGAAAGCAGACGCGGCCTTGGCTGCGTTGGCCGTTGCCATGCTCATCGACGGAGTGCAATCCGGAGAACTCCTGGAGGCAACGGGGCTGACGGCGGGTGAGGCATTCTCCGAGCTCGGTGAACTGATCGTCAATGGCCTCTCGGTGCGCCCATCCGTTGCATCCTAAAGAACTCACTTGCACGCAACCGTCTGCCATTCCGCCATGCTGAACACACCGAGAACCCAGCGGGCGTCCATCGCGTGCGCACCTGGGTCCCGAACGGTGTTTGAGCATGCGACGGTGGTCAGTGACCCGCTGGTACGCTGACCACCGCGCTTCATGATGTGACTAGGCCCCGAGCCCATGTTGATGCGTGGGGAAAAGCCTACGCATGTTTCGCCGCGAAGCGTTCTTCCACCCAACGTCGAGTTTCATGGACCCGCTCAAGGTCCTCAGGTGCAGTGCCCATGAACAGGAAATGGGGGGCCGCTTCCCAAACGTGCAGTTCGGCCGGGACACCGGCTGCGCGTAGCTTGCGGTGCAGCCGCACGGTGTCCGAGAGCAGGAAGTCGCGAGTTCCTGCTGTAAGCAGGCTCGGCGGAAAACCGCGAGTAAAGTCGCCGAAGAGTGGCGAAACGTAGGGGTCCGTGCGGTCATGGCCGTTGAGGTATAGGCGGAAGACCTTCTCCAACCCGTCGCTCGTATATGTGGTGTCTCCTGCCGCGTTAATGTTGTACGAATCTCCAGACATGGTGAGGTCGATCGGGGGCGAATGAATGACCGCGCCCGCTGGCAGCGGGAGTCCCTCCTCCCGGGCGCGGAGGATAGTCGCGGTAGTCAGGTTCGCGCCGCCGGACATCCCCCCGATGATGATGTCCTCGGGCCGATGGTCTTCGAGAACCTTGCGGTACACGGCGACGCAGTCATCGAGGGGTGCCGGAAAGGGATGCCGAGGAGGCATCCGGTAGTCAACGGACCAGGTACGGACTCCGAGACCGCCCGCCACCATCTCTCCTCCGAGACGGGACAGGTGTCCGGCACCGTAGGTCCATGCGCCATGAATTGTCATGAAGACACGTGGGTCGTCGGTTGAGACGCCCTCGGGGGTGCAGACATATACGGAGACGTCGTTGACCTTGACCAGTTCGCTCTCACAGGGGACCCCTGTATCTGCTGCGCCGTAAAGTGATGAAACCATCGGGCCGGCGGATTCGGGTGGAATAGATGCATTAATCATGTCGAACATTGCAGCCAGGGCTTCTTTGTCCTGCGGCCATTCTGGCTGCTCCTGCGCCGGCATCGCGAGGATGGCCTGCGCCTGTTGGCTGATCGTTGAAGGGATGGGTGGTTGGGGGCTGTCACTGCTCATCAGTGTCTCCAGTACTGTTGAAACGTAATTGAGTACGCAAGTACATCTAAGCGTACTAATCAAAATGTTAGCACCCTCGAAAGAACTGTGAAGGTGAGAGTGCCGAACCGATGAGTCCGTGGGAATCCGTACTTTAGTCAGTGGCGGAGAGGGACTATCGGCGGAAATGGGTGTGCGACGAACCGGGCCGCTGCCATGGGGTGCTGCCCGGTTCAAGGCCTCGGCTGAAGGTGATGACGACCCACTCAGTGCATCCTGCGGTCCGCCCCCGCCGATGATTGCGTCGGCAACAGTCATCGGGTTGCTTACCTCGTGGTCGCCTACGGCGATCCTCTTGACATCGAAACCAACGTTGACGACTTTGCCGGCTGGCTCGTGGCCCTGCCGCGATTCGACTGCCCTTGCAGGATGTGTCCTTGCTGCCAGCTGTGCGGGTCGGACTCGCGCAGGCCGCACGCCTTGATTGGAACAACGATGTCAGCACTTCCCGCGACGGGATCCTTGGCGTCAAGGATGCTGAGCTAGTATCGGCCGGTGACGGCTACTGCCTACATCGATCTTACTTCGCGGTGTAGTTGACGCGTACGTTCTACGCGCGCATCATCGTGCCGCCATTGACGGAGAGCACCTGCCCGGTGATCCACTCGGAGAGGTCGGACATGAGAAAGGCGACGGTTGCGCCGATATCCTCCGGCTTGCCGTGGCGCGGGGCAGGAGTCGTTTTCAGAATGGCCTCCTGAAAATGCTCCGGAAGGTTGGCCCTGGTCTGTTCCGTGAGAATCATGCCGGGGGAGATGGCGTTGGCCCGGATGCCGGACTTTCCGTATTTCCTGGCGGCATGCCGGGTCAATGCTGTAACACCGGCCTTTGTCGCGGAGTAGGCGATCTTGTCGTCCATGCCCGCATAAGCGGCCTCCGAGACGGTGTTCACCACAGATCCGCCGCCCGCCGCAACGATGTGCGGGATGGCGTGGCGCATGGTCAGCAGATATCCGGTTAGATTGACGTCAATGGTTCGCTGCCACGTGGCGAGATCGATGTCTACGATTGTCGTATCCTTCGCGACCTCGTCCGGATGAATATTCGCGGCGACATTGAACAAACCATCGATGCGTCCATACACGCCTATCGCCAGGTCAATTAGATCCTTGACCTGGGCCTCGTTCGAGATGTCCAGGCTTGTCGCGAGGCCGCTTGACCCGGCGCCCGTCGCGGCTTGGACAGTGCGGGTAGCCGATTCGAGCGAGACATCGCCGACGACGACAGATGCTCCGCCAGTCCCCAGCAACGCCGCTGCGGCGGTCGCAATCCCTCCTGCCCCAGCGAACACGATGACCTTGCCTTCAAGTCCCTCCATTGGAATCTCCCTGTCTTGGTGGCCCGGAGCGTCCTCGCCGCACCACTGCTTGAATAAACGTACAAGTGTGTACGGTAACACAATTCAAGGTCGTAGGCCGCTGCCGCTGGACCATGCCCAGGCGGAACTTCCGTAAAATTCAGGCCATGAACCCCAAGATCTGGAGAAGAAGTTTGGAAGATCAGCCCACGGTTTATGGCTCTTCACGAGGGATCCAGGTTCCCCGTCATTTTCTCTCTCGTGCAGCGGTCGTCGGTTGGGTTCTCGCTTGGGGCGGGTGCACAACCGCGGCCGACCAGCACGGCGACATTCGCATGTCCATCGCGCAGGCGAATGGGCCAATTGACGACGTTACGTGCATTTCGCCCACCGTCTGGGAGAATATTCGGCGGTGCGGGTCAAGGTGCAACGAAGGCTTCAGTGTCGCATTCGAACATGCCCTGATTCGGCTTAGGCGCGGAAGGCGCCATAGGGGTCACCGAGTCAGGTGGTGCCACGCACGACCAAGGTGAAGACGTGCGAGAACTCTTGCAACGGAATCTTCTGCCCCATGGCTCGAAGCAGGCTTGTGGCAACACGCGTTGCTCCAAGAGCGGTATCAACCCTAAGTGTCGTGACTCCGGGGATCGCATACTGAGCAAGCGGAATGTCATCGGTGCCGATTACAGCAATTTCCGACGGTACTTGGATGCCGTTGTCCCGCAGTGAGCCAAGCATCGCGAGTGCGACGTCGTCGTTGAAGCAAATGATCGCTGAGGCCTGTGGATTTTGTTCGCGCCACTGTTTGATCGTCTGGCTCGTCGATTCACGATCGACGCCGACAGCCAGCGGCGAGGTGAATTCGATGCCCATAGTGCCCGCACATTGCTCGGCGATGGCAGCCTTCTGTTCGCTCATCTCCCGAAGCTCAGGTCGCTCAGTGTGGACGAATGAAACGTGCCGATGACCTCGCTCGTGCAGGTGACGCAACTGCAGTTCCGCGGCTTCTTTCATCCAGAAAATTTCGCTGCGACCGGTGTTGAAGTCGATGCCTTCGATCAACTGAACTCCAGAGTTGCGCATCTGTTTCTCAACGTCGTTGAGGTCTTCCGCAAAAGAGACAACGGCGAAAGGTTGCGTCGCGCGGACGAGGCGCAATAGGGCAGCTTTGTCGCTTCCGCCGGACCCATGCACCACCACCGTTGCACCAGCCTCGGCGAGGCGATTCGAGAATGCAGCGGCAAATAATCCCGCCTGGTATTCACTCAGAGGAACGGAGCCGAGA
Source organism: Arthrobacter sp. B2a2-09 (assembly GCF_027587375.1). Classification (GTDB taxonomy): domain Bacteria; phylum Actinomycetota; class Actinomycetes; order Actinomycetales; family Micrococcaceae; genus Arthrobacter. The sequence continues at coordinate 26,231 of NZ_JAMXIC010000002.1, forward strand.
TTGAGCAAGGCGATATCCGTGCGCCCTTTTGCCAAGGCAAGGCCAGCGGTGCTCGGCACATAGCCCAACTCCCGCGCAGCGTGCAGCACGCGCTCGCGAGTGGCGGTGGGGATGGTATGGGAGGGGGTGTTGTTGAGTACGAAGCTCACTGTCGTGCGTGAGACCCCGCTCGCACGAGCTACATCGGAGCTGGTGACGCGCATTCTTGATTTCTCCCTCCTCATGCTCCAAGCCTCTAGGCATGGCTGTGGCGACACGCCACGGCAAAAGCGTACCTGACTGCAGGCAAGTATCTCGGAGTACGGCGGCTGGTGAGAACGCTGGCAACAGAGTGAGTTTGGTCCGCTGATTATGTATCGCTAACGTTGGGGCGCAACCCAGGTGGTCCAAGGAACTTGAGCCAACTACGGCTGAATGGTCGAAATGGTTCTTCGGCGCGACAGGATTGGCTGCGGACTAGAAGTTGCTTTCAGTTTGTTCCTGGCTGCTACGGATATTTTCGAAGTATTGCTCCTCCCGCTTCCCGGATCCATCGCATTTCCGATGAAAGTGGACTGCAAGTGCGGCCGGATGCAATCGGCCCCTCGCAATTGGGCATGGTTGGTCTGTTTGATCCGGTAGGGGCGATGGCCGCCGGCTGCGAGTAGGCATCTGAGTCTGAAGTTGGTGAAGTTGCGGAGGCCGCAGGCGATTCTGCGGTAGTTTCGATGACCTTGTCAACGATGTCTACCTCGGCTGCGCCCAATTCGAGATCGCCGTAGCTGAACGAGTTGTAGCTCAAGCCATGACCGATGCGACAGAGCCGCGTCACCGGTTCATCGACATATCTGGAGTACAGGCCTCTCTTTTGCATCCTCCGGTAACTGCTTCCGCGCTATTGGTAGTGGTCGATCGGAATCCAACCGGCGGCTCGGAGGCTTGCTGCGCGGATTTGAGTTCGCCAACCACGGTGACAGCGATTGCTCGTGAGCTCTCCGACCCGTTCATCCCAGCCGGGTGAATCTGTTTTTGGCAAAGGCCTGCTGAAAGCCCCACGTGCACAGCAATTAAACGTGCACTCATGAACGAATCGCCGAGGTAGTCTTTCAGCATGGTTGAGAGCAATGTTCGGGAACTCCGCAGCGATGCGGCACGCAATAGAGGGCGGGTGGTGGCAGCCGCCCGCGCGGCCTTTGCAGAGCATGGCCACGACGTTCCTCTTGAAGAGATCGCGCAGGCGGCGAACGTCAGTCGTACAACGCTGTATCGCAATTTCGCGACTCGCGAAGAACTTGCTGCCGTGGTGTACGAAGCCAACGTGTCGTTGATTGAGAACAAAGCGGCCGAACTGCATTCCAGTGAAAGTGGGGTTGTCGCGTTGTACGACTTCGTGTTGGGGGAGCAGCAGGCTGACCGCGGCCTTGCTCAAATGCTCACGACAGCAAACATGGAGTGGTTGAAGGAGCTGTCGTCGAGGACGAGTGCAGCGTTCGAGCCTTTGTTTGAGCGAGGCCTGGAAGCCGGAATCGTGCACCGAGGGGTTCGCCTTGAAGACCTGATGATTTCATTCGCCATGCATTCGGGGGCGCTAAACGAAATTCGGGAATCGGGCCAGATGGATCTCATTCCCAGGGTGCGAGGAATGCTGCACCGGGCTCTGTTCCGCACTGCGGGGGAGTAGCGGCCTAGCTGTCTCTGCTGTGAGTGAGGACGTGGCTGACGGCGGGTGGAAACGCCTCGATGGAATCGGGACGAAGTTGTTTGTGGGACCTGCCAACGAATCTAGCAAGGTCTTGCTATTTTGTGATAGTTTTTAGCAACCGGTTTCGAGATTCATGCTGAGCTGCGAAAGGCTACCCAATGACGACGACCCTGCCCGATGGTTTCCTGTGGGGGGCGGCGACTGCCGCGCACCAGATTGAGGGGAACAATGTCAATAGTGATTTTTGGGACAGTGAGCAGAAGCAGCCCGGGATGGAGCGCAGCGGCGACGCGGTGGACAGTTACCACCGCTTTGCGGAGGACATGGGGTTGCTGGCCGGTGCGGGGCTGAATTCGTATCGCTTCAGTATCGAGTGGGCCCGGATCGAGCCTGCGCCCGGGCATATCTCCTTGGCCGAGTTGGCGCATTACCGGGGGATGATCGAGACGGCGCAGCGGCTCGGGCTGACCCCGGTTGTGACCTTGCACCACTTCACCAGTCCCCGGTGGTTCGCCGAGGAGGGCGGCTGGATGGCGGATGGGGCGATCGAGCGGTTCCGTTTCTATGTGGAGGCCGTGACGGAGATCCTGCATGACGTGAAGTGGGTCCTGACCATGAACGAGCCGAACATGCTGGCCCTGATGACGACGATGGCGCGTGCGATGGCCGGGGCCCGGGGGGAGCGTGAGGAGACGGAATGGATGAGTCCGACCGTTGAAGGTGATGCCCGCCCGGTGCTGCCGGACCCGGAGGCTGATGTGGCGCGCCGGCTCGTGGAGGCGCACCACGCGGTGCGGGGCATTGTCCGGGAGCGCACCGGCGCCGCCGTGGGCTGGTCGGTCGCGAACCAGGCCCTGGTGGCGCGCCCCGGCGGGGAGGAGAAGCTGGCGGAGGTCCGCTACATCCGTGAGGACATTTTTCTTGAGGGTGCCCGGGGTGATGACTTCATCGGGGTGCAGTCCTATACCAGCCAGGACGTCACGGCTGAGGGGGTCGTGCCCCACCCCGTCCACCCTGAGAACACGCTCGTGGGCAACGCGTACCGGCCCGATGCGCTGGGCATCGCCGTGCGCCACGCGTGGGAGGTGACCGGGGGAGTGCCGGTGATGGTGACCGAGAACGGCATCGCCACCGCCGATGACACGCGGCGGATCGCGTACACGGCCACGGCGCTGGAGCACCTGTTTGGGTGCATGGGGGAGGGCATCGATGTGCGGGGGTACCTGCACTGGAGTGCGCTGGATAACTATGAGTGGGGCCACTGGGCGCCGACGTTCGGGCTGATCGCCGTTGACCGTGAGACGTTCGAGCGCCGCCCGAAGCCGAGCCTGGCCTGGCTCGGGCAGGTGGCCCGCGACGGTGCGCTGCCCGGCGTGCCGGTTTCCAACCACTAAAGGTCAAGGCAGACACATGACTTGCTCAACCACTACTCCAAGGGCGCCGTCATTACGTTCCTGCATGAGTAGGTCGCCGGGCTGCGACCGCTCGAACCCGGTTACTCACGATTCTTGATTGCACCGGTTCCAGGGGAAGGAATTGACGCTTGCCCGGCGGAGTTGCTGTCGCCCTTCGGTCTGATCCGCACTCAATGGACGATGACCGACGGCGCCTTCCAGATCACGGTAGATGTGCCCGCCGGAACAGCTGCTGTGGTGCGCACACCCCACGGGGGAGAGCACGAATTGGGTCCTGGATTTCATGAGCTGGCATCGACGGGGACGGTGGGTGAAACGACCAGAGCTCATAGAGAAGCCAAATTCAGCCCGTAGAGCCAACAGCTATCGGACGCCGACGCTAGCTACCCCCATTTGATTGTTTCGCTGCGCGGATGCAGCAGGAGGAAAACCATGAAAAACCCCACGTACCACGTGCCGATGTATAAGGACGCCACCCAGCCGATCGAAGACCGGGTCGCCGACCTCGTTCAACGGATGACTCTCGATGAGAAGGTCGCGCAACTGCGATCACTTTGGGTCGCGAAATTCAGGTTCGTGACACCCGAAGGGCGCATCGACGCCGACAAGGCCCGTGACGTGTTCCCCGACGGCATCGGATTCATCGGCCGCCCCGTCGATGCGATGGGTATGGAGGGGTTCATGCAACAACGCTGGCATCGAAGCCGCGAAGAGTCGATCCAGTTCGTGAATGAGATGCAGGAGCATCTCCTGCAGAACACTCGGCTCGGAATCCCTGCCTTCTTCCACGACGAGACCGGCCACGGGTTCGTCGCAGCCGGGGCGACCGTCTTTCCGATTCCCCCTGCGCTGGCGAGCACCTGGGACGAGGACCTGGTTGAAAAGATTTTCACCGTCGTGGCGCGCGAAGCCCGCTCTGTCGGGTCACTGATCTCGCTCAGCCCGGTGCTCGATCTTGCCCGCGACCCGAGGTACGGGCGGGTTGAGGAGTTCTTCAGTGAAGACCCGTTCCTGGCGGGCCGGATGGGGGTCGCCGTCGTGCGCGGCCTGCAGGGCCGCTCCCGCCCCTTGGCCGAGGACCGCATGTTCGCAACCTTGAAGCACTTCGTGCACGCCACACCCGAGGGCGGTGTCAACGTTTCTCCTGCGCCAGCGAATGAGCGTTCCCTGCGCGAGACATACCTCATTCCTTTTGCCGACGTCGTGCGAGAGGCAGATCCGGCATTCATTATGCCGTCGTACAACGAGGTCGGGGGGATGCCGGCCCATGCCAGCCGCGACCTGCTGCAGCGCATCGGCCGTGAACTGCTCGGCTTCGAGGGTGCCTATCTGAGCGACTACGGTGCTATCGAGCGTCTTGTCTCCAATCACCGGGTCGCGGCCGACCTGGGGGAGGCAGCCGGGATCGCCCTGCGCGCCGGTGTCGATGCTGATCTCGCGGACGGTGATGGCTACGCGGAGCTTGCTGCCGAGGTTCGGATGGGGCGTGTCGACGAGGCACTCGTCGATGCGGCCGTGTCGCGGTTGCTTGCGCTCAAGTTCGAGGCCGGACTCTTCGACCGACCGACTGCGCGCTTGGAGAACGTTGAATACAACGATCCCGAGGCCCGCGATCTCGCGCACCTAGCAGCAGTCCGCTCCCTCACACTACTCAGCAACGACGGCGTGCTCCCGCTCAGCCCGTCACAGGCTCTCCGAGTTGGCGTCATTGGGCCCAACGCTGATCAGGTGTACTACGGCAACTACTCGGGCGAGACCGACTCGGGGGTCAGCGTGCTCGCAGGCATCCGTGAGGCAATCGGCGGCACGTCTGTGATTGTCGAGTACGCGGAAGGTGTGCGGCTCATCGCGAATGACGCCGGTGTATACGGCCCGGGCCGTATGCCGATCGTGCCGGAGGATGCCGAGGAGAACCGGCGTCGCATCGCGGAGGCCGTCGACGTCGCGCGTCGATCGGATGTCGTCGTGCTCGTGGTGGGTGACCACCCCGCGATCACGCGGGAAACCACCCGGGCCGCTTACCCCGGAGATCGGAGCGAGCTGGGACTCTTCGGGCAGCAAGACGAATTGGTCGAGGCGCTTCTCGATGTGGGCGTGCCGGTTGTCGCCCTACTCATCAACGGTCGTCCTCTGGCCGTCACCCGGCTTGCCGAGAAGGCCAATGCGCTCCTCGAAGGTTGGTACCTGGGCCAGGAGGGAGGCCGCGCGGTGGCCGAGGTGCTTTTCGGTAGCCAAGAGCCCGGCGGGCGCCTGCCCGTCTCCATTCCGCGCTCGGCCGGCTCACTCCCGGTCTACTACAACCGTCACACCTCGGCGAACTTGTATCCATACGTCGAGGTAGAGCGGACTCCGCTCTACCCGTTCGGCCATGGCTTGGGCTATTCGACATTCGACATTTCGGAACCTGTGCTTGAGAGTTCCGGCATCCGGCTCGGCGAATCGGCGGTGGTCAGCGTCGAAGTCAGCAACATCGGGGACCGCTCGGGGAGCGAGGTCGTGCAAATGTACATTCGCGACGACGTCTCTTCGGTTCCGCGGCCCGAGATCGAACTGCGTGGCTTCGAACGTGTGACCCTCGAGCCGGGCGCGACGATGACCGTGCGGTTCACCATCGAGCCGGCGCAGCTCGCGTTCTGGAATGTCGAGTTGACCGAGCATGTCGCCGAGCCGGGCTCGTTCACGATCTCGGTGGGGCGCAGTTCCGCTGACCTTAGGACAACGACCCTTATGGTGGAGGCCTGATGTCAATCACGCCGATCCTGCCCGGATTCCACCCAGACCCTTCGATCTGCCGGGCGGGCGAAGACTACTATCTCGTGGCCTCGTCTTTCGAGTATCTGCCGGGGGTCCCGATCTTCCACAGCCGCGATCTGCTCCACTGGGAGCAGATCGGCAGTGTCTTGGATCGCCCTGAAATGTTGAGCCTCAATGGTTCGCAGGGTGGATCAGGCATCTACGCGCCCACCATCCGTTTTCACGACGGCCGGTTCTGGATGACGACGACGAACGTGAACGAGTTTACGTCCGGCCACATCATCACCTCGGCGACTGATCCGCGAGGGCCCTGGAGCATCCCGGTGCACGTGCCAGAGGCGGTGGGGATCGATCCCGACCTCGTGTGGGACGACAACGGCACCTGCCACATCACGTGGTCGGCAGGCTTTGGTGAGACACAGATCATGCAGGCCAAGATCGATCCGGACAGCGGCAGACTCCTCTCGCCGCCGCGACGAATCTCGGGCGGATCCGGTTTGGCTCATGCGGAAGCTCCACACATCTTTCGACGTGGCCAGTGGTGGTATCTGCTTCTTGCTGAGGGCGGCACGGATCGCGGGCACATGGTCACCATCGCCCGTTCGCGGTCGCTCGATGGACCGTTCGAGAACAACCCGGCCAACCCGATCCTGACCCGCAGGAGCACGGCGCATCCAGTGCAGAACACAGGTCACGCCGACTTCGTCGAGACGCCCACCGGCGAATGGGCGGTCGTCTATCTGGGCGTCAGACCTCGGGGGCGGACGCCACGGTTCCACGCGAACGGCCGTGAAACGTTCCTCGCCGGCGTCACCTGGCGAGACGGGTGGCCCCTCATCGACGAAGACCGGTACACGGTTCCGGATCAGACGGCCGAGTTTCTTGAAGACTTCGCGGATGGCGTGCTGGACCCGCGCTGGATCGCCCCCGGCATCCACCCGGGGGAAATCACGCGCCGGGTGAGCGACGGAATCGTCGTGGTCACGCCTGCTGATCGCCCTGGCATACGGGCACTGCTCGCCATCCGCCCGCAACACCCGTCATGGACCGCAACGGCCGACCTGCGCGGAAGCTCTGGGCGGCTTGTGATCAGAATGGATGAGTCCCATTGGGCCGCGGTGGAGCTAGGCGAAATATCCGTCGACGCGCGCGTGGTCATCGGGCCTGTCGACACCGTTTTGGCCAGCATCCCCCGCCCGCTGTCCGGCCCGGTGACGGTGGGCATTCGCGTCCGTATCCCCGCGCCCGGGCCGATGGGGGCCAGCGCCCCCGACCTCGTCGAACTGGGGGTAGAGGGGGCGGGCGGCTGGCAGTCGCTCGTCACGGTGGACGGTCGCTACTTCACCACCGAGGTCGCCGGCGGCTTCACCGGACGCGTCGTCGGCGTCGAACCGGTAACCGGGAAAGCAGAGTCGGCGGTGCTGCGCTCCTTTCGCTACACGCCGACGCCGGAGGGCGCGTTCCTGTGATCGAACTGACCGGGTGGGTGAGTCAGCGAGCCGAGCTCGCGCAGAGCCGATCGCGTCGGGGATGAGTCGTGTGACACGGGGCCTCCTTACTGGGCGATCGGGGACTGACCGTGCCGCGCCGAAAGAATCGTACACATATGTACGCTTATCCCTGTAGAGTGTTTCTCGTGGGGTGCCCAAGCCTGTTGGCGTCGCAATCCTGGAGGTACAACGAAGTGCAGCATCCAACTGGTCTGGCATCGGGTCGCGGTGCGCCGGCACGCCCACGGGCTGGGCTTTGTCCGGTCACCCTCCAAGCGCACGAGATCGATCTTGCCTGTGAATCCGGCCTCGAATCGATTGAATTGGGTTTGGATCTGCATCTTGCCGGGGGAGATCTGGAAAATGGGCGGCGGGCGCAGTCGGCCGTTGTCGGCGTCCATGCGCCGCTCGCGGGGGCCGCGCTGACCAATACGTCGCGGGGTGCCATTCTCCGTGAACCTGAGTTAGTCGACGCGCTGGGCCAACGTCCCGATCTCGTTGCGATCCTTGACGTCACCTGGCCCGAGCCGCCCGAGCGTGATTCACCGCTTTTCCATCTGCCCTACGTGTTGCATACGGGCCACGCGGCGGGCGCCGGGGGCACGGAGTGCTTCGCGCTCGGGGATCTCGTCGCCGACGAAGTTGCGCGGTTTGTGCGAGGTTTGCCCCTCCAGCACGCCGTTACCCAGAGGCAATCGCGCGTTCGCGCGTGAGATGCACTTTGGAAGCATCGGCTGACCCTTTTTGGCAATCGGTTGTCAGCCATTCATTGAACTATTTGAACTGCAGGACGCGTCGAGCCTTTGCTTGCTGACCTTCCGGCAGACCAATTGGAAAGGATCCCTGATGGCGGATTACCCCTACAGCGACGCGGCGCTTGAGGTCGAGGCGCGCGTCTCCGATCTGCTCTCCCGCATGACTCTGGATGACAAGGTTGGACTGATCTTCCACTCTTCCACCGGGCTGGCCAATCCCGAGTCCCGGGACCAATACGGACGCCCTGCCGCTGGAGAATTGATCCGTGACCGTCACATCACGGCGTTCCTCCTTCAGGGTTCGCCGAAGTCAGGGCGCGAGTTGGCTGAATGGCACAACCGCGTGCAGCGGATAGCGTTGGAACACCCCCTGGGAATCCCCGTGACTGTTTCGTCCGACCCCCGGCACGCAGTGACCGATAATCCGTTGACAGGCAATGAGTCCGCGGCGTTCTCCCGCTGGCCAGAGCCGATCGGCATCGCCGCGATCGGGGACGAGGCGGTCGCGGAACAATTTGGCGACGTGACCCGACGGGAGTACATGGCCGGCGGGATCCGGCTTGCCCTGCATCCCCAGATCGACCTCACAACAGAGCCGCGTTGGGCGCGCCAGGTGCAGAGGTTGACCAGTTCGGCGGCGAGAACGGAACCGATGTGCTCCTCGGCGTCGTGAAGGCCGGACGAATTCCGGAGTCCCGCCTGGATGAGTCGGTTCGGCGCCTCCTGCGGGAGAAGTTCCGCCTGGGTCTTTTCGATGGTGGGCGCTTCGTCGAAGAATCGGCGGCCGCGATCGTCATCGGTTCGCCCGAAAACGTTGAGGCGGGCCGCCGCGCGCAACAATCATCCGTGACGCTCTTGAAGAACGGTAAGCCGAGCGACGAACTGCTTCCGCTTCGACCCGGAATCAAGGTATATGCCGAAGGAATGGACGTTGCCGCATTCGACGGTGTGGCCGCGGTTGTCGAGTCCCCGGAGGAAGCGGATGTCGCTGTCCTGCGGCTCACCGCGCCGTCAGGGGCCGATCCCGCTCGCGGGTTCCTGGGCTCCATGCACATGGGCAGTCTCGAGTTCGATGCGGAAGTGGTGGCGCATGTCAATGCGATAGCCGAGCTCGTTCCGACGGTTGTAGATGTATTCCTTGAGCGCCCGGCGATCTTGACCCCGTTGAAGGCGCTGGTTCTCGCTGGCTCATACGGGACCGACGACGCGCCGTTTGTTGACGTGCTCTTCGGTGCCGCGAAGCCACTCGGCAAGCTGCCTTTCGACCTTCCGAGATCGATGGCGGCGGTCGAGGGGAGTCGAGAAGACGTTCCTTTCGACACTGTGGATCCACTCTTCACATTCGGACACGGACTCCGATACGACGAGTAGTCCGGCTCACACGCACGAGCCACGGGTCGACGTCGTGCCGGCGTCGGACGTGTGACCTTCCCAGAGGGATGTGTTCACGCCCCCTCAGGGCTGTCCATTGAGCGCGCCCTGCAGCCCTTGGGTGCTCCGGGCAGCCCGTGACTTGAAACACTCGTGTACGGATGTTACGGCGCTGACAACAATTCACGGCAACCGATTGACAAGTAATCAAAATCACAGTTAACTCGCGTTAGTGACGAGGAATCTCCTCGACAAAAGCGTGTCTTGACCGAAGGAGCTCACATGCAGCAAAACAAAACAATAGGAACGTTTTCCCGGCGCCAAGTGGTCGCAGGTATGCTCGCGACCACTGCGTTCGCACTCACAGCCTGCAGCCCCAAAGGTGGCGCTGCCAGCAGGGTTGCCAAGAAGCAAGACCTCAGTATTTCCATCATGCAGCAGCCTGGTTCGCTTGACCCGGTCGCGCTCTCGGAGGGCAGCGACTCATTCCTTTGGAGCTCGATCTACGACACCCTGCTCCTGACAAGCGCGGAGGGGAAGATCGTTCCGAACGCCGCAAAATCGTTCGACTACTCCAAAGATGGGAAGACACTCACCCTCACCTTGCGCGAGGGCTTGCTCTTCTCAAATGGGAAGGTTCCGACAAGCAAGGACGTGAAATTCTCCCTCGAGCGGATCAAAACCACGCCTGGCCCGGGACAATTCCAGGCTTTGAACATTGCGTCGGTAGACGCGCCTGATGACGCCACGGTTGTCATCAAACTGACCACGCCGGACCCGAACCTCTTGCGCTACCTCACGGCGCGGTGTGGCATCATCAGTGATGCCGCCACTGCCAGGGATGCCTCAACGAAGCTCAACCCGGTGGGCAGCGGTCCCTACACCCTCGACACGGCCAAGACCACGGCAGGGGCAACCTATGTGCTCAAGCGTCGGGACGACTACTGGGGCGCCGCTACCTTCCCCTTCGCCAACGTGACTCTCAAGGTTATGGCCGACACCACAGCCGTCGAGAACGCCCTGCGTTCAGGCCAGATTGACGTATCGACCATCGCCCCTACGTCGCAAGAGTCGTTCAAGAAGCAGAACTTCACATTCACCAAACTGGACGTTACCTCGGTCTTCCAACTGCTCATCGCCGACCGTGCGGGAACGATCCAGCCAGCGCTGGCCGATCTTCGTGTTCGTAAAGCGATCAACATGGCATTCGACCGCGATGCCATCGGCAAGTCGGCACTTGCGGGATTGGGAACGCCCACGTCCCAGCTGTTCTTTCCCTTCTTCCCGGGATCGGTCAAGAAGCTGGATTCGCTGTACCCTCACGACCCCGAAGGCGCGCGCAAGCTGCTTGCGGAGGCCGGCTATGCGAACGGCTTCGATGTCAAGATGCCGAGCCTCGTCTACACGCCTACCTTCGAGCCCTTGATCACCCAGGCTCTGGCAGATATCGGCATCAGGGTCACTTGGAACCCCATCCCACCCCAGGAGACGAGCAAGGCTATCACCTCCGCCTCCTACCCGATGATCCTCTGGGTCGATGGAGTCTCCCCTGGTGCGACCATTATCAACAGCCACTTCACGCCCAAGGGTTACCTCAATCCATTCCATGTCGAGGACCCGCGGCTCGCGCCGTTGGTTGCCGAATCAGCAATCACCATCGACCCTGACCGCCAGGCCGCGATCTACGAGAAGATCAACACCTTCGCCGTGGAGAACGCGTGGGACGCGCCTCTGGCCTTCAACGGACAGCTCTTTGCGGCCGCACCGGGATACAAGTATGTCGGTACCTCGCCGATGAACTTGAGCAGCCTGCGCGTATTCGCCGTCGCAGCCTAATGCGCAGGATCGGGTGCGCGGCCCTTGACGGCGGCGCGCACCCGGATCCTCCCTTTTGATTCGGAGAAACTTATGCTCTCTTTTGCCTTGCGGCGCATAGGAGTCGGCCTCGTGCTCACGTTGGTCATGACCTTTATTACATTTTGGCTTCTCAGCTTTTCCTTCGAGAGTATCGTCTCGAGCCGACTGGGACAGGCAGCGACGCCGGAGTCCATCGCCGCTGTGAAGGTCCAGCTGGGCTTTGACAGGCCGCTCATGGTCCAGTACGGCGAGTGGCTCTGGAACGTGCTCCACGGTGACTTCGGGGTGTCCTTGTTTACGCAGGAACCCGTGTCGGGGGCCGTCTTCGCCCGGCTCGGCGTCACCCTCTCAGTTGTCCTGCCAGCACTGATCATCTCGACCCTCAGCGCCGTCGTGCTGGGTGTGTTCGCGGCCAGCCGCGCGGGCGCAGCTGACAAGATCACCCAGGGGATCATGCTTGTCGGCCATTTCGTGCCCGGCCTGCTGGTGGCGATTGCGCTCGTCGTAGTCTTTGCGGTCAATCTCGGGTGGTTGCCGGCGACAGGCTTCACGCCATTCTCCGAAGACCCTGGTCTGTGGCTGGCCTCGGTGGTGATTCCGGTCACGGTGCTTTCCATTGGTGGCGCTGCCAACATCGCCTCGCAAGTGCGAGGGAGCATGATCGATGAACTGCGCAAGGATTACGTACGGACCCTTCGCACGCGGGGCATCCCGACGAACTCGATCATCCTGCGCCACGCGCTCCGCAACTCGGCCGGTCCGGCCCTGACTGTCTTCTCCCTTGAGTTCCTTGCCATGTTTGGTTCCGCGCTCATTATTGAGCAGGTATTCGCCCTGCCAGGGTTCGGGACGTTTTCATTCAACTCAGCGCTGATTGGTGATATTCCGGTGATCATGGGACTCGCTGTGTTTGGAACCCTCATGACAATCACTGTCAATCTTCTGGCCGACTTGGGAATCGGCTGGCTTAACCCGAAGGCACGAGTCTATTGAGCAACGACACCGCAACTGAACAGTCAGCGCTGCCGGCGGCCAAGGGCCGCACACCGCTCTGGAAAAAGCTGTTGAAGGATCCACAGTCTTCCATTGCAGGTGGGGTCATCTTCATTATTGTCCTCCTCGGCGTTCTTGCTCCGTGGATAACCGGGCACGGGCCCAACACAGTGCGGCTGGAGAGCATCAATTCACCGTTCAACTCTCCGGGGTATCCACTGGGCACGGATCAGTACGGACGTGATATCTGGTCACGACTCCTCCATTCGATCAACACCAGCTCCATCACCGCGGTGATCTCCACAACTATTGCGATCGGCATTGGTTCGGTGTTCGGGCTTGTCGGGGGGTACTTCGACCGACTCCGGGGCATCACGGAGTGGGTTTTTGCCCTCATCATGACGTTCCCTGGAATGCTCGTGCTGATCCTGCTTCTGCCCATCACTGGCGGTGATTTTCGGATCACAATGGCAATCTTTGGTGTGATGCTGTCACCTGGCATCTACCGCATCGTGCGGAACCAAGTCGTGGGCGTGAAGTCGGAGCTCTACATCGATGCAGCCCGGGTTTCTGGCGTTAGCACGATCCGCATCCTCGTCCGTCACGTCTTTTCGGCGGTGCGCGGCCCTGTCATCATCGCGGCGGCCTTCATGGCAGGGTCAGCGATCAGCATCCAGGCAGGGCTTGCCTTCCTTGGCGTCGGTTCAAAAGAGACGCCCAGCTTTGGCGCAATGATCAACGATGGATTCCGCAACCTCTACATTGATCCGTTGCAATACATCTGGCCCAGCCTCTTGCTTGGCATCATCAACGCGGCACTGGTTCTCTTCGGCAACGCATTGCGGGACGCGATGCAGGGAGCACAGCCGAAGCCGGCAAAGATTGGCCAGAAGGTTGACGCAAAGGCCGGAGCCGCTGGGCAGAACAAGATTTCGACTGTAGGTAAGCCCTCCGGAAACGAAGGAGTTCCATTCCTGGAAGTTACAGATCTGGTCATCGCCTACCCCAGGCCCGACGGCTCACTCAACGACGTCGTACACGGCGTAAACCTTCGGATCGAGGCCGCAGAGACACTGGGGCTTGTCGGCGAATCCGGATCGGGAAAGACACAGACTGCGTTTGCAATCCTGGGAGTGCTACCCCCTGAGGCTGTCGTCCGAAGCGGTTCAATCCGCGTTGGTGGGCGTGAATTGATCGGCATGACGGAGACTGACTTGCGAAGGATCCGAGGGAAACAGATCGCCTACATTCCGCAGGAGCCGATGTCGAACCTGGACCCTGTGTACACGGTCGGAGCCCAACTGGTTGAGGGCATTCGAGCTGCGACTGGCGTCTCGGCGAGGGCGGCAAAGGAACGTGCGCTTTCTCTGCTCGCACGTGTGGGAATCCCCGAACCGATCCGAACGTTCGGGGCCTACCCGCACCAGATTTCGGGCGGCATGGCGCAGCGCGTTCTGATCGCAGGTGCCGTGGCTAGCAACCCGAAATTGCTGATCGCCGACGAACCGACGACTGCGCTGGATGTCACCGTCCAGGCCGAAATACTGGACCTGCTGCGCGATCTACAAGAGGAATTGGGAATGGCAGTTCTGCTCGTCACGCATAACTTCGGTGTGGTCGCCGACATATGCAGTCGCATCAGTGTGATGCATGGCGGGCAGATCGTCGAGACCGGAGATGTGTTCGATGTGTTCCGGGAGCCTCAGCATGAATACACGCAGAAGCTCCTCAACGCAATTCTTGACGAGACGTCCCATCGGAAAGATCCTCCGGTTGAGACCTTGGAACTAGCTGGAGGTGCAAAACGATGACCGCTCTACTGGACGTGCGTGACCTTCGAGTCACTTACCAGGGTCGTGGACTTCGTCGTCGGTCATATGAGGTGCTGCACGGCATCTCCTTGGCCATCGGCCGTGGGGAGACTCTCGGGGTGGTTGGCGAATCCGGCTCTGGCAAGTCAACGATCGGCCGAGCTGTGCTGGGCCTTGTAAAGCCCAGAGGCGGTACGATCCACTTCGATGGGCGAGATGTCACACACGCCGATGCCGCTACGCGCCGTGCATTGGCGAAGGACCTGCAGGTCATCTTCCAGGACCCCTATTCATCGCTCAGCCCCTCACTCACCGTCGGTGACATCCTCAGTGAGCCGCTGATCGTACAGGGGGCGAGCCGGCACGATGCGCGTCGCCGGGTGCAGGAGTTGCTTGATCAAGTGGGCCTGCCAAGAGACGCGGCAGACCGCATCCCGAGGGAGTTCAGCGGAGGCCAGCGTCAACGCGTCGCGATCGCGCGGGCCCTTGCGCCGGAACCGCGTCTGATCGTATGCGACGAACCGGTATCCGCACTCGATCTGTCCACGCAGGCGCGGGTATTGGAACTGTTGATCGACATCCAGCGCCGCACCGGAGTCTCCTACCTCTTCGTGTCGCACGATCTAGCGGTGGTCCGCCACATCAGCCACCGCGTGAGCGTCGTATACCGCGGGGACATCGTCGAGACTGGAGCCGCCGAAGTTGTGACGCGCGCCCCCGAGCACCCATACACTCAGCAACTGCTCCTAGCGGCGCCGGTTGCCGATCCGGTCACACAGCAAAAGCGCCGTGCAGAGCGCAAACTTTTCCGTGCGCAACACGGGTAACACTAAAAGCGAGGAGAGAACATGAGTATTATCACGACAGTTCGGGGCGACATAGCGCCCGAGGAACTTGGCTACACATCAATGCACGAGCACTTAAATGCGGACTTCTCGTTGATGGCGGCCCTCATGGCCCGATATGGTGCCCCCAAGATCTCCCCGGAGTTGCTCGCCCTGCGGCCGGACAACATGGCGTTCCTACGCGATGGTGGCTACGCCTCCTCCCCGGAATGCGTGACTGCTGGGGACATTGAGTACACGGCAGCGGAGCTGGGCTATTTCAAGCAGATCGGTGGAAATGCGGTGTGTGACGCATCGCCGATCGGACTCCGCGGGGATGTCCGTGACCTGCTGCCGGCATCGGAAAAAGCAGACGTGCACGTGGTCTTCGCGACGGGACTGTACGTCGCCGACGCGCGGCCAGCAGAATTTCTGAACTACAGCGAGGACGATCTGGTGGCCTTCTTCACCAAGGAAGTCACGCGGGGCGTGGGTGCAACGAGCCTCCGGCCTGGATTCCTCAAGTGCGCCCTCTCAGCCACGGACCCCGCGGCCGAGCTACATGAGATAGAGGTCAGGACACTTCGGGCACTCGGACGGGTGAGCGCCGAAACCGGGCTGAGTTTGCATGTCCATACGGCATTCCCCATGTCACACGCCCAGGTTCTCACCGGATTGGAAATCGCCCTTTCGACCGGGATGATTCCCGATCGGCTCGTCATGATTCATATGGATTCGTTCCTGCGTCCGTGGGGTGCCCTGGAAAGCTATGTCAACGACATGTCCGTCGCTCTTAACGTGTCCACCGAGCTGCAGCGCGCCGTCCTGGACCATGGTGTCAACATTGGCTTCGACTCTTGGTCATCTACCGTCTCGATACTTCCAAGCGACTACGACCGTTTGAAGGGGCTCGTGGATTTGTTGCGCGCGGGCTACGGCTCGCACATCGTCATGGGCCATGACAACGGCACCAAGTCCCACGGGAAGTCCTACGGCTATTACGGATTCACGAAATTTGGTCAGTTTGTGCCACCGATGCTCAAACAACTCGGATTCGGCGACGAAGTCTATCGACAGCTCGTCGTCGACAATCCGGCCCGGATCCTTGCCCACTGACGCCAGAGCCGGCACCAACACTAAAGGAGAGCAGACATGAGCATGCAATCACCATTTGGCGGCGCCATGCCGACAAGCACCCACATGGCAGAACGCAACATCCCGTTCCCGTCCACCATCAGCCCCGAGGCGCAGGCTGCTCTGGCGATGCACGCAGTGCTCCCGGCGCAAACCATGCTGGACCCGAGCGATGTGGAAGGCTGGGCGGCCTTCAAAGCCCAGCGCGCGGCCGCCGACGACGGGACAATCACCGCGATTGCCCTGGCAACTTCAGGCCTTGTCATACCCGAAAGGCAGAGCGAGCTTGAACGGCTCGAGTTCGGAACGGCGGTCGCGTATGTAGCCACTCCAGAGGGCCACAACGCAGACGACGAACGGATCTATTTCAACATCCACGGCGGGGGGATGACCGAAGGCGGCGGAGTTTTCGCAGAGACGTCCACGCGATTCGCCGCCGGGTGCTACGGAGTTCGCGTCTGGGGCATGGACTACCGGATGCTCCCGGACCACCCGTTCCCAGCAGGACTCGACGACTGCATGACGGTCTACCGCGAATTGCTCAAGATCCGCAGGCCTGAACAGATCATTGTTGGTGGGGTCTCGGGCGGTGCTAACCTCACCGCTGCGCTGCTGTTGCGTGCACGCGACGAAGGACTCCCGCTGCCAGCCGCGGCGGTTCTCTATTCGCCGGCAGTGGATTTTACGATGTCCGGTGACACCCACGAGACGGAGCGCTTCGCAATGACCTCCGACGGACTCGGCGCCCTGGCGGACTTCTACGCCACCAACGACGACGTACTCAACCCCTATATCTCGCCGCTCCTGGGCGAGTTCACGGCAGAGTTCCCGCCCACCATCCTCATCTCCGGCACGAGGGACTTCCTGCTCTCCGACACGGTGAGATTGCATCGCAAGCTTCTGAAAGCCGGCGTTCACGCCGAACTCCACGTCTTCGAGGCGGCTCCACACGGGGGATTCGGAGGCCACGCACCGGAGGATCACGAACAGGTCGAAACCGTCCGGAACTTCATCGAAGCGGCGTGGGTGGCGGCGGCGGCACAGACGACGGCTCCGACCCGGTAGTTGAGTATGGTGTACAGCCCGCTGCGGGACCGGCCGATTCAGTTATCGGTCGGTCCCCGGTGGGTGATACCCCAGACGGCGACTAAGCGGCTGTCGCGGCGGATCAGCCCTTGGGGTGGCCGACGGCGATTGCCATCAGTCTTACTTCTGGCCCTCACGAACCGTTATTGCTTCCGAGGTCCCGAAGCGCGGAATGATCCCTGCGAGGTATTCGCTGATTGCACCATCGACGTCAACGCCGTCCCGATCGTAGAGCCACTGCGTCTGCAAGCCCTCCAAAACGGCGATGGTCGTCGCGGCGAGGATGGCCGGGGGCGTCCTGGAGTCCAATTCGCCACGATTTGCCAGCTCCTGGAAGATACGGGTCATAAAGCGGCGAATCGTCGCATAACGATCACGAAAATGTTCATGTGCCGGATGCGCCGGGTTGGACGCTTCGGCAGTCAGAACTGCGGCGAGCTCGGTCAGACCGACCAGGCGCACTCGCGTATCCAGCGAGACGACCATGCCTCGAAGCATCAGAATCGGATCCCCTTGCAGGCCGGACTTGGTATAGGCCTCAAGGACTTCGGCGCTTCGCTCATCCTGCAGCTGCAAGACGGCGCTAAGGAGATCCTCCTTGCGGGGGAAATGATGCAGGAGCCCGGTATGGCTCACTTCCGCCCGCCGCGCGATCTCCGCCATGGAGGCGCCATGGAAACCCGACTCGCCGAAGGTCGACATGCAGGCCTCCACGATGCCCCTGCGAACCTCGGCGGACTTCGCATAGGATCCGCGTTTGCGTTCTTGCATCTCATATCTCCCGAATCTAGTAAGTGCTTTCTAATTTCATGATACTCTACGGCAAGTTAGCAATCGATTCCCAGTTTCAGGAAATGTGCGAGGACGCAGCATGACAATTGACTATTCAGGATTCCACGCCGTCGGCCGACTTGCGATGAATGCCTTACAGCGCTCGTTCTCGATCGAACTGGATGGAACGTGGGACTTTGCGCTTACGAACGATTTGTCCCCCGAGCCAGCTACCGTCTGGACCAAGGTCACCGTTCCGAGTCTATGGACAATGACGTCCGCTCAAGACAGGCCGAGTTATACGAACGTCCCGATGCCCTTCGACGAGGTTCCCCCCATCATTCCTGCGGACAACCCCATAGGCGTATACCGGCGCCAGTTCGAGGTTGACCGCGGGGTGGATGAAAGTGTCATCCTTCACGTAGGGGCAGCGGAGGGCCACCTGCGCGTCCTGGTGAACGGCAAAGCCATCGGAAGCAGTTCCGACTCCCATTTGGCGGCGGAGTTCGACATTACGGACCACCTCGTCGAGGGCGCCAACCAGCTTGAACTTCGCGTTGCGAAGTGGTCCTCGGCGAGCTACCTCGAGGACCAGGACCAGTGGTGGCAGTCGGGAATCAGCCGGTCGGTGGGACTGATTGTGGTCCCGAAGGTGCGGCTCTCGGACCTGCTGATCGTCGCGGATTGGGACTCTGAGAGCGGGCTGGGCCGACTCGAAATCCTCGCCGAGGCGGACACCCTCGCTGCGCTGGCCGAAACTGGCCACGACGTTCGGGTGCGGTTCCTCGAAACGTCCCACGTGGTTCCGGTATCCGGGCGGATTCTCGCCCCGACCCTGCCGCCGCCTGCCACAGACCGATCCGTGCGGCCCGAGCAGCGGCTTCCCGACGATTTTATGGACCTCCTGAGCATCACGGCCGCGAGTGCCCCGACGCCGCCGGAGTTCCGGGCGACTGCGGATATGTTCGGCCAGGCGCACCAAGGGCCGGTTTCAGCGGCCGGCACTGCCATCATCACGATGGAGAACCTGGCCGTTGAGCCATGGTCCGCCGAGATTCCCGCCCTTTATGATCTGACCGTGGAGCTCATCAACGCGGACGGCTCCGTTGTCGACAGTACTGGCATGCGCGTCGGTTTCCGCCGTGTGGCCATCGTCGGGCGCGACCTGCTCGTGAATGGCCGGAGGATCATGGTCCAGGGGGTGGCGCGGCATGATTTTGATCCGCGGACAGGGCGCGTGCTCTCTCGCGAGCGCATGCTGGCGGAATTGTCGCTCCTGAAGCGCCACAACGTGAATGCCATTCGGACGGCGCATTACCCGAATGATCCTGCCTTCCTGGACCTGTGCGACGAGCTCGGCTTCTACGTCGTGGACGAGGCCGACGTCGAGGGTCACGCTTTTGCGTCGACCATCGCCGACAACCCTCACTATCTGACGGAAATCGTCGATCGTGTGGCGCGGATGGTTCGCCGTGACAGAAACCATCCATGCGTGATCGCCTGGTCGCTCGGGAATGAGTCAGGCTATGGGGCCTCCCATGACGCCGCCGCAGCCTGGGTGCGGAAAGCCGATCCCACCCGGCCAGTCCACTATGAGGGCGCGGTCTCGACCAACTGGCATGGAGGGCACGCAGCGTCCGACATCATCTGCCCGATGTATGCCTCATTCGCCAGCCTTGAATCCATTGCGCGGGATGAGCGGGCCGACAGGCCTGTGATCCTCTCGGAGTATGCGTATTCGCAGGGAAATTCGACCGGTGGGCTGGCCGAATACTGGAAATTGTTCGAACGCCTGCCGGGCCTGCAAGGCGGGTTCATCTGGGAATTCATGGACCATGCCCTGGACCCCGACGGCGATGGCCGATTCCGGTACGGGGGAGACTTCGGTGACGCCCCCACCAACGGTGCCACGGTGTTGAATGGCATCGTCTTTGCTGACCTGCGGCCCAAACCGGCGCTCTTGGAGGCGCGCGGGATCTTCAGCCCTGTGAAGATTGTGTCCAGCGGCGAGCTGGCCCGAGCCGGCCGCTTACGGCTGCGCAATCGTCAGACCTTTGCCGACCTGCGAGCCTTTACGCTCACCGTACATGTTGATACAGCGGCAGGTCCGCTTGGAGAAACCACTGTGGCGACTGCTGACGTCCCTGCAGGTGCCGAAGCTGACATTGAGCTGCCTGCACACGTTGCGCTGCACGCCCGGAAACCGGACGCGCTCGGTGTCACACTGACCCTGACACTCAAGGAGGATGCTCCGTGGGGGCCCGCCGGGACAGAAGCCGCTGTGCTGCAGGTCGCGCTTCCCCGCACCATCCCGGTTCTAGCGATGCCGAAAGGCCCGGCGCACGTTGACGCGTCAGGCGATATCGCACATCCACTGTTGGCCGTTCCTCCCCGGCTCTGCCTGTGGCGGGCGCTGGTGGACAACGACAAGTCCTTCTCCCTCGACCAGCGATTCATCCGTTCCGGGTTCTTTTCCCTCGAGTTGGAGAGTGCCGAGGTCCAGGAGGCCGGATCGGGAACCCAGACAGTTCTGGGCTACCGAACTGCGTTCGGGGACCCGGTGATACATCGACGCACCATTTCCGCGATAGACGGAGGATATTTCTTCGCGGAGGATGTGACATTGCCGCCGGACACCAGGGACGGACTGCGCGTGGGCATCGAGTTCACCCTGGTCCCGGGGTTCCGGGATGTGTCGTGGGTGGGGCTTGGTCCGTGGGAAAACTACCCGGACCGCAGGGATGCAGCGTTGCTGGGGAATTGGTCGGGAACCGTCGAGAGCCTGGCCGTTCCCTACGTGCGGCCGCAAGAGAACGGGACACGCGGGGGCACCACATCACTTGAGTTCATTGGGGCGCCCGGATTCGCCCGGGTGGAGACGGATGCGCCGGTGTCATTCAGCGCCTCACGGCATACGGTTGAGCAGCTCGAGGCTGCCACGCACTGGTGGAAACTCCCTGAATCCGAGGTCACTGTGGTCCACCTCGATGTTGCACATCGAGGTGTGGGGACTGCGCTGCTCGGCCCCGATACGCGTCCCCTGCACAGGCTGTCGAGCAGCCACTATTCATGGAACTGGACCCTCGGGCTGGGCGCGCCATGAGTCCAGTGGAGGTGCTTTCGCCCGTTCATGGCCTGGTGAGGGTGCCGCGGCGAACAGTGCTCCTTCTCCTGCTTGCGACTTTTGGCTGCGGGATGGCGATGATTGTTCCCATGGCGTACTCACTCGCCCTGCGCTTGGAAGATCTCGCCCCGAACCGTGCAGACGTGCTTGGGTACATCCTAGGCATCGGCTCTGCGGCGAGCCTTGTGTTTGCGCCGGTTAGCGGTGTTTTGAGCGATCACACAAGATCACGTTGGGGTAGGCGACGTCCGTACACAGTGATCGGAGTCTTCGTGGGCCTCTCCTCGGTGCCCGTCATGGCCTACGCGCCATCGATTCCAGTGCTCGGACTCGCTTGGGTGTTGTCGACCATAGGTTGGGGCACCGCCGCCGGATCGATCGGCAACTGGCAGGCGGATCAGCTTCCCGAGCACCAGCGGGGAAGAGTCTCCGGCCTCACAGGGATGACGATGCAGCTTGCCCCGGTCATTGGGATACTTCTGGTCGGACTCATGGGCAAGCAAATCCTTCTGGTGTTCCTCGTCCCCGCCGCCATCGGCACCGTTCTAATTGTGTTGTTCGTTTTCGGTGCCCCAGAGACTGACTCGCGGCGCTTTACCCATACGGAGAGCCTTTCCATCGGCCATGTGTTCAGAAGCTACACCTTCTCCCCGCGAGAGTTTCCCGACTTCGCGTGGGCCTGGGCGGGGCGCTTCATCTTCTTCCTAGGCCTCACGCTGACCACGAGCTTCACCGTGTACTTCTTCGCCCAGAGACTCGGGCTCCCCGTTTCAGGCGTGGCGTCTGTCATTGGCCTCACCTCGGCTCTCAGCATCATCTCGGCCACCCTCGGTTCCGTCGGGGCGGGTTGGCTCAGCGACCGAATGCACCGTCGCCGGCCCTACATTGTTGTTGCCGTGATTGTCTTCGCTGGGGGAGCGGTCATATCTGCCTTCGCGCACGAGCTCACCTGGCTTCTAGTGGGCAGTGTGGTGAACTCTCTGGGTATCGCCGTCTTTTCTTCGGTCGGGCAGGCACTCGTTCTCGATGTGCTGCCACACCGCGAGACTCAAGCCGGCAGATACATGGCCATCACGGCGTTCTCGCAGAAGATCCCCGGCGTCGTTGCACCGATTCTGGCACCGGTCATCCTCGCTCTCGGATCCTCCGCGGGTGAGCAGAACTTCACGGCACTGTGTCTGTTCTCGGCTATGCTCGCCGTTGCTGGCGGGCTCACCATCTCTGTGGGCGTTCGTCATTCACCCTAGCCCGGCAAACTATGTGCCGGCTTCCATCCCAAAGCAGTTCAAGTCATGGCGGGTTTAGCCGCCACCATCCTGGAGGACCCAAATGTTGAAGCCCCGAACCACCGCCACCCGCGAACTGCTCAGCCTGGACGGTCTCTGGCGCTTTGCCACCGACGCATCCGTCAATAGGCAGCCATGGGCATCACTGCTGGACACGAAGCTGGAAGCGGCTGTCCCGTCCAGTTACAACGACCTGTTCGTCGATTCCGCGATTCGAAATCATGTTGGCTGGGTCTGGTACCAGCGACAGGTCAGAATCCCTCGCTCGTGGAGCGGGGACCGCCATTTCCTGCGCTTTGACGCGGCGACCCATGAGGCCCGCGTGTACGTCAACGACGTGCTTGTGGGTGGCCATGTCGGAGGTTACACACCCTTCGAGATCGACATCACCGAGGTCGCCCAGGCAGGCACAGAGGTGCGTCTCACGGTTGCTGTCAATAATGAGCTCACGAATGTCACCGTTCCCCCCGGAACCATCACTGTGGCGGCGAACGGGAAGCGAACGCAGAGCTATTCGCACGACTTCTACAATTATGCCGGCCTTGCCCGGTCAGTCTCGCTCGTCAGTGTCCCAGCCGTACGGGTGGCCGACGTAACGGTTACTACGACTTACGAAGGCACGGTCGGAGCAGTCGACTACACAGTCGAGACCACCGGCGACGCAGACGTCCACGTCCGGCTGACAGATGAATCGGGAACCGTGGTTGCCGAGGGTTCGGGTGACTCTGGTGTACTCCACGTCCAGGACGTCACACTGTGGCAGCCGGGCTCGGCATACCTCTACACGCTCGACGTCGAACTCCACCAGGGCGGTGCCGTCGTCGACTCCTATCCGCTCGCCGTGGGTGTGCGCACTGTCGAGGTGCGAGGCGCAGAGTTCCTCATCAACGGCGAGCCGTTCTACTTCACCGGCTTCGGCAAGCATGAAGACACCGCAGTCCGGGGCAAGGGTCATGACGATGCCTACCTTGTGCACGATTTTCAGCTGATGGAATGGGCGGGTGCAAACTCATTCCGCACCTCGCACTATCCCTATGCGGAAGAAGTTCTTGAGTTCGCGGACCGCCAGGGCATTGTCGTGATCAACGAGACCGCGGCCGTTGGACTCAACCTGGCTGTTGTCGCAGGCCTCACCGGAATGCCGCAGAAGCCCACCTTCTCGCCGGAGACGTACGGCGCCGAGACTCAGGCAGCGCACGCCCAGCACCTCAGGGAGCTGATTACTCGGGACAAGAACCACCCCAGTGTGGTGATGTGGTCCATCGCCAACGAGCCGTCTTCGAACGAAGAAGGTGCGCGTGAATACTTCGAGCCGTTGGTCAAGCTCGCCCGTGAACTCGACCCAACCCGACCGTTGACGTACGCGATCGTCATGTTCGCGATGCCGGACACCGACAAGATAGCTGATCTCTTCGACGTGCTCTCGATCAACCGCTACTACGGCTGGTACATCGACATCGCCGATCTCGCGTCCGCCGAACCTCGCCTCGAGAGCGAGCTGCAACGGTGGGCGGAGAAGTTCGGTAAGCCCATGATGATGTCCGAGTACGGCGCCGACACCCTCACCGGCATGCACTCAGTTTGGGACCGGCCCTGGTCGGAGGAGTATCAGAGTGCCTTCCTCGAGATGAACCACAGGGTCTTCGATCGGATTCCTGCCATGGTCGGTGAGCAAGTGTGGAACTTCGCCGACTTCGAAACGGGGCCTGCGATTCATCGTGTCGACGGCAACAAAAAGGGCGTATTCACGCGGGATCGCAAGCCGAAGGCTGCAGCGCACACGCTTCGGGCACGGTGGACAAGCATCGGCAACAGCAAGCCAAAGACCCAGTAATGGTAAGTGTCCAATCGCCGAAGGAGCGGGTCGGAACGGGCACTGTAGGCGCAGAATGTGTCGCGAAGTCCCGGTGAATCTAGCAATGGCTTTCTATTTTGTGGTAGGTTTTAGCAACCGGTTTCGAGATTCATGCTGAGCTGCGAAAGGGCTTCTCAATGACGACGATCTTGCCTGATGGTTTCCTGTGGGGGGCGGCGACTGCCGCGCACCAGATTGAGGGGAACAATGTCAATAGTGATTTTTGGGACAGTGAGCAGAAGCAGCCCGGGATGGAGCGCAGCGGCGACGCTGTGGACAGCTACCACCGTTATGCGGAGGACATGGCGTTGCTGGCCGGTGCCGGGCTGAATTCGTATCGCTTCAGTATCGAGTGGGCCCGGATCGAGCCGGCACCCGGTCATATTTCCCGGGCCGAGCTTGCCCATTACCGGCGGATGATCGAGACGGCGCAGCGACTCGGGCTGACCCCGGTTGTGACCTTGCACCACTTCACCAGTCCCCGGTGGTTCGCCGAGGAGGGCGGCTGGATGGCGGACGGGGCGATCGAGCGGTTCCGTTTCTATGTGGAGGCCGTGACGGAGATCCTGCATGACGTGAAGTGGGTCCTGACCATGAACGAGCCGAACATGCTGGCCCTGATGACGACGATGGCTCGGGCAATGGAGCAGGCGCAGGGGCAGGAAGAAGAGACGGATTGGATGAGTCCCACCGTTGAGGGCGATGCCCGCCCGGTGCTGCCGGACCCGGAGGCCGATGTGGCGCGCCGGCTCGTGGAGGCGCACCACGCGGTGCGGGGCATCATCCGGGAGCGCACCGGCGCGGCGGTGGGCTGGTCGGTGGCTAACCAGGCTCTGGTCGCACGCCCCGGAGGGGAGGAGAAGCTGGCGGAGGTCCGCTACATCCGTGAGGACATTTTCCTTGAGGGTGCCCGGGGTGATGATTTCATCGGGGTGCAGTCCTACACCAGCCAGGACGTCACGGCTGAGGGGATCGTGCCCCACCCCGTCCACCCGGAGAACACGCTCGTGGGCAACGCGTACCGTCCCGATGCGTTGGGTATTGCGGTGCGCCACGCGTGGGAGGTAACCGGCGGGGTGCCGGTCATGGTGACCGAGAACGGTATCGCGACGGCCGATGACGGTCGCCGGATCGAGTACACCACGACGGCGCTGGAGCACCTCTTTGCGTGCATGGGCGAGGGCATCGATGTGCGGGGGTATCTGCACTGGAGCGCGTTGGATAACTATGAGTGGGGCCACTGGGCGCCGACGTTCGGGCTGATCGCCGTTGACCGTGAGACGTTCGAGCGCCGGCCCAAGCCGAGCCTGGCCTGGTTCGGCCAGGTCGCCCGCGACGGCGCGCTACCCACGGCCCTGACCACCAGCCGCTGAAGGGGTGACAGAGATGACATCGGCCTCTAACGGCAAGGAGCAACCGAATATTAGGTGGGCCGTTATCGGGACTGGAACGATTTCCCGGAGCGTGGTCCCCGACCTGCAATCGTGCGTTGGCGCCGATGTCGTGGTGGTGCAGAGCCGGGATGCAGAGAAGGCTGCGGCCTTCGCCGCGGAGTTCGACATCCCGGCCTCGACCGGTGAGATCGAAGCCGTGTTGGCAGACGGATCGGTTGATGCGGTCTATGTTGCCACGCCCATCGCAACACACTTTGCGATAGCGAAGCGGACGCTGCTGGCGGGCAAGCACGTGCTGGTCGAGAAGCCCATCGCGATGAATGCCGGGCAGGTGACGGAATTGTTCGAGTTGGCCGCCACCGAGGGCCGTTTCCTAATGGAGGCGATGTGGATGAAGTTCAATCCTGCCTTCACGCGGCTGCGCGAGGAGATCGCCGCCGGGCGCATCGGCGAACCGCGGGCGGTCAGGGCGGCCTTCGGGATGCCCATGCCTAAGGATGGCAGGAGCAAATGGGATCCGGCCCGCAGCGGCGGCGCACTCCTGGACCAGGGCATCTATCCAGTCACGCTTGCCCATGCCATCCTCGGGGAACCTTCGTCTCTGAGCGCGAGTGGAACCCTGAGGCCGGATGGACTGGACGTCGACGAGCACTTCACGCTGGAATTCGCCGGTGGAGGCCGCGCCTATGGCGCAGCATCGATGGCTGAGTTCGTCGAACCAACTGCCTCTGTGAGCGGCACAAGCGGTTGGATGGTGCTGCCCCCGTTCTTCTGGGCGACGACCTCGCTCGAAATCCATGCGGACACCTCGGAACGCATGCTGAGTGCGCCCGAGCGCATCGTTTATGCCCGGGAAGGCAACGGTTATGTGCCCATGCTTCGTGCCGTGACGCAGGGAATCCTGGCGGGCAATATGGAACACCCGGTCCACCCGGCATCCGACACGATCGCAGTGTTCCGCACGCTCGACGAGATACGGAAACAGCTTGGGCCGGCGGCGCGCGCCAGACGACGCCGGTGAATCAATAAGGAACATAGGGTGACGACAATGCAGCCAGGAAAACACATGATTCTCACAATCACGGGGGACGACAAGGAACCGTTGGCGGACAATCTCGACTCGGCAATCCGTGCTGCTGAACAGCTGGCAATGAGAGACGGCCGCATGGGCGTTTTGGTGACTCGTCACGGGTATGCGTACTTCACGGTTGAGACGACCACAGAGGTGCCTTTCGGTTTCACCCATGAGAAGTGCCGGATCTGAGATAACGTCCGCACTCCCTTACGTCCCACTTCGCGGCCATGGGCGTCTGGACACCACCTTGTCCTGCCACCGAGGGTCCCTCGCATGGCTAACAGCATTGACCGGCGCCTGCCACGCCTGAAGGACGTAGCGGCGCGGGCCAAGGTTCCTACCGGACGGTCTCGCGTGTCATCAACCATCCCGACGTCAGCCGGGCCACCAGGAAAACGTGCGGGCCGTTGCGGAACATGGGTGCCGGTGCAATCCTCGCGCCAGGAGCCCTGCCACCCGGCGTTCGCAGGCCATTGGTGAACTGGCGCTTAATTGCGCCAGTATGGTCCGGCCAACACCCTCTTCGTGGCATCCTCACAATTCGTTCATTCAATCCGCGCATCATCCGATCAGGTATCGGAGAGCGTCATGGACAACCAACACCGTAGACGGTGCGGGAAATGTCTTTCTGATCCCACCGACACAAAGGAGCAACATGAATCGAGCGGTTATCGTCGACGTCGTCCGCACTGCGACAGGTCGTGGGAAGCAGGGCGGGGCCCTGGCGGGAGTACATCCGGTCGATTTGTCAGCTCATGTGCTTCGCGCGCTGCTGGAGCGTAACGGACTCGAGTCAGCTCAAATCGACGACGTCCTGTGGGGTACCGTGAGTCAGGCCGGGGACCAAAGCATGAATATCGCCCGAGGTGCCGTGCTGGCTGCCGGGTTTGACGAGACCGTGCCCGCTACGACGATAGATCGACAGTGTGGTTCGAGCCAGCAGGCCGCCCACTTTGCTGCTCAGGGCGTCATGGCCGGAGCCTACGACATCGTCATCGCTGGCGGTGTGGAATCCATGAGCAGGGTTCCCCTGGGCTCGGCCTCGACGGGCGGTCAGCCCTTCTCTCCCGGCTTGCTGGCGCGCTACCCCGAAGGCCTTGTGGGCCAGGGCATCTCCGCCGAGCTTATCGCCTCGAAATGGGGCTTCGGCCGGGAGCGACTCGATGCCTTCTCGGTTGAATCACACCGCCGGGCCGCGCAAGCGATGGATGAGGGCCGGTTCGACTCTGCTGTAATTCCGGTGACCGTGAGCGATCAGGAAGGTTTAGCGTACGAACATGTGAGGGATGAGACAGTTCGCGCCGACACGACGCCGGAGGGACTAGCCGGACTTTGCCCATCGTTCTATGACCGGGAGATAGCCGGCAGATATCCCGACATCCAGTGGTCGGTAACCCCCGGGAATTCGTCACCATTGACGGATGGCGCGTCGGCGGTCCTCATCATGAGCGAGCGGCGGGCCGCGGCGCTCGGGCTTACCCCGCGCGGATACTTCCATAGCTTCGCGGTGGTTGCGGACGACCCGCTGTACATGCTTACGGGCCCAATCCCTGCGACGCGCCGCATCCTGGACCGTTCCGGTCTGGCGTTCGCAGACCTGGACGCATATGAGGTCAATGAGGCTTTCGCGTCAGTCCCGCTGGCGTGGCTGACCGAATTCGAGGCCGACCCTGATCGGCTCAACCCGTGGGGCGGAGCGATCGCACTCGGACACGCACTGGGATCATCGGGCACGCGCCTTCTCGGCACGATGCTCACCTACCTTGAGGCGACTGGCGGTCGGTACGGGTTGCAGACGATGTGCGAAGGCGGCGGCATGGCTAACGCCACTATCATCGAAAGGCTCTAGCAGCTCTGGCAAGGAAAACTTCGCCGAAGAACGACAAGCCAGCGTCCATCACCGGTAGGCATTGGGGGCGGGGCAGTCCGGCAACCCGCCGTTTGATCGCGATGAGGAGGGGCGTCTTTCTGCTCGACCTGCCCGCCTCCAAGGTCAGGAGGCCGCCGCCGGGATAGGCGGCGTTTTCGTGCCGGCAGGCGTCACACATATTTCACGGTCTCAGGGCTGTATCGCGTTGGCTGAGAAAGTCTCCCTCAACTCGCGCTTCAGGATCTTGCCGCTCGGATTTTTTGGGAGCACGTCCGCTATGAATACCTGTTTGGGCGTCTTGTATCCAGCGAGGTGTCGCCGCGCATGCTCGATGACGGCAGCGGCGGTAAGCCCGACGCCTGGACGCGCGACAACGACTGCGGTCACAGCTTCGATCCACCGAGGATGCGCGACGCCGAAGACGGCAACTTCGGCAACGCTGTCCAGGAGGTATATCGCTTCCTCCACCTCGCGGCTGGATACGTTTTCCCCGCCGGTTTTGATCATGTCCTTTTTGCGGTCGACAACCCGCAGGATGCCGTGTTTGTCGAAGACTCCCAGATCGCCGGTATGAAACCACCCGTTGCGGAACGCATCGTCTGTCTTCCCGTGGTCCTTGTAGTAGCCGAGCATGGCGTGCGGACTGCGATGCACAATCTCGCCGATTTCGCCCGGTCGAACCGGCCGGTCGCCGTCGTCTACTACTTTTGTCTCGACGTTTATCGATGGCCGGCCCGCGGCTCCCGCGAATTCCATCTGCTCTTCCGGCTTCAAGATCGTGGCGAGCGGGGACATTTCCGTCTGACCATAGAAGTTCCATAATCGTACGTTCGGGAGCCGAATCGCGATTTCACGTAAGATCTCCACGGGCATCGCAGATGCGCCGTAGTACCCCTTTCGCAGTGAGCTTAGATCGGCCGAATCGAAATGCGGACTTCGAAGAAGCGCAATCCACACGGTGGGGGGCGCGAAGAACTTCGTCACTCGATGCTGTTCGATAAGGCGCAAGAGCGTCGAGGGTTCCGGCCCTTGCGTGATGACGCTGGTGGAACCGACGTAGATGTCCGGCCCCAGAAAGCAGTCCATCTGTGCGCAGTGGTACATCGGCAGAGAGTGAAGGTCGATGTCCTCTGAGACCATCTCACCCTCGATCACGCAGGTGGCGTACTGCCAGAGGAGAGATCTGCTCGTGACAAGGACTCCCTTTGGCCGCGACTCGGTGCCACTCGTGTACATCAAACGCACTGGGTCGTCGTCGGCAACGTCGACAAGCACCGGCGTTGCGTCACCGTGCGAGGTCCATGCCGCAAACGGTTCCCACCCCTCAACGGCATTGCCGCCAAACGTAGCCCGCACCAGCGCGGGTTCCGAACAGTGCTCCAGCGCCGACGCAGCTATGACGGTCAGATCGTCTTGGACCACAAATGCCACAGCTTCGCTATGCGCGAGGATGAAGGCGATTTCTTCGGCGTTGAGCATGAAGTTGATCGGCACTAGAACCATGCCGAGTCGCGCGGTTGCGAAAGAAAGGACTGCGAACTCCCAGCAGTTGCGTGCCAGCACGGCGCAACGGTCTCCGTGGCTGAGTCCGCGTTCAGTGAGTGCATTCGAAACCCGGTTGATCGCGTCGTCGAAGTCTCTAAACGTCAGATGCATCTCGCCGTCGACGAGCGCCAATTTGTCGGGTGTTCTCTCGGCTGTGCGGCGGGGTAGGTCACCAAGGCTGTGTTGGCGGGCCATTCGTATTGCGGACTCGCTCGCCATAATCAATTGAGCTCCTGTCGCATAGGTACGGTCGAATTCGTGGAGGAATGACCGGGATGATGAGTTGGGATGGCTGCAGACGATCGCGGATGATTGTCTGTATTGCAATGCGAGGTCTCCTCGCTTCCGAAGAGTGTTCGTCGGTGTTTAGCTTCGATCGATATTGGCAGCCCACTCCACCGTGTAGTAGCCACCCCGTTGCACGTAGTCCTGCGGCAGCCATTCGCCGTTCCGGCTCCGACCTCAGGGATGGGAAGGCGCCTCCTCGAGACGGCCCGAGCTGCCCGCATGGAAGTAGGACGATTGGCCGTCGACGATATCCCGGTCCCACCGCGCCCGCGGTAGATGGATTCGTGACCGGGGCAGGATGTCAACTCGAGGCGGCCTGTGACCTTTAGCTAATAAAACCACTCCGCCAAACCGTCCGCGCTCAGTGGATGGATCTGACCTTGAAGAAGACGATCATTCCGCCGGCGAGTCCGAGCATGCCGCCGATCAGGTAGGCCAGAGTGTAGTTCTTGTAGTTTGAAGTCGCCCCTATCGAGACCAGCCCCGTTGCGATGAGCGGGGCGATGGCACTCGGGATTTTCTGGGAGAACCCCAGGATTCCAAAGTAGCGTCCCGCTTCATCCCGGTTCGGGAGGCTTTCGATGCAGATTGCCTGGTCGACAGCGAAGAAGGCCGCCATCGCGAGGCTCATGAGAATGGAGCCGACGGCGAGGA
This sequence comes from Arthrobacter sp. B2a2-09, assembly GCF_027587375.1. Classification (GTDB taxonomy): domain Bacteria; phylum Actinomycetota; class Actinomycetes; order Actinomycetales; family Micrococcaceae; genus Arthrobacter. The sequence goes on from NZ_JAMXIC010000002.1 coordinate 57,264, forward strand.
CCGGGAACGATGAAGCGAAGGCCTCGACTCCGGCACCGCACGCGAACAACGCGGCACCGATCAGGACAAAGAGCCTGCGCCGGCGGAACTTGTCAGAGAGGTAGCCGCTGAGCACGGACCCGCCTGTGGCCACCCCGACACCGAGGATGCCGAGGATTGCAGTGACCCCTGCGACCGCTGCAACCGGGATGCCGAGCCGCTGCGAGTAGAAGAACGCCGAGAAAGTCGTGTTGATGAACAGGCCCGAGAAGAACAGGAAGCGGCCCATCCAGTTCCACGAGAAGTCGGGGCTCTGGCGCGGGTTGAAGACGTAGGAGCGGAAGATTTGGGGCAAGGTAAGTCGCTGAAGCTGCGTGACTGGTGCCTTGTAGTCGTCCTTTGTGAAGATCAGGAAGGTTCCAACGAAAAGGAGAGCGATGACTCCGGGGATCATGAACAACAGGAGGTTGTCCGAGGTGAACCTTGATGCGAGCAGCACACCGACTACGGGTGCGATCTGTGCGGTCAGGCCGATCAGACCAGAAACACGGCCGCGCTGGCTTTCCGGAAGAAGGTCGGCCTGGATGAAGGTGGCTGCGCCCAGGACCATGCCCAAGGAGACGGTGGCAATGACCCAGCCGATGCCGACGATGACAATCGTGGGCGCCACTGCGATGATCAAAAGACCGACCAGCCCGAGTAAAGTTCCACCGATCATGTACGGCCTTCGCCGCCCCAGCCGGCTCTGTGTGCGGTCACTGAGCATGCCGAGAAGGGGGTTCAAGATGACAACCGCAAACGAGCCGATGCTCGTGAGGAAGCCTAGGACCTCCTCGTGCCCCGGCGCCAGTTGCTGGACGCGAAGAGTTAGAGAGTATGCGCTCGGAACAAGTCCGGCCATCGCGGCTCCGAAGTACGCCAGCGCGAGCAAAACCAGATAGCCCGCCTTCAACTTTTTCTGTGGCTCGTTTGGCTCCGCGCGGGCGACGGCCGAATCGGCGACTGCGTCGGCCGACGGCCCCTCCGTCAACTCTTCGATAGGTCTGAAGGTTGGCATTGGAAGACTCCTTTGTCCTTAGTAGGTCATGGCAGCCACCTGCAGCGCTTCTTCGGCGGGAGGGGCGACACCTTTGAATTTTGTTCCGACATCAGAATGGCGGTGCTTATTGCACCCGCGGGCACTTCGTGCGGCAGACGCTGGGCCGAGGGCCCCGCGGTGCTTTTTCTTTGATGCGGATCCTGCAATCAGAGTGAACTAGAGTTTTTCCTTTGTCAAGGACCGAGAGATTGTGATAGTCGTCTCAATGAAACTGAGCTAATCTTGTGGGTCACTCGATATTGAGACTATTCTGGGCCGTATGGAAGATGAAGCTATACGACCCCGCCGGCAATACGCGAAGACTGCTGAGCGGCGGGCTGCCGTTGCGAGAGCGGCCCTGGATATCGTCCTCGAGAAAGGGCACCGGGCTTTGACAACGGCCGAGGTCGCGGCCAGGGCGAAGACCAGCGAAACCTCGATGCTTTACCACTTCCCGACGCGCGACCACATCCTCGTAGCGGCCATGGAACTGGCAGACGAGGAAAGCGGAGACAGGCTAAGCGCGGAGGCACTCTCCGACGGCGAGGGGTCAAGGGATATGGGCTGGGTGCCTGCGCGGCTGGCCCAGACGGCCATGCAGGATCAGGCCACCGTCCGGCTATTCATGGCGCTAGGGGCAGAGGCGGCGAACCCGGAACACCCCGCCCACGAGTACATGAAGCACCACAACGAGCGGGCGATCAAGGAGTTTGCCGCGATAATGAAGCGCCGGCAGTCCGAAGGGTTCGCCGACCCGGGCATCGAACCGCACTCCGCTGCGCGCCAGATGATGGCGGCATGGAGCGGCCTGCAAGGGCAGTGGCTGGTGGATCCCTCGTTCGACCTCGGTCAGGAGGTCGCCCAAGTCTTCCGCCGGCTTACCGGCCAGCCGACGATGGAAGTTCGGCAGATGATCGACGAGCTTCTCACGCGAATCTGACTCCACCACCCCCTCAGTGGACTTTGATCGAGTTCAATCGCGCCGCTCGAGCGGAAGTCTGAGCCGCGGGATCTTCCTCTCTCGATGCTCAGATCCGCGCGGGCGTGGGCCGACGGATATTCTCGCGCATCTGAATTCGGCGATCCGCTTGGTGCGAACACGTTTTGGAGGAGCAGGGCGTGAGCAGCCGGCGCCGGATGAGGATCTGGATCCCGGCCGTCCGAGGATCCTGGCCTGGAGGTGGCGTTGTCATTGCTTTCTAGCCAACGTCGCAGCGGGTCTGGGCCCGACATCAGTTCCGCCAGGCCTTCCGCCAGGCCTTCCGCCAGGCCTGCCGGCCAGGCTAGGGCTATTTCAGAGTGGTAGTGGCTGGTTTTCTACGACGTTTTTCATGACCAATGTCGAACTCAGACGCTGTACACCGGGGAGAGCGGAGAGCTGTTCATCGTAGAGTCGCTGGAAGTCTCGTATGTCGCGGGCGACTACTTGGAGCAGATAGTCGGGGTCGCCGAAGAGACGCTGTGCTCTTAGGATGTTGGCCACATTGGCGACGGCTGTTTCGAAGGCGGCGACGGTGTCGCGGTCTCCGTCGCGCATCGTGACGAAAACCAACGCCTCGAATGTGAGGCCAAGAGCCTCGGCGTCCAGTTGTGCCCGGTATCCGCTGATGGCGCCGGATTCCTCCAATGCTCGGAGTCGACGGTGGCAAGGGGACAGGCTCAGGCCTACGCGCTCAGCCAAGTCGGTCAGCGAGAGACGACCGTCCCTCTGCAGCTCGGCAAGAATCTTCCTATCCAGACTGTCCATGGGGAAAATTCTCCCTCAAAACGCTGTCTATCCCAAAGAACTTGGAAACACATTTGGGCCTGAATTTCCTAAGCTTTCCTAAAGGCCCAGACGATCTGGGATCCTTCAGTGCTAAGGAGAACACATGCCGTTCGGGACAGTGGCCGCGTTTTGGGCGGTGTCGTTTCTGTTCGTGGTGACACCAGGTGCGGACTGGGCTTACGCGATCTCGGCCGGGCTCAGACACCGGAGCGTCGTGCCGGCTGTCGCCGGGCTCCTGACCGGACACGTGGCGGCTACTGTGGTGGTCGCGGCGGGGGTGGGTGCCTTGGTCGCCGGTTCGCCCGTGGTGCTGACCGTCCTGACAGTCGTCGGGTCAGTGTACCTGGTGTGGCTGGGTCTGGGGATGTTCAGGCACCCGTCGGTCCCGCAGGCAGGTGTGGATCACGCGGAGGGCGGCTGGGCCCGGCAGGCACTGAAGGGCGCCGGGATCAGCGGCCTGAACCCCAAGGTCTTTCTCCTGTTCCTCGCGCTCTTGCCGCAGTTCACGAACCCGCATAATTCGTGGCCTGTCGCCGGGCAGATCGTGGCACTTGGACTGGTGCACGTTGCCAGTTGCGCAGTCATCTATACCGGTGTGGGGGCCGGGGCCCGAGTGGTGTTGCGGGCCCGGCCCACCGCTGCCCGCACGGTGTCCCGGTTTTCCGGGGCTGCCATGATGCTCATCGGAGTGGTCCTGCTGATGGAACAGGTACTCCACTGGAAATCGTAGGCTTGCCGAAAGCTGTTGAGCCCGCTGCCATCGTCCACAACCAAGAAGCTTTGGAGACCCTAGCCTTGCATTCAGAACTGCTCCACCGAACCTATCTGGACCTCACGACCCCTCACGTGGCCGATGCTTGCATGCGCCTCGGCATCGCGGTCCGGTGCGCCCCCGCGGGAACCGCCCCGCTCTGGACGGGAAGCCATCTGGTGGGTCGTGTTCTACCGGCCCGACACACCGGGAGCGTCGACGTTTTCCTGGAGGCGATCGACCGCGCCGAACCCGGGGATGTCCTGGTGGTGGACAACGACGGCAGGCAGGATGAAGCCTGCGTCGGGGACTTGGTGGCACTCGAAGCAAGCCGCGCCGGCCTGTCCGGGATTGCTATCTGGGGACTGCACCGCGATGCGTCCGAGCTCAGGACCATCCGGCTCCCCGTGTTCAGCCAGGGTTCCCTGCCTGTCGGGCCCCAACGCCTCGACCCCCGTCATCCCGAAGCCCAGACCTCTGCGATGGTCGGCCCGCACGAAGTGACCGCGGAAGACTTCGTCCTCGGCGATGACGATGGTGTCGTGTTTGTACCGCTGGCCCGGGCCCGGGAGGTGGCTGACGCCGCGGCCTCCATCCGGGATACGGAACGAGCGCAGGCGGCACGCATGCTGACGGGCACCCCATTCCGGAATCAGGCGCGCCTGGCGGAATACCTCGTAGCCCGGGACGCGAACCCGGACGTGACCTTCCGGCAGCACCTCCGCTCCATCGGGGGAGAGATCGAAGAGTAGGGTCAATGCCTCCTGCCGCAACTCGCAGGTGGGGAGTCAGGGATACCCGACGTCAAACCAGGCTTATTCTGCTCACCCATGCCAACACCAGAGGAGTCAACCGTGACCGTAAACGAAGAGAGTGACGGAGCCGTCACCATACTGACCATCGACCGCCCGGAGGCACACAACGCCGTGAACTCCGAAACCGCTGTCGCACTGGCGGCCGCGATCGGCAGATTCAAAAACAATGACCAGTCGCATGTGCTCGTCATCACCGGCAGTGGTCCGACTTCGTTCTGCGCCGGGGCCGACCTCAAGGACATTCCAAGCCTTCTCGGGAATGAACCGTTCTGCGACTCGGTAGGCCCGATGGGCTTCGCCAAACTCGACCCGGGCAAGGTCACCATCGCGGCCATCAACGGGTACTGCTTCGCTGGCGGTCTTGAACTCGCGGCCTGGTGTGACTTCCGCATCGCCGAGGCGCACTCGGAGTTCGGCGCACTAAACCGCCGCTGGGGTGTTCCGTTCTTCGACGGGGGCACCCAGCGGCTGCCACGAATCGTCGGGCTGGGCAACGCCCTCTGGCTCATGGAATCCGGGATCCGCATCGATGCGAACCGTGCACGTGAAATCGGATTCGTCCAAGAAACCGTCCCCACCGGCCAAGCGCTGAGCCGGGCCATTACCCTCGCCAAGCACATCGCAACCTACCCGCAGGAAAGCCTCCGTGGAGACCGTCAGTTGGTCTTGGAATCGGGCGGCTACGGACTTGCCGAAGGCCTTCCGTTGGAGGACGAAGCGCGCCGGAAGTCACTGGCAAACGAGGACATGCTCGAACGCCTCACAGCTTTTGCCAGCGGAGAACGACCCGCACCACCCCGGCCAGAAGAATGATTTTGCAGACTCCTAGTTTGAAGTCCGGCGCCGGTCTTCGCGGCGGTCCAGGTCCGACGTCGGGCATCGGGTGTCCCGGTTGACGTGCGAGGTCAGGTGAATCTCAGCCTGGCCCAGGCCTGGTGACGGGACCCGGGGCCGGATCGGTTTCAATACTAGGTTCTTCGTCTATGCAGCATGAGACATGAAACCGTGGGCCCACTGGTTCGGCCGGCCCTGGGCGGAGGTGGACTGTGTCGTGCAGGATCTGCTCTGCTCGGTCGAGGATGGCGAGGCTGAGCCCTTCGGGACGGTCCCGGAATTCGGCCTGCGCCAGAATGGTGGCACCGGCCATCAAGGCTGGGAGGTATACGTCCTGTTCGCCTACAGCGAGGGCCTGGCCGATGGCGGGCACCGTTGTGTGGCTGGCGCCCGCTGCGGCGCGCACAAGAGCGTTCAGCGGGTATACGGCACGGCACCCGGCTCGCTCCGACTTCGCTTCTTCCACGGTGTTCCTTTCCCGCCCGCCTGCCGGCAATGCTGTCCGCTGCGGGCGCAAGGCCCGGCCTCCGGACACGCTTGCCGGGACGGGTACGAACATCCATGGGGAGTGCATGCAGGGGACGTCAGGCTGCCCTTCGTCGGTCGGTCCCAGTGGCACCATGGGATCCGGCCGGTTTTGTGGTGTGTTCGCGGATTAGGCAATTCTCGTTGGGCCTGATGTCTTCCCCTGGGGTTCGAGCGCGCGGAAGCTCAGGAAGCGGCTGAGGCAGCGGCCCAGTCGCGCAGGTGGTTCAAGTGGTCGGCTCCGCTCCGCGTGGCGGTGCCGTCCCGAGTCGCGTCGAGCAGCGCACGCCGCAGGGCGATCTGGTCGACGGCGGGAGCAAATGTGTAGGTCTTGCTCCGCCCGTGGGCGGAGCTGATCACGAAGCCCCGCCCATGCAGCGCGGCCAGGTGCTGATAGATGCTGGACGGCGAGATACCCAGCGCTGCTGCAAAGGCGCCGACCGTGTCCAGCCCCTCCAGAAGGAGGGACAGGAGGTGGAGCTTGGCGGGGCTGAAAAGTAGGCTCGGGCCGAGAACGGGCGCGCCTCCTTCCTTTTCCCGATCGGAGCCGCGGCTATCCGGGACGGTTGCTCGGGTTGCTCCCCGCTGCGGCGCGACGGTGGCTTCGATCCTCTTGGAATGACCAGAGGATGTCCTCTTTGGGCTCTGTACTGCCGAGCCCTCCTGATGCCGTGAGTCCCGGAGCCGGGACGGCGCGATTGATCGGATCGGCCGGTCTTGCCGGCCCGGCTCCGGGACGCTTGGGCTCATTTCTCGTTCAGAATCCTTTCGAGGTCCTCTGGTTCAGGTGCGTGTCCGTCGTGGGCCTGCTCAAAGGCGGAGATCTCGGCTTCGAGCTCGGCCATGGCCTCGCCCCCGGCCATGAGGTCGGTGATCTCCTCGCGGGTGCGCTCGCCCTTACGGAAGTCGGCGGCCAGTGCACCGTGGATGAGGACGGCGAAGTGGTCTCCGACTTTCATCGCGTGCGTGACGTTGTGGGTCACGAGAATGACGGCAAGGCCTTGCTGGCGCGCCTGCATGATGATGCGCAGGACGTGGGTCGCCTCCTTGACGCCGAGCGCAGCGGTGGGTTCGTCAAGGATGAGTAGCTTTGCGCCGAAGTGCACGGCGCGGCCAATGGCAAGGGCCTGCCGCTCGCCGCCGGAGAGGCCGCCGACAAGGCGGTCCCCGTCGGTGATGCGGGTGATGCCGAGGCTCCGCATCTCGCGCACGGCGACCTCGCCTGCGAACTTGCGGTCGAAGCGCTTGAAGGGTCCCCACCCCTTCTTGGGCTCGGCGCCGACGAAGAAGCATCGGCCGATGCTCATCAGGGGGAAGGTCCCGCCGAACTGGTGGACCGTGGCGATCCCGCGGTCGCTGGCGTCCCGGGGGCTCTTGAACACGACACGCTCGCCCTCGACGTCCATGGTTCCCGAGGTCGGCTCGTGGAAGCCCGAGAGCACCTTGATCAGGGTGGACTTGCCGGCGCCGTTGTCTCCGAGCAGGCAGAGGACCTCACCGCGCTTGACCTCGAGGGAGATGTCGTTGAGAACCTGGGTTGAGCCGAACGACTTGCAGACGTCGGTCAGCTTCAGGAATGGGGCATTCATTTGGTCAGGCCTTCTTCTTCGGGGTGCCGGAGGACAGGGCCATCTTCCGGAAGGTGTTGTTCATGAGAACCGCAACGAGCAGCAGTATGCCGAGGATGAGTGCTGCCCAGTCGGAGTTCCAGCCGGTGTAGTAGATGCCCTGGCTGACGATCGCGAACGTGAGGGTTCCGAGTACTACGCCGACCACCGATCCGTAGCCGCCGGTAAGGAGCACGCCGCCGACAACGACGGCGATGATCGAGTTGAATACGAACGCCTGGCCGTTGGCGACCTGGGCGCCGTTGTAGAGGATCGTCTGGATCACGCCCACGAGCGACGCGCCCAGCGCCGAGCTCATGTAGAGCCCGATCTTGACTTTCTCGACGGGAATGCCTGTGGAGCGGGCGCTGATCGTGTCACCTCCGACGGCGACGATCCAGTTCCCGCGGGGGGCGAAGTGAAGGAACCACCCGACCCCCAGGACGACGGCGATCCACCAGAAGATGGCGACCTCGAACTGGCCCGCGATGAGGGTGCCGAACAGGCCTTTTGCCCATTCATCGGGGTTGAGCGAGACGCTGGTGGTGCCGGTGATGACTCGGGAGAAGCCCAAGGTGATGCCTGCGAGGCCGAAGTTCGTCGCCAAGGTGACGACGAAGGACGGCACGTTGGTCTTGGTGACGAGGAGCCCGTTGACAAACCCGATTGCGCCGCCGACGACGAGGGCGGCGACGATGCCGACGATCGTAGGCAGGCCCCAATAGCCGGAGACGATCGCGGTGGTCATCGAGCTTGCGGCGATCACTGAGCCGACCGAGAGGTCAAGTTCGCCCGCGATCATGAGGAGGCCGACCGGGATGGCGACGATGCCGAGCTCGGCGGCGACATTGAGCCAGCTGGCCGAGCCGCCGCTGGAGAGGAATTGTGCTCCGCCGAAGATGGCAAAGAACACGAAGACCGCCAGCGTGCCGATGAGCGCACCGGCCTCGGGCCGACGGAGGAAGGACAAGGATACCGCAGGCGCTGTTCGCGCCTTGCGTTTGGCGGAGACCTCGGACGGGCCGTGGGTCATGTTAACTGCCATGGTTGGATTACCACCTTCAATACGGGACGCGACGGCTTTGACGCGCCCGGGAGTCGGGAGCCGGGCCCTGTGGGTTCAGGGCCCGGCTCGTCGTTAGCGGACGCCGGCCTGGTCGCCGGCGAGGACCTGGTTAACGTTCTGCGAGTCGATAATCGCAGGGCCGGTCAGGATGGGACGTTGGGGGAGGTTGAGGCCATATGAAGCATAGGAGTTGGCCATGGACACCGAGAGGTAGCCCTGCATGTAAGGCTGCTGGTCGATCGCGAACAGGACGGTCCCGTTCTTGATGTTGTTCAGCGTCGCGGTGTCCATGTCGAAGGTCGCCGGCTTGACCTTCCCGGTCAGGTTCGCCTGCTGCACCGCGCTGACCGCGCTGCCGGCGTCAGAGGTGGCGATCGTGACGACCGAGTCGATGCTGGGATCCTTGAGCACCGCCGCCTTGATCGCTTGGGCGACGGCGGTCTGGTTGCCGAACTGGGAGGAGGGCAGCGGCAGCTCGGTTGAGGTTCCGCCGTTGGCCTTGATGCCGTCTGCAATGCCGCGGCACCGGTCCTCGGTGTTCGTCGAACCAGGGAGGGTGTTAACGCATAGGGAGTGCTTGACGCTGTGCTGGCCGAGGTACTTGCCGCCGGCCGAGCCGGCGGTGTACTCCTCGCTGCCGACGTAGTTGATCGCGCCTGCCTTGTCTGCGGCCTGGAGGCCTCCGGCGTTGTAGATGATGAGCGGGATCTTCTGGTCCGTCACGTGCTTGAGGGCCGCATCTTCGGCGTCGGGCACCCAGTCCGGGGCGATGACCGCCGTCGCGCCCTGGCTCAGCGCCGATTCGATCAGCTTGGCCGCGTCGGGGCCGAGGTTATCGTAGTTTTGCGGGCCGAGGAATGTCACTGAGCCGCCCTGGGCCTGCACGACCTTGCCTGCGTCGTCGACGCCGCGCTTGACCTTTGACCAGAACGGGTCATCAGACTTGCCCCCGATGACGAAGATCTTGGCCTTGCCGTTTCCTCCCGCGGCCGCGCCGCTGTTCGAGCCGGACGCGTTACCGGACTGGGAGCACGCGCTCGTCGCCAGTACGGCGAGTACCGCTGCTGCGGCCATGACCCGGCGGTTCCTTGCCATTCGGGCGATTGACTTCATCGTCATCAGATATTCCCTTTCACAGAGCCGGACCGATTTATGGAGCGGTCCAAATCCAAGGCGTTCCAATGTGGCGCCCATCACACAATGGCGCATAGCTATGGCCGATGTCAATACTTTGTTAGAACAATTTGGAGCGCTCTTACGATCAATCTCGATTGGACCGGGGGCGACGCTTGAAGGAGGCCTTGACAAACACGCGGCAGCCGCCAAGCTTTGGGGTGGGCGGCTCCCCAGTGCTTATCCGCCGCAGTGCGGAGGAGCGCCTTAGGGGCAGATGAACGCGATCTCTGCGCGTCTGGAGGCGAAATGGCCGGGATAGGTCCCGGCGGAGTGCTGTTGAGGCTGGAGCGCGCCGGCCATCAGCTAGGAGCGGGGGCCATATCTGAACCGAGCAGGCTTGAGACACGGGGACCCCCGAAAGCTATCCGCGCCCCCAAGACTCGCGAGAGTCGTCGACGACCTTAGGCGGCTCCAAGCGTCGAGCAGAGGTCAATCAGCGGTGCATCACCCTGGGGCGCCCCGTGCTCGAACGGACGACGAGTGTTGGCTCGAGGACGATTTCCCGCCCCTGAACATCCGAGCCATCGCATCGGGCGACGATCCGCTCGATGGCGGCACGGGCCATCTCGTGCGGCCGCTGGGCAACGCTGGTGAGGTCGAAGGCAGGATTGTGGGCGAGATGGCTGTCGTCCCACCCAACGACCGAGATGCTGCCCGGGACGTCGATTCCTTCGCGGGCGAAGAGGCTCACGGCAGCTGCCGCCGTATCGTCGTTGAAAGCGACCACCGCCGTCGGCAATTCGGCCACGGCAAGTAATTCTCCCGCCGCCCTGAGCCCGTCAAGGGAATCTTCCCCGCCGGAGACCACCATAGTTTCCCCGCTAAGTCCACGCCGTCCCATGGCCTTGATGTACGCCTCGCGGCGCGCGTTGGCGACGAGGCCACGACCGCCGTCCAAATGGGCGATGCGCCGATGCCCAAGATCGGCGAGATGGTTCACCGCCAAGGCCATTCCGTGTTCGTCGGAGGTCCGGACGACATCGACGGACTCGTGATCGACACTCCAGCCCATTACTGTCATGGGAATGGTCCCGGCCATGGCCGGATGCGCCACGGGCGGTCCGAGCATGATGAGACCGTCGAACCTGAAGTCGGCAAGTGAATCCAGCGCCTGTTGTTCGCCCCGTTCCGGGGTGACGGCACTGAGGATGAGGTCGTATCCATGATCGGCAGCCGCCGCGTAGAGGCCTTCGAGGAGATCGAAGTGGAAGTGGCCGGCTCCGCCGAATGTCACGCCAATCAGGCGAGACGTCGGGCTGGCCAAGGACCTGGCACGGCGGTCCGGCCTGTAGTTGAGCATTCGGGCGGCGGCCAGAACCCGGAGGCGAGTCATGGAGGTTGGGCCGGGCTCTTCCCGAATGACAAGGGAAGCCATCGCACGTGACACACCAGCCTGTTTGGCGACATCCTCGAGCGTCACACGTCGCACGGAAGTCCGATTCTGCTTATCGTGCACTACCATCTCGAATCGGTTCCCATCGTCGGCTATGGCCGAAGCCTTCCGAGCTTTCCTGACTTGTACTGACGCTCCCGAGCGTATCATCTGGTCATTCAGACGAAGCCGGAGATCGGTGCGATATCGTGCTGCCCCAGCAGGTCCAGTTGGAGTAGTCCCGGCGCGGTGAGTAGATGGGCAAAACCCTCTCTGCAGGCGTCGGCGCCGTTCCTGCGGGAGCGGGTGAGCAGGTCGGGATTCCGGTCGGCGGCGACCACCTTGGCCGCGCCGAGGGCTTTGGCGAGCTGGACGGCGACTACCTGGGCTGGCTCGGCCGACCAGGGTGAATCTTCTATGGAAGTGCAGTGTGGAGAGGCCACGCGGGCGCCGAGGCGGCGGCGCGCACGAGCTGAGGCGCGGCGAAGTCTGGAAAACACGTGCCGATCGGTCAGGGGGTGCAACTCTCGGCACTCTGCGTCCTCACATAGTCCTCTGGGTAAGAAGAAATACACGGAGGAATGTTGACAAGGTGACTCTCTGTACTAGAGGCTAGTCCAGTGATATTGTAATCGACATCACATCAGATCCTTCCGTGGAGGAACAACGATGACCGGTCGCGTCATATCGATATTCGTTCCGGCGATGGCGTTCCTGTTCGGGGTATTTGATCGGCTTCCGGTCCCCGCAGGCCAAGCTGCCCGCCGGGGACCGTTGTGATGATTTCTTCTTAGACGCCTGGCCAACCCAAATACCCCTACCGGGCACCACGCCCGGAACGTCAGACCAATGGAGTGATGATGACTGTTCAACAAGTGACCCGGGAGCAGGCCGTACGGCGTGCGACCGTGGCCAGCGTGGTTGGAACAACAATTGAGTGGTACGACTTTTTCCTTTACGGAACGGCGGCTGCCTTGGTTTTTCCGCAGCTGTTCTTTCCGGGCCAATCCGCCTTTGCCGGCATTCTGGCGGCCTTCGGCACCCAGTTTGTCGGCTTCGTGGCACGTCCGGTCGGAGCTGCGATCTTCGGCCACTACGGTGACCGCATCGGCCGTAAGACCACGCTGATGGCAACCCTGTTCCTGATGGCCTTCGGCACCGTACTGATCGGACTCCTTCCCACATATCAGAGCATCGGTGTCGCCGCTCCCATCCTGCTGGTGCTGCTGCGGATCATCCAGGGCATCGGCGTCGGCGGAGAATGGGGAGGATCCGTCCTGCTCAGCATGGAATGGGGAAACCAGAAGAGACGGGGCCTGTCCGCCAGTTGGCCGCAGATCGGCGTGCCGCTGGGCCTTGTTCTGTCCACGGGAGTTGTGCGTCTCACCTCGGCAGTCACGGGCACAGAAGGATTCGCCGCTTTTGGTTGGAGGATTCCCTTCATCCTGAGCATTCTGCTGATCGGCGTCGGCATGTTCGTGCGGCTGCGCGTCGTCGAGAGCCCGGAATTCGAGGCCGTCCGCCTGTCCAACAAGGTGATCAAGAACCCGGTACTGGAAGCCATCAGGCGCCAACCCAAGGCGATCCTGCTCTCGGCCCTGCTGCGCACCTCGGAGCAGGCCCCGTTCTACCTGTTCATCACCTTCGTGCTCACCTACGCCGTCAAGCATCTGAAATTGAACAGCAACTCCATCCTGGATGACACCCTCATCGCGGCAGCACTGGGACTGATCAGCATCCCCGTGTTCGGGCGGCTCTCGGACCGCTTCGGCCGCCGCCGGGTGTACGGGACCGGCATCGTCCTGACCGCACTGTTCGCTTTCCCCTACTTCGGGCTCCTCAACACCGGCAACGCACTCCTGGTCGGAATCGCCGTCGTCGTGAGCCTGCTCCTGCACGACATCCAGTACGGACCGCAGGCAGCACTGATTGCGGAGAGTTTCGATCCAGACATCCGCTACACGGGTGCGGGCATGGGCTACCAGCTCGCCAGCGTCGTTGCCGGCGGCCCGGCGCCCCTGATTGCCGCCGCCCTTCTGGAGCACTACGGGGATTCCACGGCAATCTCCATCTACATCATCATCTGCACCGTCATCAGCATGGCCGCCCTGATCCTGCTGCCCAAGGCCGCGCACGCCCTGGCCGCCACCGCCCGGAAAACCGTAGGAAACCCCGCATGAGCATCCAAGAAGAAAGCGTCCAGGACCTGCGCCCCCTTGGTGCCCCCTCCGAGGAGGGACCCGGCGGAGCCCTGCAGGACCTATTGGTGCTGGACCTGACCCGGATACTCTCCGGCCCCTTCGCCACCATGACGCTGGCGGACCTCGGCGCTGACGTGATCAAAATCGAACAGCCCGGCCAGGGCGATGACACCCGCCAGTGGGGCCCGCCCTTCCAAGGCGAAGAAGCGGCCTACTTCCTCTCCGTCAACCGCAACAAGCGCAGCCTCGCAGTGGACCTCAAGTCAGCCGAAGGCCTGGCCGCCGTACGCCAACTGGCCCTGAAAGCGGATGTGTTGGTGGAGAATTTCCGCCCCGGGACCGCGGCCCGCCTGGGCCTGGGCTACGAAGAACTCTCCACGCAGAACCCGGGACTCGTTTACGCGTCCATCAGCGGCTACGGACAGACCGGCCCGGATGCCCTGCGTCCCGGCTACGACGCGATCGCCCAGGCCCGCAGCGGCATCATGAGCGTGACCGGCGAAGCAGACGGCCCGCCCGTCAGGGTCGGCGTCAGCAGCGCCGATCTCGTCGCCGGCATGTGGGCCACCATCGGCATCCTGGCCGCACTGCACGAGAAAAAGCGCACCGGGGCCGGCCAGTGGGTCGACATCAGCCTGCTCGACGGCTCCGTGTCCTGGCTGACCTATGTTTCCAGCGGGTACTTTGCCAGCGGCCAGACACCCCAACGCTACGGCTCGGCGCACCCCACCATCGCCCCCTACCAGGCATTCGCCACCGCCGACGGATTCGTCATGGTCGCCGTAGGAAACGACAGATTATGGAGACGCTTCACCACCGCCCTGAACCGCACAGATCTGGCCGCCGCCGAACGGTTCGCGAGCAACCCGTCCAGAGTCGCGCACCGCACCACCCTCATCCCCCTCCTCGAGGAGATCATGCTCACCCGGACCACCGACGAATGGGTACAGGCCCTCGACCTGGCCGGCGTACCAGTCGGCCCCATCCAGACCGTCGACCAGGCCCTCAAAGACCCCCAGGTCATCGCACGAGGCATGGTGGCCGAACTGCAGCACCCCACCGTCGGGGCACTGAAAATGGTCGGCTGCCCGGTCCGGCTCACCCGCACCCCCGCCTCCATCAGGACCGCCCCACCCCTGCTGGGCCAACACACCGATGACATCCTGTCCGGCCTTGGCTTCAACACAAACCGCATTGCCTCCTTGCGCGAGGCCGGTGCAGTCCAATGACCGCACCGAGCCCGGCAGGGCTGGACACCATGACCCTCGACGACTCCGGGTCCGTGGCGACCCTGACCATCGGAACAGGCCAACGCTTCAACGCCCTCGGACAGCAGGAATGGGAAACCCTGGAACGCGCCGCCACCTCACTGGCAGAACACGAAGCGCTCAAAGCCGTTGTCGTCAGGGGCCGGGGAGGTGTGTTCTGTTCCGGCTCGGACCTGCGGGAATGGGAAGGCGCCTCCCCCGACACTGTCAGCGCCAGCTTCGCCGGCATGGAAGCAGCCCTGCAAGCCATCGAAGATCTTCCCGTCCCCACCGTCGCCGCAGTGGAAGGCTTCGCAACCGGGGCAGGATGCCAACTCGCACTGGCCTGCGACCTTCAACTCATGAACCACTCCGCCAAAATCGGCATGCCCATCGCCCGGCTCGGGCTCCTGGTGCCAGCGACCTTCGCCAACCGGATGTCACTACGGATCGGCCCGTCGAGGACCAAAGACCTGCTCTACGGAGGACGATTGCTGACCGCCCAGCAAGCCAACGACATCGGCCTCATCACCACAGTGGTAGCTGACGACGACATCGACGCGGCACTAAGAGAACTCCTCACCCGCTGGGACGCTCTATCAGGCGCATCACTACGGGCCTCCAAAGCCGCCGTGGATCTTGGGTTGAGCCCGGTGGCTCAACCCGCCCGGCATGCGCCACAAGGCCCCGCATCCGACCCGCAGGAATTCGCCTGGCGAGTGAACTCCTTCCTGCACCGCCACAGCCCCCGACACTAGGCAGAAACGCAAGCCTCTCCGCTGGCTGCCCGGCAGATCCGGCGACAACTCCGCGTCGTGAAACCCGGCACCCCCGGGGCTAAGCCATCAGGGACGGGCGGCGGCATCTGGACCAGTGAAATCGACCGGCACCAGTTGGACCGCGCACTGGACAGGCCGGATCTTGAACGAAAACGCCCCGACGACACACCACAAATTCGACCATCCGGAAAAGGAAGTCCTGGCCGAGGAGAGGCGGTCTTCCAGCGCGGGTCAGACCTTATTACCCTGCGCCAACCCGGGTTGGCGACCGGGCGGACATTTCGGTCGGACTTCCGCTTCACCCTGCAGCGGTCTATGACGACCTGCAGTGATCCATGAAGAAAGGAGCATGCAGCCTCCGCAAGAAATTTGCAGGGCAAAAGAACGGCTTTGCAGATCCATGAACAAGGAGAATCTTTTGAAGATCAGAATTCTATCCGCGTTGCTCGTCGCAGGCTCAATTGCACTGACTGGGTGCGGCAGCGGAAATACTGCTGCCGGTGCGGTCGGAGACAAGGGGAACTCAACGCCCCGTACCGTTGCAACCATTGCCGTGCCTAATTCGAAAACCCCGCCCTTCAGCTTCGACATCGGCGCCGTCGAAGCAGGTAAGTACTACGTTACGGACCGCAACAACAAGTCCGTTGATGTCATCGACACCAAGACCAACAAGCTGGAGGCACAGATCACCGGCGGTTTCGCCGGAAACGGAAAGGACCCTGACACCTCGGGCCCTGACGGAATCGTCGCAGTCCCGGGCGCCGGAACGATATATGTCGGAGATGTCAATTCAGTGAAGGTGGTTGATACTGCCACGCAGAAAGTAACGAAAAACATTCCCGTCAGTGCGAACGGCTTCCGTGTTGATGAAGGCTGCTACGATCCCGATGACAACCTCGCCATGTTCGCCAGTCCGGGAGACTCGCCGCCCTTTGTAACCTTCATTTCCACGAAAACACAAACCATCGTCGGACACCTCGACTTCAAAGATTCAGTCGGCCTTGAAGATTGCAAGTATGACGCCAAGTCCAAGACCTTCAACATCAACAACGACGGCACCCCCACCAACCCGCACGGTCAAATCGACGCCATTCCCGCCAGCTCGGTGGTCGCCGGTGCTCCAGCCGTCAGCAGGTCAGCCCCGCTCGGCGACTGCAATCCGACCGGCATGGTCTTGGGGCCGAACAATGAAATGCTGATCGGCTGCGACCCGCCTGCGGGGAAAGCCCTGACGTCTCTCATTCTCGACAGGTCCTCCCTTGCAACCCTTGCCAAGGTTCCCTTCGCCGGCGAGGATCAAGTGGATTATGACGCCGCTTCAAACAAGTACTTCTTGTCAGGACGCCATTGGGTTCCCGGTGGAGTCTCCTCAGCGACCGGGCAGGTGCCGTCCCTTGGAGTTGTGGACGGGGCCACCCATGCCCTCAGCTATACATTACCGACCGGCGCTAACGCACATTCAGTGGCTGTAGACAGCGCATCTGGGCAAGTCTATCTTCCGTTCGCTCCGGGCGTCTCCGCCTTTCCGGACGGAGGTATCCAAGTAGTAGGAACACGGTGATTCCTCACTCAGGCCGTCCGTCGAACCCTGGCGTCGTTGCCCGGCAACGCATCAAGTGCGACGGCCTCCCGCCCATGTCCACACCTGGAGGATTGACCAACGAGGGATGCCGGTGGCGTGCGGGCTTTCTGTTCTCATAATGTAAGCCCGGCCGGGGCACGGGCCGGGATCAGTCCCGGCCCGTGCCCGCTGTGCTGTGTGGTGCACGAAGTGCTTCGTGTCTGGTTTCTTCGTTGCGGATGGGTTGGCGTTCTCGCTGTCCGCAACGAAGAAACCAGACGCTCTCAGCTCACGTCAAATGGGCAGAAGAGTGCCCGCGGAAATTGATTCGTCGGTGTCGAGTTTCAATTGCCCCAGTTGTCTCAACTGAAGAGCGACCGCAAAGAACCGGAGCATGAGCACCACGCCAATGACGACGGTTGGGTAATTCCAACCGGTCGTGATGCGCCCTCCACGTTTTCCGCTCGTCAAACGCCTGTTGAGCAAAGCGGCGGTTACCTGATGGTCGGGTCGGGGGTCAGGTCGGCTGTCCCGTAGGCGATGTGCGTCCGCGGGTCCATGATCGTGACGCTTCGGATTGTGAAGGGCGGGGACGGGGGCAGCTCGAAAGTTTGGGAGCCGGGCCCGGGTTTCAACTGGGCTCCGAGGTCTATGAACTTCGGGTCTTGGACCACCATGTCCCCTGATGTGTCTTTGGACAGGGCTCCTTCATTGAGGATGATCTTCAAATCCGGGTTCGGGGTTGTTGAAACGCCCTCCAGCGTGAGGGTGGCACCCGTTGCTGTTCCCGCGATGTGCACGACGCCGACAGTCCGGGTGCCCTGGCTAATGAACCGGCCCGACAACGGGGCACCCCACGAGGCGGCCACTGAGGTCGGGGTCGGACCGGGAGTCGACGCTCCAGACACCGCCGGGGTTGGGTTGTTGGGCTGGGCTGCCGGTGCGACATAGGTGCAGCCCGCTGCCGTGAGGGCAACTGCGGCGGCTGTGAGAATCCGCCCGATGAGTTGCGCAGTTTCTTGCGGGTTTGCCCGTGCGAACATTGGCTTCCCTTAGAACCGCGCGGCGGGTGCGGCGACGGGAACCGGCCGGATACGCAGGGCCGTGATGGCGCGCATGAACATCAGGAGGTTCACCGTGAGGCTGCCGTATTGCGGTGCATGGTTCCCGGCAGGGGACGTCACCAGCCCCAGCAGCAGAAGGACCGCGGCAATGCAGGCGACCGCCGCCGCGGCAATTAGTGGAGCCTTCGACGTCGTCTTCCGGGTGACGAGCACCCAGATGCCGATTCCGAGGTAGGCGGCGGCAGCGGCAGCGTAGCCTGCAGCGGACGTAGCGAAGACCATGTCCGTGGCGCCGCCGAAGCGACTTAGCAAAGACAGGTCAAGGCCCGTGTAGAACCCGGCCCCGGCGGTGAGGATCAGGCACGAGACCCCGACCGTGGTCCGCAGCGAGCGTAGGCGCTTCATCTCCGGGGAAGAGAGCGACGCCATCGGCCCGTACGATTGCGGCAGGTCATTGTTCTGCGGGTAGTAACCACTCATCAGGGAAGTCCGTTTCAGCGCGCGGAGCGCCCACTGCGCCCCCAATTCCGACAACCTACCAGTTAGTAAACCGAAAGTGTCATTGAAGGTTGCTGACCCACCGGGAAATACCGATCCATGCGCTCGAAGGCCGGCACCGGTGGTCTTGAGGGGGCGCGGCGTGCCCCGCCGGGCCCCGGCACCCGTGGAATAGACTGCCCGTGGTTCTACGAGAGGTGGGGGAATGAAGGATCGGCAGGGGAACGATGTGCCCGTTGAGCCCGTCGGCGAGGTACTGCCGTCGTCGCGCGAAATGGTCGGTGGCGAGGAGTCCTGGTCTGTCGCGCTGCCGGACAGTGTTCACCTGAAGGCCAGCCCGCACCTGGCGCACCAGACGCCGGCTTGGCCGGGCAGTTCCTTGCGTCGAAGGATGCGGCTGACCGTGGCGGCGTTCGCCGTTGCCCTCACCGCTGTGGTGATCGCCGCCGGGTTCGGACTCAGCGCGGCACTGGCGCCCTTCACAGCCGGGTCCGTCCGCACGGGCGGCACCGTGACGAGCCAGCAGCCCTACCGCAACAAGGGCGGCGACTACTTGTGTACTCTCGGCATTGCTTACACCCTGGGCGGGCAGCAGCAGCACACCACCATCGACTCCGGCAAAGCCTGCAAGGCAGCCCTCCAACCCGGCACGCAGGTCCAGCTCGCTCTCAACTCCGACAACCCAGGTGACGTCGCCGTCCTCGGGCACGGGTACCCCCGGGAGAATGAATGGAAGGTCATAGCCATCATCGCCTCCATCATGGCCGGGTTCCTGGGCCTATTCCTGCTGTTATCGGCATTGTCCTACCGCAACACAAAGCGCCTGTTCTCCCAAGAGACGCCATGGCAGGAACTCCTCGCCACCGTCCGGGGCCGGACGCAGTCCAAGAGCGGCACGACGCTGTACCTGGAAGCCCAGGACACCACGGGGAACGACCGCATCTTCACCATGGACTTCACAGACGGAGGCCCACGACCGAAACCCAAACCCGGCGACATCCTCGACTTTGCCCTCCTCGCCGACGGAGCGGCACACGCCGCAGTCTCCGTCAAAGGCGAGCACCGGCTCCACCTCGTAAGCTTCTCGGTTCCCAACGACTTCCAACTCCGCGCCATCGGCCTATGACGCCCAGACCCCTCACCCACATGAGCACGGTACGACAGCTTCAGGACTACCGGGCCTCCGACGGCTGTAATCACAAGGACCACACCCGTGGCCCACGGCAGAGTGGCGCCCGACCTGCCTGACGTGCACAAACGATGTCCATTACTTGCCGGAGTCCTGTCGGACCCCGAGAGAACCTTGGAACTGGAACAGTGCTCAAGGTGCCGGTTCACCCAAAACTGTCTGAGATTTCCGCGACACGATTCTCCCCGTGGCCGCACTGTATCCGTAGGGAGGGGTATGTCTCGAGGCGGCCTGCTTCATAGGAACCTGTGGCCAGGCTGACGTCCGGCCGGCCGCGAGCCCCCTGGCTTGGAGTTCGAACATCGGAACAGGAACGTCCGCGCGTGGTTGGGAGGGCGTCCACGAGCCTGCTCATCCGGGCTACTAGGGCCGGTCTGATCCTTAGTTAACTTCCGCCGGTGGAGCTTCGAAGCAGCTGCACCAGGCACGCCTCGTAGCGGCGGGAGGACGTGGACCGCGTCAGGACCCCGGGCGGGGTACCCAACGCTCGCCGAGCTCCACGTTGCTGGGAGGCGGCGCTGAGAGAGTGCCCGCAGCCGGGTTGGCGCGGAGCCCGTCCATCAGAACGTCCAGATAACGGTGGCGGAGGGCTGCTGTGCGTGCATGGTCGAGAAGCCGAATGGCGGTGAGCTGTTCAAAGATCATGGGGATGTCGTTGGCATCGGCATCTGCCCGCAGCGTTCCGGCCTCGAGGGCGCGGTTGAATATCTCCCCGCCCAGAATGCCTGCCTGAGAGGATAGCTCGCCGAGCTCCGGGGTTGGCGTGAAGGTTCCCGCTAGTTTGACGGTCAGTGCATGCACGTCCGCATCGACGATGCCCCGGACAAACTCCTTGAGCGCCGTGAAGGGGTCCGGCTGTGCATCCGAATGCCGCTCGGCAACCGAGATGAATGTCCTGAGCCCGTCAGCACAAAGCTTTTGCAGCAGCTGCTCCTTTCCTGGATAACGGCGGTATAACGCGGAGATGCCCACGCCCGCCGCCTTCGCCACCGCAGCAACGGGCGCCTGCGGATTCTGCATGAAGACGGCCCGAGCCGCGGCCAGGATGGACTGGTCATTCCGGACGGCCTCGGCCCTGCGGCCGCTAAGGCCCGCAGTCGCGTCTTGGCCGGAGGCTGATCCCGCCAGTTCCTGTGAAGTGCTCATGGTTTAAAGAATAACACTTGAACGGAATGCTTCGTTCCGTTATGGTTAACCAGAACGGAATAAACCGTTCCGTTTCAATCCGGTAGCAAGGCCCTCGGCCAAGGAGAGCAGTAGACATGGAAAAGGCATCAACGGAAGTCAGCAACAGCAGCATCCGTCCGTTCCGGGTTAATATTCCCCAGTCGGAGCTGGATGACCTCAATGTGAGGCTGGACCGGACCCTCTGGGCGGATCAGATCCCGGACTCCGGGGCCGACTATGGAGTTCCGGTGGAGCGGGTCCAGCGGCTCGCGGCCCACTGGCGCAACGGCTTCGACTGGCGTGCCTTCGAGGCCAGGCTGAACAGTTACCCGCAGTTCACCACAGAAATCGATGGCCAGAACATCCACTTCCTGCACGTCCGAAGCGGCAAAGCGGGTGCAACGGGGCTCATCCTCACCCATGGTTGGCCCGGTTCGGTTGTGGAATACCTTGACATCATCGAACCTCTTGTCGCTGCCGGTTACGACGTGGTAGTTCCGTCGACGCCCGGGTTTGGCTTCTCAGGCCCCACAACGGAGCGTGGCTGGGACCAGTATCGCGTGGCCAAGGCCTGGGTGGAACTCATGTCGCGGCTTGGCTACGAACGGTACGGGGCGGTGGGGAATGACGGCGGGTCCATCATCTCGCCGGAAGTCGGACGCATCGACCCCACGCACGTCGCTGGTGTCCACGTCACGCAGCTTTTCTCCTTCCCCACCGGCGATCCGGTCGAATTTACCGATCTGACGCCTGAGGAAGAAGCCGCGATCGAGCATTTGAACTGGTTCTGGCAGAACATGGGCGCCTTCAACCAGCTGCAGTCCCAGGCTCCGCAGACACTGGCCCATGCCCTCGCTGATTCTCCGGCAGGCCTACTTGGCTGGAACAGCCAGCTCTTCGGCGACGAACTCGACGACGACTTCATTGTGGCCAACGTAGCCGTCTACTGGTTCACCCGGACCCTGGCGTCGTCGGTGCGGTTCTATTACGAGATGGCCAAGTCCCAGGAACGCCCGGAAGGACCAACCACGGTGCCTGTCGCCCTCGCCGCGGGCGGCAGGGATTTCCAGTCGATCCGGCGCTTCGCCCAGCGTGACCACAGCAACATCGTGGCCTGGACCGCGTATCCGGACCATGGCCACTACGCGGCCCACGAGTCGCCGGAGGCACTTTCGGCCGACATCCACCACTTCTACAGTCAGGTCGCGGCGCCTGTCGCAGGATAACGGGCTACTTGGATAACAGCTCTTCGACAGGAACAGGGCCGCCAAGGCAGGGCCTTGGCGGCTTCCTCCGTCCGCCCCCATGCCCCCTTACGCCGCGCGACCCACACGGCAAGGAGACGGGAGGACGAACAACGCGGGTATTTGGATGTGGAGGCGCTGGCCGAAGAGTTGCTGGCTCCGGCCAGTGTCTTCGCCTTTCTGGCCAAGCATCGGGGACGTCTCTTCCCGGATTCCATGATGGAGGACCTCTTTCCATCGCGGCGGGGCCGGCCTTCAGTTCCGGCGCCGGTGGTCGGGTCGGTGCTGGTGTTGCAGACGTTGCAGGGGCTCTCTGACCGGGAAACCGCTGAGGCTTTGATTTACGATCTGGCCACAGGTTCTGGATCAGGCTGACATACCTAGGACCGGTCACAACCGATCAATCTCGATCCACGGAAGTCTTGGGGTGGGGCCCACTACAGATGCCCCCTGGGGCGAGAACATCCAATTCAGTTTGTTTGGATGACATTTCGACGGTCTCCAAACCAACATTTGAGGAGGTCTCATTTGAGATCGATCGCACCTACGAATGGGCCGGGCCGGGCGTTACGGAGGGCCACGTTACGCGTAGAGGAAGCCGTCCTGAACTTACGAGAGGGCGAATTCTCCGTCCCACTTGCCATGCTCTGCGAGGGCGCCAGGTACATGCACCGGAGCCAAAGCGCGGTCCTTGTGGCGGCCTGGCGAACCGGGTGGCGTCCAAGGGGACCTTACGAGCCCAGGAAACCCGTTTGGCAGCGGCGGGGCAGCACTAGGGTGTCGGCCGCCACTGCTCTCGTTCCTCGGTCCGTCCATACGGGACGTCTTCGCTGATAGCGACAGTGAATGTCGTGTAGCTGTGTCGCGTAACCATGATGCCCTGTCGACCCAGCTCCCGAGCTTGTCGAGAGAGGATGTCGACGGCGTTGTCCAGCTCCTTTTCGAGTGCCTTTCGTGTATTGGCGGTGACTTCCACAACGGAGTCGGAGGTCATCTTGATCATTTGGGTCTCACTTTCGAGTGGCTGGTGCTATGGCGTCCGGCTCTGTCAGGTCTGGGCGGCGTCGAGCAGAGAGTTGAAGCTGGGTTGCGGCCTGAGCCGGTTCCTGAGGACTCCAGACTTCATCCCCGTCGCTGCGGTGGTACATTTTGCGTTCTGATGTGCCGTGCGGAAGGGCCCAGAGGATATTTCCGTCGTATGTTCGATCGTCGACGCTCCCGGTCACGGTGGTTTGTCCCTTGTGGCGGATCCAGATCCGGTCGCCTCTTTTGAGCGCGGTCCAGTCTGCGACGAACGTGGCTTTCCCATGGCCGGAGTTGCATTGCCGGGCGCCGGGGGTTGGATGCGGTTGAAGGTGCGCAATGGCTATTGTCCGTTGCATGAGTATTCCTTTCTTCTGATGTTGTGGCCCCTTGTCTAGCTCGGCGGTGAGGCAGGATGTGGCTTTCGTTGCATGGGCGGTTCAGGACTGCCTTCCGTTGGAGTGGCGGTCCTGGGCAGGCATGCCCGCTGCAGGGAGAGCAGGACGACCGCTGTTCGGTGAGGGAGATCAGCGCGGAAACAGGAGCACCGTGGGCTCGTGCCCCACGTATCGCCCATCGGCGGACGATACGTGGAACATGTGCCGGCAGATCGGATCGCAATCGTGATACGTCCACCGAATCGGCCGGACTCCCTGCGCCCGGCTTTCGGGCTTCCTGTTGCGACGGAGTGCGGGAATCCGACCGAAGACACGGTTCAGGCCCCTTCTAGTCGACGGGGTCGGCGGACTCGCGACCCCTGTCCTCGTGCAGATATCGGGCGTAGGCCGGGACGGTGAGGAAGGGGACGAAATCCTGCCCGAGGGTCACTTCTTCGAAAATGTCCCGGGCATCGACGAAGCGGTCCCCACTGGAGCGTTCCAGTTTGGCAAATTCCCCGTTGATGGTTTCGAGGATCCACGTCCTGGTGATGACCATTCCCGTCTGGGTGATGGCTCCGGTGTGGATCCATTGCCAGAGCTGGGAGCGGGAGATTTCCGCGGTGGCGGCGTCTTCCATGAGGTTGTGGATGGCGACGGCGCCGTTGCCGCGCAGCCAGGACTCGATGTACCGGATGCCCACCTCGATGTTGGTCCGGATGCCCGCCTCGGTGATGGTGCCGCGGGTGGCTGCCACGTCCAGCAGCGCAAGGTCATCCGGTGCGACGTCCTCACGCAGCCGGTCCTGCTGGTTCGGACGATCGCCGAGTACGCCGTCGAACACTTCGCGGCACAACGGAACCAGGTCCGGGTGCGCAACCCAGGAACCGTCGAAGCCGTCGCCGGCTTCGCGGGTCTTGTCCGCACGGACCTTTTCGAACGCTGCCGTGTTGGCAGCCTCGTCCTTGCGGTTGGGAACGGCCGCGGCCATGCCGCCGATCGCCATGGCGCCGCGGCGGTGGCACGCCCTAACCAGTTGCTCGGTGTAGGAGCGCATGAACGGGGCGGTCATGGAGACCTGGGCGCGGTCCGGCAGCACGAAGCGGGGGCCGCGGGTGCGGAAGTTCTTGATCACGGAGAAGATGTAGTCCCAGCGGCCGGCGTTCAGGCCCGAGGCGTGATCGCGCAGCTCGTACAGGATCTCTTCCATTTCGAACGCCGCGGTGATGGTCTCGATCAGGACCGTGGCGCGGATGGTGCCCTGCGGGATACCGAGGAGGTCCTGGGCCTGGATGAAGATGTCGTTCCAGAGGCGGGCCTCCAGGTGGTTCTCGATCTTGGGCAGGTAGAAGTACGGGCCTTTGCCCTGGGCGAGCAGGCGGCGGGCGTTGTGGAAGAAGAACAAACCGAAGTCCACCACGCCACCGGCGACGGGCTTCCCGTCGATGAGCATGTGCTTCTCGGGCAGGTGCCAGCCGCGCGGCCGCACCACGATGGTCGGCAGATCCCCGGCGGCACGGAGCTTGTATTCCTTGCCCTCGGGCGAGGTGAAGTCGATGCGGCGTTCCAGGGCGTCCGTGAGGTTCAGCTGGCCCTGGATGACGTTGCGCCAGGTCGGGGTGGAGGAGTCTTCCATGTCGGCCAGCCAGACCTTGGCGCCGGAGTTCAGCGCGTTGATGGTCATCTTCCGGTCAACCGGCCCGGTGATCTCCACGCGGCGGTCCTCCAGGCCCGGGGCCGGAGGAGCGACACGCCAGTTCGGGTCATTGCGGATCCACGCGGTCTCGGGAAGGAAACGCGGATCCTGACCTGTGGAAACCTGTTGCTGTTTCTCCTCCCGTAGCTGCATCAGCCCGGAAAGCCGGTCTTCCGTTGCGAGATGCAGCCGTGCCACGAACTCGAGGGCATCGGGTGTGAGGACTTCGCTTTGGCGGCCGATGGGCTGGGCAGTCAACGTAACCCCGTTAAGGGTGAAGGTGTCGGTGAAGCTATTCATGGAGGGCGCTCCTGATTCGGGTGGAGTTTGGATGGCCCTGCGGCCAAGGCCTGAAACCAGGTCGCCTTGGCCGCAGGGGCGGGACCGGGACGGGACGGAGGGGCCGTTAGTGGAACTGGCCTTCTTCGGTGGATCCCACCAGGGCCAGGGTGGATGCGTTCGGGTTGAGCGCAGTAGCAATGTCGTCGAAGTAGCCGGTGCCGACTTCGCGCTGGTGCTTGGTTGCGGTGTAGCCGCGGGACTCGGAGGCGAATTCCTTTTCCTGGAGTTCGACGTAGGCACTCATGCCTTCACGGGCGTAGCCGTGGGCGAGGTCGAACATCGAGTAGTTCAGGGCGTGGAAGCCGGCCAGGGTGATGAACTGAAAGGTGAAGCCCATGGCGCCGAGTTCGCGCTGGAACTTCGCGATCGTGGCGTCGTCCAGGTGCTTGCGCCAGTTGAACGACGGCGAGCAGTTGTAGGAGAGCATCTGATCCGGGAACTCGGCCTTGACGGACTCGGCGAACTTGCGGGCAAGCTCAAGGTCCGGGGTGCCCGTTTCCATCCAGATGAGGTCCGAATACGGGGCGTAGGCCTTGGCGCGGGCGATGCAGGGTTCGATGCCGTTGCGGACCTTGTAGAAGCCCTCAGCCGTGCGTTCGCCTGTGGTGAATTCCTGGTCGCGCTCGTCGACGTCGGAGGTAATCAGGGTGGCTGCCTCGGCGTCGGTGCGGGCGATGATCACCGAAGGGGTGCCCGCGACGTCGGCCGCGAGACGGGCGGCGTTCAGGGTCCGGACGTGCTGCTGGGTGGGGATGAGCACCTTGCCGCCGAGGTGGCCGCACTTCTTCTCGGAAGCGAGCTGGTCTTCCCAGTGCACGCCCGAGGCGCCGGCCTGGATCATGGATTTCATGAGTTCGTAGGCGTTCAGGGGGCCGCCGAAGCCGGCTTCGGCGTCGGCGACGATCGGGACCAGCCAGTCCTCGACGGTCTGGATGCCTTCGGAGAATTCGATCTGGTCGGCGCGGAGCAGGGCGTTGTTGATGCGGCGGACGACGGTGGGGACCGAGTTGGCCGGGTAGAGCGACTGGTCCGGGTAGGTGTGGCCGGAATTGTTGGCGTCGGCGGCTACCTGCCAACCGGAAAGGTAGATCGCCCGCAGCCCGGCTTTGACCTGCTGGACGGCCTGGTTACCGGTCAGGGCACCGAGGGCGTTGGTGTACTTGCCTTCTTTGTGCTCTTCCGTGAGTTGCTTCCACAACTTCTCGGAGCCGCGCCTGGCCAGGGTGTGTTCTTCGGAGACGCGGCCGCGGAGGCGGACGACGTCGGTGGCCGAGTAATCGCGGGTGACGCCTTCCCAACGCGGGTCGGCAGCCCACTCAAGCTCCAGGTTCCTGGCGTCCAGCGCCATGGTCTGCTGATTCTGTTTCTGCGTCATGTGATGTCTCCTTCTACGGTGGTGGATGCTGATTCCACTTTGGTTATGGTCCCGACCGCCATTCGGGGGCGGCATACGGGCGAGTCTCCCGCTCTACAGTCCCGGGATTCGCCGGAGCCGTCGGTTACGCGGTTGGGGACGACGGTGGTCGTGGTACCGCCGCCGGTCCCGGTGTCCTGGTTCGCGATACTTCCTGATCCTTTGGGGAAGCAGGATGTCCACATTGGTGCCGGACAGGGTGGAACGTTCGTACCGGCGTCGTGGCGTTCGTCGACGATGTCGTCGACGTGACCATCGGCAGAGAGCGATGCGACGGTCACACCCACCCTGGGCGGCGGACAGGCGGGGGCAAACTCGGTGCTGCGGTGGACAATGCCGCTGGCCCCTTCCGGCGGAAAGGGGACAACAGCAATGCCAGCGCACCGCCGCCAGCTCCCCGGCCCATAAGCACGGACAGGGTCGGGGCCTGGAGACCGATCAGCGAACATCTTTGTTCCTCCGGAGTGAAAAAAATGTGACCCGAAGCACTGGCTCACTGGACTATCCTCTAGTACAGCTGGTGACCTTGTCAATACTCCTCCGTGTAGACTTGTGTCAAGACGTTGTATTCGAGGGGGCACAGTGAAAGAAAACCGGGCGGCAGAGCCTTTAAGCCGCGTCCCCAGGCCGCGTCTCTATGAGCAGCTTGTGAAACAGCTGCTGGACTATATAGAGGTCCAACAGTTGGGCCCAGGGGATCTGTTGCCGGCGGAAAGGGACTTGGCGGAGAGGCTCGGTGTGTCCAGGGCCACCCTGGTCCAGGCCCTGGTGGCGTTGGAGGTTCTAGGAGTCATCGACGTGCAGCACGGCACCGGAGCCGTGCTCGTGCACCGGCCCAGGATTGCCACAGTGATCAAGAGCCTCAGGGAGCATCGGAACAGGCTTCCGGAAATCGTTGAGGCGAGAAGTACGCTCGAAGTGAAGCTCGCAGGCCTCGCCGCGATCCGGCGCACCGATGCCGATCTCGATGCCATCGACTCAGCGTTGGAAGCGATGGCCGTCGACATCGCAGGAGGCGGACGGGGCCTGCAGGGTGACGAACTGTTCCATCAGGCGGTCACGGCGGCAGCCCATTCCGCGGTCATGGCCCAACTCATGACCTTCATCGCAGAAATGATTCTGGAGACCCGTATGGAATCCCTGGGCCAGCCAGGACGCCCGGAGCAGTCCCTCGCCTCCCACCGCAAGATTGCCGATGCAATCCGAGTGCAGGACCCGGATGCCGCAGCGGAAGCGATGCTCTCCCATATCGAACTCGTTTCCGACGTTGAACTGCTGAGGTAAGAATCGTCTTCTGTGGAGCCTGGACCGCCGATCACGGTCTTGCGCCAACCCTGCGAATAGAGATCTCCTATCCTGCGAACACAAATACACAATGCAAACTGTTTTACGAGCGATGCGTCGCGAACATCTGCCAAATCCATCAACAGCCGGAATCCGGGGTCCGCAAACATGATTCGAGGGCTCTCATCGGATGGGGTGGCAGGACATGACCAGGGCAGCCTTCCGAGCGTTCGGGGACCCGGCGCCCCGTCTCAGTTAGGGTCAGGTTATGGAATCTGCTGACATCACTTTCCGAACCCGCAAATGGGTCCGCCCGGAAGACCTAAATGCTAACGGGACGCTCTTTGGCGGAAGCCTGCTGAAGTGGATTGATGAGGAAGCCGCGATTTATGCCATCCTGCAGTTGGGCAACGGCCGTGCAGTCACCAAATACATCTCGGAGATCAATTTTGTTAGTTCTGCCGTACAGGGGGACCTGATTGAGATGGGATTGACGGCCACCCGCTTCGGGAGGACGTCTCTGACCATGCGGGCGGAGGTCCGAAACATGATCACCCGGCAAAGCATCCTCACAATCGAAGAGATCATCTTCGTAAATCTCAGCCTGTCAGGCAAACCGGAGCCTCACGGCTACACGGACATCAGCTATGACCGCGACCGCATCCCCAAACACCACCTTACGGAAACAGTACAGCCCCAGCGTCATGACCTGCCGGAAGGGCCATAGGTCTGCGCGAACCCGCGCGGTATCCCACGGTTCGCGACCGAATCCCTCCCGCGTAAGCACCCGTCATCCTTCGGCAGTCTGGGCACCCTGAAAGTCATGCGCTTCTCAGCCCTGGCTGCCGGCCCATAGATCTCTTTCTTGCAGTATCCGGGTCAGCGATGGGCTAGCGATGATCCGACTCCACGCACCGGTTCCGCTCCCAGGATGCATGCTTCGAAGCGATCACTGTGAAGGTGTCTTTTCACTGGACAACCGGACAGTCCCGACGAACCGGCCAGCCTGCCCAACACGGCCCCGGGTGGACCGAAAGCCCTACCCCGGCTGGACAGCCTGGAAACCCAACAAGTGGACATCCGGTCAGCGACAAGGCCGGGTCGCAAACCGACACCTCGAGGCGACCTGTCCGGCCAACCGATGCGCGTTCGCTCTCGTGGGTGCCTCGTTACTTCCGCCCGGCCCGTCCCTCGGCTCCCGACCTGAAATGCACCCTCTCGATGTCGCACCGGGACCGGGGCTTCTCTGGCGCTAGGGGGAAGACCGGCGTAGCGTCCATTAAAACCATGAAGGCGGCGTTGGGCGCTGGGTGTCTCAGGCCTTCTCGTCAAGGAGCTTGGATGGCAGGGTGGAACGCTGATACGGCCGCTGGGCCGTTAGGTGCCGGGACTGTCACTTTGGTGGAGGGCACGTCCTTCTGTATCTCGTCGCCGAACGGCGATATCCATCCTGAATCTCCGCACGGGGTTTTCTTCGAGGACACCCGCATCCTGTCCGGCTGGAGCCTGACCATAAATGGTCGCGGGCTGGAGCCGTTGGCTGCGGAGACGAAGGAGCCGTACCGGGCGCTGTTTGTCTCCCGTGTTGCCCGCTTGGACGGGTACGCGGACAGCCCGCTGCTCGTGGATCGGCTGCGCGAGGTGGGCGCGGGGATCCTGGAGCAGATCACGGTACGGAACTATGGCCTGGATCCTGCGGAATGCGTTGTTTCCCTGAGCATCGAGTCCGATTTCGCGGACCTTTTCGAGGTGAAAGAGGCGCGGATCCTGCGGCGCTGGGATGAGACCCGATCTCCGCATCGCGACGCGCTGACCATCCGGGCAGCGTGGCAGGATACCCGGAAGGGCGTCGTCATCCAAGCGGCGGGGGCCGATGTCACGGCTGAGGCCCTGACGTACCGGGTGGTTGTCCCGCCCCACGGGCAGTGGAGCACGGCGGTCAGCGTGGTGCCCCTCGTTGACGGAATCAACCCCGGAATGCTGTTTGTGCATCCGGCCGCCGGTGAGCTGTCCCCGAGTGACCGGCGCCGGCAGGAGTGGGTGGCCAAAATCCCGGTGCTGCAGATGGGAAACCGCTCCATCGAACGGACGTTGCGGCGCAGCTATGACGACCTGGGCGCCCTGCGCATCGAGGATCCGAACCATCCGGACCGTGTGGTGGTGGCCGCCGGGGCGCCCTGGTTCATGACCCTGTTCGGCCGGGACTCGCTGTTGGCCTCGCATATGGCGCTGCCGGTGGACCCCTCTCTGGCCCTGGGGACGCTTCAGACGCTGGCGGACCGCCAAGGCACCGTGGTGGATCCGATGAGCGAGGAGGAACCGGGCAAGATCCTGCACGAGGTCAGGCTCGGTGTCTCCAGCGGACTGTCCCTGGGTGGCAAGTCCGCCTACTACGGCAGCGTCGACGCCACCCCGCTGTTTGTGGTGGTGCTGGGGGCGGTCAGCCGCTGGGGATTCGCCAAGGACACCATCGCGGCGCTCCTGCCGCACGCGGACCGGGCGCTGGCGTGGATCCGGGACTACGGGGATAAGGACGGCGACGGGTTCGTCGAGTATGAGCGCCTCAATGACCAGGGTCTGATCAACCAGGGCTGGAAGGACTCCTGGGACGGGATCAACTTCGCCGACGGGACCCTGGCGGAGCCGCCGATCGCGCTCTGCGAAGTGCAGGCATATGTCTACGCCGCGTACATGGCCCGCGCCTGGATGGCGTACGACGCCGGTGACGCGGCGTTCGCGGGCGAACTCGTCGGCCGGGCGGCGCAATTGAAGAAAAAGTTCAACGAGCAGTTCTGGATCCCCGAGCGCGGCTACTACGCCATCGCCCTCGATGGCAAGAAGCGACAGGTCGACGCATGCGCGTCCAACATGGGCCACTGCCTGTGGCTCGGCCTGGTGGATGAGGACAAGGCCCCACAGGTGGTTGAACGGCTGATGTCCCCGGAGATGTTCAGCGGCTGGGGCTTGCGGACCCTGGCCAGCGACATGGGCGCTTACAATCCCGCCAGCTACCACAACGGATCGGTATGGCCGCACGACAATGCAATTATCACGCTCGCGTTGATGCGCTACGGGTTCGTGGAGCAAGCGCAGCGGATCGCGACCGCCCTGCTGGAAGCGGCCGAGTACTCCGGCGGCCGCTTGCCGGAGCTGTTCTGCGGCTTTGGTCGGGAGCATTTAGCCGCACCTGTGCCCTATCCGACGGCGTGCTCGCCGCAGGCGTGGGCAGCGACCACACCGATTCATCTGGTGACGAGCCTGATGCGCTATGACGCGCACGTATCCCAAGGCGGCCTGTGGATGGACCCGGCACTCCCGAAAACCTACGGCGGCCTGCACATCAAAAACGC
Organism: Arthrobacter sp. B2a2-09; assembly: GCF_027587375.1. GTDB lineage: Bacteria > Actinomycetota > Actinomycetes > Actinomycetales > Micrococcaceae > Arthrobacter. The sequence goes on from NZ_JAMXIC010000002.1 coordinate 88,671, forward strand.
GCCTCTGGCCGGGGGGCGGATCACCATCGACGTTGCCGGTTCCAGGGCTTCAGTCCACGGGCTGCCGGAGGGCATGGTGTTCCACCGCGGGCACCGACCGTGGATGGCCGAACTTGTTGAGCAGGCCAAAGTGCAGCAGAGGACAAAGCAGAGATAAATGGTGGCCGCTGAAACCTTCGACGCGGGAACCGGCCCGAGGAGGATCGCTACGGAATTCACAACAGGATCGGGTAGCGGCGCTCCGGCTCGCGCCGGGCCTACGATTGGGTGGTCATTCAGCGGCCCATCGTTGCCAGGAATCGACGCCGCTCGGCCGGCAAAACCGACAAGTCCACTGCGGTTGCGCCCAGGCAGCGCAGGAACTCCATCTTCGCGATCTCAGCCTTCACCCAGGCGACCCCTGGGCCCCCGGGCGTGGTAGATTCCGTCGAAACAAACCGCCCGGACGCGGTTCGCAGGAATCCGGTACACGATTGCAACAAGTGATGTTCAGAAAGGGTGAGCCATGGTTACCTCGCACTTTCAACAATTCCTCAGCGAAGCAACCATCCGGGATCCCGAGGCGGCCCAGCTTGGTGGGCCCGGAGAGCTTCTACGGCCTGTACATCAGCTGGTGCCTGCTCCACAAAATAAACCCGATACCGGACACCGAATTCCGGGTTGCCATGCGCCGCCGCCGCATCGATGTCCACCACAGCGGCCTGGCCATGACCGGACCTGCCGCGGCCGACTACATCCTCGCCACCCGCCCCGACACCGACTGAACGCCCGCACCGCCCCACGACCCCGCATGTCAGAATAACGTGTCGCGCAGCCGCAACGGCCGGTAGCCTGTGGGCCCGAGTTGGGCCAGCTCACCTTCGATGTCGACGTCGATGGATCCGAAGAAGTTGATGTTCTCGCTGTGTGCCGGGGAGATATGGGTCAGCAGCTCGTCATCAATGCGCCGCCCCGCAGTCCGCATCGACTCGACGGCCAGGCCGTAGTACTCCGTGGTCCACGCGACGACGGCGTTCGTGACCAAGGTCAGCGACCATGCCTGCTCGCTCTGCTGCTCCAGGTGCCGGGCCCGGATGGCGCCCTCGTGCGCGTAGAGCAGGTCCCGTTTGAGTGCGTGGAGGGACTCTCCCTTGTTCAACTGCCGGGAGATCTTGCGCCGGTAGGCAGGGTCGGCCAGGTAGCGGGCGGCGTAGATGGTCCGGCAGCGCCCCGTACTCTTTCAGGGCCGCCGCCAGCGCGTTCTGCCTGCCGGAGGCGGAGAGCTTGCCGACCAGCAGGGACGAGGTGGCGTGCCCGAATTTCAGCGACCCGGCCAGGCGCAGCAGATCATCGTAGTGCTCGGTGATCAGGCCGGTGTTCAGTTTGCGTGTCAGCAGCGGCCCGGCGTTCGGGTATCCGGCATCGGCCTGCGGGCGGGATCCCATGCGGGTGAGGGTGATCTTGCCCAAATCCCGGATGCGGGGCGAGAGCTGGAGTCCGAGCAGGTCGAACAGGGCGAAGTTGACCAGCGTCACCCCGTGCGTGTCCGTTGCGTGCTCGGTGATGGGAATGTCGGTTGCGTTCCCCAGGATTTCATCGAGAACGTAATGGGCCTCGCGTTTCGTGGCGACGATGACCTTCGTGCCGTGGGTGGTGTGCTGGTCGGTTACGTGCGTGTACGTTGAGAGCCCTTCGTTCGCGAAATACCTGCTCAGGGCCCTGGCGGTGATGGACTTGCCGCGGGTCGGGAAGCGCTGGCCGTCGGATGAGGACAGGGTGCCGGTGCCGAACACCGGGGCCAGCGGCAGCCGTTGGTGGTAGTCGATGAGCGCCAGGTTCGCTGCGCGCAGCGTCTCCTCCCGGACGTACCACTCGGCGGTCCAGGCCAACACGTCGTAGGAGATCCCGCACGCGTCAGCCATCCGCGTGAGTCCGAGGTTGGTGGAGTTGCTGATCAGCACTGCGATCAGGTTCCGCTTCAACTCCGGGCTACGGGCCTGCTTGCCCCCGGCGTGCGTGAAGCAGTCCAGGTAGCCGATGCGCTTGTCGAGCTCGATCAGCAACGACACGATCGGCGCGAACGGCAGCATCTGGGTCAGCTCCGCCTTTAACACCGTCGCCTCGGCCGGCACGTCCTCTGCCGACAGCGGCGAGATCACCAGATCACCGTCCTCGTCCAGGCGCACCGGTCCGTCTCCGGCGGCTAGGACCACCTCAAGCTGCCCGAGCGCCTCGCCCAGTTCGTCCTCGGCCGCGGCCAGCGCACGCGCGGGGTCGGCGGCCTTGCCCACCAGCTGACAGAACTCCGTGCGCTGCAACCCCCACTTTTCCGGGGTGAGCAGGTAGGCGGCCGGGTCGGAGTAGCGGCGCGAGCCCGGCACGAACACATCCCCGCTGCGCAGTCCGTCGCGCAGGGCCAGCAGCGTGCACAGCTCCCAGTAGTGCCGGTAGGCGCTGGTGTTGCCGGACGCGGCCGCGGTCTCCAGGTAGCCGCGCCACCGCGCGGGCACGAACCCGGCCGGCGCATCGGCAGGGACGCGGCGGGCGCCGGTGGCGTTGAGTCCGCGCAGGATATCCACAGCATCGAGCAGTCCGGCCGCGGCGGTGCCGCCGGCGAACGTCACCGCTGCCAGGACCTGCGGGGTGAACTGCCGCAGATACCCGTAGGAGCCGTCCAAAGCCGCCAGGTGCCCGTAATCGCGCGGCAACCGCGGAACGGCCTGCGCCACCGCGGCCCGCAGGCGGGGCCACCCGATCCGGTCGCCACGGATCAACCCGCCGATCTGCTCATCGGGCACGGCCGGGTCGGTGATGATGGCCAGCAGGGCCTGCCGGTCCTCCCCGGCTTTGCCCCGTTCGGCCAGTGCGTCGCGCATCGTCCGCCCGGCCTTGCTTTCCCGTGCGGAGACGGCCTGGTCAAAGAGCTGCACGACCTCATCGAGCACATCGGTAGCCGACTGTCCCAGCGCCGTAAGCAGGATCGGGTAGCGGCGTTGCGGATCGCGTCGTTCCAGCGCCTGTGCGGTCAACCGGCGCCCGACCGTGGTAAGGAATCGACGCCGCTCGGCCGGAAGCACCCGACAAGTCGAGGGTGTCCGCGCCCAGGCCGCGCAGGAATTCCAGCTTGGCGACCTCGGCTTTCACCGCGGCCGGGGATGCCTCGACGGGGCCTGTCGACAGCCACCGCAACCGGGTCATGCCGATCCCGGGGTCGGTCACCAGCAGCGCGTCCAGCGCGGTGCACCGGGCGTCGGTAAACTCGGCCGCCAGGCGGTCGAACGTCTCCCGCTGCGCCTCGGTGCGAGCATGCCCGACCCGTTCGAGCACGGTCACCGGCCCGGGCCTGAGCACCCGTGCCGAGATCAAGTACTCACATCCCAGCCGGAACAGCAAGGTCGGCGAGTCGTGCTCCAACGCCCGGGCCAGCAGGAACTCGTCCAGCTCCTTGAATTCCATCGTGGTGGGCAGCCGCCAGCCCAGATATTTCGCGACCAGCCGCAGGTGCTCGGTCCGGGTCTTTGCCCGCCGCCCGTACGACCGCAACTCGTCGGGGTCGACGCCGAGCTGCTCAGCCAGCCGGGCCACCGCCACGGGCGGGGCGCAAGACACCTTGTCCGGAACGAACCCCAGCCACGGCAACGTGCACAATGCCACCGCCAAGCCGAGCCGGTCACCCGGCCCGCGCCCCCGGCCCGGGTCGAGGAACGCGACATCCGCCGGGGTCAGAGTGAAGAACCGGTACAGCTCGTCCCTGCCGATCTCCGGAAACCCCCGAAGCCGATCGAGCTCTTCATCCGAGAGCACCTGCGTAGCCAAGAACGACCTCCAACGAGCCCACAAATTCCCAGCTCAGAAGCCTACCCCAGCCATATCCGCCCGATTTTCGGCCGATACTACGGCGACCTGCGGGCACTTCCCCGAGTGGTTCAGTGAGAACCTGGCGTTCACCGATCGGCATCCCGGTTTTGGGATCGATGATGATGTCCTGGGGGATGTGCGAAGCGTTCTCGACCCGGCCGATGGCTATGCCCTTGTACCCATCAAGGGCGGCTTGTTCATCGGTCACTGTCACCCCAGGTATCAGGGCTGCTGCCTTATACAGTGCGGCTCTGAGTTCGCCCGGCACGACTCCCGTGCGCAGGAGGTCTGCGATGAACACCAGTGCCTGGCCCTCAACCGACTGGCCCTGCCTGGCAGTCTTTTTGTAGGTGTCCTCCAGGAGCGTTTTCGGATTCCGCGGCAGCGAGTCCAGAGAGGCGGGGGAAGGGAACGAGGACGCCCGGCCGGCGGAGGCTCCGTTGGGCCCGCGCAGCACCCAGTCCGTTCCTGTTGAGGCTGGCCAGTTCGCCCGCGATCGGACCCGTTTCGTCGTCGTAGCGGGTTGTGAAGGTGGCCGCCTGGTACTCGCTCGTCCGTTCGAGTCAGCGTGCCGTCAGTTCTCCCGTGGCGATAAGGGTGGTGGCCTGCCGCCAGGCCCCCTTGTCCGCCAGGTTCCTGCCGAAATGGACACGGATTTGCGCGTCTGTGGGTTCCATCCTCGGATGCTACCGGCGCCTGCCGCTGCATTGCAGCCACAACGACACAGCACGCAACCTCCCACCTGCAGGCCAGCTCCTGCGGTGTCTAGGGCAGGTATCGCAGTCCCTTGGCTTCCAGACGCGCGCGCATACCGTCCTGAAGGTCAAGACTTAGAGGATCCGCCGATTGGTCAGGGTCTGCGGTTTGGTCTGGTGTCCCAGCGGTGGGTGGTCCAGGCTTCGCGGATGATTCTGCGGATGACGATGATGCTGTTGGCTAGTCCGATCAGCGCGTTGATCACGGCGGTGCGTCGTTCGGTGCAGATGGCCAGTTTCCTGAAGCCGCGGTTGTGCCAGGAGTTGGTGCGTTCGACGACCCAGCGTTTGCCTACTTGGATCGGTGCCGGCTTGCCTTTGGTGGCGATCTCGGCGGTGCACCCGAGTTCGGCGAGCAGCTCGCGGGTCTTGCGGGAGTCGTAGCCGGCGTCCAGGTGCACCGTGATGGTGGTGGGCAGGTGGAACCCGAACCGGCACAGCTTTTCCAGGGTTGGTCGCAGCAGTGGTGAGTCGTGTCGGTTCGCCGGGGCCACCACGACACCGAGCGGGATGCCTTTCCCGTCTACCAGGACGGAGCGTTTGGTGCCTTGTTTTCCGCGGTCCACCGGGGACCGGCCCGCGGCCTCGCCGCCGCAGGGGGCCTTGACCAGGCACCCGTCCACGGCGAGGTCCTCGAACTCGATCCCCACGATGCGGTCGTAGGCCTGAAGGCAGATCTGTTCGAGGTCCTCGAAGACGCCCGCGGCGATCCACTCGTCGCGCCGGCGCCGGATCGTGGTGGCCGAACAGGTGGTGTCGGCGATTTTCTCGTAGGCTGCACCGAGCACCAGGACCTGGACGAGTTTCCCGAAGACGATGTGATCCGGGATCCGGGGCCGGTGGCACCCCAGCGGGTGCTCGCGGCGTACGGGTGGGATCAGGGCCTCGAATTGGGCCCAGAGCGGTTTCATGACGGATGATGGGAGGGCAGGCACGAACTTCCTGAGCTAAACGCGTTTCTAGACAATCCGTGTTTAACAGGATTCGTGCCTGCTTTGTCCGTTAATGACGTGCCCCCGCTGCTTAATGACGCACACCGACCCGCCACCAAACGGCGGAACCTCTTAAGTCGCCCTGGGCGTAGAGCGTGCGTTTCTGCTCCTCATCGGCCTCTCGGCGCATGGCCGCGTCGAGCACAGTGGGCGCGTCCTCGCGCCTGACTACGCAGACACCGTCATCGTCGGCGACGATGACGTCCCCGGGGGAAATCAGGCGGCCGCCGCACACGATCGGAACCTGCACGTCGGCGGGACGAAGGACGCCGGAAGTTACTGACAAACGAGGAGATGCTCGACCGCCTCACCGCATTTGCCAGTGGCGAACGACCCGCACCACCCCGACCAGAAGATTAACTTTGCAGACTCCTGACTAGAAATCCTGGCGCCGGTGTTCGCTGCCGTGCAGGATTCCGACGCCGGGCGCCGCGCGTCTGGATTGACGTGCGGGGGTCAGCTGAATGTCAGGCCGGCCCAGGCAGTGGCGACCGGCGTGATGCCACCAAACACGGCTCTGAACTCTTCCTCGAGCAGGGCCCTCACGGACAGTTCGTCGGTATCTTCCTTGTTTTCCTCAATGCGTGAATCGGACATCGCGTCTCCTTGATAGATGCACGTAGAACGGAGCACTCGATGGGTCCGCGAGACATGCGGTGTGTGTTAAGTGAGTGAGCGCACCGTGGATTGTGTGGAGGTGTCTTTTTCCTCTACGGGCTCTCAGACGGATGGGTAGAGGGCTAATTCGGAGATGGTCCCGTGTGGAACCTCGTGGGAAAGCTCCACGGTGAACGTCTGGTGGTCATGTCGGGTCACCAGCACGCCGCGCCCGGGCTCCTTGAGAGCTTCCCGAATTGCTCCCACGACGGCCCGGTCGAGCTTGTTCTCGAGCTCCTTGCGATGGGCGATCCTGACCTTTACGGCATAACTCATCTTCTGGTCAATCATTGTGTTTCTTCTTCTGATCGGGGTTATGGGGTTAAGGGGTTAAGACGAGCTTGCGGGGGGCGCCTTGCTGCTGCAGCTCCCAAGCCCGCTGGCAGTCGGCGAGCGGGAGCGGAGTCGTGTCGACGGTCAGTGCGCCGGTGGCGGCGAGCTCGGTTAGTTTCAGGTAAGCGTCTCGGCGGACGTGGACCGGCGGGTCGACGTGGGCGAACCCGAGGAGCTCCAGGCGTGCTCCTCGGACGATGCTGGCGGGCAGCTCGATGGTTGCGGCGGCGGATTGGCCGATCTGGATGTGACGGGCGCCCCGTGCGGCGACGTGCATAGCCGCGAGGGCCGGGTCGCCCCAGACCGGGTCGATGATGATATCGAAGCCGTGGCCACCGGAGGCGTCGCGGAAGGCGCCCGCCAGGTCCGTGTCCGGTGAAATCGTCACCGTGGCGTCGGCGCCGTGCTCGCGGGAGCGGGCGAGCCGCTCGGGGTCCCGGTCGGCGGCGACCACCTTGGCCGCGCCGAGGGCTTTGGCGAGCTGGACGGCGACCGATCCGAGAGCGCCGGTCGCGCCGAGCACCAACACGTTCTGGCCGGGCTGAAGGTCCGCGCGCCAGGTGAGGGCAAGCCAGGCGGCCAGTCCGGTGTTGCCGAGCGCGGCCGCGGTAATGTCGTCGACGCCGTCGGCGAGGTCGAGCAGGTCGTGCTCGGCGACGAGCGTGCGCTCGGCCCAGGTGCCGTGGGGCGCCACCGGTGAGGTGAAGAAGACCCGGCGGCCGGTGGCGGTCCGGCCTACGCCGTCGGCCCCGATCACGTACGGTAGAGTGCCCGGGTCGCCATAGGCGCCGGAGGCCTTGGCCAGGTCAAGATGGTGGACGCCGGCCGCGGTGACGTCGACGACGACATGTCCGGTGCCGGGCTGGGGATCGGGAAAATCTGCGTAGACGGGCTTAGTTCCGGTTTGGGTCAGAACGGCTGCTTTCATGGTGTGCTCCTTCGTGTCTGGCTTGGTGTGGGCGGTCCGCACTCGGTGATGTGCGCCGGCGGGGAGGGTCAGCTCGGCCGGTCGGTGTCGGCGGAGATGATCTGGACGCTGATCGATCCGAGGCCGCTGATCTGCCCATTGAGCTGGTCGCCGACGTGCATCCAGGTCCCGGTGCTGAGTCCGACCCCGGCGGGGGTGCCGGTGAGCACAATGTCGCCCGGTTCGAGAGTTACGTGCTCGCTGATCCGGGAGACCAGCTCGGGCACCGGCCAGATCAGGTCGGAGGTGTTGGCGTTCTGTCGGAGTTCGCCGTTGAGCCAGAACTGCAGCTGCAGGTTGGTGTCGTCGATGAAGCGGGCAGGCACGATGCCGGGCCCGAGCGGACAGCTGTCGTCGAAGACCTTGCCACCGAAAAGGTCGAACCTGACGAGGTGCTTGGGGTGGCGCTGCCAGTCGCGGGCAGAGAGATCCAGAGCGATCGTGTAGCCGGCGATGTGCTCACGGGCCCGGTCCACCGGAATGTGCCGGCCGCGTCGGCCGATGACGAATGCCAGTTCGAGCTCGTAGTCGAACTTCTCGGTCTGGGTGGGGTAGTGGACGGATCGGCCCTGGCCGACGAGGGTGGTGGTGGGCGGTTTGAGGAAGAAGACCGGGATGTTGTCCTCTTTCGAGAAGCCCGTGTGGCCACCATCGTTAATGACGTGGTCGTAGTAGTTGGCGCCGGTGCAGATGACCTTGTTCGGGTATCGCAGCGGGGTGAGCCAGTCCTCAGGCTCGGTCGGCTCGTCGACCGGACCGACTGCACTGCTCGAGAGGGCTTCGACGGCTGCGAATAGTACGGGCTCGGCGGTTTCCCAGTTGGCGAAGACGGTCATCAGCCCGGCTGCCGGATCGGTAGCCAGTATCTCGGGGGCGAGGTCGGCGAGCCGGTACAGGGGGCCGTCAGGGAGTCGGATCACGGGGGTGGGCGTTCCATCGATCCGGACGGTGGACAGTGAGAACGTCACGGGGTCTGCTCCTTGATTTGCGCCGTGTTGATTTGTGTCGTGCCAGCGGTGGCCGCACTGACCGTCAACATCCAGCCGTCGACGATCGCTTCGATGGTCCCGGTGGGCCGAGACATCAGGTCCCGGGCGAGGGCGCGCACCTGATCGCGTTGCGGGGGTGACAGGTACTCCACCGGGGAGGCGCCGTCGACGCGGGCCAGCGCGAGCAGCGGCACAAGAGCCGCGACGCGTCCCATCAGGTCCGCCGGCAGTTCCCAGTCGATGTGTCGGGCGTAGCTGTCCAGCAGCAGGCGGGCGGAGCGGTACAGCCGCTCAGTGTGGTCCGGCAGAATGATCGCCTTGAGCAGCAGGTGGTTCAGGCAGAACGCGAGATCGAACGCCGGGTCACCGAACCAGCCGCACTCGGCGTCGAGCAAAACCGGACCGTGCGGACCGAGAAGAATGTTCTTGGGGCTGACGTCACCGTGCACCACCGCCAGGTGCGTGCCCGCGGTCACCGCGGCGAGCCCCTCGATCCGGTCGGCCAGGTCGGGATTCGCCCGGGCGGTGACCCGGAAGTACGGCTCGATGCGTAGGGCGTAGAAGTTGTCGTCGGTGGCGAACGTGCCCTGGGCAGAGGGGTTCTTGGCGCTCGCTGCGTGCAGCCTGCCGACCAGGTCGCCGACGGCGTGCGCGACGGCCGGGTCGACGTGCCCGCCAAGGAGCTGGGCCTTCCAGACCGGGTAGTCCTTGGGCGGGAGGAATTGCATCGCGAACAGTCCGGCCTGCTCGTCGTAGGCGAACACCTGCGGGACCTGCGTGGGAGCGACGGTGCCGGCGAACAGCAGCCACTCGTACTCGACCCGGTTGCGGGAGGTGGGCGCGAGCCACTCCTGCGCGACCTTCAGCTGCGCCAGCGCTCCCTTCACGCAGAGGGTGCGACCCGGGAGGTCCACCTGCCAAAGGTCCGAGCTCACGCCACCGGTCAGGGGGGTCAGTATCGCAGTCTCCGATGGCCGCATCAGTCCGTGGCGGAGCAGGAAATCCTGCACGCGGGCTTCGGGCTCGGCGCCGCTCACTGGACAGACACCGCGGACGGGGCCAGCATGGGCAGATTACTGAAGCCCAGGGTGGAGTCTTCGGCGATGCGCACCAGCTGGTTGTATTTGGCCAGTCGCTCGGAGTTCCGCACGGACCCGATCTTGATCTGCCCGGACGCGGTCCCGACAGCGAGGTCGGCCAGGAAGTCGTCCTCGGTCTCCCCGGATCGGGCTGACACCACCGGGGCGTAGCCGGCGGCGCGCGCCTCGGCGACCACGTCGAGGGTGCCGGTCAGTGTGCCGTTCTGGTTGACCTTGACCAGGACGCCGTTGGCAACGCCGCGGGCGATGCCCTTGGCGAGCCGTTGGCTGTTGGTGGTGAACAGATCGTCGCCGATCAACCTGATCCGATGTCCCAGGCGCTTGGTCAGCGCCTGCCAGCCTTCCCAGTCCTCCTCGTCGAGCGGGTCCTCGATCGAGACGATCGCGAAGCGGTCGACCCAGGACGACACCATGTCGATCATCTCGGCGGTGCTGAGATGCCGTTCCTGCCGGCGCAGGTGGTAGTCACCGGCGTTGCTGTCGTACAGGGAGGTCGCTGCGACGTCGATGGCGATGGCGATGTCGGTGCCGGGCTGAAGACCTGCGGCCTCGATGGATTGGGTGATCAGCTCGAGGGCTTCCTCGCTGGTGCGGCAGGCCGGGCTCAGGCCGCCCTCGTCGGCCAGCAGGGTCGGCAGTCCCCGTTCCGCGCAGAGGGTGGCGGCAGCTGCCCGGACGCGGGAGGTGAGCTGGATCGCTTCGAGTGTGGAGGTGGCCGCGACCGGTACGGCCAGGAAATCCTGGACGTCCATGCCGCGGCCGGCGTGGAGGCCGCCGGAAAGGATGTTGACCATCGGCATGGGCAGCACCGGCTCGTCGACGTCGGCGAGCTGGGCGATCCGCCGGTACAGCGGCAGCCCCCTGGCCGCGGCGGAGGCGCGGCAGACCGCCAGTGAGGTGCCGAGGATGGCGTTGGCGCCGAGCCGCGACAGCGTAGGGGTCCCGTCCAAGTCCCGCAGTCGCTCATCGATGGTCCGCTGGTCTTCCACGTCGAGGCTGCGCAGCGCGGTTGCGATCTCGCCGTTCACGTGGTCGACTGCGGCGGTGACGCCGAGGCCGTCGAACACCGACCGGTCGCCGTCGCGCAGCTCGTGGGCCTCGTGGGTGCCGGTTGAGGCTCCGGAGGGCACGGAGGCGCGGGCCATGGCGCCGGTGTCGAGGACGATGTCGACCTCGACGGTCGGGCGGCCGCGGGAGTCGAAGATCTGGCGGCCGTGAACGGTGCGGATGGTGCTCAAGAGGACACTCCTGTGGTCAGGGGGGACGGGGTGTTGCAGGGGTAGCGAGCTGGTTCGCCGTGCAGGACGCGGACGACTTCCTCGGCGGCGCTGCGGCGCAAGTCGATGACCGACGCGTCGGAGGCGAAGGCGATGTGCGGGGTGACGATCACCCCGGGGTGGGCCAAAAGCTCGGCGGGAACCGTCGGCTCCTCTTCCAAGACGTCCAGGCCTGCTCCGCCGAGATGCCCGGTTTGCAGGGAGGCGAGCAGGGCGTCCGTGTCGATCAGTCCGCCGCGGCTGACGTTGATCACGAAGGCGCCCGTCGGCAACAGAGCTAGCTCCCGTTCGCCGATCAAATGATGGGTGTGCGGCATCAGCGGCGCGTGCAGGACGACAATATCGCTGGCGGCGAGGAGGCCGTCAAGGGGCATTACCTCGATGCCGCCGGTGTCGGCCGGAGGGTGCGGGTCGCTGATCACGACGCGGGCTCCGAGCGCCCGCAGCTTGGCCGCAGTGGCTCTGCCGATCCGGCCGTATCCGACGACACCGCAGGTCAGGGTGGACAGGCGCCGTAGCCGCACCCCGGCGGGGTTCCATCTGCCGGCACGGACCTCGCGGTCGGCGGCGACCAGGCCGCGGGTCCAGGCCAAGGCCAGCCCGACGGCGTGATCGGAGACCTCCGCGACGCAGTAGTCCGGGACGTTTGTGACCTGCACACCGCAATCGGTGGCGGCGGACACTGCGATGTTGTCCAGGCCCACCCCCATCCGAGCGACGACGCGCAGCGGGGCCGAGGACACGATCGCTTTAGCGGACACGGTGGCCCAGCAGGTGAGGATGGCGGCGGGCTGGTGTTCGGCGACCAGGGCGTCGATGGTCTCGACCGGTGCCGGGTCGGCCGGGCCGACGACGAGGCGGAAGCCGGCGCCTTCGAGGATGCCTCGTTCGATGCTGTCGTCGGGCCAGGCCCGGTCGGTCAGCAGGACGGTCTGCTGTGGGGTCATGACGCGTGCTCCTTTTTCGTGGTCCGGTCTGGAACGGCCGGGTTTGGTGAGGATCGGTTTTGATGGAATGTCTGGTCCACGCACCGCGTGATCTGTTCGCCGAGCCCGGTCACCGACGCCTTGACGGTGTCTCCGGCGCGCAGAAAGCGGCCGTGGTGGAGGCCGAATCCGGCGGGGGAGCCGGTGCACAGCAGGTCGCCGGGGCGAAGCCGGATGTGTTGGGACAGGTACGAGAGCTGTTCGGGAATGCTGAACACCATGTCGTCGGCGGTGTCATCTTGCATGAGTGTGTCGTTGAGCGACAGCCGCAGCCGCAGGCCGGAGGGGTCGGGGACCTGCCAAGCGGGAACGAACCACGGTCCGAGAGGGAGTGATCCCCGCAAGCTCTTGCACTGCAACCAGTCGCTGCCTAGGGCGGGCAGGTCCGGCCGGATGACGCGGGAGCGGATCGTCAGGTCATTGACCACGCAGTAGCCGGCGATGGCAGCGTGCGCCTCGGACGGTGTTAGCCGGGAGCCGGACCCGCCGATGACGGCACCGATCTCGACCTCCCAGTCCAGGGTGTCCACGTCCGGATCCAGCTCCAGTTCACCCAGAGGGGTGCCGACCCGGTCGATGCTGGTCAGACAGATGTAGGGGCTGCCGTCGCGGCGTCGCTGCATCAAAGCCTGCGCCATGGCGGCGCGCACGCGATCGGCGTCGCCCGGGTCAGCGCCGTCGACGGCAGCCTCGATGGCTTGCCGCCGATAGTTGCCGATGGTGCAGAACAGCTGTGCGGGCCGCAGCGGTGCCTCAAACAGCAGCGTGCCGGCCGGCAGGCCGTGCTCGGCGATCGCCTCGGCAGTCTGTGGAGACTCGGTCAGTCGTCGAAGCTCGGCGTGGTGGGCGCCCCACTGCCGGATTAGTTCGGTGATTGAGGCGAACCTTGCGCACGCCCAGTCCGCCGCCCAGGTCCGCAGTGGGAGGGCGCGGTCGCGATGGACCAGCCAGACCGCCGTCGTCTCCACCGCGTGAGCTGTCTGGGCCAACACGATCCCCGTGGGGGCAAGGTCGGCTTGTCTGCCGTCATCTTCAAGCATGTGCTAACGATAGCATAGCGGGTTTGGGATTTCACCCCTCTCGAGCTGCAGGCTCGCCCGCGTTGTCAGGGGCGGCTCACAGGGTGGCCCATTGACAGGGCAGTCTGGTCGAGGGATAGTGCTAACGATCGCATAAATTCGTTGAGAGGAACCGAAGTGACAGTACGAAGAGTAGTCACCGGCACGGACGGCGCGGGGAAGTCGGTGTTCGTCTCGGACGGGGCGGTACCCCACAGCCACGACTTCGAGACCATGCCGGGGCAGGCTCAGATCCGGGTCTGGTTCACCCCCGGGGCGCCGTCGACCATGCCACCCGACGCGGAGCCCACCGACAATCACGGCCCGGTGGTCCCTGGCCCCGGCGGTGCAAGCTTCGTGATCGTGCGTTACGCCCCCGACTCCGTGGTGAAGAGCCCGGATTTCGATCCGGCCGCGGCCGGTCAGGAGCTGGCCACCTACGCGCCGGATCTGGCTGAGGTGTTCGAGCCGGACGGGATGCACCGCACCCGCAGCGTCGACTACGGGGTGGTGCTGGAAGGGGAGGTGTGGCTCGAGCTGGACGACGGCGCGCAGGTGCGGCTGACGCCCGGCGACACTGTCGTGCAGCTCGCCGCCCGGCATGCCTGGCGGAACAAGACGAAGGCGCCGGCGACGGTGGCATTCGTGCTCACCGGCGTCGGCGCCTAACTCCTTGTGATGGGGAACGACGGCGGTGGCCGGCAGATCTGCCGGCCACCGCCGTCGTCCGTGCTTGACTGTCGTCAGACTGTCCGTGTCGTCAGAGGGTGACGACGTAGTTGCTGAAGCCGCCGCGCGGATCCTTCAGCCGTCCGGAGATTGCGGTGTTGACCTCCGACAATGGGAACGCCTCGGTCTCCAGGTACTTAAGGTCGAGGGTGCCGGTCTCGATCATGTCGGCCATTTCCTGACCTTGGGCCGCGGTGAACCAGTTCGAGCCGATGATCTGCACCTGCTCGTCCATCAGCCATTTCATGTCGACCGGGACCTCGTCGGCGACCCCCCCGACGTTGACCACGCGGCCGCCGCGCCGGACTCCGTGCATGGAGTCGACCATGGTAGCCGCGTCGGCTCGGGCCCCGAGAGCGCTGATCACAAAGTGGGCTCCGTCGCCACGAGTCCGGGCTTTGGTCCACTCCGCGGTCGACTGCTCTCCAAGCTTCAAGACCTCGATCCTGCGCGGTGAGAGGGCTTTCACCCGTTCAAGCAGCTCCTCGTTGCGGCCGGTGCCCAGGATCTTGGCCACGCCCATGCTCAAGCAGAGCACAGTCGATGCCACGCCGAGCGTGCCGGTGATGCCGTCGATTAAGGCCACGGTTCCCGGTCCGGCGCCGGCCAGACGGAGCGCCCCGTAGGCGGTGCCGATGTAGCCGAAACGGGCGGCAAGTTCGAACGGCAGATTGTCAGGGATCTTGACCAGAGCCTGCTGCGGCGCGGTCATGAACTCGCTGAACCCGCCGTAGGGGTAGAGATCGAAGATCCGCTGGCCGTCGCGAGAGGTGCTGAAGTACCCGTTGAGGGTGTAGTAGCGGCAGCGGCTGGGGGTGCCCGCGGAGCAGGCGTAGCAGCTGCCGCACGAACGCATCGGGCTCACGTACACACGGTCACCGGGCTTGACGTTGATGACCGACTCTCCGACCTCCTCCACCACGCCGCTGGGATCGAGCCCGAAGATCGCCGGGAAAGCAGGGATGGGCTGGTGGGGGAACCAGGTTGGCCAGTTGTTGATCACGTTGGCCATGTTCGGCACAATGCCGACGGCCTTGACCCTGACCAGTACGTCTGTAGCTCGGGGCTTGGGTACCTCGATGGTGTCAATCGACATGGGTTCGCCGATCTTGTGCAGCCGGGCTGCGCGCATCGTCGCCATTGACGGGCTCCTTCTAGGAAAAGGGTTGTCGTTGTGGGGGAGTGGGTCCGTGGGGGAGCTACTTGCGGTAGCTCTCCTCAAGCTCGATGTCGAGCAGGCCCATGATCCGTACGCCGGAGTTGTACCAGGCGATGGTCAGCGCGAGCTCCACCATCTGCTGGTCGTCGAGGTGCCCGGCCGCGGCTGCCCAGGTGGCGTCGGACACCTGCACTTTGGTGGTTGACTCGCGCGCGAGGGCAATTACGGCACGTTCGCCGTCGTCGAACAGCTCCGAGCTCTCGCCGTCAGCAACGGCGGCAAGCTGCTCGTCGGTGAGTCCGGCCTTGTGGCCGTGGGACTGGTGGTGGGCGATCTCGTACTCCGAGCCGGTGGTGTGGCCGACCGACAAGATCGCCAGCTCGCGCAGCTTCGGGCTCAGCTGTGAGCCGTCACGCAAGGCGTTGGCGTAGGACAGGAATGCGTCGAGCAGGACCGGGGCGTTCGCCAGTGCACGGAAGATGTTGGCGGTAGGTACCTTGCGCTCGGCCTCGAGGCGGTTCCACAGCGGCTGCTGGTGGACCGAAGCGGCGTCGTCGCGGGACAGGGAGGGGACTCGGGACATGATGTATATACTCCAGTCAGGTTGGGGGTCAGCGGGGCTGGGCTTCAGCAGGGTCGGGCTTCAGCGGGGTTGGGGGTTGGCCAGGAACTTCTCCAGCGTCATTGGCGCAGGAGGAACGGCCGGGGACTTCAGGGGGATGTCGACGAAGGCCGAGGCCTCGAAGTACCACTTCTCCAGGGCAGGGAGTCCCCAGCGAGCGTTGGTGCTGACCGCTTCGGCGTCCCAGCGCACCGGCTCGGTCTCGATGTCGATGGTCTGGTAGTGGCTGTTGAAGACCTCCACACGGTGGCCGTCCGGATCGCGAAGGTAGGCGAAGAGCATCCCGCCCGGCCCGTGCCGGCCCGGGCCGCGTTCGACCCCGTCTCCGTAGCCCATGATGCCGGCGAAGTCACAGGCGGTGAAGATGTCATGGCTCTCGGAGACGGTGTAGGCGAAATGGTGCAGACTGGGACCGTCGCCGGTCACCATGGCCAGGTCCAGGCAGGTGCCCTTGCGGTACATGAAGGCACCGATCAGCTCGTCGCCGTGCTCCAGGTACTCCGAGTTGCGGAACCCCAGGGCGCTGTAGAACGCACACAACTCATAGACGTCGGGTGTGAGCAGCTGGAAGTGGTCCAGCCGCTGGGCGCGGGCCCCCTGGTACTGCTCGAAATTGATGTGCAGCCGGGGCCGGGTCTCCATCGTGGCGCACAGCTCCAGCGGCGTCCCGACCGGATCGGACACGTGCAGCGTGCGGCCCTGGTGCGGCATTTGCACCCACTCGGCAGGGAGTTCGCGGTCGCGGAAGTAGCGGTAGGCCTCGTCCAGGTCCTCCTCGAAGAAAACGCGGAATCCGATCCGGCGGGCCGTGCCGCCGTCGCGGGTTTTCTCCAGCACGAGGCTGTGGTGACAGGCCTCGGCCAGGCCGCGCAGGTAGACCGTCGACTCGTCCTCCTCGCTAACCACAAGGCCGAGGACCTTGGTGTAGAAGTCGCGACTCGCCGCCAGGTCGGCGACGTTTAGTCGCAGGTGGCTGGTTCGGCTGATGTTGAACGGTGGGCGCAGATCGACCGGTGGTAGCAAGATGTCCTCCAATGGGCACAAGGGTGGTGCTATCGTTAGCAATTTTTTGTTTTGGTACGCTCGCAGGCGTGCATCTGTTGTTGGGTAGTGCGGTTCAGGCGGAACGCTGGCGCGTCGCCGCCGGCGGTGCAGCGGTGCTGCCGCGCCGTACGAGCCAACCCACCGACACCGACTCGTAAGGATCGTTGCCGGTCGGCGGGTTGTTGAGTCGGCGGATGAACCAGAGTCCGCAGGAGGTGGCCACGTCGCCGATGGGGAGACTGATAGTGGTGAGTCCGGGTCCCCACCAGGAGAACCCGCTCTGATCGCCGAAGCCGACAACGGACAGCTCGGTGGGAACGTCGACGCCCATTTCCAGCAAGCCATCCAAGGCGCCGACGGTGTGCAGGACGGACCCAAGGACGACAGCGGTCGGCGGGCTCGGCCGGTTCAGCAACTGACGCACCGCCTCGCGAGCATGCTCGGGCGAGGCCGGGGCGCCAAGTTCGACCTGGTTGGAGCGTGGCGAAACTCCCCGGTCACGGAGCGCCTGGCGGTAGCCCTCGAGTCGCTCCCGGCCGGTCGGCAGGTCAGCCGGAGCACCGATGTAGGCGATCCGGGTATGGCCGAGATCGAGCAGATGCGTCGTGGCATCGTGCAGGGCCCGGTGATCATCGAGACCGAACCACTGCGCGCCCAATGACGCGTGCCTGCGCAGCAGCTGGACATGCGGCATGCCCCGCAGCAGGTTGACCGAGTCACCGTGTGGGCTCGGGGTCGGTGCGATCACCACGCCCGCCGCGCGGCTGGCGGACAGCTCGCGCAGGTGGCGGCGCTCGATGAGGCGATCGTCGAACGTCTCGGCCAGCATCAGCTGGTAGTCCTCGGCGGCCATGATCGCGGACAGCTCGTGGGCGATGGTGAAGTAGAAGCTGTTGCGGATGTCGGGGATGACCAGCCCCACGACATTGCTCGGGGCGCCCCGCATCATCCGGGCCGCGTGGTTGCCCACGTAGCCCAGCTCGGAGGCCGCCTGACGGACGCGGGCCTTGGTCTGCTCACTGATGCGGGTGTCGTCGACCAGCGCCCGTCCGACGGTGGAGACCGACAGCTGCAGGTGTGCAGCGATATCCTTTGTCGTGACCATCGTTCCTCCTGACGCAAGTCTGTTAGCTGATCATCGTATACGGCGAATGGCCTAGGACCGGGCACTGATGCAATCCGAGCCGACCCGTCATTCCAGTGCTAACGATAGCACGGTTTTGGGCGCGGTCAAGAAGGTGCCGGGGCCTTGGTGTCACGGCCGGGGCGGGCCGGCTCACCCGGAATACTGCGATTCCCGCCCTTTGAGGGATAGCGGTAAGTCCGGGCATCCCCTTGTCCAGCTGCCGCCGGACGTTGTCAGGACCTTCGGAAAGATCCCTCTTGACCCTGGCTTACGGCATGCTATCGTTAGCACAAGTACGCAGCGCACACCCGTTCCACCCTTCGAGGACGTGCTTCGGACAACCCGGCCGGTGTGCCGGCGCGAGGTCGGCCCCGATCACATCAGTGCTCGATCCTCAGCCATGCGAACACAATCCCCTCTCAACTAGGAGACAATGATGTCCCACCCGATCCCTTCCGGTGCCAGCCGGACCCCCCGTGCAGCCGGTGTAGTCGGTTCCGCCGTTGAGCACGCCGTACCCACGTACCCCGAGCCTATGGATGCGATCTCCGTGGACGCGATCCCCGCCAGCCCGGCGCCATCCCGGGTGAAGAACAACCCCGAAGGCAAAGCCACCAAGGCCGTCGCCGCCGTCTCGCTCGGGGTGCTGGCGTTCACGTTCATGCTCAATGCGATGGACCGGCAGGTCTTCCCGCCCCTGCTGACCACGATCAGCAACGAGTACGGGTTCACCCTGCAGTCCGGTGGACTGCTGGCCACGATCTTCACCCTCGGGATGGCGGTCGCGGGCATCCCCGCCGGGTTCCTGGTCGAGCGGTTCTCGCGCAAAACCGTCCTGGTGTTCAGCATCGTGATCTACTCCCTAGGAACCCTGGCTACCCCGCTGGCGTCCTCGTGGGGCGACATGGCCCTCTACCGGATCATCTCGGGGCTGGGTGAGGGGATGCAGGCCGCGGCCCTTTTCGCCGCTGTCGGCGCGTTTTTCCACAACCGTCGCGGCCTCGCCCTGGGGGTCTTGGGCTTCGCGTTCGGACTGGGTGCCATATTCGGTCCGCCGCTCGGTGTCACGTTCACCGGCCAGTTCGGATCGTGGCGGTCCCCGTTCATCATCTTCGGGCTGCTCGGCCTGCTGGTCGCTTTGGTGGCCGCGTTGACCGTCAGCCGCAAGTTCACCGAGCGGGCGATCAGCTTGACCGGCGTCGAAGGTTCCTACGACTACATGCCGGCCAAAGCCTACAACCGCAACTCCTTGGCGATTGCCGCTGCCTCCGGCTGCGGCGCCCTCGCTCTCTACGGGTTTCTTGGTCTGTATCCGACCTTCCTGACCACTCAACTTCACGTGTCCACCGGTCAGTCCGCGCTGGCGCTCAGCTTCGTGGGCCTGGGAGGACTGGCCGGCCTGTTCGGGGGCTGGATAGGCGACCGGATCAACCAGCGGATCCTTTTGATCATTTCCCTGGTCGTGATGGCGGTGATCGGTGTGCTGATCTACGTGGTGCAGGCCTCGTTCGTCTGGCAGTGCGTCTTCGCCTGCCTGATGGGTGTGTTCGGTACCGGTGTCTTCTTCCCCAACACCAACAGCGCGATCCAGCGGGCGGTCCGACCGCACCAGGTCGGGAGAGCCGCCGGCCTGTTCGTCACCTGCTACTACGGATCGGCCGCCTTCTCCGGGCTGCTGTTCGCGGCGCTGGTCCCGATGCTTGGCTGGCAGGGAGCCGGCCTGCTGCAGGTCACCGTGCTGCCCCTGGTGGCGGCCGCGATCATGCTGATCGTGCGGACATCACTGTTCAACAACGCAGCCCGGGCGGCCACGCATTGATCACCGTCGTGATCACAACGGAAGGAGAACCAAGTGCCTGACGCCAGTTCGCATGATCGCGCTCTCGGCGCGCTGACCGGGATCGTCGTTGCCGACTTCAGCCGGGTACTCGCCGCACCCTACGCGACAATGTTGTTCGGTGACCTTGGCGCCGACGTGATCAAGATAGAGCGTCCGGGTCTTGGTGACGACACCCGCCAGTGGGGTCCACCGTTCACCCATGATCACGAGGCGACGTACTTCTTGTCGGTGAACCGCAACAAGCGATCATTCACGGCGGACATGTCCGACCCGGCAGACCACGACGACCTGATCGAGCTGATTCGGCGCGCTGACGTGCTGATCGAGAACTTCCGTCCGGGCACGATGGCACGGCACGGGTTGTCCTACGAGCAGGTTGCCGCGATCAACCCGCAGTTGGTGTATTGCTCGATCACCGGGTTCGGCTCGAAGGAGGCCGCCGCGGCTTTGCCCGGCTACGACCTGCTGGTGCAGGCCGTGGGAGGACTGATGAGCGTGACCGGCCCGGGCCCGGGTGAACCGGTCAAGGCCGGCGTCGCCCTGGTCGACGTGCTGACCGGCCTGCACGCCGCCATTGGCGTTCTGGCCGCGCTGCGTGCACGGGAGACAACCGGCCGGGGCCAACTCGTTGAGGTCAACCTGCTCAGTACCTTGCTGTCCAGCATGGTCAACCAGAGCGTCGGTTACACCGCCGGAGGCGCGGTCCCGGGCATCCTGGGGAACAGGCACCCTTCGATCGCGCCCTATCAGCTGTTCCCGGCTTCCGACCGGCCGGTCGTCATCGCGGTCGGGAACGACCGGCAGTTCGCCTTGATGTGTGAGGAACTCGGAATCCCCGAGGCGGCGAACGATCCACGTTTCGCGAGCAACCCGGCCCGTGTCGCCCACATCGACGAACTCGATCAGGCCATCACGGCGCGGACCATCGAGCATCCCGCCGAGCATTGGTACCGGGTCCTGTCGGCCCGCGGAGTCCCCTGCGGCCCCGTCAACGACATCGCCGGTGCCTTCGCGATGGCCAGCGAGCTGGGCCTCAACGCCCGCGTCGCCGTGGGGGCCGGCCAGGACAGCGTTGACTTGGCCGCCAACCCGATCACACTGTCCGAAACGCCAGTCACCTACGATCGTCGGCCACCACGGCTCGGGCAGCACGCCGAAGAAGTGCGCGCCTGGCTTCACAGCCCGACCACCAACGAACCTCCGCAACACCGCCACAGCAGCCTCAACCACCAGCCAATGGGAGCACACCAGTGACCGACCTCGCCACCGACTACCTCGACATCGACTCCCTGCTCACCCAGCAGGAGATCGATCTGCGCAGCCAGGTCCGCCAGTTCGTCGACGACCGGATCCGGCCCAACATCAAGTCCTGGTACGAAGACGCGGTCTTCCCCCAGGATCTGGTCAAGGAATTAGGGAGTCTCGGCCTGCTGGGCATGCACCTGAAGGGGTACGGTTGCGGCAGCCGCAGCGCCGTCGAGTACGGGATCGCCGCCATGGAGCTTGAAGCCGGCGACTCCGGCATCCGCACCTTCGTGTCCGTGCAGGGCTCGCTCGCCATGAGCGCAATCTCCAAGTTCGGTTCGGAGGAGCACAAGCAGCGGTGGTTGCCTGGAATGGCCGCAGGTGAGCTGATCGGCTGCTTCGGACTCACCGAGCCCACTGCGGGCAGCGACCCCGCCAACATGCTCACCCGGGCCGAGCGTGAAGCGTCAGGTTGGGTGCTGAACGGAGCCAAACGCTGGATCGGTCTTGCCTCCATCGCCGATGTTGCGATCATCTGGGCTTGCACCGAGGACGGCATCCGCGGCTTCGTCGTCCCGACCGATACGCCAGGGTTCTCGGCCACCCCGATCTCCGAGAAGCTGTCGATGCGTGCGTCCATCCAGTGCGATATCACCATGGAGGACGTCCATCTACCGGACAGCGCCGCGTTACCGGGCGTGGCCGGCCTCCGTGGTCCGTTCTCCTGCCTCAACGAAGCGAGGTACGGCATCATGTGGGGTGCCATGGGCGCCGCCCGTGATGCTTACGAGACTGTCTTGGCCTACGCGAGTCAGCGCACGCAGTTCGGCAAACCGCTCGCCTCGTTCCAGCTCACCCAGCAGAAGCTGGTGGACATGGTCCTGGAAATCCAGAAGGGAACGCTCGTGGCCCTCCAGACTGGGCGGCTCAAAGACGACGGCCGTCTGCGTCCCGAGCAGATCTCCTTCGGCAAGCTCAACAACGTCCGCCAGGCGATCGAGATCTGCCGTTCCGCCCGCACGATCCTCGGCGGAAACGGGATCACCCTCGAGCACTCACCCCTTCGGCACGCCAACAATCTCGAGAGCGTGCGAACCTATGAGGGCACCGACGAGATCCATACGCTGATCATGGGGCGCGCGATCACCGGCATCCCGAGCTTCTCGTAGCATGCGGGGGAGCATCGTGACCGGGAAGCCGGCTTTGCGCGAAACCGTCCCGGGCCGCGGGGCCGCAGCCGCTGAAACAGTTACCGAGACCCGTACCGCCTATCTTGACCATGCCGGTTTCCGCTTTGCCGTCCTGACCCTGGAGAACTCCGGCCACCGTCCCGTGACCCTGGGCCCGGCATCGCTCGCCGGGTTCGAGGCCGCGGTGCGCGCCCTGGACTTGTCCGGGGTGGATGCGGTGGCCGTGACCGGCAAAGGCCCGGTTTTCTGTGCCGGTGCGGACCTGAAGACGATGACGGAGGCTGCCACCCCGGAGCAGGCCGAGGACGTGGCGCTCCGGGGTCTGGCGGCGCTCGGCCGGCTGGCGGCGCTGCCGGTGCCCACCTTCGCGTTCGTCAACGGGGCCGCGTTGGGCGGCGGGCTGGAACTTGCCCTGCATGCGGACTACCGCACCGCCGCGGACTCGGTCCGGGCCCTGGGCTTTCCCGAGGTCCGCCTCGGTCTGGTCCCTGGCTGGGGCGGCATCCCGCGTACACTGGCGCTACTCGGCCCCGCACAGACGGCCCGTTTGGCGGTCACGGATTCACTCGCGGGCAGGAACCTCTCCGCCCGGGCCGCGTCCGGGCTTGGCTTGGTCGATGCCATACTGCGGGAAGACGGATTCCTGGCGGCATCGCTGGATTTCGCCGTCGGTATCCTCTCCGGTACGGCCGCGGCGCCTTCCCGCGCTGCCCGCAGCGCGGATCAGGACCCCTCCGTCGTAGTTGGTTCCGTCGCAGTGGAGGCTGTCCGTGCCCAGCTCGACGTCCGCCTGAACGGCGCCGCGCCCGCCCCCTACCGCGCCCTGGAGCTGATCGCGGCGGCGGCCACCCCCGCCGGTACCGCCGGCACTGCCACCACCTCCGGAAGGGCGGCGGAGATCAGGGCTTTCGGTGAGCTGCTGCTCTCCGATGAGGCCCGTGCCGGTATTTACGCCTTCCACCTCACCCAGTCGTTGGCGAAGAAGCCCGCGGGCAGGCCGGCCGCGGCACCGTTGCCGGTGCACTCGGTAGGCGTCGTGGGTGCCGGGCTGATGGCCAGCCAGCTCGCCCTCGTCCTCGCGCAGCAACTGCGGGTACCGGTGCGGATCACGGACCTGTCCCAAGAGCGCATCGACAAGGCACTGGAGTGGACCGCCGGACAACTGGACAAACTCGTGGGCCGCGGGAGCCTGGGGACCGCCGATGCCGAGGCGGTCCGCGCCCTGGTCACCGGAGGCACAGACAAAGCAGCCTTCGCGGACTGCGACGTGGTGATCGAGGCCGTCTTCGAAGATCTGGAGCTCAAACGCGCCGTGTTCGCCGAGCTTGAACCGCTGTTGCGGCCGGACGCCCTGCTGCTGACCAACACCTCCTCGCTGTCCATCGAGGCCATGGGCGCCGACCTTGCCCGCCCGGGGCGGCTGATCGGCTTCCACTTCTTCAACCCTGTGGCCGTGCTGCCATTGGTGGAAATCATCACCGCGCCACACACGGACGAAACCACGCTTGCGACGGCGTTCGAGCTGGCCCGGCGGCTGCGCAAGACAGCCGTTCTCGCCACGGACACGGCAGGCTTCGTGGTGAACCGCGTGCTGACCCGGCTCTTCAGCGAAATCCTCACCCTGATCGACGACGGCGCCGATCCCGCCGTCGTGAACCATTCGCTGGATCCGCTGGGCCTGCCCATGACCCCGCTGCAACTGCTGCAATTCATCGGCCCAGCCGTGCAGCTGCATATCTGCGAGGCCATGCAACGGGCGTATCCGCAGCGGTTCGCCGTGAGTACCAGCCTCACGAAGCTGGTCGCCGCGGGGCTTCCCGGCTATCTGGACGACGACGGCGGCCTCTCACCTGCCGCGGCCGCCCTGCTGCCGGCGTCCAACCCGGCAGATGCCGGCGCCATCCGCGCGCGAATCCTGGCCGGACTGGCCCAGGAAGTCACGGCCATGCTCGACGAAGGTGTGGTGGCCGGACCCGAGCAGATCGACCTGTGCATGATCCTCGGCGCCAACTACCCCTTCCACACCGGCGGCCTGACCCCACTGCTGGACCGGGAAGCAGGCACCGCCTTCCATCCGGAGCTGCGCGTGGCCGTCCCAGCCCGGCCCCGAACCGCCCGTCCCGCCCGAGGAGAGAAATGAGACCCACCAATGCTGATGTCGTCATCGTCGGAGCCGCCCGCACGCCACAGGGCAGGCTGATGGGGCAGCTGGCCCCGTTGTCCGCCGTCGAGCTCGGCGCCGCCGCGATCGCCGCGGCCCTGGACCGGGCCAAGATCCGTCCCGATGCCGTCGACGCCGTCATCATGGGACACGTGCTCCAGGCCGGGGCTGGACAGAATCCTGCCCGGCAGGCCGCCGTCGCCGGAGGCATCCCGCTCAGCGCCCACGCCGCCACCGTCAACAAAGTGTGCCTGTCCGGACTCAGTGCCATTATTGACGCATACCGGCTGCTGCGGCTCGGTGAAGCCGCGGTGGTTGTCGCCGGTGGACAGGAATCAATGAGCAACGCCCCTCACCTGCTGCCGGGTTCCCGCACCGGCCACCTCTACGGCGACGCCATGCTGATTGACTCGGCCGCTCACGACGGACTCACCGACGCCTTCGATCACGAGGCCATGGGCCTGGCCACCGACCGTGCCAATGACGCTCTGGGCATTTCCCGCGCCGAGCAGGACAAAGCCGCCGCCGACTCCCACCAGCGCGCTGCTGCAGCCCAGGCCGCCGGGCTCTTCGACGCGGAAATCGTCCCGGTCAAGGTGCCGCGCCGCCGCGGCGAGCCCCAGCTGGCAGGCACCGACGAGGGCGTACGTCCGGATAGCAACGAGGAGTCGCTCGCTAGGCTCAGGCCCGCTTTCTCCCCGACCGGCACGGTTACCGCCGGCAATGCTTCGCCCCTCAATGACGGCGCGGCCGCCGCGGTCCTGACAACCCGCGGCTATGCGGACGCCCACGGCCTCGAGATCCTGGCGGTGCTCGGCGCCCCGGGACAGACAGCGGGCCCGGACACCTCGCTGCCGGACAAACCCGCCCGCGCCATCGGCAAGGCGCTCCAGACGGCCGGCTGGAGCGTGGAGGATCTGGACTTCGTGGAGATCAATGAGGCATTTGCCTCGGTGGCCCTGCATTCGGCGGCACAGCTCGGGATCGGCATGGACAAAGTCAACGTCAACGGCGGAGCGATCGCGATTGGCCATCCTCTCGGTGCCTCCGGTGCGCGGGTTGTGGTCGCCGCCGCGTACGAACTCATGCGCCGCGGCACCGGCAAGGCAGCGGTAGCACTGTGTGGCGGCGGCGGCCAGGGCGAAGCGCTGCTCCTGTCACGTTGACTCAACCAGACCGATGCTCCGCCTAAGTAGATGAGTCAGTAGGCGCTGCTCGGTCCCTCACCGCCGCACTATGGTTCGCAGGAGTTTCAGGGCCACGGAGATGGAGGCGAGGTCCACCTGCCCGGGTTTGGTGACCTCCGCGAAGGTGTCCTTGATCCTTCCCAGTTGCTCATGGTGTCCGCGTTCCCACTCCACAATGCGTTCCACGGCATTGGCACCTGTCGCATTAGGGCTCTGGGTGGTCTGCATGACGGAAATGGTCATGTCTGCCACGGCGGAGTACACATCGTCGCGCAACGAGGCCCGGGCCAGGGCTTCCCAGCGGTTCTGCCGGGGCAGGTCGGTGATGCGCAGCAGCAGACTCAACGCACCGATCCGGTGGAAAACCGCATAGTACAGATCTGCGATCGCGGTGAGTGGTTCTTCAACCAGTTCCGAAATCAAGGAGATCTCCAGGAGCCCGAAGCTTTCCAGCAGATCGGAGGCGCGCCGTACCAGCTCATCCGGCATCCCGACGTCGGCCCAACGCGCCAGCCGGTCCTCGGTGTGGTCACGATCGGAGCCGCGCAGAAAGTCCAGGGTCCGGGTCCGCAGCAGCCCAAAAGTCGGCGCGATCCTCGCAAGGGCATCCTCGATAGGCTGGTCCCGATGATCGTGTGTCACATACCAGCGGGTTGCCCGGTCCAGGGCCCTGCGCATGTACAGTGCCATTTCTGCGGCGTGTTCGCGGGGAAACCCGACGGGAAGGGCGGCCATCCTGCCCGTTATCCACTGCAGGCCGTACACCTCGCGGACTACCACGAAGGCTCTGGCCACGGCCGCGGCGGTGGCCGTGGTTTCCTCGATGGCGCGGAAGGCGAACGTGATCCCTCCAAGGTTGATCATGTCGTTGGCCACTACTGTGCAGATAATCTGCCGGCGCAGGGGGTGGGAGTCCAGTTCGGCATCGAAGCGCTCGGACAGCTGGCGGGGAAAGTAGCCTCGGAGGATCCGCTTGAACCAGGGATCGTCGGCGAGGTCGCTCGCGGTGAGCTCCTTGGCCAGTTCGATCTTTGCGTAGGCGGCAAGCACCGACAGTTCGGGGGCGGTCAGCCCGGTGCCTGCCCGCAGCCGGTCCTGGAGTTGTTCCGTGCTCGGCAGCCCCTCCAAGCCGCGGTCCAAGTCCGCGGCGTTCTCGAGCCAGTCCATGATCCGCTCAAAGCCGGGACTCAGCTCCAGTGCCTGGTGCCGGTCGTTGAACAGGAGGACGTTCTGGTCCCTGTTGTTTGCCAGGACCAGGCGGCTTACCTCATCGGTCAGGGAACGCAGGAAGCCCGCACGTTCAGCAGGCCCCATCTTCCCGGCGGCGATCATCCGGTCGATGAAGATCTTGATGTTGACCTCGTGGTCCGAGCAGTCCACGCCGGCCGAATTGTCTATCGCGTCGGTGTTGAGGAGGACGCCGGCGAGGGCCGCCTCGATCCGGCCGCGCTGCGTGAAGCCCAGGTTCCCGCCCTCGGCCACGATCCGGGCCCTCAGCTCGTTGCCATTGACCCTGATGGCGTCGTTGGCTTTGTCACCCACGTGCGTTTGGTCCTCCGTGGAGGCTTTGACGTACGTTCCGATGCCGCCGTTGTAGAGCAGGTCCACGGGCGCCCGGAGAATGGCCTGCATCAGCGCGTGGGGAGGCAGCGAGACCGTTCCCGGTTCCAGGCCGAGGGCCGTCCGGACCTGCTCCGTAATCCCGATGGCTTTGGCCCGGCGGGAATGAACGCCCCCGCCCGCACTGATCAGCGAAGGATCGTAGTCCGCCCAGGAGGAACGCGGAAGACCGAAGAGACGCCTGCGTTCTTCGAAGGACCTTGGCGCGTCGGGGCTCGGGTCAAGAAAGATGTCCCGATGGTCGAAAGCCGCCACCAGACGAATGTGCGGTGAGAGCAGCATCGCGTTTCCGAATACGTCGCCGCTCATGTCTCCGATGCCGGCCACAGTGAAGTCCTCGCGCTGTGAATCCACGCCGAGCTCACTGAAGTGGTGTTTCGCGGATTCCCACGCGCCACGGGCCGTGATGCCCATCTGCTTATGGTCATATCCCACGGATCCCCCGGAAGCGAACGCGTCGCCGAGCCAAAAGCCGTATTCCCGGGCCACGGAATTGGCCGCATCGGAAAACGAGGCGGTTCCCTTGTCGGCTGCAACCACCAGGTAGTAGTCATCGCCGTCATGGCGCACCACGCGGTCCGGGGGCACCACCGACTCGCCCTGCCCTGAGGCGAGCAAATTGTCCGTGACGTCCAGCATGCCCTTGACGAAGATCCGGTAGCACTCCAGGCCTTCAGCGAGCCAGGCCTCGCGGTCTAGGACCGGGTCCGGCAATCGTTTGGGATAGAAGCCTCCTTTTGCCCCGGTGGGCACAATGACGGAGTTCTTCACGTTCTGAGCCTTGACCAGCCCCAGGACCTCGGTCCGGAAATCCTCACTTCGGTCAGACCAGCGCACCCCCCCGCGCGCCAAGTCCCCGAAGCGCAGATGGACGGCTTCCACCCGCGGCGAGTAGACCCAGATCTCGTATTTCGGCCGCGGAAACGGTGCACCGGTGATCGCCGCAGGATTGACTTTGAAGCTCAGGTAGGCCTTGTCCAGGAAGTAGTTGGTCCGCGTTGTGGCTTCCACGAGGTTCATGAAGGTGCGCAGCAGACGGTCTGCGTCGAGGACCGGAATGTCGTCGATGGCGGCCGTCAACTCTTTCTTCGCGTCAGCAGTTTTCCGGACACGGTCAGGCTCGTCCAGCCCTGGATCGAACTTCGCTTGGAACAGGGCCAGGAGCGCGCGCGTTGCCCGGACGTTGCTGATCAGCGTGTCCGCGATGAAACCGTACGAGTTGGTGGTCCCCAGCTGCTGGAGGTACTTCGCGTAGCTCCTCAGGATTGCGGCGTGCCGCCAACCCACCCGCTCCCGGATGACGAGTGCGTCGATCCGGTCGGATTCGATGTCCCCCCGCATGGCGGCCGTGAAGGCATCCGCGAGCAGGCCGCTGGTTTCCCCGGGGTCGACGCCGTCGGGATACTTCACGCCGAGGTCGTAGAGAAAGAAATCCTGTCCATTCCCCCGCCGGACTTCGAAAGGCCGTTGGTCCAGTACTTCGAGCCCGAGGTTGTGCAGGAAGGGCAGGATCTGCGTGAGGCTCCTGGGCTTTGTCAGGTAAAGGCGGATCCGGGCGTCCTCCACGAGCGTGCTCGAGGCGCCCTTCCTGACGTAGACCGTGAGCAGCGGGTCCCCGTATGGTCTGCCGCCTGTACCGTCCAGGTCGAACGTCTCGAAATTGATGATGTCCGTGACCGCGGCTTCCACGTCGTAGACCGCGCGATAACTGGCGGGAAATGCGTCCGACCAGAGCCCGGCGAGCCTTGCGGCCTCTGCTGCCGGGAAGCGGTCACGGATCGCATCGTCGAGCCCGTCCGACCAGGAGCGGGTAGCAGCGATCAGGCGCCGCTCGAGCTGGGAAGGGTCGACGACGTCGGTGTTGGACGCCGGCGCGTCCGGCGCTGCATCACCATGGATCCGGAAGAACACCCGGGCCATGGGTGACTCGGTCAGGCGGACCTCGAAATCGACAGAGTCCGCCTTGAACGCCCGCCTGAGTTCTTCTTCCATCAACAGCCGCACCGCCGTGCTGTAGCGGCGGCGCGGGAAGAAGACGAGCGCCGACACGAACCGTCCAAAGCTGTCCGGACGAAGGAACACGCGGATCCGCTGCAGCACCTCGGCACGAAGAATTTCGCCCGCCAGGCGGGCGAGGCCATCCGCCTCCATGTGGAACAGCTCGTCCCTCGGAAAGGTCTCCAGGACAGCCATGAGTTCCTTGGCCTGGTGGGATCGGGGCGTAACCCCCAGTCTTTCGCTGACTGCCTGGACTTTCTCCCGGAGTACCGGAATCCGCAGGACCGACTCGTGCCCGGCGCCGGGCGTGAACAACCCCAAGAAGCGCCGTTCGCCGGTAGCCCGGCCGGTTGCGTCGAACACTTGCAGGCGCACTTCGTCCAGGTACGAGCGCCTCAGGACCGTGGACCGCAGCTCGGAGGTGGCAAGAGCGAGTGCGTGGGGCTCGCGGATATTGGGTGCGTCCGGCCCGGCGCTTTTGGCGGCGTCCCGCTGCGGCCGCCTCAACAGACCGAGCGCGGAGCCTTGCCGTTCGGCGAGCATTTCCTGGCCGCCCGCCGTCGTGAGCTCAAATTCGGCGTAACCGAGGAACAGGAAGTTGCCGTCAGCCATCCAGAGAAGCAACTCACGAAGCTGTCCTCGTGGCGGAACCACGGATTCGGGGAATCCGCCCACCGAGGTGACAGCCTCGGACACCTTCCTGCTGATGGCTCCCTCGTCATCGGCGACAACGCGAACATCGTCCAACACCCTGTGCAGGCGTTCCGTGAGCTCGCGCGTGGCGGTCTCATCAGCCAGCTTGGCGATTTCCACGGCCACCCAGGTCTCGCACGTTCCACGGGCCGACCCCAGGGACTCTTCCAGGAGTCCTTCTCTGGAAGGGCCAGGGCGGACGCCCAGCAGCATACGGGAATCCGGATCGCGCAGCACATGGAAGATCGGATGCACGAGCAGCCGGATCGAGGCCCCTTCACGGGTGAGCTCCGCCGTTACGGAGTGAACCAGATAGGGCATGTCCTCGGCAACCACGGCAACGATACTCGCGTCCAGCTCGTTCAGGATGCCGATTGCGGCCCGTCCTGGAGCCCGCGACGACGCCACTTTCAGATGGTGCCCGGCCCGCGCCCGGAGCGTCTCAGGACTGTAGCTCCGCAGATCCTCCGTGGGTACATGAGCGTAGTAGTCAGTCAGGAACTGCCTGTCGGGCTTGAAGGCGCCGGGCGCGGCAATATGCTCCGCGTGGTCTGATTTGGGTGACATGCCAGTGCGCCTCCACAACGCGGGGTGCCATTCGCAAACTGCGGTTGATCATCTTGTCCTCGCGCATGTGTTTATCATCGCCACCACCGGGAAACACGTCCAGAGCCACCGGCGTCGCGGGTTCTCTATGTGTTTGAACTCGTCCTATTTGCTGTTCGAAGGTGCGGGTCGAGGACCAGGAACGCGAAGTTGAGTCTCCGCGGTCCGGGTCCGATGTCCGGCCACGATGGCACGGCGTCTTTTCGGAGATCTGCCTTCCCACTACGGCAACGTCTTCTGGTCTGGGCTTGAGGGCTGGCGGGCCTGATGTTGGTCTGGAATGCACCCGTCAAACGTTGGCCCGGAAGTCTCAGGCCCGTCCCTGACTGCATGGTCCGAAGCCTTTATCGGCGCACAGGTGGTGGACTTGGTGAGGATGTCAACAGCGAGAGGAATGCCGGCGGTCACCGGGACGGTGACCGATTCCACTGGACTCCATGGCGAGGGAGCCGTCACCGAAGAAGCCTGTCCTGCAATGGGCACACCCATAGGCCAAGGAGGTCTATCCGGCCTTCTTCGAGTGGTGCATCCGTAACGGAGCCATGGGTGGAAGGCTGGCTCCCAGAATTGCTCCAACGTCACCGGCGACTACAGTCTCGATGCGTTCGGTTGGCCATAAGGGCATGTCTGTCCTGATGGCATCAGTTGTTTCCTGGCAGCGGGACAGGAGGGACGCGCCGCTTATCCTCCAAATTGTGGAGAGCTGGTGGCAGGCCCAGCAGCAGTTGCTCAGATGCTCAATCGTCACTGAGGTTGTTCGGGCCTTGATCCGGTTACGTTACAACCCCAGTAGGCGAGCGGTGACGTGAGCGTGCAATCCGACCAGCGCCGCTTGCTGAAACGCCTTCTTCGCCAAACATCGAACGGCGCTGCGTCACTCTCGAAGAGGACGTGAGGCACGCCGGCCCCGCCGGGCCTCGTTCCTGTTTCGTCGGTGGAGCCTCTTTGTCGCCTCGTCACAGTTCTCTTCGCGGCGTTGGCAGTTCGTGTCATGCTTGCTGGATGCTCTCGCAGGGCAAGGCAGGTCGGACGGGATGCTGTACCGGATCTGCCGTGTCAAAGCCGCGTCCGGCATCTCTGTCCCGGTCCTTGGTGTCGGCACCGCCCAGATTATGGGAGTGATGTGCAGCGACTGGCTCATCGCCTCGATGGCTCTGTCGGCGGCGGCCGCTGTCCTGCTGGGCAATGGCGGTGCTCGGCGCCCCAGAACGGGGTGATCGGGGTGATCGCCCAGTTCGACAAAGTTCGTTCAGGCGTCGACGGCTGCGCAGTCCCTCATCGCCCGGCTGCCCCGCCTGTCGATAACCACCGGCATAACGGCTCGGCAAACCGCAGCGAACCGAGCCCTGCCGTTGGCTGCCGTTCTTGACCGTGAAGGAATAACACATTCTTTTCTGCTGACAATTCATGATTGTTGACATAGTTGTCATATACTTGTTGTTTCGGCGATGCGCTCGCCGGCACGAACGTCAACGCACCAATCGCGAAGGGGACGCCGATGCCTGGCCAATTCGAACTTGTAGACGCTGAACCGCGAGGGGTCCGGATAAACCTCGTCAATTCCGCCGGGGAAACCCTGGCAAAGTCGGAGGCGTACGAAGACATGGCGGCAGCAGCCGCCGCGGTCAGGGACATCCGGGAACAGGCGGCCACGGCGCATGTTGTGGATTGCACAACTAAATCCCATTCTCGACAGTCGTGACACGGCAGCCCGGCCGTTTGTTGATTGACAGTCACTAACAGCTCCGAGCGTTGTCCCGGGGTTCGGCGGACAAGTCCGGCATGGAAGAGTTCTTACCATTCTTTTTGGGGTCGGGCGTAGTCTGGTCGGAATTCAGTTTCGGCAAACTGGACACGAAGTTGGTATCAGCAAGCGTGAACATCAAGGATGAGTGGGACCGGCTCGATTCCGAGACCCGGACATGGCTTCTGGAAAATCCGGCATGTCTGCTCCTGCCCCCGGCAATGTCGGCGAAATTCGGCAAAGACCCGCACGGGGACATTGAGCTTGACCCGAATGGACAGGTTGTACTTTCCAGGGGTGACCATGATTTTATCCGGGAGAAAGCGGAAGCCGCCGGAACAATCCGCGCCCCCATGGGGGAATACCGATTCTTCGACACGGCACCTTTACCTGTTATCAGAAAAGGGCACCCTGGAATGAGCGCCGCATCTTCACCGGATGCGGCTCAGTAGGATCCGCGGGCTCCATCCTCGTCATGGAATCAGTGGAATCGCTAAGGACGCCCGGTCCGGGCGCATGGGATTCCCGCGTGCCCCGCCGCATAACTGCCCGGTGGGTCAGGAAATCCAGTCGGCGTAGAGGGTGGGGGCGAGGTGGGCGTCCTTGTCGGTAAGGGCGTCTCCCTTGATGACGGCGAACATGCCGGCGGTCGGGTCCGTAACAACTTCGCGTTTGTCGCCCTTGCGGGACAGGGTGATTCGGCCCAGTTCGTCCAGGGAGAAGACCTCGGGACCGGCGATGTTGCGAATGCCGTTCAGCGGGTTGCCTGCGGCGACCTCCGCCACCGCTTTGGCCACGTCCTTGGACGCGATCGGCTGGATCGGCGTGGCGGGCAACCGGACGGTGTCGCCGTCGGCGGTCCAGGCCAGGACCGCGTCCATGAATTCCATGAACTGCGTCGCCCGGACGATTGAGTAGGGGATGGGCCCGGCCGCGAGGATCCTCTCTTGGAGCACCTTGGCACGGTAGTAGTCCAGTTCCGGCACCTGGTCCGCGCCAACGATCGAGAGAATGACGAAGTGGCCGACGCCGCCCTTCTTGGCCGAGGCCAATAGCTGGTCCATCGAGGTCTGGAAGAAGGCCGGGGAGGCTTCGTCGAAGGTCGGGGAATTCGTCAGGTTGACGACGACGTCGGCGCCGGCCACGGCCTCGTCCACTCCTACGCCACTGATGACGTCGACTCCCGTGGACTGCGAATGCGGCACGGCGTCGTGCCCGGCGGCGTTCAGATTCTTGACGACCTGCGACCCGATCAGCCCGGTACCGCCGATGACTGCGATTTTCATGACATTCCTTTCGTTGGGGTGTGTGTTAGAGACCATCGACGAACGTCACCGTCTCCTCGAGCGACGCCCGGCCTGTCCGGGCGAAGTCCATCGTGTCGTCCTCGTACCCGATCGACAAGCCGCAGAAGAGGATGAGCTCCTCCGGGGGTGAGAGGACCTCTGCGACGGTCTTGTGAAACTTCGCCCAAGCCATCTGCGGGCAGCTGTGCAGCCCCTCGGCGCGGAGCAGCAGCATGACGGTCTGCAGGTACATGCCGACATCGGCCCATTGGGGCGAGCACATGTCGGGGTCGATGTAGCAGAACAGGGCGGCGGGCGCGCCGAAACAGTCCCAGTTCGAGGAAGCGGCCCGCTGGCGCGCCTCCAGGTCATCGCGCGCGATGCCGAGTGCACCGTAGCGTTGCTCGCCGAAGGCGGAACGGCGCTCGTGGTACGGGGACTTCAGCGCGGTCGGGTACTGCTTGTACTCTGGCTCGTCCCACGGGTCGCCTGCGGCCAGACGCTCGGTGGCGCGTCTCTTGCACTCAGCCAGCGGCGCGCCGCTCAGCACGTAGGCGTGCCACGGCTGAATGTTCGATCCCGACGGCGCCCAAGCCGCGGCGGACAGAACGCGCCCCAGCACCTCACCCGGGACTTGCCGGTCGGTGAATCCGCGCACCGCCCTTCGGCTGGTAACCGCTTCATAGACGTCCATGATCAACCACTTTCCAATCTGCTCGAGTGTTATCGTTTCATACAAGATAGTATCATTCAATACTATCGTGCTCTGGACTACCGCTGAGCACGAGCCCTTAGCCCTTGGCTTCCGCCGCGGGCATCACCTTAGGAGAAAGCGCATGACCACACTGCTGCATATCGACACGTCCGTGTTCCCCGGCGAGGCGTCCTCGTCCCGTTCGGTGACCGCCGCCTTCCGGAAGACCTGGGAGGAGCAGCACCCGGAGGGCACGGTGATCTACCGCGACCTCGCGTCCGACCCCGTCCCGCACATCACTGCCGACGCCTGGTCCGCCGGCTATGCCGCCCCGCCCGGGCGCACGCCGGGGCAGTCCACGGCGTTCACCGCGCGTGTGAGGCTCATCGAGGAGCTGGAGCAGGCGGACGCCGTCCTGATCGGTGCCCCGATGTACAACTACTCGATCCCCTCGACCCTCAAAGCATGGCTGGATAACGTGCTCCTGCTCGGCCGCACCGCGGGCGAGTCCCGTTCCGCCCAGGGCACCCCCGCGGTCGTCGTCGCCAGCCGTGGCGGCTCCTACGGGCCGGGCACCCCGCGCGAGGGCTACGAGTTCGTGCAGAACTACCTGGAAGCCGTCCTCAAGGGCACCCTCGGCCTGGACCTGGACTTCATCGTCCCGGAACTCACCATGGCCACCCGCAACCCGGCCATGTCAGAACTAGTCCCCCTGTACGAGGCCTCCCGCAAGCGCGCCTTCGAGGACGCGACCACCAAGGCCAAGGAAATCGCGGCGCGCGTGGCTTAGCCTTGGCCCATGGACGCCGTGAGACGCCCTCGTTCGAGGGCGTCTCACGGCCCCTCGTGGCTGTGCAGGTGCGCCGCGCTTACGGTTCACTATCAGCCGTGTGGGCAATACGGGTCAGCAGATCCATCAGCCGCTCGGGCTCGTCGGACTCCAGTTCCGCGACGAGACGCTCGGCAAGCGGTTCCGCCGCCACATGGGCTGCGTCGAAAAGTTCGAGTCCCCGAGGTGTGATCTCCACGGCCCGCGCCCGCCGGTCCCCCGGAACGGTCTTGCGCACGGCCAGCCCTCTTCGCTCCAGGTCGTCCACGACCCGCATGATTCCCGCCTTGTCCGAGCCGGTAGCGGTCGTCAGATCCCGCTGCATGGTGGGAC
Source organism: Arthrobacter sp. B2a2-09 (assembly GCF_027587375.1). GTDB lineage: Bacteria > Actinomycetota > Actinomycetes > Actinomycetales > Micrococcaceae > Arthrobacter. The sequence goes on from NZ_JAMXIC010000002.1 coordinate 123,728, forward strand.
CGCGGTTAACTAGCTCGATCAGCACGGCGAAATGCCGCAACTCGATGCCAAGCGGCCCGAGCGCCTCCGCCATCACGGCGGCCGCGCGCCAGTGCGCCCTGCGCAGCAGTAGTCCCAGGGCGAAGGGAGAAGCGTCCCCGGGGCGGCCGGTGGCACGGGAGGTGGTGGGTTGGCGAGGAACGTCGTTGGCCATAAGAACAACCTTACTAAGCAATGTGATCGTTCGATACGGTATCGGTTGAAACTGTCGAGGGCAGCCTCGACAACGGACCCCTGTTCCTAAGAACCAACCGAGTTGGTGTCTCTAGCTTGATGAGGAACTGCCAAGCACCGCATTTTCACCTGTTATGCGGCCAGAGGTGTCTCACCGAGTCTGTCTCACGGGGGGAGTCCCACCACAAGGCCTCGAGGCAAAATGGCACACCCTCGATCTGGCATGAGCGGCATGGGGTTGCTTCCGGGATACGCGCCGGTAGGTGGCCACCGATCAGCATTGCAGGATGCAGTTTGACGCGCTCAGCGAAGCAGGCATGAGGGAAGAGCACATCTACTTCGAGCAGTTTCCGGGACGAAATCGGCCCGGGGGCGACCGGCCGCGAGCAAACTGCCGGATACAACGCCTCGGGTTATCCCCAGCGCCGCCACCGGTTCGGCGACCGGATGCAGCCCGTCCGGGGCGATCGCTTGGTCGGACAGCTCAGATTGGCCCGTGGCTCTTGAGAAGGTGGATGCTGACGACTTCACTGGTGTCGCGCGCTGTGACGGTGAGCCCGTCACCGACAATGTCCAGGAAAAGGACGGCCCTTTCGCCTACCTTGAGTTTCCCGATGCCCAGCAGGGGAATCTCCTGGGTGTCCATCCTGAGAACCGACACCCCTGCCGTTCGGTAAGCGGCTTCTGGGTCTTGGTCCGCTGGCAGACGCGTGAGGCTTGGGGAGTTGCCGAGGGCGATCCGGTAGAGGGAGCCTGTCGATGTGCGGAAGGCAAACGTTCCGGAGTCTGTGTCCGTCAGTTCCTCGATCCGCACCATGGCCTGATTCTACGTTGGAAGGGCACCAAGCAGTCCCGGGCGTGATCGCACACGGAGGCTGACCAAACCAGCAGCGGCCGGAGGATTCGTGGATCGCCCGCCAGCTGACTGGTGGGCGGGTCCTTCTGCCTGGCCCATTTCGGGATCCGGTCGTAAATGGCTGAGGGCCCCGCAGCTCCTGGCTGCGGGACCCTCAGTAATCCATAACAGGGAACCTGCCCCTGTCTTCCTCTACAGTTTACTACCGTGGCTAAGTCTGAACCAAAAAGCATCGAGTCTGTGCTGCTGCGCCGGTTGAGCAACGCCCGGTTGGCACCGTATCTTGAGGCTGCCGGGAGCCTGCAGGATGCCGTTCACCTGTACCGGTGGAACATCCGGCTCTCCGGCGCTGCTTATGAGGCCCTGCACATTTTCGAGGTCGTCCTTCGTAATGCCCTCGATGAAAAACTGTGTCTTTGGAACGCCACCCAGACAAACCCGAAAACCGGACAGGCCCACTCCTCGGACTGGCTTCTGGATCCGTCGGTATTGATAGAGCGGATCGTCGGCAGAGACATTCCCGATGCCAGATCACGCGCGGGGAGATCAACGCGCCTGCGGCCCAAGCACCAGCGGGAGCCGCTGCACGAGGATCTTCTTGCGGCCATGTCGCTTGGCACGTGGCGGTTCATGCTGCCAGGCCGTAAGGATGCCGGGAAGCAGCTACTGTGGGATCAGGCGCTGAGTTCGGCATTCCCGAACCTGAAACGACCGGTCCATGACTTGGAGCGGGCGGTGGAGGGCGTGTACCGCCTGCGGAACCGTGTCGCGCATCTTGAACCCCTCATCAACAGCCGAATCGAAGCCCAGCTCGCCAACATGCGAACGGGCATCGGCGCGATTGACCAGGACATGCTGTCGTGGTTCGCCTCGGTCGAGAAGATCGGCCGGACCCTGAAAGAGCGCCCGACGGTCAACCGCGGCCCCTGACATCCTTGTACGTCATTTGAAGGTAGTGGTGCTTGCAAGGGCTTGGCCAGTGACGGCCAAGGCCGTACCTGCAACGACCTATGGCCAAGCCGAATATCCCAAGGCGGGGGAGTAGCGTCGCAACGGTCTCTAAGCGAAAAACGGGGTGTGCACAATGTGCACACTCTTGCCGTCGGACTGGGCCGTACCGGGGCCGGACCGGGCCGTACTCGGGATGTTTTCGGGAGTTCCCAGTGATGCTCCTATGGTTGTCAATTCGTTTTTTGAGTCGCTTGCTCCTCGAGCCGTTTCCGGTAGCTTGTTGCGAGGTCGTCGTTGCGGATGAGGCCTCGTTCGAGGCGGGAGATAATGGAGGGCCATTGGCTGAGTTCGGCGGCGACCGTGTTAATGGTCAACCCGAGGCTTTTGCGTTTCTGGCGTAGGTCGGTGATGCCTGGTGCCGGTACCGGGTTGAATATCTGTCGGTATATTTCACGGGATACGTAGCGTTTGAGACAACGCATGATCTCTCGCTTGCTTTTTCCTTCGGTGGTGCGTTTACTGACATAGTTTTTCGTGCGTGGACACGAAGACATGCGGGTCAGCACCACTTGATGCAGGGCACGGTTTGCGTTGCGGTCACCACCTCGGCTGAGCCGGTGGCGGGTCGTTTTTCCTGACGATGCCGGGATGGGTGCAACCCCGACGAGTGCCGCGAACTGGGCTTCGTTTCCGATCCGTCCCCGGTTGTCTCCCACGGTGACGAGGAGCTGGCTGGCAACGTCCGGTCCTACGCCTGGGAGGTCGCAGAGCAAGGGCGCATAGGAATCGAGGATTTCTTGCAGGGCAGCATCGGCGGCGGTGATTTCCTCGGCCAAAGCCTGGTAACGGGTGGCCAGGGTTTTCAAGGTCAGGGCCGTCATGTATTCCGGGTCGGCCACATGGCCTGACGGCCTGCTCCGCTGGAGGGCGGTGATCATGGCGGGAGTGGCCATTCCCCTGTATTTCGCCCGGAGAGCGTCCGGTGCCGACACGAGGAGACCCTTGATCTGATTGATTGCTGCCGTGCGGGCTTTCATTGCCGAAGAGCGCGCGGTACGTAGGATCCGCAGGCATTCGACGGGTCCGTCTTTGGCTTTCGGGGTCGATAGGCCTCGTTGAGCCAGTACCGACTGGGCTGCCTGGTAGGCATCCAGGGGATCGGATTTGCCTTTCAGGCGACGCTGGGCCCGGTTCGGCCGGTTGATCTCCAGGACAGTGAGCCCTTCGCTGCGGAGCACCTTGGACAGCCCGGCACCGTATGAGCCGGTTCCTTCGACCCCCACCGCGGCAGCCGTTCCATGAGTGGCAATGAAGTCCAGGATTTTGCGGTATCCGGAGCCCACGGCGAGGAACTCCTGATCGGCCAGAGGTTTGCCGTACTCGCTGATGATGGCGACGTGGTGAGTATCGGCATGCGTGTCGACGCCGACGAAGACATTTAGCGGTTCTTTTGCCAAAATGGAAACTGCCCCTCAGGTACCAGTGATTAGTTGACGGTCACGTGGGCCAGGTGGGCAGACAAAACGGTAATGGGACTGGTCGAATCAGGCTCCTATGAAGTCATGTCCGCCTGGCTCAACGCGCTTATAGCGGAACTTGAACCGGCGGACAGATCACAGGGAAGACAGCACCCGCAGGCACGTCAGTTTTCAAGCGGGTCACACCGGTTCAAGACCAATTCCAGTATTACCGTTTTCAAGGGCTGGAATGCGGTTCGAGTCCCACCTTGGGCACGTGTTTCCGCAGGTCAGGGGGCCTTTGGCCCTCTGACTGTGCACAAATCAGCTTTTTGTGGGTTCCTTCGGGGCCGTTTTTGTTGGTGGCCGTTGGTGTGGCCGGGTGCCTGTTCGGGCCCTCCGATTTTCTCCTTTGTTGCTAGTTCATGGGCTTGTCTTGCCGGGACAAGATGTCTGGGCACGTTCCGGGGGGAGTGGGGCCCGCCAGTCTGTGTCTGATTCTGTGGTCATGACTATTCATAGTGCGGTTCGTCGGGTACTGCATGACGAACCGATCGTCTTCCGGGACCGGAACCGCGAGTGCGCTTTGCGACAGCCGACTTGTCCCTGGTGCCGTTCACCATCCGGCGGGCAGGCTTCACGGTTAGACAAGAAAGGGCCCACGGACTGGCGGAGTTCTATGAGCACGGGGACGGGCATTCAGTCGGTTTCGGGGAGCGAGCAGAGTGGGCAGCCCTCGTCGCATCCTCCGTCGGTGGGAGACGGGAAACTTCCCTCCGGGGGACCTATGCTCAAAGCTGGCTCGTCAACGAGTGTTGCAGCCGGTATCGGAGTCAGCTTCCGCGACGGTGAGGCGGAAGTGTGTTGCTTCGCCCACGTCACGGGACGACCGTCGATGGGCGGCATCAAGTCCCCTTCAGAGATGAAACGCGGCCGGCCGGAACCCGGTACGAGCCACCAGCCGGTCGTGGGGCAGTGTTCTCCGGTCTGTGGCAGGTGGGGGCGGCCCGTGCCGCTGGTTTGGACGGTGTCTTGACGTCTCATTATTGTTCGCCTTTCGCTATCCCCGGGGCGGCAGCAGGTCCGAGCCGGGGGGAGCGGCGCTTTGTCTTTGGGGTGCTGGGGTTCGCTAACCGCCCTGCTGCCTCTGCGAGCAAATCCTCCCGAGCTCCGACGGGGCGCACATATCCCCGCTGGGTAGGTCGGATCCCTGCCGTGTCCAGCGCGAGGAGCTGCAGCGCGTGCTCGAAGGCAAGTCGGTTGCAGTCCAATACCGGGACATCCGGGTGCTTTAGGACGCTCTCGTAGCCATGAGCGGTGAAGATCGGAGCGAGGTAGCCGCAGCCTACAACGATCGCGTCCGCCCCGTCACGAACCGCCTCTTCGGCCGCTTTGTCGAAGCGATGAATGAGATCGGCCGGATCGCTGATGGCTGGCAGCACATCTTCGTGGGTCGATTCGGGGTCATAGGCGCGGACCGGGCGATCATGGAGGAATCCGCTTGCACCCAAACGGACGAGGTCGTCGGTGAAGATTGGTGCGAGCGATGGCGCAACGGTCACGACCACCGCTCGTCTGGCGAGGCTTCCAACTGCACGGATGCTGGCATCGGGAAGACTGGTGACCGGGACGCTGAGCGCAGATCGAACCGCTTCTGTCGGAGCGCCCCAGCAACCGATGACTACGGCGTCGGATTCCATCTGCATGTTGAGGCTGCTGGCGAGAATGGCCGCGTCGCTCATGAGCCGGTTCGCGGGCGTGCGGATGCCGCCTGCGGCAACCGAGACGTGGCGCAGCTGCGTCTTCGCCCGGCCTGCGGCGAGGACTTCTACTTGCTGTGCGAGGAATTCCCACAGCTCGTGGAGTTCGGGGTCCCCATGCGTGGATTCGAGCCAAGTTATAGTCTTCATCAGGCGAACCCCTTCGCAAGCCGATGTTCCACCCAGACAGAGGTCCAGGTCGACGGCACGGCGATGACAGCGAAGACCAGTCCCGTGATCGCGTAGATCTGTAGGTACTGGAAAGTGATGGAACTGCTCTGGTAGGCGTTGCTCATCAACTCGCTCACTGAGATGGAGTAGGCCAGCGACGTGCCTTGGAATGACTGGATGGCCAGGCCCATGAGGGCCGGTATCGATGAGCGAAGACCCTGCGGGAGGATGATGCGGGTGAAGGTCGATGGTTGCGGGAGTCCGAGGGCCATCGCAGCTTCCTTTTGCCCGCGGTGTACCGATTGGATGCCCGCGCGGAGCATCTCCGATGAGTATGCCGCAACCGTGAAAGTGAGGCCGATGGCGGCGGCAGCGAAGTTGTCGAAGAGCAGACCGACGGATGGCAGACCGTAGTAGACGACGTAGAGGACGACGAGCGAAGGGATGCCTCGCCCGACCTCTACGATAACCAGCGCGGGCCATTTCAGCCACGACAGCCGGGATGAGACACCAAGAGCGAGGAGCAGGCCGACTGCGTAGCCGAAGACCACCGAAATCACGGTGAGCTGGAGGCTCACGAGCAGTCCTTGGCACAGCTGCGGGAGGTATTGAACGAGGTCCATCAGTGGTTCCTCCGGAGTCGGGAGTCGAGCCGCCTCGCGACGACCGCGAGCGGGACGCTCACGACGACGTACACGCCTGCAGCGATGAAGAACGGCATGAGGCCCGCGGTGCCGGGGTTCTGGCGCGAGAAGGTGGTGGCCGAGAACACCATTTCGGTCACGCCGATGGTCGACGCGATTGAGGAATCCTTCAAGAGGGCCAGCAGGAAGGTGGTGATCGAAGGCAGCGAGGTGCGCAGCGCCTGGGGTGCGAGCACACGGATGAACGTGGTGGTTCGGCCAAGGCCTAGCGCGTGGGATGCCTCAATCTGGCCGCGGGCGAGCGTTGCGAAGCCGCCGCGGTAGATCTCAGCCAGGTAGGCGCTCGAGACGATCCCCAGTCCGGCGATGGCGGCCGAGAGCGAGCTGAGCCGCAGGTGGCCGAAAGTCACGCCGAAGTAGAGCAGAAACAGCCACACAATGGTGGGCACCCCGCGTATGAGGTCCACGATCACGCGGAACACGGCCCGGATTGGGGGGTAATTCGAACGCAGCCCGAGCATGAGCGGAATGCCGACGATCGCGCCGATCCCAAAGGATGAAACCGTTACGAGCAGTGTCATGGGTAGTCCTAGGAGGACAAGGGCGATTGCGTCCACGTCAGCGCTCCAGGACGGCGCTGAGGAAGCGGCGGGTACGCTCCTGGACGGGGTTGGCCATGATCTCAGCGGGGCGGCCTTCTTCGATGATGTGGCCGTCCGCCATGACGACGAGGTGGTCAGAGACATCGCGCGCGAACTGCATCTCGTGTGTGACCACGATCATGGTCATGCCGCCTGCGGCGAGTTCCCGCATGACGGCCAGGACTTCGAGGCCCACCTCCGGGTCGAGGGCGCTGGTCGGTTCGTCGAAGAGCATTGCCCGGGGGTTCAATGCCAGCGCCCGCACGATGGCGATGCGCTGCTGCTGGCCGCCTGAGCATCGGTCAGGGTGCTGATGTGCCTTTTCACGGAGACCCACTCGGTCCAGGAGGGTGAGGGCGCGTTCTTCGGCTTCCTCCCGGCTGCGTCCGAGGATCTTCTCCTGCGGAAAGGCAACGTTGCGAAGAACACTCATGTGGGGGAACAGGTTGAAGGACTGGAAAACCATTCCGACCTGGCGGCGGAGGTCAAGAAGGGCGCGGTCGCTGACCCTTGTGCCCGCCTCAACGGTGGTTGTCCCAACGGTGATCGTGCCCTCGTCGGGGGTTTCGAGCAGGTTGATGCAGCGCAGCAGGGTGCTCTTTCCAGATCCTGAGGGACCGATCAGTGCTGTGACACTGCCTGGCTTGACGTTAATGGAGATGTTGTCGAGAACCTGGTTGTCGCCGTAGCTCTTGGAGAGGTTCGTGATCGTCACGCCTGCGGACGTGACTTGTTGCGATTCCGTAATCAGCTGCTGGGACACGGCGGAACTCCTTGGGTATAAGCGGGGCGCCGAGCGGTCGGCGCCCCGCTGAGGGGGGTCAACGGATGGAGGCTGCGGCCTTGTCTGCGGGTACAAGGAGCTCGGCCGGGAGGTCGTATTTCGCCAGGAGGGCGGCGAGGGTCCCGTCCGTTCGGTAGGAGTCGATCAGTGCGCTGAAGGCGTTGGAGAGCGTGGTGTTCTCCTTTGCAACGGGGAACGCGATGGTCGGTTGCGATGTAGTGATCGCTACCCGGTCGTCTTTCTTGGCAGGCTCCACTTTGAAGTCGGTCCCCTTATAGGCGGCGACGGCGACGGCGTACCCGTCGAGCGAGGCCTGCAGGCGCCCGTTCATCAGGTCCTGTTTCATTTCGACGGTGCCCGGGTATTGCTTGAGGTTCCCGCCCAGGACCTTGGTCATGTCCTCGTTCCAGGAGAATCCGGTGCCGGTGCCGACGGCCCCGAGCGATTGGAGGTCCGAAACGGTTGAGGCGTCCTTCTTGGAGACGATGCCCATGGTGTCGTAGAAGGTCGGCGTCGTGTAGCCGACCTGCTTGGCGCGGGCCGCAGTGACGTACCACCCGCCGGTGCTGATGTCGGTCCGCTTTTGCTCGCTGATCATCGGGATGCCGTTTGCGTAGGTGATAGGAACGTAGGCGACGTTGAGGCATTCTGCTGCGGCAAGCTTTGTCACGACGTCGATTTCCAGGCCCGAGGCGCTGGTCCCCTCGGTCTTGGTGTAAGGCGGGTTTTCGGGGACGCCGACGGTCAGCGTGCCGGGGGTGTACGTCGTCAGTCCCTTGTCCTTCGGGGTGCAGTTGGATGAGACGGCGGGCGCGGCTGATGTGGGGGCCTCGCAGCCCGAAAGGGCGACGGCGGCGGCGATGACGCCGAGGAAGGCAATGGTGCGGAAGGTGCGGGGCGTCGGGGTGGGGATCATGGCGGGGTAGCTTCCTTTGCTTGGGGCGGGTGCTTCCGGAAAAGGCGCGCTCGGACCACGTGGGCGCCGGGCGGTCGGCTGGGAGATTCAGAACCCGGATGGCGGAGAGGTCTTCAGGCTGGACAGATTCTGTGGCGAAGCGGGGGCGTCGCCGGTGCGGCGGCGATTGTGACGGAGGGATTGTTCGTTCTCTTCTCACGAAGCGTTTCCCTGCGTTGGTCACCAAGTACATCAACCGTGATAGTTAGGAGCAATGTGGAGTATCTTGTGGGAGACAAAGGATGTTCCTATAGATAGGGGGCCTGCGTGCCTCTCCCAACGATCAGGCAGCTTGAGTACTTCGTCACCGCGGCCCGCCTGCGGACGTTCGCCGCCGCGGCCGAGGCGCACCACATCGCCCAGCCGAGCTTGTCCGAGCAGATCGCGGCGCTCGAACGGACGCTTGAGGTTGCCCTGTTCACACGCACCGCACGGAAACTGATCCTCACCGACGCAGGTCAGGACCTTCTGCCCCTTGCTGAAAGGGCGATCGCCGACGTCGTCTCGATGGCTGAGACGAGCCGGCGAGTCCGTTCCCTCGAGGAGGGGACGGTGTCCTTCGGCACCTTCAGCAGCGCCCACCTGTACCTGCTGACCGAGCTGATCCAAGAGTTTCGTGCCCAGCACCCCGGAGTCCGCATCCGGGTGACAGGCTTGAACTCGTCGGAGGTCGCCGATGCAGTGCGCGAGGGCGATCTCGAGGCAGGATTGGTCCAGCTCCCGATCGACAGCCGCGAACTCGTGGTGACGCAGTCCGTGTTCGTAGACCAGGTGGTCTACGTCTCGCGACGGGAGGAGCACACCCGCGAGCCGGTCGAGATAACCACGCTCGCGCAGCGCCCACTGATCCTCTCCGAATCGCGCTGGTCCCATGACGATCCGCTGCGCGTCTCGCTCTTGGAACGTGCCCAATCGGCCGGCGTGACACTCGACCCCATCGTCGAGGTGGAATTCCAGACCCACGCACTCGAGCTCGCGGCGAAGGGCGTCGGAGACTCCCTCGTATCCTTCCACGTGGGACGCTCGCTGATCGCCGAGCACGGACTCTTCTGGGCTCCGTTGGAGCCCCCCGTTACCGAGCATTACGCGTTCATCACACGCCGGGCGGGCGCGGTCTCGCCGGCCACGGCCGAATTCATGCGATTGGCCCGGCGAATCCTCGCCCGGCTTCAGATGGCTCGGACCCGGCCCCCCGGCCGCGCCTCCGACTGAATTGCACCGCTTGCGGGAAGGAGACCCGCTCCCGCGGAGACCCCGCCGCGAAATCACGCGACGCGGAGTTCGGGCTTAGATCGCATCCCTAGGAAAAACCTTTGGCTGGCCTTCCCATCTGGCCGTAGACGGGCCTTTTGGCCCGTCTGATACTGGATTATCAGCAGTTTTCAAGTGATCTGCTGCACAACGAGCCAGTCCAGACTAAGGAATTTTCTATGATGTTTGCTTCGAACCTGGGAATCGCGATCGTCACGGGTGCCGCGAGCGGCATGGGACGGTCGGCCTCGGAGGCCCTGGTCAAGGAGGGCTGGGACGTCCTGGCCCTCGACCGGGTGGCAACCGAGTTCGAGGTCGCAGGAGAAACGATCCGAACGGTCGAGGTGGATGTCACCAATCGTGACCAGGTCCGCGACGCCATAGCAGAATATGTCGCCAGCACCTCAAAGGAAGTCGGTCTCCTGGCGAACGTTGCCGGAATCTACCCGCCCAGCACCTTGGCCGACTTCACCGAGGACCTCTACCGCAGGATATTCGATGTCAACGTGCTGGGCATCCTGAACACGACCGCGGAGGCCGTGGCTCATATGCCCAATGGAGGAGCTGTCGTCAACTTCGCTTCCGTCGACGCGTTCGCGGTCTCCCCCGGCCAGCTTCTCTACGGCGCTTCCAAGGCCGCCGTCGTCATGCTGACCAAGGAGCTGGCCCTTGAACTGGCGCCCCGGGGGATCCGCGTGAATGCAATCGCGCCAGGATGGGTCAATACACCCGGCAATGCGGCCACCGGGCGCATGGAAGCCACGTCTGCCGGCATCCCGCTGGGCCGCGTGGCCGAGCCGGAGGAGATCGCCCGGTGGGTGGCGATCCTGGCGAGCCCTGACGCGTCCTTCATGACAGGGGAGACCATCGTCCTCTCCGGCGGCGACGTCCTCCGCTGACCATCCCGCGCACTCCATTTCATCCGGAAGGAACACGAACACTATGAGCACCTACTGCGTGATCGGCGCCGGCGCAGCCGGCCTGTCCGCCCTCGACGCCCTGACCCAGCGCGGCTTCGACGTGGACTGCTACGAGAAGAGCGACCGGGTCGGCGGGCACTGGAACACCGACTACGACGCCCTGCACCTGATCACTTCACGCAACCAGACAATCTTCGAGGACTTCCCGATGCCCCGGGACTACCCACACTTCCCGCGGCGCGACCAGATCCGCGACTACATTGCTTCGTTCGCGAAGGCGCGAGGGCATGACCAACGGATCATGTTCAACACCGAAGTCCTGTCCGTCACCCCGGTTGAAACCGACGGACCACTGGGCTCAGCAGGGTGGAACGTGACCACATCCAAGGGCGCGGGGATCTACGACGGGGTGCTGATCGCCCCCGGCCATCTGTGGCATCCCAAGATTCCGTCCGTGTCCGGCACCTTCGCCGGAAAGCAGATCCACTCGAGCGCCTACAAAAACGTCGGCGACATCCAAGGGACGCGGGTGCTGGTCGTCGGCGCCGGCAACTCGGGCTGCGACCTTGCCGTCGACGTCGCACAACACCGGCTCGAAGCCGACGTCCTCATCCGGCACGGCGCGTACTTCCAGCCGAAAATGTACTTCGGCCGCCCGCGCGCCGAACTCGGCTTCATGGCCGAGTTCTCGCCCTCCGAGCAGGACCTCATTGCACGGCTGCTGGCCCGCGTCTCGATCGGCCAGAACACCGACTACCCCGGACTCCCGGTGCCCGAGCACCGCGCCCTCGCGGACGGTCCTGCCGTCGTGAACGACCTGCTGCTGTACTGGATCCACCACGGCCGCGTCGGGGTGATCGGCCAGGGCATCGAGCGCTTCGACGGGCACACCGTGCATTTCTCCGACGGTTCGTCCAAGGACTACGACACGATCCTGTGGGCCACAGGCTTCCACTCCAGCTTGCCGTTCCTCGATGACGTACTTGTCCCACGGCGCAAGGGCAATCCGCTTCGCTATGGTGCGGGCATCATCCCGCAAGGACTCGAGAAGCTCTACTACATCGGGATGACCGCCCCCCGCGGCCCGCAGATCCCCGTCTACGGCGTCCAGGCCAAAATCGTGGCGCGGATGATCGCGATGCACGAAGACGCCGGGGACGGCGACGCCGGCATCGCCGCCTACCTGGGGCGGCTCCAGGGAGCCGATGACCGCATCGACATCCCCCGCGACATCTGGAATGACCAGATCGCCGACACCGAACGGCTGCTCGACGCGTTCGCAGCCACGGCCCCGGCGAACCCGGCAAAGCTCGCGAAGTGAAGCGTCCTGTCCGGCCCGACGGAACGCTGCAAACCCCGTGACCCGAAACCCCAAGGACCCCCAATGAGCAGTACCCACCTCATCGACGACAGCCCGCTCACGAAGTATCACAAACGGTTGATCGCAGCCTGCTCGGGCGGGCCGTTCCTGGACGGCTTTCTCCTCAGCATCATCGGCGTAGCGCTCACCGGAGCCAACGCCGACCTCCACCTGAACGCGGCAACGCTCGGCATCGCAGGTGCCGTCTCCCTCATCGGACTTTTCGTCGGCAGCCTGGTCTTCGGCCCGGTCACCGACCGGATCGGGCGGCGGGTGATGTACACCGCGGACCTGCTGGTGATGATCATCGGATCAGTGGTATGCCTCTGGATCGATGCCGGCTGGCAGCTGATCGCCTTGCGCTTCATCGTGGGTCTTGCAGTCGGCGCTGACTATCCCATCGCCACGTCGCTTCTTACCGAGTGGATGCCCAAAAAGCACCGGGGCTCAATGATCGGGCTGCTGTCGGTGGTCTGGCTCCTAGGCGCCGTCGTGGCCTACCTTGTCGGCTTCGCATTTACGAGCGCCTTCGGCAACGGTTCGTGGCGGTGGATGCTTGCCAGCGGCGCCGTGTTCGGTGTCATCGTGATGCTGCTCCGCATGGGAGCGCACGAATCCCCAAGGTGGCTCATCACCAGGGGACGCACCGAGGAGGCGCGCCGAGATATTTCATCGGTACTGGGCCGCGAAGTCACCACTGAAGAGATCACGGACATGGTGGCCCAGGAAGAGCCGGAGCGTCGGACCCGTTTCACCGAACTGCTTCGCGGCATGAACCTGCGCCGAATTCTTTTCTGCGGCCTGACTTGGATGTGCTTCGCCATCCCGCAGTTCGCCCTGTTCACCTACGGTCCGATCATCCTTTCGCACTTGGGCTTCGGCAACGATACCGCCGGGGCGACTCTCGGACAGATCATCCTCAACCTGGGCTTCCTCCTCGGATCCTTCCCCGGCATGAAATGGGTCGAGAGCCGCGGCAGGCGTCCGCTAATCCTCGGAAGCTTCCTTTTCGGAGCCCTCGCCCTCCTTCCACTGGGCATCTGGCCGGACGCGCCGGGTTGGTTTGTGATGACGTTCTTCTTCCTCTTCGCACTGATCAACGGTGCCGGAAACATCCTTGTCTTCATCTACCCGAACGAGCTTTTCCCCACCCAGCTGCGTGCCAGTGCCGTGGGCCTGGCCACCGCGGTCAGCCGCATCGGCGCCGCCGTTGGCACCTACCTCGTCCCGGTCTCACTCATCGGACTCGGCACCGGACCCACCATGCTTATCGGGGCCGGGCTGACCTTCCTGGGCTTTGTGATCAGCATCTTCTGGGCAGAAGAAACCCGCAACCGTAACCTCTCAACCGCAGCGCAGGCCCCGGCAGGCGGCGCCACGGCATCCGTCTCCCACTCCCGGGCTAAAGCAGCCGGCAAGTTAGCGCTTTAGAAAAGCGCCCGTCATAGGCATTCAGCGACGCAACAAGAAGGAATGAAGGAAACATGACCATCGTGGACACCTGCGTAAAAACCACGCCATCCACTTACGTCGCGGACCTCGCCGAGACCGTTCGGCGCCGCAGCCCGGCGGAAGCAGTGTTCCATCAGGCCGTCGACGAAGTGCTCGCCAATCTCGCCCCGGTTCTGGCCCGGCATCCGGAATACATTCACGCCCGGATCCTCGACAGACTCGTCGAACCTGAACGCCAGATCATGTTCCGTGTCCCGTGGGTTGATGATGCCGGTATCGTGCAGGTCAACCGCGGGTACCGCGTCGAGTTCAACAGTGCTCTTGGACCGTTCAAGGGAGGACTCCGGTTCCATCCCACCGTCGATCTCGGGGTCATCCGCTTTCTTGGATTCGAGCAGATCTTCAAGAACGCACTGACCGGGCAGGGCATCGGCGCCGGTAAGGGCGGCAGCGATTTCAACCCCGCCGGGCGCAGCGACGCGGAGATCATGCGGTTCTGCCAGTCCTTCATCACCGAGCTGCACCGACACCTCGGTGAACACACCGACGTGCCGGCAGGGGACATCGGCGTCGGCGTCCGGGAACTCGGGTACATGTTCGGCCAGTACAAGCGCATCGTGAACCGCTTCGAGGCAGGCGTTCTCACGGGCAAAGGCGTCGGGTGGGCCGGCTCGCACACCAGGACCGAAGCAACGGGCTACGGCGCCATCTACTTCCTGCGGGACATGCTCGCAACCCGCGGGTGGTCGCTCGAAGGACGCAGGGCGGTGGTGTCCGGATCAGGCAACGTCGCGATCTACGCCATCGAGAAGGCGCAGGCGCTTGGCGCAACAGTGATCGCCTGTTCCGACTCCGGCGGCTACATCCTCGATGAGGCCGGCATTGATGTCGCCCTGCTCAAGCAGGTCAAGGAAGTGCGGCGGGCCCGACTGTCCGAGTACGCCTCCGGACGGCCGTCGGCCCGGTACGTGACCGACGGATCTGTCTTCGATCTGCCCTGCGACGTCGCACTGCCCTGCGCGACGCAGAACGAACTCGAAGAACAGCACGCGGCGGAACTCATCCGCAACGGTGTCCAGGCCATTGCTGAAGGCGCCAATATGCCTTGCACCGCCGGTGCGGCCGCCTTGTTCCGTGATGCCGGAGTCCTGTTCGGCCCCGGCAAGGCTGCCAACGCCGGCGGTGTAGCCACTTCCGCGTTGGAAATGCAACAGAACGCCGCGAGGGCGTCATGGAGCCGTGAGGAGACCGAAGCGCGCCTCGAAAGCATCATGCGGCAGATCCATGACCACGTCCGCGCCACGGCTGCGAGCTACACGGGCGACCCCGACAACTACGTGGCGGGTGCATCAATCGGCGGCTTCATCCGCGTCGCCGACGCAATGCTCGCCCAAGGGATCGTCTAAGACCGACACAAGCAGGATTCGTTGTCGAGGTCGATGACGGCCACCCGACACAGCTTCAATCGAAAGGGAAACATGTCCACCACCCCATCGCTCACTGATCCAACCCCGCGACGCCTCGTGGATCGCGTCGCTCTCATCACCGGCGCCGCCCGCGGCCAGGGAGCCGCCCACGCCTTCCGGCTGGCAAACGAAGGTGCGACGGTGTATCTCGCAGACGTCCTCGACGAGGACGGGCGGAAGACCGCCGAGGAACTCCGGGCCAAAGGCCTCGACGCCACGTACCTTCACCTCGACGTCTCCAGCCCGGATGACTGGCGCCACGCCTACGAGCTGATCGATGCCAGGTTCGGGCGACTCGACATTCTCGTCAACAACGCCGGAATCGTCCGTGTGACGAAGCTGGCTGAAGAATCGCTCGGGACATGGAACCGCATCCTCAGCGTGAACCTTACTGGTCCGTTCCTCGGCATGCAGACGATGACCCCCCTTCTTCGAGCGGGCACCCGCAGCTCGATAGTGAACACCTCCTCGATCTTTGGCCCGTCCGGAGCCATCGGGTATGCCTCGTATGCGGCGAGCAAAGCCGGGCTCCTCGGGCTCACCCGGACCGCCGCCCTCGAACTCGCTCCGGATGGGATCAGGGTGAATGCGCTGGTGCCGGGAGGTGTGAGCACCCCCATCAATGCCGCCGAACCGGAAGGCGGCGTGGTGCCCGAGACGCCTCTCGGCCGGCGTGCGGACCCTGCCGAGCTTGCTGCAGCTGTAGCCTATCTCGTCAGCGACGACGCAAGCTTTGTCACTGGAACGGAACTCGTCGTGGATGGCGGATTCCTGGCGCGATGAACCCGTAAGGCCGGCATCATCCGAGCACGTGGCTGAACGCACCGCCGAGGGCAAGAACAAGCGGGATATCATGCGCTGCCTCAAACGCTACGCGCCCCGGGAAAATAGGCTGTGGTCGTGACGTCGAAAACCAAAAAACGGGGTGTGCACAATGTGTACACTCTTGCCTTCGGACTGGGTCGTACATCGGCCGGTTTGGCCCGTACTGCCTACGTTTTCTGGAGTTCCCAGTGTTTCCGCGGCCTGGAATGCGGTTCGAGTCCCACCTCGGGCACAGCATTCCCCCTCGTCAGAGGGGGTTTTTGCTTTAACGTGTGTACAAAGCTTGTGATGGCGTCTCTCCGACGCTGGGGGCGCGGGCTGATGCCTGGCCGCCGCGGTGGCCTATTCAGGTGTGTGGGGTGGCGGGTTCAAGTCCCTGGCTGGTGGGCCTTCCGCCTGCTCTGGGGTGGGGTTATGCGGTTCCTCGTTCCGGTTTTGTCGGGTTGGTCGTGGATGGCCAACACCAGTTCATGGTTCGGGGTCCGGGGTACAACATGATGAAACCGACCTTGGCGGCGATGTTTCTTGGAAAGCCGTTCTCGGTCGTAAGGGGGCTGCGCCTGTCGCTTTGTCCTGCCAAAGGGGGTGTGGACAGTGTCCACACTTACGTCTGCTTTATGGAAGTGCCGCGGTGGTTCGCCCCTGGGCCTTTCGACGTGCATGCCCAATGCAGGTGCGGCTCGGAGCTACATGCGGTACTGCCCTGGGTCCTGTCGACTTCTTGACCTAGCGAGCGGATGCTCGTGAAAGGATTCTGGGAGGCCCGTGGCTTGCGCGAGCAGTACATCGACGACGCCACCCTGGGCGGCGGCGCCTCGGACGTGCTGCCGGGATCGGCGAAATAACAGCGTCGTTGCTCGCGGTGTAGCTCACGCTCGACGGGTTGCTCGCGGACGCGATGGATCCAGGCAACGGCTTGCCCAAGCCCGTGAGGTCCAAACTCGCCGCCTCCGCGGACCAGTTGCTCAGCTACCACAAATTGTGCGAGATCGTGGGGGATTCGCGTTACGCGGACTGGTAGGCGCAGTGTCGGAAGTTCAGGGAATTTACCTGATCACGGACTCAACTAACGGCAAGCAGTACGTCGGAAAGCCCGACCGCGCTGAGCGCATCCTCGGCCGGTGGACAGCCTATGCACGAGATTCCGCGGATTTTCAAGACCACACACAAGCCGTTCGCAGACAACCTGTCGACCCATGAGAAGAGGTCAGGCGTTCGAATCTCCCTAGCTCCACAGTGAAGGCCCCCCGACCTGCGGAAACGCTGGGTTGGAGGGCCTTCGTCTTGCCTGTTTGGGGCTAGTTCCCGAGGGGCTTCGCTCCGTCGTGGGGGTGGAAAATATGCGCCCCGGGAACCTGGAGCGGTCAGCCTTCTGGTGCTGTGGAGCGGTATGCGGGCAGACTTGGTAAGTGTGTTCCGGTCGTCCCCGATACGTCTATGGTGCCCGTGAGCCTGTGGGCTAGTTTGGTGGTGGAGGGCACAGTTTCTTGTCCGCGGGATCGTGGATTGTTGCCTTTTGAGCACGAATGTCAGATTTGTTGTTTATCCGCCCTCCCCGGAACACAGACACCTTGCCCTGCAGGAACGGTTTTGGAAGGTGATCCGTCATGGAGGTCATTCACCCGCGCTGCGCGGGTGTCGATGTGTCGAAGAAGGACGCGAAGGTCTGCGTCCGTGTCCAGGGCCGGGGCACCCGGTCCACCACGTCCACCGTCACGACCTGGGCCTCGATGACCGGGCAGATCCTGGACCTGAAGGAACACCTGCTCAACGAGCGTGTGACCCTGGTCGTGATGGAAGCGACCAGCGATTACTGGCGCCCCTTCTACTACCTGCTCGAGGACGAAGGCCTGGACGTGATCCTGGTCAACGCCCGCGATGCCAGGAACGTCCCTGGCCGTAAAACCGATGTCTCCGACGCCGCGTGGCTGGCTGACCTGGGCGCCCACGGGCTGGTGCGTGCCTCCTTCGTGCCCCCGCCGCCGATCCGCGAGCTGCGGGACCTGACCCGGGCGAGGACCGTCATCACCCGGGAGCGCACCCGGGAAGTGCAGCGGCTTGAGAAACTCCTCGAGGATGCGTGCATCAAGCTCTCCTCGGTGGCCTCGGACATCACCGGGGTCTCGGGACGGCTGATGCTGCAGGCCCTCATCGACGGGCAGGACGACCCGGCGGTGTTGGCGGAGCTGGCCCACGGGCGGATGCGTGCGAAGATCCCCGAGCTCACCGATGCGCTGACCGGACGGTTCCTTGACCATCACCGCTACATGGCCGCCCTGTATCTGCACCGGATCGACGCGCACACCGCCGACATCAACGACCTCAGCGCCAGGATCGAGGAGGCGATGGAACCCTTTCGCGACGCCCGGGAGCTCCTGATCAGCATCCCGGGATTCAGCACCACCGTGGCCGAGGTCTTCATCGCCGAAACCGGGGCCGACATGACCGTCTTCCCGACGCCGCAACAGCTGGCATCCTGGGCAGGCACGTCCCCGGGAGCCAACGAGTCCGCCGGGCGGGTCAAGTCCGCCAAAACCCGGCCGGGCAACAGATACCTCAAGGGAGCCCTGGGCATCGCGGCGCTCTCGGCATCAAGGTCCAACGGCACCTACTTCTCCGCGAAATACCGGCGCATCGCGTCCCGGCGCGGACCCGTCAAAGCACTCGTCGCCGTCGAACACGCCATGCTCACCGCCGCCTGGCACATGCTGTCCACCGGCGAACTCTACCGGGACCCGGGAGCCGACTACTTCACCCGACGCACACCCTCCAGAACAAAGGCCCACGCTATCGGACAACTCGAATCCTTGGGCTACAAAGTCACCATCGAACCACTCACGGCAACCCGATAGATGCCGGCCCGAACAAGCTGCCCTGTTCCCCAGCCACAATCGCCCAGGACTATGGAGCCAACCTCATTTTCATGTCAGCCCGACGTTTTGAGACTAAAGCCGACGGCAGTCGTCTTTGAACGTTGCTTTGGCGATGCTGATCGGCTTAGCCTCGGTCCTTGTTCCCGTTGCCGCCTTGTTGGTGTGAATCGGACCGTGGCCGCTGGAGCGTGAAGGATTCGAAGGATGCGAGCTGTCCTTGGGGACCGGTTACGTTGTAGTACGTGACTTCCATCTTCGTTGGTCCTCCGGGTTCGGTGCCGGGGTCGACGCTGAAGGCCGCGAAACCATAGGAGTTCGCGGCATCCCGTTGAGCCGACCAGGGTGCGTCTTCCTGGACGTAGACCGGTGGCCGCTTGTTTGTTGTGGGGTCGGGTGCGCCAACGCTCGTGATGACGCGGCATGAGGGAGGGTTGTAGAACAACTGGTTCGACGGTACGGATGTTCCGCCCCCGCCCAGGACCATGTGCACCGTCCCTTTGGTGGTATCGATGACGTCGGTGCGGGTGTCTGCCGGAATCGGGGTCAGCGTTGCGTTGGCTTGTTGGCCGCGGATCGGGTGGGAGCGTTCGTAGTGGTGCTCGTGCCCGCAGACAACCAGGTCCACGCCGTACTTGTCGAATAGCGGCACCCATTCCTGCCGGATGCCCAGATCGGCTCCGTTGAAGGATCCTGCCGTGCTGATGACAACCTGGTGCATGCAGACGACCACCCAGTCGATGTTCTTATCCGACCTTGCCGCGCTGAGTTCATTTTCGAGCCAGGCTTTTTGGGCGCCCTTCGAGTAGCCCCTGACGTAGCTGTTGCCGCCGTCTTGGTAGCAGACGTCGTCGTTGGCGAGGCTGATGACCCGGACTGAACCCGCGGTGAAGGAGTACCAGAGGCCGCGGGTGAGGTCGGTCTGCCCCGGCTGGGGCGGAACGGAGAAGTACGTCTGGTAGGCGGCATATCCGATCGGACCGTTGCCTAGTTCGTTCTCGTGGTTTCCCGCCGCGGGCATCCATGGCCGGTGACGGGCGCTGCGTGAGTTGTTGTCCCAGAAGTCGGTCCAGGTCCGCACCCGGTTCTCCGAGATATTGGCATAGCAAAGATCGCCATTGAACAGGTGGAAAAGAGGCTGGACGCGTTCGACGCCGGCCGGCATGTCACCGGCGGCAGGGGAGCCGAGGTTGTCGTTGACCCACTGCTGGTTACCCGAAGTTGAGCCAGACTTCTTTCCGAGCGTGGGGGTGCCTTGGTCGCCGAAGCTGGTGAAGGTGAATTTTCCGCGCCCGCGCGGCCCCGTACGGAAAGAGCCAAACTCTGGCTGGGCGCCGTCGTGGATGGCTGCGTAGACGTAGTCGTGGGAGGGAGCGAGCTCGGCGAGTTTCGCATGGTACGCGTACACCCTCTGGCCAGATTTCGCGTCGACATAGCTGGTTTCTACCGCGTCCTGGCTCCGTCCATAGCTTCCGTCGATTTCGCCGAGCATCGCCCGGGCCTGTTTGACGGGCTGCAAGGTGTGCCACGAGACCACAACTTCGCTGGATGCATCGTCCCCGAACTGCAGATGCAGGCCGTTCACAATCGGGGTGGTCAGCGGGTCGCCGACGGCGGAGGGCAGTGTCGTCTTGTTGCCGGCAGCTGATGCCGGGGTTCCGCCTGCCAAAACGGCGGCGGCACTTGCGGCTCCGGCAGCCGTGAAGAAGCCGCGGCGCGAGAATCCGGTACTAAAGAGTTCCTTGTCATCGGTCATGGAGACAGCTTGGTGCGGCGCCGAGGCGAAACAGTGAAAAGCGTCCAAGCGGCGAGTCACCGACAAATTAATTCTTGGTAACGCCGTTCACTTAGTGAGTGTGCCCGTTGCTGTCGCTGTCGCGGCCGGGAAGCCCGGAGGATGGCGGATACACCAGTCGTCGATCACCCACTATCGGTCAAGACGAGGAGGACGCAACTTAAGCCCTTGGCAAGCATCAAGATACCCCGTCGTATGAGAAGAGGTCGGGAGTTCGGATCTCCACGCTTGAAGAGCGTTGGTACTGGTTTGGTACCATGAGGTATGGCTATGAATCTGCGAGTTCCTGATGACCTCGACCGCCGTCTCGATGCGCTTGCTGCCGAGGTGCACACGTCCAAGTCGGCGCTGCTGCTCCAGGGGGCCGAGCTGGTTTTGCAGCGGCACGGCCGCCGTCGCGAGATCAATGAGGGTCTGGATTTCGTGATGAGCCATGACGCTGAGCTGCTTAAACGCCTTGAGGATGCATGAGTTCGTACCTCGAAATCGAGGACGCACTGCAGGTGATCGACCGGTACGGGTTCCACATCCGCGACGTTGGCCTGCTCGCCTCGGCCTTGGCGCGCCCCGCAACGACGGTCATGGGCACGGAAGCCTATCCTCAACTGGCCATGAAGGCGGCAGCCCTGCTCGAGTCCGTGGCCAGGTTTCATCCCCTCATCGACGGCAACAAACGCACCGCTTGGACACTCATGGTCCTGCTGCTGTGGATCAACGGCTACCGGCATGACTTCAGCACCAACGAGGGGTTTGACCTGGTGGTGGGCGTGGCCGCCGGCGACACCGATTTGCGGCGCAGCGCCATCCTGATCGAGAAACACCTGATTCGACGATAGGTCCGGTAGAGAGGGTCCCGGGCTGATTGTCGGGAATCCCGTTGAGCAGTTGGCGGGGGAGTTCGAAGGCCAAAAAACGGGGTGTGCACAGTGTGCACACTCTTGCCGTAGGACTGGGCCGTACCGGGGCCGGACTGGTCAGTATTCGGCATGTTTTCGGGAGTTCGCAGTGTTTGCAAGGGTTGGAAGCCGGTTCGATTCCCACCTCGGGCACAATGTTGTCGCAGGTCAGGGGCCTATTTGGCCCCTGACTGTTGACAAAAGCCCCAAAGTGTCGACGCGAAGTCAACTTGGCGAGGTTCAGACTCCTGTATTTACGGGCCTATGGCGTGCGGGGTGCGCTGGTTGCTGACCATTGTGCGTGCTCGATTTTTGGAGTCTGCAATCCGGTTTTCTGCCGTATGCCTATTCATCGTGGAAATCGGGGCTTGCAACATGAGGTCGGGGAAGATTTCGTGAGCTTCTTTTCCTGTAGTAACCCCTGCAAGAGCCTGCCCGGGCCACTTTCTTACTGTTTGGTCGTGTCTCACGCCGACCATTTGCGCCTGTTCATCGGGCCACTGCTCCCCACTAATCGAACTGTCAGTACGCGACATCGTCACATGGTGCGGCCGGCCCCCAGGTCTAGGTTCGGTTCGGGGGGCGGCGCCAATTTTCGGCATGCGGTGCGGACCCACTTGATTCCGGTATCGGGAGGGGACCTCCAGGGGTCTCACGGGTCCTCGGTCATCTTTACCAACGGGCGTTGAGTCAATTGCGGACCGCCTCAATGTGCCCGCATCGGGCGGTCGTTCAAGTCCACTGAAACAGGCAGTGGCGATATCCCTGTAGGACACAGGGGCAGGTGGCGGGGTCCCATGGAAACCGGGTTGGCGTTTGACCCGGTTAACGCGCCTTGTAGCTGCCTGTTGGGACCAGCCGAAGCTCCGACGGTCACATTCAATCGGGACTTGACTTGTGGTCTGCGCCACTCTAACTTGAAGTTGTACACCTGACCATACAACTGAGAAATTGAGGGCCATGCCGATGCTTTCTCAAGCGGCTCCGGAGACGAACCGTGTCGGGGCGGATGCTCTGCAACAGCGCAGTTACAAGATCGTCCGGCTCAAGCACCCTGGGCGGTGGCTGTCCGGGGTGGCAGTGGTGATTCTGCTGGCACTTCTGGTCAAGGCATTCGCCGACGGCAAGATTCAGTGGGATGTGGTGGGAAAGTTCCTGACTGCTGAAGTGATTCTGCGCGGCTTTGCCAACACCCTCCTCATTTCCTTCTTTGCCATGATCATTGGCGCCGGGCTGGGCACATTGTTCGCTGTCATGCGCTTGTCGCAAAACCCGGTGACCCGGTTTGTCGCCTGGCTGTACGTGTGGATCTTCCGGGGGACTCCGGTGCTTCTGCAGCTGCTGATCTGGTTCAACATCGCGCTGGTGTTTCCCACCATCACCATTCCGGGGCTGTACGAGGCCAGGACGGTGGACGTGGTGACGCCATTTGTGGCTGCACTGCTGGGGTTGGGCATCAACGAAGGCGCCTACATGACGGAGGTGGTCCGCGGCGGCATCAACTCCGTCGACCATGGCCAGACTGAGGCCGCCAAGACCATCGGCATGTCGCGATTCCAGACACTGTGGCGGATCATTCTGCCCCAAACAATGCGGCTGATCATTCCGCCGATGGGGAACTCGGCCATCGGAATGCTCAAATTCTCCTCCCTGGCCACCGCCATTTCATTTACGGAAATGCTCAATGCCGCTCAGCAGGTCTATTTCGTCAACGGTGCCGTCATCGAGCTGCTCTTGGTCTGTGCCGTCTGGTACCTGCTCGGCACCACAGTGTTGAACATTGTCCAGTTCTACATCGAGCGGTATTACGGCCGTGGCGTGGCGCGTGGTGCAAGCCGTCCACCCTTCCGATTCAGCTTTGGCTTGTCCCGCACCGCACCGCGGCAGGCCAACGAGGAGCAGTCATGACCACAGTCGTCAAAGCCATCAACATCCATAAAAATTTCAATGGGCAAGCAGTATTGACTGGCGTTGACTTGGACGTCAGCGATGGAGAGGTCCTGTGCATTTTGGGACCCTCGGGCGGCGGCAAGAGCACGCTGCTGCGCTGCCTGAACCATCTGGAGACCCTCGACGACGGTGTGGTCTGGATTGATGGTTCGATCATTGGCTATGAACTGCGCGACGGCGGTGTGCTGCGGGAACTCCCACCCCGCAAGGTCCGCCGCCAGCAGCGGGAAATTGGCATGGTCTTTCAACATTTCAACCTCTTTCCCCACATGACGGCACTGCAGAACGTGATCGAGGGCCCGGTGAAGGTGCGCAGGGAACCACGGGCAGCGGCCACGGCCCGGGGCAAGGAACTGCTGGCCGCCGTCGGACTGGGCGACCGAGGCGGGGCCTATCCCTCGCAGCTCTCTGGCGGACAGAAGCAGCGGGTGGCTATTGCCCGGGCCTTGGCCATGAATCCCAAGGTGATGCTCTTTGACGAGCCCACCTCTGCGCTGGACCCGGAACTGGTGGGCGAAGTCCTGGACGTGATGCGCAAACTCGCCGCCTCCGGTACCACGATGATCGTGGTCACCCACGAAATCGCCTTCGCCCGCGACGTGGCGGACCGCGTGGCCATCATGGTCGACGGGACCATCCGCGAGATTGGCCCGCCATCCGAAGTATTGGCCAATCCCCAAGACCCGCGCGTGCGCAGCTTCCTCACGCGCGTCCTGAACTAACCCACCAACGCTTCCAAAATCACAGCACCCTAGAAAAGGAACCAACAATGACGATGTTTTCCTGGACCACAAAGACAGCAAAGCGGACCGCGGCTCCAGCCATCCTCGTGCTGGCCGCCTCGCTGGCCCTGACCGGCTGCGGCGGGAGCACCAACGCCGCGGCCACCAGCGGGGCCGGCGCGACCAGCACCGCCAGCGCCGAACTGCGGGCCATGCTGCCGGCCAAGATCCGCGATGCCGGTACGCTCAACGTCGCCATCAGCCTGGCCTACCCGCCGATGGAGTACTCCGACGCGGGTTCCACCGAGCTCAAGGGCGCAGACATCGACATGGCCAAGGAAGTTGCCTCGCGGCTTGGGCTCAAGCCGAACTTCCAGAATGTCGATTTCTCCCAGCTGATTGTCTCGGTGACCACCGGCCGGTCGGACCTCATTTGGACGGCCTTCTCGGATCTGGCGAAGCGTCAGGGCCAGCTCGATTTCGTTGATTACTTCAGGACCGGCAACCAGTTCTTTGCCCCAGTCCAGAACCAGAAGGACATCAAGGCTCTCGCTGACCTATGCGGGCGGACAGTGGCGGTGTCCACGGGAACCAGCTGGGTCGCATCCACCGAGGAACTGAGCAAGTCGACCTGCCCAGCCGAGAACCCCATCAAGATCCTCCAGATCCCCACCCAGGCCGAGGAGATCCTGCAGATGCAGCAAGACCGCGCGCAGGCATCCCTGATTGGCTTCGAGGGCATCCTTGACCTGCAGAAGCAACAGCCCAACAAGTTCTACACGATCGGCGACCTGCTGGAGCCGGGCAACTACGGCATTGCCGTCGCCAAGGAATCCACTCAGCTTCGCGACACGATCAAGACCACCCTGGAGGCCATGAAGGCCGATGGGACCTATGGCAAGATTCTGGACCAGTATGGACTCAAGGCAGCCGGGCTCCAGACGATTACCGTCAACGACGGCAAGTAGAAACAAACACCGCAAGGGGGACTAGTAAGCATGACAGTTGAGTTTGCGCTCGATCCACAGGATTCGGCACCGCTATATGCACAACTCTACCGAGACCTGCGGCAGCGGATTCTCGACGGCGACTATGCCGAAGGCGAGGCAATCCCCTCCGAGACAGTGCTGCGGGATTTGCACGGAATCACCCGCAGCACTGTCAGGCATGCGGTATCACTGCTGGTCTCTGAGGGACTGGTCCGCCAGATCCGGGGCAAGGGGACGATTGTTTCCTACACGCCGATCAACCACAGCATCTGGAACTTCGGCGGCTTCACGGACTTCACCCGAAGCCTCAATGAGAGGCCCGTCACCGAGGTCCTCACTCAGGAGATCCAGGACGGCCCCTCGGGGCCCCAGCTGAAACTTGTCCGGGCCCGCGGCGTCGCCACGGACCAGCACCCCACGTTCCTGAACCTTGACACGTCAGTGCTGGATCTTCGCCGGTTCCCTGGTCTGGAGGTCTTCAGTTTCGACAAGCTGTCCCTTTATCAGGTGCTGCGGGAACATTACGGCGTGGCGCCGGTACGCTCCGAACTCACGCTGTCCGTGGCGCTGCCGTCCGAACTGACCCGGAAGGTGTTCGGTGACCTCCCGGACGTACCGGGGTTCATCTGCGCCAGCGGCGAGGTCTATAGCAGTGACGATGAACTGGTTGAGCACACTTCGGTGGTGTATTCGCCGGCGCTGGAAATGCGGGTCGGCACGTCCTGGAACGGGACCATCCCAGGGCAGGCCAAACCGCAGCGGTCGGTTTAGATCTTCCATTTCCGGCATCTGCCCGGATACCCATTAATGAGTTAGGACTTTCCCTTGAACATCGGTGACAGCCGGTATACCCGGACCTTCAACCAGCCCAAGCCCATTCTTGGCATGCTCCACCTCACGGGGGAGTCTGCCGCAGAACGGCTGGACATTGCACGGGACGAACTGGACATCCTGCTCCGAAGCGGTGTGGACGGCGTCGTGGTGGAGAACTACTTCGGCGGCAAGACCGATGTACGCAATGTCATGGAGTGGGTGGAGGGCAAACACCCCGAGCTGCTGGTGGGGGTGAATGTTCTGCACGACCACCACCTCGCGTTCGAGTTGGCGCGCGAATTCCGCGTCGACTTCATCCAGATGGACTCGGTGGCCGGGCACCTGGCACCGGAGTCCGATGTGGACTTCGCCCAGGAGCTCCAGGAGCTCCGCGGTCAGGTGCCATCGGTACTGTTTGGCGGCGTGCGATTCAAATACCAGCCGGTGAATTCCGGTCGGCCCGAAGCGGAGGATCTGGTGATCGGCATGGACCGGTGCGATGCCTTCGTCATCACGGGCGATGCCACGGGCGAGGAGACCGATGTGTCCAAGGTGCGGCGTTTCCGCTCCGTGGTGGGCGATGCCTTCCCCCTGATCATTGGTGCAGGCTTGACCGCTGCCAATGTCCACGAGCAGCTGGAGGTGGCCGACGGTGCGATCGTGGGCAGCTTCCTCAAGGACACACACGTAGACACCGGGCGGATCTTCGGCCCCCACGTGGAGGAGCTGATGGCCCAGGTCCACGCAGTGCGCACGACGACCGCCTCCGGCGTGTATGGGCGGGCCGTGCAGTGAGGGTGCTAGCAACTGAGGTGCAGGCGGAGGATTTCGTACCCTTCGGGCGAGTCCACTCCATGGGCACGGCCATCCAGCCCGAGGACCCGGCGGCGCGCCTGGTGGTCTCTGCCGGCGATGGCTGGTCCGATGTCCACACCTCCAACCCGCTCATCTGCACCAATGGGAGCCTTGGGATGACCCTTGGCGCAGGTTCGCCGTTTGCCACGAACCAGATGGAACGCCACCTGGCCACCGAGGAGGCGTTGTTCACGGCAGGTTCGCCCGTGGTGCTCGCTGTCGCGCCGCCCAACGAGGGGAGGTACCCCGAGGCACATGCGGTGCGGGCCTTCATCATCAATCCCCGTACCGCCGTCGTACTGCACAAGGGCACCTGGCATGATGCCTGCCACGGGCTGGACGGGGAGGCCTACTACTACTGGATGGCAACCTGCGGCGACGGCGGGTCCACCTGGACCGATATCAGCGGCGGGCCGGTCCACGTCTCGGTCGATGCAAGCCACACAGTGGTTGAGAATGGATAGCGCGGCACGGCGTCCGACGGCGTTCTTCATCGGCGATGTTGCACTCGACGTCTACTTCACGGCGGAGCGCTGGCCGGGCCTGGCAGACAAGGCATCCTTCCGGGAAACCGGCAGCTATGTGGGCGGCAGCATTGCCAACGCGGCCGCAGTCCACGCGGGGCTGGGCGGGTCCACGGAGTTCATTTCACTGCTGAACCACGGAGCCTTGACCGAACGGCTGCTTGAGGACCTGGGCAACCACGGGCTGAAGACCACGCACATGCTCTACCACCCGGAGGTTCCGGACTCCCGCAACATGATCTTCCTCGTCGGCGGTGAGCATGTGGTTCTGTACGCGGAGGTGGGCAATCTGCCCATGGCGGTCCCGGCTGCAGCGATGGTGGCCCTGCGCTCACCGGGCCACCTGTACATGACGCTGTCCCGGGCCAGGCGCCTGCGGGCGGCCGGCAACGACGGCGGGGAGCTGGCCGGGGACGAGGTGCTGGCAGATCTGCGCAGCCACGGCCGCAGACTGGTGTTTGACCTCGATGTGGACGGTTTCACCGCCGAGGAGGCGGCGTATCTACGCGGCGCGGACGTCATCATTTTGAACGAGATCGGCTTTGGACTGTCCTTTGGCGGGCAGGATCTGGCCGCTGTCAATGACTGGATGCGCAGCAACGAGGTCCGGACCATCATCCGCACCCTGGCGGCGGCAGGCGCGGAAATCTACGACGGCGCTGGTGTCCAGACTGTCCCTGGCTACACCATACCCGTGGTCGATGTGACCGGAGCCGGGGACACTTTTGGCGGAGCCCTGGTCTTTGCGCTTGCGGAATCCACAGATCTGCGTTCGGCCGTGGAGTCTGCCGTAGCCGCAGCATCCCGTGCCGTCACCATTGAGGGTCCGCGGGGAGGGGTTGCCTCTAGTAGGCAGGTCGAGGAGTTCCGGCGATCCCAGGCGGTGCCTCTGGCCACGTCCTAGGCTAGATGCGGCTTCAATTCCCGCGCCGCCCAGATCCGCTGCACCTGCGTCGGGGACACCCCCGTCCTCGCCGCCATGGTCCGCACCGACCAATGAGCCTGCGCCTTGGGCCTTGACTTCTGCGTCAGCTCAACGATTTCCCGGATCTTAGAATCGGGAATCACCGACTTGCGCCCCGCGCGGGCTTCACCGACCCGAGCTTCTTCAATCCATCCTCCGCAAAGCGGACCCGCCAGGCACGCACCGTTCCCGGATTCACACCCACCACCCGGGCGATCCGCCCATTGGCAAACCCATCCGATGCTTAAGCCTGCATGACCTCCGGTAACGATCGTTTTCAAGACCCTCGCCAGGCCACAGGTTCGGAACAATTGTTACGCCGGATAGAAAACTGTGGAGCACTGTAGAAAATACCTGACGCAATGACACAGGATCAGCACCGGCAAATTCCGGCCACTACGATCAGCGAGCAAGGCCTAACGCGGTATTCATACGGTTTTCCACAGCGACCCCCACAACATCTCGGCCGATGGCTTTGTCCGAGCAGATGGATCTTGACTACCGGCCTAGTCGAGGCCGACGAATACTTCGCATCGATCCGCGCCTACCGTTGTACCATGATGAGCTCGTACGAAGTCTCGGTCTGGCCCGAACCTCGTGTGCTCGCACTGCTCGCCGAGCACCTTGCAGCCACCTTGTCGGCGGCAGCGTGCGTGTTGCTGCCGCGAGGAGGGCGATCGTCGGAGCCGGCTCGTGCTCTCGCCGGCCGGTTGGGCCCCATTCCGCACCACCACACTTTGGAGTATTCATGAGCCGTGCCCCCGACCAAGACGCCACCGCCGCCCGTATGGATGCGTCCCTTGACTACGTCCGGACCTGGCTGCAAACCCAGTTCGACCGTCGTGACATCCCCGGCATGCAGGTTGCGATCCGTTATTGCGGTACGTCGCGGCTGTCCGAGGCGTACGGCGTCACCAACCGGGAGACCAGGGACCCGGTGACACCGAGACACCTTTTCCGGATCGCCTCTCAGTCGAAGACCTTCACTGCGGTGGCGGTTCTGCAGCTGGTCGAACGCGATCTGCTGCGGCTCGATGACTCGATCGGCAGCCACTTGTCTGAGCTCGCGGAAAGCCCGGTCGGGGACGTTACTGTTCGCGATCTGCTCAACCACACCGCTGGCATCGTTCGCGATGTGCCGACCGCCGTGCTCGACCAGGTGGTCGCCCCGACGCCCGACGAGAATCAAGTCATACAGGCCGTGCTTGAGCATGGTTTTGTGTTCCCGCCGAACGTCAGCCTGAAGTACTCCAACGTCGGCTACAGCTTGTTGGGCATCATCATCGGACGGGTCAGTGGAGTTGGCTACGACGCCTATGTCGGCGAATACATCGTCGACGTGTTGGGGCTGAAGAACACCGGACCTGATCTAGACCTCGAGCGGGTGGGCGAGTTTGTGCATGGCCACGCGGGCCCTCACGCCCGACGCCCGCAAGCTGTTCTGCCGCTGATGACTTCTCGCGCCAACGCCCCATGCGGAGGCTTCTATTCCACTGCCGACGATCTCGCCGACTACTACGCCGCGCACCTGATGGGTGACAAGCGTCTGCTGAGCGACGGCAGTAAGAGACTCCAGCAGCACGCTGGATGGTCATCCAACCCGGCCGACCCCGCGGCCGCGCGCTACGGCTTGGGCATGGTCCGCGAGAGCTTCCGCGGACACACGTTGCTCGGCCACAGCGGAGGACATCCCGCAGGTCAGGTCAGTGAGACTGTCTTCGATCCCGACACCGGTGTCATCGTCTCCGTGCTGGCGAACGGGTTCGGGTCACCGGTCGGCGAACTGGCGCGTGGCGTGGTCAGCCTGTTGTATGCGGGCGCCGCCGATCCCACCGACCCCGCCGGCTTCGGATTGGCGCCGGATGTCTTTCCCACGCAACCGGTCGAGCTCAGCACGGACGAGCTGGCCCGCTTCACAGGTCGATACGTTGACCAGATTGATGAGTTTCACCTGGCGGCGCTCGGAGGGAAGCTGCTCGGCATCCACCCGGATGGACTCGATCCGGTCGGGCCCGCGGAACGGTATGCGGTGGTTTCTGCCGGCGAGCTGCGCAACGTAGGCGCCTCGGTTTTCGCCAATGCCGGCGAGACGGTCACCGTCGTCCGAAACGCCGACGACAGCGTCCGGAGGATCCAGTTCGGACGCTCGGTGATGTGGCCGGCCGAGAGGTACGAAGGGCCGTCGCTCTGAGGGGATCGAGAGGTCTCGGCCACCACTAGAATGTCGCACCGCCTCCCCAGCACACTGCCCGCCAGCTCGCGGGCGTCGTCGTCGAAATCAAGAGTCCGTCCATGAACGAACTACACCGCCACGCCGTGGTCGCTGACACCACAACGACCTGCTCTGCGCGGTCGTCGGACGACCGGTTGAGCGGTGGCGTCGTTCTTCCGGGAGCAATGGCTGCCCAAGGCCGAGGGTGTAAGCGTTCAGGTCCCACCGATATTCGTCGACGACGCCTACCGGCCTGAGGGCTCGCCGCGGCAGATCTTGCAGATGGTCGAGGCTGCGCATGTCTCGCTTCCGGGAACCCGGATCCCGACGCGTTCGGTCACGACGGGACAGAAGTCGACAAGGCCTTCGACAACGACCGGACCGCGCTCGTCCTCGCCCTCGAGAGCGCGCCGAATGTGGGGGAGGACGCCAAGCTTCTGGAGACCCAGTTTCGGCTGAGAGTTCGTATCGTTCGTTATCGCGCTTCGGGCGTATGTCCCTCGCCGACGGTAGCGGCGAGGACGGCACCGGCAGCCGGCTTACCCCGTGCCGGGATGGCCGCGCTGACCGAGACGGAACGCCTCGGCAGGATGTTTGACGTCAGCCATCTCGGCGCTGCCGGCATCGACCACGTCCTTGAACCTGGGGAGAGTTGGGAGGATCGGGATACGGCCCTTGGCGCATGGGTCACTGCCCGGGGCAAACCCAGGACCATAGCCATCGACGCAAGAAGTCCGGGGTGGCCAAGAACGGCGGCGGAGAGAGGGCGTATCTGATGGCTGCGGTGGACTCCCGGCACGGTTCGGTGGCAAGTGAGATTGGGGTCAACGAGATCACCCGGGTTGAGGACCTTTGAATACCCCAAGAACCTTGCCGGCGTCATCGTCAGTGCCGACGCCATGCACACTCAACGCTCGCACGCCGAATACTTGCACAAACGACGCGCCCGCTACGTACTGACGGTGGAGGGAGACCAACGAAGCCTTCAGCGACAACTCGAGGAGCTGCCGCCGAGGGAGGTCCCGGTCGGCGCGCTGACGCACAAGGAGGCTCGCATGTGGTGGCCATGGCCTAGCCGACGATCATGCGGTGCACAGGGCGATGACAGTGGCCAGATACAGCCACCCCTTCCCGGTGCGCAGATACGTAATGTCACCCATCAGGCGGGAGTCTGCGGTATCCGCGGTGAAGTCACGGCCGATCAGATCCTTGAAGTCCTTCTCCGGATCTGAAGGGATGCTGGTGCCTTTGAATCCATGCATCCGCTTGGCCACCCACCCGATCTCCGCCATGATCGTGGCCACCGTCCCCACGGACATCTCGATGCCGTTCTCAGCCAGTTTCGCTTGAACCATACCTCAAGCCAAAGATCCCATCGGAAGAATCAAACAGCGGTCAGCTCCCGGTGGTGGATGGTCGTGGGTGATTCCGTGGATTCGCGCCGGCCGTAATACGAAGACCTCGGCACGCTGAGCTACCGACGCATCCAGGTGTTAGCTGCAACTTTAAACTGACCGTAGACGGCATTTTGGATTGACCGTTCGCGGCAGTGGTTTTGACCAGTGGCTGCAAGTGTTTTGACCGGTAGTTCGCTGCGGATCCGTGGCGGGGTGTGCTGGGATTCCCTTGTCCATCCCTCGTGTCGATACGAGGAGAGCCCCTTCCTTCCGGGTGAAATGACGATGCCAATCGTTTCGATTTCGCCCATGTTGGGAAGGAAGGGGCTTGTTGTGAAGTCTCCAGGAGAGTTCATGGAAATTTTAGCTGCTTATGATCTGACCCGGTCGTACCGGGGTGCTGCCGAGGTCTGCGGCGTTTCGCACAACACGGTCCGGGCGTATGTGAAGGCCCGTGATGAAGGTGCCCAGGTGCCGGTGGCCCGTCGGCGTGGCCGGGTCACGGATCCGTTCCTGTCGCAGATGACGTCGTTGGTGGAGCAGTCCCGCGGAAAGATCCGCGGCGATGTTGTGCATGAGAAACTCGTGGCCCTCGGCTATACGGGTTCGATCCGCACAACCCGGTATGTGCTGGCAGGGCTGAAGTCGAAATACCGGGCCCAAAACACTCGTGTTCACCGGCCTTGGAGTGTGGAGCCAGGGCTGTGGCTCCAGTGGGACTACGGGGACGGGCCCGTTGTTGACGGTGCCAAGACGGTGTTGTTCGTGGCCTGGCTGGCATATTCACGCTTCCGGATCGTGATCGCCTTCGATAAGACCATGCCGAGCGTGTTCGCCGCCCTGGATCGGTCCTTTAGGCTGCTTGGCGGTGTCCCGACCTACATACTGACTGACAACGAGAAAACCGTCACGGTCGAGCACGTCGCCGGGGTGCCGGTCCGCAACCCGCAGATCGTCGCGTTCGCCCGGCACTATTCCACCGCTGTTCACACCTGCATGCCGGCGGACCCGGCCTCGAAGGGCGGGGTGGAGAACGCGGTCAAGATCGCCAAAGCCGACCTCGTCCCCAAAGAGACGAACCTGCTGCCGGAATACGGGTCCTTCGCCGAGCTGGAAGCCGCGTGTGAGGCGTTCATGGAGGAGGTGAATTCGCGGGTGCACCGGGCCACGATGGAGATCCCCGAAGACATGCTCCGGGTTCTCGAACGCCCCCGCTTGCATCCGGTCCCGGAAACCCCGGTGACGGCGAGTTTCGGCCAGACCCGGCAGGTCCCGCCGAACATGCCCATGATCACGTTCGAACAGTCCCGGTACTCCGTCCCGCACGCCCTGATGGGTGAGATGGTGTGGGTGCGCGGGACGGATACCGAGGTCGTCATCGTCCATGTCGGGGTTACCGGCCCGGTCGAGGTCGCCCGCCACAAGGTCACCCTTCCCGGCACCCCGGCGATCATCGACGCCCACTTCCCGCCGGCCCCTGCCGGGGCCCTTGAGCGGGTGATCCGCCCGACGAACAAGGCCGAGGAAGAGTTCCTGGCCCTCGGCGCCGGGGCAGCGCTCTGGCTCAAGGAAGCCGCCGCGGCCGGGACCGGAAAGATCCGGCACAAAATGGAACGCGCCGTCACCCTCGCCAAAGTCCTGGGCACCGACGAGGTCGACAAGGGCCTCGGTTCCGCCGCAGTGCATCAGCGCTTCACCCACGAGGACCTGCTCTCCATCATCAATACCGCCGGCGGGAAAACCCACACAACCAGCACCCGCACCGTCACCGACCAAGGCCAATGGCTCAGCCAGGGCACCAGCGGCTGGGCCAACTTCGGCACCGCCGCGCCCGCCACCACCAGTGATGAAGACTTTGAAGGAGCCACCGAATGAGCGCGACAGCCCTTGCCCCCAGCCCGCTGACCGATACGGCGGTGGAGAACGTGATCGCGCTGATGCGCACCACCCGGATGCCGCACGCCCGCGCCGTCGTCGCCGACGTCCTGGCGACCGCGAAAGCCCAGCGCTGGGACCCCACCGAAGTCATCCGTGTCCTCCTCGAAGCCGAAGCCACCGGCCGGAACCGGTCGATGCTGGCCACCCGCCGCAAACGCGCAGGCTTTCCCTCCGGGAAGACCTTCGACGTCTGGGACGAGGCCCTTTCCACCCTGCCGGCGGCGACAACGTCGTTCCTGCGGACGCTGGAGTGGGTGCGGCGGCGGGAGAACCTGATCGCCTGCGGGCCCTCCGGCACGGGCAAGACTCTGCTGCTGGAGTCCTTGGGTCAGCAGGCCATCGATCAAGGCATGTCCGTGTCCTGGCTGAGCATGGAAGACCTCGGCGCTCTCGTGCGCCGGCACCGGATCGATGACAGCGTCAACAAAGCCATCGCCCGGGCCACCAGCGTGGATTTGATTTGCGTCGATGACATCGGCCTTTTGCCGGTGTCCGCCGACGCCGCGGAGGGCTTCTACCGGGTTGTCGAGGCCTCCTACGAGAAGCGCTCCCTGGCGATCAGCTCCAATATCCACCCGTCCGGGTTCGATGAACTCATGCCCAAAACCATCGCCACCGCGACAGTGGACCGGCTCCTCCACCACGCCCACCTCTGCCAAACCAGCGGCGAGTCCGTCCGGCTCATGCAAGCCCAAAACGGGAAAGGAACCCGCCCCATGAGCTAACCCCACACCCTGGTCAGGCGCCCCGCCAACCCGGCACGCCCGGCCCGGGATCCGTCAGGCAGCCCGGCAATGGGGGTTGCTTTCACCCACCGGTCAGGGGCAGGGAAGTAGGCCAAGAAACACGGGGCCAGCGACAACTGACATTTCCGCGCCGGGACGAGCGCAGCGAATCGTTCACTCTCGCCTTGGACGGGCTGCCCGACGAGGCCAATTGCCTCATTGACGTTGTCGGCCTAAGGGCCCGTTACGGTGTGGACATCCACGCCGAGCCCGGCAGCGACCCCCTCGAAGAAGAATTCGAGACGCTGCAATGATCGAGAATCTTCGGTGGCTTCAGCGTAGTGACGGGCGGCCAGTCCAGTATTGAGCCGAGCCCGTCCGGCGTACGCGGGTCCCCACCGCACCGGCGCGATCCAACTGGACTCACAGGCCGGCGAGGTCAGCGTTGGATTCTGACAGCTTTCACGATGTCTTCCACGCGCAGTGTGTGCATGGTGGCCTGCCAGGACTCGGAACGACCGTAATTCCCCGGGTCAAAGATGCTCTCCCAGCCTTGCTCGACGTCGGCCCTCAAATCCGCCGGCCAGTCCGCGATTCCCGCACCCCAGGCTCCTGCGGCCTTGAGCCGGGCCACGAAATCGTCGTACCTTCGATTCATGCGTGCGGTGTAGTCTTCATCGCTTTCGCCCGAGAGCTCGGGGATATGCGGGAACTTGTTCAGGACCGAATGCCAGTGGCCATAGTGGGAGAGCAGCACCCGTTCCCGCGGCACCCTGCAGGTCAGCAGAACCTGCCCGATGGAGTCCCTACAACTGTCCACCAGATCCCGGCGCGTGATCCGGGCCCAAAACCAGAGGGCCCCCTCCCCGGCAGTGGTGAGCCGTGCCGCCATCTGCCGGTAAAGCCAGTCGTAGGCGTCGACAAGAAAAGGATCGACACGGGAAGGATCAGACACGAGCACGCCTGCCGAACAGAGCGCATCGAAAGCTTCCTCGCTCTGAAGGGTGTGGAGAAGCAGTTGGTCGGCGGAAATGTCGTAGCCAATCCGTCCCGGCGGGACGGCATCCGCAGGGCAGGCTTCCCTGATTGGAAAACTCGACACACCTCTATCATCGCTGAGAACACCGACAGCGGTCGCCAATTGTGCAAAGCGCCTTTGCACAATTGACCTATCAGCTGCGAAGGGGTTCGGTGGGACAAAGCCGGACCGTGGGAGCCCGGCAGCAACTCGTTAAGCAGCGATCAGGGTCTAGGCTAGCGGCCATGGAAGACGTCGTCGTCGAGACCGCCGGCGGCCGGAATAACCATGCGACGGTAGGCCGGATGTTCATCCCGACGACTCCCGATACTCGCTGCCGCGGCTTCAGGGATTCGAGACATCCCTTCCAGGCCACGGCCCCTGGACCTTCTCACCAACGGTGATAGTCCCCATTTGCCCCCGGACGACTTCGGATCATTAGACAAGGCGGATTCCCGCAAAGGGAGGAAGCACAGTGGAGAAACCATTCCTGACCAGGGACGACGTCCTTCGCCCAGCGACAAGCCACGGGCGCCCTTCTCGCCGGCGACCCAGGCTTTGATCTGTTCCTCATGCGCGGCCCGGGGGTCCCATGCCTGGCCGTGGCCGTTCGCCCTCACCGGGCGGACCGCGGCCACGACCGCGCCGATGAGGGCATCGTCCACCGCGGCCGCACCGGCCGTGCGCGCAAGCCCGGCGGTCTGGGCCGCGTGCACGTACCGGCGGGCCGTTTTCCGGTCCACCCCGGCACGCTCGGCCGCGGTGCGCAGCCCCGCCCCGCCGAACCAGGCCCGGAGCACTTTCCTGATTTCCATCACGCTGGCCTCCCTGAATCCCAAGCCCTTTGGCCTCCGTGTCGACAACGCTGACACGACGATCAAAGAAGCCCATCCGGGGACCTCCCGCGCAGCGCGCCGGATGGTCCCATGACTGGCAACCCAGGTGGTCCCATGAGAGTGGCAGAAAACCGCCTACACCGGTCCCATGCTCATGGCAGGCGACATATGCTTGCGCCAAGGTTTTCCAAGAGCTTGGTTCGGGTCAGATAGAGACAGTTGTTCCCTGTCGCCAGTAGTCGGCAACAGACTTACGTTCAAGATAGTTGTTCTTGTCGTTTTCGGCGTCAACGATCATTCGCACACTCTGCCCTGTCATGAAGGATTCCAAACCCACTCGAATTGCTGTTTGCGAAAGGAAACGAGAAAACTCGGTGACTGAGTCCACCGCCTGAACCTCGATCGGGTTTCCATGAACGATAGCGTTGCGGGCCCGCTTGCGACGTTCGGCGATAATCTGTGCCTCTTGAGTATATTCATTATGGAGCTCGGCGTAAGCCTGGGTATCGTCGACACTTGCCAATACCCTGGTCACCCACGCCTTGTCGGATTCGACCTTGCACAAATTGGAAATTTCCTTGGCATGATCGGCCACAAAGACCAGCCATGGGGAAGTCGGCCCACTACTGTAGAGCTTTCGCTTGAGCTGATCGCATCTAGCTTGATTCTCGCCGATGCTCATAAGAGACATGGTGGTAGCTCGGTGAACGTCGGCTTCCCACCGCGCAGCAGGCCACCAAGCGATAAGCTCCTCGAAGAAGTCTTCCGGGGCCATCATGGCGTAGGCAGCAATGTGTTGTACGACGCGATCTTCGAGGGGTATCAAGGCCCGATTCTCAACGTCGGTGACCCTCGACGACATCTTCCCCCGTGAATACGGCTGATCGGCCGACGTCTGGGCTTCCAAAGCCGCTTTCAGGTAGATCGGCAAGGTGTTCGTCTCAAGGGCACTGAAGAGACTTGAAGCGTAGTCTTTGATGGCATCCCCAATGGCAATTCGCCCATGCGGATCGTCGATGGCCTTGCGGGTCCCACCGCTCCACGATTGAACCGTCAGGTGCCCATCCTGCAGAATGTAGCATTCAGTCTGGTATGGCCGAGTACCGCCCGACCAATGGGTGCCGACGTCCAGCACGGCTTCAGCGATTCCAGTAGCCAACTCTCGAGCACCGGTAGCCGTTGTTTTTGCCAGATCAACTCGCACAAGGAGTTCAACTGTCGGCTCCTCATCGATTAGTTCGGGATAACGCAGGGAGCTGTTCTCCACGATATGTTCGAGTTCTGCCTTGAACGGAAAGTCGGGGCCATCAGGCCGGGCATTAGGAATGTACCAAGCAGCGTCCATGAATGCGACTCTGCCGCCACCCATCGGCTCAGTCAGCCTGACCCCGCGATATCCAAGCCAGACGACAATGTCCTCGATTTTTGCCGGTTCGAGCAACAATTTTTCGGCAAACTCCACCCGTTTATCCGGCGGCAGGAGTTGCTTCGTCCCGTCTTCGACGGGGAGTCCCCGCCCCCCTAGGTCCTGGGCCAGTAGATGAGCCACCCCAGACAGAACGGCATCCGCATCACGGCGGCGTAACTCAAGCTGGGCATGAAGAAGGTCGACCATCTCGCGAAATTCCAAACGGTTTGCGCCCGAACCGCGGGCAACTCCGACGAGATCCGACCATACTGCCTGTATTGCCCCATCAGTTCCAACCAGACCGACTAATTCTTCAGCAGCCTGAAGCA
The DNA here is from genome assembly GCF_027587375.1 of Arthrobacter sp. B2a2-09. Lineage (GTDB taxonomy): Bacteria > Actinomycetota > Actinomycetes > Actinomycetales > Micrococcaceae > Arthrobacter. The sequence goes on from NZ_JAMXIC010000002.1 coordinate 161,675, forward strand.
GCTCCGCCCATTCTGCGCTAGTCCGTAGCCCTGTCGGCTGAGCGAGGACTGCTCGACCCGCTGAATTCAAGCTCGTCAAGGCAACAGACAGCCGCGACGATGCCGAATGCAGATACCGTCCTGTGTGGGCCCCCAACGCATCAAGAGATTGCTGCAGATCAGCCGCCAAGGATCCCCGGTTTTGAGCCTTCCGCCATGCGTCCTCCCCGCTAGCAAGATTCACCCATTCGATAATCTCCCTCGCACAGGTAGTCAATGGAAGTACCGAAACCGAGACATATCGTCGGTCCAAGGATGACACCAAAGACCTAATCCAGGTCGGTTCCTCTTCTGGCCAATCCAAACGAACATTGTGATCAATAAGCACACGACCCCCACTTTCGACTAGTAACACAATCATCACACCACGCTGATTCAACCACCCGAACAGCCAGCTAGTTCGGAGCGGCGCCAGCTCGGCGGGGACTGCACCTTGTCCCTGGAGATGTCCGTGGGCCGCTGGGTCATCCCCGGCCTTCGCGAAAACCTCCGACTCGACGTTCGCGACCTGGCATTGCTGCCCTTCCGGGCTGTCGCTCTGTTGTGCTTCTTGGTCGATCATTCCTGGATGCACGGAACGACCGGTGAAACCCCAGTTACGGATATGGGTGGAGTAGACCCGAGTCCAGACGTCCAGTGCAACGACTTGTGTCTGAGGTGCACGATGATCACGCAGCGGAGATGCTGCGGCGCATGATGCGATTGGCAGTACGCGCGTTGATGCCCTTCCAATGCAGAGTCGCTCGTGACGTGCCTCTAGATGATCGGCGGTGCTATCGATACATGACACCCCGCCCGACGCGTCCGGGGGATTTGCTTGCCAGAAACGCAAAGCACGAGGCGCTTCTATACGGCCGGATCGTATTTATCCCGTACTCGGCACAGTCATGCCGTCCCGGTTAATCCAGCGTCGTTCATGCGGTACGGCGCTGTGGGCTGGTTACAGGGTCTCCAAGTCGCGGGCATGGACCCAAAGACCGAGACGGGAGAACTCCTCCGGCGTCCCAGCCCTGATCCTTGCAATCCACTGCTCGGACGGAGCCGGCAGGATCGTGACGACCCATTCCTCTGCCAGAGGCTCGGGCATCGTCCAGGGAGGCCGCGGAATTCCGAGGCGGTCGCATTCGCGCCCAACGACCGCTGCAAGCAGAGTGTCCCACCGGGTCGACCCGGTGGACTCGGGAGGCACCAGAAAATCCGAACGGTTTTCCGGATGCGTGTCACGGAAGTCAGCTAATGCCGAGGTCATGACCCGGAACGCGAACTCCAGGTCACCGCGAGCGAGCTCGCTCCTCATGATCGCAGCCGTCTTTCTCGAACTAAGCCGGTGTTCGTCATTCATGGCTGAGTATTTGAAGGTTTGGAAGCCACTCGATATTGCCTTTCGGGGCCATTGATATTGCCGGTGGGGGCCAGTGGCCGAGGTTGTGGGGGCCACGGGTCCCCACCGACGTTTTCTTACTGCTTCATGCTGGCGTGTTGGCGCATGTTGTGGTTGCCGGTATCGACCCAGATGGTGTTGTGCACGATGCGGTCCATGATCGCATCGGCGTGGACCCCGGAGCCGAGCCGCTGGTGCCAGTCTTTCTTGGCGTACTGGGTGCAGAACACGGTTGATGCTGTGTCGTACCGGCGCTCCAGCAGTTCCAACAGCATGCTGCGCATGCCCTCGTCGGGGTGGTCAAGAAGCCATTCGTCGATCACGAGCAGGGTGAAGGCCGCGTACTTGTTCAGGAATTTGGTTTGTCCCTGTGGCTTGTCTTTTGCCAGCGCCCAGGCTTCCTCAAGGTCGGGCATGCGGACGTAGTGGGCCCGGATCCGGTGCTGGCAGGCCTGCTTCGCCAGCGCGCACCCCAGGTAGGACTTCCCGGATCCGGTGAATCCTTGAAACACGACGTTCTGCTGCCGTTCGATGAACGAACAGGTGCCGAGCTGGGGGATCACGTTCCGGTCCAGACCCCGCTCGTCCACGAGGTCGAGCCGGCGCAGATCCGCGCCGGGGTAGCGTAGCCCGGCCCGCCGGATCAGTCCCTCAACCTTGGCGTGGTTGAACCCGGAGTGGGCCTCGTCGACGACCAACCGGAGCCGTTCCTCGAAGGCCATGCCGAGCACGAGCGTCTCGTCCTGGGCCTCGAGCGCCTCCAGCATCGGGGCGGCACCCATCTCGCGGAGCTTGCGTTTGGTTTCGATATCGATCCCGCTCATTTGGCACCACCTGCGTAGTATTCGGCGCCGCGGACGTATCCGCCGTGTTCGGCCGGTTCATCCCGTGGTGGCCTGAGTCCGGCGGCTTTGTCCTGCTCTGTGGCCAGGATCGGCTGCAGATGCGCATACCGCGGGGACCGCACACGCCCTGCCAACGCAAGCCGGCAGGCTGCCTCGAGGCGTTCGGCCGAGTAGCGCCGGGAGAGCCGCAACACGGCCAGTGCTGCGTCCAGGCCCTGCTCGTCGACCGGGACGGACTCGAAGATCCGGTTGACCACGGTCACCGCTGCCGGGCCGATCCGTCCGGCCCACTCCCGCACCCGGGGCGGGTCCCATTGCCGGTACTTCTCGCCGGCGGGCAGGTCGGCGTCGTTGGTGCGGTACTCGTTGGCCGCGCCCTCGGGCAGCAGCAGGTGGCTGGTCAGCCGTTCGGTGCCCCGGTAGGCCTGAATCACCCGATCGGTGATCCGCAGGTCCACCTTGGTGCCGATATTGGCAAAGGGCACCGAATAGTAGTTCCTCTCCCAGACCACGTGCCCGTTCCGGGCTACCCGGCGCCCGTAGGCCCACCTGCTGATCTCGTAGGCCGCCGCCGGCAACCCTGTCAGCAGCGGCTGTTCCTCGGCTGCGAACACGCTGGCCCTGGACCCGGGCCGCTTCTGGAACGGCTCCGCGTTGTAGGCCGCCACCCGCTCGATGATGGCGGCCCGGAGGTCCGGCAACGAGGTGAATTGCCGCTGACGCAGCCCGGCGATGATCCAGGTAGCCACGTGGGCGACCGTGTTTTCCACGCTGGCCTTATCCTTCTTATCCCGAATTCGGAATAAGAAGGACTATCCCGAGGATTCCGTTATCCCGAGTCGTTGCTGTCATGCGCCTGTGGGAGCGGCGTCAGGCTGTCATTCCTCGGGATAACTATTTGAGTCCGGCGAGCTGGAGGATGATGTCGTCGTTTCCTTTCCAGATGGGGGCGAGGTCGGGTGTGGTGCTGGCTGCTTTCTGGATTGCCACGCGGACCATCTGGTTGTCTGCTGATGCGTAGATGCTGGTGGTGGTGATGTTGGCGTGGCCGAGGAATTCCTTGATGTGGGGCAGGGGCACGCCGGCGCGTAGCATCTGCATTGCGCGGGCGTGCCGAAGCTGATGAGCATGGATCCTCCGCTCCGGAAGATCCTGACAGTGGCCCCGTGCGGCTGTGGCGTGCTTGTTCAGCAGGTAGGTGATGTTGTCCTGGCTCATCGGGTGGCGTTGCCCTGACCGGATTGTATAGAAGAAGGGTGCCTCCGGTTCGGGCGTGCCGGGGTGGAACACGCCCACGTATTGGTCGAGGTGGCGGCAGGTCTTGTCCATGATGGGGACAGTTCTGCCTTTCCGGCCTTTCCCCGTGAGTGTCACGCGGCCGCGGCCGGGGGTGGTGTCGATGTCTGCCGGCGTCAGGTCGAGGATTTCCTGGATGCGCGCGGCGGCATCGAAGATGAGCAGGATGATCGTGGTGTCCCTGAGACCATGGCTGGTGTGTTGTCCTGGTGCTCGGATCAGTGCCTCGACGGCGGGCATAGTCAGTGCGTCGGGTGCATGGGCCGGTGCACGGGCTGGCCGGATTTGTTTGACGTCCAGCCAGATCGAGACGAGCGACGGGTCCTCTGCGGCGCAGTAGGAGAGGAAGGACTTGATTGCGGCCAGCCGCTGGTTGGCTGACGAGGGCGCCAGGTTCTTGGGCTCGAGCAGCCAGGTGGTGAACCCGGTGATGGTGGCGTGGTTGATGGCGTCGAAGGTGATCTCGGCCAGATCCAGGTGCCGTGTTTCGCGAAGATAGGCCAGCAGCGTGTTCAGCGCGGTCTTGTAGGAGCGGATGGTGTGCGGGCTGAGCCTGCGTGCTCGGGGAAGGTGGACGGTCAGCCAGGCGCGGACGAGTCGGAAGAAATCATCAGAAGTCATGGGATGCCTCCGGGAGAATGGATTCGATATCGGTGTTGGCGAGCCTGCGCAGGTCGGGGTGGAAATCGGCGGCGAGGTGGAAGTAGTACTAGGTGTCCGCGGTGTTGCTGTGCCCTAGGTGCAGACTCAGGTAGGCAACCAGAACCTCCGGGTCACGGCCTGCGAGTACCCATCGGTTGATGTTCTCGATCACGTGGGCGTGGCGCAGGTCGTAGGGACGCGGCGGTGAGCCGATGCTGGCCACGACGGCAGGGCCGGCGGCGGCCAAGAGCTCGTCAAACCAGCAATTGAGGGTTGACGGACTGTAGAAACGCCCCCATTGGTTGGGGAAGAAAGCCGTCCGGTCTGGGTGAAAGGCACTGATTGCGGCGTCGTAGCTCCGGCAGTACTCGTGCAGATCGGGCGACATAAACACGATGCGGTCCTTGTGCCCTTTGGACTCACGAATGCTGACGGTGCCCCGGGTCAGATCGACGTCATTTCGGTGCAGTCTCTTGGCTTCGCCAGGTCGTAGGCCTAGGCAGTAGATCATGCGGAAGATCGCAGGGACGAGCAGCTGGCGTTGCCCGCCATAGGGCGAAACCGGAATTTCGTCGGCCGCATCAAAGATCGCTCGTAACTGCTCGTGCGAGAAAATGTGAGGGCTGTAGTGGATCTGCCTGCCCGGGATTCCCGACGGGATGACATACGCGGGGACGCCGACACTGCTCATGTGTTTGGCGAGCTGTCTGACCGGGGTGATCCGTCTCATCTGGCCGTTGACGTGCTCACCGGGCCGGGCAACAGCCCAGGTCATAGCCATTTCCCGGGTCAGCGTTGTCTGCCTGGGGTAATCGCGGGCACACAGCGCGTCGAAAGCACGCAGGTGCCGCTCGGACGCTAGATAGGGCAGCCCCAGAGCGTGCTTGACGTCGAGTAGAGCCTGGATATGGGCGGCCAGGCCGCTGACGAGAGTGTTCATAGCCGGGCCCATCTTGGCTGAATGCCGGCGAAATCGAGACAGCACTCCCGCATGCGCTTCTCGTCGGCGGCGAGATAATGCTTTGCCGAGTCGATTCCTCGGTGACCGAGTGCACCGGAGATCACCGGAAGGCTCGTGTCGCCCTCGAGCATCCTGGTCGCGAACGAGGCTCGTAGCACCCGAAAGCCCTGACCCTTGCCGTTTCGCGGAGATGTCTCGGTGCGGGCGAACGCGCCCGCGGTCACGTTATAAAAGCACGACGAAGTCGACAGGCCAACGTGGGGTGCCTGGGACCGCAGGAACACATGGTCGTCGGCGACACCGCCAGGCCTGCCGTGCAGGAGATAGTCAGCGATCGCTTCACCGACATCAGCCAGGAGCGGCAATGTCAGCACGGCCCCCGTTTTGTGCTGAGTCAGGGTGATCTGTCCCTGCGCCCAATCGATGTCCTGCAAACGCAAATTCACAATGTCGACAGGCCGCAGGCCCGTCCTGGCCGCCAACAGCAGCACCGCCTTGTCCCGGCGGCCTGTCGAGGTGGCCATGTTGGTTGAATTCGTCAGGGCATCAACATCGCAAGACGTCAGCACATCCACGGACGTGAGGCGCCTCGAAACCTGCCGAGGGACTGCTTGAACCAGGCCAGTGCAGCAGCCGGATTCCTCAAGAAAGCGACACAACACCCGCACCGCACTGACGACCGTTCTCATGCTGCCGGGCTGATAGCGGCCGCCGAGGAAGATCGCCGCCGCCGCAACATCCGTGCCAGACAGCGCCCGAGCGTTTGTCACACCTCGTTCAGGCAGCCACGCCAAAATCGTGCGGCTCACCGTGGCATAGAGTTCCCTCGTGGCGACGGCCAGGCGCTGGCTTTCCAACCACGCCTCGAACTGTTCCTGAACTGGACGAAACACCGGATCGAGCGCATCATTCGGATGCGTCGGACGAGACAGCGCCCATCGGTAAGAACCTGTCCGTGCCACCTCAACGAGCACCAGGGTCGACTTACGCAGCAGCTTGCGCTTCCACTCCTTGATCCGGCCCTCCCGGCGCTCTGCAGCCACGGCCTGCAGATACAAGGCAACGACGTCCTCCGTGAACTCGTCAACGCCCTCGCGGGAACAGAACTTCTCAAACTGGGACCACGCCCACCGATACTGCATGTCAGTCGACGGCGCATGCCCAAGGCCACTGATTGCAGCATCCGCCTGCACGATCAGCCCAGCGATAGAAACGTTCATTTCTTGCTCACCTCCAAGTGAAAATCAATAGAGATGAGTCAACGAAAACACGCGATGGTTATCCCGAGGAATGACAGCCTGACGCCGCTCCCACAGGCACAACGCGACGACTACTCGGGATAACGGAATCCTCGGGATAGTCCTTCGGTGCTCTGATACGTCCGGGCAGCACCGCCGCTGAATAGTGCGCCGCCATCTCGCGGTAAGCGTCGTTGAGCACGACCTCGCCCTCGCGGGGATGCTTGATGACCCCGGTCTTCAGATTGTCCGGCACGATCCGCGGCACCGAACCGGTGAACGCCTCGAACATCGCCACGTGAGCCCGCAACCAGGTGTCCTGCTTCATGTCCAGGGCGGGTTCGACGAACGCATACCGGCTGAAAGGCAGGCATGCCACGAACAGATACACGGTCCTGGCCTTGCCCGTGATCGGATCGGCCAACTGCATCGTGGGCCCCGACCAGTCGACCTCCACCGTCTGCCCGGCCTTGTGCCCGACCCGGGATGCCGCCCCCGTTACCAACACATGCCGCTGGTAGGTCCTGCAGAACCGGTCATAGCCCATCATCGGCTCACCGGCAGCGGCGCATGAATCGGCATACTCGCCATGCAGCAGCTTCAGCGTCACCCCGACCCGGGCCATCTCCCGGTGGACCTGGTCCCAGTCCGGCTGCGCGAACACGCTTTGATGCTCACCACGCCCCGGGAACAACCGGACATACACCTCGCGATCCGAGCTGTCGGCGATATCGTCCCAAACCACACCGGCCGCATCGGCAGCCTCCAGCACCGCCGTGATGCTCTTCCGCGACATTCCCTGCGATGCCGCGATCGCCCGGCCTGACAAGCCCTCGGCGCGCAACTGCAACACGAGCTTCGCCCTGATCTTCCGTACCATTGATGATTACTCCTTCCGCCGTGCGCCCTATACACACGACGGAAGGAGCCTAAACTCGGTGGCCCCCAAGCACGCCACTACCGGCACCCAAGGCCGCTACTGCGCGCTCTGCCCGCTGGCCCCCAAACACACGAAAGATGGACCCCAACAGCGCGAATATTCACATGGCCATAACCGCCAAGATATCTGGGCCTGCTAGAACCCAGCAAGGCACCGCCGTCCGCGCCTCGGCCAGTTAGGACGCGACCCAGCACAACAGCGCTTTGCCGTCGTTCGCAGATCATCCATTTATGGTTAGGCGGACACGGCCATGACGAACGGATCCGATGGCACCGGCGCACCATTCTCCCGTTCGGCACTGGTACCGCCGTTCACCACGGACAACCGCTGGACCTACGTTGTTGTCCACCGCCTTCGAAACCGAAGCCGAACTCAATCTTCACCAGCTGCTCGCGGCTGTGATCAGCAAGTACGCTCCTGGTACCTGCGCTGAGATTAGCCGGACCGATTACGACCGACGCTACGAACTCAAGTTGACTGATGGCGCTAGCGGCAAGGTGATTTTATCCAATAAAATCACGCCTGAGTGGGGTCCTGAAGGATCGGGGGCTGAAGAATGAACGAAATAATTTCCGCTCCTTAAGTGGCTCCCCCGGAAGGAGTCCCTGATCCACGCTTGGTCGACATGAAACCCGAAGGAGATGGGCCAGACCCTTAGTTCCTCCAGGAATTGCGCGGATGGTGGACGGCAGACGGGGAATACCCCCACGTTTCGGACAACCGACGAACGCGCGTGGTCGGCGTCGGCGGACACTCGCAGTTCGGGAGGTTTGACTCCTCAGTCGTCTAACCGGGCACCCTCTTCGGGCAACTGCTCAGCGGAGAAGAATACTAGGTCATTTCCTCAGGGAGTTATCAAGCGAAACCACATTCGTACCCTCAGCGACCTGGCCCCGGACGTCGAGCCGATGGGCAGCACGGGATGCGGCAAGTTCGCCTTCGAGACGAGAAACATGCCTTTGAAGGGCCCCCAGCTGCTCAATGAGTAAAGCATTCTCCGCAACCAATCGTTCGTTCGTCGAACGGAGCTCGATATGCTCCTCTGGGTCCACAAATGACGATCGCGAAAGCTGCGCGCCGAGCCAAAGTTGGCGCTGTCGCTCGTGATCTCGGAGCAGAGTTCTAGCTCCAGATAACTCACTTTTCAGTTTTCTGACTTGATCGAAGAGTGCTACTCGGTCCGCGCGGAGTCCTTGGGCCATGTGTGTTTCGGCAACGGGACGGGCCCTTTTTTGGTCCTTGGAGTGTTTGGCCGCTTGGGTGACGGCCGCGTGCAAGTGGCTGTGGCTGTGAATGAATTCCCTGGAAACCTTGGCCTTGCGACTAACTGCTGAAATAGTGATGTCGCCATCGCTTTCCATGAGGTCCCGGATGGCTCGGAGGACACTTTCTTGCTTCCTGCGAGACTCTTCCGCCCTGTAACGTAAAAGCCCTTCGGGAGCGTCTCTATTTTCCGTCATCAGCTGCCTTCCTTAGCAGTTCGCGAACGTCGATATTGCGGGAGGCAGTGGCTCTGCGACGGGTCTCGGCCATTCGATCTAGAGCATCAGCGATTGCCCTCCTCTCATCCTCAGGGAGGCCTGCAACATACTCGTCGATGCCGTCGATGATCGTTGTGGCATTTTGAGCTCGGGCAGCATAGTGGTCAAGCATGTGCTGAGGGGCGTCAATAACACGCGCGCGCTCCAATTTCACCCGCAGATAGTCTCTCTTGGCGACCATTCCGTCTCGTTCCAACGGATCTACAAGAAAAAACGGGCATGACTCGCAAGAGTGCTCCAGGGCGCAGGAATGGCCACTGGCCGCCACATTCTGTGGCTCACTGCAATGGCCAAGGGTCACAGCAATCTTCCCGAAGCCGTCTCGCTCTCGATCCACCTCTACGGCCTTGCCGTGCAGATTCAGTCGCCGCGGCGCGATGCTCTCGAGCGCCTTCTTTCGACGTTTTGCGGTCACCTGATAGTAGACCATGGTCGTCGTGAAGCTTTTGTGGCCCATGTAGTCCTGTAGCACATCCGGCGGGGTGGTGGACCGCCCTTCCTCGTCTGTTGCATCAGCCAAGCGCTGCGCGAAAGCGTGCCGAAAAGAATAGGGATCTATCGTCGACAAGTCGAAGTAGATGAGGTTGCCTTCGGCACCCTCGACCGGAGCGCTATATGGAGAGTGCAGCGCCACAAGCCTGGTCAGCTCATTGACTCGGTCAGCCAAGAAATTCGAGCGGTAAGGACGGTCACCGCTGCTGTAGCTCAGAGAGGGGAACAACCATTTCGACTGCCCTCCGTGCTCACGTTTGATTTCCTGCCATTGACGGATAACATCATGAGTCTCTTGATGGATTGGTAATCGCTTTCCACGTGCATAGGGGGCCTTGCCTTGCTGCCATTCTAAGTACGGGGAGCCTTGGCTGTCGTAGCTGATGCAGTCATCTAGCAGCCGAAGTGTTTCACCAGTCCGGCGGCCGCACCGTTCGTGGACGAAGATCATGACCCGCGCCTCGGCCGTGGAATACTCATCGCGCCGTTCGAGGAGATGCAGGTGATCCATGACCCAGTCGACAATTGGTTGCGGCACGAATCTGAAAGGCTCATCAGGATTCGGATCTGCTTCGTCTGGATTCCGGCGCGCTCTATGGCGCTCAGGATCGACTGAGAACTGAGCGGGAATACTCCTCCAAAGTTCCTGAAGACCCTCTTCAGCTCGGGCGAATTGGATAATCCGAGCAATCGCGCCGATGTAGCGACGCTGCGTTTTTTGTGCTGGCCAGCGTTCTCGGATCGCGTCTATGATCGCGCTCATGTCGCCAGTCCCGAGGGCCTGTGGTGGTGTCCTTCTCGACGCGAGCACTTCGTCGGCAAAATTCCAAGCGCCAGCAACGAGGGCCAGGGTCGAAGGTCCGCGGGGCGTTGCCTTCGCCCACGCCATAAACGCTTGGAATATCCATTCATGCCGGACTGATCGGAGGTCCAAGACATGGTCTCCGATGGACTGGTTTGTGTTAGTGAGTGGCAGGTCCTTCAGATAAATCAGACGCGGATCTCGGTCATCAACTCCGGACCATTTCCGGTATTCCTCATCTATCAGACGCTGCAACTCGACAAGCATCCCAGACATATTTTCGTCCGTCGTAGTCCGCCCAAGACGCGTCTCGCCTACAACAGTGCTTCGACCGCTGCTGCGCAGCCATTGATATGTCGAACGAATATCAGCCGCGGACAGGTGGGCGCGGCCCTTCAAGTCTCGTTGCTGTACTGCGAACAGGTATTCCGAGCGCAAAGGCTCCTTTAATAAGCCGAACGGAGTTGCGTAGGCAGCGGCGAACGGTGTCATCGACTTAGGATCCATCAGAGGCTCGAAAACCCGCTCCACCCAACACGCGAGAGATTCGGAGTCGTCCGCTACGTTCTGACTGGTACGCCATCTTCGGTAGCCTGACTGATGATTGTCGCAGAGACCGTTAAGCTGAGTCCGGTCAGACGAGCATGTTGGCAGCACACATCGATCGCCCGGCGGCAGCGGATTCGGATTACGTTCCTGGATCCAGTCTTCCTGTGTGTACGACGACAGATGAGACTTGCGCTTGTGTTTCCGATACAAGAACGAGTGATTCTTGCACAGGCGGTTCGACGAGTGTTGTCGACCGCACCCAAGGACCAAACATCCGAGAGTGGGCTCGAGTCGACGCCGAGGGACCGCGCTCCACGCCTCACGGGTGACACCTTCGGCCTTCGCCATGGCCCATTCCTTACGGCAAGGTGCGCAGTAATTACCTCCTTCGATCAGGAGAAGGCAACCGTTACGGATGCATCTTTTAAGAAATGTCCTGGGATTGGAGGGATCTGGGACCAGCAGAAGTCGTTCAGCGTCGAACTCACCAGGGCGCCAAGATTTCAGAATGCGGTTCCCCAGGTGCTCTGACCAAGTGGCAGCCAGTTCGGGGGCCGGGGCGACTAACGCAGCGGCCAGTCGCGGACGAGCCGCATTCACTTAGCCGAGCCCAAACTTACGGTTCTGGCCGGTATGGACATCAAGGCGGCTTTCTTCGCCTCTTCCAGGCCGTGGGTGTATACCCGAGTCGAATTGATACTGGAATGCCCTAGTATCTCCTGGACCACGTCGAGACTTTGCGCTTGGCAATCGATTCCGCGGACTAGCCGCGTGGCTAGGGTATGTCTGAGAATATGTGGTCCTGACAAGTCGACCCCGATGCTTTTCCCACACCGCTTCATCAAGCTTCGGACGCCGGAATACTTCATCGCGAAGCCGCGCGAGTCGTCGCCGTTGTAGAGGTTGACGAAAACATGCGGAGACATGTCGTGATTACCGAGAACGCTCTCGCGTTCAAGAGCGTAGTCGATGTATTTTTCTACAAGGTCGTCACCAACGAAGAGCATTCGGGCCCCACCTTTTGCTCGGGCTCCGTTCTCTACTGGGTTGTCCAAGCGAACGTGGAAATGTGGATCCACTGTCTTGCAGCCCACTGCTCGTGAGCCACCGCCGAAGTGCAGGTCGGCAGTAAATAGCGAGAGTGCCTCCCCAACTCTTATCCCGGTGAAGTACATGAGATCAATGAGAAACCGGTCGCGCGCCCGTAGGGGCAGGCTCTCGAGATTGAGTCGGGCTTCTGCGTCGTCTATCCATTCGGGGTCTACCGGCTCTGCCACCGCGCGTGATCGAAGTCTCTCGTCGAGGACCCTCCGTCTGGCGCCGTACTCACCACCCGCGGGAGTTCCAGGCGGGAAATACTTGATCTGAGTCATCCTGCTGCCAATGTCGGTAGTCAGCATGCCCTCGGCCTCTGCCCACTCGTAGAGCGAGCGTACCGGCGTCAACCAGAGATCCACCGTCTTGTCTTTGCGGAGCGAAGTAGCACCGTTGGTCTTCGCAAAAGGGCTGACGGCAACTGTCTGACGCCACAGAGCTATATGCGAGAGCGTCACAGCACGCCAGTCGGCAGTTTGAGCCGTCCAGGAGAGGTACCAAGCTGCTCGTGAGCCGTAGTGCTTTACGGTGTTGGCCGATCGCCCGAGGTTCGTCAAAGACTGCAGCCAATATGATGCGGCATGCAGCCGATCGTCCCCATCCACAATCACGAACCGTTCGGGACCGACTTCTCCGGTTAACGCTCGGCTAACTACATACTGGGGATCCTCGATCATGGTGCCTAGGTTACTGACAAGTCATACGAAAGGATGTCAGGCACGCTCTGGCGAGTTGCTTGACCGACAGAAACTGACACTTCTCCGGGGGGGGGCTAGATAACCGACGGCTCGCGGCTCCACGTAGTCATTCCCGACGTCACTCGCCGTCATTGGGCTGTTAATATCCGCAAATTCGTGGTCAAAGCGACCCGGCTCGAGCATCTAGTGGAGCTGGGAACGTTGACGCCCGGGTCAGCCCGGTTCCTGGGAGCTGCGGTGGCCAGCGGACTGAACATTCTCGTCTCAGGAGCCACTCAGTCAGGAAAGACCACAATGCTCAACTGCCTGGCAGCTAGCATCGGCTCCCGGGAGCGGGTCATCACGGTCGAAGAGATCTTTGAACTCCATTTCCCGTTGCGTGACGTCGTTGGCCTCCAGTGCCGCCAGCCAAACCTCGAGGGTCAAGGCGAAATTCCCCTCCGCCGACTCGTCAAAGAGGCTCTTCGCATGCGGCCGGATCGCCTCGTGGTGGGCGAAGTCCGGGAAGCCGAAAGCTTGGACATGCTCATTGCGCTGAATTCGGGCCTGCCGGGCATGTGTACCGTCCATGCGAACTCTGCCCATGACGCCGTGACCAAGATTTGCACGCTGCCGCTGCTAGCCGGAGAGAACATCTCGAGCGCGTTCGTGGTTCCAACCGTGGCATCCTGCATCGACCTGGTGGTCCATTGCAGCCGCCACGCGGACGGACGCCGGCAAGTCACAGAGATCCTTTCGCTGGGTCGCCGCGTGGAGAACGGCATCATTGAGTCGTCCAAGGTATTCGCGATGCAGGACGGCAGGCTCCAACCCACTTCGAATTCTATGCCGGCCGCAGAGAAATTCGGCCGGGCAGGTTTTGACGTCGCCGCGCTCCTGGAGCACTACTGATGGCGCCGCTGCTGGGCGTTCTCTGTGGGCTGGGTGTGTTTCTCATCTGGTGGTCTGCTTGGGAACAACCCCCGCTTGGCGTCAAGGAGCCCAAACCGAAACGCCTTGAGTCTTTGTTGCTCACGGCTGGGATCGACAACGTGAGCGGCGGGGGATTCATCGCATCGTGCCTCGGATTGGGTCTTTTCACCACGCTGGTGATCTACATCATGACAGCGTCCTTTTCGATCGCGGCGTGCTTCGGCCTGTTCGGGGCGTGGCTTCCCTTGGCCGTTGTCAGCTGGCGGGCGCGCAAGCGGACGGCCATGCTCCGGGAGCTCTGGCCCGACGTGGTCGACCATTTGCGCTCGGCAATCCGCGCGGGACTTTCGCTGCCCGAGGCGCTTGTCCAGCTCGGAGACAAGGGCCCAGAAGAGCTGCGGGCCATCTTCCGCGAGTTTGGTGCGGATTACCGTTCCGGCGGCCATTTCGATTCGGCATTGAACAAGTTAAAGGAGCGCTTGGCCGATCCCGTTGCCGACCGGATCATTGAGGCGCTCAGACTGACCCGCGAAGTGGGCGGATCCGATCTCGGTCGACTTCTGGGAACTCTCGCCGAGTTCCTTCGTGAGAGCGCGAGGACCCGCAGTGAGCTTGAGGCACGACAATCATGGACGATCAATGGAGCGCGCCTGGCCGTTGCCGCCCCATGGATCGTCCTGATGCTGCTGGCTAGCAGGCCGGAAGCTGTTGCCGCTTACAACTCCGCGGCCGGAGTCAGCGTGCTTGCAGGCGGATTGGTGGTCTCGGGCTTCTGTTACTGGGTCATGCTGCGCATCGGCGCCCTTCCTGAAGATGAAAGGGTGCTTCGATGACTGCGTTGACTGCCCTGACCGTGTTCTGCGGACTTCTCCTGGGAGCCGGATTATGGCTCATCTTTGTTCGCATGCCATTTATGCGGCCCACTCCCTTCGCGGAGCGCATCGAGCCGCAACTCAGGTCCCAGAACCTTGAATCGCGGCTGCTGTCCACAACCCCGGACATCGCACCGTTCGGCCCTTTGGAGCGCATTCTGCGGCCGGTGTTCCGGGACGCTCTCCGCTATCTGGCGAAGTTCAACCTGGGCACCACGTCCCTCAACAAGAGGCTGGCAAAGGCCGGCTCTGGAAAGTCCGCGCTGGACTTCCGCGCAGAGCAGTTGCTATGGGCAGCGGGTGGCTTTGCCACGGCGGTTGTCGTGGTGGTCATGAGTGCGGCCGGGGGACGGTTCAGTCCGGGGCCTGCGGTCGTCTCGGTCCTGGTTTGTGCGCTGGGTGGGTTTCTTCTCCGCGACTACATGCTGGGGGTGCGGATCAAACGAAGGGAAAGGCGGATGCTGGCGGAATTCCCCAGCGTTGCCGAACTGATGGCCCTCGCGGTGGGCGCGGGGGAGAGCGCCAGCGGTGCCCTCGATCGAGTGTGCCGCACGGCCCGCGGCGAATTGGCGAAGGAGTTTGCCTTGGTATTGGCCGCCACGCGGGCCGGCACGCCCCTGGTCCAAGCCCTGCACGAGTTTTCGGGACGAACCGAGCTCGGCCCGCTAGTTCGGTTCGTGGATGGAATCGTCGTCGCCGTCGAACGCGGTACCCCCTTGGCCGATGTTTTGCGGGCCCAAGCCGCGGACGTCCGCGATTCAGCCAAACGAGAGCTGATGGAAGCGGCTGGTCGCAAAGAAATCGCCATGATGGTGCCACTGGTTTTCGGCGTCCTGCCCCTCACCGTGATCTTCGCCGTCTATCCGGGCCTGGCCGCGCTGGATCTTGGCTTCTGATGCGCGATCTTCAACAAGCCTTTTCACGTCCATCACATTGGCATTTGCCTGAATGCCATAAACAAAGAAACTGCACGGATATTCGCAACGGATTCCTGCACACGGAAATGGGGAAAAATGAAGACACCTGGACACCGAGGCCTGCCCGCTTCAAGACTTTTGCTGTGGCAGCTGTGGACTCTCCTGCCGTCCAGATCAGCGCTTGGAACGACCCCGAACAAAAGTTCGGTCCCCGATGGCGATCATCCCGAGCGAGGCGACGTACCCGGCTGGGTCATGGTCACACTGATGTCCGCCGCACTTGTAGCGGGCCTGCTGGCGCTGGCCGGCCCGGCTCTGGAGGGACTCTTCAACCAGGCCATGAGCAAGGTCGGAAAGTAGTCCATGCCGTTCCGCAACTGGGGAACGGAAGATGGCAGCGGAACCAGTGCCGGCCGCGGCGATGAACGAGGCTCCGCCGTCGTGGATTTTGTGCTGGTCGGGGGTCTGTTGACGGTTTTCTTCCTCGCCGTCATTCAATTGACCCTTGTTTTGCACGTGCGCAATACCCTTATTGATGCGGCCTCGTCCGGAGCCCGTTATGGCACTCTCGCCGACCGGACACCGGCCGATGCACGTGAGCGCACCGCAGAGCTGATCGGAACAGCGCTGAACGCAGACTTTGCCCGGGACATCTCGACGTCGGAGGCTAGTTTCCAGGGGATCCGCACCTTGGAAGTGACAGTCCGGGCACCCTTGCCCGTCATCGGGCTGATAGGACCCGGAGCGGCGCTGGAGGTGAGGGGGCATGCTGCGATTCCCGGTTGATCTTAGCCGCGCCGCGCTTGCCCGCTTCCGGGAGGCGGCCAGCCTGCCACTCGCGGAGGACCCGGAATCTATCGGCCCGCGGTGTGCCTCTGATCGAGGAAGCGCAGTGGTCGAGTTCATCCTGCTGTCCCTCCTGCTCATGGTTCCCATGGTCTATTTCATCGTCACTATTGGACAAGTCCAGGGCGGGTCCTTCGCCGTCGTGGGGGCAGCGGACCAAGCCGCCAAGGTCTATGTCATGCAGAAGGACACCTCCGAGGGGCGCGCCGCCGCTGAACAGGCTGCCCTCCTGACCCTTGCGGATTATGGCCATTCCGCGGGGCAGGCATTTGTGGACGTCGCGTGCGATCGCGGCGATTGCCTGTCTGCAGGAGCCGCGGTCACGATTACAGTCAAGCTCACGGTGCCGTTGCCGATGGTGCCGTTTGGAGATGCCCTGAGCCTGGACGCCGCGAATCTGAGTGCGTCAGCCACGCAAATCGTCGGACGGTTCCGGTGAGGGACTTTCCTGTTAGGCGGGACATGCTGCGGTCCCGTACAACGGATGGGGAAGACGGCCATCTGATGGTCTTGACCATCGGTTATGTGGTGATCGCGTTGTTGCTGGCAACGGTCGTTGCTGCGGCCTCCGCGATCTACATCGAACATAAGAAGCTCCTCTCCATGGCGGACGGAGCTTCGGTGGCAGCTGCGGACAGCTATGCCCTCGGCCACGTAGACACCGGTACTGAAACTCCATCGGCCGTCCTCAACAGCGAGCGGGTGCGCGGGGTTACCGAGTCATACCTCAGCCATAACGGCGCCCATTCACGGTTCGATCAACTTGCCGTCGCACGGGGCACTGGAAGCCCGGACAGCACCACGGCCGAAGTGGTGCTCAGCGCCGTTGCCCATCCGCCCGTGGTCAGCTTTCTGCTTCCCGACGGTGTTCCGATCGAAGCCCGTTCCACTGCGCGTTCCCGGCTGACCCGCTGAGTTCCAAGCGTCACACGTCCGGAACCCGTGCCAAGGCCGCCAACGGATGGCGTACTCTGGAACAACCATGGCTCAGATTGACTTTCCCGCAGAAATCCGCGCGCTTCGCTCCACCTACCGCTCCATCGAACAGGTTTCCGATGTCGAGAAGCTCAAGGAAGAGATCGCAGAACTGAGCGAGCGAGCTGGTGAACCGAACCTCTGGGACGATCCAGCTGCCGCTCAGGTGATTACGTCCAAGTTGTCCCACCGGCAGTCGGAACTTGAACGGTTGAACAGGCTGACGGGCCGCATCGACGATCTTGAGGTTCTTGTCGAGCTCGGCCAGGACGAGGACGACGACGCCTCAATGGTCGAAGCCGCCACGGAACTCGACTCAATCCGCAAGGCCCTCAAGGAACTTGAAGTGGTAACCCTGCTCTCGGGCGAATACGACGAACGCGAAGCCGTCGTCACGATTCGTGCGGGCGCCGGCGGTGTTGATGCGGCGGACTTCGCCGAAATGCTCATGCGCATGTACCTGCGGTGGGCGGAGCGCCATGGCTACCCGACTACCGTCATGGACACCTCGTACGCCGAAGAGGCCGGCCTCAAGTCAGCTACTTTCGAGGTCAAGGCGCCGTACGCGTTCGGTACCCTGAGTGTCGAAGCCGGAACGCACCGACTTGTCCGCATCAGCCCGTTCGACAACCAGGGCCGCCGGCAAACGTCCTTTGCCGCCGTCGAAGTCATCCCGCTCATTGAGCAGACCGACTCGATCGACATTCCGGACAACGAGATCCGCGTCGATGTCTTCCGCTCTTCCGGCCCCGGCGGCCAGTCCGTCAACACGACGGACTCCGCAGTACGGTTGACCCATATCCCCTCAGGGATTGTGGTGTCCATGCAGAACGAGAAGTCCCAGCTGCAGAACCGCGCAGCCGCAATGCGCGTGCTCCAATCGCGGCTCCTCCTCCTGAAAAAGGAGCAGGAGGACGCTGAGAAGAAGGCATTCGCGGGTGACGTAAAGGCATCGTGGGGGGACCAGATGCGTTCGTACGTCCTCAATCCGTACCAGATGGTCAAGGATTTGCGGACTGAACACGAAGTGGGCAACACGTCAGCGGTGTTCGACGGTGACATCGACGACTTCATCGACGCCGGCATTCGCTGGCGCACGGGCAACCGCAACGCCGAAGGATAACGGCGCCTGCGCTGATTGCCTGATTGGGCGACACACCGCACCAAGCCCGCGATTCCATCGCGGAGCGTGCGTATAGTCGAAGAGCCGGCGCTCAACTTCCCCCAACGAAAGCCCGTGCGCTGGCGGTTGGACTGGCCCAACGTGGCATGTCCGGCGGGGTTCTGAAGAGTCATGATCCGATTTGAGAATGTCACCAAGGTCTACGACCCCAATGCCCGTCCGGCGCTGGATGCTGTCAACCTTGAGATTGACCGTGGAGAATTCACCTTCCTCGTCGGGGCCTCGGGCTCCGGCAAGTCGACGTTTCTACGACTCATTCTGAAGGAAGACCGGGCAACATCCGGTTCGGTCTACGTCGCAGGCCAGAACGTAGCCAACATTTCAAGCTGGCGCGTCCCCAAGCTTCGCCGCGGAATTGGCGTCGTTTTCCAGGACTTCCGCTTGTTGCCGCAGAAGAATGTCTTCGCCAACGTGGCCTTCGCCATGCAGGTGATCGGCAAGAGCCGGAGCATCATCCGGGAGACAGTTCCGGAAGTGCTGAAGACTGTTGGGCTTGAAGGCAAGGAACGCCGCATGCCCCATGAGCTGTCCGGTGGTGAGCAGCAGCGCGTAGCGATCGCCCGCGCCGTCGTCAACCGCCCCGGCATCCTGCTCGCGGACGAACCGACCGGAAACCTGGACCCCATCACGTCGATGGGCATCATGGGTGTGCTCGACAAGATCAACCAGAACGGCACCACTGTGGTCATGGCAACGCACGACGACGACATCGTGAACGAGATGCGCAAGCGCGTGGTGGAACTCCGGAACGGAGTGGTGGTCCGTGATGAGGCAAGGGCGCTCTACACCTCGATGATTCCGGTGGTGGGGGAGTCCCGGCGAATGAAGGACGCGAGCGATGCGGAAATCGACCGCGCGCAGGGGGTCCAGCAGTGAGGCTCGCGTTTATCCTGGGCGAGATCGGCAGCGGCCTGCGCCGGAACCTGTCGATGGTGATTTCCGTCGTCCTGGTGACCTTTGTCTCCCTCACCTTCGTCGGCGCGGCCGGCATGCTGCAGATGCAGATCAACCAGATGAAGGGTTACTGGTACGACAAAGTCCAGGTTGCCATCTTCCTCTGCAATGACTCCTCGACGGCGACGGGTTGTGCTTCGGGCGCGGTCACCAAAGAGCAGCAGGACAACCTGGCCAAGATGCTCGATTCGCCGGCAGTCAAGCAGTACATCAGTGATTACCAGTTCGAATCACAAGCCGATGCGTTCAAACACTTCAAGGAACAGTTCTCCAATTCTCCGATTGTTGATTCGGTAACCCAGGATCAGCTTCCTTCGTCTTTCCGAATCAACATGAAGGACCCCCAGAAGTACCAGATCATCAGCGAGACATTCTCGTCCCAGGCCGGAGTGGAGACCGTGAGCGACCAGCGCCAGGTCCTTGAACGGATCTTTGAGTGGATGAACGGCGCCTCTGTGGCGGCAATGGTGGTCGCGGGAGTCATGATCTTCTGCGCAGTCCTGCTCATCACCACAACCATCAGATTGTCCGCGTTCAGCAGGCGACGGGAAACGGGCATTATGCGCCTCGTTGGAGCATCGAAGACGGTCATCCAACTGCCGTTCATCCTCGAAGGGGTCATCGCCGCCGTCGTGGGTGCAGTCCTGGCCTCCGGCACGCTGTGGCTGGTGGCCCAGTTCTGGCTCAACGGAGACTTGTCGCAGCAGTTCCTGAACACTCCGTTTATTTCCTCGACCCAGGTACTCGTGATTGCTCCGATACTGATAGCGTTGGGCGGCGGCCTGGCCGGGATCTCTTCACTCCTGACCCTCCGTCGATATCTCAAGGTGTAGCCATGAAGAGTACTGATTCCAAGCGAACAGGACAGCCGATGACCCGGAAGTACCAGGCTGCCCTGCAGCTGCGCATGGTTAGTGGCCGTGCCAAGGTTGCCGGCTCTGTCCTGGCCATCGCGCTGGCTGCGAGCCTTGGAACAGCGCCCTTGGCACACGCAGATAACCTCGACGACCAGCAGGCCGCCCTCAACGCGGAATCGGCGCGGGTGCAGCAGTCGCTGGAATTCGTTGACGCCAACATCGCCAAAGCAGCCGGTGACCTTGTGGTCTACCAAGGACAGCTTCCGGGAGCGCAACAGGCACTTCTCGAAGCCCAGGGCAGGGTCGCCTCTGCGGTGAAGGATGCTGATGCGCTCGCGGCCCGCGTGGATCTGGCGCAGCAGAGTAAAGCCCAGATCACCCAGCAGCTGGAAAACGACAAGCAAAAGATCACCGACACCAAGAAGCTCATCGGCCAGATCGCGGCGCAGGCATATAAATCCGGTGGTGTTCCCACGAACGTTGCGTTGCTGTTCGGATCGAACGACGGCGGCAACCTTACGGAAACCATGGACCTCGCCAACCAGGCGATGCGCAGCCAGAACGCCGCGATGACGAAATTGACGCAGCAGAGCGCCACGAACGTGAACTCCCAGGCCCGGCTCTCCGCCGTCGAACAGGAAATCCGCGATCTCAAGGCGAAAGCAGACGCGGCACTTGAGCGCGAAAAGGCAGCCCGCGATGATGCGGCCGCCAAGAAGTCGGCGGTGGACAAGCTCATCTCCGACACCACCCGCCTCAACAGCCAGCTTCAAGCGGCCAAGCCCGGAATCCAGGCCCAGCTCCAGCAAGTGAAGGCGAATCAGGATGCCGTCGCGGCGGAAATTTCAGACCGCGACCGCAAGCTCCGTGAAGCTTGGTTGGCCGAACAGCAGCGCCTGGCTGCAGCGGCTGCTGCAGCCGCGCAGGCCCAAGGCCAGGCAGCCCCGCAACCTTACGTCCCGCCGGCGAGCAACCCGCGCTCCAACTTCGGCCTGATCCACCCGGTACCTGCGAACATCCCGATCACCTCAGGCTTCGGTTGGCGTGCGACGCCGCCAGGAACCATCGATTTCTACGGCCAGGGCGGCTACATGCACACTGGCATCGACTTCGGTGCCCCCTGTGGAACGCCCGTGTACGCAGCTGCTGCCGGCACCGTATTTTCCGCCGGTTGGGGCAACGACGGCGGTGGCAACCGGGTCAAGATATCGCACGGAGTCATCAACGGAGATTCCCTGACCACGGTCTACTACCACAACACCAGCGTGGTGGTTTCTTCCGGACAGCAGGTAAGTCAAGGCCAGCTCATCGCATATTCGGGTACCACGGGTAACTCCACCGGTTGCCACGTGCACTTTGAAACCTGGGTGAATGGGCAGGCTGTTGACCCGATGAACCTTCTGTAGCCCACACGACAAGGTTCTGCTGGCGTAGACTAGTGTGATTCTTCGACAACCAAGGAGTTCTACCGTGCCCAAGGAAAGTGGCCGTAAGGTAGTGGCCACCAATCGCAAGGCTCGGCATGACTACCACATTTTGGATACCTATGAGGCTGGCATTGCCCTTATGGGAACCGAAGTAAAGTCCCTGCGTGAAGGCCATGCCTCCATGGTCGATGGCTTCTGCACCTTCTACAATGACGAATTGTGGATGGAGGGCATCCACATCCCTGAGTACAACCAGGGGAGCTGGACCAACCACGCCGCGCGCCGCCGTCGGAAGCTGTTGCTTCACCGCGAGGAACTCAACAAGATCTCCGGCAAGATCCGAGAGACCGGGCTGACGGTAGTGCCGCTCCAGCTGTACTTCCTGGACGGACGCGCCAAGGTGGAGATTGCCTTGGCTCGAGGCAAGAAGGATTACGACAAGCGGCAGACCTTGCGCGAGCAGCAGGACAAGCGCGAATCGCTGCGTGAACTGCGCGAGCGCAACCGCCGCTGAGGTCCGCGAAAATTGCGGCCAAGTGCGTAGGCAGCCAAGCGTGTCCCGGAATGTTCGGGTGCTGCGATGCGTTATGATGATTAACCTGGCAGGTTTTTTAGGTGGTCGCTTTCGGGCGATCGTCGTCCTGCGGGGATTGATAACAAAATACGGGGATGATCGGTTTCGACGATGTTAGTCGCGACAGGTGAAGCGGGCCGAGGATGCAGAATTATCTCGTAAACGCTGTCTGCAAACCAATAAGTGCCAATTCTAAGCGCACTGACTTCGCTCTCGCTGCCTAAGCAGTAAGACAGTCCGTCAGCCCGAGGTTGCTATTGCCCCGGATCCTGGCGTCATTTAGATAGCCACTGCTGTTTGCCTCCGTCATCGAGGCAAACGGGACTCTTAGATGACTGGGCCCGGATCAGCTACTTGTTCGTACGATAGCTGGGGCCGAGAAAGTCCGACGCGAACTGCGCCCGGAGAAGCCCTGACAACACGACATCGGACGGGGGTTCAATTCCCCCCATCTCCACTTTTTGTGATGAGTCGAAACATCCTTCACGGATGCGTCGGGTCATCGGGAACACCCCGGTCTCTGACCGGGGTGTTTTTCTTTGTCTGGGTTGGTAGCCGCGGGCAATGGTCCGGCGGTCGTCCTCAGAGCTTGGGACTCCGAGCCGCAGGCTCGTCATCCGGACAGTCGCTGTCCGGGGGACTTCCAGGTTCCCGGTCGCGATGTTTGGCAGCGCGTTTGCGATCAACGAGCCTCCGTCGCTGGTGTCCGAAGACCATCACAGCGGCCACCAGTGCTGCTCCGGCTAGGACCATCACGACCCAAATCCATTGTTGCCCGTCCACGTTCGCCCCCACTCTCAGCCCGTCGGCTGGGTCCCGGCAGTGTGCTACGTAAGGCCCTTGCTCCGTCGGCCTAGGCTGGAAGGACGGGCCGGAATTTTGGCTGCGGCCCCTCGCCGGTCTGAGCCCAGTCGTGGCAATCCGCCCATGCGTCGTGGCATGGGCGCTGTCCGACACCATAGGACTGCAGGCAAGGGCTGTCTTGAGTGGTCGCTACTTGTTTTCGGGGTTCCTACGCGATAACTGGGCCGGTCCCGACGAGTGTGGTGGTTAACCAGTAATCAAAGAAGGTCACGACGGCGGCGTTCAGGAAACGGTGCTCCGGCGGAGCTCGCTCTTGCGGATCTTTCCGCTGGCCGTTCGCGGCATGTCGTCCACGAACACCACAGTCTTCGGGATCTTGTAGCGGGCCAGTCTGCCGGCCAGGTATTCCTTGAGCTCATCTTCGGTCAAAAAGGCGCCCTCGCGGAGCACCACCACGGCGCGTGGCACCTCTCCCCACTTCTCATCCGGCACGCCGATGACTGCCACGCTGCCCACGGCGTCGAGCTCACTGATCGCTTGTTCCACCTCGGCAGGGTAGATGTTCTCGCCGCCCGAGATGATCATGTCCTTGAGCCTGTCCGAGACGAAGACGAATCCATCCGCGTCCTTATAGCCCATGTCTCCGGACTTGAACCAGCCGCCGTCTTCATATGATTCGGCAGTGGCGTCGGGCCGATTCCAGTATTCGTGGATGACGTTGGGGCCTTTGATCTGGATTTCGCCCACCGTGCCCTGCTCGGCAAGGCCTCCGGCGACGTCGGCGATCCGGACGTCGCTGAAGAAGTGCGGTAGCCCGGAGGAGCCTGCCTTGTCCCGGGACCTCGCGGCGGGCAGCGTGGTGGCGCCCGGCGCTGTCTCAGTCATTCCATAGCCGTTGGAGAAGCGCAGTCCACGCGCCTCGTACGTTTCCAGGACGCGCATCGGGACTGCAGATCCGCCGCAGGTCAGCTTGTTGAGGGAGCTAAGGTCCGACGTCGGCCAGGCCGGATGCTCACAGAGCATCTGGTAGGTGGTGGGGACGCCGCTGATGGTAGTGGCCCGCTGCTGCTCGATGAGCTCCAGGGTGCGTTGGGGATCGAACCTCGACTCCAGGACGACGGTTCCGCCCTTGAGGAGCGTTGGCAGTACTCCCATGTCGAGTGAGGCGACGTGGAACATCGGCGAGATCATGAGGGCAACGTCGCTGGAGGAGAAATCGAAGTCGACAATCACGTTGATGCAGTTCCAGGTGATGTTGCCGTGGGTCAGGAGCGCTCCCTTCGGGCGTCCTGTCGTTCCGGACGTGTAGAGGATCATGGCTCCGTCATCGAGCCCGACTTCCTCGTCCAGACGGCGGGGCGCCCCCGAGGCGACGACGTCCTCATAGTCTTCCGCCGCCGTCGTGCTTTCCCTTTCGCCGACGACGACGCGCCGGCCCACGCGGGTGCCTTCCGCGCCGCTGGCCGCAAGGCCGTTGAGGCTCGCGGAGTGGATCAGCGCGACGGCACCGCAGTCCCCAAGCTGGAAGTTGATCTCCGGCGGCGCCAATCGAGTGTTGAGGGGTACGAAGATGGCCCCGAGCTGCCCGCAGGCAAAAAGTGTTTCCAGGAAAGCGGGGTGGTTTTCACCGAGGTAGGCCACCCTGTCGCCCTTGGCAACGCCCCCGGCTTTGAGGGCGTTCGCGAGCCGGTCCGATCGTTCCGCAAATTCCTCATAGCTGAGTTCGCGGTCTCCGGAGATCAGCGCAATCTTGCTTCCGGACTTCGAGCGGCGACGCTGCAGCCACGAACCGATGCCAAAATTCTCCATGACGGTCCTTTCTTATTCCCAAGCTAGACCCTTCCCGGCCTCAAGGCCGGACGGTCTGCAAGTCGTTGTTCTTCGGTTCCCGGGTCAACAGGATGAAGATGATGGAGACGACCGACATCGCGGCCAGGTAGAAGACCACCGAGCCAGTATTCTGGCCCGAGTCCTTGAAGATCTGGGCAACGATCCCCGGCGTGAAACCCGCACCGAGGAGCGTCGCGAGCTGGTAACCGAGCGATGCGCCGGTGTAGCGGGAGGTGGTGCCGAACTGCTCGGACACGAATGCGGCCAATGGCCCGAAGAGAGTCGAGTGGATCATCAGGCCCACCGTGAAGGCAACGAAGACGAGGAATATGTTGTTCGAGGACAAGAGCTGGAACATCGGGACCAGGTAGGCGATGAAAAGCACGAGTCCGCCGATCATCACTGGCCGCCGTCCGAGCTTGTCCGAGAGCCTGCCGCCAAGGACCACGAAGGCGATGGAAATGAAGGAAGCAGCGGCGAAGGCGTACAACACGCCCTGGCGGTCGGCGCCCTTGGAGACGGCGAAGGTGACCGCGAACGTTGCCAGCACTACCTGGAGGGCAAAACCGGCGGCCCCGGCGAGCATCGTGAAGATCAGGGCCTTGGGCCGGCGCAGCACCTGGAGGAGCGGGATGACGGGCTTCGTGCCGGCGCCGGTGGCCGCGCTCCGGGCCACTCGTTCCTGTTCTATCGCGGCTTTGAAGATGGGACTCTCGGATACCTTCAGACGGACGAACATGCCCACTGCAAGCAAGACAAACGAGAGGAGGAAGGGAACGCGCCAGCCCCACGCAAGGAACTGGGAGTTTGGCAGAGCCGAGAAGGCGCCCATGATGAGAGTGCCCAGCACGGCGCCCGACGGCGCTCCGGCATTGACGAACGAGGCCGCGAAGCCGCGCTTCCCCGATTCGGAATGCTCCAGCGCCATCAAGGCGGCTCCGCCCCATTCGCCGCCCACGGCGATGCCCTGGAAGACCCGGAGGACAACAAGCATCACGGCGCCCCACGGACCGGCCACTGAGGCGCCCGGGACCAGGCCGATCAGCGCGGAAGCCAAGCCCATGACCAACATGGAGACGATGAGCATTCCCTTTCGTCCCAGCTTGTCGCCGAAGTGCCCGAAGATGACGCCACCCAACGGGCGCGCTATGTATCCTGCGGCGAAAGTTCCGTAGGCGGCCACCACTCCCACCCAGTCGTCCATTCCGGAGAAGAAGACTTTGGGGAAGACCACGGCGGCGGCTGTGGCATAGAGCAGGAAGTCGTAGTATTCGATGGTGCTGCCCAGATAGCTGGAAGCAATGACCGTGCGTGCTTCCTTGCGTTTGGTAGCCACGTCCATGGATTGAAGCTGCGATATTTGGGACATCGTTGTTCCTTAAAGCAGAGGGTGGGGAATGCCTGCAGAAGCGGTCTATTTCTAGAAGCGGTTACTTGTAGAAACGGGCGAGGAATTCGGCCACCACTGCGGGGCGTTCCTGGCCTTCGATTTCGATGATGTTGGAGACCTTGATCTGGGCGCCGCCCTTGACCTCGGTGACTTCGGCGATGGTGGCTTGCATGCGGATACGCGCGCCCACCTTGACCGGGGAGGTGAAACGGACCTTGTCCAGGCCGTAGTTCACTTTGGTGGTGACGCCTTCGACGTCGAACAGCTCGCCCCAGAACGGGATGATGAGCGAGAGCGTGAGGAAGCCGTGGGCGATCGGGGCGCCGAACGGGCCGTCCTTGGCGCGTTCCGGATCGACGTGGATCCACTGATCGTCTCCTGTGGCGTCAGCGAACTTGTTGATCTGTTCCTGGGTGATTTCGCGGTATTCGGTGACGCCGAGATCGGTTCCGGCGAGGGTGAGAAGTTTGTCGAAGTCGACGACGAGATTGGGCATTGTTGTCTCCTGTGGTGGGGTGGTTAGCGGGTAAAGGCGCTTTCGCCTGTGAGTGCGCGCCCTACGATCAGGGCGTTGATTTCGTGTGTTCCTTCGTAGGAGTAGACGGCTTCGGCGTCGGCGTGGAACCGGGCAACATCACTCTCCAGTGTGATGCCGTTGCCGCCTGCCAGCTCGCGCGCCAGGGCGACTGTTTCCCGCATTGCCAGGCAGCTCTGCATCTTGGCCAGGGCGGAGTCCTGGTCGCGGTAGACGCCGCGGGCCTGCTGTTCGGTCAGCCGGACCACGAGGGACAAGCTTGCCGTGAGGTTGCCCAGCATCCGGGCCAGCTTCTCCTGCACCAGCTGGAATGAACCCAGCGGGCGGCCGAACTGGTGGCGCTCGCGGACGTAGCGGAGTGCTGCTTCGAAGGCGCCGGCCTGGATGCCGGTGGCGATCCAGGCGACGTCCGAGCGCATGGCCCGAAGCATCGCCGCTACGTCCTTGAAGGAATTCACGTTGTGCAGGCGCATGGATTCCGGGACCCGGACGCCGTCGAGCGTGATGTGGGCGTTCTGCATCATCCGCAAGGAGGTTTTCCGGTGGATCTTCTCCAGCGTCACCCCAGCGGCTTCGCGGTCCACGAGGAACGCCTTGACCTGTCCGTCAACGACGTCCCGTGCGAACACGGCGAGGACATCCGCCGTCGAAGCGCCCCCGATCCAGCGCTTGGCACCATCGAGCACCCAGGCATCGCCGTCGCCGTCCTTTTCGCGGCGGGCGGTGGTGGAGAGCCCGCCGGCGATGTCCGAGCCGGATTCCGGTTCGGTCAGGGAGAAGACGCCCTTGAGCGAGAAATCGATCACGCGCGGCATCCACTCGGCTTGTTGTTCCGCCGAGGCGCCCACCCGGATGGCGGTGCGGAAGAGTCCGGCCTGGGCCGTGTACCACGTGGCCAGCGAAGCGTCCGTGCGGGCGAGTTCGAAGATCCTGAAGCCCTGGTAGATGCCGCGGGCCGGGCTGCTGTTTGTGCCCGAAGTGCCGGTGAGTTCGGCCGGCTCCATGAGGTCCAGCTCGATGAGCGGCTGGGCCAGTTGGGCCGGGAACTCGCCGCGCTCCCAGTAGTCGGCCAACAGCGGCTTCGCTTCACGGTCCAGGAAGTCCCGCAGCCGGCCCAGGACCCGGCGCTCGTCCTCGGTGAGGAGGGACTCGGCGTCGTAATAGTCGCAGACGTTGTAGAGGCGCTCCGCTACCGCGGTCTCCACACGGGTCTCCAGACCCATCTCAGCCGCCCAGCCCGAGCAAGCGCACGGCGTTGTGCTTGAGGATCTTGGGGCGGACCTCGTCCTTGAGCGGCAAGTCCGCGAAAGCGGCCAGCCATTTCTGCGGCGTGATGAGCGGGAAGTCCGTGCCGAACAGGACCTTGTCCTGCAGCACCGAGTTGGACATGCGCACCAATGACTCCGGGAAGTACTTGGGGGACCAGCCCGAGAGATCGATGAACACGTTGGATTTGTGCGTGGCGATCGAATTCGCTTCATCCTGCCAAGGCACCGAGGGGTGGGCCATGATGATCTGCAGCTCGGGGAAGTCGGCGGCCACGGCGTCGAGCAGGAGCGGGTTGGAGTAGGCCAGTTTGATGCCGTAGCCTCCGGGGAGTCCTGCTCCCATGCCGTTCTGCCCGGTGTGGAAGATCGCCGGGAGGCCTAGTTCCTGGAGTGCCTCCCACAGGGGATAGAACTGCTCGTTGGAGGGGTCGAATCCCTGCAGGCTGGGGTGGAACTTGAAGCCGCGGGCGCCCAGGTCGATCGCCTGGTGCTTGGCGCCCTGGATGGCCTCGGCGCCGGTGCGGGGATCCACGCTGCCGAACGGGATCAGCACGTCGTTGTTCCTGGCGGCTCCCGCGATCAATTCCGGGATGCTGTTGGGCTCGTGCTTGAGCTGCGTGCGGGCGTCCACGGTGAACACGACGGCGGCCATGTTCAGTTCGCGGTACACCTCGGCGATCCGGTCAAGCGAGGGCGCGCGGTCCTCGGCCTTGAAGTACTTGGCGGAAGCTTCCGTCAGTGCCGGTGGAAGGGATTCGTGGCCGTGGCCGTCCACTTCGAGATGGACGTGCATGTCGATCGCGTCGAGCTTTGAGGCGTCGATGCCGAGCTCGTAGCGCTGGGGTGCGGTCATATCAGCGGACCTGTGCAGCGGCTGCGGCTTCGGGCTGCAGTTCCGCCGGGAGCGGCAGGAATTCCTCGCCGACGCCCTGAAGCTTGTCTCCGAACAACGGGCCGAAGTTTTCCACGAGGTCCTGGTAACCCCAGCCGCCCTCGCGGTACTCGGTGGCGGCTGCTTCGGGGTGGGTCCATAGCTGGAGGCGGTCTCCGCCGGCGCCGATCGCCTGGCCGGTGATCCCGGCCGCCTCGTCGGAGGCAAGGAAGGCAATGAGCCCGGAGACGTCGTCGGCCGTTCCAAAGCCAAGCTCGTGGCGGAAGAAGTGCGGCATGGCCTCGCCGCGCTCGTCCGCTTCCACCGCTTTCCGGAAGTACGGGATGGTCTTGGTCATCGCCGTCGCGGCCACGGGGATGACGGCGTTGGCAGTAACCCCGGCCTTCTTCATTTCCAGCGCCCAGGTCCGGACCATGCCCACGATTCCTGCCTTCGCGGCGGCGTAGTTGGACTGGCCGAAGTTGCCGCGCTGCCCGGTCGGGGAGCCGATGGCGATGATGCGGCCGGCGATCCCGTTCTCCTTGAAGTAGCCGAACGCCTCGCGGGCGCACGTGAAGGTGCCGCGGAGGTGGACGTTGATGACCAGGTCGAAGTCCTCGTCCGTCATCTTCAACAGGCTCTTGTCCCGCAGGATGCCGGCATTGGTGACGAGGATATCTAAGCGGCCGAACTCCGTGACGGCCGTTTCCACCAGCTGCTTCGCTGCTTCTGTGCTGCCAACGGGAGCGACGACGGCGACTGCCCGGCCGCCGTCGGCCTCGATGGTCCGGACTGCTTCGCCGGCTATCTCGGCGTCGACGTCGTTGATGACCACCGCCGCGCCTTGGCGGGCGAGTTCCCGGGCGTAAGCCAGCCCCAGGCCGCGTCCGCTTCCGGTGACAATCGCTACTTTTCCTGACAGGCTCATCGCTGCTCCTTTGCTCGATCCCCGTGCATCCAAGCCTTCAGCGTGGGATGCTGTTCTGTATCCATGAGAATACGTATAGTTGAAAATGTCAACGATTGATTTTGAAGATTATTGGAGTTTGTTATGACGATCGAGGCGCAGGACGAGCAACAGGCTGCCACTAAGGACCGGCTGGTCGCCGCTCCGATCAGCCAAGACGTGGGTTTCCTGCTGGCCAAGCTCCATGCAGGCGGGTCGGTCGTGAACAACCGGGCGCTTGCTGAGTTCGACCTCAAGGAACGCTCATACTCGGTACTGATCCTGGCCAACAGCGGCCTGGAGCCTACGCAGCGGGAGTTGGCGGACTTCCTGAGCCTTGATCCCAGCCAGATCGTTTCCTTGGTGGACGAGCTTGAAAAGCGGAAGCTTGTGGCCAGGGCACCAGGCAGGCAGGACCGCCGGGCCAAGACGGTGACGGCAACGTCGAAGGGGAGCCAATTGCTCGCCCAAGCAGCCATTGCAGCCCGCCACGCAGAATCCGAAGTACTGGCCACGCTGGACGACCGGGAAGCCGCCCAACTCAAGGCGCTGCTGCGAAAAGCGCTGTGGGGCTAGGCGTTGCGCGGATAGCTTCCAGTTCGGAGCCTCGCAGATCGCAGCCAGTGTTGAAGAATGGACGGCCCGCTTCCGGGCTTTTCAGGACGCGCAAATTCACCTGGCTGATGAGTAGTCTGAGCTGGTCGCCATTGTCAGTTGCCAGGGACGCTAGATAGCCACGAGGGTCCAGGCGAAGGCTAAAACCGCCAACAGACTTACTCCTGCTACACCCCCGCGGCTTTCCGACCGCGTGGCCGGTCCGGTTTCGGCGTTGCATCCGCAAGCTGCGGTGCCGTTGAATCGTTGGAGCAGTCTGAGTCGGAAGACGATGAATCCTAGGAACAGTGCGATCACTGCACCGCCTGTGATCATGGGCTGCACGTGAAGTAGCAGCAGGACGGCAAGGACGGCCTCGGTCACGCAAAGAGCAACGAGTCCGGAGCGAGCCCGAAGCTCGTTCATGTTGAATAGCTCCGCATAGTAGGACGAGAGACTCCCGCGGGCTCGGAACTTTTGAATGGCGGGGAACAGCAGTGTCGCTGCCAAGTATCCCGTTAGAGCGATCCGCAGGACTGTCATTGACTACCTGGGCGGAGTTTTCCGAAAAGGCCCGCGCTTGGCAACGACCCTGGCTTCCCAACGTGCGCGGTCCTCGGGGCCATCGTCGATTAATTCAACCCCGAGGACAATGAATGTGGTTTTAGGATCCTTGCCGCGAAATTCCTCAAGGGATACCGGGATGAAACTGCCGTCTGGTAGTTCCATGTCAAAGGTATACCCGCCATGATGCTCGAGTGCGAACTCCAAACTGATTATTCCCGTGTTGCTCGGATCGGGAGATTCCCCGGATGGATAGTCCCCTACATGCTCAAGAATTAATCTATTTTTCATGTCAAACTCCCCTAACTTGGAATAGTTTCAGCGACGTCCTGGAGGAGCTAGCAAAGCACACATTGGTTTATCGCGCGATTCGGCCCGCAAGTCCCGAGGCAAACGGTGCAATACACTTTGTAGTAATACCACCATACGCCGTTTATGCAGCTCATTTGGATGAATTTCTGTGCTGTGCTGACGCAATGCTGGTGAGCTGGGTCCGCGAATGCGGTCCCGGCTGCTGACGCCAATCCAGCTGCTGAAATCGCACCCACGCCGAGAGCTCCAGCCATCCCCTTTATGAAGGATCTTCTCGTGCTGGGCCGACGAGGAAGCTTGCTTTCATCACGATCCATGATGCTCGTCCGTTCTGTCGATGCTGTTGCTAAC
The DNA here is from genome assembly GCF_027587375.1 of Arthrobacter sp. B2a2-09. Lineage (GTDB taxonomy): Bacteria > Actinomycetota > Actinomycetes > Actinomycetales > Micrococcaceae > Arthrobacter. Next base: position 193,176 of record NZ_JAMXIC010000002.1, read on the forward strand.
GCCTTCCGAGGCGGCCGTGTAGCCGTAGCTGCTCGATTCCGAATGGGAGACTACCGCCGATCACGGCATGGGAACGAGAACGAGCTTTGTGCCGAGTAAGCAGCGTTCGCTGGAGTTCCCTTGGGGTCCCCGGCCCTGCCAGTGAGTTCCAGCAGGGAGGCGACACAAGATTGGTCGGCGATGCCAGTTGGTCACTCGTCCAATTAGGTGACCTGCGCGCCTGAGTTGCCCCACGAGTGGAAGCCGCCCCAGGTGGAGTAATACGGAGTGGAGTAGTAGGTTTCCACTGCGTTGTGGCCGACGGCCCAGTTGTATCCGTTGCGATAGTTATCGTGGACGGCGGCGGAAACTGTGTTGTTTCCGTTCCAACAAAAGTTGCCGTCCTCTTTCGTTTCAGCCTTGGCCACGCCGTAATAGAGCCAGCTGCTGCCGCCCCAGAACGTGCCCGGGTTGCACATGTATGGCCGGGCCTGCCATGTGTTGGCTCCATAGGCACTTGCCGGTGGAGCTGATAGGAACCAGGAGCACACGACTGTAAGAACGATAATTGTAGATCGCTTAATGTTTTTCATACTTCCCCCAAATTTCTGACTGCAATTTTGAGTTAAATGTCGGTTGCTCGTCTATTGGTTACTCGGCGCCAGTACAAGGAGGTTTGAGGCAATCTGTTTCCATTGACCGCACTTGCTCGTGGTCGCCACGGCGTTCGCGCTCTTCAGTGTATTTCCCGCCGCGCCGTGTGGAGATATCAACCAAGCCTGATCGCTATGGTCGTCGTTGCCGACTCGCAGCCCGTAGCCCTCGAAGCCCTTGACGTTGGTGCAGGCCAAGCCGAGCGGTTCGGCAGCTTTCCCAACGGTTGCGATGCAAATCTTGTCCGAACCGCGTGTAACAGCGAAGTATCGAGCGTTAGGGCCGTCGCCAAGAAACCGGGCGTCTGTGAGATTGGCGCCGGTTGGTGCAAAAGTGGCAATGAATGTGTCGGGTAACTTATCGGACTCCGCTTGCTGCGATAAGAATGCCGGCACAACGTCTGAAGCTGTTGATATCGACGGAGGGACGTTGAGCGTTGCTGCAGTAACCGCGATCCCGGAAACGCAGATTGCGCCGACGAGAATGGCTGTCTTTATTAATGTGCGCATGAATTTACCCCAAAATTTCAAACGTCCTTATGGGTTTTAAAAAATAGCAGAAACCAGAAATTGAGTCAACGATAGTGTGGTCAGGCAAATGTAATAGTGCTTACAATCTCCTGTGCTCGTCTGGCATGGCATCCATGGGACATAATTCCGGCAATTACCGACCTGCCGAATGCAGTCAGCAGCGGTCGAGGCCGTGAAATCTCAACACGCCACCATTCCCGCCCAGCACATTGGAGAGGGGATCGTCGCGGCGCTAGCCCAGTGGCGCAGGCTCGAGATCCTGTGGGCCATGCTCCGCGACGGCACGATCTATACGCCGACGCCCGTGGCGGTGCCAACCGATCGCGGCTTGACGGCCGGCGCCTCGCCATGCCGTACGCTCGGACGCCGACAGAGCAGGTTCTACCGGATTATCGGCGCTTGTGGTTCAGTTCAGGTATGCCGTCTCGACGCGACTGCGGCCAGCCACCAGTGACGACGCCGGCTGAAAAGGAGGCACCTTTCACTGCTGTAAAAAGGTGCCGGTGGCGCGGGGCGAAAAGTCCTCCAGAGTCAGGTTCGGGTGGACGCTATTCCCAACCGACTGTCGATTTCGCGCACGGACAGGGCCTCGGCCATATGCAACCGCCGGATCTAGGCCCATTCGCCGATGTCAATCATCGTCCGAATCCTCTCAATCGCTCACCGCGCAGCTCCGGCTGGACCATCGCCTCTTGACGGCCGAAGTTTTCGCGGTTATCTGGCGGTCGCCTTCTGTTCTTGGGGCGCATCGTTCCAGGCCTGGGCGGTCTCGATCCGTGGGGTGGCTTTCGCCGTGCGCCGCGCGACCAGGTTCACGGCAAGAAGCGCAGCGAGCGTGAGGGACACTCCTGCGATTTCGCCGCCCGAGGGCTGGTGTCCGCGGATGGCCTCGATGGTGAAGGCCGTGATTGGGACGAGGTTGATGAACAGCACCCCATTGGATGCTCCCAATGTGGCGACGGCATGATTCCAGGTGAGCACGGCCAGCACCGTGGCTGGAAGCGCCATGTAGAGGATCTGCCAGATGACAGCCCCGATGCCCCCGACAGTTATGGGTGGCTCGTTCCACGTCAGTGCGGTGGTGAGGACGATGATGGAAACTGTTCCCAGCAGGCAGGTGTGCGTGGTGAACCGAAGCAGGCTCAACTCAGGAAAGGCGCCGCGGCTGGTCGTATAGATGACCCACGCGATCACCCCGGCAAAGGTCAACGGGACGCCCAAACCCAGGCCATCGTGGAGGACCGCGGCCGGGTTGCCGTTCCCCAGAACCATGGCGACGCCGACGAGTGCGATGGCTGAGAAGAGGAAGACCAGGCCGGCGGGGCGCTTCCTGGTGCGGGCCCACATGATGAACAGAGTGACCATCGGCAGGGTCGCCATAACCAAGGAGATGGTCTGTGGCGCCGAGTAGGCCAGACCGGCGTACATGAGCATGTTGAATCCTCCGAAGCCAATGGTTCCCACCAGCCACAGGGCGGCGGCTCTCCGGCCGGGGATAAGCGCCCGGGGTCCCTCTTTCACGGCGAGTATGACCATGAAGACGATCGTTGCCACGATGAACCTGACGGCTGTCAGCTGGAACGGTCCTAGATGGGGAAATGCGGTTTTGGCGATGGTGAACATGCCTCCCCAGGCCAGGGCTGTTGCCAGGCCGCCGACGGCGGCGAGCGAAGCGGTGCGGTTCATGAAGTCTCCAAGTGTTCGTAAATTGACGAATACACGAACACTGTACATGATGATGAGACAGAAGAAAGGCCTGCATGAAACCCCTATTTCACCCCCGGGTGGAGGATCTGGACCTGTCCACAATCCTGCACGCCTGCGCCGATCCCACACGGCTTCGCCTCCTGGCCGACATCAACACCGAACCCGGTAAGACCTGCGGAACCTTCCAAACCGAACTTTCCAAGTCAACGCTTTCGGCACATTTCAAAGTGCTCCGGGAATCCGGTCTCATCCGCCAGGAACTCGGACCCGGCAACAGCCGGCTCAATTGGCCAAGGACAGCGGAAGTCCAGTCGCGATTTCCCGACGTCATCACCGCCATACTCAAGTCCGCCACTCGTACTCACGGCTGAAGCGGGGATCCTCCGATGCAGCATGCCGCCTTAGTCCGGGTCTGTGCCGCACGGGGAATCGGCATGACGGAGTTCACCCACGGCGTAGGACGGAACGGACTAACCGCAGCAGTGTATTCGTTGATATAGACACCACCGGTTACAGGAGGTGCACGATGAGTACGTTGCCGGAACAAGCTTTTCCCAAGGACATCCCTGACGCTCCGTCGGATGACGAAGCCTTGGACGCCTACTCGCGGACAGTTATGCACGTCGCAGAAACAGTCACGCCGCATGTTGCAGCGTTGGAGATGAGCAGCGCCCGCAGGAACGGCCAAGTCAGGATCGGAAGTGGGTCGGCCGTGGTGTTTACGGGGGACGGCTATATGCTGACCAACGCCCACGTGGTGTCGGGTCTCCGCTCCGGGCGGGCAATATTCGCCGACGGAACCCATACCGACGTCGAACTCGTCGGTGCGGATCCCTTGTCCGATCTCGCCATTGTCCGCGGACACCACACGCCGCCGCCCGCTACCTTGGGCAACGCGGAGTCGCTGCACGTGGGTCAATTGGTGATCGCTGTGGGCAACCCGCTGGGGCTGGCAGGATCAGTGACCGCGGGCGTCGTCAGCGGGCTCGGACGTTCCATTCCGGTCAGGTCCGGCAGGCACAGCAGGGTCATCGAGGACGTCATCCAGACCGACGCAGCGTTGAACCCGGGCAATTCCGGGGGAGCCCTTGCCGATACCAAGGGGCGGATTGTTGGAATCAACACCGCCGTGGCTGGTTTGGGCCTCGGACTCGCTGTGCCCATCAACACCACCACTCAACGGATCATCGCCGCCCTGCTGAGGGACGGGAGGGTCCGCCGGGCATACCTTGGCTTGGTGAGCACCCCCATTCCCTTGGACGCGAGTGCGGTGATCCGGACAGGCCAGAAAGAAGCGCTGCGGGTGGTGGAAGTCATCGCCGGGTCTCCGGCGGAGCGGGCAGGACTACTTGCAGGCGATCTGGTCCTCAGCGCACAGTCGCGGGCGGTATCCAGTGCCGAGAGCCTTCAAAAACTCTTGTTTTCGCAGGCGATAGGGGAGCCGTTCCCCCTGACGGTCCTGCGCGACGGCATAATCCATGGAATTGTGGCCGTGCCCAACGAAATGACTGACGCGGATTCATGAGAGGCCGCGGCCATTTGAAACCAGTCCGCTAAAAAGCCGGGGCCAGTTGGCTCCGGCTTTTTGCTACTTCTTCCTCATCCTCAAATGGGCCACCGGATCCACAGCGGCGTCCGATTCGTGCTTGGCACGCTTCACTGCCCGTTTCTCCTTGATGGACTTGATACTCTTCTTTGCCTCGTGCTGGTGCGGCGCTTTGTCAGGCATGTCATGCTCCCTAACTACGGATCTTCCGTGCAGATCCTGCAAAGAGGGTCCTGAAAGGCCCTCTCCTTGTAAGCTACGCCTGTTTCAGGCGAAAGCAACCGGCCGCTGAACGCTCAAGTAGCTAGGCTTCGGAAGCCGGGACGTCCACAATGCCAACGAACCGCGAACCGATTCCTTCGTACTCGCTGCGGACCTCGCCGGGCAGGATTCCGGGAACCTCGCTGTTCCGGTGGTGGCCACAGAAAACGTACGTGAACTCCGGCCACCATTTCTTGGGACGCGCAGCCTCGGTGTAACCGCACACGACGCAGCTCAGGTGCACCCAAACAGGACGCTTGCCGGTGCGGTTGGCGCGGGATTGGACGAGCCACTGCGGTGGATTGTCTTGCAGCTCGCTCAGCTCGGCTTTCGAAAGCCTGGAGGGGATGCCGTGGCGTTGGGCCATTTCCATCGAAATATCAAGGGCCAGTGCGGCGTCACGTCTGCTAATCACCATTCAACGATACGGGACTATCGCGGTCGCAGGATCCGGAGGATTCCGGGCGGCAGGGTTCAAGCAGGCGTAGGCTGTGCTCATGACCGACGCAGCGGCCCTGCTGCCAAGCACTCCGCTGCAAAAGCGGGTCCTTGTTGTGGCTATTGTGGCTTCCTTCATCGCCATTTTGGATGGCTTCGTGGTGAACCTCGCGCTCCCGGCGATTGGCCGCGAACTGGGTGGTGGGCTTGTCATCCAGCAATGGGTGGTGGATGCCTACCTTTTGACCTTGGGCGCGCTGATCCTGGTCGCCGGATCCCTGTCCGACCACTTCGGCCGCGCGCGCATCCTGGAATGGGGACTCGCCGGCTTCACCCTCACCTCTGTCACGTGCGGTCTCGCCTGGAACGGGGAGGTGCTGGTGGTATCGCGGGCCTTGCAGGGGATCGCCGGGGCCCTGCTTGTCCCGAGTTCGCTCGCCATGATCGTCACGTTCTTCTCCGGGCCCGCGCAGTCCAAGGCAATCGGCCAGTGGTCCGGTTGGACCAGCGCGGCCGCTATCGTAGCCCCGCTGATCGGCGGCGCGTCGGTCGATCTGTTGTCCTGGCGCGTCATCTTCTTTATCAATGTGATTCCGGCCGTCGCCATCTGGCCGATCCTCGCGGGGCTGCGGAAGTCCGATGCCGCCACGGACACGAGCAAGAAGATCGATTACCTCGGAGCGTTCCTGGCCATGGTGGGACTCGGTGGCCCGGTCTACGCTTTCATCGAACAGGGACGGATGGGCTGGGGGAACATGGTGGTCTGGATGCCGCTCGCCCTCGGAGCCGTTGGCCTGGTCCTCTTCCTGGTCCACGAAGCAAGGACCCCGGAACCAATGCTGCCCCTGCGGCTCTTCGGCATCCGAAATTTCGGTTGGGGGAACATCGCCACGCTGGCCATTTACGGCGCCCTGTCTCTGGGCTTCTTCTCCGTAGGCATCTACTTGCAACAAGTCGGAGGAATGAAAGCCACCACTGCCGGCATCGCGTTGCTTCCCGCGACTGTCCTCCTGATGTTCACGGCCTCATTCTTCGGCGGGCTGGCTGGCAAGCATGGTCCGCGGTGGTTCATGACGGCCGGACCGTTCATCTGTGGAATCGGGTTCCTCATGACCTTGGCCGTCCAGGAGCCTTTGAACTACTGGACGCAGGTGCTACCCGGGCAGATCGTCTTCGGGATCGGCCTCAGTACCTTGGTGGCGCCCCTGACCGCGGCCATCCTGGGCGCGGTACCCACCGAAGAGGCAGGGATCGGCTCCGCAGTGAACAATGCCGTGGCCCGTATTGCCGGCTTGATCTGCATCGCATTTGCCGGGCTCATCATCGGTCCGGTCTTCAGCCGCCAAGGTCTCATGAATGCCGTGGTGGTCACCGCGGTGCTGTTCTTCCTCGGGGCGGCGGCATCCGCCGTCGGGATCCGGAACCCGGTCTTGGGCGCTGCGGTGATGGACTCTCCGGAAGGTCCAGCGCCCGACGACGGCGGGACGGCTGCCCAGCGCGCCTGAACAGTGCTCTCCAAGACGCAGTTCCGTCCAAGATACAGTGCGGTCCCGGGCAGCTTCGTCAGCCTTCCGCGAGGACGCAGCCTTCATGTTCGGCGTCCGTGGCTACCCACAGTGCCGAGGTGACCTCGTCGGCGAGATCGTAGTCGCGGCTGCCCGGGCCCTTCCCGACTCGGACCACCAGCGCACCGCCGAACGGTTTGCGGCCAATCACCTGGATGCTGGCATCAAGGTCGATTTCCTCTGCGGACAAGTAGCGCAGCAGCTCCGGGTTTTCGTCGCTGATTCGGGTGATCTTGCCGGAATGGCCGTCGTCGAGCTCTATCATCCGGTGCGCATGCGGCAGCGTCACTGAACCGTCCGCGGCGGGGATGGGGTCACCATGGGGATCGCGCCCGGGGTTGCCCAGCTTGGCGGCCATGCGATCGATGAAGGTGTCCGAGACGGCGTGCTCGAGCATCTCGGCCTCGTCGTGGACTTCATCCCAGCTGTAGCCCAACTCCCTCACGAGGTAGGTCTCGATCAGGCGGTGCCGGCGGACCATGCCCAGGGCAAGCTGCATTCCCTGGGGGGTCAAAGTGATGGCGCTGTACGGCTGGTGATCCACCAGGCCTTGGTCCTTGAGCTTGCGGACCATCTCCGAGACGGAGGAATTGGCGACGCCGAGCCGCTGCGCGAGCTGTGAGGAGGTGATGGGTTTGTCCTGCCACTCCGTAAAGGAGTAGATGACCTTGACGTAGTCCTCGATCGAGGAGGAGGGCGCACTGGTCTTCACGGTTCCAAGCCTATCGTGAACCGGCCGAATCAGGCTTTGCGCGCCCGCCAGCTCTGCGTGAGATAGGGCAAGGGGATGACCTCGCCGTCGGCATGCCCCAGATGTTCGAAGAGGTACCACTGAAGATTGCCCATGACCTTGGCCCGGGTGGCGTCATTCGCCCTCAGATAGTAGCTGCGCGACTTCACGAGTTCGAGGATGTCGGCCGGAGTCACCGGATCCTCCCAGCGCGTCACGTGACTTTCGAGGCCGGCGAACTCCGGGCCCACCACGGGCCGGAAGTCCGGTTTGTGGACATCGCCGGCATGCATGATGCGGGACAAACGGTGGACCCAGGGCACCGAAGTGTCCAATTGGTTCCAGATCAAGCCGAGAACGCCCTGGGGCCGCAGGATCCGGGCGATCTCGGTGCTGGCGGCGAGGGGATCGCACCAGTGCCAGGCTTGGGCAACGCTGACGACGTCGAATGCTGAGTCCGCCAGTCCAGTTGCCTCGGCCGTGCCCTCCAGGGCGATCACTTGTGGATACGTTTTGCGCAGTTGCGTGAGCATGTCCGTGGAGGGGTCCACTGCGGACACAGCCAGCCCGCGCTCGACCAGGAGAGCCGTGAATTTTCCAGTGCCGGCGCCGATGTCTGCCGCCTCCCGAGCGCCTACAGGTAGCAGCCAGTCGGCCGAATCCGCAGGGTAGCCGGGCCGGACACGGTCATAGTGTTCTCCGCCATCCTGGAAACTCTGGCCGAGTTCAAGGCGCCGTTCCTCATAGAGCTTGGGGCCGGCTGAGGTGCCTTTGGATCGCGGGGCCACGCAGGAACTCCTTCGTAGGACATGAAAAATACCCTACGAATCTACCGCAATCAGTCGGTACTGCAGGGGGCTGCACCTGCGGTCCCTGGAGTGTTGGGAGCCCACTCCGGGTAGCTGCGGTGGTCGTTCGCCGGCACCCAACGGCCGGCGTCCACCACGTAATCCCAGCCGAGTCCATTGCTCTTGAGCGCCTGGATGCCCGCGATGAGCCGGGTGGCGTCCTCCAGCCGCGACCCCACGCCGAAACTGGCGCGCAGGGATCCGGAGGGAAGGCCGAGGCGCTTGAGCAGCGGGTGGGCGCAAAAGCGTCCGTCACGCAGGCCAATGCCGTGCTCGGCAGCAAGATAGGCCGCCACGAGTCCGGCGTCGTAGCCCTGGAGCGAGAAGTTCACGACGCCGATGGTGTCCTGGGGATCCGTGTCGCTGAAGATTTGGTGCACGGTCACGCCGTCGATTTCCTTGAGGCCATCGACCAGATGCGAGCGAATGGCGGCCTCGTGGGCGTGCCATTCATCGTGGTCGAGGCTGGCAATGACTTGTGTGGCCCGGGCGAGGGTGGCCGCGCCGAGCACGTTCGGTGAGCCTCCTTCGTGCCTGGCCGGTCCGGTGGCCCAGCTGACGGAATCAAGGCGTGCCTCGCGGACGGCGCCGCCTCCGGCAAGGTGCGGTGTGCCAGCGTCGAGCCAGTCGGGACGGCCCACCAGGACACCGGCGCCGAACGGTGCATAAAGCTTGTGTCCCGAGAAAACCAAGTAGTCAACATCCGCGGCGGCGATATCGATTCGGCGATGCGGGGCGAGTTGCGCCGCGTCCACCACAATCCGCGCCCCGAATTCGTGGGCCAAGGCAGCGAGATCCTTGATGGGCAGGATCTCGCCGGTTACGTTCGACGCGCCGGTGACTGCCAGGAGGCTGACGCCACCTTGGGAGAGTGCCGCACGGACATTGGTGACGGTCTCCGACAAAGTTCCCGCGGCAACAATGCTGCGGTGGGGTACACCTTGCCACGGCAGCAGATTGGCGTGGTGCTCGATGTCCAGGTAAAGGACTTCGCCGGTGTGTCGGCCGTCCTCAACCGGCAAGCAACCGGCCAGCAGATTGAGGGAATCGGTGGTGTTGCGCGTGAAAATGACGGAATCGTCTGGCCTGCCGCCAACGAAGTCGCGGACAATGTTGCGCGCGTTTTCGTAGACCGAGGTGCTGATCTGGGAGGCATAGCCCGCGCCGCGGTGGACACTCGCGTAGTACGGCAGGATTTCGTTGAGGTACGCCGAGACCACGGTCAGGGCAGGTGCGGAGGCGCCGTAGTCAAGGTTGGCATAGCGGATGTGGCCGCCCTGGATCAGGGGTGCCTGCAACTCCGCGCCGGTGACCGCGGCCAGTGGACGCGACGCCGGATTCCGGGATTCACCGCGGTGCTGCGCAGATTCGTTGTGTTGCGAGAGAGCGGGAGAAGTAAATGTGGCTGTGCTCATGGGACCTCACTCAAGAGGGACCCCTGCGTGCAGGGGGTCCGCGCTTGCCGCATCCGTTCCGGACCGGCCGGGTCGTCACCCGGGGCACCCCGCCGCGATGGAGGGTTGCCGGCCAGCAAACCGGGGTTTCGCGCTGGCACTCGTGACCTGTAAAGAGACTAGGACACCGGCAAGGCTGGTTCCAATGTGACCCGGATTGTTAAGCGGATTGTTACACAGCCGGAAAAATGTGCCTTCTGCCGAAGAAAGAGCAGCGGACGCCTCCAAGAAGGGGGCGCCCGCCGTCGTTTATTCAGTGAACAGGGTGGATTAGAGGAGGTCGTCGATCTCGGGGTTGAGCCTCTTGAGGACCTCGGAGTGCAGGATCGAGTTGCTCGCGACGGCGTTTCCGCCGAAGGGACCATCCGTGCCGTCCAGGGACGTGAAGCGTCCCCCGGCCTCAGTCACGATCGGCACCAAGGCCGCCATATCGTAGACCTGGAGTTCCGGCTCCGCGGCAATGTCCACGGCGCCCTCGGCCACCAGGCAGTAGGACCAGAAATCGCCGTAGGCGCGGCTGCGCCAGACATCATTCTCAAGGCCCAGGAAGTTGTCCAGCGAACCGTGCTGCTTCCACTCGGAAAGCTCGGAGTAGGAAAGCGAGGCGTCTTCAAGCCGCGACACGTTGGAAACCTTCAGCCGGGTGGCTGCGGCCAGTGATCGGCCCATGTAGGCGCCCGAGCCCTTGGCCGCCCACCAACGCTTGCCGAGCGCAGGAGCGCTGACAAGACCCACGACAACTTCGCCCTCGTCCACGAGGGCGATCAGCGTTGCCCAGACGGGTACGCCACGCACGAAGTTCTTGGTTCCGTCGATGGGATCGATGATCCAACGCCTCGAGCCGTGGCCCGTGCTGCCGAATTCTTCGCCGAGAACGGCGTCGCGGGGGCGGGAACGGGAGAGCTGCCCGCGGATTGCTTCCTCGGCGGCTTTGTCGGCATCGGTGACTGGGCTCAGGTCCGGTTTGGTCTCCACCTGAAGGTCCAGCGCCTTGAACCGCTCCATTGTCAGGGAATCGACGGAGTCGGCCAGGACATGTGCCAGCCGCAGGTCGTCGTTGTAGCTCGAATCGGGTTGGGTCATGGTTCCAAACTACCGTCTCTTCGCCGGTGAGCCGGGGAGGTAGGACGGCAAGCGGCGCAGTTAGTTGACCGTACCCAATTCCTTGGCCTCTTGGGCTTCCATGCGCGGGTCCGCGCCAAGGAGCCTGCGCAGCGACGCGAGGCGGGCCGGGCCGGCCTCGCCGGCATGGCCATCAGCGACCCAGGAATCCAGGCCGCAACGAACAGCGATGGCATCGTGTTTGCAGCCTCGCTCGCACATTTCGGTTCCCGGTTCCAGATCCGGGAACGCATGCAGGATGCGGTCCGGGTTCACGTGGGCAAGGCCGAAGGAACGGATGCCGGGCGTATCGATGATCCAGCTGCCGCCGGGGGCGTCGCTGAGCTTCAGCGCAAGCGCAGAGGACGAGGTGTGCCGTCCGCGACCCGTCACTGCGTTGACTCCGCCCGTGGCGCGCTCGGCGCCGGTGAGGGCATTCACCATGGTGGACTTCCCGACGCCGGAATGGCCCAGGAGCACGGTGACCTTGCCGTCGAGGTAGTCCCGCAACTGGCCCACGGCGTCGCCATCAAGTCGGGCGGACAAGCCGTCGTCGGAACGGGCGTCGATGCCGGAGGCTCCCGCGTCGGCCGTCCGGCTGATGATGATGGGGAAACCCAGGCTCACATAGTTGGCGAGCAATTCCGTCGGGTCCTTGACGTCCGCTTTGGTGACGAGCAGCAGCGGCTCGATTCCGGCGTCGTACGCTGCCACCAAGGCGCGGTCGATGAATCCTGTCCGCGGCTCCGGGTTGGCGGCCGCAACCACCACCACGAGCTGGTCGGCGTTGGCGACGACAGCCCGTTCGATCGGATCAGTGTCATCGGCACTTCGCCGCAGGAGGGTCTTGCGCTCCTCGACGCGCACGAGGCGGGCGAGGGTGTCCGGTGCTCCGGACACATCGCCGACGAGGGCCACGAAGTCTCCGGGAACCACGGGGGAGCGCCGGAGTTCCCGGGCCCGGGCCGCAATGACGATGCGCTCATTGTCCGAGCCTTCGCCCGCTATCGCGGTGTAGCGGCCGCGGTCGACCGTGATGATGCGCCCGATCACGGCGTCGTCGTGGCTGGGGCGGTCCTTCGTGCGGGGGCGTGTGCCCTTCTTGTTGGGGCGGATCCGGACATCGGACTCATCCCAGGAGCTTGCGTCGCGAGCCATCGTCAGTTGCTTGTCTCCGTTGAACCGGTGTCCGCGGCCGCTTGGCCACCACTGAGCATCGATGCCCAGATTTGCGGAAATTCGGGCATGGTCTTGGACGTCGTCGCGATGTCTTCAACCTGGACACCCTCGACGGCGAGCCCAAGGATGGCGCCCGCGGTAGCCATGCGGTGGTCGGCGTAGCTATGCACGACGCCGGCGTGCAGCGCTGCGGGCCGGATCACCAGGCCGTCGCTGGTTTCCTCGGCGTCGCCGCCAAGCCGGTTGATTTCGGCGACCAGCGCAGCCAGCCTGTCCGTTTCGTGTCCACGCAAATGCGCGATGCCAGTAAGCCGGGAAGGGCTGGTTGCCAGGGCACACAACGCCGCTACCGTCGGGGCGAGTTCGCTGGTTTCGTCGAAGTCCGCGCCCAGGATCTCCGAACCGCCAGTGACTGTCAGAGTGCCGTTGTCCAGCGTGACAGTGGCACCCATGGTGGCAAGAATTTCCCGCCAAAGGTCCCCGACTTGCGTGGTATTGGCCGGCCAGTTGGGGATCCGGATGGTTCCCATCGTGGCCAGCGCCGCAGCGAGGAAGGGGCCCGCGTTGGAGAGATCCTGCTCGATCCTCTCGTCGAACGCCTGGATAGCACCGGGGGCCACGCGCCAATGGTTCGGCACGGAGTCATCCACCTGCACTCCGACGCCGCGCAGGACCGAGACGGTCATGTTGATGTGGTCGAGGCTCGGCACGGGCTTGCCGACATGCTCCAGGTGAAGGCCCTCATCGAATCGGGCACCGACCAGCAACAGGGCGGAGACGAACTGCGAAGAAGCGCTCGCATCGATCACCAAGTGGCCACCGCGGACAGAGCCTGTGCCGGAAACCTTGAACGGCAGGGAAGTCGCCGTTTGCCCGTCCACTGCGCTGACTTCCAGACCGAGTGTTCGGAGGGCTTCGATGATGGTGCCCATGGGACGCTGGCGTGCGTGCGGATCGCCGTCGAACACCGAAGCGCCGTTGCGGAGGGCAGCAAGGGGCGGCACGAAGCGCATGACCGTGCCGGCCAGGCCACAGTCGATGGCGGTATCTGATGCGGCAGCCCCCGGGTTGATGGGGGTGACTTCAAGATCCGGGCCATAGTGTCCATCGCCGGGAACCTCGGTAATGGTCGCGCCAAGCTGGCGCAGGGCTTCGACCATCAGCGCGGAGTCCCGAGAATGCAGGGGTGCCCGCAGCCTGCTTGGGCCGTTGGCCAATGCCGCCAGGACGAGGTAGCGATTGGTCAGCGACTTCGAACCAGGAACCGTGACCGTGGCATCCACAGGGTGGCTGGCGAAGGGCGCCGGCCACAGGGGGAGTGCGGAGGCCGTGATGCTCCCTGAATCGTCTGTCTGCGTGGCGGGGGTTCCTGGCATGCTTCCTTATGCTCCAACTGCGTTGTCTACGGCCTTGCGGACGGCCCGGTCTGTCTTCTTGAACTGCTTGCCGGTGGCCTTCTTGGCGTCCATGGCGAGGTGTTCGGCGCGCCATGCGAGGCTCGGCTTGCCGGCGGTGTCGACGGCGGCAAGGAGAACGCCACCCGTCAGGGAAATGTTCTTGAGCAACTGGGCGCGTCGGGCCAGCCGGCCTTCCTTGGTGCTGATGTCGGCAGAACGCCACTCAACAAAGGTATTCAGGACCGAGATGCCGGCAAGCAGCGTTGCCGAGAACCGGGAACATTTGCCGAGGGCGAGCAAGGCCCCTGCGCCCACCTGCGTGCCGCCTATCACTCGCGCGAGCATCTTCTCGTCCGTCGGGAAAGGCAATGACTCGGAAGCACGGCGGAGCAGCGGAGAGAGCTGCTTGGCAGTGTCATCCGCGTTCTTGAACTTGTCCAGCCCTGCGACGACAAAACTGGAAGCCAACATTGGCCTTGCGAGAAAACGGACGAGGGACATGTTTTGCCTCCTGGATGGCTTGCCACAGTGTTCAGGTGGTGCTGCGTTCAAGTGGTGCGGTGTTCACGGGGTGCAGTCGGATCTAGTCTTGCATCTTTGCGGAATATTTGCCCGGAGCTTGCCGTTGTCAGAAGAAGGTGCGGTATGGGCTGGACCTTGGAATGTGGCGCGTGCGTTGTGCCGCGCTGGTGTCACGTCATTTGAGCGGAGATGGTTTTTTGGCCTTGGTTAAGGACCGCGAGGGACACTTGGCGCTTGGGCGGGAGCTGCCAGGGGACTCCCGGAGGGTGACAGTAGACTTGGATGCAATGAGCACCATGGATCCGGCCGCAGCGGCCATGTACAAAGCAGCGACGGAAGTCACGGACGCAACGTCCGACGGCGACGCAACTGTTGAGGCCGACGTCGAGATTGCAGTGGACTTCGCAAGCGAGACGCCTGAACAACGGAGGGCGCGCTTCGAACGCGACGCCATGCAGTATGTCGACCAGCTCTATTCGGCTGCCATGCGCATGGCCAGGAATCCGTCCGACGCCGAGGACCTGGTCCAGGAGGCCTACACCAAGGCGTTCTCGGCCTTCCACCAGTACAAGCCGGGTACCAACCTCAAGGCATGGCTGTACCGCATCCTGACCAACACGTACATCAACCTCTACCGGAAGCGGCAGCGCGAACCGCTGCAGTCGAATTCGGACACCATCGAAGACTGGCAGCTGGCGCGGGCGGAGTCCCATACGTCCGCGGGGCTGCGCTCGGCGGAGGCGGAGGCGCTGGATCATTTGCCGGACTCGGACGTGAAGAGCGCCCTGCAGTCCATTCCGGAGGAATTCCGGCTCGCGGTGTACTTCGCTGACGTCGAAGGCTTCGCCTACAAGGAAATATCAGACATCATGAATACCCCGATCGGGACGGTCATGTCCCGGCTTCATCGCGGCAGGAAAATGTTGCGCGATCTGCTGGCGGACTACGCCGCAGAACGGGGAATCAGCGCCGGCGCGGACGAAAAGGCCTTGGCCGTGGGCGCGGCCACAAGCAAAAAACAGGAGAAAAGGAAATGAGCTGCCAAGGATTGGGCGACTGCGACGATGCTCGGATGCAGCGTATCTACGAGTACCTCGATGGTGCGTTGACTCGCGAGGACATCGCAGAGATCAAAGTGCATCTGGAAGACTGCCCGGAGTGCACAGAGCAATACGACCTTGAGTGCGTCATCCGCACCGTGGTCAAGCGCTCCTGTACGGAAGCGGCTCCTGAGAATCTCAAGAACTCGATCCTGGACAGGATCCACGCTATGAAGTCCGTGGACGTCTAAGAGCCTGGAACGGCAAGGGCCCCGGAAACCTGATGGTTTCCGGGGCCCTCCGCATTAAGTCTTACGCTAAGCCGCTGGCTTAGGTGTTGGGACGCTTGCCGTGGTTTGCGCCGCCGCGCTTACGGTCACGACGCTTACGTGCACGCTTGCTCATAGCTGGCCTCCTTAGATTCTTGATACTCAATAAAGCTGCCCTCCAGTCTCCCACATCCGGGGGCCGCCCCGCGAACCGTGCCGGCCCAGCCCCCGCAAGGAATTGGACACTCAGCCCCGCAGGGAATTCCGGATGGAGATCCTGGCCTGGTCCAGGACGGTGCGCACGGTTTCAAGGGCGATCGGAGTCAGGGCCTTGGAGCCGGCGTGCTGTCGCAGCTCCACGCGGATGTCATCCCGGAAGGACTGGACCATCATCTCGGCTTCCTTGAGGATGCGGTGTCCCTCCGGCGAGTAGCTTCCAGCCCACGACTGGAATTCCGCGGACTTCGCATTGGCTCGTGCGGCTTCGGCGGTTGCTGCCAGGTCCGCGCGCAAGCCGCGCATGTTGCTGCGGATGTCGTCGCGGAGACTATCGGCCAACCGCCGCACGGAGGCAGAGATGTTGTCCTCGACGTCGGCCAGTTCCTGCCGCCGGCTGTTCAGCTCCGCCAGTCCGGCCGCAGTAATGGAGTAGTTGGTGCGGCGCCCATCGCTGCTGGTGGCTACTAGTCCTTCTTCCTCCAGTTTGCCAAGGCGCGGGTAGATGGTTCCGGCACTGGGGGAGTAGGTCCCGCCGAAGCGCTCGCCGAGGGCCTTGATGAGCTCGTAGCCGTGCTTGGGGCCTGATTCCAGGAGTGCCAGCAGATAGAGCCGAAGGGCTCCGTGGGCAAAGACGGGCGGCATCAGATTTCCTCTTCTCCGGGGACTGAGTGCGCTGTTCCGGGTGTTGGCGCACTGCCATGGATGATGGAGGTTTTTCCGGACACGGAATTGGTACGCGCCACCATGAGCCGCTCGTCGGGGCCAACGATGGTCTGGACCCTGCCGCCTGCCTGGGCGTATAGCTGGTCGTCGATCATCACGGTGCCACTGGCCGTTTTGGCCACGATGTCCAAGCCCACGTCATGCGGGAGACGGATGGTGAGGTCGCCTGAAACGGAATTTGCTCCGAAATCCTGGGTGTAGCCGTGAAGGTCGAAGCTGAGGTCTCCGCTGACAGTATTGGCCCGGATGTTCTTGAAGCGGCCCGAAGCCGTGACTTCGCCTGAGACGCTCTTGGCGGTCATGACGCCGTCGTGGTTGCGGGCGATGACTTCGCCGCTGACAGTGTTGACGTGAAGCTCGCCCCGCGTGCCGTCCGCGAGGACGGACCCGGAAACCGTGTTGAGGCGGATATGGCCGGTGACGCCCGACACCATGCCGTCACCGCCCACGGTTCCTGCTTCGACGTCGACGCCGGCAGGCAACGCGATGCTGATGACGATGGTGTTGGTGCTGGTGTTGTTGACGGTGCCCATAAGGTTGCGGAACCAACCTTGCGGGCCGTGCAACTGGTGGCGGACCTCGAGCCGGCCATCAACGAGGCTGACGATCAATGGATCGCCGCCGATTTCCGAGACTTCGATCCGGGTGATTGCTTCGTCGTGAGTAACGACGTCGAAGCGGCCCTTGACGATCCCCAGCTTGAGCGAGCGGACGCCGTCGACGTCGATGGTCTGCGGGCCGGTAACGGTCCAATTCTCCTCGGTCATGACCCCTCCAATGGTGCGTCAGATTAGTTGCGATATATCGCGTATGAAACTTACGATATATCGCGAATCGCAACTTGGCAATGGGTCCATGTTGGAGAGGGGGCGCCTCTTGCCCCGGTTATTCCGGCTGGGCGATCCTCAGCCACTGGAACCAGCCGCGGTGCAACACGAGCCAAGCCATGAGGCCGTAGCCCGCCTGGCCCGGGGTGCCGCCATTCGCAGCGAGGTCAGTGCGCCATTGTTCGTGGTTGAGCAACGGCGAGAATGTGTCGACGTACTGGTGGTTGCGGCGGGTGGTGACGTCTGCAAATGCGGCGTTGAGTTCCGCGATCCGGCGATTCTTGGCCGGGTCCAGCGTGGGTGGCGGACCGACGACGAATACTTCGATGTTGCTTTGGGACGCCCCGTCCAGGATATTGGCAAGATTGAGGCGGCTACGTGCTGTGGAGACACCGAATTCGATGTCGCGGCCGGACAGCCCGATCACGAGGCGGTTTTCGTGGACGTTGCTGAAGCGTCTCCCGGCTTCGTCGAGCCAGCGCCCCGCAAGGCCTTCTGTGCCCTCCATGGGACAGGGAAGAGAGTAGCTCTCCACAAGAACGGCGTCCTGGGGTGTCCGCGCAAGAACCCTTCCAAGCCAGCCCAAGGCCCTGGGGTCACCGAGCCCGGCGAGTAGTTCATCACCAACAGCTGCGATGCGCAGCTTCCTGTCTTCCACAGTTACCTCTTCACCAAACGTTGCGGTCCTAGCACTGTGCCCGGCCGGGCGTCTTGATTACCGGGCACTTGTTCCATTAAACAGAACTGCCCGGCTGGAAGCGGGTATTGAACCTCCAGCCGGGCAGCCTTCTTATATTAGGGTCTACTTGCGTTCGAATGCCTGCTTGAGCAACGTGGCCTGCTCAGCGCTGTGGCGCTTCATGGAACCGGCCGCCGTGGAGGCCGATGCCGGACGCGAAACGAGCCGGACCTTACGGTCCAGTGCCTGCGGCAAGTTCAAGCCGATGAACGGCCACGGACCCTGGTTGGCGGGTTCGTCCTGCGCCCAGACGATGTCGGCGTTCGGGTACTTTGCCAGTTCCGCCTCGATCTGGGCCTGGGGCAAGGGGTAAAGCTGCTCCAGGCGGATGATTGCCGTCGAGGTGTCGCCGGTCTTCTGGCGGTTCGACAGGAGATCGTAGTAGAGACGGCCGGAAACCAGGATCACGCGATCGACGCTCTGGGCCTGAAGGGGCTCGTGCTCGCCGATGACCGGCTTGAAGCCGCCTGTGGTGAAGTCCTCCACCGCAGAAGCCGCACCCTTGAGGCGCAAAAGCTGCTTCG
Organism: Arthrobacter sp. B2a2-09; assembly: GCF_027587375.1. Classification (GTDB taxonomy): domain Bacteria; phylum Actinomycetota; class Actinomycetes; order Actinomycetales; family Micrococcaceae; genus Arthrobacter. Next base: position 211,428 of record NZ_JAMXIC010000002.1, read on the forward strand.
GGGTGAAGACGATGAGCGGCTTGCGCGGACGGCTGTAGGCCTGCCGGCGCAGCAAGTGGAAGTGCGAGGCGGCCGTGGTGGGGTTCGCCACGATCATGTTGTCCTCGGCACAAAGCTGCAGGAAGCGCTCGATGCGCGCAGACGAGTGGTCCGGCCCCTGTCCTTCGTAACCGTGGGGCAGCATCAGCACGAGGGAGGAACGCTGGCCCCACTTCTGTTCGGCCGAGGAGATGAATTCATCGATGATGGTTTGTGCACCGTTGACGAAGTCACCGAACTGGGCTTCCCACAAGACCAAGGCATCCGGGCGTTCCACGGAGTAACCGTATTCGAAGCCCATGGCTGCGTATTCGGACAACAAGGAGTCGTAGATCCACAGCTTGGCCTGCTCGTCGCTCAGGTTGCCCAGCGGCATCCATTCGCTGCCGTTGGCGCGGTCGTGGAAGACGGCGTGACGCTGCACGAACGTCCCACGGCGGGAGTCCTGGCCGGCAAGGCGGACGGGTACGCCCTCCATGACGAGCGAACCGAAGGCAGCGATCTCGCCGAAGCCCCAGTCGATGCCGCCTTCGCGGGACATCTGCTCGCGCTTCTCAAGGAGCTGCTTGAGCTTGGAGTGGACCGTGAAGCCTTCCGGAATATCGAGGTGCGCCTGGCCGATCCTCTGGAGCATTTCGGCTGAAATGGCGGTGGTGGCCGGCGCGTTGGTGCCGAAGTCCGCCTGCTGGGCAATGGGACGCTCGATATCCGAAACCGCGGCGGAGTCCGCCGTGATGATCGGGATAGGCGAAGTCTGCGCGGCGTGGGTCTCCGCGAAGACGCGCTCGAGGCGTTCCTGGTAGTCGCGAAGCAACTGTTCGGCTTCGTCCTCGGTGATGTCCCCACGGCCGATGAGGGATTCCGTGTAGAGCTTGCGGACGGAGCGCTTGGCTTCGATCAGGTTGTACATGAGCGGCTGTGTCATCGAGGGGTCATCGCCCTCGTTGTGTCCACGGCGGCGGTAGCACACCATATCCACAATGACGTCCTTGTGGAAGCGCTGGCGGAACTCGTACGCCAACTGTGCGATGCGCACTACGGCCTCGGGGTCGTCACCGTTCACATGGAAGACCGGGGCCTGGATCATCTTGGCCACGTCGGTGGAGTACGTCGAGGAACGCGACGACGACGGTGCGGTGGTGAAGCCGACCTGGTTGTTCACGATGATGTGGATGGTTCCACCGGTACGGTAACCACGCAGCTGGGACAAGTTGAGCGTTTCCGCCACAACGCCCTGGCCGGCAAAGGCAGCATCGCCGTGAACCATGATGGGCAACACGGGGAACGCCTCGCCCTGGTCCAGCCGGTCCTGCTTCGCCCGGACAATGCCTTCAAGCACGGAGTCCACCGCTTCAAGGTGGGAAGGGTTGGCGGCGAGGTAGACCTTGGTCTCATTGCCGTTGTCCGACGTGAACGTGCCCTCGGTGCCGAGGTGGTACTTGACGTCGCCCGAGCCCTGCACGGAGCGGGGGTCCTGGGTGCCTTCGAACTCGCGGAACACCTGGGCGTAAGTCTTGCCCGCGATGTTGGTGAGCACATTGAGGCGGCCACGGTGGGCCATGCCGATCGCCACTTCGTCGAGTCCGTCGTCGGCGGCGTCGGAAATGATGGTGTCCAGCAGCGGAATCAGGGATTCTCCGCCTTCGAGGGAGAAGCGCTTCTGGCCCACGAACTTGGTCTGCAGGAAGGTTTCGAAGGCCTCTGCAGCATTGAGCTTGGAAACGATGCGCAGCTGCTCTTCGCGGCTCGGCTTGGAATAGGGGTGCTCCACCTGGTCCTGGAACCACTTGCGTTCTTCAGGCTCCTGGATGTGCATGTACTCAATGCCCGTGGTGCGGCAGTAGGCGTCTCGGAGGACGCCCAGGATGTCGCGGAACTTGAGCATCGGCCTGCCGCCGAAACCGCCGGTGGGCCACTCGCGGTCCAGGTCCCACAAGGTGAGGCCATACGTCAGGACGTCGAGGTCCGGGTGCTTGCGCTGGACGTACTCAAGGGGGTTCGTGTCCGCCATGAGGTGGCCACGGACCCGGTAGGAGTGGATCAGCTGCTGAATCCGGGCGACCTTGTTGATCTCGTCAGCGGGGTCGACCTGAAGGTCGGGGCTCCAACGGACGGGCTCGTAGGGAATGCGCAGCGCTTCGAAGATCTCGTCGTAGAAGTTCTGGGCACCCAGGAGGAGCTGGTGGACGAGCTTGAGGAACTCGCCGCTTCCGGCGCCTTGGATGACGCGGTGATCGTAGGTGGACGTCAGCGTGAGGATCTTGCTGATGGCGTTCTGGGCGATGATCTTCTCGCTGGCGCCTTGCCATTCAGCCGGGTAGTCGAGCGCTCCAACGCCGATGATGGCGGCCTGGCCCTTGGACAGGCGGGGCACGGAGTGCACGGTACCGATGCCGCCCGGGTTTGTCAGGGAGACAGTGGTGCCCGCGTGGTCGTCCGCCGTGAGCTTGCCGTTGCGCGCGCGCTTGATGAGGTCTTCGTAGGTGTGCCAGAACTCCGCGAAGTTCATGGTCTCGGCCTTCTTGATGTTGGGGACCATCAGGAGGCGCGTGCCATCGGGCTTGGGCATGTCAATGGCGATGCCGAAGTTGACGTGTGCGGGCTGCACGGCAACGGGCTTGCCGTCTACTTCGTCGTAGTACACGTTCATCGACGGGAACTGGGACAGGGCGCGAATCACTGCGTAGCCAATGAGGTGGGTGAAGGAAACCTTGCCGCCACGGGCGCGGGCAAGGTTGGAATTGATGACAACGCGGTTGTCGATCAGGAGCTTGGCGGGAACGGCCCTGACGCTCGTGGCGGTAGGAACTTCAAGGCTCAGGACCATGTTGGAAGCAATGGCCTTGGCCGGACCGCGGAGAACGGAGACGACGTCCTCTTCCGGGGGGGTGGGAGCCTTGGTGCTCTTGGGAAGCTGTGCCGGGATCGGCTGGGACTGGCTGCCGTCGGATGGCTTCTGCGCGCCGTCCTTGGCGACAGTGGCCGGAGCCTTCTTGACCGGTGCCGCGGGAGCAGCCGGCGCAGGTGCGGCAGGGGCAGCTGCCGGGGCAACCACGGGCGCAACCGGCGTCATTGCCGTTGCTGCCGCCTGTGCCACGACAGGAATTTCACGAGTTGGGGGATTGGCAGGGGCTGCGGATGTTCCGTTGGAAGAAGTGCCGTCAGCGGTGTCGAAGGACTCGAAAAGCGGCCACCACTTGGCGTCGACCGAATTCTTGTCCTGCTGGTACCGCTCGTACAGTTCGTCAACGAGCCACTCGTTTCCGCCAAATTCCTCGGGTAGACGGTGGCTTGGCTGCTCTGGCACTTGAAATACGCCTCTTCCATGAGTGTTGATTTCCAGCTGGCCCGGGGAACTGCAGGAGGTGCAAAGGCGAGCCAGGGTCCGGGTCCCGCGAACTCAGACCCTAGCCAGTCTAGTGACGAGCGGAGGCTATCTGCCAATAGTGGTGACCTAAATCATGCCAATCGCGATATGGCTCGGCTTCCGCGCCCTGAGAGGGCCCTTCTTTCCCGGGTTTTTCCTACTGTCTGATGCGTCGCGGACCTTGCCTCGGCCGGTGAAGTCGCGCCGCGGCCGGACTGTAGACTTGAATTCTTATGGACAGTAATTCTAGGTGCCGGCCTGGGAGCTGCAGGGGAAGCCGTTCGGCAATCTCCGCGCAACGCACCCACAGAGCCGGCAATGCCCGTACAGATGCCCATCGCACCCCGGAGCTCCAGGCCGGCCGGTCGGCGGATCATACGTCCGCTGCGTCCGACCAACCCCCGCCGGGTCAATCTGCCCTTAGTCTTCCTGGGGCCGTTCTCCAGCAGTTCGCCCCATCCGGCGGCCTCTGATGGAGTGGCTTTTGCTTTTCGCCGGCGTGCTCCTGATTCTGGGCACTGGCTTCTTCGTCGCCGTCGAGTTCTCGCTCGTGGCGCTGGACCAGTCAACAGTCCAAAGAGCGGTCGACGGCGGAGACCACGCCGCCGCGGCGTTGCTCAAATGCCTGAAATCCCTTTCTACCCAGCTCTCAAGCTGCCAATTGGGAATCACCCTCACTACCTTGTTGACCGGCTTCGTCATGGAGCCTTCGGTTGGCTCCCTATTGCACGGACCGCTGCTCTGGGCCGGGCTGCCCGAGGCTGCTGCGCAGTCCTTGTCGCTCATCCTGGCCATGACCTTCGCCACCGTCTTGTCGATGCTGATCGGCGAACTCGTCCCCAAGAACATGGCCATAGCCTTGGCGTTTCCGCTGGGCCGGGCATTGGCCCGCCCGCAACTGATGTTCACAGCCGTGTTCAAGCCCGCAATCGTGGTGCTCAATGGCTTCTCCAACAAGATGCTCAACCTCGTGGGACTGGAGGCCAAGGAAGAGATCTCGGGCGCCCGCTCGCCTTCTGAACTGGCCTCACTGGTGCGCCGTTCGGCAGAGCTTGGAACCCTCGACGCCGGGACGGCCAACTTTGTTGCCCGAACACTGAACTTCTCGGCCCGCACGGCAGCCGACGTCATGACCCCGCGCATCCGCATGGAAACCATCGACGCCGATCAGCCGGTATCAGACATCATCGAGGCGGCCCGGCGGACCGGATATTCGCGCTTCCCGGTCATCGGCGAATCGGCCGATGACATCCGGGGCGTGGTGCACATCAAGAAAGCCGTGTCCGTCCCGTCGGAACGCAGGAGCCGGCTGGAGGCCGGAGCCATCATGTCCGAGGTCCTGAGCGTTCCCGAGACCATCCACCTCGACGCCTTGCTTTTGGAACTCCGCGAGGGCAACCTGCAACTCGCCGTCGTGCTCGATGAGTACGGCGGAACCGCGGGAATCGCGACCCTTGAGGACCTCGTGGAGGAAATCGTCGGCGAAGTGGCGGATGAGCATGACAAGGTCCGGCCCGGATTGCTGCAGAGCGCCTCGGGGGATTGGTACTTCCCCGGGCTATTGCGACCGGACGAGGTCAGCGAACAGATCCCGGGCCTGACGGTCCCCGACGACCCCGCTTACGAAACCGTGGGTGGTTACGTCATGAGCCAACTGGGGCGGATCGCGATGGTCGGCGACATCGTCGAGGCCGGGGGCGGCACCCTGGCCGTCACCCGAATGGACGGCCGCCGCATCGACCGCATTTGCTTCCACCCGACAGCGCCCGACGCCCCCGATGATGGTGCCGACGATGAAGGCGCGGCAGAAAGCGATTCGAGCGGATGGCAGAGCAGGAAGCAAGCCGGCAAGCGGTTGAGTAAGAGCTCCGGCGGCTCGGCAGGCGATGCCGTTGGCAACCCCGTAGCCAAAACCAACCGCAAAGGACGCGCAGCATGAGCGACTGGGCAGGAATCCTGTGGCTCGTAGTCCTGTTGATCGCCAACGCCTTCTTTGTCGGCGCCGAATTTGCCGTGATGTCCGCGCGCCGCAGCCAGATTGAGCCTTTGGCCCAAAGGGGTTCGAAGCGCGCGCAGACCACCCTGTACGCGATGGAACACGTCTCGCTGATGCTTGCGTGTGCCCAGCTCGGCATTACCGTGTGTTCCTTGCTGATTCTCCTGGTGGCCGAGCCGGCCATCCACCATTTGCTGGGAGCGCCGCTGGAGTCCGTGGGCGTCCCGGTTGAATTTGCGGACGTCATCGCTTTTGCGGTTGCGCTGTTGGCGGTCACCTTCCTCCATGTGACCTTTGGCGAGATGGTCCCCAAGAACATCTCGGTTTCCGTGGCAGACAAAGCGGCCTTGCTGCTGGCGCCTCCGCTCGTCCATATTGCCCGGTTCGTGAAGCCCGTTATCTGGACGCTGAACTCCTTGGCCAACCACATCCTTCGCCTGATGAAGATCGAACCGAAGGACGAGGTGACTTCCTCCTTCACGCTCGAAGAAGTGCAGTCGATCGTCCAGGAATCGACCCGCCACGGACTGGTGGACGACGACGCCGGCCTGCTGAGCGGCGCGTTGGAGTTTTCCGAGCACACCGCGGCGCACATCATGGTGCCGCTGGACAAGCTCGTAACGCTCAAGCCTGGTTCTACGCCGCGGCAACTGGAGAAAGCGGTCAGCCGCACCGGTTACTCCCGTTTCCCCGTGTTGGACGACGACGGCGAGTTGACCGGTTACCTGCACATCAAGGATGTGCTTTCCATCCCCGAGGAAGGACGCCGCTATCCGATTGCGGAAAGCCGGATCCGGTCCCTCGTGAACCTCGCACCCGAGGACGAGATTGAAGATGCCATGTCCGTGATGCAGCGGACCGGCTCGCACCTCGGCCGGGTTGTGGGGACAGGCGGCGCGACTCTGGGCGTGTTGTTCCTGGAGGACGTTATCGAGCAGCTTGTGGGCGAGATCCGTGACGCCACCCAGGCCAGGGGAATCCGACGGCTGGGCGGACACGAGTCAGCGTAAACTCTTGCTGGCCCCCGAGGGGGTCAGCAAGGGCCACTCGGAATTCTAAATAGGAATCATTCCCATTTAGGGCTACACTCGTTGAGTCCCCTGTTGTGCTTGATTCGGTAGATCCGAGGTTTCCCGTGCGTCGTACCGCCGCCCGCCTTTCCCCTGTCGCCCGCCTTTCCCGTGCCGCGCGTCTTTCACTTGTCACGCTGCCTTCCGCGTGCGCGGCAGTCGCCGTCCTGCTTTCCGCATGCGCGGCACCCGCCGCGACCGCGCCGTCGTCGTCCTCCGGGGTGATCGACGTGGTGGCCTCCACCAGCGTGTATGGCGACATCGCCAAGAGCGTCGGCGGTGACAAGGTGTCTGTCACCTCCATCATCAGCAAGACCAGCCAGGATCCGCACTCCTACGAGGCAAGCACCCAGGACAAGCTGGCCGTCTCCAAGGCCCAACTGGTGATCGACAATGGTGCGGGCTACGACGACTTCTTCAGCAAGCTAGCCGATGACAGCAAGGTGGCGGCGGACAAGACCATCACCGCCGTCAATGTTTCCGGGCTCCTTCCGGCGGCGACGAGCAGCGCATCACCGGCAGCAGTGCCGGAAGGGTTCAACGAGCATGTCTGGTACAACTTCGACGCGATGGCGAAAGTGGCCGACGCCGTAGCTGCGAAGCTCGGAACCCTGAACCCTGCCGATGCCAAGACCTTTTCTGCCAACGCCGACAAGTTCAAGTCCTCGCTGACCGGACTCAGCGCCAAAGTCGCTGAGATCAAAGCTTCCAAGAGTTCCGCTCCAGTAGCCATCACCGAACCCGTCCCGGGCTATCTGCTTGAAGCTGCCGGCCTGGAGAACAAGACGCCTGAAGAATTCAGCCACGCCATTGAGGTCGGCTCGGACGTTCCACCGGCAGCAGTCAAGGAAACGAGCGATCTGATTACCTCGAAGTCCGTTCGCTTCCTGGCGTACAACGAGCAGACCGCGAGCGCCGAGACGGAAAAGCTGAAGGCCGCGGCAACGGCCGCTGGTGTTCCGGTTATCGGTTTCACCGAGACACTTCCCGAGGGCAAGGACTACGTCGCCTGGATGACGGACAACGTGAACAACGTTGCTGCTGCCCTGAACAAGTAAACGGCCCTCAGCAGTAAAGAACACCAGGCAGCAGAACAGACGGGCCCCGCAATCGTCCTAAGATGTACAGGGCGGCTGCGGGGCCCTCTCTGTTCATCCAAGCGCAGGCCACCAACATATAGCTTCGCGAACCCCATGGATCGAGGAATCTTTTTGACACCGGTAGTGAGCCTTCGCGGCGCGGGCCTCCAGTTTGGCCAACGGGCCCTCTGGAAGGACCTCGACGTGGACATCCAGGCGGGTGAGTTCTTCGCAGTGCTCGGCCCCAACGGCAGCGGCAAGACCAGCTTCCTTAAAGTCCTCCTCGGTTTGCAGCGGCTTCACTCGGGGACGGTGACTGTGGCCGGACACCCCGTGGAACGGGGCAGCCGAAAGATCGGCTACGTACCGCAGCAGAAGTCCTTTTCTCCGGATACGCCCTTGCGTGCCAGGGACTTGGTTGCCCTCGGCGTCGACGGCCACCGATGGGGTCTGCGAATCAAGGCCAAAGCCGTCAATGAGCGCGTCGACTCCCTCCTGGACTTGGTGGGGGCGAGTGACTACGCCCGCGTGCCGCTGGGTCAATTGTCCGGCGGGGAGCAACAGCGGCTCCGTGTTGCGCAGGCCCTTGCCGCGGAGCCGGAACTCCTGCTCTGCGACGAACCGCTGCTGTCCTTGGATTTGAATCACCAACAGGCCGTGAGTGCCCTCATCAACCAGCAATGCCACGAGCGGAACAGCGCCGTGGTGTTCGTGACCCACGAGATCAACCCGGTTATCGACTACGTGGACCGCGTCCTCTACCTTGCCGGCGGCAGGTTCCGGGTGGGGACACCGGAGGAGGTCATGACCACCGAGGTCCTCTCCGAGCTTTACAACAGCCGCGTGGAGGTCATTCGCGCGAACGGCAGGATCGTGGTCGTCGGGCTTCCGGACGCCACTACCCACTACCACGATGACGCCCACGCCGGTGTGGAGGAAGGTCACTAAATGGATTTCGGCAGCATCCTGCACACCATCTTCAACTTTGAAAACTACGGCGAATTGCTGGCGCTGGTCCAGAATTCCATCTGGGCCGGGGCGGTACTCGGCCTGCTCGGCGGACTCATAGGCACCTTTGTGATGAAGCGGGACCTCGCTTTCGCGGTGCACGGCATTTCGGAGTTGTCCTTCGCCGGTGCCTCCTTCGCCCTGCTCATCGGGGCGGACATCATTTTTGGTTCTCTCGCGGGATCCGTCGCGGCTGCGCTGCTTCTGGGACTCATGGGCGTCCGGGCGCGGGACAAGAACTCGATCATTGGCGTCATCATGCCGTTCGGGCTGGGCCTGGGCATCTTGTTCCTGGCCCTCTACCAGGGCCGGGCGGCCAACAAGTTCGGGCTTCTGACCGGCCAGATCGTTTCGGTGGACACTGTTCAGCTCCAGGTCCTGGCAGGCACGGCCGTGGTGGTCATGCTCGCACTGGCCGCAATATGGCGCCCGCTCAGCTTCGCCAGCGTGGACCCCGAGATGGCGGAAGCCAGGGGAGTGCCTGTCCGTGGCTTGGCGATTGCCTTCATGGTGTTGCTCGGCGTCAGCGTTGCCCTGTCCATCCAGATAGTTGGCGCGCTTCTGGTGCTGGCCTTGCTGATCACGCCCGCGGCTGCTGCCCTGCGGGTGACCACTTCGCCGCGGCTCGTGGTCTTGTGGAGCGTGCTCTTTGCGATCACTGCCACTGTGGGCGGCATCCTCCTGGCGCTCGGCAGCAGGATTCCGATCAGCCCGTATGTCACCACATTGTCGTTCCTGATCTATGTGGTGTGCCGGATCATCGGCAACGTACGCGCCAAACGGGGAATCAACGGCAGGATAGTGCGTCCCCACGCAGCCATGGGCCAAGCAGTGGAAGACCAGACGGTAGCTGGCTAGAGCTGGCCCGCCGCCTTCTTTGCGGTGCACTCCGGGCAGAGCCCGAAAATCTCCACGGTGTGCGCCACTTCGGTGTAGCCGTTTTCGGCCGCGACCCGGGCTGCCCACGTCTCGACGGCCGGGGCCTCGACCTCGACGGCCTTGCCGCAATTGCGGCACAGCAGATGGTGGTGGTGGCCCGTCACCGCACAGCGGCGGTAGACGGCTTCACCATCGGCATTTCGAAGCACATCGATCAGGCCGTCGTCGGCAAGCGACTGCAGAATGCGGTAAGCCGTGGCCAGGGACACCGACACGCCCTGGTTCTGGAGCAGCCGGTACAGTTCCTGGGTACTCACGAAGTCGTCCAGTTCGTCCAGGGCGGCGCTGACGGCCAGGCGTTGCTTGGTGACGCGCTGCTCCTTGACGGCGGAATCCTTCGCAGCCGGAAGCGGCTGGGCTGCCGGCCCGGACGTGGCGGCGTTGGCGCCCTGTGACATTCGTGGACTCATTTCGATATGGATGTTCGCAAACACCAAGGTTACCAGCCGGCCATGCTTGGAGACCGGCTTGTGCACACCGGTTCATGGACACCATTGGAGGCTCGCCCCTAGGCTGGCTGCATGAAGCTCACCAAGTTCACCCATGCTTGTGTCCGCCTGCAAAAGGACAACCAGGTCCTCGTGATCGACCCCGGGACCTTTTCGGAGTCCGAGGAAGCCCTTGCAGGCGCCCACGCGGTGCTGATCACCCACGAGCACGCGGACCATGTGGACGCCGACGCCGTCGTCGAAGCCCTCAAGGGAAACCCCGGACTGCAGGTGCACGCACCCTCGGGGGTCGCTTCCCAGCTGGCCGCGAAGGCGGGCGACGACGGCGGCCGGGTACACGCCGTCGAACCCGGCACATCCTTTGAAGCCGGGGGCTTCGCGATACGTTCCTTCGGAGGGCAGCATGCCCTCATCCACCCGCAGATTCCGGTAGTGGCCAACATTGGCTACCTTGTGGACGAAAACGTCTTCCACCCGGGGGACTCGTTCGTTGTTCCTGATGGCATTGACGTACAAACCCTGCTGGTGCCCATTCACGCGCCTTGGTCAAAGGTGGGCGAGGTGGTTGACTTCGTGATCGCGGTCCGCGCACCGAAGGCCTACCCGGTCCACGATGGGCTGCTCAACGAACTCGGACGCGGATTGGTGGAAGGCCACGTGACCCGGATCGGTGCGAAGTACGGTACCAGCTATGCGAGGTTGTCGCCGCGGGAATCGGTGGAGGTCTAGCTCAGTCCGCCGCGCCGTCTACATGCTGCTTGGCCACGTGCCCGTCTCGAAGAAGTCGGTCAGCACGGCCTCGTACGGGGCGGGGTCCAGGCCGCGCTCGGCGATCCAGTCCGGGTTGTAGTAGCTTCCCGCGTAGCGATCGCCGGCGTCGCACATGAGTGACACAATACTGCCTCGCTTTCCCTGGGCCACCATCTCGGAAACCAGTTGGCAAACACCCCAAAGATTGGTTCCTGTGGAGGGCCCGGCGTGCAGCCCGGCCAACCGGCGCAGCTGCCGCATGGCGGCCACCGAGGCGGCATCGGGAACCTGGATCATGGTGTCGATGACTGCCGGGACAAAGCTGGGTTCCATGCGCGGCCGTCCGATGCCTTCGATCCTGGACGGCATGCCCGTGGAGTAGTCCGATACGCCGTCGCGCCAGCCGGGATAGAACGCGGAGTTTTCGGGATCGACCACGGCCAGCCGGGTCGCGTGGCAGTGGTACCGCAAGTACCGGCCGATCGTGGCGCTGGTTCCGCCGGTGCCGGCGCCCACCACGATCCATTCGGGCACAGGATGCTCTTCGAGGGCGAGCTGTTCGAAGATCGATTCCGCGATGTTGTTGTTGCCCCGCCAGTCCGTAGCGCGCTCAGCAAAGGTGAATTGGTCCATGTAGTAACCGCCGGACGTCCGCGCAACGTCCTCTGCCATTGCATAGACCTCCGAGGCGTGGTCCACCAGGAGGCAGGCGCCGCCGAACTCTTCGATGAGGGCGATCTTTTCCGGGCTGGTGGTTCGGGTCATCACGGCGATGAACGGAAGCCCGATCAGCCTGGCGAAGTATGCCTCGGACACCGCGGTGCTCCCGCTGGAAGCCTCCACGATGGTGGTCCCTTCCGTGATCCAGCCGTTGACCAGGCCGTAGAGGAAGAGCGACCGGGCCAAGCGATGCTTGAGGCTGCCCGAGCGGTGTGTGGACTCGTCCTTGAGGTAGAGCTGGACACCCCAGTGTTCGGGGAGCGGCACCGCGTAGAGGTGCGTGTCCGCCGAGCGGTTGTTCTCGGCTTCGATGCGTCGGATTGCTTCGCTGGCCCATGCCCGGTCCTGGTTGCGTAGAGTGCTCACCGATCCAGCCTACCGGCGGAGGCTGCCGCCCAAGGATAGGCTGGAGCCGGTTGGCAGCTGCACGGCAGCAGCTTGGTAGTCGCTTGGTAGGCGCAGCAAAACGAAGGAGATTTGATGGCCACGATCATGAACGTCACCTCGCTTAAGGACCGCATGGATGCGGGCAAGCGGACTGTGTTGCTCGACGTTCGGTGGGTGTTGGGCGATCCGCACGGCCATTCGCACTTCCGCCAAGCCCACATTCCAGGCGCAGTCTATGTGGACTTGCATCACGAACTCGCCGATCCCTCGGCCGAGGGCCAGGGCAGGCACCCGTTGCCGCCCACCGCGGCGCTGCAGCGGAGCGCCCGTGCCTGGGGAATCAACGACGGCGACACCGTGGTTGCCTACGACGACAGCGGAAGCACCGCGGCGGCCCGGTTGTGGTGGCTGCTACGGGACGCCGGTTTCCATTCCGTCTTCCTGCTCGACGGCGGATTGGGCGCTTGGCGCGCCGCCGGCTACCCGTTGGCGCAGGACGAGCAAGCGCCGGTTCCGGGCGACGTGGTGCTTGGGCACGGCCACATGGATGCGATCAGCATGGACGAGGCAGCGGACTGGCACGGCCGTGGAATCCTTCTCGATGCCCGGGCGGGGGAGCGCTACCGCGGCGAATTCGAACCCATTGATCCCCGCGCGGGACACATTCCCGGCGCGCTGAGCGCCCCCACCAGCGGAAACCTCGGACCGGACGGTACCTTCCTCCGCGCAGCCCAGCTCCGCAATAGATTTGCTGCCCTGGGCATCGACGAGGGCAGCAAGGTAGCGGTCTACTGCGGCTCCGGGGTGACGGCAGCCCACGAAATCGCCGCCCTCGAAATCGCCGGATTCAGAGCGGCCCTCTTCCCGGGCTCCTTTTCGCAGTGGTCCTCGCTCGACTCCAACCCGGTGGCCACCGGAGCAGCGCCCCTGGGTACTCCGGGTCAGTGAGCCTTGGCCGCAGTGAAGCCGGAGGAGGTGGCGGCGCAGAGTGGCAAAAAATCCGCCCGCAGGGGTAGCGTCGAAGCATGACTCCCGGACGCCCCGTTCCTCCGCCCCTTGGCAAGCCGCTCGTCTTGAGTGACGAGACAGCGGACGCCGCACCCGCCACCCCATCAACACCCGCGGCCGCGCAGGGCACGCCGACACTCGCGGCCGCATACGGCGCCACTTCCGCGGACAGCGGTCTTGTCCCGCTGACCGTGGCCCGCCGCGCTCCCAAGGAAGACGACGTCGAGATCGAGATCGATTTCTGCGGCCTCTGCCACTCCGACGTCCACGCGACACGGGGCGAATGGGGGACCCAGAACTATCCGCTCGTCCCGGGCCACGAAATCGTGGGCCGGGTCCGCAGCGTGGGCTCCGCCGTCGACGACTTCGCACTGGGAGACGTAGTGGGCGTCGGCTGCCTGGTGGATTCCTGCCGCGAGTGCGACAGCTGCCTCGAAGGGCTGGAGCAATATTGCGAACGCGGAAACGTGGGCACCTATGGGGTGAAGGACGCCCGGAACGGCGACTCCATCACCCAGGGCGGTTACTCCACCTCGGTAGTGGTTGACCGCCGCTTCGTGCTGCGCGTGCCGGAGGGCCTTGATCCGGCCGCGGTGGCGCCATTGCTGTGCGCGGGCATCACTACCTACTCTCCGCTGCGCTACTTCGACGTCGAGGAAGGGGACGTGGTGGGCGTCGTCGGACTCGGCGGACTAGGCCACATGGCGGTAAAGATTGCGAAGGCCATGGGGGCGCAGGTAGTGGTCTTTACCACCTCGGACGCCAAGATGGAGGCGGCAATAGAGCTCGGTGCCGACGACGTGATCCTCTCGAAGGACCCCGAGGCCATGGAAGGCGCCAACCGCACCATCGACGTCATTATCGACACCGTCGCGGCGCCCCATGACCTGAACCCATATTTCCGCACCCTGCGACTGAACGGCGCCCTCTTCCAATTGGGACTGCCTTCCACCGACATGCCTCCGGTCAGTCCCGGCGCGCTGATCCGACGCCGGCTCTCGTACGCAGGCTCGTTGATCGGCGGCATTGCCGAGACCCAGGAAATGCTGGACTTCTGTGCCGAGCACGGCGTCGTCAGCGATGTCGAAGTCGTCACTGCCCGGCAACTCAATGAAGCCTACGACCGCATGGTTGCCGGCGACGTCAAATACCGTTTCGTCCTCGATACCAAGACCCTTCAGCCCGCTTCGGAAAAGGCAGACGTATGAGCACCCTGTTTACCAAGATCATCAACGGCGAGATTCCCGGACGTTTTGTCTGGAAGGACGACGACGTGGTGGCCTTCCTGACCATCGCGCCGCTTACCGACGGCCACACGCTTGTGGTGCCGCGCAAAGAGGTGGACCGCTGGACTGACGTCCCCCCTGAGCTCCTCAACAAGGTCATGTCCGTCGCGCAGACAATCGGCAAGGCACAAGTGAAGGCGTTCGGCGCACCACGGGCAGGACTGTCCGTGGTGGGCTTCGAAGTGGAGCACTTCCACGTGCACGTCTTCCCGGCAACGTCCCTGGCCGATTTCGACTTCGGAACCGTAGAGCACAACCCGGACCCTGCCCGGCTCGACGCGAATGCGGCGAAACTCCGCGCCGGCCTCGTCGAGGCCGGCCACAGAGAGTCTGTTCCGGCGGACTGAGGCCTCCCCGGCAACCCGGTTCCGGGGCGACGCTCGCTCACCTTTGGCGGAAAAGCCCGAAACCCTCTTGCATAAGATGTGCAGGAGGGTTTCGGCTTGAGGCCTTATAAGTGAGCGAGCGTCTCAGCCGGGCACCGCGCTTACGCGGGTGCCAGCGCCTGGTTGAGAACCGTCCGGATGCGCTTTTCCGAGACCGAGTAGGCCGTGCCGAGCTCGACGGCGAAAAGGCTCACGCGTAGTTCCTCAATCATCCAGCGCACCCGGGTTAACTCAGCTCCTGCCCGTCGGCCGGGCAGCAGCGCCGAGACGGCGTCGTCGTAGTCGTCTTCCAACGCCTGCACGACCGACATGTTCAGCCCGTCACGCTGGACGTTGTTCGGGAGCTTTTCGAGGCGCTTCTCGATTCCGGCCAAATACCGGGGCAGCTGGCTCAGTTGGGCGTAGCCCGTCCGTGCCACAAACCCGGGGAACACGAGTTGCTCCAGTTGGCTCTTCATGTCATTGAGCGCACTGATCAAGGCGAGGCTCGTGCTGCCCTTGAGTTGCTTCTCGATCCGCCGGGTGCTCCCCAAGACGCGTTCGACGACGGCCGTCACCGTGAAGACGGTGTCGATCAGTTCCGCACGGACCAGCTCGTACAGCGCATCGAACGCCGCCCTGTCCCAAGGAAGTTCGGCCGGAGTCAGCTTGTCGATGGCTGCCAGGACGCAGTCCGCGATCAATGCGCTCACCGAACCGTGGGGGTTCTGGCTGAACGTCAACTTCTCGGTGTTGTTCAAATGTTCCAGGACGTAGCGGTCCGGGGCGGGAACCCGAAGGGCGAGCAGCCGGATAACGCCGCCGCGCATTGCCGACTCTTGCTCCGTCCGGGTCTGGAACACGCGCAACGCAACGGATTTTCCCTCGTCTACGAGAGCGGGGAAACCCGTGACGTCGTGCCCCTTCACCGTGCGCGTCACTTGGCGTTCGATAGCTCCGAAAGTCCACGAGGTGAGTCCGGTTTGCTCGGACAGGAAACCGGCGGCCTGCGGGGTCGCCCCGCCGCTGCCGTTTCCCCTCGGGGACCCGGGACCTCCGGCGGCGGGTGCGCCCTTCGGGCCTTTGGTGCGTGCCGTCGTCGCAGGTGTTGCCCCGAGGGATTCGGCGATGGCCCGGCGGGTAGCCGGGGCTAGCTGCTCCTGGAGCGCGGCAAGGTCCTTGCCTTCGTCGAGCACCTTGCCGCGACTGTCCACTACCTTGAAGCTGACGCGCAGGTGCGCCGGAACGGCGTCCCAATTCCACGATCCCGGAGGAATGATGTGTCCCCGGATACGGCGCAGCACCAGCTCGAGCGAGGCCTCGAGATTGTCCGAGGCAGGATCGAAGTCAGTTTCCAGGGCAGCAGACGCTTGCCGGGCCACATCCGGGGCCGGCACGAAGTTCTTGCGGATGTTTTTTGGCAGCGACTTGATCAAGGCCGTGACGAGCTCCACCCGCTGGCCGGGTATCTGCCATCGGAACGCGGCGTCGTCGAGCTGATTGAGGAACAGCACGGGAACCTCGGCTGTGACACCGTCCGAGGGATTGGGCGGCGAGCCGGGAGCCACGGGATGGAACTCGTAGCTCAGGGGCAGTTCAAAGCCCTTGTGCAGCCAGGTTTTCGGGTAGGCAGAATCATCCAAGGCTTCGGCGTCTTCGCTGATAAGCAGCGATTGATCGAAGTCCAACAAGGTAGGGTCCTGCTGGCGGGCTTCCTTCCACCATTTGTCGAAGTGGCGTTCGGAGACCACGTCCTTGCCGATTCTGGCGTCATAGAACTCGAAAAGCGTGTGGTCGTCCACCAGGATGTCCCGGCGGCGCATCCGCGTCTCGAGTTCCTCGATCTCGTGGAGCAAGGCGCGGTTACGGTGGAAGAATTTGTGGTGGGTCTTCCAGTCGCCCTCCACGAGGGCATGCCGGATGAAGAGTTCGCGGGAGAGCTCGGGGTCGACCCTGCCGTAGTTGATACGGCGGTTCGGGATGATGGGAACCCCGTAGAGCATGACCTTCTCGTGCGCCATGACCGAACCCGTCCGGGTGGACCAGTGAGGCTCACTGTAGGAGCGCTTCACGAGATCCGGTGCAACCTGTTCGGCCCACAAGGGATCGAACTTCGCCGCGACCCGGGCCCAGAGCCGGCTTGTTTCAACCAATTCCGCGGCCATGACAAACGCCGGCGACTTCTTGAACAAAGCCGAGCCCGGGAAGATGGCGAAACGGCTGCCGCGTGCTCCGGCGTATTCGCGCTTGCGTTCATCCAGCATGCCGATGTGGCTCAGCAGTCCCGAGAGCAAGCTGATGTGGATTCCCTCGTTGTTGCCTACGGGGTCGGCCTCGCGCTTGTTGTCGATAGTGATGCCCAGCGGCTTGGCGAGCTGGCGCAATTGCTGGAAGAGGTCTTGCCATTCACGGACGCGCAGGTAGTTGATGAACTCGTTCCTGCACAGCCGGCGGAACTGCGTGGAGGACAGCTCCTGCTGCTTCTCCTGGATGTAGTTCCACAGGTTCAGGAACCCGGTGAAGTCCGAGTTCTCGTCCCGGAAGCGTGCGTGCTTCTCCCCTGCAAGCTGCTGCTTGTCGCTCGGGCGCTCGCGCGGATCCTGGATGGTCAAAGCAGCCGCCAGGATCATGACTTCCTTGACACAGCCGCGCTTCCCTGCCTCCACGATCATTCTGCCGAGCCGAGGGTCCACCGGGAGCTGGGCCAACTTCTGCCCGACGGCGGTTAGGCCGCCGCTCACGAGCGCGTTGCGGCCGTCGACGGCCGGGGGAGCGCCGCCGTCGCCCGTGCGGGCAGCGCTTAAGGCGCCGAGTTCGCGCAACAGCGTGACGCCGTCGTTGATGGCTCGGGAGTCCGGCGGCTCAACAAAGGGGAAGTTCTCGACGTCCTTCGGGCCGCGGGCAACACCCATGGCCGTCATCTGCAGGATGACCGCGGCGAGGTTGGTTCTCAAGATCTCCGGATCAGTGAACTGGGGGCGGGACTCGAAGTCCTCTTCGGAGTAGAGCCGGATGGCGATACCCTCGGAGACACGACCACAGCGGCCGGATCGCTGGCTTGCCGATGCCTGTGAAACACGTTCAATCGGCAGCCGTTGCACCTTCGTGCGGTGCGAGTAGCGCGAGATGCGGGCCGTGCCAGTGTCGACGACGTACTTGATGCCGGGGACCGTCAAGGAAGTTTCCGCGACGTTGGTGGCAAGGATGATCCGCCGCTTGCCGCCCGGGTTGAAAACCCTGTGCTGCTCCTGCAGGCTCAACCGGGCAAACAATGGCAGGACTTCCGTGCCCGCCAATTTGCGGTTGGCTTGGATCCGGCCGTTCAGGGCTTCCGCGGCGTCACGGATCTCGCGCTCGCCGGAGAAGAACACCAAGATGTCGCCGGGAGCCTCAAGGGCGAGCTCGTCGACGGCGTCGCACACGGCGTCGAGGGGATCACGGTCTTCCTCGAGCTCGTCGTCGGACGCGTCCTCATCCTCACCGGAGGCACTGCCACCGGCCGGTTGGGACAGCGGCCGGTAACGGATTTCCACCGGGTAGGTCCGGCCCGAGACCTCGATGATCGGCGCAGGTTCTTCTTCGCTGCCGAAATGCTTGGCAAAACGCTGGGGGTCGATGGTGGCGGAGGTAATGATGACCTTCAGGTCCGGCCTTTGCGGCAGGATCCGCTTGAGGTAGCCCAGGATGAAGTCGATGTTGAGGCTGCGCTCGTGTGCCTCGTCGATGATGATGGCGCTGTACTTCCGCAGCAGCTTGTCCCGCTGGATCTCGGCGAGCAGGATGCCGTCGGTCATCAGCTTGATTTTGGTAGCCCTGCTGACTTCGCCGGTGAAACGGACCTGGAAGCCCACTTCCTGCCCGATCTCCACGCCCATCTCGAAGGCGATGCGTTCGGCAACGGTACGCGCGGCAAGGCGGCGTGGTTGGGTGTGACCGATCAAGCCCTTGTCCCCGAGGCCGAGTTCCAGGCACATCTTCGGGATCTGGGTGGTCTTGCCGGAACCGGTTTCGCCGGCGATGATGGTCACCTGGTTTGCGGCGATGGCCGCCATCAAGTCCTCGCGGCGCTCGGAGACGGGCAGCTCTGCGGGGTAGGAAATATGAAGTGTCATGGCTGCTGACAGTCTACTGTGGCGGCGCGTCGCCTTGCAGTTCGTGGTTCCCTGCGGCTTTTTCCAAACGCCCGGCCATGGTTCGGGCGTACTCCTTGAATTCCTCCGGAGAGATGATCTCAAAGTCCATGTCCAGCGCCGCGAGGTGTGCCGCCGGCTGCGCCAGGCTGTCCCAGCCGGCGCGGAGCAGGGTTGCGTTCCCGCCGTCGTCGCTCAAGCTCGCCAGCTGCGGGCCGACGACGGCGGCCACCTCGCCGATGGGGGCATGGAGGCGCACGACGACGTCGTAGCGGTAAGGCGAACGGGTCACGGAGCGCTGGACGTAGTCCGCGAGGTCCTTGGCCGGCAGGGGGCGCGGCACATACTTTTTCCGTTCAGCCGGCAGTGAAGCGATGCGGTCGGCACGGAACGTGCGCCAGTCTTCCCGGTCCACATCCCAAGCGACCAGGTACCAGCGTCGACCGGTGTCCACCAAGCGGTAGGGCTCCACCAGGCGCCGGCCGGCGTCGCCGTCGGCCTTGACGTAGTCAAAACTGAGTTGTCGCTTGTCCGCAATAGCCGCAGAGACCACCGTGAGCTGCTGGGGGTCTACCGACGCCGCGTTGCTGGGCAAGGTGGTGACCGCGGCCTTGAGCATCGCGAATTTCGGGCGGAGGCGTGAGGGCAGGACCTGCTCAAGCTTGGCAAGGGCGCGAACCGATGCTTCGCCGATACCGGCCACGGGACCCGCCGCCACGGAGTTCAGTCCCAATGCGACTGCGAGTGCTTCATTGTCGTCGAGCAGCAACGGCGGGAGCTGGGCTCCCGCGCCCAGTTGATAGCCGCCGGCTATGCCCGGCGAAGCGTGGATTGGGTAGCCAAGGTTCCGCAGCTTGTCGATGTCGCGCCGCACGGTCCGCTCGGTGACACCCATCCGGTTGGCCAACGCCGGGCCGGTCCATTCACGCCGGACCTGCAGCAAGGACAACAATTGCAGCAGCCTGGCGGACGTCTGGATCATGGCATTGAATCTAGCCCACAATGCGGACAAAAGTCGTCCGTGTTCAGGGACAGGCTGTGGTTAGAACGCGCGCAGCGTCCAGCATGAGTTGTTCGGCAGGTCCCGCGCGGTCCAAGGCTCGGAGCGATCGGGGGGAAGGTGGCCGCGGCCGTCCCGAAGGACTGCTGAGATGGAAGCGGCGGCAGTGATGATGAGGATGATGAATAGCAAAACTCCGATGAATTCCATGACTCCATCGTGTTCCTGATGCACTTCAAGAAACAGTGGCAGAAACGACCCATTTAGACAATTTTCTGCCACACTGGATCTATGTTGAAAACGGTGGCGATCATTGTTGTTCCCAACTTCTCGATCTTCGAATTCGGGACGGCCTACGAGGTCTTCGGCATTGACCGGGCGGGCCGGGGGAGTGGCGTTCCCAGCTTTGACTTCAGGGTCTGCGCTCCTGTCCCGGGAGACGTGAAGATGAAGTCCGGGCTGTCAATGCATGTCGGCCTGGGTCTGGAAGCCGCGGCCGATGCCGACCTGGTCATCATGGCCCCGTACGGACGGGATGAGGACGTCCCGGAGTCTGTGCTGGATGCGCTGCGGGCGGCGCATGAACGGGGTGCCTGGGTCATGTCGATCTGTTCCGGGGCATACGCGCTTGCGCGTGCAGGCCTGCTTGACGGGCGCCGCTGCACCACGCACTGGCACTATTCACAGGACCTGGCCAGCAGGTATCCGAAGATTCACGTGGACGAAAATGTGCTCTACGTCCAGGACGGAACAATCATCTCAAGTGCCGGCACGGCCGCCGGTATTGACGCCTGCCTGCATCTGGTTCGCGTCGAGCTTGGCGCCAACGTTGCTGCTGCCATCGCCCGCGACATGGTGGTTCCGCCGCACCGCGACGGCGGCCAGGCCCAGTTCATCGACCGGCCCATGCCCGCCTGCGGCTCTGCGCCTATGGAGGCGTTGCTGCGGTGGATGGTGGAGAACCTCGAGCACGACCACAGCGTCGGCGAGCTGGCGTCCCGGCTGCACATGTCCGATCGGACCTTCGCACGCCGGTTCCGGGCCGAAACGGGTGCCACCCCGGCGGCGTGGCTCAACTCGCAGCGGGTGCTCCGGGCGCAGGAGCTCCTGGAAACTACTGAGTTGAACATTGACGAGGTTGCACGCGAAGCCGGGTTCGGACATTCCGTGCTGCTGCGGCACCACTTCGCCAAGGTCCTGGACACGAGCCCGCAGTCGTACCGGAGGGCTTTCCGTGGCCAGTTGGCGGAGGTTGGCTAGCGGCGGAGGGTCTCCAGGCCCTCGACCTTGGCGTTCTCGACGAGAGTGTGCCATGGCCCGGTGACATCGGTCTCCGGAAGCGTGGCCCGGTGTTGACCTGCGCGGATCGAATACATGAACCGGTCGGCTTGCCCGGCTGGTTTCCCGGTTGTCTGCGCGGTCGCCTGTCCGCGGGCTTGCGCGCGGGACGGCACCTGGTCCCAAGGGCACGCCTCCACGATCGGCATCCAGCGTTGTTTATCTTCGGAAGTGGCGGCATCCACGGTCCAGACGCGTGTGATCGCGGCGACGCCACCGCTGCGCTGGACGGTGATTTTCATGTTCTGCGGCTTCCACTGCTCTGGAGTGTGTTGCTAGAGCTTTACCTTCACAGTTTCCCATGCCTTATGGACTGCGTCATGCTCGTTTGAACCGGCGCCAAAGAGTTCCTCTGCCGACGCCATTGTGGCCTTCGCAAAGCGTCCGAAGGTGCAAGTGGCAGGCAGTGAGCCGCTGGTCAGCGTGTTGTACCAGATCTGTCCCGGCGCTTCCCAGGCATTGCCACCCAGCTCCAAGGCAACAAGGGAGAACGCCCGGTTGGGGATGCCTGAGTTGATGTGGACACCGCCGTTGTCCGCGGTGGTGCGGACGTACTTGTCCATGGAGTCCGGTTGCGGATCCTTGCCGAGCACGTCGTCGTCATACGCGCTCCCCGGTGCTTTCATGGAACGGAGCGCAGTGCCTTGGACGGCGTCGGTGAACAAGCCCTCGCCGATCAGCCAGCTGGCCTCGGCAGCAGATTGCTTTTTGGCATACTGCTCCACCAGCGCCCCGAAAACATCCGACATGGATTCGTTGAGGGCTCCGGCCTGGTTCCGGTAGGCGAGGGCTGCCGTGTATTGGGTAACGCCGTGGGCGAGCTCGTGCCCTATCACGCTGAGTGACTTCGTGAACCTCTGGAAGATCTCGCCGTCGCCGTCGCCGAAGACCATTTGGCTGCCGTTCCAGAAAGCATTGTCGTACAGCTGGCCGTAATGGACAGTGGCATCGAGTTTCAACCCGGCGCCGTCGATCGAATTCCGGCTGAACGCGCCTGCATAAAGCGCGTGGGTTTCGCCGAGGCCGTCGTAGGCTTCATCGGCGGCTGCGTCGCCCGTCGCCGGACCTTTCTCCTTGCGGACGAGCTTGCCGGGCAAGGCTTCGGTGGAGCTGGCGTCGAAGACGGTCCGCTTGGGCAGGCCGGGCTTCGCTTGGCGTGCCGTGGGCACTGGGACCGGCACGGGAAGCGCGCGGACCGCTTGGAAGTTCTTGATGTGGAGCAGGGATTCCTTGGCGGCGCGTGCGATCACCCGAAGGCGGGGCTCGTGCTGGGTGGCCAGCTTTCGCAGCATGTAGGGCGGAATGATGGAACAGATCACGGCGAACCCTTTCGTACCTGTTGGACGGGTACGAACAGCTTAGGAGTGGGCACAGACTTTTTAGCCGGCCCGGTGCGGCATGTCCGGGATCTGCCAAAGCGAGGCCTCCAGGCAAAAGAAAAACCCCGCCAGTTCCTTGAACTGGCGGGGTTTTCTGTTGTGCCCTCGATAGGATTCGAACCTACGGCCTTCTGCTCCGGAGGCAGACGCTCTATCCCCTGAGCTACGAGGGCATCCGGGGCTCCCGTCCGTTGCCGGAGGGACGTCCACGAGCTTAGCAGGTCACCGCGCCGCAATGGAAAACGGGCGGCGGCGAGCCGTCAGTAGCCCGCGAAAGCGTCCACGTGGATTCGTCGGGCTCCGGCATGGCGGGCGGCAGAGCGAAGGGTGTCCACGTTTGCCGGGGACCCGGAGACGTACACGTCCCGCTCGGCGACATCGGGGATGAGTTCGCGCAGGGAGCCGCCATCGATGCGGCTCCGCCCGGCGTCGTGCATGAACGACGGCGGTGCGGAACCGTCCGAAAGGCGGGCGATGACCCGTGCGCCGGAGGCCGCCAGCACATCGCTCCCGGCAAGTTCCGCCGCGCTCGGGGCGAGATACAACACCACGATGTCCCTTCGCGCTGAGTCGCCGGACGCCAGCTGGGAAAGGAACGGGGCAATCCCGATTCCCGCCGCGATGAGCAGCACCGGTTTGCCGGCGTCGGGCGGTAAGACAAAGTCGCCGCCCACCGCGGTTCCACGGACGCACTCTCCAGGCTCAAGCGCGAGCAACACGCGCTTGGCGGCCGAGATTGGTTCCGCCGTGCCGACGCCGAATGTCATCTCGCGCGAGTCCGGGGCGCTGGTGATGCTGAAGACCCGTCGCCGTCCTTTCCCGTCCGAGCGCGAGTGCGGAAGGTTGATTTCCATGAACTGCCCGGGAAGGAAACGAACTGGCCGTCGTGGCTCAAAGCGGAATTCGGTAGTGAAGGGCGTCAGGGGACGCGAACCCTTGAACGTCAGCATGATCCCGCCCCGCTGTCCCACGAGGAACGCGAGCAGGTTCCCGATGAGCAGCGCGAGTTCCGGCGAATTGGCGACGACGCCGAGGTTGTAGGGCACCGCAAACAACAACGCCACGACGACGGCCAGCGCCACTTGCTGCCAACGGCGGGGAGGCAGGGTGAGGGGCTCGGTGAGCATGAAGCCGACGAAAAACAGAAGCGGCTGCTGCGCGATCGGCTGCCACAGGGCTGGCCCGAAGCTCATCCCGCCGCGCAGGAGTACGGCGCACACCACGGTCACCGCCACCACGAGGAAAGTGCAGGCCATGAGCACCTTCAGAGTCCGGTACAGCACCAGCAGCACGCCGGGGACCAGGAGCCACAGCATGGCCGGGGTCGCTGCCCACCACGTCGCGATGTTCAAACCGGTGAGGCCGGCGATGAAGGCGCCCGCCGCGGCGGGATTGAAAATGTGCCGTCCGCGGAAGGCCAACACGTATTTGGATGCCGATGCCAGGACACATGCAACGGCAACCCCGGCGAGATCGAGGATCTGAACCGAGGGAATCAGCTCAGTGGGCCAGAACAGGAAGTACGACAGAAGGCCCGTGATGAGCGAGGACTCCGAATGCGGCTGGACTTTGAAGAGCATGGCCACGAGCCGGTTGGATGCGTACGTCAGACCCAGGCACAGCACAAGGTGGACCAGCATTTCAGGCAGCCCGAAGCTCAGCCAGCCCAAGGCGTTCAACGCCATGCTGTACACCGCGAGCACGGCAAGGACCCAAAGGATCAGCCGGTACATCGTGAAATGGCCGAGCCACGCATCCACACGCGCTTTGATGGCAATCATGAGAACAGTGTCCCTTCGAAGCCGGCCGAATAGGCGGCATGTCCGTCCGAGTAAACCTTGAGCCAGGAGAAATCGAATTCTCCCTCGAGCACCGTCGGATCCACCATGAAGAGCGCCGTGGCCAGGGCATCGGCTTCCATTGCGGTGGCAGCCATGGTCCACGTGGCCACCACAGTCTCTATGGGACGCCCGGTAGCGCCGTCGAGGACATGATGCAGGCCGTCGCCCCACGCTCGCCGGTTGGCTGCGGAAGCGCACAGCGCACCGTTGTGGAGTTCGACGACGCCGATCGCCTGGCTGGGGTCGTAAGGGTGTTCGAGGGCCACGCCCAGTGGTTCCGCCGCGGAATGGAGCATGTCGCCGCTGGCATCGACAAGGAACTCGGTGATTCCGGCCCCGCGCAGGACCGCGGCCAGAAGGTCCACCAATTGACCCTTCCCGGCAGCGCCGATGTCCAGGACAACTGGAGCGGAAGCGGAGATGGCCGTGCCCCTCCATACGAGGACATCTTCCCAACGCGGTGCCGGCACCGGATCGCCGAGGGGCCGCAAGGCATAGTCCGCCCCGTAGCCCAGGCGCTCGAGACTGCCGCCGACGAGCGGTGTCATGGCGCCGTTACTGAGGCGGTACAGCTTCCGGAAGAGCTGTTCCAGCTCGCCTGCCGAGGCCGGGAGGGTGACGGTGCCCGGTTCACGGGCGAGCGCTGCAACCAGGGAGTCGTTCCGGAAGCGCGAGTAGCTCCGGTCATAGTCCTCAACGACGCCCAGCAAGCTGAGGCGCACCCCGTCCGGGAGTTCCTCCGGCGTCGAGATTTCCCACCTGGTCCCGATACCGTCGAAGCTGAAATCGCTCCAGCCCGTGTGCGTCATGCCCCTATTTGGCCTCGGACTTGATGGTTTCCACGGCCTTGTTGAATCCTTCGCTGGTCAGGGAGGAGCCAGCTACTTTCGAGACGTTGATCTCGTCCAGTTTCTTGCCGACGACCTGCGCGGCGATGCCGTTCTTGAACTGTCCCTGGAACTCCTTGGTGTTCGGGTTGTTGGCATGGACGGTGATGTCCACGGCGGAAATAGTGTCACCGGCCAAAGTCAACTGGACGCCCACGGTTTCACCGCCGTTGGGCGAAAAGTAGTCGCCGTCCGCACTGTAGGTACCGTCCTTGTACGGGCCGGAAACTGTGGAGGTCTTTTGCGGGGTGCTGCCTTGGGCCGAAGGGGCGCAAGCTGCCACCGAACTGGCCAAGGAGAGGCCTGCGGCGCCCACCAGAAGGCTCTTGCGGAGTGGCGTAGTCATGGTTCTGCTCGTTTCAACTGGACTCGTTTCAACTGGACGAGAAAGTGGTCAATGCAATTTGGTCTGGGCCGTGGGCCGATCACACGTTTGACGTTGATTTCAGCCTATCGGTTCAGTCTGGGAGCTCTACTGGCCGAAGCTGGGCGTCGGCTGGGTGCGCGCTGGTGCCCGCGTGTGCGCATTGCTAAGCATAAGAATTCCACCAGTTGCAAGCCCCACCGGTAGGCTAGACGGGTGACTCCCGAAGAACTCTCCGCCGCCATATCCGCCTGCCTGAAAGACGCTGTCGCCGCCGGCGAGCTTGCGCTTTCCGAATCTGCCCTCCCCGAGGACGTGCGCGTGGAGCGACCCAAGAACCGGGAGCACGGCGACTGGGCCACCAACATCGCCTTGCAGCTTGCCAAGCATGCCGGGACCAACCCGCGTGAATTCGCCACGATCCTGAGCAAGCGACTGGAAGCGATCGACGGCGTCACCGCCGTGGACATCGCGGGCCCGGGCTTCCTCAACATCACCGTGGATGCAGCCGCCGCCGGCGCGTTGGCCAAGGTCATCGTCGAGGCGGGAACCTCCTACGGAACCAACGAGGCGCTCGCAGGCCATGTGGTCAACATGGAATTCGTCTCGGCCAACCCCACGGGACCGCTGCACATCGGCCACACGCGTTGGGCCGCTTTGGGCGATTCCATTGCCCGCGTTCTCCGTGCCTCCGGTGCGGACGTCACTGCGGAGTACTACATCAACGACGCCGGCTCGCAGATGAACGTTTTTGCGAACTCGGTACTGTCCCGCCTGCACGGACGCGGCGTTCCGGAGGGCGGCTACCCCGGTGAGTACATCCGGGAGCTCGGCGACGAGGTCCTCAACGCCCATCCGGCAATCCGCGAGTTGACCGACGAGGCGGCACTGCCGGTGATCCGTTCCGCGGCCTACCAGGCCCAGATGAAGGACATCAAGGACACCCTGGCCGAGTTCGGCGTGGCTTTCGATGTCTTCTTCTCCGAGCAGGAACTGCACGACGGCGGTGCGATCGAATCCGCCGTTGCCCGCCTGCGGGAGCAGGGCCACGTGTTCGACGACGGCGGGGCAGTCTGGCTGCGCACCACGGACTTCGGCGATGACAAGGACCGCGTGATGATCCGTGCCAACGGCGAGCCCACGTATTTCGCCGCTGACGCCGCCTATTACCTGTCGAAGAAGGACCGCGGCTTCACGGAGAAGATCTACCTGCTCGGGGCCGACCACCACGGCTACATCAACCGGCTCAAGGCCATTGCCGCCTGCGCGGGCGACGACCCCGAGGTCAACATCGAGGTCCTGATCGGACAGCTGGTCTCCGTCAACGGCGCCAAGTTGTCCAAGCGTGCGGGCAACATCATCGAGCTCAAGGACCTTATCGAGTGGCTCGGGAAGGACGCGGTGCGTTACTCGCTGGCGCGCTTCCCTGCCGATTCGCCGCTGACATTGGATCCGGAACTGCTGAAGAAGAACAGCAACGAAAACCCGGTGTTCTACGTGCAGTACGCGCACGCCCGTTCCCGCGGAACAGCACGCAACGCGATCGAGGCCGGCGTGGACCACAGCGCTTTCGACGCGTCCCTGCTGGACCACGCAACCGAGAACGAGCTGCTGTCCTACCTTGGCAGCTACCCGTCCATCGTGGCCAAGGCCGCGGAACTCCGCGAACCGCATCGGGTGGCCCGCCACCTCGAGGTCATCGCCGGCGCCTACCACCGCTGGTACGACGCTTGCCGCGTTTCGCCGCTGGGCGACGAAGCTGTGCAGGATGTCAACCGCACACGGCTGTGGCTCAATGACGCCACAAGCCAGGTGCTGGCAAACGGACTTGAACTCCTTGGCGTTTCAGCTCCGGAACGGATGTGATCCGGCATGAAGCACAGCACTAACAGCAGCAATGCAGCCTCACCCCTTGCCCCCGGATGGCTTGCGGTGCCGGAGGACGTGAACGCGCTTCACTCGCCGATGTGGGCCGAAGGTGTCCAGAGGAACGACGACGGCGGACTCGCCATTGATGGGGTTCCCGTCAGCGAGCTCAAGGCGCAGTTCGGCACCCCGCTGTTCGTCATGAGCGAAGGCGATTTCCGTGCCCGCGCACGCTCCTTCAAGGATGCCTTCGACGCAGCCTTCGAGGACATCTGCGGGGGAGTGGACGTCTACTACGCCGGAAAGTCCTTCTTGTGCACTGCCGTGGCCAGCTGGGTGGCTGAGGAAGGCCTGCGCCTGGACACCTGCTCAGGGGGCGAACTCGCCGTCGCGGCCCGCGCCGGCATCGATGGCGCCAATTTGGGGCTGCACGGCAACAACAAGTCCGATGCCGAGATCAACCGGGCACTGGACATGAAGCTCGGCCGCATCGTGGTGGACAGCCTCGATGAGCTTGAGCGGGTTGCCAAGATTGCCTCCGGTCGCGGCGAGACGGCGAAGGTGATGCTGCGGCTGACCCCCGGCGTCCACGCCCACACCCACGAATTCATCGCCACGGCCCACGAGGACCAAAAATTCGGTCTCTCCATGGCCGGGGATTCCACGGAGTCAGCTGGCCTCTCGGCCGCCGAAGAAGCCGTTGCTGCGGCCACCTCCTACTCCAATGTGGAACTCCTGGGCCTGCATTGCCACATCGGTTCCCAGATCTTCGAGCCTGACGGCTTCGCCCTCGCAGCCGAAAAGCTGTTGGGATTCCTCGCCGCGATGCAGGCGAAGTACTCCATCGCCTTGCCGGAACTGGACCTGGGCGGTGGCTACGGCATTGCCTACACGCCGGCGGACACCCCCCGCCCGCCGGCCGAAATCGCGCGGGCGATGGCCGCCGTCGTACGCTCCAAGTGCGCTGAGCTGGGCATCACCCCGCCGCGCATTTCGATCGAACCGGGCCGCGCGATCGTCGGCACCAGCACTTTCACCTTGTACGAGGTGGGGACGCTGAAAACTGTTCGCGTGGATGCGCCCGCGGATGCGGACGGCAAGGAAAACGTTACGTTCCCGCGCCGCTATGTGTCGGTGGACGGTGGCATGAGCGACAACGCCCGTCCGGTGCTGTATGACGCGGATTATTCGGCCATTCTCGCCTCGCGGGCCTCGGACGCTGCCCCGCAACTGTCCCGAGTAGTGGGCAAACATTGCGAGAGCGGCGACATAGTTGTTAGAGATGTATATCTGCCCGAAGACGTGGCAGCCGGTGATCTGCTCGCTGTACCGGGAACCGGCGCTTACTGCTGGGCCCTCTCAAGCAACTACAACTATCTGGCCAGGCCTGGCGTTGTCGCTGTGCGCAATGGATCCGCCCGGCTGATCGTCCGCGGGGAAACCGAAGAAGATCTCTTGAACCGCGACATGGGAGTGGCGAATGTCTGAAGTGCGAACCCTGAAGGTGGCCCTGCTGGGCTGTGGCAACGTGGGAGCCCAGGTAGCGCGGATTCTCCTTGACGACGCCGACGCCCTTGCGGCCCGCACCGGTGCACGCTTGCAGCTGTCCGGCATCGCTGTGCGCAACATTGATTCAGAGCGCGACGTCGAACTGCCGCGCGAACTGTTCACCACTGACGCCGACACCCTGGTCAAGGACGCCGACCTGGTGATCGAGCTCATGGGCGGCATCGAGCCGGCCCGTTCGCTCATCCTGACCGCCATGCAGAATGGCGCCTGCGTCGTGACCGGCAACAAGGCGCTCCTGGCACAGGATGGCCCCACGCTCTACGAAGAGGCCGACAAAGCCGGCGTCCAGCTGTCCTATGAGGCGGCCGTCGCCGGCGCCATTCCGATCCTGCGCCCCATCCGCGACAGCCTCTCCGGCGACCGCATCACGCGGGTCCTGGGCATCGTGAACGGCACCACCAACTTCATCCTCGACCAAATGGACAGCACGGGTGCACAGTTCGCCGACGCGCTGGCCGAGGCCCAGCGGCTCGGATACGCGGAAGCCGACCCGACCGCCGACGTCGAAGGCCATGACGCCGCGGCCAAGGCCGCTATTCTCGCGTCGTTGTCCTTCCACACGCGCTTCGCCCTCGAAGACGTCTACTGCGAAGGCATCACCAAGGTCAGCGCAGCTGACATTGCCGCCGCGAAGGAAGCGGGCTTCGTTATCAAGCTGCTCGCCATCGCGGAGAAGATCAACAACGCAAACGGCGAAGGCGGCATTTCAGTCCGCGTCCACCCGACCCTCCTGCCTCGCGAACACCCGCTTGCAGCTGTTCGCGGTGCGTTCAACGCAGTCTTCATCGAGGCCGAGAATGCCGGCCAGCTGATGTTCTACGGCCAGGGCGCCGGCGGAACCCCGACGGCGTCTGCCGTCCTGGGCGACCTCGTCTCGGCGGCCCGCCGGGTGGTGCTTGGTGGTCCCGGTCGTACCGAGACCACCACCGGCTACGTGCCCGCGCTGTCGATCGATGCCTCGACCACGAGCTACTACATCGGCCTCGACGTTGCAGACCAGGCCGGCGTGCTGGCCCGGATTACCCACATCTTTGCGGAGCACGGCGTATCGATTGAAATCATGCGCCAGACGATCCACCGCGATGCCGCCTCGAAGGTTGAGTCGGCCGAGCTGAAGATCGTCACCCACCGCGCATCCGAAGCCGCACTCGCGGCAACCGTCGAGGCCGTCAAGGGCCTGGACGTCATCAATTCCGTAACATCCGTCCTGCGGGTAGAAGGGGTCTAAGTGGCTCACCAATGGCGCGGAGTAATCCGCGAATACGCTGATCGTTTGCCTGTAACGGAAGCCACGAAGGTCATTACCCTCGGCGAGGGCGGAACCCCGCTCGTTCACGCGCAGAAGCTCTCCGAACTCACCGGATCCACTGTGTACTTGAAGGTGGAGGGCATGAACCCCACCGGATCCTTCAAGGACCGCGGCATGACGATGGCCATGACGGCGGCTGTCGAAGCTGGCGCCAAGGCCGTTGTCTGCGCCTCCACGGGCAACACCTCGGCCTCCGCCGCCGCCTACGCCACGGCCGCCGGGCTGAAGTGTGCCGTGCTGGTCCCCGAAGGCAAGATCTCCATGGGCAAGCTGAGCCAGGCGATCGCGCACGGCGCCACGCTCCTGCAGGTGGACGGCAACTTCGACAACTGCCTGGACATCGCCCGCAAGCTTGGTGACTCCTACCCGGTGTTCCTCGTGAACTCCGTCAACCCGGCGCGTATCCAGGGCCAGAAGACCGGTGCCTTCGAAATCGTCGACGCCCTCGGAGACGCTCCTGACATCCACGTCCTGCCGGTGGGCAACGCGGGCAACATCAGCGCGTACTGGAAGGGCTACAAGGAGTATTCCGCGCCCTTCGAGTCCGCAACTGCCGGCACCCTTCCCGCCGTCTCCACCAAGACGCCGGCCATGTGGGGATTCCAGGCAGCAGGCGCGGCCCCGTTCGTGGCAGGCCACCCGATCACTGAACCGGACACGATCGCCACTGCTATCCGCATCGGCAACCCGGCGTCCTGGGACACGGCCATCGCGGCACGTGATGAATCCGGCGGCTTCATCGAAGCCGTAACCGACGAGGAAATCCTCGATGCCCACCGCTGGCTCTCCGCCAAGGAAGGCGTCTTCGTCGAACCCGGTTCCGCTGCAGGCGTTGCCGGCCTCATCAAGAAGCACGCCGCAGGCGAGGTTCCCACCGGCAAGACGATCGTCATCACCGTCACCGGACACGGACTCAAAGACCCGCAGTGGGCCCTCCGCACCGAAGACGGCAGCGAGGTCCAGCCGGTCAAGGTACCGAACGACGTCGTGACCGTGGCATCCGAACTGGGACTGGAAGAAAACTAAGAGTGGAAACCACGCAGCCCACCGCGACCGGTCTCAAGCTTGTCGCGGCAGGCCAGCAGCTGACCGTCAGGGTCCCGGGTACCAGCGCCAACCTTGGCCCCGGCTATGACAGCCTCGGCCTGGCATTGTCGATCTACGACACGCTGACCGTCGAAACACTCACCACCGGAGAGCTTGAGTTCGAGCTCTCCGGTGAGGGAGCCGACACCCTCCCGCGCGATGCCAGCCACCTCGTTGTGCGTGCCCTCAACACGGCCTTGGAGCGCCTCGGCTTCCGGCACAGCGGCCTCAAGATCACCGCGGACAACGTCAACCCGCACGGCCGCGGACTTGGCTCCTCGGCCTCGGCAGTGGTTGCGGCCGTTACCGCTGCCAACGCACTGGTGCCCGAATCCGAGCAGCGTGACCGCGAGTGGATCCTGCAACTCACGAGCGAGATGGAAGGGCACCCGGACAACGTCGCACCCGCGATTTTCGGCGGACTGGCCCTGTCATGGCAGGACAGCGAGCAGTACA
Organism: Arthrobacter sp. B2a2-09; assembly: GCF_027587375.1. Classification (GTDB taxonomy): domain Bacteria; phylum Actinomycetota; class Actinomycetes; order Actinomycetales; family Micrococcaceae; genus Arthrobacter. The sequence goes on from NZ_JAMXIC010000002.1 coordinate 243,116, forward strand.
GCAGCACCCGCGCGGAAGTGGTCCCGTCGGTCATCCCGATCGTCGCAGTGCCTGACTACGAACTGTCCACGGAAACTGCCCGTGGTTTGCTGCCGGCTTCCATCGGCCACCACGCAGCAGCCATGAACTCAGGACGCGCGGCGCTCCTGATCCACGCCTTGACGGCCGAGCCCCGTTTCCTGCTTCCCGGAACCGAGGATTACCTGCACCAGAGCTACCGCGCAGAGGCAATGCGGCCAAGTGCGGCGCTGATCAAGGCATTGCGGTCTTCAGGCCATGCAGCTGTCGTTTCGGGAGCAGGACCCACAGTTTTGGCATTGGCCAACGGCGTGGACGAAGCCGAGGCGATTGCCGAATTGATTACCTCGTTCACTGCGGACAACACTCCGGACGTTGCTTGGCGCGTGATGACACTGGCAGTGGACGTTGAAGGTGCTAGAGTGGACTTGCACCGGCGGTAGAACCGCGGGCAGTTCCCTGACATTGGATCCCGGCTTAACGCCGTTCCCGTCTCCTACTGTGTCGAAGTCTGCCGGTGTCGTCTCCTTATCGGCCTGTCGCAGGTGCCACAGAACCCTTTCTGTTACCCGAGCCGTCAGCCCGCGCCCCGCCCGCCGGAGCATCGAAGACGTATTAGTATCCGGCCCTGCTGAAACTAAACCGGCAAGACCGAAATCACGGCTGCAGATCTGAACTGCAGTCCAGAACAAATCATCGCGTCCAGCTCTAGGTCTGGACGCCGTCGAGGGGGAAGGATCCTTCGTGACAGAAACCACTGAGCTGGCTTCAGCTGTGGACACCACATCTTCTGCAGCTGAATCAACGGCCGCAACCGCTAAGAGCAGCGGCCTTGCAGGCCTCAAGCTCGCGCAGCTCCAGGCTCTCGCCAGTCAGCTGGGCATTTCGGGCGGATCCCGGATGCGCAAGGGGGACTTGGTCTCGGCTATCTCGGCCCACCGTGCCGGTGCAACCACCAGCAAGGCTCCTACCGGGGCCAAAGCCGTGGCAGCAAAAGCCGCGCCTGCAGCCCCGGAAGCTGAGACCGCTGCCGCACCTGCCGTAGCATCCACCGAAGCTCCTGCGCAGGACGGCACCCGGGCACGTGGCCGTGGCCGAAGCCGCCGGGCCACCAGCGACGGCGTTGTTGCCGCTCCAGCCGCCACGGAGACCGCGGAAGCTCCCGCCGTCGCTGCCGAGGCTCCTGCCGCTCCTGCCGCTCCCGTCGCCGAAGCAAGCGAGGCCGCCGGCGAACGCCGCCAGCCGCGCACGCGGAACCGTCGTCGTGGCGAGGCCGCTCCTGCGGAGACCGGTGAAGCCGGCGAGACCCGCGCTGCCGAGCAGCCCCAGACTGAACTGCCCCGCGTAGAACAGCGTCAAGCCGAGCAGCGTCAGCCCGAGCAGCGTCAGGCGGAACAGCGTCAGCCCGAGCAGCGTCAGGCGGAACAGCGTCAGCCCGAGCAGCGTCAGGCGGAACAGCGTCAGCCCGAGCAGCGTCAGGCACAGCCGCGCCAGGGCGAGCAGGCTTCGGTCGAAGCCGGCGAACCCGGACAGCGCGAACGCCGTGACAACACCCGTACGCGTCGCGAAGATACGAACGACGGCGATGACATGGGCAACCGCCGCAATCGTCGAAACCGCCGCGACCGCAACGATCGTCCGGGTCCGCAGGACAACCGTGACAACCGCGATGGAAACACCCGTAGCGACCGCTTCCGCGACCGCAACGAACGCCGTCGTGGCCGTGGCCAGGGTCCGGACGTCGACGACGTCGAGGTCACCGAGGACGACGTCCTGCTGCCGGTTGCCGGCATCCTGGACGTACTGGAGAACTACGCGTTCATCCGCACCTCGGGTTATCTGCCCGGTGCCAACGATGTGTACGTGTCCCTCGCCCAGGTCAAGAAATACAACCTGCGCAAGGGTGACGCCGTCGTCGGCGCAATTCGCGCTCCGCGTGACGGCGAGGACCGCAACCAGCAGTCCGCGCGCCAGAAGTTCAACGCGCTCGTCCGCGTCACGTCAGTCAACGGCAAGACGCCCGAAGAGCTCAAGGACCGCGTCGAATTCGCCAAGCTCGTCCCGCTGTACCCGTCCGAGCGCCTGCGCCTCGAAACGGATCCCAAGAAGATCGGCCCGCGCGTCATCGACCTCGTGGCCCCGATCGGCAAGGGCCAGCGCGGACTGATCGTCTCCCCGCCCAAGGCCGGCAAGACGCTCATCCTGCAGTCCATCGCCAATGCGATCACCACCAACAACCCTGAGGTCCACCTCATGATGGTGCTGGTTGACGAACGTCCCGAAGAAGTCACGGACATGCAGCGCACCGTCAAGGGTGAGGTCATTGCCTCCACCTTCGACCGTCCCGCCGATGACCACACCACGGTTGCCGAGCTTTCCATCGAACGCGCCAAGCGCCTCGTGGAAATGGGCATGGACGTGGTGGTCCTCCTGGACTCCATGACCCGCCTGGGCCGCGCCTACAACCTGGCAGCACCGGCCTCCGGCCGCATCCTGTCCGGTGGCGTCGACTCTGCTGCGCTCTACCCGCCGAAGCGCTTCTTCGGTGCTGCGCGCAACATCGAAAACGGTGGCTCGCTCACCATCCTGGCAACCGCGCTCGTGGAGACCGGTTCCAAGATGGACGAAGTCATCTTCGAAGAGTTCAAGGGCACGGGCAACATGGAGCTCCGCCTGTCCCGCCAGCTGGCGGACAAGCGCATCTTCCCGGCCGTGGACGTCAACGCTTCGGGTACCCGTCGCGAAGAGAACCTGCTTTCGGCTGAAGAAGTCAAGATCATGTGGAAGCTGCGCCGCGTCCTGTCCGGACTCGAGACCCAGCAGAGCCTTGAACTCCTGACCAACAAGATCCGGGAGACCGGGAGCAACGTCGAGTTCCTCATGCAGGTACAGAAGACGACTCTTGGAGCCAAGTCGGATAACGACAAGTAGCTGTTTTAGGGGCGGGCGCCGGTTCGTTCGTGCGGTTGGTGCCGCGCGGATGTTCCGCCCCCGCCCTTTGGCGTTGCAACACGGGGTCACTTACGGCCCATCCGGGCCCTCGGCATGGGCCGTAAGTGACCCCGCGTTGCAGTTATCGAAAGAGGTTTAGAAATGTTTGAGTCCGTACAGGGATTGCTCGATGAGCATGCTGCTATCCAGGCGCAGTTGAGCGATCCTGCTGTTTATGCCGACCAGGCTTTGGCCCGCAAGTTGGGACGGCGGTCTGCCCAGTTGCAGGGCATCGTGGAGGCGTACAACCGTTGGCACGGGCTCATGGACGATCTTGAAGCGGCCAAGGAAATGGCTGCTGAGGACGCCGAATTTGCTGCTGAGGTGGGCGATATCGAAGCTCAGCTTCCGGCAGCGCAGGAGAAATTGCGCCGGTTGTTGATCCCGCGCGATCCTGACGACGCCCGTAACGTCATTCTTGAGGTCAAGGGCGGCGAAGGCGGAGACGAAGCTGCGCTCTTCGCCGGAGACCTGCTGCGCATGTACATGCGTTATGCGGAGTCGCGCGGCTGGAAGACCGAGCTCATCTCGGCCACGGAATCGGATCTGGGCGGATACAAGGACGTCCAGATGGCCGTCAAGGGCAACTCGAACGATCCCGCAGAAGGCGTCTATGCCCGCTTGAAGTTCGAAGGCGGCGTGCACCGCGTCCAGCGTGTTCCCGTCACCGAGTCGCAGGGCCGCATCCACACTTCGGCGGCCGGTGTACTGGTGCTGCCGGAAGTGGATGAGCCCGAAGAACTCGAAATCAACCAGAACGACCTCAAGATCGACGTCTACAGGTCCTCAGGTCCCGGCGGCCAGTCCGTCAACACCACGGACTCGGCAGTCCGCATTACCCACCTTCCCACGGGCATCGTGGTGGCCATGCAGAACGAAAAATCCCAGCTCCAGAACCGCGAAGCCGGCATGCGCGTCCTCCGTGCCCGTATCCTGGCCCACCAGCAGGAGCAGATCGACGCCGAGAACTCGGCCCAGCGCAAGTCGCAGATCCGCACCATGGACCGTTCGGAGCGCATCCGTACGTACAACTTCCCGGAAAACCGGATTGCCGACCACCGTACCGGCTACAAGGCCTACAACCTCGACGCCGTCATGAACGGTGACCTGGAACCGGTCATCCAATCGGCCATCGAAATGGATGAACAGTCCCGCCTGGATGCCCTCGGCGAGTAACACCCTGCAAGGATTTTCATGACGTTCTTTCCGGGCCAGAGCCTCGCCGACGCCGTCCGCGAGGCAACAATCATCCTGTCCGACGCCGGAGTCCCCACTCCGCGCGTGGACGCGGAACTCCTCGCGGAACATCTCCTAGGTGTCGGCCTCGGGCGCCTGCGCGCCATGCTGCTTGGCGATTCCGCCGCCCCTGAAGGCTACGCGGACTTGGTGGCCGAGCGCGCACAGCGCGTTCCGCTCCAGCACATTACCGGCGTCGCGCACTTCCGCTACCTCACGCTTGCCGTGGGCCCGGGCGTGTTCATTCCGCGGCCCGAGACGGAATCCGTGGTCCAACTGGTCATCGACCACCTCCAGGGACTCCAGCACCCCAAAGTGGTCGATCTTGGCACCGGCTCCGGAGCTATCGCAGCTTCGATTGCCCACGAAGTGCCCGGGGCCGAGGTCCACGCCGTCGAATTCAGCACGTTCGCCCATGCCTGGGCCACCAAGAACCTGAAGCCACTCGGCGTGAAGCTCGTGCAAGGCGACCTCCGCAATGCCTTGCCCGAACACGACGGAACTTTCGACGTCGTCGTTTCCAATCCGCCCTACATCCCGGCTGAAGCAATTCCGAACGAACCAGAAGTGGCACTGCACGATCCGCCCGAGGCCCTGTATGGCGGGGGAGCGGACGGAATGGAGCTTCCGACGGCGGCTGCCGCCTCCGCTGCCCGGCTCCTCAAGGGCGGCGGCTTCTTCGTGATGGAGCACGCCGAGGTGCAGGCAGGGTGGATTTCCGAACACCTGAAGGCTGCCGGCTGCTGGACGCAAGTCACCACCCACCTCGATCTCAACGGCAAGGAACGTGCCACGAGCGCATTGTTGGCAATCGCTGCCTCCGGGAAATGAAAGAATAGCGCTGTGACCACAAGCTACAACTGCACGTCAGAGGAACAACGCGCCGAAGGCCTGGAGCATGCGCAGCGCGCCATCAACGAGAAAAAGTGTGTCGTCATGCCGACGGACACCGTCTACGGCATTGCCGCCGACGCGTTCTCACCGCAGGCCGTGACCATGCTGCTTGTCTCCAAAGGCCGCGGCCGCCATATGCCGCCGCCGGTGCTGATCCCGCGGCTCAATGCGCTGGACGGGCTGGCAACCGATGTCTCGGAAGAAGCCCGTAAGCTGGCAGACGCCTTCTGGCCCGGCGGCCTGACGCTGATCTTCCATGCCCAGCCGTCCTTGGATTGGGACCTGGGAGAGACCCGCGGAACCGTGGCCCTGCGGATGCCCGACGACGAAATTGCGCTTGAACTGCTCAACCGCACCGGTCCGCTGGCTGTGTCCTCGGCTAATCGCACCGGTCAAGCGGCCGCGCAGACAGCCGCCGAGGCGAGGACCCAGCTTGCCGAATCGGTCGAGGTCTACCTTGAGGGCGGGTTCCGGCCCGTCGAGGGAACCGAGTCCGTAGCATCCACGATTGTTGACGCCACCACCCTGCCACTCCGTGTGGTCCGCGAGGGTGCCATTTCGCTGGAACGCCTCCTTGAGGTTGTTCCCGGAGTGCTGGCCCTCGGAGAATCCGCGCCGGAGCCGCCGACGGAGACTGAAACGGTGCCGGAGACGGCCGCAGAACCGGAAACGGCCCCGGGGGAGCATGTTGAGACCCCCGTCGCCGGCGAGGCTGCTGTTCACACGGAGACTGCTGTTCCCGCGGAGACCAGGGCCGAATGAGCCTTGTCCGGGATCGTGTTCCCCTTCTGGACGTAGACGTCACCGCCTTGTGCGCCGACGAACTTATCGAGGCCATCAGCGGGTACGTTTCGGACGGCACCACCAAGGTTGTCCTCGGACATAATCTGCACAGCGTCACGTTGTTTCATTCGAGCCCGGACTTCCGCCGTCTCTACGAACGCAGCGATGTGGTGCTCATGGATGGTGCGCCTGTCGCCATGCTCTGGGGACTTGGACGCCGCGGAGGTCCACGGGACGAGGGCGCGGGGTTGATGGAATACCGTTTGGGTTCTACTGACTGGGTACCGGCGCTCGGCGGCGTCGAAGGACTACGCCGGATCGCCGTCGTCGGGGCTGGCCCCGAGGCCAACAACAAGACGGTGGAACGCCTCCGCGAAATCGTGCCCGGCGCTGAGGTCTCCGGGCGGCCCGGTGAGAATTGGAACGATGCCAGCGAAGAGGCCGCCGTTGCTTGGCTGGCCGAATTCCGTCCACAGCTGGTGCTTCTTGGCCTTGGAATGCCCCTGCAGGAATCGGTCCTGCACCGACGCCTGGACGAGCTTCCACCTGCCGTCTACTGCACAGTCGGCGGGGCAATCGAGCAGCTCGCGGGCCTCCAGAAGCTCGCTCCACGCTGGCTGGGCCGGCTCGGGCTCGAATGGGCCTGGCGACTCGTCCTGCATCCGGGACGCGTCGCATACCGGGTCTTCGTCGAGCCGTGGGTGCTGCTGGGGCTGCTGGTCCGCCGTCGGCTCTCCAGCAACAACAGCACGCTGATTCGAAGTCGGGCCCAGCGGGGCCGTTAGAACTTCTGGTCCTCCAGCGGACCGAAGCCCTTGTTCCGCAAACCGGCGGAGAATGCCCGGAACCACTCGGCGAGCCCGCGGAAGTCACCACGGGGGAGGAAGTAGCCCAAGTAGCCTCCGACGTCGGCCACCATCGACTTGGGGCGGCGGTAGCGGCGGATCAAATAGCCCCGGTTGCGGTAGTAGAAGTAGCGCTTGAACGCTGAATCCGGCACGATCACGTGCCAGCGCGCGCCGAAGACGTGCTTCGTCTCGGAAAACGCATGCGGGTGGGTGATCCACGCCGTCGCGACAGTACCGAAGCGTATCCCCGCTTTCCTGAGTCGGATCATGAAGTCCACCTCATCACCCCGGATGAACAGCCGGATATCCGGCACTCCCACTTTGAAGAAGACACTGGAACGGATGAGCGCCCCGTTGAAGAAGTGCCCGACGTCGGGCAGGAACCCCGCCTTCTCGACTTCGGCGCGGTCGTGGGTCACCTTGCCGTCTATCCGGAAGAAGAAGGAGAGCTTGTCCGGGTGGCCGGGGGCCACGACGAGCGGGACGACGGCATCCAGTCCGCGGGCCTCCGCCTCGCGAACCAGGGTTTCGAGACATGCGGGATCCCCGGGTTCGGCGTCGTCGTCCATGATCCAGACCCATTCGGCTCCGCTGGCCACCGCCTTGAGGATCGCCAGGGCGAAGCCGCCCGCCCCGCCCAGATTCGCCTCTGAGCGGACATAGTCCACCTTTGAATGGTTTGACGCAAGCTCCCGCGAAGGCGTGGTTCCGCTGTCCACGAGGCAAATGGTGTCCACGGGCAAGGACTGTTTGTTGATAGCGTCGAGCAGGACTGCTAGCTCTCCGGGGCGGTCAAAGGTCACAGCCGCTACGGCAACGGAGACAGTCATGTAGGGTTCCTTCCGGGCAGTTGCGGGGAGGGTCCTCCCGGCTCGCCCTAGGGGCGCGTGAAACGGAGCAAAGCAGCCGTTGCCGCTAGTATCTTGACAGAGTCCAACTGTAGTACAGCAATATTCGGCGGTGCGCAGAGGTGCTGCAGGTGTTGTGCCGGCAGCTAGTCGCCAGGGACAAAATCCACCACCACCGCCAACAGGAGCCGCCACGTGATCATGTATTCGCTCATGATGCTCACGGCTGCCGTCGTGTCGTATCTCGCTACGTGGGTAGCCCGCCAGATGGGTAACAAACTTCGGCTTTTTGCCCCCATCCGAAGTCGGGATATGCATTCAGTCCCGATTTCCAGGCTCGGTGGCCTGGGACTCTTCGCGGGCTTCGCCGTGGCCCTCGTGGTAGCCAGCAATTCGTTCTTCGTGAAGGACATCTTCCACGGGAACGGTGCGCCGTGGGGGATCCTGGCAGGTGCCCTTGTGATCGTCGCCGTGGGTGTTGCCGACGACGTGATGGACATCCGCTGGTGGGTCAAGCTGATCGGCCAATGTACGGCCGCTACGATCGTTGCGGTCTGGGGCGTGCAGATGTCCGTGGTTCCCTTCGTTCCGGAGCCCATACGGATTGAGGCCGAACCGCTCCGGATCGTCCTGACCGCCCTCGCCATTGTGACCACCATGAACGCCGTCAATTTCATCGATGGCCTCGACGGCCTGGCAGCAGGCGTTGCCGCTATTGGCGGGGTTGCGTTCTTCCTGACGGCGTATTGGGTGCACCGCAACGCAACGCTCACGGACCGCTCGGACTTGGCGGCGCTGCTGATGGCCATCATCGTGGGCTGTTGCATCGGATTCCTGCCGCACAACTGGTTCCCGGCCAAAATCTTCATGGGCGATTCCGGCGCCATGCTTTTGGGCCTCGTGATGGCCTCGGCCGGTGTAGTGTCTACGGGCCAGATCAGTTCGGGGCTTTACGACCGCGCCAATGGTATTCCGACCATCGTGCCCATCCTGCTGCCGTTCGCGATTCTCTCGCTACCGCTGCTGGACCTCGGCCTGGCGGTGTTGCGCCGTACGGCACGTGGCCAATCGCCCTGGTCGGCGGACCGCGGACACTTGCACCACAAGCTCATCGAGCTCGGCCACACCCACCGCACAGCGGTGCTCATGATGTACGTGTGGACCTGCATTCTGGCGTTCGGAGGCCTGGCGTTTGCCATCTTCCCTTGGCAGATGGTCCTCACGGTAGACGTCGTGGCCGCGCTGATCATGGCCGGAGTGACAGCCTGGCCGTACTTTGCCCGAAAAGGGCGCGCCGCCCAGTAGACGGTGTGTGACAAGGGCGTTAACATCACAGTTCTATCTCATGTAGAATTCTAGGGCGGACAGTCACTCGCCCGCGCACCCACCCTTTTTGAGACTTTGGCAATTTTGCCACGACGATTGGCATCCCCATGACCTCCAACGCCGGCGGACAGCAGTCCGACTCGAGCGGCGTTGCTGCCCCCCGCTCCACCTCCTCGCTGTGGCTGAGGCTTCTTTTCCTCAGCTCGACGACGGCGGTGGCCGCTCTCGCCGCAACATCGGTTGTTGCGGCGGTCATGAACGGTGGCGTAGGAGTCCTTTCTGCCGCATTCGGCGGGGCACTGGTGATGGCCTTTTTTGCCATCAGCCTATTGATCGGCCATTTTGTCGGCCGGGATAATCCCTCCGGCGCGGTCGGCCTTTTTGTTGCCAGCTACTTTGTCAAGGTCGTTGGCTTCGCGGTGGTGCTGTTCGTCTTGGGCGCCCCCGCATGGCTGCACGGACGCTGGTTCGTGATTGGCGCCGTCGTCGCGGTTGTCTCGTGGCAAGCCGCCGAAATCTACGGCTTCAGCAAAGCCCGGCTCCAGATCTACAACGACCCCGCAGCAGGCAAAGGAGGGGACGATGTTCACTCCTAAGAACAAGCGACGCTCCGCCACGCCCAATGTCGCAAAACCCGGCGATTCCACTGAGCCAGCGAGCGACGGAGGCGACGGCGGATACAACGCCGGCATTGCCGTCTTTAGCTACATTATTGGCGGAATCATAGTCTGGAGTTTGATAGGCTGGGGTCTGGATAATCTGTGGGGGACTCGCTGGATTGTGCTCGTTGGCGCTCTGCTCGGAGCCGCAGGGGGATTCTATCTTTCCCACATGCATGGCCTCACCAGTCAGCGCTCGTCCTCCGGTGAGAGCAAAGCAGACAGTGGTCCGTCCCAGGACGGGAACAGTAATGCCAAATAATTTCACACGGGAAATGGCTGCAAGAAACGCGGCCGGATCCTCAACAACGCCCAATGATGGACACTGCAGAGAGGAAACGCGTTGATCGCGCTTGCGCTCCCGGCCCAGGATTCAGGGACCTTCACTCCTCCCGGAATCGACCAAATGCACCTGCCGGCTATCTTGCCGTGGGGTGCGAGCGATGGCTTCTCCAAGCAGATGTTGCTGGTGATCCTGTCGGTCGTCCTTATCGCTTCATTCTTTATCGCTGCTGCACGCAAGCAGCAGTTGGTTCCCGGCAAGCTGCAGTTCGCAGGCGAGATGGCCTACGGCTTCGTCCGCAACAGCATCGCCAAGGACATTATCGGCGGACGCGACTTCATGAAGTTCGTGCCGCTTCTGTTCTCCCTGTTCTTCTTCATCCTGGTGAACAACATCTACGGCGCCATTCCCGTGATCCAGCTTCCGAGCTTCTCGCACGTCGGCGGGGCCTATGTGCTGGCCGCAGTCGTGTACGTCACCTGGATCGGCATCGGCATCAAGAAGAACGGCCTGAAGTACTTCAAGCTGGCCACTGTTCCTTCCGGTGTGCCGTGGTACATCCTGCCGATCGTCGTACCGATCGAAATCATCTCGAACTTCATGGTCCGCCCGGTCACCCACAGCCTCCGTCTCTTCGCCACCATGATGGCAGGGCACCTGATTGTGATGATCGCCGGCTCGGGCATTGAGTTCCTGGTCATGCAGGAAAACGTCCTTCTCAAGGGCGCATCGGTGCTGGTGCTCGTTGGCGCCGTCGCCATGTACATGCTCGAAGCCCTGATCATGGTGCTGCAGGCGTACGTCTTCACCCTTTTGACTGCGATCTACATTGAAGGCGCGCTCCACGCGGACAGCCACTAGGCACAACCCCTTAATCTTCCCCCTCGGGGGTTGAAGCAAACCAAACAACCTGCCGCGACTGCGGCATCTTGAAAGGAAAACAATGAACGGCGATATCAACGGCTCCCTTAACCTCATTGGCTACGGTCTCTCCGCAATCGGCGGTGGTATCGGTGTGGGTCTCGTATTTGCTGCTTACATCAACGGTGTTGCACGTCAGCCGGAAGCCCAGCGCGTGCTCCAGCCGATCGCGTTCCTTGGTCTGGCTCTTACCGAAGCCCTCGCCATCCTCGGCCTGGTCTTCGCTTTCGTTCTCAAGTAAACCGCTAAGAACCAAGCGAACATTCAGAACCGAGTAGATAAGGACGGGTGAAACATGAATCAGCAGATCATCTCAGCCGCCGCTCAAGGCGCCGCCGAGTCGGCTAATCCGCTCGTTCCCAACCCCTGGGAAATGGGCGTCGTCCTCGCTGGCTTTGCGGTCCTCTTTTACATCGTGGTCAAGTTTGTTGTCCCGATGTTCGAGAAGACTTTTGCCGAGCGCGCAGAGGCGATTGAGGGCGGCATTGCCAAGGCTGAAAAGGCCCAGGCTGAAGCTTCTGCAGCTCTCGAAGAGTACAAGCAGCAGCTCCACGATGCCCGCGCCGAGGCCAACCGCATTCGCGAAGAAGCTCGTGCCGAAGGTGCCCAGATCCTCGCGGAGCTGAAGACCAAGGCAGCAGCCGAGTCGGCACGCATCACCGAGCAGGCGCACGCCCAGATCGAATCGGAACGCCAGGCAGCTGTTGTCTCCCTGCGTTCCGAGGTGGGCACCTTGGCCACGACTTTGGCAGAGCGCATCGTTGGCGAATCGCTCAGCGATGACGAGCGTGCCGCCCGCGTGGTGGACCGTTTCCTCGCAGATCTGGAGACCCAGAGCGCAGGTGCAGCTAAGTAATGGCAGGTGTATCGAGCGAATCGCTGACCAAGGCGCTGGAGCAGTTGGAAGCCATGCTTCCGACGGCCTCGCTGCAGTTGGCTAAGGACCTCTTCGGAATCCTGGGAACGGTGGACAGCTCGGCTGGCTTGCGCCGCGCCCTGACTGACCCCTCCCGCAGCGGAGAAGAAAAGTCGGCGCTGGTCAAGCAGCTGGTTGGCGGGAAAGTCTCCGCTGATGCTGCGGAAATCGCGAGTGGATTGGCCAGCTCACGCTGGGCATCGGCACGCGATATCGGCGATGCACTCGAGACTCTTGCCGCCACGGTGGTCATCGCCGTGGCTGAAAACAAGTCGGCCGTTTCTGCCTCCGGAATCACGGGGCTGGAAGAGCTGGAAAACGATCTGTTTGCTTTCAACCAGACCGTTGCTTCCAGCCACGAGGTACAACGTGCTCTGGGAGAGTCGCAGGCAAGTGCTGCGGCCAAGATCAGTCTGGCGGAGAAGCTGGTTCCTGGCGCAAGCCCGGAAGCCCAGCTTCTCATCGGCCAGGCCGTGTCGCAGCCGCGCGGCGTCAAGCCGAGCAAGCTCATCGACAACTTCGCCAAGCTTGCAGCCAAGCGCCAGCAGCGCTGGATCGCAACTGTCCGCGTTACCCGTCAGTTGACGGATGCGCAGGCCAGCCGTCTGCAGGCCGGGCTTGATGCCCTCTACGGCCGCGAGCTGAAGGTCAACGTCAGCGTCGATCCGACTCTGATCGGTGGAATCCGGGTCCAGGTGGCAGACGAAGTGCTTGACGCTTCCGTCGTAGCCCGCCTGTCCGAGCTCCGCCGGCAACTCGCTGGCTAGCCAGACAAGCACAACTTAACTGATACAAAACCCGGTCATCGTGAGCAACGATGATCACGAAAACAGGAGAGCAGGGACTGCAGATGGCCGAATTGACCATCAACGCCGACGACGTCCGTAATGCGTTGAACGAGTTCGCGGCGTCCTACGAACCCGGAAACGCAGAGCGCGTAGAGGTCGGCCGCGTGACCGCCGCAAGTGACGGCATCGCCCGTGTTGAGGGCCTTCCCTCGGTCATGGCGAACGAGCTGCTTCGCTTCGAAGACGGCACCCTGGGCTTGGCCCAGAACCTCGACGTCCGCGAAATCGGCGTCATCATCCTCGGTGACTTCACCGGCATCGAAGAAGGCCAGGAAGTCCACCGCACCGGTGAAATCCTGTCCGTCCCGGTGGGCGACGCCTTCCTGGGCCGCGTAGTTGACCCGCTGGGTCAGCCGATCGATGACCTCGGCGAGATCAAGGCCGAGACCACTCGTGCACTGGAACTCCAGGCTCCGGGCGTGACCCAGCGTAAGTCGGTCCACGAGCCCATGCAGACCGGTCTCAAGGCTATCGACGCCATGATTCCGATCGGCCGTGGCCAGCGCCAGCTGATCATCGGTGACCGCCAGACCGGCAAGACCGCGATCGCCGTGGACACGATCATCAACCAGAAGGCCAACTGGGCTTCGGGCGATGTCACCAAGCAGGTGCGCTGCGTTTACGTCGGCGTCGGCCAGAAGGCTTCCACCATTGCCGCTGTCCGCCAGACCCTGGAAGACCACGGCGCGCTGGAATACACCACCATCGTGGCTTCCCCGGCATCCGACCCCGCCGGCTTCAAGTACCTGGCTCCGTACGCCGGCTCGGCCATCGGCCAGCACTGGATGTACGGCGGCAAGCACGTACTGGTGATCTTCGATGACCTGTCGAAGCAGGCCGAAGCCTACCGTGCAGTGTCCCTGCTGCTCCGCCGCCCGCCGGGACGCGAAGCGTACCCGGGCGACGTTTTCTACTTGCACTCCCGTCTTCTGGAGCGTTGTGCCAAGCTCTCCGACGAGCTGGGCGCAGGCTCGATGACCGGTCTTCCGATCGTCGAAACGAAGGCAAACGACGTCTCGGCCTACATCCCGACCAACGTCATCTCCATCACCGATGGCCAGATCTTCCTGCAGTCGGACCTCTTCAACGCCAACCAGCGCCCCGCTGTTGACGTCGGTGTGTCCGTGTCCCGTGTTGGTGGTGCGGCACAGGTCAAGTCCATGAAGAAGGTCTCCGGTACCTTGAAGCTGGACCTGGCACAGTACCGCGACATGCAGGCGTTCGCGATGTTCGCGTCCGACCTCGACGCTGCTTCACGCCAGCAGCTGACCCGTGGCGCCCGCCTGATGGAGCTGCTCAAGCAGGGCCAGTACTCGCCGTTCCCGGTCGAGGACCAGGTTGTGTCCATCTGGGCCGGTACAAAGGGCTACTTGGACGATGTCCCGGTTGAGGATGTCAGCCGTTTCGAGTCCGAGTTCCTGGAGCACCTCAAGCACAAGTCCTCCATCCTGACCACGCTGGCGCAGACCAACGTCCTGGACGATGACACCGCTGAAGCGCTGAAGACCGCCATCGTTGCCTTCAAGAAGGGCTTCTTCGGCGAAGGCGACAACCGCCTGGTTGGTGCCGGACACGAAGAGCACGAAGCGATCTCCGGCGGCGAAGTCGACCAGGAAAAGATCGTCAAGCAGAAGCGCTAGAGCATTGGTCCCCGGGCCTGCGGAATCCGCAGGCCCGGGGCCTTCGCCAAAGCCTTAGCCGCTGATCCATCGGGATCTTAGGAAAGGAAATGTATGGGAGCCCAGATCCGGGTCTACCGCCAGAAGATCAGCTCGACGACGTCGATGCGCAAGATCTTCAAGGCGATGGAACTGATCGCTACCTCGCGCATCGGTAAGGCCCGCGCCCGCTTGGCAGCTTCGCTGCCTTACGCAAACGCGATCACCCGTGCCGTTTCTGCTGTCGCAAGCCAGAGCGAAATCGATCACCCGCTTGTCACCGAGCCGGAGCAGATCCGCCGTGCCGCCGTCCTGGTTATCACCTCGGACCGTGGCCTGGCTGGTTCTTACTCGGCGAGCGTGCTCAAGCAGGCCGAAGGACTCAATGAACTTCTCCGAGCAGAGGGCAAGGAGGTCAAGACCTACCTGGTTGGCCGTAAGGCCCAGGCATACTTCGACTTCCGCAGCCGTTCGTACTCCCGCGTATGGACCGGCGGAACGGACGCACCGGAATTCAAGACTGCAAGGGAAATCGGCGCCGCTCTTCTCGAAGAGTTCGCAAACGACTTCGCTGAGGGTGGCGTGGACGAGATCCACGTCGTTTACACCCGCTTCAAGTCGATGGTGACGCAGGAGCCCACAGTTGTTCGACTGCTGCCGCTCGAAGTTGAAGAGCAGGCAGTCAGTGAGTCCGAGCTTCTGCCGCTGTACGAGTTCGAACCGGAATCGGAGCAGGTGCTTGACGCGCTGCTGCCGCGTTACATCGAGTCCCGCATCTTCGCAGCAATGCTGCAGGCAGCAGCTTCCGAGCTCGCCGCCCGCCAGCGCGCCATGAAGTCGGCAGGCGACAACGCGACCGATCTGATCAAGAAGTACACGCGTCTGCGCAACACGGCCCGCCAGGCTGAGATCACGCAGGAGCTTTCCGAAATCGTGGCCGGCGCCGACGCCCTGAGCGCGTAGCCGCCGGTGCCTGGTTCGGCGCAAGCTGCACCTGCACCAAATAGATAAACTTAACCCCACGCCATCTACTGAGTGAAGTGAGAGAGATGACTGCCACCGCTACCGAGCACGTAGCTGCAACGGCCGGCGCCACCGGCCGCATTGCCCGTGTCATTGGCCCGGTTGTCGACGTCGAATTCCCGGCTGACGCAATCCCGTCGATCTACCATGCGCTTACCACTGAGATCACTCTCAACGGTGAGACCAAGACCATCACGTTCGAGACCTCCCAGCACCTGGGTGACAACCTCGTCCGCGCCATCGCCCTGCAGGCCACCGACGGACTTGTCCGCGGCACCTCCGTGCAGGACACCGGTGCCCCGATCTCCGTGCCTGTGGGCGACGGCGTCAAGGGCCACATCTTCAACGTTCTCGGCAAGCCGCTGGACGTTGACGAGTCCGAGATCAACGCAGACGCCTACTGGCCGATCCACCGCAAGGCTCCGGCCTTCGCGTCCCTCGAGGGCTCCACGGAGATGCTCGAGACCGGCATCAAGGTCATTGACCTTCTCACCCCGTATATCAAGGGTGGAAAGATCGGTCTGTTCGGTGGCGCCGGTGTCGGCAAGACCGTTCTGATCCAGGAAATGATCACCCGTGTGGCCCGCAACTTCGGTGGTACTTCGGTATTCGCCGGTGTTGGCGAGCGTACTCGTGAAGGCAACGACCTCTGGGTTGAAATGGAAGAGGCAGGCGTCCTCAAGGACACCGCCCTTGTATTCGGCCAGATGGACGAACCGCCGGGAACGCGTCTGCGCGTGGCACTGTCCGCGCTGACCATGGCGGAGTACTTCCGCGATGTGCAGAACCAGGACGTGCTGCTCTTCATCGACAACATCTTCCGCTTCACCCAGGCCGGTTCTGAGGTCTCCACCCTGCTCGGCCGCATGCCGTCCGCTGTTGGTTACCAGCCGAACCTCGCCGACGAGATGGGCCTCCTGCAGGAGCGCATCACCTCGACCAAGGGCCACTCGATCACGTCGATGCAGGCCATCTACGTGCCTGCCGATGACTACACCGACCCGGCTCCGGCAACGACCTTCGCACACCTCGACGCGACCACGGAACTTTCCCGTGAAATCGCCTCCCGTGGTCTGTACCCGGCCGTTGACCCGCTGACGTCGACGTCCCGCATCCTGGACCCGCAGTACATCGGCAAGGACCACTACAACACGGCTGTCCGTGTGAAGCAGATCCTGCAGAAGAACAAGGAACTCCAGGACATCATCGCCATCCTCGGCGTTGACGAACTGTCCGAAGAAGACAAGATCGTCGTGTCGCGTGCACGCCGCATCCAGCAGTTCCTGTCCCAGAACACCTACACCGCCAAGCAGTTCACCGGCGTCGAGGGCTCCACCGTGTCCATCAAGGACACCGTGGAAGGCTTCACGGCGATTTGCGACGGCGAGCTTGACCACATCGCAGAGCAGGCGTTCTTCAACGTCGGCGGCCTGGATGACGTCGAGCGCCAGTGGGCCAAGATCCAGGAACAGACCAAGTAGTATGGCTGAGCTCGAGGTTGAGATTGTCGCAGCGGACCACTTCGTGTGGTCCGGTGCGGCCAAGATGGTCAAGGCCCGCACCAGCGATGGTGAAATCGGGATCCTGCCGGGCCACTCGCCGCTCCTCGCCATTCTGGCCGCGGGCGAGCTGGCCATCGAGCCGGTTACCGGAGACCGCCTCGCAGTAGTTGTGGACGGCGGGTTCTTCTCCGTCGACAACAACCGCGTGGTGATCGTCGCTGACAACGCCCAGCTGGGCGATTCAGCTACTGCGGGGATCCGATAGCAAGACCTTGATGGACGATTCTGCTATTCCGTTCATCGCCTTGGCAACGGCGTTTGCGTTGCTGCTCTTTACACTGTGCCTCGTCGGGGTGCGCCGCTTCAATTTGCGGCGCGCCCTGGGCACGGTTGACGCCTCCATTTGCACGGCTGGAAACAGCTGGCGGATGGGGGTTTGTCGTTATCAGGACTCGGAGCTTGAGTGGTTCCGCCTGCTCTCGCTCAGCTTCCGTCCAAAACACAGTTTCCGCCGCAGCTCCTTGGAGCTCTTGGGTCGCCGGAAGCCAACGGAGGAAGAGCTGACGAGGCTTCAGCCCGACGTCGTGGTTGTCGAACTCCAGCATGAAGGCCAGCGGTTCATGTTGGCGATGAGATTTGATGCCTACGCCGGGTTGTCGTCTTGGCTGGAAGCCGGCCCTGTGGTGGGCGTCGGCACCTGGCGCTGAGGACAGTGGACTTCCCGTACAACGTGAGCCTAGTTGATGGTCCGTTCTATTGGACCATCCTTGGCGCCGGAATTGCCGGGAGCGCATTCCTCCTCCTGCGACGAGGCTGGCGCTGGTTGCTTTCCATAGTTGTTTCGCTTGTCGTGGCAAGCGGAGTTGTCGCAGTCATCCATTGGCTGCTCGTCAACGTTCTTACCGTGTTCCCAGAGGATCTCCCCATCGATGTCCTCGTTTGGTCGACGGTTGCCTTCTCTGCGTTGGTCCTCCTCCTTTTCCGGTTTCCCGGTTCCTCGTGGCGCGGCAGGAGCGCGGCAGGAATCTCATTCTTCGCTGTATTGCTCCTTTCCGCGCTTCAGATCAACAGCTATTTCGGACTCAACCACACGTCGGCTGATCTCTTCGGCCACAATGTGGGACGGATCCCGGAGCTTGAGGAGGCGTTCAAAAGGGGTGTTTCCGGAACCCAGCCGGCGTCAGCGCTTGATGGGGGAATAGTCCGCAGGGCATCGATTCCCGGTATCGAATCCGGTTTCAAGGCCCAGGACGCTTTCATTTACCTGCCGCCGGCCTACTTGGCCAGCGATCGCAGCCAATTACCCGTACTGGTTTTGTTTGCCGGCCAGCCCGGACGTCCCGCCGATTGGCTGACCGGCGGCCTGCTTGAGCCGACGATGAATACCTTTGCCGCCTCGCACGGAGGAGTGGCGCCCGTTGTGGTGGTGGTCGATCCAAACGGTTCCGATACCGCAAACACGATGTGCATGGACAGTCGGATCGCACGTGCCGACACCTACCTCGCGATCGATGTTCCGCGCTGGATCAACTCGACGCTCGAGGTTTCCGCCGACCCAAGGAAGTGGGCCGTTGGAGGGTTCTCCTTCGGTGCAACCTGTGCCGTGCAGATGACCACGCTTCACCCCGAAATCTACCCTTCCTTCATCGCCTTCTCGGGAGAGCGGGAGCCTTCACTTGGTCCTGATCGCAGGCGGACCATCCAGACCGCATTTGGCGGCGACTCCGCGGCCTTCGACGCCCTGACACCGTTGACCCTGATGAAACAGCGAAGCTACGACGGCCATGCAGGCTTCTTCGCCGTCGGGGCAGCGGACAGTGAATTCACCCGGTTCGCCACCGAGCTAGCGGCAGCTGCCCGCGTCTCCGGGTTCGACGTCAGGCACGCTTCGGTTGCCGGGGCCGGCCACTCGTGGGCCGTGGCCGTACAAGAGCTTCCTTCTGCCATGGAATTCCTGGCCCCTCGATGGGGGCTCGTTAAGTGAGTACCCAGGAAGCCCAGTTGGCCAAGGAACAGGCGGCTGCTCCCGAAGATGCCAAGCCCGCGCGGAAGATGGCGGCCGCGCTTGCCCGGGCCGTGCTTGGCAACGTGGCTGCCCATATTGGCGCGATCCCCTTCACCGTGATTGTGCTCGCGCTGTACCTGCTCAGTCCGGCGATCTTCGACTCCGATACCGGGTACGGCCCAGACGTGTTGCGGCATCTCACGAGCGTGAGCGGCGGAGGATTGAAAGCGGGGGACTGGTGGTCCATCTGGACCTCGATGTTTTTTGCCGCCAACCCCTTCGACTACGTCATGAGCTCGTTGTTGCTCGTCGTCCTGTTGGGTTCCTCAGAGCGCAAGTTGGGGTGGTTCCGCACGGCAGCGGGCTTCTTTGGCGGGCAGTTCGCCACGGTCACCGCTTTTTTGTTGGTGGTCCAGTTGGCAGCATACGCCGACGACGGTTGGCTGGGGCGGATGATGGATGCCAGGACCTCCGGCCCCCTTCCGGCAACCCTCTTCGTTTCGATGGCGGCCAGTGGCCTTCTACCGACCCTGTGGCGTCGGCGCCTCAGGGCGACGGTTGTGTCCCTGGCGCTTCTCTTGGTCCTGTACGTTGGCGACCCCTCGGCCGTCATGGCCCTGACCGGTGCCCTGCTCGGGCTCGGGACCGGTCTGTGGCTCCAGCTCGACCACGGTATTCAACCGAGCCACCGTGCGACCAGGCGGGAGACGCGGAACCTGTTGTCAGTCATGGTGGCGATTTTCGGCGTCGGGCCCTTGGTGGCGGGCGCCGTGAGGAGCCCGGCGGGGCCGCTGGCATTGCTCCGCGAAATGGTCCTGAACCCTGTTCCGACGCTCAACCAGTTGCAGGCCAACTGCGGCGGAACCGTGGACATCAGTTGCCTGGAACTTGGACGCCAGGGCTATCCTGGGCCGGCCGGCGTAGCCCTCGCGGTGGTACCCGCGTTGCTGCTCTTGATCTGTGCGGTGGGCATGCGCCAAGGAAGGCGCTTGGCCCTGAAAATCGCCATCGGCGTGCAACTCGGCGTCGTGGCGCTGTCCTTCGCCTATCTGGTGTTGTTTGCCAGCATTCCGCATTTTCCAGGACGAGGCCGCACCGTCGTCATGGGCTCCGCGGTATTCCACATCCTGACCCTCGCCCTGGTTCCCCTTATCCTGGCGGTTCTGCTTTTCCTGTTCAGGGGCAACTTTGTGGTGGGCTCGAGGGCGCCGCTCCGCCGGAAGATGGCGTGGCTGGTCGGCAGTACGTGGCTCGTATTGGCGAGTGGCTACACCGGGGCCTGGCTCGGCTCGGGCGGTTTGACGCACGACGGCGGAATCCTGGGTCTCATTGCGGAACTCGCCCGGCAGTATCTTCCCTTGCCCATACCCACGGCTTTCGGTCGCGTGTTCGCAGAGCGAAGCGCCGCCGAGTCAATATTGTTCGCGTGGTCCGGGATCATCTTCTGGCTCGTGGCGCTGGCAGCGGTGTGGACGCTGCTTCTCAAACGGCAGCACGGCCCTGGCGGTGACGATCCGGCTCGCTTGGCGGCCAGGGGTTTGGTCAAGCGCGGCGGGGAGTCCCTTTCCTGGATGGCGCTATGGGAGCCGAACAAGTTCTGGTTCACTCCCGGAATGGACGCCGGAATTGCCTACCAGCAGCACGGAAACGTCGCATTGACCCTCGCCGGACCGTTCGGTGATCCCGCACAAGCGCCTGCCGCGACCGAGGGCTTTCTGGACTATTGCGCGCACCATGCATTGGTGCCGTGCCTTTATTCCTGCACTGAGGAATTGTGGCCGATGCTGCGATCCACGGGATTTCGCCGCATTGCGGTTGCCCAGGAAACGCGGCTCTCCATCCGCGACCTCGAATTCACGGGCAAAGCGTGGCAAAACGTGCGCACGGCCAGGAACCGCGCACTGAAGGCCGGCGTCGAAGCCCGGTGGGGGCGCTATTCGGAGTTCCCGCAACACATACGCTCCCAGCTCGGCGAGGTGTCGGAAGAGTGGGCCGCCCGGAAAAAAGTACCTGAAATGGGCTTTACCTTGGGTTCCCTCGACGAGCTGATGGACGACGAAGTGCTTTGCTGCATAGCCGTCGATGGCAAAGGCTTTGTCTACGGGGTCACCAGCTGGCTACCGGTGTTTCGTGACGGCCAAGTGATCAGCTGGACGTTGGATTTCATGCGCCGACGCAGCGATGCCTTCCCTGGCCTCATGGAATTCATGATTGCCTCGGCAGTCCACGAGTTGCGACAGGGAGTGGAGGTCATTTCCTTGTCGGGCTCACCTTTGGCTGGGGAGACCGAGGAATTCTCCCGCGGGGAAGCCGGCATGGCGGGCATTCTCGACCTCGTTGGCAGGACCTTGGAGCCCGTTTACGGATTCCGCTCGCTGGCCCGCTTCAAATCGAGGTTCCAGCCGGAGTACCGGACTTTGTATATGTACTACCAAGACAGCCTGGAGATTCCCGCGATTGGCGCTGCGCTAAGCCGGGCATATTTGCCAGGGCTGTCCGTTCGGCAAACTGCGAGGCTTCTCCGCACCCTCGTTGCCTGACAAACCCAAGTAGCTCGCACTTATTGTCGTTTTGACGGCTCATAACGACAACAACTGCGAGTTAGTTGGGAAGGAGAAAGGGGTCCCGCATCCTGTGCGGAACCCCTTTCATTGAATCTGCGAGCAGAATTCAAGCAATCAAACTAGACGGCGGTTACGCCGGTGGCCTGCGGGCCCTTTGCGCCCTGACCGATCTCGAACTGAACACGCTGGTTCTCGTCGAGGGTGCGGAATCCGCCGGTCTGGATCTCGGAGTAGTGGACAAAGACGTCGCCTTCGGCGTCGTCCGGGGTGATGAAGCCGAAGCCCTTTTCAGCGTTGAACCACTTTACGGTGCCCAGTGCCATTTTTGTTTCTCCTCATTGTGGAACTTTTAAGTCCGGCACACCGCGTGCCGGCCTTGGTTACTCCGCGAGAAGACCTGGTTTTCCGCCCAAGCAAGGCTTGGTTGGCTTCGCAGGAGCTTCACGCTCGCAACACGTCTTGCGAGCATGAATCACACCTACACAAAGACTGCTACAACACTTTCATGGCGGATACTGGAGGTCAACGGTCTGCTGGGGAATTCCGACAAATTTTAAGTAAAAAGAAGGTAACGGAAGAAAGCGCCCGCCCGCCACTGGAGCCGCCATTGGGTGCCTGCAAATTCGGCCAAGGCCAGCCAATCCCCCCTAAGCCAGCCAATCACCATTGCGCAATACACCCGCGAGTTGCAGCTCCTTGTCCACGACGACGAGATCGGCCCGCAGGCCCCGGCGCAGGCCGCCAAGTTCATCGGAGAGCCCCAGGACTGCGGCGGGAACCGTCGTCGCCGATCCGACTGCGTCGGCGAGTCCGACGCCGGCCGCAACCGTGCGCCTGACGACGTCGAGCATGGTGGCAGTGCCGCCGGCGATGGATCCTGTGGCGTCCAAGGTAGCCACACCGTCCGTCACGGTCACCGGGGAGGGGCCCAGCATGTAGTTTCCGTCGGAGAGTCCCGCCGCCGCCATTGAATCGGTCACAAGGACAACGTTTGCCGCGCCTACGAGCTGAAAAACAGTAGCCACCGTGCTTGGATCCAGGTGGGTACCGTCCGCTATCAGTTCCACCACGGCCTTGCCTTCTTGGGCCGTGCGAAGGGAGGCAGCCACAGGGCCGGGGGCGCGGTGGTGCATGGGAGGCATGCCATTGAACAAGTGCGTGACAGTCGGCAAAGAGCTGACGCCGTCGAAACCAGCCGATTCCAAGCCCTCCCGTGCCGCGGTGAGGGAAGCGGCGGCCGTCGCGTCGTCGCAATCCGTGTGGCCGAGGGACGGCGTCACCCCGTGGAACGTCATCAGGTCCACTAGTGCCGCGGCGCCGGGAAGCTCGGGGGCGTAGGTCATGGTGGCGAGCTTGCCGGCAGCCGCTTCAACGAGCTCGGTCATGAGATCCAAGTCCGGGTCCAGCAGATAGGCAGGGTTCTGCGCGCCGCAGCGGGCATGGGAGAGGAAGGGCCCTTCGAGGTGGATTCCAGCTACGAGTCCTTCATCGGCCAAGCGTACGTATAGCTCGATGCCGCGGAGCAGGTCTTCCCGGGGCGCCGTGACCATGCTGGCGAGGAGGGTTGTGGTTCCGGAGCGGTGCAGGAAATCGATGGCTTTGCGTGCCGAGGATTCATCGGCGCCAGGGAAGTCGCCTCCGTTGCCGCCATGGCAGTGCACATCCACGAATCCGGGAACGATGTACCGTTCCGCGGGGAAATCGGTCCGGGGAGTTTCCTCGAACCCTTCGAAGGCTGCTTCGTGGAATTCGGCGGCCGGTCCGGCGAAGGCGATGCGGTCGTCCTCCACCGCCACCAGGCCATCTTCGATCACCACACCGTCGCTGACGATGGTTCCGGTAATCAGGTGGCGCACAGGCGCAGAAGAAGATACAGGCCGGTCTGGGACAGTCATGCTTTGATTCTAGTTGCCGGGGCCAGCCCCTGACTGGGTTTCCCCGGGATGAAGGCTAGAACAAGCGTGACTCGCTGTCGTCTACGCCGCGCATCGCGTCATAGTCCAGGGTGATGCAGTCGATTCCGCGGTCGTTGGCAAGGACCTTTGCCTGCGGCTTGATCTGCTGGGCGGCGAAAATGCCCCGCACCGGCGCCAGCAGCGGATCGCGGTTGAGCAGTTCAAGGTAGCGCGTGAGCTGCTCGACGCCGTCGATGTCGCCGCGCCGCTTGAGCTCGACGGCGACTGTCCGGCCCTCGCCGTCCCGGGCGAGGATGTCCACCGGACCGATGGCAGTGAAGTATTCGCGCCGGATGAGCGAATAACCGGTGCCAAGGGTTTCGATCTGCTCGGCGAGCAGTCGCTGCAGATCAGCTTCGACCCCGTCCTTGATGAGCCCGGGGTCCGTTCCGAGGTCGTGGGAAGTGTCATGGAGTTGCTCGTAGATGTTGATGATGAGCCGGTCATCGGTCTTGGCCGACTGCACGGTCCACTGCTCCACCACGCCTTCTTCGACCTCGGTCTCCTCCGGCGTGGTCACCCGCAGGTTAGCGGGCGGGCTCATCCAGTTCAGCGGCTTGTAGGAGCCGCCGTCGGAGTGGACCAGCACGGAACCATCGGATTTGACGAGCAAAAGCCGGGTGGCAAGCGGGAGATGGGCCTTGAGGCGGCCAACGTAATCTACGGAACAACGGGCTATGACGAGTCGCACCGCTCCACTTTACTTCCTCTGCCGCTTCCTCTGCCGCGCGCAACTGGCGACTGGGGCAGAATGGAGTCATGCCCCGCTCCAACCGCCCCCGACGCACCGAATCAGCCAAGGCAAGCTGGAAACGGACAGGCGAGTCGCAGGAACTGGATCTGGAACGTGCCCGTTCGGGCATTGCCCGCAGGGAAAGCGCCCCCGACGGCGAGTGGATGGTCCGGACCATGACCGCAAGGAATGGCGAGAAGACCTATATCTGTCCCGGTTGTTCGATGGCCATCATGCCCGGAATCGCCCACTTGGTGGTGTGGTCCGAGACGCACCTCTTCGGCGATGCCGCAGGGTTGGCGGAACGCCGCCACTGGCACAACAACTGCTGGACGGGCCGAACCTACAGGTACCGCTGAGCACTTAAGCTTGGAAGCATGAGTTTCGATCCTGCTTCCCTCGTTTTCAGCCAGCCGGAGTCTGCCACGGACATCAGGGCATCCACGGTCTTGCCGGCGCACCGCGAGAACGTTGAGTTCCGCACCGAAGACGGCAAGTTGCTCGTGGGGGAGCTGGCGCTGCCGGAGTCCGGCGAGATCGCGGCGACGCTTATTACCCTGCACCCCTTGCCGACGCACGGCGGATTCATGGATTCGCACGTCTACCGGAAGGCGTCCTATCGGCTTCCGGCACTGGCCGGCGTCGCGGTTCTGCGCTTCAACACGCGGGGGACGCATTCGCCTCGGGGTACGAGTCAGGGCCAGTTCGACGAGGGAATCGGTGAGCGCTACGACGTCGAGGCTGCTGTTCGCTTCGCGGTGGAACGCGGGCTTCCGAACCGCTGGTTGGTGGGCTGGTCCTTCGGCACCGAGCTGGCCTTGATGTACGGGGCCGTTGAGCCCGTGGCCTCGCAGGTGGAGGGCGCCGTGCTGCTGTCTCCGCCGCTGCACCGGGCCACGGATGTGCACCTGAAGGAATGGGCTGCCGCGGGAAAACCGCTGACAGTCCTGGTTCCGGAACACGACGACTATCTCCAGCCCGCCGAGGCCGCCGAACGATTCAGCCTAGTGCCTCAGGCCCGTGTCCTCGGGATCGACGGCGCCAAGCACCTGTGGGTCGGCGAGAAGTACGCGGCGCGGGTTTTGGACGAGATCGTGGACGACGTGACGGAAACCGGTGCAGGACCGGATGGCCTGCCGCGCCACTGGACAGGTCCGGTGGCCACCGCTTGAGCTGGCAGGCCTAGTGGCGGTCCTGGCGGACGATGAAGACTTCCTTGATCAGCAGCATGATGGCTGCCGCCGTCGGGATGGCGATCAAGGCGCCGAGCACGCCCAGTAGGCTGCCGCCTGCGATCACCGAGATCACGGCAACAGCACCCGGAACGGCGACGGCCTTCTGCATGATGCGCGGAGAGATGAAGTAGGCCTCGAACTGCAGATAGGCGAAGTAGCAGATGGCGTAGATCACGGCCGTCTGCCAGCCGGCGGTCAAGGCCACCAGAATGACCACCACCGCGGCAATCATTCCGCCCACCAGGGGAATGAACGCAAGCAAGGCAACCACGAAGGCCAGCAGGACGCTGAACGGAATACGCAGGATGCTCATGACGATGAAGGCGAACAAAGCGTTAAGCAAGGCCACGCACACCTGGCCGATCACGTAGTTGCCTACCGAGCGCGTGATTTCTTCGGACAATGCCTCCACGCGGGGCCGGCGCGACCGCGGTGCGAGCCGATATCCCCATCTCTTCATGGCGGGCAGGGCGCCGAGGAAGTAGAGGCTGAGGACCAGGACGATCAGCGTCCCGAACACGCCGTTGGCCACCGTCGACCCGAAACCTACGACGCCGCCGAAAATGCCGCCTATGGCATCCGGGTTCTTGACGAACTTGTCGAGTTCCTGGCTGATCTTGTCGCGTACACCGAATTGGCTGTCCACGGAGCGGAAGAAATCAGAATTGACGAAGCCCCGGATCCAGTCCGGAGCCTGCTGAACGATCTGCGAGACCTGTTCCACGATGGTGGGGATGAGGGTGGCGAAAAACGCCGCCACTCCGGCAACGAGGACTCCGACGGCGATGACGACGCCGGCCGGGCGCGGAACCTTGCGGTTTTCGAGCCAGCGGACCACGGGGTCCAGTCCCAAAGCAATGAACAGGGCCGTAACGATCCACAACAGCAGTTGGACGGTATTGGTGCCGATGTAATACAGCATGAGGGCGACGCCGACGCCGGCCGTGCCCATGAAGCCGACATAGAGCGGATGTTGCGCGGACATTCTCGGGCCGGGGGAACCGAAGCGCGGACCGTCGGATTCATCCTGGGCGGGCCCGGTTGCCGCGTCGTGCTCAAGTTCGGGAGGCATCTCGAAACGGACCCGTGGTTGGGCGCCCGGAATAGGTTGGCGGAGGCGGCGGACGAAGGATGCCATCAGGCCTTCGCCGTGATCCCTGCCGTCCTGGGCAGACCCATTAGCCGAGCCATCCGGGGTGACCCCCGGTTGTTGTTCGGCGGGAGTTGGATCCTTGCGCTCTTTCACGTGTTTCAGCTGCCTTTTCGTTCCGCGGTCAGGCTCGAGGAATGCCCGATGCCATGTTGTTCGCCACACTATCAGGAGGCCCGAATTGGCGAATTCTAGGGGGTGAACCGTGCGTCGGGAAGCCCTTTGGGAGGACCCCGAACTGACTCATTGGTAACAAAACCGTTACCCTTGAAGTTCAACGACCGCTGATGATTGGTATTCCTGTGCGATTGAAGACTGCAGTTTCGCTGGTGCTGCTTGGCCTGCTGACACTGTTGGCCGGCATTGGCCAGCTGACCTTTTGGGCCCCGGCCGAGACCGTAACCGCGTCCGCCCCCGGCGACTCCAAAGCCGCTCCGCTGACCGTGATCACCCAAGACGTGTTGACCCACAAGGGCGGTCCCAAACAGATCAGCATCAAGGGCGATGGCAAGTTCGTGTTGGCTGTTGGACGTCCGGATGACGTCGATGCGTGGGTAGGCAAGACCGCCCACAACAGCATCACCGGCGTCTCCGCGGACGGCAAGTCCCTCCAGGTTGCCGGGACCGACGGCGAAGCAACCGCTCCGTCGCCTGCCGGATCTGACCTGTGGGTGGAAACGGAGAACGCCAGCGGACAGCTGGACTACACCTTCTCCCCGCCCGCGAGTGGCAACTGGTCGCTCCTCCTGGCTAGCGACGGAACCAAGCCGGCGCCGTCGTCGGTCTCCGTAACGTTCGCCAACGATGCCACCATGCCGTGGGCTGTCCCGCTGATTGTCATTGGCGCGATCCTCATTGCCGCGGGTGCGGCGTTGCCGTTCGTCAGCAAGTTCACCAGGGGCCGAGGCAGGGGCGCACGCCCCAACGGTCCGCGGGGCGGCGGGAACACGGAAACCGAAAAGGAAACCGACAAGGACACCGCTGAGGTCACCGAGAACGAAAGCGATAAGGACATCATCGGCGAGGACACCGCTCCCGAGGACACCAAGAAGGGCACAAGCGGCGGCCCCGTGCTCCGCATTTCGCTTGTAGCTGCAGCTGTTGTGACGGCCCTCGTGGGTGGCACCGCGGCAGGCGCCCAAGCGGCCGAGAGTCCTTCTCCCTCCGGATCCGCGACGGCGAGCCCGGCCGAGACCGCCGGTGCGCAGGCCGTCCCGGTCCTCGTGGACGCGCAGCTCAAGCGCATCCTGGACCAGGTGGCCGGCGCAGTGGCCGCCGGGGATGCCGCACGTGACGCCTCCAAGCTCACTCCCCGGGTTGACGGCACGGAGTTGCAGGTGCGCACGCAGAACTACAAGATCCGGTCCCAGGTTGCCACGCACGAGGCGCGGATGCCCGTCCGATCCAGCAAATTGCTCGGCAGCGTCATCTCCACCCAGCGAACCTGGCCACGCACCGTGATCGCCGTGACGCAAGGCGATGGCAACGTGGTTCCCCAGGTCCTGACCCTCGTGCAGGCCTCGCCGCGAGAGAACTACAAGCTGAAGAGCACGTCCCCGCTTCAGCCCGGAACGTCATTCCCGGCGATCCCCTTGGGCGGAACCGCGCAGATAGCGGCCGGAGACAAGTCCGGGCTGCAGTACAGCGGGACCGAGGCGCTGGCAGCCCTGGGCGATCGCTTGACCAAGGCGGATTCGGCATTCAAGGACAAGCTCGTGGAGGGCACCAACTCGCCATACATTGCGGATGTACTGGACTACCAGGCGAGCACCGTCAAGTCCGGAACCAATGGCGATTTCACCTTCACGCACACGCCCTCTCCGGCGGATACGGCAGTGTTCCGGACCTCCGACGGCGGCGCTGTGGTGGTGGGAAAGCTGGACTTCGACTTCACCAGCAAGCCCAAGGCCGACGGTGACACGCTCACCGTGGACAAAGCCGCGGCAGTGCTTGCGGGCGGGGATTCCACGAAGGTTGGCCTCGTGCAGACCTTCTCGGAGTCGGTAGCGATCTACATTCCACCGGCAGGTTCGACTGCTCCGATGAAGCTCGTTGCCGCGGTCCGCGGTCTGGTGGGAGCCAGCTTCAAGTAGGCAAATGCTGTTGGCGCAGCGGCTAGAGTGGACGGTATGAGTTCGCCAGGATCCCGTCCCGTCTCTCCAGCCGCTGCCAGCCAGCTCAACCTGCGCGGCGCCGTCGACCTCTCCGCATTGCGGCGTCCCGCGCCGGCGGCATCGAGCGGTGCCCCGGCTGCCTCCGGCGGAAGCCCCGGAAGCAGCCAGCCCCTGCGCGTAGATGCCACCGAGGCCAATTTCCAGGACCTCGTCCAGCTGTCCGCGCAGATTCCCGTCCTTTTCCTTCTATGGTCAAACCGCTCCCTGGAGGCTTCGACCCTCCTGCATAGCCTCGAAGGTGTCGTCGAAGGCTACGCCGGCAAAGTGGTGCTGGCCGCGGCGGACGTTGACGCGTTCCCGCAGCTTGCACAGGCATTCCAGGTCCAGGCCGTCCCTACCGCCGTCGCCGTCTTGAAGGGCCAGCCGGTGCCGCTCTTCGAGGGGCCTGCTTCGGACGAGGAAATCCGCAGCCTCATCGATGAACTCCTCAAGGTGGCCGAAGCCAACGGCGTAACGGGCAGTATCGGTGCAGGTGCAGCTGGCGCGGAGGCCCGCCCTCTGCCACCGCTGCACCAGGCAGCCTTCGATGCCATTGAAGCCGGGGACTACGCCGCTGCCGCCACCGCTTACCGCCAGGCCCTGGCCGAGAAACCGGCTGATGCCGAGGCGAAGGCCGGACTCGCCCAAGTTGAACTGATGGGCAGGCTCGAGCTCCTGACGGCAACGGAAGCCGAAGCCACGCGTCATCAGGCGGCGCAGGAGCCGGACAACATCGAAGTGCAGCTCACGGTGGCGGACCTGGACATCTCGGGTGGACACATCGAGGACGCGTTCAACCGCATTGTCGCCTTCATTGGCCGCAACTTCGGTCCCGAGCGGGAAACGGCGCGTGTGCGCCTGCTGGAACTGTTCGACGTCGTCGGCATTGCAGACGAACGCGTGGCCAAGGCCCGGCAAGGTCTGGCGCGGGTCCTCTTCTAATGACGCAACCCGCTCTGTTCAGCCCGCTTCAATTGCGTTCCTTGACGTTGCCGCATCGTGGCTGGGTTTCGCCGATGTGCCAGTACAGTTGCTCGCCCGACGGCGGGGGCGGCGTGCCCAACGATTGGCACCTGGTGCATCTTGGAGCGTTTGCCACGGGCGGCGCGGCCCTCATCCTCACCGAGGCGTCGGCCGTCAGCCCCGAGGGACGGATCAGCCCGCGGGATGCCGGGCTGTACACGGATGAGCAGGCGGCCGCCTGGGAGCGGATTGTGGACTTCGTCCACCGCAACAGTGCCGTGGGCGGCAAGATCGGTGTCCAACTGGCGCACGCAGGCCGCAAGGCTTCGACCTACTGGCCTTTCGCCGAAGAGAACGGATCCGTGGCGGAGTCCGACGGCGGTTGGGTGGCCAAGGGCCCCGGGCTGGAGGCCTTTGCCGGGCTTGTAAGTCCTCTTGCCATGAGCGAGGCGGACATCCAAGCCGTCATTTCCGACTTCGCGGCGGCAGCCTTACGGGCCGTGGACGCCGGGTTCGACACGGTGGAGATCCACGGCGCGCATGGCTACCTCCTCCACGAATTCCAAAGTCCCCTGATCAACAAGCGCCATGATTCCTGGGGAGGGACTGAGGCCGGCCGGAACCGTTTGATGCTTGCGGTCATCGACGCCGTCCGTGCGGTCATCCCCGATTCGATGCCCTTGTTGCTGCGGATTTCCGCCAGTGATTGGGCAGAGGGTGGCGTAGACATTGACGCCTCCGTGCGCCTCGCGCGGGCTGCGTCCGAGCACGGCGTGGACTTGGTGGACGTCTCCAGCGGTGGCGCTGTGGCCCACCAGCGGATCAAGGCCGGACCTGGATATCAGACGGGATTCTCCGAGCAGATCCGGCGCGAAGCAGGGGTTCCCACCGGGGCCGTCGGCTTCCTGACGTCGTCCGGACAGGCCGAACACACTGTGGCCACCGGCCAAGCCGACGGCGTATTCATGGCACGGGCAGCCCTCCGCGATCCGCACTGGTGGCTTCGCGCGGCTTTTGAACTCGGGTTCCCCTTGGACTGGGCGCCACAGTATCAGCGCGCGGTTCCACGGCACAGCTTCTGAGGGCTGGTCCTTCGGGTGCGAACCCGTTGGCGATCTAGTCCTTTGGGATGAGGCGGCTCCGGAAAGGGGCTCCGTAGTTCCCCCTCGGGGACGACTCCTGGGAGCGTCCCCGGGGCTAGGCTGGCTGCATGACTGTCCAGCTTCCCGGTTCCCCTCATACCTCCCCGGTGCCTGCCCTGGCCCTGCGCGGACTGGCGAAACGCTTTGGCGGCAAGGTCGCCGTCGACGGCATCAGCCTGGATGTGCCCGCTGGCTCCTTCTATGGGGTCGTTGGTCCCAACGGGGCGGGCAAGACGACCACGTTGTCCATGGCCACGGGGCTCCTGCGGCCGGATTTCGGGACAGCCTACATCCACGGCGTGGACGTGTGGGCGAAACCGCTCGAAGCCAAGAAGCTGATGGGGATACTGCCCGACGGCGTTCGCCTCTTCGACCGATTGACGGGTGAACAGCTGGTCACTTACGCCGGCTTGCTCCGGGGCATGGACAGGGACGTCGTTGCCCAAAGGGTGGGGGAACTGATGGCCGCGCTGGATTTGAGCGGCGACGCCGGCACCCTCGTGGTGGACTACTCCGCCGGCATGACAAAGAAGATTGCCCTCGCCTCGGCGCTTATCCATGCGCCCAGGCTGCTGGTGCTGGACGAGCCCTTTGAGTCCGTCGATCCCGTCTCGGCTGCCAACATCAGGGGAATTCTTGACAACTACGTGGCCTCGGGAGGGACGGTCATCGTCTCGAGCCACGTCATGGACCTTGTGCAGCGCATGTGCGACCACGTTGCCGTTGTGGCTGCTGGCAGGGTCCTCGCCGCCGGAACCGTCGACGAGGTCCGCGACGGCGCCACGCTTGAGGACCGTTTTGTCCAGCTGGTGGGCGGCGGGAACCAGACGGGAGGCCTGGAATGGTTGCGCACCTTCTGAGCCTGAAGTGGCGGCTCCTGCTGAACGGCTTCCGACGCAGCCCGGGCCAGCTTGTGGGAATCGCGATCGGCGGGCTCTATGCACTGGGAGTCGTCGCGACCCTGGCGGGCGCGCTCGTGGCCCTGCGGTGGGCCGACGCCGAGACGGCCCACACCGCCGTCGTCCTCGGCGGCGCCGCCGCGCTCCTGGCCTGGGCTGTGGTTCCCCTCATGGCCTCGGCCGCGGACATGACGCTTGACCCCTCCCGCTTCACGACGTCGGCGATCCCCATGCGTCAGCTGCTGACCGGCCTCGCCCTCGCGGGATTCATCGGATTGCCGGGGCTGTCCACGATGATTGTGGCGCTCTTCACGGCGGCAACATGGTGGCGCAGCGTGCCGGCGGTGCTCGGCGCCCTGCTGGGCGCAGTGTTGGGCGTGCTGAGCTGCGTGGTCTTGTCGAAAGTGGTCACTACGGCGACGGCCAGCCTCGCAGCCTCCCGCCGTTTCAAGGATGTGAGCAGCATTGTGGTCTTTGTGCCGCTCGTGCTGATGGGACCGATTGTGGCCGGCGTCTTCAGGGGAGTGTCCAGTTCCACCGGTTATCTCCCCGAACTTGCCCGGACGGTCTCCTGGACTCCGCTCGGAGCTTCCTGGTCGCTTGGCGGCGATCTGGCGTCCGGAGACGTTGCTGCTGCCGGCCTGAAGGCGTTGATCGCCCTGGCCACTCTCCTCGTGTTATTTGCCGGATGGAATGCCCTGCTCAAGCGGGCGCTGGTCACTCCGCCATATTCCGGTGGATCAGGGAAACGCGGCGGGAAACTTGGCTTGTTCGGACTACTGCCGGCGACTCCCACCGGGGCTATTGCCGCGCGCGCCCTCAGCTACTGGATCCGCGATCCGCGCTACGCAGCCTCGCTGATGGTGGTCCCGTTGTTGCCCGTGATTTTCCTGTTCCAGTCCGGGCAGTCCGGAAGCTATTCCATGCTGGTGATTCTGGGGCCGTTGGCTGCCTTTATCCTCGCATGGTCCATAGCCGCAGATGTTTCCTACGACAACACCGCATTTGCCTTGCATCTGGCCACCGGGGTACGCGGTATCCATGACCGGCTCGGCCGGGCCTTGGCCTGCCTGGTATTCGCACTCCCTGTGGTGCTGATCTTCGCCGTCGGGCCCTTTTTCCTGACGGGAGAATGGGGCTGGTTGCCCTGTGTTCTGGGTCTGTCCCTGGGCGTTCTGTTCACGGGCCTGGGCTTGGCCTCCATCGTGTCGGCGCGGTATACGTCCAGCGTGCCGTTGCCCGGTGACAGCCCGTTCAAGAAGCCGCCAGGAAACGTTGCCCAGACCCTGGCCGTCCAGTTCGGGGGAATGGCGGTGCTGTTCCTCCTGGTCCTTCCTGAACTTGTACTTGTGATTGTCCAGTCGGTCACAGGCGATCCGCTGTGGGGATGGATCAATCTGGCAATTGGTACGGTTCTTGGAGTGGCCCTGTTCGTGGCCGGTGTCCGGATCGGCGGCCGCTGGCTTGACCGGCGCGGGCCGGAGCTCTTCGCGCAATTGAGCGTCAACCGTTGATTCCATGGACAACAATGACAAGTTATGGGACATGGGATAACCTCGAGTTTGAACCAGTCGATCCGGGAAACACAGCTAGAAAGGTCGTGGACGATGGAAGTTGTCATCCTTCCGGGAAGCAAGCAGATCGGGGCGCTTGCCGCGGATGCCATCGAGGCGCTGCTCCTCCGAAAGCCGAACGCCGTCCTGGGCCTGGCCACGGGGTCCTCTCCGCTCCCTGTCTATGACGAGCTTGCGCGCCGCCACCAGGAAAGGGGCCTCGACTTCAGCCAGGCACACGCCTTCGCCCTTGACGAATACGTCGGGCTCAAGCCGGGGCATCCGGAATCGTACCGTGAAGTCATCCGCCGTGAATTCACGGACCGGGTCAATATCGACCCCGCCAATGTCCACAGCCCGGACGGTACCGCGGCCGACCTTCCTGCGGCCTGCCAGGCGTACGAGGACTCCATGCGGGCACTCGGCGGCGTTGACCTGCAGATCCTCGGCGTGGGCACGGACGGCCACATTGGATTCAATGAGCCCGGCTCCTCGCTCGCTTCGCGGACCCGGATCAAGACGCTGATCGAGCAGACCCGCAAGGACAACGCCCGCTTCTTCAAGAGCATTGACGATGTCCCGCACCACGTGGTGACTCAAGGTCTCGGAACCATCATGGATGCCCGGCATGTTGTCCTGATTGCCACGGGGGCGCAGAAGGCCCAGGCGGTCAGGGACTTTGTCGAAGGGCCGGTGGCGGCCATCTGCGCGGCATCGGTGCTGCAGATGCACCAGCACGCCACCATCCTGATCGATGAAGCTGCGGCATCCTCGCTCAAGCTCGCCGACTACTACCGCCACACCTATGACAACAAGCCGAATTGGCAGGGCATCTGACGCCGTGCATCTGATCGCGAAGCTGCAGCGGCTAAGATGGATGGCATGACGACGCTTCCTCCGGACCCATTCGAAAACGATCCCATGCGCGAGCTTTCCGGAGCCGGAACTTCCACTGCAACCATTGAGCGCGAGGAAGTGCGCCAGGAAGTGGAACCCGGTGACCGGGAGCGTTTTTCGCACTATGTCCGCAAGGAAAAAATCATGGAGTCCGCCATGACAGGCGAGCCCGTGATTGCGCTGTGCGGCAAAGTGTGGACCCCTGGCCGGGACCCGCAAAAGTTCCCGGTCTGCCCCGAGTGCAAAGAAATCTATGAAGGACTTCGCCCCGGTAACGACGGCGGAGACAAGGGCAACGGCTCGGGCAACTCCAAGTAGCGAGTAAGCCCCAGTAGTCGGGTTTTTCCTGGTAGTAGGCGGGGGAGTGTTTTTTTCTGCCTGTTTGCTGCCCTGCGTGATTCGGCGCATCCGGAACAGATTGGTGTTTTTTGTGGTTATTTGGGTTTCGCTGGCTGCAGCGGCCTTGCTTGGAATCGTTGCTGCCTCGCGCAGCGGCCTGCGCAGAGCTGCGCCTGGTGGCGTGGCCCGCGGCTTGATTGCCGCGAGTCAGGCAGACGCCAGGCGGGTGGAATCCGCGTGACTGAAACACTTTTCGGCGGCCCTGCGCTGCCTCCCGCATATCCGGAACGCGCAGCCTGGGGAACCGCCCCGAAGCTGCGCGCCTGGCAGCAGGAAGCGCTGGACCTGTACCTGAACGCGAGTCCGCGCGATTTTCTCGCCGTGGCAACGCCGGGCGCAGGTAAGACCACCTTTGCCCTGCGGATTGCGTCAATACTCCTTGACAGTGGAACCGTGAACCGCGTGACGATCGTCGCTCCCACCGACCACCTGAAACGGCAGTGGGCGGATGCCGCGGCCAAGGTGGGCATTGCCATCGATCCGAACTTCAAGAATTCAGATGGCCAGCACGGCAGGGGCTTCGTCGGCGTCGCGGTGACTTATGCGCAGGTGGCAAGCAAGCCCATGCTCCACCGGGCCAAGACCGAGGCCGCACGCACCCTAGTCATCCTCGACGAAATCCACCACGGTGGCGAAGCGTTGTCCTGGGGCGACGGATTGCGTGAGGCCTTCGATCCTGCGACGCGGCGCCTGGCCCTCACGGGCACGCCTTTCCGTTCCGATACCTCACCCATCCCTTTCGTCGAATACGCCGAAGACCGCGACGGCATCCGCCGCTCGAAGGCGGACTACACCTACGGCTACGGCAATGCCTTGAGGGACCACGTCGTCCGTCCCGTGCTGTTCATGGCGTATTCGGGCCAGATGCGTTGGCGTACCAGCGCCGGAGACGAAATGGCGGCTTCCCTCGGTGAGGCTGCCGTGACCAAGGACATCACCTCCCAGGCCTGGCGGACCGCGCTGAACCCCGGCGGGGAATGGATCCCCGCGGTTCTCGCTGCCGCCGACAAGCGCCTCAGCGAGGTGCGCCGTACCGTGCCCGACGCCGGCGGCCTGGTGATAGCCACGGATCACGACGACGCCCGCGCCTATGCCGGCCAGCTCAAGAAGATCACGGGTCAGTCGCCCACGGTGATCCTGTCCGATGATTCCAAGGCTTCACACAAGATCGAGGAGTTCACCGCCAGCGAGAAGCGCTGGATGGTGGCCGTCCGCATGGTGTCCGAAGGCGTTGACGTCCCCCGGCTTTCGGTCGGCGTCTACGCGACGTCCACGTCCACGCCACTGTTCTTCGCCCAAGCCGTGGGCCGCTTCGTCCGTGCCCGCAAACGTGGGGAAACGGCGTCGGTCTTCTTGCCGTCCGTGCCGCCGCTCATGGCCTTGGCCAACTCCATGGAAGCCGAGCGGGACCACGCGCTGGACCGGCCCGAGAAGGAAGACGCGGACGGGCTCTTCAACCCCGAAGAGAACCTGATGGCCGAGGCCAACCGCGAAGAGAAGGCCTCGGACTCCTTGGAGAAGGGCAAATTCGAGGCCCTCGATTCCCAGGCATCCTTTGACAGGGTGCTGTTCGACGGCGGCGAATTCGGCACGGGAGCCGATATCGGGTCCGAGGACGAACTTGATTTCCTCGGGATCCCCGGGCTGCTCGACGCCGAACAGGTGGGAACGTTGCTCCGGCAGCGGCAGCACGACCAGCAGTCGAGGAAGAAGCGCCAATCTCCGTTGGCCGCCGCCGCGTCGCCCGCTATTCCGGACCATCGCATGCTGATGGACCTGCGCAATGAGCTGGCGAAAAACGTCGCGGCCTGGTCGGCCCGCACCGGTACCCCGCACGGCGTGGTCCACAACAAGTTGCGCGAGGTTTGTGGCGGACCGGCCGTCGCGCAGGCAAACGAGGAGCAATTGCAGTCGCGGCTGCGCAAGCTTCAGGATTGGTTCATCGGGCGGAAGTAGAACCGCTGGCCGCTTGGCGGGGCCCCGGCCCTTAGGGCTGCGCTAGTTCGACGCCGTTTTCTTCCAGCTCCGCGAAGGTCTCGTCAAGATCCTCCGCGATTCCGGCGGTGAGTTCACCAATCACTGTCACGGAGTAGCCCGCCTGGACGGCGTCCAGTGCGGTGGCCCTGACGCAGTAGTCCGTGGCGATTCCCACCACCACCACTTCTTCCACTCCGTGGCTCTGCAGCCAGTCGTCGAGCCCGAGGGCGTCCTCGTCCAGCTCGACGGAGGGAACGGCGCCCGGCGCGAGCTCGCCCATGGGGACTTCGTCTTCGGGTGCCAGGACTCCTTCGAATCCTGAATAGGCCGCGGTGTACTGTCCCTTGCGGAAGTAAGCCTGGACGTACTCGGCGTCGAGATCCGGGTGGAGTTCGGCGCCCTTGCTCCCGGCGCGGCAATGCGGGGGCCAACTGTCCACCAGGTCCGGTGTTTCCGAAAAATGGCTACCCGGGTCCACGTGCCAGTCCTGCGTGGCCACGACGTGGTCAAAGTGCTGGTGGTTCGCGTCAAGGAATTCGCTGATGGCGGCAGCCGTGGCGGCGCCACCTTCCACGGCGAGGGACCCGCCCTCGCAGAAATCGTTCTGGACGTCCACGATAATCAGGGCACGGGACATTCAGTCCTCCTCGTAGACAGTGGGGATTGCCGGCTCGCCGCGCTGCAGCCTCCGGACTACCGGGGGGAGTTCGGCCATGGTGGCAGCATGCCGTTCCTGGGCCCGGACCACGCCCTCGTGTCCTGTCCAACCCGGGAGCAGTTCGCCATTCTTGATGAACTGCTGGAGCAGCGGGCGGTCGTTGCCGTCGTCTTCCGGCCGGTGTCCGATGCCCACGATCTCCTGGGTTGCGATGCCGAGTTCGTTGAGTTTGCGGAGGGCGTATTTGCGGCCGCCCACGCTGGCCTTGTTTTTGGCTATCTTGGCCACGGGAACGAATTCGCCGGCATCGTTGGTCCGGCTGACCAGTTTGTAGACCATGCTGGCCGTCGGGGCTCCCGATCCTGTGACCAGGGAGGTGCCCACGCCGTACACATCCACCGGGGCCGATTGCAGGGCTGCGATGGCGAATTCATCGAGATCCGAGGTGACGACGATCCGAGTGTTGGTGTTGCCGAGGTTGT
The DNA here is from genome assembly GCF_027587375.1 of Arthrobacter sp. B2a2-09. GTDB lineage: Bacteria > Actinomycetota > Actinomycetes > Actinomycetales > Micrococcaceae > Arthrobacter. Next base: position 280,635 of record NZ_JAMXIC010000002.1, read on the forward strand.
CCAGCAGCTCGCGGACCCACTGGGCCTGGGCCACGAGGTCTCCGGAGTCGAGGCGGACGGCCCCGAGCTTGTCACCTGCGAGTTCCACCGCAGTGCGTACCCCGACCTCGACGTCGTAAGTGTCCACCAGAAGCGTCGTTCCCGGTCCGAAGGCGGAGATCTGCGCTTCGAAGGCCTCGCGCTCGGTATCGTGCAGGAGCGTGAACGAGTGGGCGGCCGTGCCCACGGTCTTGATGCCGTAACGGCGGCCGGCCTCAAGGTTGGAGGTACTGCCAAAACCGGCGATGACCGCGGCGCGGGCTGCCGCCGTCGCGGATTCCTCCTGGGTGCGTCGGGAGCCCATCTCGATGCACGGCCGGTTACCGGCCGCGCTGGTCATCCGGGAGGCGGCCGAAGCAATCGCGGTGTCATGGTTGAGCACGGACAAGATGTACGTTTCCAGGATGCACGCTTCCGCGAAGGTGGATTCGACGATCAGGATGGGGGAGCCGGGGAAGTAGGCCTCGCCCTCCGGGTAGCCCCAGATGTCGCCGGAAAACCTGTAGTCCGCGAGGAAATCCAGCGTCTGCCTGTCCACTACTTTGTGCTGATCGAGGAACGCGAGCTCGGCGTCGCCGAAACGGAAGTCCTTGATTCCCTCAAGCAGCCGGCCGGTCCCGGCGACGATGCCGTAGCGGCGGCCGTCGGGCAGGCGGCGAGCGAAGGCTTCGAAGACGGAGCGCCGGTGTGCCGCGCCCGAATGGAGGGCAGCTTCCAGCATTGTCAGCTCATAGTGATCGGTGTACAACGACGTGCGGGGGTGGTCCCAGGCGACGGATCTACTCACGAATTCACTCTAGTCCCCACCGGCTCCCAGGTCTCGCTCCGCTCAACCCGGGGCCCTCGCCGGTGTGGGCCCACCCACCGGCTCCCAGGTCTCGCTCCGCTCAACCCGGGGCCCTCGCCGGTGTGGGCCCACCCACCGGCTCCCAGGTCTCGCCGGCGCGGGCCCACCATCGCCATAGAATGGACAGATGACCACTACCGTCGCCCCCGTCACCAACACAGTGACAGACGCAGGCTTAAAGGGAGAGGAACGGACGGACATCTCGGAGCAGTCGTCCACCGACCTCCTCAGCGCTGCTGACATCCCTTGGAACCTGGTGATCTGGAACGATCCCGTCAATCTCATGAGCTATGTGAGCTACGTGTTCCAGAGCTACTTCGGCTATTCCGAGGCCAAATCCAACAAACTCATGCTCGAGGTCCACAAGAAGGGCCGTTCCATCGTGGCGTACGGTGGCAAGGAACAAGTGGAGCAGCACGCAGTTGCCATGCATGGCTACGGTTTGTGGGCAACGGTTGAAAAGGCAAGCAGCAGCGGCGACGGCCGGGGACGCAAGGGCGGCGCACGTGGCTAAGGCTTTCAAGTACGGGCTCAAAGGCATTACCGGCTACCTTGAGCCCGCCGAGCGCGAACTCCTGCGCGGACTCCTGGACGATGTCATTTCAATGCTGGAACCGGAGCTGTCCGGGAACGAAGATCCCCTGACGGCCTTGATCGGTCTGGACATGAATGTCAAGGAACCGTCCGATCGCGCCCTATTGCGGCTCTTGCCGAACGTCATGAAGAACGACGACGCCGCGTCCCTTGAGTTCCGCCAGCTCACCGAACGCTCGCTGCGGGAGGGGAAAATCGGCGCGCTTCGGGCCGCCGCGATGGGCCTGGACCGAGACGAGCTCGTCCTCACCCGGGAGGAGGCGAAGCTCTGGTCCATGGCGCTTAACGATGTTCGTTTGGTGCTGGCCGAGCGCCTCGATATCCGCGACGAAGCAGATGCCGACCACGTCCACGCCATGCAGGACTGGTCCCAGGCCGAAGACGTAGAGAGCTACCTGGCGCTCGTCTACAACTTCACCACCTGGCTCCAGGAATCGCTGGTCCAGGCCATGATGGCCTCGATGGACCGGAAGCCCTGAGTGAAATTACCGGCGCCCAAGGCCGTCCGTGTGACAAAACAGACACGAGGCCCCCGCCACATGTCGTGGCTGCAGCACATGCCTTGGCTTATTCTCTAAGAATCATGAACTCAGCATCGGACGCGGTATCGGATGGGGAGAGCGCCGCAGCGGCGTTGGAATCCCAGCGCAAGCCGGAAACACAGCGCAAGCTGGAAACACTGAACAGCAAAGCACCCAACCCCTTGCTGGGATCGCGCCCCATCGGCGTCTTCGATTCCGGAGTCGGCGGACTCACCGTGGCACGGTCCATCATCGACCAATTGCCGAATGAGTCAATCATCTACGTGGGGGACACTGCCAACGGACCGTACGGACCGCTCCCCATCGCCGAAGTCCGGGCCAATGCCCTCGGCGTCATGGACGAGCTCGTGGACTCCGGGGTCAAGCTCCTGACCATCGCCTGCAACTCAGCCTCGGCCGCAGTTTTGCGCGATGCCCGCGAACGCTATACGGCCCGCTACGGGATTCCCGTCATCGAGGTCATCCAACCCGCAGTCCGCCGGGCGGTGTCCGCGACGAGATCCGGCCGGATCGGCGTGATCGGGACATCGGCCACGGTGGGTTCCCGCGCTTACGAGGACACCTTTGCCGCAGCCCCGGACTTGAACATCACCTCGGCGGCCTGTCCGGAATTCGTGAGCTTCGTGGAAGCCGGCATCACCACCGGTCCCGAGCTGCTGGCCGCGGCCCACGAATACCTGGAGCCGCTCAGGGACGCCGGCGTGGATACCGTGGTGCTCGGTTGCACTCACTATCCGTTGCTCACTGGCGTCATCTCCTACGTCATGGGAGAAGACGTCACCCTTGTGTCCAGCGCCGAGGAGACCGCCAAAGACGTGTACCGCGCCTTGGCCACCCACGGGATCCAACGGACCGATGCCGGTTTGCCCCGGCACGACTTCATGGCCACTGGCGACGCCGCCCAGTTCGAAACCCTGGCGCGACGTTTCCTCGGCCCGGAGGTCCTGTCCGTGCGCCACGTGGACCATGTGGCCGCCCAATACCCGACCGGAAGCCTCGCCCGCATCACCCCGGAAATGCTGGAGGCCGCCCGCGCTGGAGGCCACCATGCGAGGACGTCCAATTTCGTTGACCCTGCAGCGTTCACCGTGAACGAATTCGGCGCGGCCCGCGGGGGCCGCATCCAGTGAAACTGACCATTGTTGGCTGCACAGGTTCCTTCCCCGGTCCGGGTTCTCCGGCGTCGTGCTATCTGCTGACCGCGCACGACGGTGAACGCCAGTGGAAGATCGTCATGGACCTCGGCAGCGGTGCCCTCGGGGCCATCCAGCGCTACACGGACCTCGAAGATATCGACGCCATCTTCCTGACCCACCTGCACCCGGACCATTGCATGGACCTCTGCGGACTGCACGTGGCCGTCCGCTGGAAGCCGGGCGGCTGGGGACGGGACCGGATCCCCGTCTGGGGTCCCGCCGCGACAGCCGACCGCATGGCCACCGCCTACGGCCTGGACCTGGACCCCGGAATGCACGAGGAATTCGACTTCAGCAACTGGAGCGAACGCCAATCCGTGCAGCTCGGACCGTTCACCGTGACGCCGTACACCGTGAACCACCCGGTGGAAGAGGCCTACGCGCTGCGCGTGGAGGTCACCGAGCCGGACAAAGAAGGCAAAGCCGTGAGCAGGATCCTCACGTACTCGGGAGACACCGACTCCTGCCCCGGCCTTGAAGATGCCGCCCGCAACGCCGATCTCTTCCTGTGCGAGGCCGCCTTTGAAGAAGGGCGCGACGACGCCATCAAGGATGTGCACATGACCGGCAAGCGCGCGGGCCAGGCAGCCACAGCCGCCGGAGCCCGACGCCTCCTGCTGACCCACATCCCGGTGTGGACATCGCAGACCAAAGTCATGGCAGAGGCGCGGCCCGAGTTCGCTGGCGATGTCGCCGTCGCGGTTGCCGGAGTCCACTACACCGTCTGAACCCCACCACCCGACGAAGGAGTCCGGCCGCGCAGTCAGGCTAGGGCCATGGGATCGCTAAGCTTGCAGTATGACTTCCGAAGCCACATCTGTCCCCGTCATCCGTGCCGACGGCCGTACGCCCGATCAACTCCGTCCCATCAGCATCACCCGCGGCTGGTCCAAGCAGGCCGAAGGTTCGGCCCTGATCGAATTCGGCAACACCCGGGTGCTGTGCACGGCTTCCCTGACCGAGGGCGTTCCGCGCTGGCTCAAAGGCGAAGGCCGCGGCTGGGTCACGGCCGAATACGCCATGCTGCCGCGGGCCACGAACACCCGTTCCGACCGTGAGTCGGTCAAAGGCAGGATCGGCGGACGCACCCACGAAATTTCGCGCCTGATCGGCCGCTCACTGCGTTCCATCATCGACACCAAGGCCCTGGGCGAGAACACGATCGTGCTGGACTGCGATGTCCTGCAGGCCGACGGCGGCACCCGCACCGCTGCGATCACCGGCGCCTACGTGGCGCTCGCCGAAGCGATCCGCTTTGCCCGCGAGAACAAGATGATCGCCAAGAACGCACAGCCGCTGATCGACACCATCGCCGCCGTCTCGGTAGGAATCATTGACGGTATCCCGATGCTGGACCTGCCCTACGTTGAGGACGTGCGCGCCGAAACCGACATGAACGTGGTGGTCACAGGCTCCGGCAAGTTCGTGGAAGTCCAGGGAACCGCGGAGGGAGCACCCTTCGACCGCGATGAGTTGAATGCGTTGCTGGACCTTGCCCTCATTGGCACGGGAGAGTTGGCGGCCATCCAGCGCGAGACCCTGGCCGAGGCCCCGTGAGCGGGGCAACTATCGCAGCTACGCCGCGGCTCGTTCTCGCCACCCACAACAAGGGAAAACTGCGCGAACTCAGGGAACTCCTCAGGGGGCAGGTGCCAGGACTCGACGTCGACACCCAAGTGATTGACGCGGCTGCGGCCGGGGCTCCCGATGTTGCCGAGACCGGCGTGACGTTCGCCGAGAACTCCCTGCTCAAGGCACGGGCCGTGGCTGAAGCCACAGGAATGGTATCGATAGCCGATGACTCGGGGCTGGCCGTGGACGTGCTGGGCGGAGCCCCGGGCATCTTCTCGGCCCGCTGGTCCGGCCGGCACGGTGACGATGCCGCCAACCTGCAACTCTTGCTGGCGCAACTCTCCGACGTCCCCGACGCACACCGGGGAGCCGCGTTTGTCTGCGCGGCGGCGCTCGCTGTACCGGCCGCCGTCGACGGCGGGGCGCGCGAGGTGGTCGAATACGGGCAGCTGGAAGGCACCCTCTTGCGTGAACCCCGCGGCGCGGGTGGATTCGGTTACGATCCCGTACTCCAGCCCCAGGGGCTGGACCGCAGCTGCGCCGAGCTGAGTTCCGAGGAGAAGAACGCCATCAGCCACCGCGGCAAGGCGTTCAGGGCGCTGCTCCCGGCCATCGTGGACGCCCTGCGCTAGATTTTCCCCGCAAGCATTAACGAGAGAGGCACCCCGCAAACGAATTGCGGGGTGCCTCTTTCTTTAAGCCAGTGGGCTTAGCCCTCGCCGTGCTTTCCGGCTTCGTGTCCTTCGATGAACTCCTCGACGGGTTCAGTTCCGCGGTCTGTGGCCTTGCGCTTGGCCAGGAAGCCGCGGATGACCTCGACGGCCACAGGGACCACCGAGAGCAGCACGATGACCACGAAAATGATGTCGAGGTTGTCCCGGACCCACGGAACCTTGTCGCCCAGCAGGTAGCCGAGCAGCGTGACGCCGCCGCCCCAGAGCACAGCGCCGATGACGTTGAAAATGAAGAACTTGCGCTTGTCCATTTGCGCGACGCCGACAATCACCGGGACGAAGGTGCGGATGATCGGAACGAAGCGGGCCAGGATCAGGGCCTTGCCGCCGTGCTTTTCGAAGAAGGCGTGTGCGCTCTCGACATTCTCCCGCTTGAACAGCTTGGAATCAGGCTTGTTGAAGATGGCCGGTCCGGCTTTGGAACCAATGAGGTAGCCGCTCTGGTTGCCGATGATCGCAGACACGACGATGAGGGCGGCGAGTGCCCAGATATTGAACTTGATGGTATCCGTGGCGACGAGCAGCCCTGCGGTGAAGAGCATCGAGTCGCCAGGCAGGAAGAAGCCCACCAGGAGTCCCGTCTCGGCGAACACGATGCCGCACACGAGCAGGACTACCCATGGTGCCAGTGCTGGGTCGGCCAGGAAGATTTGGGGGTTCAACCAGTCGGGGAGGAGCGCGGACATATGCGGCTGCACCTGTCCTGCACCCCCCAAAGCGGATACGGCAAAGTCGTTCATCGCAGAAAGGGTCACCGTTCAAGGGTACGGGACAACCGCCGTCGGGCCCTTGAGACATCTGCTGGGGGTGTCTGAGAGACACTGCCACCCGCCGCCCGGTGTGCGTAGCGTGGTGGATGTGGACAGAAGAGACGAAATCCGTGAGTTCCTGATCTCGCGTCGAGCGAAGATCAGCCCGGAACAGGCCGGCATCCCCACATACAGGAACCTGCGCCGAGTGCCGGGCTTGCGCCGCGAGGAAGTGGCGCATCTCGCGGGGGTGAGCACGGATTACTACACCCGCCTGGAACGCGGCAGTATTCGCGGCGTCTCGGACACTGTGCTCGAGGCCGTGTCATCGGCCCTTCAGTTGGACGAGGCCGAGCGGGCGCACCTGATGGATCTCGCAAGGGCTGCCAACGCGCCGTCGCTGCGGGCGCCGCGCCGGCCACCGCAGCAAAGGGTCCGTCCCGGGGTGCAGCGTCTGCTTGACGGGATGACCGGAGCGGTCGGCATCGTGCAGAACGGCCGTTCGGAAGTACTGGCCGCAAATCTGTTGGGCCGGGCGCTTTACGGGCCGGTGTACGGCTCCGCCGCACAGTTCAACTCAGCTGCGCAGTTCAACCCCGCTGCACGGCTCAACCCCGCCGGACAGTCCGTGCCGGGGACTCCGGGGCGGCTGCCAAACCAGGCGCGCTATCTCTTCCTCGATCCGGGCGCGGGCGATTTCTACTCTGATTGGCGCGCGGTCGCGGCGACCACGGTCGCGATGTTGCGCTCGGAATCGGGGCGGAACCCCGACGACCGGGTGCTGAACGAGTTGGTCGGGGAGCTGACCACGCGCAGCGCACTGTTCGCCGCGCTGTGGGCCGGACACGATGTGCGGATCCACACGGCGGGGACTAAGCGCTTCCACCATCCGGTGGCCGGGGATCTGTCCCTGCAGTTCGAGACGCTGAGCCTTCCGGGCGATGAGGGGCAGACCCTGTTCACTTTCACGGCGGAGCCCGGCTCCCCGTCCGAAAATGCGCTGGCGTTTCTCGCCAGCTGGGCGGCATCGCCTCCCGAAACAACCACCACCGGCGATCCTGTCGGTGGATTCAACGCCCCTGGCTTGCCTTCCCCTTCGCGGCCAGGAACACCCAACGCAGGAAAGACACCCCATGACTGAACAGGACTACAAAGCAGGACAGAAGGAAAGCATGACCGGGAAGAAGGTCTGGTTCATCACCGGAGCTGGCCGCGGTATGGGAACAGACATCGCGAAGGCGGCACTCGCAGCTGGCCACGCGGTCGTCGCAACGGGCCGCACACCGGAAAAAGTCGCCCAAGCCATCGGCGAAAACGAGGACCTCCTGGCGGTGAAGCTGGACGTCACCGACCCCGCCGCGGCGGAAGCGGCCGTGCAGGCCGCCGTCGAGCGGTTCGGCCGGATCGATGTGCTCGTGGACAACGCCGGCAACTTCTACGCCGGGTTCTTCGAGGAAATCAGCCCCGATGACTTCCGGGCACAGATCGAAACCACCCTGTTCGGGCCCATGAACGTCACCCGTGCGGCCCTGCCGGTCCTGCGGGCCCAGCGCTCGGGCCTGGTTGTCACGATCTCCTCGACCGCCGGCATCGCCGGCGGAGAGTTCCTGACAGCTTACGCAGCGTCCAAGTTCGGCGTCGAAGGCTGGGCAGAGTCCCTCGCCCCCGAAATCGCACCGTTCGGGATCCGCACCATGCTCGTAGAACCGGGGTTCTTCCGAACCGAGTTGCTCACGCCGGAATCCACAAGCTACGCGGAATCCACCATCGAGGATTACGCACAGCGGACCGAGGAGACGGTTGCCGCCTGGTGCAGCATGGACGGACAGCAAGGCGGGGACCCCGCCAAGCTCGCCGACGCGCTTGTCCAACTGGCGGAGCTGGATGAGCCTCCGCTGCGGTTCGCTGCAGGGGCGGACGCTGTGGGTGTCTTCGAGCAGCGGGCCAAGGCTCTCCGGGCTCAGGCCGAGGCCCACCGTGACCTCTCCAGCAATCTCGCCTACAACGACGCCTAAGGACACCGCATGACACGTGCGTCCATGCAGCCCGCTTCCCAGCAGGTCAACGAGGGATCGCTCCGAGCACGGAGGTTCCCGTGGGGAGGTCTTCTCATCCTCGCCGCAGCAGGCTTCACTGCCGTCACCACCGAACTCCTCCCGTCCGGGCTGCTGCCCCAGATCAGCCGGGACCTCGGAGTAGGAGAATCGGCCGTAGGTTCCCTGACGGCCGCCTATGCAGCAGTCATCGTCTTCACGGCGCTTCCCTTGTCGAGGCTGCTGGGCGGACGAGTCCCCCGCAAAGCGTTGTTGATCGCCACCGTGCTCGCGTTCGCACTCAGCAACGTGCTGTTGGCATCCAGCCCCAGCCTGGGCTTGGCAGTCGCCGCGAGGCTTCTCGGTGGTGTGGCCCACGGGATGTTGTGGTCAAGCATGGCCCCCTACGTGTCGAGGATCGTTCCACCGCACTCTGTCGGCAAAGCAATGGCCATGGTTTTCAGCGGTAACAGCATCGCGCTGGCGGTCGGCGCTCCGATCGGCACACTGATGGGCTCTGTGCTCACGTGGCGCGCCTCCTTCCTGATCCTGGCCGGAGTCGGTGCGGTCCTCGCCTTGCTCGCCGTTTGGGTGCTCCCTGCCGCCCCCGACGAGGACGGCAACACTACGCCGACGCTCCGCGGAGCCCTGAAACTGCCCGGCGTGATCGCGGTAGCCACAGCCTGGCCGCTCTTGCTTTTGGGCCACTTCACGCTCTTCACCTACATCGCCCCGTTCCTCCACGTCTCCGGCCTGCCGGATGCCTTCACCAGCATTTCCCTGTCCGTGGTGGGCGCCTCCAGCCTGGTGGGGATCTGGATTGCCGGTCTCACTGCCGATTCCTATCCGCGGCGCTCCCTGCTTTCCGCAGTCGCCCTGCTCGTGGTCGCCTTCGGCCTCTTGCCGCTCCTCGGCGGCACTTGGATGGGCGAACTCGTCTTGGTGACCATGTGGGGAGCCGCCTTTGGGGCCATCGGTATCTACAACCAGGCAGCCATCCTCCGCGCCGGCGGAGAACACAAGGACGCAGCCAACGGCTTGACGGTGGTTACCATCCAACTGGGCATCGCCGTCGGGGCCGGGTACGGCGCCCTGGCCCTTACCACTGTCGGCGCGCTGTGGGTACCGTTGGCAGCAGCGGTCCCGACGGCGGCAGCCCTCGCGATCATCGTGGCCAGCCGCCGCGGCGGGTACCCGGCCGGTCCCCGGGAAACACGAGCCCGGCGTGCGTAGCGTGGTGGCCGTCACGACCGTCATGCGGACCCGTTTCCACCTGTAACCTTGACCAGTGGCATTGGACTTTACGGCGATTGACTTTGAAACTGCGAACGGCTTCAGGGGTTCTCCGTGCTCGGTCGGCCTGAGCAAGGTCCGTGGCGGAGTTGTGGTGGAGGAAGCCTCTTGGCTCATGCGGCCGCCGGAAAACCATGACCACTTCGAGTACCACAACACCCGGATCCACGGCATCCGGGCCGAGGACGTAGCGGGCGCTCTGCGCTTTGGCGAACTCTTCCCTGAAATCGGGGCTTTCATAGGCGGGGACATCCTTGCCGCCCACAATGCGGCGTTCGATCTCGGGGTTATCCGTTCCGGGCTCGAAGTTTCCGGCCTCCCGGGTCCCGCTTACGAGTACGTCTGCACGGTGATGTTGTCCCGGCGCTGCTACTCCTTGGTGTCCAATTCCTTGCCCTATGCCGCGGAGGAGGCCGGCGTGCCCCTCGTGAACCATCACGACGCCGCCGAGGACGCCCGGGCTTGCGCCGGAATCCTGGTGGACATCGCGCACCGGAACAACGCCAACAGCATCGCTGAGCTCTACTTGTCCCTCGGCCTGGCCATACCCAAACAGCAGGCCTTCCAACCCGGAGACGGCCTGTCCAAGCAAACCCTCGCTGCGCTCGCCGCCGTCGGTGGAGGACGCGACGCGGTCGCTGGCCGATCCGGCGTCGGGAATGGCGCCGGCCAGCTTGGACGGGCCTGGAGCAATTGGCCGGAAGAAGGCACCAATCCGGCGCCCAACCCCGCAGCGGAACCGGGCCACCCCCTGTTCGGGCAGACTGTCGTCTTCACCGGTGAGCTGGCCATTGCCCGGCCCGAAGCGAAACAGCGGGCTGCGGAGATGGGCGCGCGACCGGAGAGTCGCGTGACCGGAAGGACCACGGTCCTGGTGGTAGGCGACGGCTTTGTGGCCGGCGATCTCCGGAACGGTCGCCTCACAGGCAAAGCAAAGCGGGTCCTGGAGTTGCACAGCCGCGGCCAACAGATCGAAGTTCTCTCCGAGGGGGAGTTCCTGCAGATGGTCGGCGGACGCTAGCCGCGCCGAAATTCACACGGAGCAACAAAGCTTCCCGTTGCGTTGCAGCGCTCCTAGCCTTGAGCCATGACACAGGGCAATCAGATCGACACCGCTCGCACCGCCGTCGGGACCTCGCCGTCGGCTGTGTCCGGATGGCGGGCCGTCTTCGCTTTCCCCAACCCGGTCAATGAATACGCCGCGAGGATCACGGCCGGCCTGGTGGTACTTGCGGCGGTGGCCACCCTCCTGAGCGGCCTCGGCTGGGGACTCGTGCTGATCGCGGCCGGCTTTTGGCTGCGGGTGTTGTTCGGGCCGAGGGTCTCGCCGTTTGCCTTGCTATCCGTCAAGCTCCTGGCTCCCAGGGTGGGTCCCGCCAAACTTGTCCCGGGTCCGCCCAAGCGTTTCGCACAGGGAATCGGCGCGGTGCTCAGCACAGCAGCCGTGGTCCTGTTCTTCACCGGGTTCTCGCTGGGTGCCTGGATCCTGCTCGCCTTGCTGATTGTGGCCGCGTCCCTCGAGTCGTTTGTGGGATTCTGCCTGGGTTGCGCCATTTTTGGTTTCCTGCAGAAGCACGGCCTCATCCCCGAGGACGTGTGCGAAGCATGCAACAACATCGCGCTTCGCCGCCTTTGAGCCGATTGCCTCCTAGCCGAGCGACTACTAGCCCACCGTCACAGCAATAAGCCGCTGCGCCATCCCACGGATGACGTCAGGAGCTTCAAGGGCTTCAAGCCAGTCCGAGGGCAGGGCCTCTTCCCCATGGAATGCCCCGAGGATATTGCCCGCGATCGAGGCGGTGGAGTCGCTGTCGCCGCTGTGGTTCAACGCCAAGCCGATGGCTGCACGGAAGTGGGCGGTCGGATCGAGCTCCGTCTCCGCCGCCGCGGCGGTTGCCAGCACTGCATAGAGCCCGACGGCGAGTGCCTCCTCCGCGACCCAGCCTTCGCCCAGTTGCGCAGTGAGTTCTTCCGGGCTGAGCAGCGTGCCGGTGGAAGACAGTTCCAGCGCCCGGCGGAGGCGGTCCAGGAGCTCGGGAGCAGGATCCGGCAATGCTGACGCCACACTCAAGGCATGCTCAGCCGCAGTCCGTACATCCAAGCCCGCGGTCAGTTTGTGCACCAACACGCTGAAGGCGCCGGCGCTTTGCCGCGCCGAAGGGTGTCCGTGGGTCAAGGACGCGGCATCCGTGCTCAACTTGTAGACCGCAGCCTCGGAAATATGCGGGACCAGTCCAAACGGCGCGGACCGCATCACCGTGCCGCAGCCCTTCGATTCCGGGTTGACGGGGCGAAATTTGGTCCCCATCTGGCCCGTTGCGAGTCCGCTCAGGCACGCTTTGCCCGGATGCCTGCGGTGCCGGAGTACCTCCTGGCTATCAATCCAACGCGGTTGGGGAACGGGGGCCGACGCCGGCAAGGCCACGCCCTGTGTGGCTAGCCAACGCAGGTAAGCCAGCCAGAGGCACGCCGTTTCATCCGCCGCTACGCCGTCGTTGGCCCATTCGAGCGCTTCCACGAGGCCATCGACGGTGTACAGCGTCATCTGGGTGTCGTCTGAAAAGTGGCTGCCGCCGTCGAGCTGGTCAAAAGAGGTGAGGCCCGCCGTGCCGAAGCGGGAACGGATGGTGGCTACGTCGTCGAACTCGACGGCATAGCCGAGTGAATCGCCCAAGGCGCCTCCCAGCAGGCATCCGCGGACCCGGGACTCGAAGGATGGCACGGCGGAGGGAGACTGTTCAGCACTCATAGTGGTAATTTACCGTGGCTGCTTCGCCGGTCTTCACCTGCCCACTGATACGGTGGCTCGTGAACCAGGAGGCAGTGATGCGTGAACCCGAGTGGCGGAAAACCGGAAAGACCCCGGACTACAGATTTTCCCTCGCAAATGAGCGGACTTTCCTTGCTTGGATCCGTACTTCGTTGGCGCTGCTCGCTGGTGCCGTCGCCATCGATCAGCTTGCTCCGAACATCGCGCCACAGCCCGTGCGCATTGTCTTGTGCGTCGTGCTTTCAATAATCGGGGCGGGCCTCGCGACGCTTGCCTACCGCCGGTGGGCGCAGATGGAGGCAGCCATGCGCAACGACCAGGCACTGCCGTTCTCGCGGGTCATGTTGCTCATGACCATCGTGGTCGCCGTGGCGGCATTCACCTTTGCGGTGTTGATCCTGGTGGCGCGTTGAGCATTGAAGCCAAGGATCGGGGGCTGCAGCCGGAGCGCACCACGCTCGCTTGGCGCCGGACGCTGATTTCGCTTCTGGTGGTGGATCTTTTCATCTGGCGCAGGTGGCTGTCGGCCAAGTCCGGCGCGGGGCAACTGCCCACCGGGATACCGGGGCTCGACTACCAAGGAATCTGCGCCTTGACGGCCGCAGCGGCCACCATTGTCCTGGGCTGCGTCGTTTGGGTCAGGTCCCACCAGTTGCACCATGGCGCGGAAGAAGCGTCGGCAGTCTTGATGCTTGCAAGCGCCCTGTCCATCATCGCGCTCGCCTGCGCTGCGGTCGCCGCGATCGCGTTGGGCGGCTAGGCTCGGATTCAGGAAGCGTCCAGAATCGGCTGACAGGATGCTGCGGGGCAAGGGCGCGGTCCGCTGCGTGGCTTCGTTGCCGTGCCTGAAGCATTCGCCCCCGCAACAGACCACCCGAACTTCGAACTAAGGAATCCCTCGACATGACCACAACTGTGTCCGTTCCCTCCTCCCGCGGATCCCGGCTCCTTGCCCGGGCGTTCGCTGAAGCTCTGGGGACGCTGTTCCTTGTGGTTATCGGCTTGGGTGTGTTGATCTTCATCAACCCCCAAGCGGTTCCGATGCCGGCGTCGCTGGCCAGCGGCCTGACCGTCACTGCTGCCATGCTTGCCTTCGGCTACCTGTCGGGCGGGCATTTCAACCCGGCCATCACGGTTGGTCACCTGGTTGCCGGCCGGATGAAGCTCGTGGATGGGGCCGCGTACCTTGGGGCCCAGATTGTGGGCGGTTTGCTGGGCGCGCTGGCGATTTTCGCCGTCGTGCGGACAGTTCCCGGGATCACTGACAGCCGCACCGTCTTTGACACGGCAACCTCCGGATTCGGCACGCATTCCAGTTTCCAGGTTCCCGTGACCGGCGTGATGCTCATCGAGGTCCTCGGGGCAGCGCTCCTGGTGGGGGTCTTCCTGGGTGTCACCGCTCGACGCAATCCCAGCAAGCTCGCAGCACCGTTCGCCGTCGGCCTGACAGTCGCAGTCCTGCTGCAGCTGGGTCAATCCACCGGAAACCTTGCCTTCAACCCGGCCCGTGCCACCGCATCCGCCATCTTCAGCTCCAGCTGGGCAGTGGAGCAGCTCTGGCTTTTCTGGGTCGCGCCGCTGGTGGGGGCAGCGATCGCAGGCCTCATCTTCCGCGGTTTCGGCGAAACCGCTCCGGCGGCCGTAGCTGAGGTCGAGGAGCCGTTGCCGGCCGACGGCTGGGACGAAAAGTCCGACGACGACGCTGAAGCGGCCGTCCCGGAAAGCGCGGCCGAGGTTTCCACGCCGGCTGTGGCGCCGGCTGCGGCGCCCGCCGAAGTGAAGCCCGACGTCGACCCCGCCCGTGATTTCTTCGACGGCAAGAGGGACTGACACAGGAATCTAGCTGCCCGGAAGGCCCTATTACGGCCGGCGCCGCCGCGCCGCGACAATAATGTCCGTGCCTCCCCTTAGCTTGAAAACATGAGGCTTTTGCACACTTCGGATTGGCATCTGGGACGATCGTTCCACGGCGTCGGGATGCTCGACGCCCAGCGCAACTTCATCGAGCAATTGCTGACAGTCATCAGGGAACAGTCGGTGGACGTCGTCCTGATTGCCGGGGACGTCTACGACCGCGCCCTTCCCGGACTGGATGTCGTGAAGCTTCTCGACGACGCCCTCGTGCGGATCACGGACGCCGGTGCCAAGGTGGTGCTGACAAGCGGCAACCACGATTCCGCGATCCGCCTTGGTTTCGCTTCGCGGCTGCTGGAGCGCGGGGGAGTCCATCTGCGGACCCGCGTTGAGGATCTCGATTCCCCTGTCTTGTTTCCACTGGATAGCAACGACGATCCTGCAGCTGCGGGTGCGCCTGTGCTTGCCGTCTACGGTATTCCGTACCTTGAACCGAGGCTTGTCGCCGAACGGCTCGGTACCCAAACTGCGAGTCACTTTGACGTCACGCAGGCCGCGGTGCAGCTCATCCGTGAGGACATTGCCCGGAGGAGCGAGACAGGACCGGTGCACTCCGTTGTGCTGGCACACACGTTCGCGAGTGGCGGCATCACCTCGGACAGCGAACGCGATTTGAGCATCGGCGGTTTGGGGGCAGTGCCGCTGGATCTCTTCGATGGCTTCGGCTACACCGCCCTTGGACATCTGCACGGACGCCAGGAACTTTCGGAGCGCGTCCGGTATTCGGGTTCGCCCCTGGCCTACTCGTTCTCCGAGGCCAAGCATCGGAAGGGCGCATGGCTGATTGACGTCGGTGCGGACGGCGTTGAAAGCGTCGAGGAAATTCTGTGGAAAGCACCACGGGAGCTGGCCATTCTCCGGGGGAAGCTCGCTGGGCTATTGGAATCGGAGGAATATCGCCGGGCCGAAACTGCGTACTGCCAGATCACCCTCACGGACTCCGTGCGGCCGGCGCAGGCCATGGAACAGCTGCGTGCCCGGTTCCCGGACACGCTGGTCCTTGGCTTTGATCCTGAAGACGCTGCGGGAAAGGTCAAAGCCAGCTACAGCAGCAGGCTCGCAGAGGCCGAGGACGATCTTGGTGTTTGCTGCGGCTTTCTCGACCACGTGCGGGGGAGGCCGGCTGACGATGCTGAACTTTCCGCCCTTCGTGAAGCCCTGGAAACGGTCCGGCTGGAAGGAGCAGAGCTGTGAGAATCCATCGGCTTGATATTGAGGCTTTCGGGCCGTTTGCCGGGCCTCAGTCGATTGACTTCGACCAGCTGGGGGCCCAAGGCCTGTTCCTCTTGAACGGCGCCACCGGCGCAGGAAAGACAAGCGTGCTCGACGCAATCTGCTTTGCGTTGTATGGCTCGGTGCCGGGCGCCCGCCAGGATGGCAAACGCTTGCGGAGCGACCACGCGGACCCGGCTGCGGAGCCCCGGGTTGTCTGCGAATTTTCGGCGCGCGGCAGGCGCTTTGAGGTCACTCGTTCGCCCGCGTGGGACAGGCCAAGTGCCCGTGGACGCAAGGGCTTCACCACCCAGCAGGCCAAAACGCTTCTGCGAGAACGGGTTCATGGTTCGTGGGAAGAAAAGACCTCCCGCAACGACGAAGCCGGCATGGAAATCGGTGACGTCCTGGGCATGGACCGGGAACAGTTCACCCGGGTGGTCATGCTCCCGCAAGGAGACTTCGCGGCCTTCTTGCGTTCCAAAGCTTCCGACCGGCTGGATCTTCTGCAGAAGCTCTTCGGAACCCAGCGTTTTGAAGCGATCGAGCAGCAGTTGGTACTCCAAGCAAACGCCGCGCGCGCAGAAGTGGAGGAAAACCAGAACGGGCTTCGATTGCTCGTGCGGCGGGCGGAGGCGGAGTACGCGCAACTGGGCATCGACGAGGCCGTTGATCCGGATCTTGATGACGCAGGATCCAGTGCGTCCACGCCTGAGCTCCGGCTCGTAACCCTCGAGACCCGGGCTCGGGCCGAATCGCAGTCGCGGCAGCAAGCTGCCAGCTCGGCCGATGCCGTCCGGCTTCAGCTGGCAGACAAGCTCCACGCCGCCCGGGAACGGGTTCAACGGCACGCGAAGCTCGACGCCGCTACGCGCCGGCACGAAGCGCTCTCCGGACGCGCGGCAGAAGTGCAGGAATTCCGCGAGAGACTTGGACGTCACCGGAAAGCCGCCGTCCTCGGCGGACAGCTCGACGCAGTAGACCGCGCCGTGAAGGCCCTCGACCTAGCAGGCTCGAAGGCGGAGTCGGCGACGGCGAAGCTTCTTGCAGCCTCTCCGGGCGCAAGCGACCCCGGCACGTCGCTGGCCAGGATTCAAGAAACGATGGCCGTTGTGGAGGCCCGGGCCGGGGACGAACAAAAGCTCGAGGACATCACTGCCAGGCTTGATGCGCTCGACCTCGCGGCACGGCAGCGTGAGTCTGCCAAAGCGGAGCGGTCCCTTGCTTTGGCCGGTCTTCGCTCGCAGGCAGTTGCCTTGGAAGGTGAGCTGGGTCCGCTGGAGGCGGTCGCTTTGGAGCTGCCCCTCCGCGAAAGCGAAGCTGCAGCAGCGCAGAACACCGTCAAGACGGTGGCCCGCTACACAACCGCGTTTGATTCCCAGTCCGCGGCAGTGAAGCGCCACGCGTTTGCCCGAGCGCTTTCCCAAGACCTCCGCCAACTCTGGTTGGATCTTCGCGAATCCCGGCTGGCCAACGCCGCAGCCGAGCTCGCCGCAAAGCTGCAGGATGGCGAAGGATGCCCTGTATGCGGAAGCGCCGAGCACCCTTCCCCGGCGCCAGCCGGGCTAACCGCGCTGGCCCTTGCCGAGGAAGAGCAATCCGCCCACGAACGCTATGACGAGAGCGAACATGAACTGCTTCAGGCGTCAGCTGAGCTCGCGTCCGCTGAGCAGGAAGTTGCCGTGCTCGCAGCCCAAGGCGGAGACATCGATCCGAGGGAAGCCGCTCTAGCGGAGGCCTTGGCCAAAGACGCCCTGGCCTCGGCACGTTCCGCCGTCGACGGGCTCAATCGGGGCAAGGCAGACCTCGCCCGCGCGACAGAGCGCATTGCCCGCTTGGAGGAAGAACAACTCCACGAGGACACCGCTGCGGCGCAGGCTGGGTCCACCATGGTCCTGCTGGGCGAACAACGTGAGTCCCTGGACACTTTGCTTTCCGGGCTTCGCGATGGCTTCGACACACTGCGCGGCCGGATTGAGGCATTGGCCGGGCAACGCGAGCTCCTGCAGTCGGCTGTGACCGCAGGCGAGCAGTTGGAACGTGCCCAGGAGGCTTTGGACGATGCATCCACAGCTTTGGAAAGCGCCCTTTCGGTAAACGGATTCGACACCGCAGAGGCCGCGCGGCTCGAAATCCTCGACGAGCAGCACGCCGCCGGGCTCGACGAAACCATCAGGGCCGCCGAGACCGAGAGCGCCCGCCTCGCGGAACTCTTCGAGTCCGAGGATCTCGTGCTTGCTGCCAAGGAAGCCCAGATCGGAGAGGTGCCCCTGACCGCCGTCGAGCTCGCCGCCCTCGAGCAGGAGGTCGGACAGACGGAAGAAACGGTCCGCCGCCTGGCTCTTGCTGCGGGACTCGCTGCCCGGACGGTGACCAGCCTGGCTGCGATCCGCTCGCAGTACGAAGAGGCTGCGGCCTCCGGGCGCGGCCCCCGTGAACGCGCCCGGGTACTCAACGAGCTCGCCGAAACCGCCAGAGGGGCGGGCGACAACGGCTACAAAATGAGCCTCAACAGCTATGTGCTGGCCGCTCGCCTCGAACAAGTCGCCGCAGCGGCGTCAGAGCGGCTGATCGCCATGAGCGATGGCCGGTACACCCTGCAACACACCGACGCCAAGGCAGCCCGTGGCGCGAAATCCGGTCTGGGCCTGGAAGTCGTGGATGAGTGGACTGGGCAGCGGCGGGACACCGCCACACTGTCCGGCGGGGAGTCGTTCATGGCTTCGCTCGCGTTGGCCCTGGGGCTCGCGGATGTGGTCCAGCAAGAGGCCGGCGGCGTGGACATCGAAACTTTGTTCGTGGATGAGGGATTCGGGAGCCTTGACGAGCAATCCCTCGAGCAGGTTATGGATGCACTGGAGGGACTGCGCGACGGCGGCAGGGTAGTTGGGCTCGTCAGTCACGTTGCGGAGATGAAACAGAGAATCAGCAGCCAGCTGCAGGTGATCAAAAACCGGAACGGCTCCACTGTGCGAATCGTCGACGCCGCGGCAGCCTAGATAGCCGTCCGGTAGACTTGGAGGGTTACACCGGGTCGCGCGCATCGGGAGGAGGGACGATGCGCACCATTCAGCGAACCCGGAATCATGAACTCCTCCCCACAGAACGCCGCGGCGAACACCGCGCTCCAGGCCGCCCCTTCACTTCCTTCGGCGCCCCCGAAGGCTGCCCCTCGCCGTTCGCGTTT
Source organism: Arthrobacter sp. B2a2-09 (assembly GCF_027587375.1). Taxonomy (GTDB): domain Bacteria; phylum Actinomycetota; class Actinomycetes; order Actinomycetales; family Micrococcaceae; genus Arthrobacter. The sequence goes on from NZ_JAMXIC010000002.1 coordinate 299,317, forward strand.
GCCCGGCCGCTTCGCCCGCTTGCCCGAGCTTGCCGGCCGGAACTTCCTGCCGCTGGGACTCTTCGCGAGGCTGCCCCTCGCGATGCTTACCGTTGGCACCCTCACCCTTGTCACGGCTGTCAGCCATTCTTACGCCATCGGCGGCCTGGCTGCCGGAGCCGTCGGCATCGGATCAGCCTTGGGCGCGCCGGTGCTCGGCTCGCTCGCAGACCGGTCAGGCCAGCGCCCGGTGTTGCTCGTAGCCGCGGCTGTCAACGCCGTGACGGTCATCGCATTGCTCGTTGCCGCGTACCTGACGCCCGATTTCAACGCCCCCACGGACGCGATTGCCATTTTGGTGACAGCATTCCTTGCCGGAGCGAGTTGCCCGCAGGTGGGGCCCATGGCCCGTGTCCGTTGGATGGCCCTGACAACCCGGAACCTGAACACCCGGAATTCGAACGCCGGAGCCGGAGCGAATGCCCCCGGTCCTGGAAGTGTGGCGTCCAGCCGCGCGGACCTGGACACCGCCTTGTCCTACGAAGGAACCGCGGACGAAATCACTTTCGTCCTGGGTCCGGCGCTGGTGGGTATTCTGGCCAGCCTCGTAGCCCCTTGGCTTCCGCTCGCATTGGCGGCCGTCCTTACAGCCACCCTCGTGCCGGCTTTTGCCGTCCATCCTTCACAATTGGCTGTGGTGCCGGCAAAGCGCAAGGCGCGCGCCGACGTCGGGAGCGTTCATGCGGAGCAGAAGTCGAGTGCCCGTTCCTTGGCCTGGCTGAAGGTGGCCGTTCCGGTGCTGGCGATGGTCTGCATGGGAACATTCTTCGGTGCAACCCAGAATGCGTTGAGCGCTTTCTCCGCCCAGTTCGCCACGGCGGAAATCGCGGGGCTGATGTATTCGGTCATGGGCCTGAGCTCCGCCGTCGCTGCGCTGTCTGTTGCCTATTGGCCGCAGCGCTTCGGGCTGGCCATCCGTTGGTTGCTCGCCGCGGCCGCGATGACGGCGTTCTCTCTCCTGTTGTTCCTTCCCGCCGGGATCTGGCCGATGGTCATTGTCTTGTTGGTGCTTGGAATTCCCGTGGGACCCGTCATGGTGACCGTCTTCAGCATCGGGGGAGTCGTGGCACCGGCCGGCCGGATGGCAACCGTGATGACCGCCCTGGCGAGCGGCATCGTGGCGGGTACGGCGTTGGGTGCCTACCTTGCCGGCCAGTTGGCCCAGACCCAGGGTCCCGCCGCCGCTTTTGTGGTGTCCACGGTTGCTTCGGGTGCCCTTCTGGTGCTCGGCGCCGTTGCAGGGCTCGTCCTCCGGCGCAGGCCAGCCACCCAACACTAGAGACCCGGATTGCCTGCCTCTAGTGGGCGACAGCCGCCTTCGGTGCTTCCTTCTGCGCCCTCTCTCCACGCTCCGGGACAAATACTGAAACCAGCGCCGCCATGACGATGGCCGCTCCGAGGAGCTGACCCCAGGAGAGGGACTGTCCAAGGAACGCCCATCCGAGAAGCACCGCTACCAGTGGGCTGAGCAGGCCCAAGAACGAGGTTGCTCCAACGGGCAGTCGGGAAATCCCGCGGAACCAGAGGGAATAGGCCAAGGCAGTCCCAACCAGCGCGAGGTAGGTGAATCCCGCAATGTTAGTGAGCGAGGGCGGCTGGGTAGGAAGGCCTTCGACCAACAGCAGGACTGGCAACAGGAGAATGCCGCCGCTGACGAGCTGCCATGCGGTGAGCGCGAGCGGCGAGGCAGGCTGGCCCCATTTCTTACTCAGGACAACTCCTGCTGCCATTGATGTGGCACCTGCCAAAGCGGCAAGCACTCCGATGGCATCAAGGCGCGCCTGCGACTGGAGGACCAGGATTCCGACGCCGGCCACCCCGGCCGCGCCCGCCAGGATCTGGCGGCGGGCGAGGCGTTCGCCGAGGAAGCGGCTCGCCAGCACCGCGACTATGAGCGGCTGAACGGCTCCGACTGTTGCCGCGACCCCACCGGGCAGCCGGTACGCGGCGAGGAAAAGCAATGCGAAGAAGGCGCCGATGTTGAGGACTCCAAGCACGGCAGATTTCCACCACCATGCACCGTGGGGGAGCCGGCGGGTGATCGCCAGAAGGATCAGGCCTGCGGGAAGGGCCCGTGCCACCGCATCAAGCAAAGGCGTGCCCGATGGTAGGAACTGGCTAGTGACAAAGTAGGTCGACCCCCAGGTGATGGGTGCGACGGCAGTTGCTGCGATGACAAAATTTCGATTGCTAAGCACTTAGCGATAATAACTAAGCGCTTAGCAAAATGCTAGTGTGGGCCCATGAGTGATGCAGTCGAACGGATCTTGGAGCAGTGGCGCCGCGAGCGCCCGGACCTTGATGTTTCGCCGATGGCCGTTATCGGGCGCATGACGCGTGCGATGAATGCCGCGGAACTTCAGTTGACGCGGAATTTTTCCCGGCATGGCCTTGATTCCGGTTCCTTCGACGTGCTGGCAACCCTGCTCCGCTCCGGTAGTCCATACTCGCTGTCCCCGGCCGCCCTTGCGGACTCGGCCATGGTGACCTCAAGCGCCATCGCCCAGCGCCTGAATAAGCTGGCAGATCGCGGCCTGGTGGTGCGATCCAAGGACCCGGATGACAAGCGCGGCACCGTGGTGACTTTGACGCCGGAAGGTAAGGCGTTGGTAGAGCGCGTATTGCCCGATCACTTGGCCACCGAACGCTCGCTCATCAAGGGGTTGGGTGCGGAGGAGCAAGCCAAGTTCATGGAAGTCCTGGGCCGCATCGAGGCCAACGCTTCGGAGGGGTAGGTGACCTTACGCCAGTTGGGACTCTATGCGAGCCGCGCTCGCTGCCAGTGCCTCGCCGACGGCGGCCTGGTCCTGTTCGCGGCGGATGTAGACGACGGCGATCGCCGCGGGTCGGCCGCCTGGCACCTGGACGGGGGCCGCCAAGGATGACAAGCCTGCGATGACTTCGTCGTGGCTCGCCGCGTAGCCGAGCCGGCGCGCTTCGGCCGCCTCCGGCCGATAGGGCAGGGCCGGAGCGCGGGCGGCCCATTCTTCCTCGCTCATGGTGGACTGGATTGCGATTCCAGGTGCCCCGGTGTTCACGGGGTGGCGTGTGCCGGGATGTTGTGCCAGTGTCGCGGCTGAGTGGCGCGGCTCGACCGTGACCAGTGTGACGCAGTCCTGATGGTCCCAGACTGCTACGAAGGCCGTCATGTTCAGGGTGTTGGCAAGCTGGGTCAGCTCCGGGAGGGCGGCCGTCTGGAGGTCGCGGGAGACGCCCCGAGCCAGCACCGCAAGGCCGGGACCGGGCTGGACGCGTCCGGCGTCGTCGCGCACCAGCAGGGAGTGATCCTCCAGCGTGCGAAGGATCCGGTAGGCCACCGAGCGATGAACGCCCAGGGCGCCAGCAAGTTCTGCAATGGTCAGGGGGCGTTCGGCGGCGGCCAGGATTTCCAGGGCTTGGATTCCGCGGGAGAGGGTTTGCGACGGCGAGACCGTCGCCGTCGTTTCCTGCAGACTTTTCGCGGCGCTGGGAGACATCATGCGCTCCATCCTATGTTGGGGTCTCACGCGGCTGGCCCGCCGTCTTGTGCTGTGGGACACGAGAGGCTATGGTTCTGTATGAGAATTTGTTGTTCAAATATAGAACAAGCTCACATGTAGAACAATCTCCAGCCAGGAATCAACGATGATTGCCAAGTCCAGTCAGAATGCGGAACCGGGACCCCTGGGCCGCACTTCGCGGCCGCGGGCACATCATTTCCGCGGTAGCCTGGGCCGCTTTGCCACGGGCGTTGCCATCGTGACGTTCGACGGCGCCACCAAGCGGCATGGCATCACCGTCAATTCCTTCACCTCAGTGTCCATGGAACCGCCGCTGGTCCTGGTCAGCATCGCCCGCAACACCAAAGCCCACGACGAGCTCGCCGGGCGCCCGTTCAGCGTCAATATCCTGGGCGCCGAACAGAAGCAGCTCGCCCTGCATTTCGCGGGCCGTCCCGGGCCCGAACCCCGTTGGGTCGAAGGCGACACCGCGCCCCGGCTATCCAACGTCCTCGCGTATTTCGAATGCACGCCATGGGCAGCCTACGACGGCGGAGACCACACCCTCTACCTGGGTGAAGTGGTGGACTTCAACTACCGCAGCGGCGACGCGCTCGCCTTCGCCAACAGCTCCTTCACCACCATCCCGGAAAGCCAATTGGGAATGGAGGATCTTCTGTAGTTGCCGCGGCGCCCGTCAACGTCGCAGCCACATGCCGTTTCAGCTCAACCATCATTGGAGACAACCATGGGAATCCGGACCGGACAGCAGTACCTGGACAAGCTCAACTCGATGAACCCCCACGTCCTGATCGACGGCGAAATGGTCACCGAGAAGATCGCCGACCACCCGTCCTTCAGGAACGTGGCCCGCACGTACGCGAAGCTCTTCGACATGCAGCATGACCCGAAATATGCGGACGCCCTCACCTATGAGTCCCCGACGACGGGTGACCGGGTGAGTGCCTCGTTCCTGGTGCCGCGCAGCAAAGAAGACCTCGAACATCGGCATGCAGCCATCCGCACCTGGGCTGAATACTCCCTCGGATTCCTGGGCCGGACCGGTGACTATATGAACGGCGCCCTCACGGCGCTCGCAGCCGCAGAAAAGTGGTTTGCCCAGGCCGATCCGATGTTCGGCGAAAACATCCGCAAATACTACGAGCATTGCCGCGAGAACGATCTCCTGGCTACGCATACGCTGATCCCGCCGCAAGTCAACCGCTCGGTGTCAGGTTCCGAGCAGCTCGGCGGCCAACTCTCGGCCAGGGTGGTGGAGGAGCGGGAAGATGGCATCGTGGTCCACGGCGCCCGCATGCTCGCCACGATCGCACCTATCGCCGACGAGCTTCTCGTGTTCCCATCGACACTCCTGCGCTCGACGCCGGAAGATGCTCCGTACTCCTACGCGTTCGCCCTTCCGAATGATGCGCCGGGCATGCGGTACCTGTGCCGGACCTCGCTTTACAACGGTGGAGGCACCCACGACGAGCCGCTCGCCAGCCGCTTCGAGGAGATGGACGCCGTCGTCGTTTTCGACCATGTGTTCGTTCCCAACGAGCGCATCTTCATGCTCGGCCATCCTGAACTGTGCAATGCCTTCTACTCCGAGACCGGCGCCGGGGCCCTGATGACCCACCAGGTGGTCACGCGGACCATCGCGAAGAGCGAGTTCTTCCTGGGCCTTGCCTCGGAGATTGCGGCATCGATCGGGATCGACGGTTTCCAGCACATCCAGGAAGACCTCGCTGAGCTGATCGAAACCGTTGAAATCGGCAAGGCCCTCATGGTAGCTGCGGAAGCCCAGGCGGCTCCAAGCCCGGATGGCGTGTTCTTGCCGCATTGGCCCACCCTGAATGCGGCACGCAACTGGTACCCCAAGGTTGCCCAGCGTTTCCCCGCCATCATCCGGAAGTTCTCGGCGTCCGGTCTTATGGCCCTGCCGGGCGAAGCGGACGTGGCAAGTGAGGCACTGCCGGACATCGAGCTGTACCTCCAGGCGAAGACCCTGACCGGGCCGGAGCGCGTGCGCCTCTTCAAGCTTGCTTTCGATGCCAGCATTTCCGCATTCGCCGGGCGCCAGGCCCTGTATGAGTACTTCTTCTTCGGTGACCCCGTCCGCATGGCGGCCGCCCTCGTGAACAGCTACGACCGCGAGCCGGCCCGCGCCCGGGTGCGGGAGTTCCTCGAGCGGCAGGACTGAAGGCGCCACGGCGCGTACGACGACGGCGGCGGCGATCCTCGCCGTCGTCGTCATTTTGTGCCGCCCGGGTCCAGTCGGCTCGATCCTGCGCGTCTGCTGACTCGGTGACGATTAGCCGACACGGGTCGCGACGCGACCAAGACTAGACTCCGCAAAGATAGCCGGTCGCGCTTTTACGACAAGAAGTCAGGAATCCGTTGTCCCGCGCAACTACTAGGTCATAAAGCCCGGCAATGACTTTGTCCCGCCACCCTTTGGGCGGCGGGACAAGCAAAAGAAGGATGTGGCAATGATCTACGTCAGTTCTTTAAAGCTGAGAACTATCCCCGACGGCTACGCATATTTCGGTGTCGCGGAGGGCGATTCGACTATCGAGTTCCATGATGACCCTGATCAGCTGATCGTGAGGTACAAGACTGGGTCTGGATTCGCGCAGGCTAAAATGCTCTCAATTTGCTACTCACCGGCCGGGGCCACGTTGACGTGCGTGGAGACGAAGCCGCCCATCAAGATTAAGTTGGGGCGGCTTAGCGCCCTCTACTTCGACGGTCATTGGGTGCCGGGTCCCGGTTCCGGCCAATGGGACACAATCGTGGGTCCTGTCCACTGGGACACTGATTCTCAGCATTCCGTTGCCGTTAGCCTGCCTAGTGGGGCTTCCTTGGCGATTCGATCAAGCCCTCAGTACCTTCCTGGATTGGCTTCCCTGCTTGGAATCGCGCGATCTGTTCCGATCGTCGAGGCAGTTGTATGACCGTTCTACGAGTCGCAGTGACGATGGTCTTTCTGCTTGCGGTCGCAGGTAAACTCAGCGCCCCACGGAGCTTCAGCAACTATCTGCGGGGGTTAGGGGTAGCAGGCACATGGATTGGTGCTGTGTTCGCTACCATCGTCGTCGCCGAACTTAGTACTGCTGGTCTCCTGCTGCTACCTGAACTGGATCCCGTAGGCCCGGTCAGCGCGACCGCGCTGAGCCTGGGATTCGTAATCCTCCAACTGCTTGGGCTGAGACGGCGCTCAGGAGCGTGCTCCTGCTTCGGACATATAGATGATCATCAAATGCCGGGAGTTGGGGCGGTTCGGGCAGTACTCCTTCTGGCGGCTTCAGCAGTTCTCTTGGGCGACATCGAGAGCAGCTTCATGGACTGGCATCAACTGCTGGTTGGCATTTTGGCGGCAATCTCGTTTATTCAGGCGTTCGGATTGGCGAACAGTTTGCTTCGCTTGGTCGACTATCGGCAGAGGTTGCGCAAAGAACTCAGCTGGGATCCCAGGAGCGGCCAGGCAACGCAGGAAAGGACCGAGCCGGCATGACGCCGCTCATCATCAGTCATCTTGCCACGTGGGTGCTGCTGATCCTGCTCACGCTCGCTGTGCTGGCGCTGTATCGGCACTTCGGGCAGCTTTATATGAACACTAGCCAAAACAAGTCTGCGCAAGGCCCGGCCCTCGGAAGTTCGGTCCTGTCTCTAGGCAAAAAGAGCCTTGACGGGCGGGACGTCTACCTTCCCGACGGACGTCCGACGGTAATTGTGTTCGCTGATACCGACTGTGAGTATTGTGCTCAGATTCGAGACGAACTGATCCACTTCAAGGAGCATTCGGTTCGATTCGTCCTCCTGTGCTCGGGACGGAGGAGCGACGTCGTGGCTTGGGCGCGGCCCCTCGCCGGACACGCAGATGTCATTTGGGACCACAAGTCAGCGCTGACGGCAAGGAACGAAGTCAACGGAACGCCTTTTGCTGTGGTGGTGGATGCGAACGCAAGAGTAGTGGGGAAATCAATCATCAACGGCAGGGCTGGTCTCGATTGGGCCGTTCGAATCGCCGAGGATCCGGACTCAAGCGTGGAAGTCTCTGGTATCAAGCATTCGCATTCCGAAGAGGAGGAATAGCCATGAGCAAGGCGATTATGAAATTCACCCGCTCCATCAACCGACGAAAGGCCATCGGCGGTGGCTTGGCTGCAGTGTTCGGGGCTGTTGCTGGCGTTAGCCTGGGCCAGAAGGCGGCCGTCGCCGCAATTCCCTGTTACACGCTCCCCGACTGTCGCACCACGAGCAGTGCGTTTTGCTCAGGTAGCAACTGTGCCAGCGGAACTTACCACAGCTGCAGTCCTCTCAACCTTGGCTGCATTTCCGCAGGCAATTACTGCTGGACGTCCCAAGGCGGGAAATGCTGCGACTGCAGGTGCTCGTGGTACGGGGGCGGGAGCGGAACCGTCAATTGCATTTGTTATGGATGAGAAAGGATTGTCATGACCGAAATCATCACTGGCCAGCGCCGCGTTGATATGCGACCGAGCGTCATTGCGCTCGGCCTTGCCTTAGTAGCCGTGAGCGTGGGCGCCGTTGTCACAACTGGTTCGCTAGCTATTCTTGGGAGGGGTTCAAACGCGGCACCGGTTGTCGGGATGGCGATCGTCGCACTTCTGGTTGGCCTTCAAGGTGCTCGAACGGACTGTGGATGGAATGCCGCAATCCGCTTGGCTGGCAAGCCTGGACAATCCGAGGTCACGATCTTGGTCCATTCCGTCGGACTTGTGCTTGGGGCGCTTACGACCGCTACGGTCCTGATGGCATTGGCACTGTGGATACAGGTCCCCGCTGTGGTTGTCGGATTGCTGCTTTTGGTGCTGGCGCCGTTCCGCATTGCCCGCCCGATGTCGGTGGCGCCAGGTGGGTGGAAAGTCCGACGGGAATGGGAACGCTGGGGAACCACACGCTACATGGCCGTTTTTGGATGGTTCCTAGGCCTTGGATTCGTGACAACGATGGCATCTCCACTGTTTGTCGTGTGTGCTTTGTGGGCCCTCTCACAAGGGCATTGGGCGGTGGCGGTATTCACTTTTCTCGCCTTCGCGGTAGGTCGATTGACGACCACCGTCGCGACTACCTTTGACGAATCCTTCGCCTGCGATACATCGGCAGCCGACAAAATCGTGCGCGCTGTCTCACCGCTTGGAATCATCGAAGGCATTGCAGGCGCAGCGACCGGCGTGCTGATGTTGATATAGAGACCGATTGCCGTCCGCCGATGAGGGAGACAAATCGAGTGAAATCGGGCCAAGGAATGATAGTCGTGTTATCCGTGATGTTGGGGCTCTCAGCGTGTCAGCCCTTAAACACGTCGCCACCAACGGAAGCTTCTTCACCTAAGGCGCTCACATTAGCGTCGAACCTCGAATGTCCGGATGCGTTTAGCGAGGACGCGGGTCGCGAGCCAGAACCTCCGGGGTCAGGCACGCCCGGAGCGATTGGGGTCTCATCCAGATCTTGGATCGGCAGCCCGGCGGGATATGTGTGGCCGATCAAGGACGGTCTAAGCGGTTTCGCGGTCACCATCGCGGGGATCCAATACGGCGGATGGAAAGCGCCTCTGACCCTGGAGCCGGGCATCGGTGAGCGTGTTGTGAGCATTGAAGGGCCGGACGACGCTGTTCTGATGGTTGTCTCCAGCAAGGACTGGGGAACTAATCCTGCCTTGCAGGAGGGGAACGTGGTTGTGAACCGATCCTATTCCATCAAAGGGTGCCAAGGCCGCAGAACGGTTTTTCCAGGGATGATTCTTGTCCGTGGACAGGCCTGCGTTGTAATCAGGGTCACCGACCCCGTGGCGGGGACGACATCGACCATATCCGTGCCGATGTACGGCGGCGTATGCAACTGAGCTAGGGAAGGCGGCTTGGGGCGCTGTGGGGGAACATCCCGAAGACGATTTTGCTGATTACTTTAGGATCCACTATCCGCGACTCTTGGCGTTTGTGAAGCGGAGGGTCGATGATCATGAGACGGCTCAGGACATCTGCAGTGAGTCATTCTTGCTGGCATGGAAGATCCTCGGGCGAGAATGCACGGATTCAGCCTCATGGCTCTATGTGACGGCCCGGAATCTGATTGGCACCGAATATCGGCGCCGTGCCCAGAAGGAGAGGCTGATCCTTGCAATAGGCAGAATCTCCCGAAGTTCCCTGGATCCCTGTGAGCCGACCGATCTTGAGATCGTGATGGAAAGGCTTCACATTGATGACAGGGCGGCCGTCGTTCTGACTTATTGGCTCGGTCTGTCCGCCGCGGAGGCGGCAATCCTCTGCGGGTGCAGCGAAGTAGCCATGTGGAAACGTCTGAGCCGGGCACGAGCACAACTGAGGAGCTTGCTTTCGGAACCGTGAACAGACCAAGGACCGCTCAAGGAAAGAGGGACTGACGGTGCTAACCGTCAGTCCCTCCGGCGCTTGCCTGACCGTGCTCAGGGCTTGGGGTATTTGGCGTTGGTGCGGTAGAGGAAGGCCGCAGTGGCGTCGCGGGCAACCGGGGTGAGGGGCCGGAATTCCGTGGTTCCGTCAGGGTTCGCCCAGCCGGTGGTGATGTTGTTGCTGGCGAGCCAGGTGATCTCCTTGTAGAAGGGGTAGTTGGACGGAACGTCGGTGAAGTTGCTGCTTACGGAAACCGTGGGGCTGCCGTTCAGGCGGTAGATGAAAGCCGCCATGGCGTCGCGGTTGACCGAGCCCTGTGGGTGGAAGGTCGCCGTGCCGTTAGGACCGTCGTTGTAACCGGTGGTAATACCTTGGTCGGCCAACCAGGACACTTCCTTGTAGTAGGGGCTGTTCGTCGGCACATCGGCGAACTTGGGTGTTGCTGGCGGGGTGTAGGCAGGGCTGCCCATGTAGCGGTAGATGAATGCTGCCATCGCTTCGCGGCTGATGGACTCCAGGGGCCGGAACTGGCGGCTGTTGTCGGGCATGACCCAGCCGGTGGTAATACCCTGGTCGGCGGCCCAGGTGATTTCCTTGAAGAAGGGATAGTTCGAAGGCACGTCGGTGAAGGAATACGACGAAGATGCGGACTCGTTCTTGATGATCAGGTCATCGACGTAAATGTCGGCCTGCTGGGTCGGGTGTTCGGAGCCGAGCATCACACTACTCAGGGACGTTGCTGGGACGTTGAGGGTGCTGGACGAATAGACGGACTTGTCGTCGAACCAGACCTGTGCGGCCGTAGCGCTCCCGTTGGCGGTGACGTCGATGGCGATGTGGTGCCAGCTGTTGAGGGCAACGGTGGAGACCATGGTGGTGTAGCTGAAGGTTCCGTTTGGCGCAGTGACTCTCAGCACGAAGTTGGAAGTGCTGTTGTAACGGAAGATGTCCATGATCCGTGTAGCGCCGGAGAAGAACCGGAAGTAGGGGACGTCGTTGCCTGCTACACCGGCGGTAGTGATGTTGAACCACCCGGCCGCGTAGGCGTGAGTGGCCCCCGCTGGCAGGGGCACCGCCATATTCGAGATCGAACCGGCGTCGATCGTTGCGTGCAGGTAGGCGGAGCACGAGCCGTCGTGGGCAAGCGTCGAGCTGACCGCGGCTGTGCCCGTCCCTTGGGTGACAATGGTGTAGGGGGACAAGGACCCGGATTCGAAGTTGTCCGCCACCACAGTGGTGCCGGGAATGCTGTCAGTAGGTGCTGCGGTTCCTGGCTGGCAGGAGACCGAGGCTGCCTCGGCGGGCGCAACAACGATCATCCCGCCCGCACCGAGCGCGAGGCCGAGCATTCCGGAGAGTCCTAGCCGGTACAGTCGTTTCATTGTTCCGTCCTCCAAGCTGCGGTCGGTACCGGGCATCCCGCTCAGCGGGGAGCCAGGGTCGATCTGCCTGCGGCGAGCTCGTTGCGACGGTACCGGCCCAGGCACCCGGCTATGCCGTCGAGAACCAATGGCACCATGGGGGCGGTTACAGTTGCGTTACCAAATCCAGCATTGCTTTGGTAGCGCCGATGCAGCTTCTCCGCAAGGTCAAGGTTGCGTGTTGAACACGTCCCGCCCGAAGCTCCGCAGTCCAGGCGCTCCGGCATATCCGAGACGGGGGACCGAGAAGATGTCCTCCATGGTGGCGAGAAGGCTGTAGTGGTTGTACATCGTTCCGGTGCTGGTGCCCGGGCTGCTGAATGGAGACAGTACAAGCGCGCCGATAAGGCCTCCAGCTGTTCCTCCTGGCAGGCCGGAGGGGCCAGTTGAGTTACCGTCCGTCTCGTCGAAGGTGATGACGAGCACGCCGTCCTGCCGGTAGGCCGGTGAGTTGAGGATGGCGGGGACTTGCTCTTTAAGCCAGGCGTCGGCGCTTTGCAGTCCGCCGGGTTGTCCGTCGACGCAGGGGCTGTCGTGGCCGTCATGGCAGAGGTTGGGGCTGATGTAAGCGAGGTTCGGAGTGGTGGCGGCAGACTGCAGGTCCTTCGCGAGGTTGGTGTAGTCCACCACGTTGTTCTGGCAGCCGGGGGAGGCGGTGATGCTGGTGAAATAGACGAAGGGATTGTGGCGGGTGGCGTACTGGTCATTGATTTTGGCGTTCTGGGAGTCGTCCTTTGCACCTGGGTTAGGGTGGCGGCACGGCGTGCCCATATCTTCCATGTATCCCTTCCAGGTTTTCCCGGCGTCGCTAAGTTGCCCGGCGAGCGTCGGGACTGAAGCGGGGTAGACGCAGCCCGATCCGAGTACCTGGCCCGGGTCCGCGGTGCCGGTCTGGATGAACGGGGCGTAGGTGGTGCAGTCATTGCGCGTCATCGGGTTGGATGCTTGTCCGGAGATCTGGGCCAGATAGTTGGGGTTGGAATGATGGGCGACGCCGTAGTACTGGGTAAGGAGGACGCCCTGGCTGCGCAGAGTCCGGGAGAGGTAGGGGGCGGCCGAATCCGGACCCCAGGTCTTGTTGTAGCTCTGGTTCTCCAGATTGATCACGAAGACGTGGCCGATCTTCCCGGCTGCCGCCGTGGCCACGGGGCTGTCGGACGGCGACGAAGAGGGCGACGAGTCCGACGTCGGGGACGTGGAGGAGCCGGTGATGGTTGTGGTGGGATCCGGAACCGGTGTTCTGCCACCCGGCGGACCTTGGCAAGCCGTAGTGATGACCAAAAGCGCAGCCGTCATGACGACGCGCTCAGCCCGTGAACGGCGGTGCCGCGGACGGCCGTTGCCCAGGACCTTTCTGCCGGATTTCATGTTGGGTTTCATCTGAATCTGCTTCCTCCCAATTCCTTCTGACCGCCGGCAGTGGCCCTGGCAGGCATGCCGGCAGGTCTGCGCCGAAGGGTCACGCCTCGTCTTGGCGGTAGCGGGTATCGCGGAAGCGTTCCGGTCCGGACACTGTTGCACACTAAGTTCAACGGGGCTATGGTTCCCGGCTTCGGGTTCCCTGTGAATTCGCAGACGAGGCCGTGGATGAAGAGGCTCCGGGCCCGGACGATGGAGGAACGGTCCGGGACTTGTTTCGGTGTGTGTTTGCCGCCACACTGGCTCCCATGCACGTGGAGGATCGGCGAAACGGCAAGAGCTTCAAGACTGTCCAGCGCCTGGGCATGATGATCGTGCTCGTTGCTTCGTTGGCGCTGGCTTCCTCCGGATGCGTCGGCCCGTCGACAGGCCCGGCTTCCCCTGGCGCAAGCGCGACGGCCGGAACTTCGACGCCGGGGGCCGGCACAGGGCAGTCCCAGGCGACGGGGCAAATGCCGGTGGGTGATCTGCCCGGATGGCGGCAGGTATTCAGTGAAGATTTCAGCGAGGGGGACGTCCCGCTTGGGAGTTTCCCCGGGCCGGCGTACAGCGCAAAATGGAGCGTCAACTACGCTGACGGGACACCGGACACGGCCGGTCAGCAAAGCGGCGGAAGGTCGGGGTATTACCCATCGAAGGTGCTCAGCGTCAAGGATGGGATGCTCGACATGTACCTGCACACCGAGAAGGGTGTTTCGATGGGGGCGGCACCCTCCCCGAAGCTGCATCCGGCCAACGGGCGCCCGTACGACAGCCTGTTGTACGGGCGGTATTCGGTACGGTTCAGGTCCGAGGCATTGCAGGGGTTCAAGACGGCGTGGCTGCTGTGGCCGGATAGCGGAGTGTGGCCGCGTGACGGAGAGATCGATTACCCCGAAGGTGATCTGTCCAAGTCTTTTTACGGTGCCGTCCATCAGGCCGGGTCGGACAAGAACATCTTCCATGAAAACCAGTCCGGTGCGCGGTTCACGGCCTGGCATACCGCGACAACCGAATGGACGCCTGGGCGCGTTGAGTTCTTCCTCGATGGTGTCTCGATTGGGGTCAGCACCGTCGGCATCCCCGGCACGCCGATGCATTACATCCTCCAGACCGAATCCTGCCTGACCGGCTGCCCCGCGGCGGCCACAGCCGGGCATCTGCAGGTGGCCTGGGTGGCAATCTGGGCGAAAGCGTAGGTGCATTGCCCGCCCCTTCGTTACGGCGCCGTTTCCTTTCGCCGGGACCGGCGGTCCACGGCGGCGAGGAGGCCCAGAGTGAGTACGGCCAGGAGGGACACAGCCGCCGATGGATGCCAGAAACCGGCGTAAAGCATCGCCGTTGAGAGCAGGATAGCCGAGCCAATGCTGAAGCTCACCGCAATTGCCACTGCCAACGGGAGTACCTCGAATCCGGCACCTTTTCGGATTCGAGGGGGTTTCAGGAGCAGGATGAGGGCCGTTCCGGGGCCGGCGAGAAGGAACGGTCCTATGACCGCAAGGCGCAGTTCCTCCGGGCCCGTGAAGGACAATGGAATCGAAGCCAGTGCCACAACGGCCACGACGGCGCCGATGGTAGCGACGCTCCTGCGCTTAGATGCCATTCGGTGCTCCTTGCAGGTGGTAGATCACTCCGCCGGCATTGCGGTACTCCATTGACCAGCCCCCTTGGAGGGCGCACCTGTCGATCAAGTGTTGCAAGCCTTCGCTCGGCCCCGTGTTGAGAACGTCCGCGGCGGTGACCTGGCTTGCAGTGACTATCAAGTAAGCACCTGTGGATGGGACGAGCTGGGTTATCGATGCGCAGCCGGGTTGGGGGTCGCCAGGGCGTGCCGGCTCCGATTGGAGGAGGGTCTGGTACCGGTATCCGGCGTAGTGCTCATACCGCCAGGCCGTGTCGTGGACTGCCTCGATGAGGACCGAGCCGTGGGGCGCGGTGGTGTAAAGCTGGTTGACCAGGGCGATCTCGTCAGGAGTGAAATTCTCGATGGCGTCATTGCCATACCGGGTGGCGACTGTGGCCGTGGCGATGACTGATCCGAGCAGCATGAGCGCGGCCATCTGGCGCAAGCCGGGCGGACTGGGGCCACGGGGAAGTAGTGGAAGCACGACGAGGATGGCGGCGAACGGCAGGCTGAAAAGGTATATCCGGAGCAGGAGCTCACCGCCGTACGACTGGAGCGGGAACATGACGAATGGTGCCACGGTCCCCAACGCAGCGGCTAGCCACCGCGTCCGTAGCCGTCGTCCCCGGAAGCTACCTAGTCCCGCGAGGACCCAGACCCCGGCGCCCTCCGCGAGCCGGGAGTAGACAATGAACTGATGGGCCGGACTACCGCCCACCCTGTTGAGCAACGAGGCAGAGGCGGCGGCGTTGATGTTGCCGATGGACCCGAACAGAGTGTGCAGGTGGCCGAGGAGGAAAGGGGTGGCGGCCAGGACCAGCCAGCAGACCGGAAGCAGCAACGCCAGGACCGGCAGGAACCGCAGCCGGCACCTTCCGCTCAGGGCGAGCAGCGCCAGGATAGGAATAGCTGCGAAAGGTGTGAGTTGATGGGCGACCGTCATCCCAGCCAAGAGCACCACGCACACCGCGGCCAATATGATGAAGGCTGACCGCGGCAGTTCGGCTGGAATCGGCGCCGGCTTCCCGGGTTCGAGCCGACGCACGAGATTCCTGAGCCGACTAGCGAGTTTGCCCGCCGGCTTCCACGGCCACCCGGGGAATACTGTCAGAACACAGGCGATCAGGGTCAGCAGCAGCAGCAAGGCGCAGGCCTGTGGGGAAAGGTAATCCTGCCCCACCCAGCTGGCCAGATAGAACATCCACACGCCGGCCCACGCTTGCCTTGGGCTGGAGCTAAGGCGCAGGGCCAGAGCCAGCAACGCGGGCATGAGCAGGACGTTGACGCCGACCGGCGCCCAAGTAGCAGCCCATGTCAGATCGTGGACTCCGGTGGAATTCGAGAGCATCGCCAGTAGTCCGAAGAACCCGGGCCAGTTGAAATATGCGTCCAGCTTCCGGTCCAGGCCTCCGGACTGCGTGATGTAGTCGGTGATGCCCAAGTGGCGGTAGCTGGCTTCCAATCGGGGCAATCCGTGAATGATCGGATCGGCCCCGTGCAGAATGACGATCAAAACCAGAAGCTGAACGACGAGCAACCACGGGCGAAGAACCTTGAGGCCGAGTGAACCGACAAAACCGGCCAGGCTCAGGCCCAGGGCAAAAAAATAGGTGAAGGGCAGGACTTGGATCAGGCCGGCCCCGCCAATGTCCTGCGCGTTCACGGTTTTGAGCGCCCACACCCCCAGGACCAGGGCGCTCGCCGCCATCAACGCAAGGGCGCCCGGAACCCGCGGGTCACCCCGGTCGGCCCGATGCTGGGCTGGACGGGGACGCTTCGGGCCGGTGACGACGGGGAGAATGCCGACGTCGGATCGGTGCAAGCGGGTGGTGGAGACACTCCAAGGGGTTTGTACGACCATCACGGCGCCGGTACTCCGTGCGCACGTGACCCGGACGTGCGCTCGATATTCTGTCCGGCCCGGGCGGGGCTGTGGTCCCGTGAGAAACGGTGCAGCCGGCCGCCAGCGACCACGGCTGCGCCCATTTGGGCGACCAGCCAGAGCACGGAAACTCCGGTGAGCCCATAGTGTTGGGCGACCGCGGGAGCTGGTGCCACCGCGAGGACGCACGCCGCAATCGCGACCATCGTGGATTCAGCCAAACGTCCGGTGGAACGGCACACCCCGTAGTAGACCTGTGTGACGCAAGTGAGCATCAGGGCCGGGACCAGGAAAGGTAACAGCACCCACGCCGACGCGTAGCTGGACCCCAACAACGGCAGCAGCAGTGAGCCGGCCGCCAGCAGCAGCACCCCGGCAAGCGCGGTGAGGAAGAGACTCATCTGCAGGGCCTTCCGAACCAAGCCTGGGCGTGAAGAAGCGCGAGGGTCGGAGGTGTCCGCCGCGATAGCGGTCTGAAGTGAGTAGCCCGCCGATTGGGGCACGAAAAAGATCGCTGAAGCAAGCATCCAGACGACGTACCAAGCCGCCGCAGCCGAGGTGTTCAGGGCCGCTGCCACGACTAGCGGAAGGACGTAGCCCGGCGCGCGGTCGGCAAGCATGAGTGCGTGCTGGCGGAGGCCTGGACCCCAGACTTTCATCACTTCGCGCCAATTCACCTGCGTCCACTCCGGAGCCGTATCGGTGCGTCTGAGCTGGTCCAGGCCGAGGAGCACGCTCGCCAAGGCACCCGTGGCCACGGCAACGACGATCGCGGCCGGATCCCGGTAGCCGGTAAGAAGGCAAACGGCGAGGGTGGCGAGCTGGAACAAGGCCTGCACGAGACTGCGCGTCAATGCACGATCTGCCCGGGCCTGGGCGACGGCGATGTGGTCGAACTGGTAGGCGACGGCGGCGAGGAGTGCTGCGGCGAAAAAGGCGGCGCTCATGACCGGATTCGTCCAAGCAGTCCCGACGCCGGATCCCTGGAAAGAGGTCACGACGAGTAAGCCGGTGGCCATGACGAGCGACGAAAAGCTTACGGCTGCGACGCTTGCCGGTATCAGGGTCCGGCCCCGGTCAGCCTGGGCGGGCAGTACGGAAAGGGTCGCTGGGCCGACGCCGAGCATTCCCAGCTGCACCGTCAGCATTGTTGCGGAGACCACAGCAGAGGCCAACCCCAGATGGTCGGCAGGAATCACGACGGCCGCAAGGGCCCAGAACAGCAGACCGGCAGCCATGGGGGCGATACGGGCCGCCGCGAGCCACATGGCGTTCCCGCCGAGGGATAGTCCCTGCCTGGGAAGTCGAAGCAAGGTGCTGCCGAAAGCCCCGTAGTTGTAGAGGACGAAGCCAGCCCAGTAGGGCAGGTAACGGGGGGCGGTGGCCAGGGAGAGCAGGACGCCACGAGCCGTAGCAAGTAAAGGCAGGAATACCAGCCAGCCGGCGCGGCGGGGGTGCTTGTGCATCGTGCGCGCCAAACCGGCCCCGTCCTGAAGCCACTGGTCGCGGGCGTACTCGAAGCTGTCAGCGAACCGGTGCCTGACGAAGGTCGTGGGAGAGACCCCGAGGCGACATCCGGCCTCCTCGAGCCGGATCCGGAGCTCGATATCTTCGCCCGACCGGAAGCTTTCATCGAACCCGGCGTCGAGGAGCACACTTCGGCGCATCAGGGTGGCACTGACGCCGAACCAGGAGCGGACCCGGCTGTGGTTATGGTGCCAGGCAAGGGCGGCTCCCCAGTAGCCGGCGCCGTCGGGCTCGCTCACTAGTCCAAACTGCAAACCATCGAAGCCGCCTTCTTGGAACTCCGTCATCAGCTTCTCCAGAACGCCTGGAGGCACGATGACGTCGGCATCGATGAGCGCGACTAGATCGGCGTGCGCGGCTCGGGCACCGAGCATGCGCGCCGCCGGCAGTCCGCGCCCCCTGTCGGAGATGACGCGTGCCCCGTAGGAACGGGCGATCTGCACGGTGGAGTCGTGCGAACATCCGTCTATGACGATCACCTCGCGGGGGTTCTGGTCAAAGACGGACTTCAGGCATTCGCCGAGCCAGTTGGCGGCGTTGCGGGCCGGGATGACGACAGACACGTCCAGGACGCTGCCGGCGTCCGCCTTCCTGCTCACGGCCGGCCGTCCACCATGGAGGTGACGGTGCCTGCGACATAGTCCGAGGTCCGGTCGGCGGACCACGTCGCGGGAAGGCGCAGCACGAAGCACGGAACATCACCCAACGCACGGGTGATGACGGAGGTTTTTGCGGAGAAATGCTCGCCTAATGACACGAGGCCCGTGGCCCCGAGGGCCTCGATGAGTCGCCGCGACACCAAAGGCAATTCCGAATGAAAGTTGCCCACAATGCGCGCAGCCATCCAGGCTTCTGTCCGGCGCTCCAACCGGGCCTCCGCTCCGTCGAAGCGTTCGAGGAAGACGGCGATCCGGGCAGGCGCCTCGGGAACGATTTTCCCTGGGCCGAATACGTCTACCGGATGGACCATTCTGTGCTCGGGTGACCACCGCCGCGTGAACGCGGCCGTGCGTGGATAGCGGACGATGACAGGGTGTACAGCGGTGGCCACGCTGCTGATCGTCGAAGTTAGCCAGCCCGGCGCGAGCGGCTTGCGGAGTCCTTGGAACAGGTCCGGATAGATCGGCCGGTGGTGGGGCTTGATGAACATCGGCTTTGCGTAGGACAGGAGCGTCCCCTCCGCAGTGATGAATCCCCAGTCATCGGCCATGAAGCCGACGCCCGGCATCGCTAAGAGTTTCGCTACCGTACTTGTTTTCCCGACGCCGCCCCATGCGGGCATCAGGATGCCCGCTCCCCGATAGTTCACCATCGCCGCGTGAACCATTGCAGTATCCTGCCTGATGCACAGGTGGTCCAACAGCGGCACGACCGCCGTCAGCAGTTCGCCCGCCCCTTCAACCATGAACCCGTTTTCCGTGCGGGTGACCCGAACCCGGTCCTCCGGGAGGAACAATGAATCGTCCGTATACCGGTAGGCGTCTTCGGCATGGGATTGCGCGGGAACCGGAGTGACGCCGCCGCTGATGTTCAACTGCAGGTTTGACGCCGAAGGGCCGAGGAACGGAGCAAGCATGTCACGTAGCTGCGCCTCACCTGGCGTCCCTTGAGCGACCCTGATTGCGACCCGTCCGTGGACGTCGAAGGCAACTGCCGGGGACGTGGCGATCTGCTGGCTAATCACTGGGCCTGCCTCCACTGTTGTCGCGAATGAGCCGGTACAAGACGGATCCGGATACGCGCGCCGGAGACGATGACGACTGCCATAGGCTCTGCAGATAGCCAATCGCGGTGACACCCAGAACTGCTACGATCACTCCCGCCCTGGCCAGACCTCCCACGTCGCCGTCGTGCGTGTAGGAGCGTAGTCCGGCCAGGACAGCGCGCGGCAGCACACGGCGAACATATCGGCGTTCCGGTCCGAGGATTTCGCGCTGCCCGAGAAGCCGGGTCACCTGGGCCTTCGAAACACCCTCTGACCAGGCCCTCGACAACATGTACCGCAGGGTGCCGCGCGTAGCCGGCACATGGTGGCGAACCACGGCTGCCGGTTCGTAAACCACGCGGGTTCCGGGCGAACCGATGGATGCCCTCAGGCACAATTCGGTCTCCTCGCAGCCAAGGGGACGATCACCTTGCCGGCCAAGGGACGCATTGAATCCGCCGACCCGCCCAAAGACATCGCAGCGGAAGGACATGTTCGCGCCGATCACGTTACGCACTTGCGCCGCGACTCTGGGCAACCCTTTATAGGTGCACCCGACAATCCAATCAAGCTCTTCAGGAAAGTGCGCCGGCCGACCTGATTCCCATACGGGTTCAACCCGGCCCCCGACCGCCAACACGTCTGGATCGTCATATAGCAGGACGAGCCGCGCCAGCCAGTCCGGGGCGGCTTCGGCGTCATCGTCGAGGAAGGCCACGACGTCACCGGTTGCCGCTCCCACCCCGGTGTTGCGAGCGCCGGAAAGGCCCCGAGGACCCGAGTTCTCCACCACTTCGACCCCCAGCAGCGCACCCGTCAGCCGCCGGTACAGACCTAATCGCCGGTACAGATCCTCGTTGTGGTCAACGACGACAACAAACTGTTCCGGCCGGAACGTCTGGGACTGAACCGATGCGATCCCGCGGAGCAGCAACTCCCACCGGGCTTCGGTGAAGCAACAGATCACGACGCTGACGGTGGGCCAGCCGGCACCGCCGGGCATTAGCCGTCCGCCAGCATCGTCAGGACCGTCTGCGGGTCGGTAGGAACATGGGGAAACCTCATGTCCGGATACCGGTACTTCACCCGCCGAAGGGCCTCCGGCCGAACTCCCGCCGTCGGCGCGTCCCATCCGACGCACTCACGGGTCAGCGTGCGCAAGACGCGCCACCCGTCGCGGAAGGTCTGCAGGTGTGAATTGCCCGAAATGCGGGACAGCTCATGGCTTGGCACCTCAGCGATGCGAAGCCCCGCCCGTGCCGCCCGCGACACCAGTTCGGTCTCGATTTCGAAACCATCGGACTTGAGTTCAAGGACTTCCAGGCATTCCCTGCGGAAAGCGATATACCCGTAACAAAGGTCCGAGAAGTTACAGTGCAAGGCTCTGTTCGCCAGCCCTGTGAGTGCACGGTTGCCTAGATTGCGCAAACGCGTCAAGTCATCGGATCCGCCGCCGGTGACATAACGGGAGCCCTTGACGAAATCGTGGTCGTGCTGCAGGGGTGAAACGAACCAGCCGATCTCCCTCGGGTCCATGCTGCCGTCCGCGTCGAGCATGACGATGATGTCCCCGGTGGCCGCGGCGAAACCTGCCCGCATGGCGGCGCCCTTGCCGGCATGCAGCTCGTTCACCACGACGACGTCGAAGCGAAGCGCGCGCGCTACATCCACGGTGAGGTCTTCCGAGCGACCGTCCACGACGATCACTTCGTCAACGTACGACGGCATCCGCCTGAGCACCCACGGCAGATTCAATGCCTCATTCAAAGTGGGAATCACCACACTGATCGAAGCCGCCGGGAGCGAAGTCCCCGGGGCCGAAGCAACAGGGGTCCGGCCGCTGGCAGGCTCCAACTGTCCAATGGACACCGCTCTCACCCCCGTCCGTCTACCCGCACGAATGTGGAACACCAGCTGGGAAGCATACGGCGTCCTCTTTTGGACAGTCGCCGGGAAAGTGGGCCTGGATCGTTCATGACCGCACCTCGATTTCGCTCGCCGTTACATGCACCAGGTCAGGTGCATGTTGGCATGAGCATGGGACCGAACCCGTTACAGCACCGTTACAAGGCGGCGCGGCTTTTGTTGTGAACGTTTCAGCCGAGGGCTTCCGAGGCCAGCCGGGGCAGGAATCGATAACGAGTAAGTAGGACATCCGTCAGGGTTCCTTGATTCAAGTAGTGGCCACTCGTGACCGGGTCAGTCAACGCTGGCTAGTCTCTGACAACGTACCGTTTTGCCCACCAGGAATCCGACGTTCGATTGGGGTACGAGACGTGGTTTCATCACCAGATCCACAGTGGTCCCTGACCCTGCTCAATGGGTGGACACTGAGCCGGGATGGCCGGCGGCAGAAGGTAGCGCATCGGCAGCAACGCCTTCTCACCGCGCTGGCCCTGTTCGGCGAGCGGCCGCGCACGTTCCTCTCTGGACTTCTCTGGCCGGACTCCTCCGATGCCCAGGCCGCGGTCGGCCTCAGGGTGAGCATCTGGCACATCAATCACGAGCTCCCCGGCCTGCTCGACGCCGACGGAACCACAGATGTTTCCGTGGCGCTCAGTGAGCAGGTACTCGTTGATATCACCGACCTTGAACGCGAGCTTCACGCCCCGGCCTCCGAACTGAGCGATTGGTACCCGAGGTGGGAACGGCTTCGAACAGCGGAGCTTCTTCCGGGATGGTACGAGGACTGGATCCTGGCCGAACAGGAACGCTTCCGAGCAGTGCGGACAGCAGCCCTCGACTCCATCGCCGCATACCACCTCAGCCATGGAAACGCCGAGGAAACCAAGGCCGCCACTACCGTGGCGATCTCCCTGGAACCATTCCGGGAGTCCTCCTACCGGTTGCTGATCCAGGCACACCTTGCCACCGGTGACCTCGTATCCGCGATTCGCACCTACAAGAGCTACTCCGCCGAGCTGAGGCAGGAATTCGGCGTAGGCCCGTCACCATCACTCGCCAAGCTCATTCATGGTGCCGTCGGGGCGAGCGGTCGCCAAAACGCCGTCGGCGGCTTCCCGTTTACGCAGGTTCCGCCCTCGAGCCACATCGTGATGAGCAATCAGCGGCCGACAGCGTAATCGTGTCAGTCCTCGATCGCCTGGGGGCTCGCCGTTAACTGCATGGTGGTCGTCTCTCATCCGCCGAGGCGGGCGAAAGCAGGGCTCCCGCCGGCCAGTCTGCCGTCACGTACCGTGAACGGATACATCCGTGCGACGTCCGATTCTTTGAGCCCACCGAGCGGGAAGAACGCCGAAACCGTGTCACCGTGCAACATAGGTGCATCCGTTGAAACGCCAACACGTGCGAACGACGCGCTTAATCGCCCCGAAGGCGATGCATGCAGCAAGTCGAACGATCCCGGCGCGCTTCCGCCACGGAACCGGATGCCCAGGCAGCGGACGCTTCCGCCAAAGACATCGGCGCAGGTCAAGCCCAACAGGAATTCTTCCGGCCCCGGCACCGGCCCATCCATACAGACCGAGAGCAAGAGTTGCTGCCCGAAATCAATCAGCAGTATGCGGCCCGGACCCGGGCGATACCGCCCAGGCGTTGCCTGTAACCGCGCCCCGTTGCGAACACCTGCGGCCCTCATGGCTTCTCCTGCCCGAACCAAACAAATGACCTGCTTGACTACGAATTTATGCCTGTAAGCCTGCGGTAACCTGAACCCCACGTGAAGATTTGGCGAAAATTGCAAGCCGAATCGACTCGACGCACCGGCTGGGAGCGAGCTTACCCCGCCTGTTCCAAAAGCCGCACCGCGTCGTCGTCGGTCAATTGCTCGAAGTGCTCGTAGAACGCGCCCACGGCATGGAACTTGCCCGGCGTGTGCAGGCACATCATGAAATCGCACACCCGGCTGATGGACGCTTGGGCTTCGAGGGATGACACTGGGACCGCAGTCACCACAGTCGCCGCCCCGCCTGCGCGGACGGCCTCGACTGCGGCACGCATGGTTGCGCCGGTCGCGAGTCCGTCGTCGACAAGAACCACGGTCTTGCCCGAGAGATCGAAGCTGATACCGGGGTAGGTCTTCACGCGCCGCAGGAGTTCTCCCCGCTCGCGTACCTCCACCGCGTCAAGCGAAGCCTGGGTGATTCCGTGCCGCAGCATGCGTTCTGCGAGGGGCCGGTTGAGTATGCGGACGATCCTGCCGTTGGACCAGGCAAGGGCGCCGAACGCTGTTTCTTCACGCCCCGGAATGCCGAGTTTGCGCACCAGAATGGCGCCGAATGGCTGGTAGAGCTCGACGGCGGCAGCGGCCGCCACGGGGACCCCACCACGGGCGAGACCCAGCAAGATGGTGTCCGGCCGTTGCCGGAGCTGCGGAAGCCCTGCTGCCACGCGGCGTCCGGCTTCCGCACGGTCCTTGAACCGCATGCCCATTCGTCTCACTTCCACGTCATCCAGCGCTGGATCAAGCCTACCTTTCTTGCCGGGACCGCTCTGCGCTGCCACGATGGGCCATGTGAACAAGCCCATCGGTTACTGGATCAAACGCCTGGATACCGCATTGGAGGCGCATCTGGACAGCACCTTGGCGAGGTTGAAACTCAGCCGGAGGCAGTGGCAGACCCTCAATGTCCTGGCCGAGACACCCCTTAGCCCCGAGGATCTTGACGGAATACTCAACCCTTTTTGGGGCGGCGACACGCGGCGTCGCGAAAGCGAACTCGCCGCGCTGGTAGGCCGCGGCATGATCATCATGGTGGACGCTCGCATCAGTCTCAGCGAACTGGGCCACGCAAAACGTGCGGAAGCCCTAAGGCTCGTTGAGGACTCCCGCCAGGACCTCTCGATGGGGATCGGTATCGACGAATACGCCATGGCCCTCAGCGTGCTGGAGCGCATGACGCTCAATGCGGAGCGGCTGGCCGGCTAAGCCAGCCGCTCCGCCACCATTAGACGCCGAGGAACGCCACCGCAGCGTCCTTGAAAACCCGGCTGGTCACGGCGTTGCTGTGGTTCCGTCCCGGGACGAGCAGCTGTTCAACCATGCCACCGGCGTGGGCGGCGATCGAAGCGAGCTCCGGCATGGTGACGGCGCGTTCGTCCTTATCACCGGCCACCAGGAGCATCGGCATGTGGGGCACGGCTTCGGCGGGATCGAATGGTTCGCCCTTGATGGCCTCGATGAGCGACAAGAGCGCAAAAAGATCGTTGCTCGGCAAGAGCTGTGCCATCTTGAGCAACCCTGCGGTGGACTCGTCTTCAATAGGTGTGCCGTCCGCGAGGTAGTGCTGGGCGGCGACGAGATCGAAGGAGGCCAGAGGGTCTTCCTTGTTCGGACCGCCCAACACGAGCCGGTGCACGAGTTCGGGCTGGGTCGCCCCGAATTCCCAGGCGAGCCGGGAGCCCAAGGAATAGCCGATGACGTCGAGTCCGCTGGTAGGGTCACCGGCGCGCACGGGGCGCGCACCGGCGTCGGCGACTATCTGGAGCAGGTCCGCGCGGATCCGGCTCGGGGAGTAGGAGTCCAGATCCTCCGGCGAACTGCTCCGGCCGTGCCCTGGAAGGTCCACCGTGATGACCCGCCGGCCGGCGGACTTGAGGGTGGAAATCCAGCCGGTGTCGCCCCAATTGAGTTTGGTGGACGAGGAGAAGCCGTGCAACAGCAGGACGGGACGCAGCCTGGCGTCGGTGCCTTCGGCAGGCTCATGGACTTCCACGAACAGATGCGGGTCTGTTCCTTCCACAGTGTGGATGTGCTCTCCGGTGTGCCTGCCGCTCATGGTGTCAGTCCTCATCAAGTACAGCGCTCAGGCGGACCCGGCGCTTCGGTGCGTCATCCTTCGGAACGGTGCCCACGATGCCGGCAGTATTGTCCGGCACTTCGAACACCACCAGCGGCTCGCCGACGTTGATGGTCTCGCCCGGCGCGCCGTGGATACGGATCACTTTACCCGCCTGCGGGCTCGGCAACTCGAGGGCGGATTTACTCGTTTCCAGCTCCACGAGCGGCTGGTTCCGTTCCACCTGGTCGCCGGGGGAGACGAGCCAGTCCAGCACGGTCGCCTCGATGAGGCCTTCGCCAAGATCGGGCAGGGGGAAGCTGATTTCAGCCACGTCGGTACTCCAGTACTCGTTGGATCCCCAGGAGGATGCGGTCAATGTTCGGAATGTATTCGTCCTCCAGGTCGCCGGAGGGATACGGCACGTCGAAGCCGGTGACCCGCTCGACGGGTGCCTTCAGGGTGTCGAAGCAGCTTTGCGTTATCAGTTGGGCTACTTCGGCCCCCAGTCCGGAGGTCAGCGGGGCTTCATGAACGACGACGGCGCGCCGCGTCTTTCCGACGGAAGTCGCGAGTGCCTCGGCATCGATCGGCTTGAGCCAGCGCAGATCAAGGACCTCGACGTCGATTCCGTCCTCCGCCGCGAGTTCCGCAACCTGCAGGCATCGCGCCACCATGGCACCCCAGGCTACGAGGGTCAGGTGGCGGCCTGGCCGGACAATGCGGGCGCCGGTAAGGGGCCCGGCGTCGGATGTGTCGACGTCGCCCTTTTGCCAGTACCGGGACTTCGGTTCCATGAAGATCACCGGGTCCGGCCGCGAGGCCGCGTACTTGAGCAGGTGATAGGCATCGTGCGGGTCCGACGGCGAAACAACCTTGAGGCCCGGAACGTGCGCGAAGAGTGCTTCGAGGCTTTCGCCGTGGTGTTCGGGGGCGCGGATGCCGCCGAAGCTGGGGACCCGGAGGGTGATCGGCATCGGCAAGGTGCCGCGGCTGCGGTAGTTCATCCGGGCGATCTGGCACACGATCTGGTTGATGGCGGGATACGCGAAGCCATCGAACTGTACCTCTGGAATCGGGTGGAAGCCGGCCATGGCCAGGCCCACGGACATGCCCAGGATGCCCGATTCTGCGAGCGGCGTGTCAAAGACCCGCGACTCTCCGTGCTTGGCCTGCAGTCCGTCCGTGATGCGGAAGACTCCGCCCAATTGGCCGCAATCCTCGCCGAAGACCACCGTTTTTGGATCGGTGGAGAGGATCTCGTCCAAAGCGCGGTTGAGTGCCTGCTGCATGGAAAGCTTTACGGATTGTTCGTCTCGTGCCCCGGCTTCAAGAAGGGCAGTTGTGCTCTCAGACATGTTCGGACTCCTCGCGCCAACGGGTGGCCTGGTTTTCAAGGGCGGGGGTGGTTTCCTGGAAGACGAAATCGAACATCTCGTTGCCGGGCCTCGGGCCGAGGGCTTCGATTCCGGTGCGGATCGCTTCTTCCTCTGCCCGGGCCGCCTGGTTGGCGGTCATGAAGAATGCCTCGTCGGCGACGCCTTCAGCCAGCAAGCGCTCGCGGAGGCGTTCCAGGGGGTCCTCGCCGGCGTCGATGCGCTCGTCGTCGAGGCTCCGGTACCGGCCGGGATCGTCGGCGGTGGAATGCGGCCCGCGGCGGTAGGTCATGGCCTCGACCACAACCGGACCGTTTCCTGCGCGGCAGTGGGCGAAGGCGTTGCGGGTGGCCTCATGGACAGCGACCACATCGTTGCCGTCCACCTGAGTGCCCGGGATTCCATAGCCGGCGGCACGTGCAGCCACCGAGCCGCCGGCAACCTGCCGTTCGGTGGGCACGGAAATCGCCCAGCCGTTGTTCTGGATGAAGAAGACAACGGGTGCTTTCATCACGGCGGCAAAGTTCATGGCCTCATGGACATCGCCTTGGGAGGAAGCGCCGTCGCCGAAGTAGCTGAGGGCCACTCCTTGTCCACCACTCAGGGTCTGGCCGTGGGCCCAGCCAACGGCATGAAGGACCGATCCTGCCACGACGGCCTGGATGGGCGCGAGGCGGCTTGCCAGGGGATCGTACATACCGCCGTGCCACGTTGCCTTGTGGGTGGACATGTACGCCACCATGTCCACCCCCATTGTCCTGGCGACGCCCATCTCGCGGTACGTCGGAAAGGCGAAGTCGCGTGCAGTGTCGAGGGCGTAGGCGCTGCCGACCTGGGCGGCTTCCTGGCCGAGTTCCGGAGCGTAGCCGGGGATGATTCCCTGGCGCTGCCAGGCGACGGCCGAGGTATCCAGGTATCGAACGGCAGCCATCAGGGAATAGAGCTCCCTGAGTTGTCCGGGGGACAGGGGCGCGGCGTCGGCTGCGGCCACGGCGGGAAGAAGTGAGTCCATGGACGTGACCGTAGTCACTGTTTGGATTGTAGGCAATCCGCCTATTCGAGGCTAGTCAAACTGCCATGAACTGCCAGCTATCCCGTGGGAACACATAGCAGTTTGTGCACCCGGCGCCCCTCCCAACTAGCTCGCAGTTGTTGTCGTTATGAGGCGTCAAAACGACAACAACTGCCAGTCAGTTGGGTTTGCTTAGGCGTTTCGTGCGGACTTGACCTTTGCCCCGATCCGGCAGGCCACGGCGATGCACGCGATCAACAGGAACGTGCCGATCAGTTGGCCCGCGCTCTCGGCATTCGAGAAGCCCACCACGAAGATCAGGGCAAGCAGCGCTAGTCCGAATACGGTGAGGAAGGGGAAACCCTTCATGCGAAGCGGCAGCTCGGTTCCTTCGCGATCGGCGCGGCGGCGCAGGATGAACTGGGACACGAGTGCCGTTCCCCAGACCACGAGGCAGGTGGAGCCTACGAGGTTGAGCAGTGCCGGAAGCACGTGGTCGGGGAAGAGTAGTTCCAGGATGGTGGCGATGAAGCCGAAGGCAACGGAAACCCCGACGGCGGCCATGGGCACCTGGGCGCCGCGCAGCCGCGACAGGAAAGCCGGCGCTTCGCCGCGCTCAGACAAAGAGAAGACCATGCGCGAGGCGCCGTAGAGGTTGGCGTTGAGCGCGGAAAGCAGGGCCACGACGGCAACGAGGGTGATGGCCGTGCCGGCTCCCGGGATCCCGGCAAGGTTCAAGACACCGGCGAAAGGCGACTTCAATCCTTCGGAGTCGGAGGGCAGCACTGCCGCAATGACGAAGACCGAACCGATGTAGAAAACCAGGATGCGCCACACCACCGTGCGGATGGCTTTGCCGACGCTGTGTACGGGGTTCTGCGTTTCCGCCGCGGCCACGCTAACGATTTCGGTGCCGCCGAAGGCGAAAATCACTACGAAGAGCGCCGCGGCGATTCCGGACCAGCCGGAGGGTGCAAAGTTGCCCGTGAGGTTTCCGAGCCCGGGGGAAGTTGCGCCGGGCAGCCAGCCGAACAGCAAGGCTGCGCCGATGACGAGGAAGGCGACAATGGCTGCGACCTTCAGGATGGCGAACCAGAATTCGAACTCACCGAAGTTCCGGACCCCGGCGAGGTTGATCGCGGTAAAGGCCACCATGAACACCAGGGCCAGTGCCCACACCGGGATGACCGGCCAGACGGAGAACAGCAGCCCTGCTGCGCCGAGTGCCTCCGCGGCGATGACCACTACCAGCTGTAGCCACCAAAGCCAGCCGACGGTGGATCCGGCCGTCTTGCCCATGGCCTTTTCCGCGTAGACGGAGAATGCGCCGCTGTTCGGGTTGGCGGCTGCCATCTCGCCCAGTGCCCACATCACCAGGATGATCAGGGTGCCCGCCACAAGGTAGGAGATGAGTACTGCCGGGCCGGCCGCGTGGATTCCGGCGCCCGAGCCGAGGAAGAGTCCCGCGCCGATGGCGCTGCCCAGGCCCATCATGGTGAGCTGGCGCGGCTTCATCGAGTGGCCAAGGCCGGGCGAAGGAATGGCGGGTCGAACAGCGGTGGACTTCGTTGTCATTCGTGTTTGCCTTCTTGTGGATGGTTTGTCAGCTGGTCCTCGTGGGACTTATCGAATTTACCGCTTCCCCAAGCGAAGTGGCGAAAAACACTCGTGAGAGGATGGTTACAAGCTGGCGCGACATCTGGGCATGGAGTGCCGATTTGTATAGCTCATGGTTGGAAGTAGGAAAAACTGATGGTTGTGGACGAGTTGGATGCCAAGATTGTCCGATTTTTCACGGACTCCCCGCGTGCATACGTTCTGGAGGCATCGAGGGTCTTGAAGGTCGCTCGCGCCACGGTCCAGTCCCGGCTGGACCGGATGGCCGAGCGCGGGGTGGTGGCTCCCTGGGTTCCGCAGCCCGATCCTGCCGGCTTCGGCTACCCCGTGGTCGCCTTCTGCTCGCTGACCATCAACCAAGATCTGGGCCACGACGCCGTTGTCGAAGCCCTGGCCGCTATTCCCGAGCTCATTGAAGTCCATACCGTTTCCGGCAGTTCGGATCTCATGGTGCGGGTAGTGGGTAAGTCGAACTCGGACCTGCAACGCGTGCTGGACAAGCTCATCGCCACCAAGACCGTGCTCCGCTCGTCGTCGGTGATAGTGCTGAATACCCACTTCCAAGGCCGAACTTTGCCGCTCCTTGAAGCTGCGGCCAAGGAGCATGCGGGCTGAAACATTTGGAAACTGTCCGCTGACAGTCGTACCATTAGTTCTAGTCATTTTGACTATAACTAACTTTCTGGTCCCTACAGCAAAGAAGCGGGGTGAATACCGTGTACGCCACCTCCGCCAATGTCGCAGAGCGCAGGCTCGCACCGCCGTCGTTGGCCATATCAACGGTGATCTTCGCCCTCCGCCCGAGTGAAAGCTCCGGCCGCCCCACGCTGTGGTTGCCGTTGGTGCGCCGCATCCGCGAACCGTTCAAGGACATGTGGGCGCTACCCGGCGGTCCGCTGCAGCACGACGAATCCCTCCAAGATGCCGCGTCCCGGAACCTGCGCGAAACCACGGGGCTGGTGCCCCAATACCTCGAGCAGCTCTATGCCTTCGGCGGCCTGCATCGCTCGCCTGCCCAGCGGGTCGTCTCGATTGTCTACTGGGCCTTGGTGCAGCCCACGGAAGCCGCCCTGGCCGACGAATCCGAGAACGTCCGTTGGTTCCGGGCAGACCGGCTCTCGGAACTGGCCTTCGACCACAATGCGATCGTGGACTACGCCTTGTGGCGGCTGCGCAACAAGATGGCCTACGGGTCCATCGCCTATCACTTGCTGGGGGAATTCTTCACCCTGGCACAGGTCCGCGAAGTCTATGAGGCTGTCCTGGACCGTCAGCTGGATCCGGCGAACTTCCGCCGGCAAATCAAGGGAACACCGGAAATCGAGGAAACCGGTGAATACCTCCAGGGCGGAAAACACCGCCCGCCCCGCCTCTACCGCTTCACCGGCACGCCCGGACTCGGGCCAGACAACAGGAGTACACCATGAGCAGCGTCAACACAGCTATCCAGCTGATCACGCGGGAAGAAGCCGAAAGCGGCCGTTCCGCTGCCGGCTCGACGTGCAGCCCCGCTCTGGCCGAGGGTCCGTGGGAGTACGACCTCGCTGAAGCTCTCGCCGGCATCCCGGCTTACGGTCCCGGCGCTTCCAGCTCTGACGACGCTCCAAAGGCCACGCCCCGCCAGGGCCAGTTGCCCGAAGAGTACAAGTTGGCCAGCGATGCCGAGCTCGACGCCCGGATCCGCGCCGCCAAGGAGACGCTGGGGGACCGGGCTGTCATCCTGGGCCACTTCTACCAGCGCGACGAAGTTGTCCAGTACGCGGATTTCGTGGGCGACTCCTTCCAGCTCGCCAACGCTGCCCTGACCAAGCCCGACGCCGAGGCCATCATCTTCTGCGGTGTGCACTTCATGGCAGAGACTGCGGACATCCTGTCCAGCGAGGACCAGGCAGTGGTCTTGCCGAACCTGGCCGCCGGCTGCTCCATGGCGGACATGGCGGACGAGGACTCGGTGGAGGAATGCTGGGAGCAGCTCGAAGAGCTCTTCGGGACAACCCCTGATTCCGAAGGCCGTGCCCCGGTCATCCCGGTCACCTACATGAATTCCTCGGCCGCGTTGAAGGCCTTCTGTGGCCGCAACGGCGGTATCGTCTGCACTTCCTCCAATGCGAAGACGGTGCTCGAATGGGCATTCGAACGTGGCCAGCGGGTGCTCTTCTTCCCTGACCAGCACCTGGGCCGCAACACAGCCAAGGCCCTCGGCGTGGCACTGGAGCAGATGCCAATGTGGAACCCGCGCAAGGAACTCGGCGGAAACGACGAACAGACCCTGCTGGATTCCCGCGTCATCCTCTGGCACGGCTTCTGCTCCGTCCACAAGCGCTTCAACGTGGGCCAGATCGAGAAGGCCCGCGCCGAATTCCCGGGCGTGAACGTCATTGTGCACCCTGAGTGCCCCATGGAGGTTGTTGACGCGGCAGACGGCGCTGGCTCCACCGACTTCATCAAGAAGGCCATCGCCGCCGCAAGCGAACCCACCACCTTCGCGATCGGCACCGAGATCAACATGGTGAACCGCTTGGCCGCGGAGAACCCGCAGCACACCATCTTCTGCCTTGACCCGGTGATCTGCCCTTGCTCCACGATGTACCGCATCCACCCCGGCTACCTTGCCTGGGTACTCGAGGAACTGGTGGAAGGCCGTGTGGTCAACCGCATCACGGTGGACGACTCCGTCAAGGACAACGCCAAGATCGCCCTCGAACGCATGCTTGCAGCACGGCCGCTCTAGGCCGCACCCCGTACCAACCAGTCGAATCGAGCCTGACATGACTGCAGAACGCATTCCCGGCGCTCCGGCGCGGCGGCGACTCGTCGTCGTCGGAAGCGGTATCGCCGGCCTCTACTCCGCGCTCCTGGCCGCCGAGGCCGGTGCGGACGTCGTCCTGCTCAGCAAGGGGGCGCTGGCGGACAGCAACACCTTCTTCGCCCAGGGCGGGATTTCGGCGGTGCTGGAGGAGCCCGCCCCCGGCGATACCGTCGCCGCGCACATCACGGATACCCTCAAAGCCGGCGCGGGCCACTGCAACGAGGAGGCTGTGCGTGTGCTGTGCACCGAAGCGCGCCTCGACATCGTGGGGCTTGAGCGTTTCGGTGTCCGTTTCGACGCGGACGACGACGGCGATCCCGCCTTGGGGCTCGAAGCCGCCCACTCTGCGCCGAGGATCCTGCACGCCGGCGGAGACGCCACCGGCGCCGGGGTCGCGAAGGCCCTGATCCTTGCGGTCCTTGACGCGCAAGACGCCGGTAAGATCCAGGTGCTCGGACATGCACAGGCCACCGCCCTGATCCAGTCCGAGGGGCGGGTGACAGGCGTTGAATTCCTGCGCAACGGCCGTCTCGAGAGCGTATTCGGCGATGCCGTGCTGCTCGCCACCGGTGGCGCGGGGC
Organism: Arthrobacter sp. B2a2-09; assembly: GCF_027587375.1. Taxonomy (GTDB): domain Bacteria; phylum Actinomycetota; class Actinomycetes; order Actinomycetales; family Micrococcaceae; genus Arthrobacter. The sequence continues at coordinate 331,923 of NZ_JAMXIC010000002.1, forward strand.
AACTGTTTGCCCAGACCACCAATCCCTCGGTGGCAACGGCTGACGGACTCGCGCTCGCATGGCGGGCAGGCGCCGAGCTCGCAGACTTGGAGTTCTTCCAGTTCCACCCCACGAGCATGGTCCTGTCCGCTGCCGGAGGACCAGCTCCCATCGGCGCCGATCCGCTCCTCATTTCCGAAGCGGTCCGCGGCGAAGGCGCCATCCTGGTGGACGCGAACGGCGAGCGATTCATGCCTGGCTACCACCCGGACGCCGAACTAGCGCCGCGCGACGTCGTCTCCCGCAGCATCGCCCTCCACTTGGCTTCACTTGGTGATCCCAACGGCCACGTCTTCCTTGACGCCCGGGTCGTGGAAGCGAACAAGGGGGAGGGCTTCCTTGAGAAGCGCTTCCCGACGATCAGCGCCCGGACCCGCGAAGCCGGCGTCGACTGGACCCTCGAGCCCGTTCCGGTTGCCCCTGCAGCCCACTACTGGATGGGTGGGGTGGTCACGGACCTCCACGGCCGGACCTCTGTGCCTGGATTGCTCGCTGCCGGAGAAGTAGCGTGCACCGGGGTCCAGGGTGCCAACCGCTTGGCCAGCAACTCGCTGCTCGAAGGGCTTGTCTTTGGACGGCGGGCTGTAGAGGGGTTCCTTGGCTGGGGGCGGTCGAGCGGTGGGGTGACCGACTCGCTAGTTCCCTCGGCGCCTGCGCTCCGGTCTCTCGCCGGCGATCGCCTCGCAAGCTCGACGGCCGGCGTGGACCTCCACGCAACAACGGCGCTTTCGGGAACCACCGAGCCGGCCGGGGTGCTCACCGCGTGGCAGCCTGAGTTGGTCCCCGAGCCCTTCTCTCGTACCGCGCTTCGTCGGCTGATGACTGCCAAGGCCGGGGTGCTTCGGACCGGGGGGTTGCTTCGGGAGGCTGCTGAGGCACTCGACGCTTGGGCCGACGTCGTGGTTCCTGAGGGTGTTGCTGATTCGGCGGATCCTTTGGTGCATGAAGATGCCAATTTGCTTCTTGCTGCGCAGTTGTTGGTGCGGGCTGCGGGGGCGCGGCGGGGATCGATGGGGGCGCACTATCGGAGTGACACGGCCGAACTGCAGCGTGAAACCGTCGTCGAAGAACCACAACAGAGATACACGATCCGCCGGAAAGCGAGCCTCGTCAATGACTAGCCTGACCCTCCCCGCAGCACCCGTCCGGGACATTCTGGAGCGGGCATTTGCGGAGGACGCGCCGAGCGGCGACATCACCTCGCAGCTGCTCATTCCCGCCGAAGCCCGGGCCACCGCCGTGCTCAATGCCCGGGTTCCGGGGGTCTTCAGCGGCGGAACGGTGTTCCGCGACGCCATGCTGCTCGTCGACCCGGACACCGAAGTGGAGCTGTTGCTCGCCGACGGTGAAGCGTTCGACGCCGGAACCCACCTGGCGCGCGTCAGCGGTCGCGCCCGCTCGGTCTTGCTGGCCGAACGCGTCGGGCTCAACCTGGCCCAACGCATGAGCGCCATTGCCACCAAGACCGCGGAGTTCGTCAAGCTGGTCGACGGCACCAAGGCCCGTATTACCGACACGCGGAAAACAACCCCCGGGCTGCGGGTGCTCGAACGCTACGCCGTGCGCTGCGGCGGGGGAGCCAACCACCGCTACAGCTTGTCCGATGCCGTTCTGGCCAAGGACAACCACCTGGCAGTGATGACCGGGGGCGATTCCGCCAAGCTCACCGCACTGCTCAAGGCCGCCAAGGCCCAGCTGGGACACACCACGCACTTCGAGGTGGAGGTGGACCGCGCCGAGCAGATCGAACCCGTGCTCGCGGCCGGGGTGGACACGATCATGCTGGATAACTTTTCCCTCGAGGAGCTCCGTGCCGGTGTGAAGCAGGTGGCTGGCCGCGCCGTCGTCGAGGCGAGCGGCAACGTCAACGTCAACACTGTGGCGGACATCGCCGCCGCTGGAGTCGACGTCATTTCCATCGGCGGACTCACGCACAGTGTCAACGCGCTGGATCTGGGCCTGGACGTGACGCTCGACGTGGCACAGGACCCAACCCTGGGTCTCGGCTGACGCGATGATCTTCCTCGACGCCGCGGCGACCACACCCGTCCGCAGGGAAGTCCTCGAAGCCATGTGGCCGTATTTGACGGGGGAGTTCGGCAATCCCTCAAGCCATCACAGCCTCGGCGAAGCGGCTGCGAACGCGTTGTCCGGGGCTCGCGCGGCGGTCGCGAAGGCACTTGGCTGCCGGCCGGGGGAGATCACCTTCACTTCCGGCGGCACCGAGGCGGACAACCTGGCGGTGAAAGGAATTTCCCTCGCCAGACGTGCGGCGGATCCTTCCCTGAATCGCGTGGTCATTAGCGCTATCGAGCACCCCGCCGTCGAGGAATCCGCGCTCTACCTGCAACGGGTCCATGGGTTTGAGGTGGACGTGGTCCCCGTGGACCGGCACGGTGTTGTGACGGCTGAAGCGCTCCGGGCTGCCCTGCGTCCGGAGACGGCCCTCGTCAGCATCATGTATGCAAACAACGAGATCGGGACGGTGCAGCCCGTGCGGCGACTCGCGGAGGTGGCCGCGGAACATGGCGTGCCATTCCATACGGACGCCGTCCAGGCTGCGGGCTGGCTGCCGCTGGGCGTCAAGGAACTGGGAGTAGACGCCCTGAGTATTTCGGGCCACAAGCTCGGCGCGCCCAAGGGAAGCGGCGTGCTCTATGCCAAGGGAAGGCTGCGCCTTGAACCGCTGGTCCATGGCGGCGGCCAGGAGCGGGGCAGGCGCTCCGGGACCGAAAACGTGGCGGGTGCTGTTGCGCTGGCCACGGCACTGACGCTCGCCCATGCCGAGCCGCCCGGACTGGCCGGGCGTGTCTCGGAGTTGCGGGATGCCTTCATCCGCGCTGTCCTTGAGGCTGTGCCCGGTGCCGTGCTGACCGGCCACCCGTCGCAGCGTTTGCCGTCCGTCGCGTCCTTCTGCTTCCCGGGCACCAGCGGAGAGTCGGTCCTGCTTGAGCTTGAGCGGCTTGGCGTGGTCTGTTCGAGCGGATCGGCATGCGCCGCGGGATCCGACGCCCCGTCGCCGGTCCTGCTGGCCTTGGGAATTGAGCCCGAGGTGGCCCACACTGCTGTCCGCTTCAGCTTCGACTCCACTGTGACTTCAGCGGAACTGGAGCAAGCGGCGGAAGCCGTGGCTGCCGCCGTCGGGAGCGTACAGGGGCTCGGTCGCCGCTGACTGTCCCCACCCAACTAGCTGGCAGTTGATGTCGTTTTGAGGGCTCAAAACGACATCAACTGCGTGGGCCCACGCCGCCAGGGTTCCCTGGCCGAGCTTGCGAGGCGAGGGTGGCGGTGGGGATCAGTTGGGAATCAAACGTGGCGGGCCCTGCGGAAAATCCAGTGCCGCAGCATGGTGAACCGTACGGCGGTCGCGACGAATCCGGACAGCGTGGTGGTCCAGAGGTCCTCGGCGAGGGTGGCCTCGGGCCGTAATGCATGCAGCACGCCCAGGCTCCCGCCCGTGATGACCAGCGCCACGGCGATCACGATCAGCCCGTTCAAGTGGTCCCGTGTCCTATTGCGGTTGCCGCTGATCTTGAAGGTCAGCCGCCGGTTCAGGGCCGTGTTCATGAGTGAAGTGATGATCAGTGCTGCGGCGTTGGCAGGTTGGGGTCCCATCCACGGCCGGAACAGCGCGTACAGCGCCAGCGAGGCGACGGTACAGATGATCCCGACGCCGGTGAAGCGGATGAGCTGCCTGACCACCGGATAGCGCAGCGCGCCTTTGCGGCGGTTGCTTGTATTTGGCCTGAAAAGGGACGTCTGCCGCGTCTCAATTGCCGGCACGGCAGGAGGCTCCATGGCTCAAGCCTGTCATATCAAACTGGGAATTTTCTCCCAAGATGCTGCTATTACGGGGTTGCTGAGCTCTCCAATGCCCTCAATGCGGCAGGTCACAATGTCTCCGGGCTCGATCCTGGCGCACTCGGCCGGGAAGCCGGTAAGGACCAGATCGCCGGGGTGCAAGGTCATGAACGAAGTGAGGTAGACGAGGATCTCGTCCACTTTCCATCCGAGGTCCGCGGTGCTGGCCGTGCGCAATTCCCTGCCGTTGTGCACAATGCCGATCGAAAGATCACCGTCGTTGAGATCCGTGACGATCCACGGTCCCGCAGGAGTAAACGTGTCCTGGCTTTTCGCGCTGATCCACAGTTCGTCGGTCTTCTGCAGGTCCCGCGCCGAGACGTCGTTGCCGATCGTGAAACCGAGGATGGCCTCGCGAGCGTTGTGGAGTGTGAGCCCCCGGACCTTGCGTCCGACGACGACGGTCAGTTCCGCTTCGGGGTCCACGTAGCCGACGTCCGAGGCGAGTTCGATGGCATCGCCCGGTCCGACGACACTTGTGGCGGCTTTGTGGAACGCCTGCGCAGGCAGGTCCCGGCCCGGCTGGCCGGTGTTGTGCGCCATACCGAAGACGTTGGCGGGAACAGACGGCGCCAGGAACGTGAACGCATCCTCGGAAACCTCAGTGCCTCGAAACCACCCCGGCCGCCCGGCACTGCCGCTATTTGCCGGCGAGCCCGGGAACGGGCTGTCCACCACAGTCCAGCTCCGGCCTTCTGCGGAAGCGAAGTCGACGGCGTCGTTTGCCACGAAGAAGTGTTCGTCGGGCGCGGTGGGCGAGAGCGGGCGGACGCGGGCGATCCGGCGTGCACGTGAGGAAGTCATGAAGACATCCTACGTCCTCGCGCGTGTTTAGGCGGCAGGTTTAGACGGGCAGGTAGAGCTCGCCAACCGGGATATCAGCGGCCAGGCGATTCGCCGGCCCGGCCAAGGGGCAAGCCCAGGCCTCGTTGTAGGCGCAGGACGGGTTGTAGGCGAAATTGAAGTCGAGCACGAACTCCTGCTGCCCGGATCCGCGAAGGCCGTGGAAGGCGCCTTTGATGGTGTCCAGCAAGTACCGGCCGGCCCCGTAGCTTCCTCCGGGTTTGCCGGCTGTAGCGTCGCGGAAGGGCACGAAGATGCCGCCGCCGTAGCTCCGGAGGCGCCACACGGCCAACGAGCCAAGCTCGTCGAGGTCGAAGGTGCCGAGGCGGACAAACGGCACCACGCCGTCGGTTCCGGTCTGGACGTTCATCTCCTGGCCCGCGCCTTCGGGAGAAAGGGAAGCATAGCGGCGAAACCGGGAATCGTAGTCCGCGGTGCGCAATCCCGAGAATGCCTGCTTGCTGGCGGTAGTCAGTGCCGAGGCCGGGTGGGTTCCGAACATGCGGTCCCGTTCCTGGCGCCAGTAGACGTGGGCCTGGAAGGGATCGTCCATCGCGATCTTGCGGACGTCGTCGTACAAGGCAAACGTGCGCAAACGCCAGTCCGCGATGTCCAGGGCGGAGATGTCCGCCACACTGTTTTCGTCCTCATCAAGCTGATCGGGAGCCATGCGTCCAGCCTAGTCCTACGATGCGAGCCGAAGCGGCGGCCCGGCGTGCATCGGCGAGGTTTGCACGTGCGAAACGCCGAACCGGACGGGCAGGCGGCGGATCGGCGCCGCTAGGCTGGTGCGCATGAGAGCAAAGCGGATCCCGTTGAAGATTTCAGTCGCCGTCCTGGGTGCGCTCATCGTGGTCGCCGCGACTGGCTGTAGTTCCGAGGGCAAGGGCGGACCCGTCTGGACAGCCGGGTCCAACAGTGCGGCTCCCGGGAGCGCGACGCCGTCGGGCTCCAGTACGGCCCCGACGTCGGGCGTCTCCACCGGTTCGGGGAGCCCCTCCGCAGGAAGCACAGCGACGGCGGGGGCGACCGCCTCGGCGTGGAAGACGTACTCGGATGCGGCCAAGAAGGTCAGCTTCGATCTTCCGAGTGACTGGATTGCGCAATCGGTCACGCCCGACGCCGGTTCCATGCCGGGCGCCCTGAAGATCGAGGTCAAAGACGCCAAGGGAGGGTATCTGGCGACCCTTCACACGGGCCTGCCCTCGGCAAATGCGGCGGACTGCAATCCGGCCGCCAAGCGTCCTTACGTGGTGGTCAGCAGCGTTCCCATTGACCTTCCCCATGCGGACGGTGATTCCACGATCCCCCCGCATGTGGTGTTCCGGGTCATCCAGGGCTATAAGTTCTTCGGTTCGTACGGCATCACCAACTTGGTGGCCGGATCTGATGGCCAGGCCTGCCAGCTCCGGAACCTTGTGGTGGGGCCCGCAGGAAAGGGCAATTACTACTTCGGGGACGTGCCCGCCGTGCATGCTTTCGCCACGGATGAAGTAGTTGCTCCGGCGAAGTCCTTTGACACCCTGGACCAAGCCGCCAAGTACGTTGACCAGAGTTCGGAATTCGCCAACGTCCAGCGGATGCTACTGTCTCTGAAGATCAATCTGTAGAACCACGATTGACACAAACAGATCGGCGACAGCGGGGGGTTGTCCAGCCGCGACACTCCGGAGATCCATGGAACGCAACGTTGCTGCCCAGCTCGTTTTCAAGACCGTCGCCAACACCAAGGTGGCGATGGCAATCGCTGTTGCCCGCAATCCAGGCTACGAATCGTTGACCGAAGAGTTGTCAGTCACGGTGGAAGGCGAAGCTGTTCCGTTCACTGAGCTGGCGGACCATCACGGCGGACGTTTCCACTACATGGAGTTCGCCGAACCCAGCGAGGTAACGGTTGATTACCGCGCCTCTGTGGCGGGCTTTGGTGTCCCCGATGAGTCCTCCCGGATGGAGCTCATCCGCTATGTGCGGCCCAGCCGCTACGCCGAGTCCGATCGGCTCCTTCCGACGTCGTATGCCGAGTTCGGCGGGCTGCACGGCGAAGAGCTTTTGCAGGCCGTCCGGAACTGGGTCCACGACGAACTCCGGTACGTCAGTGGTTCCTCGCGGGGGACGGATGGAGCGGTGGAAACGCTCCTGCACCGCAAAGGTGTTTGCCGGGACTTCGCCCACCTTGCCATTGCCCTTCTGCGCTCCAAGGACATCCCCGCCAGACTCGCCGCGGTGTATGCGCCCGGGCTGAGCCCCATGGACTTCCATGCCGTGGCTGAGGCCCACATCGACGGAACGTGGTACGTGATCGATCCCACAGGCTTGGCTCCGCGCGAGTCCATGCTCCGCATCACAGCCGGACGCGATTCCTCGGACACCGCCTTCCTATCCACGGTGGGCGGCAGCCTGTCGTTGAAGAGCTTGAAGGTCAGCGCGGTGGTGGCCGACGAGCTGCCGGATGAAGATCCGGCAAAGCTCGTCGTCCTGCGCTAGCGCGACCTTCGGCCAGCTGCGGCGCGGCTATTTGCTTGCGACGAACGCCTGCAGCTTTTCGGTCAGGCGTAAAAGCTCACGTTGTTCGTCGGCTGTCAGGGCCGGCGCCACAAGTTCGGCGATGTCCCGGACGTGCTCCCGGCCGATCTCTTTCTGCAGTTCCTGCCCGGCCGCGGTAAGCCCCAGCAGGATCCCGCGTCCGTCGTCGGGGGCGATGCTGCGCTCCACGAGCCCGCGCGTCTCCAACCTGTCAACCAACCGGCTCAGGCTCGATTGGCTGAGCAGGACGTGATCGTTGATCTCGTTCAGCCGCAGCTTGCCCGTGGGGCACCGGGAGAGCGTGAACAGGACGTCATACTCCTTGATGGGCAGCTTCTTGAAGGCCGGGCCGGCCTGGAGCCGGCGCATCACCGCCACCTGGGAGCGGAACAAGGACTCCCAGGTTTCGGCGGCGAGGCGCACGGCGGACGAGGTGGGCGCTTTGGTAGTCACGGCGTCCGCCCAGCGGAATCCGCAACCGCCTCGCTGGCCGAGGCGATGAAGGACGCTGCCACCCGGGATGCATGGGTGGGTGCGTCGGGTACATGGGCAGGCTTGCGGTCCTCGAATTCCTTGCGCAGGACCGGCAGGACTTCTTCGCCGAAGAGGTCCAGTTGCTCCAGGACGGTCTTGAGCGGCAGGCCTGCGTGGTCCACTAGGAACAGTTGGCGCTGGTAGTCGCCGAAGGACTCCCGGAAAGTCAGGGTCTTCTCGATGACTTCCTGCGGACTACCGACGGTCAGGGGGGTCTGGGACGTGAAGTCTTCGAGCGAGGGCCCGTGGCCGTACACCGGTGCATTGTCGAAGTAGGGGCGGAACTCCTTGACGGCGTCCTGGGAGTTCTTGCGCATGAAGAACTGCCCGCCGAGGCCAACGATTGCCTGGTCTGCGTTGCCGTGGCCGTAGTGCTCATAGCGTTCGCGGTACAGGCCGATCAGCTGCTGGTAGTGCTCCTTGGGCCAGAAGATGTTGTTGGCGAAGAAGCCGTCGCCGTAGTAAGCGGCAAGTTCTGCGATCTGCGGGCTGCGGATGGAGCCGTGCCAGACGAAGGGGGCGACGCCGTCGAGCGGGCGGGGCGTGGAGGTGAAGTTCTGCAGCGGGGTGCGGTACTTGCCGCTCCAATTGACGGTGTCCTCATCCCACAGCCGGCGCAGCAGGGAGTAGTTCTCGATGGCGAGTTCGATCCCGTCCTGGATGTTCTTGCCGAACCAAGGGTAGACGGGGGCGGTGTTGCCGCGGCCCATGATGAGGTCCACGCGGCCATCCGCCAAGTGCTGGAGCATCGCGAAGTCTTCGGCGATCTTGACGGGATCGTTCGTCGTGATCAGCGTGGTGGACGTTGACAGCGTGATGCGTTCAGTCTGCGCCGCGATGTACGCCAGTGTGGTGCTGGGGGACGACGAGAAGAAGGGGCGGTTGTGGTGCTCGCCGATCGCATAGACGTCCATGCCGATCTCTTCGACCTTCTTTGCGATGGCCACGGCGGCCTTGATGCGCTCGTTCTCCGTGGGGGTGTGGCCCGTGGTGGGGTCAGTGGTGATGTCGCTGACGCTGAATACGCCGATCTCCATGATGTGCCTTTCTGCCTGCCCTATTGGTGTTCGGGCTCTGTCAACAGTCTATCCCAAAATAGATGTATTTGCATGTATCACCGCCTGTAACAGGGCACAGCATCATTTTGTTCCCGGTGTGTCGCCCTTATTCCGCGGGGCTGGATGCGGATCGGCGGCCGGTGACTTTGGGAATCATTCCGGTGGTCCAGTCCTGGTGGTCGCCGTCGCCATGGCCGGCCACGCCGTCGTTCGCGACGTCGGGGCGTTGCGTGAGTGCCTTGAGCAGCGCCTTCTTCTCCCGCCGGCCTTCAACCAGCTTGTAGAGGACGGGCACAAGGACGAGGGTCAAAGCCGTGGAGGAGACAAGGCCACCGATAACGACAATCGCGAGCGGCCGGGAAATGAACCCGCCGCCTCCCGTGAGGCCCAAAGCCATGGGCGTCAGGGCGAATACGGTAGCAAGTGCCGTCATGAGGATGGGACGTAGCCGCTGCCGGGCGCCGTGGGTGATGGCGTCCGCCACGCTCATTCCCGGGCTGCCATCGTGTGGTTTGCGGTACTGGTTGATGAGGTCGATCAGGACGATCGCATTGGTCACCACGATTCCCACCAGCATCAGCATGCCGATCAGTGAAGGTAGTCCGAGCGGAACACCCGTGACCAGGAGCAAAGCGATGGCGCCAGTCGCCGCAAACGGCACGGACACCAACAGGATGAGGGGCTGGATGAGGGACTTGAACGCGGCCACCATGATGACATAGACAATGGCGACGGCGGCCAGGAGCGCGAGGCCGAGCTGCTGGAACGAGTCGGCCTGCTGCGTGGTGGCGCCACCGATCGTGGCTGTAACGCCTGCCGGTAGCTGCACGGAGGCCAGCCGGTCACTGACTGCCGTGCTGACGGCACCAAGGTTGGAGCCCGACGGCGTGACGGTCACCTTCGCGCTCCGCTGGCCGTTGCTGCTGGTGATGGATACCGGAGTGTCCACCTGGTCCACCGACGCGACACTTGACAGCGGAACGGGGCCAGCCGGCGTCGGGAGACTGATGGCCCTGACGTCGGCAATGCTGCTGAAGTGCGTGCCTTCGCCGATCTGTACCGGGAAGTCAGTGGTGTCGATACGGACAGTGCCTGCGGGGATGGGACTGACCGTGGACGCCAGGACACCGGCAACTTGCTCTTCGTTCAGCCCGGCGGCGACGGCTTTGGCGCGATCAACCTTTACTTGGACCACGGACTGGCTGGCGTCCAGGTTGGTGGCTACCTCGGCACTTCCGGGTACGCCGTCCATAGCCTTCGCTACGGCGTCGCTTGCGGTCTTGAGATCCGCGGAGTTGGCGGCGTTGATGGTGATGTCCACGCTGGAAGACGTGCCCAGGCCACCCTGCTGCGCACCAACGGTGACCTTCCCGGCAGTCGAGGCGCTGGCGAGCCGGGAGCGGACCGTGTCCTGCAGTTTCTGCTGGTCAGCCTTATCGTCCGTCACCACGGTGAACGTCGAGTTGGAAGCGCCACTTGAGGTGAGCGCGGCGAAACCTGTTTGGGCGTTGCCCGAAGTGACTTGGACGTCCTTGATGCCATCGATCCCGCGGAGGACCGATTCCACCTGCGCGGCGGCGGCGCCGGTTTGGTCCAGGCTGGTGCCGGCAGGAAGGACCTGGCGCACAGTCATGCTGTTCTGGCCGGAGTCGCCCAGCAAGTCCGTGGCGAGCAGCGGGGACATGGCCGCAGTTCCGCCCAGCACCAGGACCGCGGCCACGATCGTCAGGACCGGGTGCTTCTGGGTCTTGACGAGGATGGGCAAATAGCCGCGCTGCAGCCGGCTGCGTTGCTCTGCCTCGTGCGCCTTGGTCCGGGCGTCCTCCGCGGCACGGGCGTCCTCCGCCTCCGCGGCCGTCGACGGCGACTTGAGGAACCAGTACGCCAGCACCGGAACGATGGTGAGGGACACGAGCAACGAGGACAACAGGGCGATGGTCACCGTCAGGGCGAAGGGCCGGAACAGTTCGCCCGCCAGGTTGCCCACGAAGGCGATCGGCAGGAAGACGGCAACCGTGGTGAGGGTGGACGCCGTGATGGCGCCGGCAACTTCCCGGATGGAATTGAGGATGGCCGCGAGCTTGTGCTCGCCGTAGCTGAGGTGCCGTTTGATGTTCTCGATCACCACGATCGAGTCGTCCACCACCCGGCCGATCGCGATGGTCAACGCGCCGAGGGTGAGGATGTTGAGCGAATAATGGGTCGCCGATATTCCGATGAATGTGATCAGGAGCGACAACGGAATGGACACGGCCGTCACGAGCGTGGAGCGCACGGACATCAGGAACACGAGGATGACTGCCACCGCGAAGCCGAGTCCAAGAAGGCCTTCCGTGGTGAGGTCCTTGATGGATTTTTCGATGTACGGGGCCTGGTCGAACACCGGGGTGAAGTGCGCATTGGAGCCGAGTTCGGCTTCCATCTGGGGAATGGAATCCTTGACGGCGTGCGAGATGGCGACGGTATCGCCGTCGGGCTTCTTCGTGATGGACAGGGCCAGTGTCGGCTTACCGTTGGTCCGGGTAATCGATGTTGCGGCGTCGTCCTGGATGCTCACGTCGGCAACGCCGCCGATTGTGGTGCCGGCCTTCGCCCCGCTGAGCGGCAAGCCTTTGATGACGTCGAGGGAGTCCACCGGGCTGCCGATCTGCAGGGAGAGCGTCTTGCCCTGATCCTCGATTGTTCCGGCCGGGACCAGTGTCCCGTTGTTCTTGAGGGCATTCGTGAGCGATTGGACCGTGGCGCCGTTGGCGGCCATGGCCTGGGCTTTGGGCTGGATCAGGATGTGCTGGGTGGCCCCACCCGTCACGTCAGCGCTGCGGACCCCGTCGAGTTTCTGGAGTCGGGGAACGCTCAAGCGCTGCAGGTCCGTGTTCAGCTCGCTGAGGGGCTTGTCCGAGGACACCGCCAAGTACACGATCGGGAAGTCGCTGATGCTGCCTGCAAAAGACTGGGGCTCGACGTCGGCCGGCAGGACACGCTTGGCGTTCGAGATCGCGCGATCGATCTGGTTGCGTGCACGGTCCAGGTTCGAACCGTACGTGAACACCATGGTGATCTGCGAAACGCCGTTCCGCGACGTCGACGTGGTGGATTCCAGGCCCTCGACGCTGTTCAGCGCTGTTTCGAGCGGGCGGCTGAGTTGCTTGTCGACGACTTCCGGGGACGCGCCAGGCATGGCCGTGATCACTGAGATCTGCGGGAACTCGATCGAGGGGATGAGCTCCTGCTTGAGGGAAGACATGGTGATCACGCCGAACACCGCCGCGAAGACGGTGATCAGCGCGATCAATGCCCTGTTCGCCAGTGAAAGCTTTGCCAGACGGAACATTGCACTGTCTCCTGGGATCTACGGTCTGTTTCTTGTCTCGAACCGGCCGCAGCCCGGACGGCTGCTAGCGCTGGACGGCGTCGGCAGGCTCAAGCTGGAGCGAACGGGCAGTGCTCGCTTCAAGCTCGGCCGAAAGCTCGGGATTGTCGTTCAGTTTGACGCCGTAGCCCGGCATCATTTCCTTGAGCTTGGACTGCCAGCCCTTGAAGTTCTTCGGGAAGGACCGCTGGAGCATCTCGATCATGATGGGGACGGCGGTGGAAGCGCCGGGGGAGGCGCCGAGCAGTGCTCCGATGGAGCCGTCACGAGCCGTGATGACTTCGGTGCCGAACTGCAGCACGCCGCCCTTCTTGGAGTCCTTCTTAATGATCTGCACCCGCTGGCCCGCGGTGATGAGCTCCCAGTTGCCGCCGTCGGCCTGGGGGTAGTACTCACGGAGGGACTCCACCTTGGCGTCGTGGCGCTTGGCCACTTCCTTGATCAGGTAGGCAGTCAGGTCCATGTTGTCCTTGGCCACAGCCAGCATCGGGATGATGTTGCTAGGGCGGATGGACAGCGGCAGGTCAAGGTAGCTGCTCGTCTTGAGGAAGTTGGTGGAGAAACCGGCGTACGGGCCGAAAAGCAGGGAACGCTTGCCGTCAACGTAGCGGGTATCAAGGTGCGGCACGGACATCGGCGGGGCGCCCACGGAGGCCTGGCCGTATACCTTGGCGCTGTGCTGGCCGGAGATGGCCTCGTCGGTGCAGCGGAAGAACTGCCCGGATACCGGGAAACCGCCGTAGCCCTTGCTTTCCGGGATGCCCGATGCCTGGAGCAGGTGGAGTGCTCCGCCGCCGGCGCCGACGAAAACGAACTTGGCGTGGATCTGGCCGTGTTCGCCGGAAGCGGGGTGCTTGAGCGAAAGGTCCCAGCCGCCGTCGGAGGCTTTGCTCACATTGGTGACGTCGTGGCCATAGTTGACTTCAACGCCGTTGTCAGCGAGGTAGCCGGTCAGCTCGCGGGTCAAGGCGCCGAAGTCGACGTCGGTGCCTTCTGCTGCGCGGGTGGCGGCAACGCGCTGCTTGGCGTCGCGGCCCTGGACGATCAGCGGAGCCCACTTGGCGATCTGTGCCTGGTCTTCCGTGTATTCCATGCTGCGGAAGAGCGTGTTGGGCTTGAGTGCCTCGTAGCGTGTCTTGAGGAAGTCTGCGTGCTTGTCGCCGATGACGAAGCTCATATGCGGAACGGTGTTGATGAAGCCCTTGGGGGAGCCGATCAATTTGTTGTCCACAAAGTGGGACCAGAACTGACGGGAAAGCTGGAATTGCTCGTTGATGTGGAGGGCCTTGGACGGGTCAACCGAGCCGTCCTTTGCTGCGGGCGAGTAATTAAGCTCACAGAGCGCTGCGTGCCCGGTTCCCGCGTTGTTCCACGGTCCGGAGCTTTCCAGGCCGGCTTCGTCGAGTCGCTCAAAGAGGGAGATGGTCCAGCTGGGTTCGAGTTGCTTGATGAACGCACCCAGGGTTGCGCTCATGATCCCGCCCCCAATAAGGACGACGTCAGCGTGGTGTGTCTTGGAAATGAAGGTCACGATCTATCTCCGATAGCGGCGGCACTGGCTGTCACAGAATATCCCCGCGTGGGCACATAACTGAAATTGCGGCGGGACGTCAAGACTTCAGGCGAACGTTTGTAAAAACTTCGTTTAAGACAGGCGATGCAGGGTACTTCTCGACGCGGTCGGAAAGGGCCAATGCCGAGATGGGGAAGGCGATGGGTACTGCCGGGACGGTCGCAGCGATCTGGGAATTGATGGTCTGGTACTGGGAGTTGCGGTCAGCGCCGTCGGGGAGTCCCCGGGCCCGGTCGATCTTTGAGAAGACCTGCGGATCGCTGTAGCCGAACTCGCCGTTGTTCTCCCCGAAGAGGGTGCCCACGAAGTTGTCCGGGTCCGAGTAGGCGCCATTCCAGCCGAGCAAATGGAGGGCATGGTCACCCGGCGATTGGACCTTCTGGAGGTAGCCGTCATCCCAATTCACGGGCACGGGTTTGATGTTCAGTCCGATGGCGGTGAGTTCTGCGCTGATCTCCGCGTAGATCTTCTCCGGAGTGGGAAGGTAGGCGCGCGTGACGTTGAGCGGGTAGTAGAACTTGAGTTCCTCGCCTTTGTAACCGGACTTGGCGAGCAGCTGCTTGGCCTTTTCCGGGTCGTATCCCAAGGACGGTGCGTTGTTGTTGAAGCCGCTCAGCTTGGGGGGAACGAATTGGGACGCTGGTGAGGTGTTGTCGATGAAGAACTTGTGGATGAGGGTGTCTTTGTCGATGGCCATCTCGATTGCCTGGCGCACTCCAAGATTCTGGAGCGGCGCCACGGACTCGTTCATCCCGAGGTACATCACGGAGAACGGATCCCGCTGGACAATTTGCATGCCCTTCTTGACCAGCTGGTCGAAGGTGCCGGCGGTGACAAGGTCGTATCCGTCGATGGTGCCTGCGAGCAGGGCCTGGAGCCGGGCCTGCGGATAGTCGAACGGAATGAAGTTGACTGTGGCTATCTCTCCGCGGTCGCCCCAGTACCCCTTGTAGCTGGTGAGTGTGATGCGGTCTTTGCCCCATGAGGAGAAAACGTAAGGGCCTGTGCCCACGGGGTGGGAGGCGTAAGCCGACGCCGGCTGTCCTGACAGTTTCTTGTCCAAGACGTTGGCATTGCCGTCGGCCAACGCTTTCGGGGATGACATTGCGAACGCCGGCAGCGTCAAAGCCTGCAGGAAGCCCGTGAAGGGTTTGGTCAGGTTGATTTGGACGTGGCCGGGAGAGACGACCTTGCAGTTCTTGAAGAGCGAAAGCGAAGGCTCGTCCGAGAAGGATTTGAAGACGCTCTTGAATGCGATGCCCGGTGCCTGCTGACGCACGGTTGCCGGGAAGTTGAACCAACGGTTGAAATTGCCGCAGACAGCGGCGGCGTCAAAGGTGGTTCCATCGTGGAAGGTGACCTTTGACCGCAACGTAAAGTCATAGCTGAGTCCGTCATTCCCTTGAGACCAGGACGTGGCAAGCAGCGGAGTTGGTTGGCCGGTGGACGCGTCGACTCCCACGAGGCCTTCCATCACTTGCCGGGTGACGCGATACGACTCGGAGTCGTTCGTCAGGGCGGGATCGAGTCCAAGGGGCATCGATGGGGTGCCAAAGTTGAAGGTCTTGCTCGGCTCTGCCGAAGCGCCGCCTGCGGCCGATGTGGACGGTGCCGGTCCAGGACTTACCGTGCACGAGGTCAAGGCCACGGCCAGAAGGCCTGCGCCGATTTGTAGCGTGACTCGGCGAAGCTTGCTGCTTACCACTCTTGTCCCCTCAAGGCAGTTGGACGGGCTGAGGCCCGTGGCAGCCGGACCGCAGTCCAGTCTAGTTCAGCGCCCTGAGTCCCGGCTGGAAACGGGAAGTGCCCCGGGCTGGAACGGGAAGTGCCCCGGCCAAAGGCCGGGGCACTTCCCGAATGTGCGCAAGGGGGGACTTGAACCCCCACGCCCGAAGGCACAGGAACCTAAATCCTGCGTGTCTGCCAATTTCACCACTCGCGCTGGTGCTGGTACCCGGACCGGGATTCAGGTTTTCCCGCTCCGGTCATATACCGGCCTCTATTGTACCCGCGGTTTTGCGTCAGCCGTTCCAGCCGCGCCCATACGGCCGGGCGGTGACTGGCCGTGTGGGGTGGCTATTTGTCGAGTTTGAGGTCCCTGCGGAGTTTTGCGACATGGCCGGTGGCCCGCACGTTGTATTGGGCCACGGCCACCTTGCCGTCGGGGTCCACCACGATCGTCGAGCGGATCAGCCCTTGGTACGTGCGTCCATAGTTCTTCTTTTCGCCCCAAGCCGCATAGGCGTCAGCGACGTGGTGCCCTTCGTCGGACAGCAGGGGAAAGGTCAGTGATTCTTCGGCCACGAACTTTTCCAGATCCTTCACCGTGTCCGGAGAGATGCCAAGGACGTCGTAACCGGCAGCCTGAAGGGCTGCGAGGGAATCGCGGAAGTCGCAGGCCTGCTTGGCACATGCCGGGGTGGAAGCCGCGGGGTAGAAGTAGATGACCGTATTGCGGCCGCGGTGCGAGGACAAGCTGACCTCGCGACCCGTGTGGTCCTTGAGGATGAAATCCGGGGCAGTGTCGCCTGGAATGAGTCGTTCAGCCATTTGTTCTCCTTGCTAGCGTTCGCGACCACTCAGCTTAGTGACGAGCTGGCCGCTTCACGAATTGGACCCGGGCCTGATCCGCGCTGTGCGGTCTATATACTGGCCCTTATGCCTGATATGGAACGGTGGCCCACCGGGCGCCTGCTCTCCACGGCCGCGCGACTCGTGGAGCATGCCTGGAACGAGAAACTGCGCGGTATGGACCTGACCCATGCCGGGGTCATTGTCATGGAAGTACTTGCCGTCAACGGACCGACCACCCAGTCGATGCTCGCACAGATCGTCCGGGTTCAGGCGCAAACAATGGGGAAGACCCTCACCAGGCTGGAGGCCCACGGCCACGTCAGCCGCGCACGCAGCATTTCCGACCGCCGGAGCCAAGTGGTCAGTTTGACCGAAGCGGGGGAGCACACTCTCGGGCTCGCCACACAGTTGGAAGGCGAAGTGCTTGCACCTGTGCCCGTGGACACAGCCAAACTGCGGCGGGAGCTTCAGGCACTGGTACGCGAATTGGCGAACAATCATTCCTCGGCCGTTGTAAGTGACATTGTGGCCGCGGCGGATTCAGGCGCGGCGCCGGGAGAAGCTTCCAACTAAGCTTCCGCAGCGCGGTCGGGCTTGCCGTTGGGTCGGGCGACGCTCGGTCGAGGGCGAAGCTGGCCGAAAAGCAAAAAGATCCCTGGACGGCCATTCAGCCATCCAGGGATCTTCCCTTTGGTGCACCCCCCGGGACTTGAACCCGGAACCCATTGATTAAGAGTCAATTGCTCTGCCAATTGAGCTAGAGGTGCAATTGTTTGTTGCTCGCAACGCAAAGAAATAACCCTTGAGCGGCTGTTGCCGCTCAAGGGCCCTTCCCTTTGGTGCACCCCCCGGGACTTGAACCCGGAACCCATTGATTAAGAGTCAATTGCTCTGCCAATTGAGCTAGAGGTGCATTTGTCGATTTCGATCGGCAGAGGGCTTTTCTTCCCTCGTTGATCTCCGCAACGACATGTAACTCTACACGACACTTGCCGAAGTGTGAAATCGGCCCGGGCAGTCTGCGCGACCCTGCTGGAGAGGCTCCAAGCGTTGCCCACGCAGCGCGCGTGTGAACGCCTGCGGCGCCTTGGGGTCTTCAGTTCCTTCGGGCTCTCAGCGGCGGTTCCTGCGAGGCGGCCGGAACCCGGCTGCCTCGGCGTGGGCGCTCGAAACAAACCAGACCTCGGCCTTGACTTCGTCATAGGACGGGCTGTCTTCATCGTGGTAGGTCATGGTGTCCGCGTTGCCTTTGACTGTGTAGCCATCGGGGCCGCTCCCGTCAGCTCCGGCAGCAGCCGATCCTTCACCGTACGGCTGCTCGGCGGCAAGGTGCCCGCCCAGCGGCGACGCTTCCGTGGAGTCCGGGGCCTGGGTGGTTGACTCAACTGGCGCCGAGACGGCTTCGGGAGTTTCGGTTCGATCTGCTTGCACCCCTTCCGCAGCAGCGTCGACTGCCTCCGCCGCGGCGGATTCGGCACCGGGAAGCGTCGGTGCATGGGCGTCCGTGTACTCGCGGTGGTGGATCGGAGCGGGGGTCGCGGGTGCGCCGCCTTCGCTCCAGGTGGCTTCCCATTCGGCGCTGTCGGCCAACTGTTCCGGGGTGGCTGGTTCCGTTCTCGACGCCGGAACGCCGGCAGCGGGGGGAGCAGAAGGCCCGGCGTCGGCGACTGTAACGTCGTCGGCTGTTACGCCCCCGTCGAGTTCCGGCTCGGCAGGGATCGGTTCGGCAGTGTCGGAAACGGCGGCTTCGGAAACCGCGTCCTCGGACAGTACGGGTTCCGAGAGTGTGGGCTCCTCGAATGCCGGCTCTTCGAATACCGGCTCCTCCACAGAGGTTCCGGTCATGGGGGACTCTGCCGGGGCGGCCATATTGGTTCCCAGAGGAGGAGAAGGGCGCTCCCAGTCGTCGACGTCGACGCCGCCCGCCTCAGTTGCCGATTCCGGCTCGGGTGCGGGCTCGGGTGCGGCCGCGCGCGATTCGCCGAAATCTTGTTCGGCGGTCGCGGTTGCGGCAACCAAAGGGGCAGAGCCCGTCACGGCGGCGGAGGCGACGTCCATTTGTGGTGACGAGGCGGTCGGCGATGGAGAAGGCGGGGTCATGGCGCCCGAGGAAGACTTCGCGCTATTGCGGCTCAGGAGCCACCAAACAATCGCAACGATCAACACAATGACGATGACCCAGATCAACCAATCCATGGGGGAGCCCTTCTATTCGATTGGCACAGCTGTCGTGATTTGACGTTACGTCCGTGTCACGGGGCTGTCTAGGTTAGTCAATCGATTCGCGACCTCCGGGGCTTCCGCGATCCTGTCGTACGGAACTGCAGTCGACAATGAGGCTGATTCCTCACATATCGAGACGACTGTCCACTATTTGAATGAAATATTGAATGAATTCGCCTTAACCCGCCAATAGTGTTCGTTGGCCACAGCCCAAGAGCCATAGACTCGTGCCCATGAGTGACCGCACCCCAAACGCGACAGACAACAAGCCGGACATCAAGCCACGCAGCCGGGTCGTAACGGACGGCATCCATGCCGCCCCCGCGCGAGGCATGTTCCGGGCCGTAGGCATGGGCGATGACGACTTCGCCAAGCCCCAGATCGGTGTCGCGAGCTCGTGGAACGAAATTACCCCGTGCAACCTCTCCCTGAACCGGCTCGCCCAGGGCGCCAAGGAAGGCGTCCATGCCGGCGGTGGTTTCCCCATGCAGTTCGGCACTATTTCCGTTTCAGACGGTATCTCCATGGGTCACGAGGGCATGCACTTCTCCCTTGTCTCGCGCGAAGTCATTGCCGACTCCGTTGAAACGGTCATGCAGGCCGAGCGCATTGATGGCTCCGTCCTGCTGGCTGGCTGCGACAAGTCCCTCCCGGGCATGCTGATGGCAGCCGCCCGGCTGGATCTCGCCAGCGTCTTCCTTTATGCCGGTTCCATCATGCCGGGCTGGGTCAAGCTCGAGGACGGCTCGGAGAAGGAAGTCACCCTCATTGACGCCTTCGAAGCCGTGGGCGCGTGCGCTGCAGGCAAGATGAGCCGCGGCGACCTCGACCGCATCGAACGCGCGATCTGTCCTGGTGAAGGCGCTTGCGGCGGTATGTACACGGCCAACACCATGGCGTGCATCGGCGAAGCCCTCGGCATGTCCCTGCCGGGCTCGGCTGCCCCGCCCTCGGCAGACCGCCGTCGTGATGACTTTGCCCGCAAGTCCGGCGAGGCAGTAGTCAACCTCCTCCGCCTCGGCATCACTGCCCGGGACATCATGACCAAGAAGGCGTTCGAGAACGCCATCGCCGTCACCATGGCCTTCGGCGGTTCCACCAACGCCGTCCTGCACCTGCTCGCGATCGCCCGCGAAGCCGAGGTCGAACTGACCCTGGACGACTTCAACCGCATCGGCGACAAGATCCCGCACCTGGGCGACCTCAAGCCTTTCGGCCGCTATGTCATGACAGACGTCGACAGGATCGGCGGCGTGCCGGTCATCATGAAGGCACTGCTCGACGCCGGCCTGCTGCACGGCGACTGCCTGACAGTCACGGGCAAGACCCTTGCCGAGAACCTCGCCTCCATCAACCCGCCGGACCTCGACGGCAAGATCCTGCGCGCCCTGGACAACCCGATCCACAAGACCGGCGGCATCACCATCCTGCACGGTTCCATGGCGCCGGAAGGTGCCGTCGTGAAGAGCGCCGGCTTCGACGCCGATGTCTTCGAAGGAACCGCCCGCGTGTTCGAGCGCGAGCAGGGTGCCCTCGACGCTTTGGACAAGGGCGAGATCAAGGCAGGGGACGTCGTCGTGATCCGTTACGAAGGTCCCAAGGGCGGCCCGGGCATGCGTGAGATGCTTGCCATCACCGGCGCAATCAAGGGCGCTGGCCTCGGCAAGGACGTGCTCCTGCTGACTGACGGCCGCTTCTCCGGGGGAACCACCGGTCTCTGCGTCGGGCACGTTGCGCCTGAAGCCGCCGACGGCGGACCCATCGCCTTCGTCAAGGACGGCGACAAGATCCGCGTGGACATCGCCGCCCGTTCGTTCGACCTCCTGGTGGACGAAGCCGAACTCGAGTCCCGCAAGGTCGGTTGGGAGCCCCTCCCGGCCAAGTTCACCAAGGGTGTACTCGCCAAGTACGCCAAGCTGGTCCACAGCGCCTCCACAGGCGCCTATTGCGGCTAGTTCCGGGTTCCGGCCCAACTGACTCGCAGTTGTTGTCGTTTTGACGCCTCATAACGACAACAACTGCGAGTCAGTTGGGCGGCCGGGGTAGGACCAGCCTGTGGACAATTGGGTCCACATAGTGAGACAGTGTCAATCATCGTTTGACACTTATCTCACAAAGAGGGAACACTGAACGCATGATCGCATTCGTTACTGTCGGCGCCACCGTGGGCACTGTCGTACTTACCAAGCGCGTGGCCTCCTAGCCCGACTGGTAACGAACCGTCACGCGCAACCCCTCGAAGAGCCGCAAGGCTGAGGGGTTTTTTTATTTCCCGCAGGGGACAGCGCATTGAGCAAGAACCCGCATGAACGCAGTACCCAAGCAGTAACTTTCACTAATTGAAGATCCCCAAAGGAAGAGTCCGATGAGCAAAGGATCGCCGATCAGCCCCTCGCTGATGGCTGCAAAGTCCGCTGGAGCCCCCAAAGCTCCGGAAAAGGTCGACCGTCCGGCTGACGCTGTCGTCGACAATGCTGCAACTCCCTCTCCTGTACTCGGGCCGAACAACGTTGTACCCCCAACGGTGATGACCGGCTCGGAAGCTATTGTCCGCTCGCTCGAAGAACTCGGCGTCGACGATATTTTTGGTTTGCCCGGTGGCGCGATCCTCCCCACCTATGACCCCTTGATGGCCTCCAAGATGAATCACATCCTGGTCCGTCACGAACAGGGAGCCGGCCACGCAGCCCAAGGCTACGCCATGGTTACCGGACGGGTTGGCGTCTGCATCGCCACCTCGGGCCCCGGTGCCACCAACCTCGTTACCGCCATCATGGATGCCCACATGGACTCCGTGCCCCTCGTGGCCATTACCGGCCAGGTATCAGCGTCCGTCATTGGCACGGATGCCTTCCAGGAAGCGGACATCGTCGGCATCACCATGCCGATCACCAAGCATTCCTTCCTGGTGACGGATCCCAATGACATTCCGCATGTCATGGCCGAGGCTTTCCACCTTGCAAGCACCGGTCGTCCCGGTCCCGTATTGGTGGACATCGCCAAGAACGCCCAGCAGGGCACCATGACCTTCTCCTGGCCGCCCAAGATCGATTTGCCGGGCTATCGTCCGGTGGTCCGCGGCCACAACAAGCAGGTGCGCGAGGCTGCCCGGCTGATCGCTGCGGCCAGCAAGCCCGTCCTGTATGTAGGTGGCGGTGTGGTCAAGGCCCATGCTTCGGCCGAATTGCGCGAACTCGCGGAGCTCACCGGCGCGCCCGTGGTCACCACCCTCATGGCCCGCGGCGCGTTCCCGGACTCCCACCCCCAGCACGTCGGCATGCCCGGCATGCACGGCACGGTTTCTGCGGTTACCGCACTGCAGCAGTCCGATCTGTTGATCACCCTTGGTGCGCGCTTCGATGACCGGGTGACGGGCGTCCTCAGCACCTTCGCTCCGCATGCAAAGATCATCCACGCGGACATCGACCCCGCGGAGATCTCCAAGAACCGCGTGGCCGACGTTCCGATCGTGGGCTCTGTCAAGGAGATCATTCCGGAACTGAGCGAGGCCGTCCGGACCGCTTTCGAACTATCCGGCACCCCGGACCTCGACGGTTGGTGGGCGTTCCTCAACAACCTCCGCGATACCTACCCCCTGGGTTGGACCGAACCGGAAGACGGACTCAGTGCCCCCCAGCGGGTCATCGAACGCATCGGTGCGCTCACGGGTCCGGAAGGCATCTACGTTGCAGGCGTTGGCCAGCACCAGATGTGGGCCGCCCAATTCATCAAGTACGAGCGTCCCCACGCCTGGCTGAACTCCGGCGGTGCCGGCACCATGGGTTATGCCGTGCCGGCAGCCATGGGCGCCAAGGTCGGCGAACCCGACCGCGTGGTTTGGGCCATCGACGGCGACGGCTGCTTCCAGATGACCAACCAGGAACTGGCCACCTGCGCCATCAACAAAATTCCCATCAAGGTTGCCATCATCAACAACTCCTCGCTGGGCATGGTGCGCCAGTGGCAGACCCTCTTCTACGACGGCCGCTACTCCAACACCGACCTGAACACCGGCCACGACACCGTCCGCATCCCGGACTTCGTCAAGCTGGCAGACGCCTACGGCTGTGCCGCGTTCCGCTGCGAGCGGGACGAGGACATCGACGCAACCATCCAAAAGGCCTTGGAAATCAATGACCGTCCTGTGGTCATCGACTTCGTGGTCAGCCCGAACTCCATGGTGTGGCCGATGGTCCCCTCCGGAGTCTCGAATGACCAGATCCAGGTTGCCCGCAACATGACCCCGGAATGGGAAGAGGAGGACTAGCCATGAGCCGCCACACACTGTCCGTTCTGGTCGAAGACAAGCCCGGCGTGCTGACCCGCGTGGCCAGCCTCTTCGCCCGGCGGGCCTTCAACATCAACTCCCTGGCCGTTGGCCCCACCGAGGTCTCCGGGATTTCCCGGATGACCGTCGTCGTCGACGCCGATGGCGACCTCATCGAACAGGTCACCAAACAGCTCAACAAACTGATCAACGTGATCAAGATTGTCGAGCTGACTTCAGAATCTTCCGTGCAACGTGACCACATCCTGGTCAAGGTACGTGCGGATGCCGCGACACGCCTGCAGGTCACCCAAGCTGCAGACTTGTTCCGTGCCTCAGTGGTTGACGTTTCCACAGACTCGGTGGTCATTGAGGCAACCGGTACCCCGGAAAAGCTCGCAGCGCTGCTTTCAGTGCTCGAGCCGTTCGGCATCCGCGAAATAGTGCAGTCCGGCACCTTGGCCGTTGGGCGGGGATCCCGCTCCATGAGTGACAGGGCTCTGCGCAGCGCGTAAGACACCGTCTTAGGCACTGTCCTAGGTACTGCGTAGTAGCCCGATACCGAACCACAGACAATATCTACAAAACCACTCAAGAGGAGTTACGCAAGTGACTGAAATGTTCTACGACGACGACGCAGACCTGTCGATCATCCAGGGTCGCAAGGTTGCCATTGTCGGCTACGGTTCCCAGGGCCACGCCCACGCGCTGAACCTGCGCGACTCCGGCGTCGAGGTCGTCATCGCGCTCAAGGAAGGCTCGAGGTCGATCGCCAAGGCCGAGGACGCAGGCTTCACGGTCAAGAACGTTGCCGACGCCGCCGAATGGGCCGACGTCATCATGATCCTGGCACCGGACCAGCACCAGCGCGCGATCTACAACGACTCCATCAAGGACAAGCTGACCGCCGGCAAGGCCCTTGCCTTCGCCCACGGCTTCAACATCCGCTTCGGCTACATCGAGGCGCCCGAGGGCGTTGACGTCATCCTGATCGCCCCGAAGGCTCCCGGCCACACTGTGCGCCGCGAGTTCGAAGCCGGCCGCGGTATCCCGGACATCATCGCCGTCGAGCAGGACGCTTCCGGTTCCGCTTGGGAACTGGCCAAGTCCTACGCGAAGGCAATCGGCGGCACCCGCGCCGGCGTCATCAAGACCACCTTCACCGAAGAGACCGAAACCGACCTCTTCGGCGAGCAGGCTGTCTTGTGCGGTGGCGTCTCCCAGCTGATCCAGTACGGCTTCGAGACCCTGACCGAAGCCGGCTACCAGCCGCAGATCGCCTACTTCGAGGTTCTTCACGAGCTCAAGCTCATCGTTGACCTCATGTGGGAAGGCGGCATCGCCAAGCAGCGCTGGAGCGTTTCCGACACCGCAGAGTACGGCGACTACGTCTCCGGCCCGCGCGTCATCGACCCCCGGGTCAAGGAAAACATGGCCGGCGTCCTCGCCGACATCCAGTCCGGCGCCTTCGCCAAGCGTTTCATCGACGACCAGGACAACGGTGCGGTCGAATTCAAGGAACTGCGTGCCAAGGCAGAGCAGCACCCCATCGAGGGTGTTGGCCGCGAGCTGCGTTCCCTGTTCTCCTGGCAGCAGCAGGACGAGGACTACGTCGAAGGCTCCGCAGCCCGCTAATCAAGGCACTCGTTGAAGTCGCGGCAGGAGCCGTAGCAATTCAACACAGAACGCCGTTCGGGATAGGCTCGAAATGAAGCCGCCCGGCATGGAGGCCGGACCCGGTATACCGGGTCCGGCCTTCGTCGTCAAAGAATCGTTTCACCAAAACCCCACCTGAAAAAAGAGAGCTAAAGAGGTCACCGGTGACTAGCACCAAGCCAGTAGTACTCCTCGCTGAGGAACTTTCGCCCGCCACGATCGAGGCCCTTGGTCCGGACTTCGAGATCCGCCAAACCGACGGTGCGGACCGTTCCCAGCTGCTCTCCGCAATCGTCGACGTCGACGCCATCCTCGTGCGTTCAGCCACCCAGGTGGACGCCGAGGCTATTGCCGCAGCCAAGAACCTCAAGATCATTGCCCGTGCCGGCGTCGGCCTGGACAACGTCGACATCAAGGCCGCCACCCAGGCCGGCGTCATGGTGGTCAACGCTCCGACGTCGAACATTGTGTCCGCTGCTGAACTTACGGTCGGCCACATCCTCAGCCTTGCCCGCCACATCCCGCAGGCCAGCTCCGCCCTGAAGGGCGGCGAGTGGAAGCGCTCCAAGTACACGGGCATCGAGCTCTTCGAGAAGAAGATCGGCATCATCGGCCTCGGACGCATTGGAGCGCTCGTGGCTGCCCGCCTGCAAGGCTTCGAGACCGAGATCCTCGCCTACGACCCCTACATCACCTCCGCACGCGCGGCGCAGCTCGGCGTCAAGCTTGTCACCCTGGACGAGCTGCTGGAGAAGTCCGACTTCATCACCATCCACATGCCCAAGACCCCGGAAACAGTGGGCATGCTGGGCGCCGACGCCTTCAAGAAGATGAAGGAAACGGCCTACGTGGTCAATGTTGCCCGTGGCGGCCTGATCGACGAAGAAGCCCTCCACGAGGCCTTGGAAGACGGTCAGATCGCCGGCGCCGGAATCGACGTCTTCGTCAAGGAGCCGAGCACCGACCTTCCGTTCTTCGGCATGGACAACGTCATCGTGACGCCCCACCTGGGCGCCTCCACGGATGAAGCCCAGGAAAAGGCCGGCGTGTCCGTGGCGAAGTCCGTGCGCCTCGCCCTCGCCGGCGAACTCGTCCCGGATGCCGTCAACGTGGCCGGTGGCGTGATCGCCTCCGACGTTCGCCCCGGAATCCCGCTGATCGAGAAGCTCGGCCGGATCTTCACGGCACTGACCCACGCTTCCCTGACGCAGATCGACGTCGAGGTTGCCGGCGAAATCGCCAGCCTGGACGTGAAGGTCCTCGAGCTGGCAGCGCTCAAGGGCATATTCGCCGACGTCGTGACCGAGCAGGTCTCCTATGTCAACGCACCCGTCATCGCCGAGCAGCGCGGCATCAACACCCGCCTGATCACGACGTCGGAAGCCGAGGACTACCGCAACGTGCTGACCATCCGCGGGGCACTCAGCGACGGCTCCCAGATTTCCGTGGCCGGCACGCTCACCGGACCCAAGCAGGTCCAGAAGCTGGTGGGCGTCAATGGCTACGACGTCGAAATCCCGATCAGCGAGCACCTGGTGGTTGTTTCCTACGCGGACCGTCCCGGTGTCATCGGCACCATCGGCCACATCCTGGGCATGAACAACATCAATATCGGTGGCATGCAGGTGGCCCGCCAGAGCGAAGGCGGCCAGGTCCTGGCGCTGCTCACGATCGACACTTCGGTGCCGCAGCAGGTCCTTGAAGCCATCAAGGCCGGCATCGGCGCCGACATGGTTCGTGAAGTGGATCTGGAGGACTAGCATCCGAACCGTTTGAGCTAGGAATGTGTGCCGCAGTTCACATCGGCCACATATTATTGGCCGGTCTGCCTACAATGGCTTGGTCCGAAATTCGGATCCGGCGGCAGGCCGGCCAATATCTTTTGCACATACCCGGTGGATACCTATTGCCTCGGCATGGTTCCAGGGACAGCAGTGTGCACGCCCGCAATCCAGGACTCAGGGAGCCCTATGAACGCCGTCCAGAGGTTCATCAGAAGCCGCGTGCTTTTGTTGACCGCGGCCATTTTGATCGTCGCCATGTGCTTGTCCGTCTTCATCCAGAGCCAGTCGCAGGCCGCGCTGAATCGGACGGTGGATCAGAACTCACGAGGCCTGTACGACATCCTGGTCCAGGCCAAGTCCGCGAATACCAAGGACGGCGGGGCACTCCTCCAGCCGGACATCGCGAACGGCCAGGGCGGCATCAGCTTCCCGCAACTCGAGAAGATCCGCGGGCTGAGCGGTACGTCCGTTGCGGCGCCGATCAGCCTCGTTTCCCGAGTGACGCAGAACCTGGAAACCCCGCGGCTTGATGCCATGGATTACCTTGGTTACAACGCGGGACTGGCTGGTGGAGCCACGGCAGGAGATCCGACCGGAACGGACTCCAAGAACTGGCCCGCGCCGGAGTCCGTGCTTCCCGCACAGCCCAAGAAGTACCGGCTGACTGCCACTGCCGTGAGCTCCGACGGGGTGTCCCAGCAAACCCTCTTCCAGACCAGCGCTGAAGGCACGCTCGGCAAGGGGCAGGTCATAGAGCAGCAGACCGCCGGGGGCAAGAGCATCCGCATCGCCGGCCCCGCGGGGGAGACCGGCATCAAGTTCCCTGCGCCTGCCGGTGGTTCGGAACACAACCTCTTCAATCTTTCTGTGGCGCTGCCCATGGCTCCACCGGTCACTGAGTCGGTCGTCGCCGTCGATCCGACAGCTGAACGCGCCCTCTTGGGCTCGGCGGGGGACTTCCTTGCTCCGCTGGAAAAGGCGCCGCCGGCCGACGCCCGCAACGCCGGTGTAATCGGCCGCTACTTCGAACAACTCTTCGCCAAGAGCCCTACGCAGCAGGAACTCGAACAAGGACCGGATTTCCTCGGCGTCAAGCTCAAATATTGGGCACCCCTCATGACCCAGTACCAGCAGGCAAAGCTGTCCGGCCAGATCACGGATGCCTCGCAGGCCATTCCTTTGATCGTCCGGCAGGGAACCTCACTGGATCTGAAGTACTCGGTCAAGATCCAGGAAATCGATGATTCGGGCAAGGTCGTCAACGACGTCGGCACTGTCTCGCGTTCCTTGGACAAGGATTACCTGCCCTTCGTGTCAAAGTCGCCGTTCGCCCTGGAATGGCCCGGATCCACGGACCATAGCCAGTTGCTCGGCAACATGGGCAACTTCAGCCAAGGCCTGTACCAGCCGGCCCAGTGGAGCACGGACTTCGCCGCCGCACCCAAATACACGGACGGCGCAACCTCCGCGAATGGAGCCGTCGGCAAGTCCGCCACGCCGGGGGACTGGGTTACCGTCAACAAGCTGCCCGAGAAGTCGGCCTTCGGGGCGATCGTGGACCAGTCCCAGCGCAAGCCTGTCGACGAGCGCTCCTACCGGGATAACCTGTCCACCGGATCGAAGCCCGCTACCCCGCTGCCGATGGTCTATGGGACGTTTGATCCGGCCCAGATCCAGAAAGCGGCAGGCGACGTCAACAAGCTGCCCTTGGGTGGCTATGACCCGGCCCCGATGACGCTCCAGAAGGACGCTTCGGGCAATGACACCGCAGCCAAGGGCCTCAAGCCCTCGCTGAGCGCCACGGGCTTGGTCAGCCAGTCTGCCGGTGCCATTACCGACTACTACGGCCTTGCCGCTGCTCGCGGTTACGATTCCAACGCCAACGTGATCGATGCCGTCCGGGTCCGCGCCAGCGCACCAGGCAACTGGAAGCAAGCCCAGCCGGAGGTCGACAAGCTCGCGGCGCAGATCCGCGGCATGGGACTCGAAGCCACCGTGGTTGCGGGCTCCGCGCGTGAAGACGCCAACATCTTCGTCCCTGGATATTCCAAGGACGACGCCGGCAAGGAATCCGCGCTGGGCACCGTCCAGCAGTCGTGGGTTCGGCAGGATGCGGCCGACGCCGTTTCCGGCTCCCTGACGGGCACCAACATCACCCTCCTTTTCCTGACGCTGTGCGGGGCCACCCTCCTGACCGGAGCTTCCACAGTCAGCTATATCCGCCAGCGACGCAGCGAGGCGGGGATACTCCGCGCCATGGGCTGGACCCAAAGGAAGATCCGCAGTTGGGTCCTTGAGGAGTTCGGCATCGGCGCCGCGATCGTTGCCGTGGCAGGGATCGCGCTGAGCCTCCTGAGCTGGAACCTGGCTACGGTCATTGTTTCCGCGTCCGTGTTGCTCATTTACTGCGGTGCCGCCTATATCGCGGCCCAGCAATTGCGGCACCGGGACGTCGTAGACCAGGAACCCCAACACGATGAACGCCTGATCGCGGTGGATTCGCCGCTGACGTTTGCATACCGCCAACTCGTCACCCACCGCTTCAGCTCGGTTGCGCTGGCCGTGGCCGTGGGTGTGTTCGGAGCGGCCGTTGGCGCCCTGATCGCCTTGCTCATCGACATCCCTCGCGCAGCGGGAGCCAGCGCCCTCAGCGGGCTTGCCTCCGCCACCATCGCGCTGCCGAGCGTCATCCTGGCAGTAAGCGGGGTGCTTGTGGGCCTCGTGTTGACCTTGGTCACGGGTCGGTTCGAACTCCAGGCCAGGCGCGAGCAGCTCGGCACGCTCAGGGCCATGGGGTGGAACCCGGACATGCTGGGCCAGGTCCGATTCTTCGAAAATGCCTTGGTCGGAGCCGTGGCCCTGATCCTGGGCGTCCTGGGGGCGCTGGGCTTGGGCCTGCTACTCGCTCCCTATGCCGCACTTTGGGCCGCCTTGGCCGGAGTGCTGGCAGTAATTTGCTGGATTCCGATTGCAACGAAAGTGGTCAAATGACTGACAATCTCCAACCCGATCTGACCGCGACCACGGAATCCACCGACGAGTCGTTCCAGACCCGCGCCAACACCATCGTGAGGGCCGCGGACCACGCTACGCCCTTGAAGTTGAGCAACATCACCATCCGCTACGGCGGTGACAAGGGTGGCGCTGAGCCGGTCACCGTCGTCGAGGACTTCAACCTGACCCTGCACGCCGGTGAGATGCACTGCGTCGCCGGGCGAAGCGGCTCAGGCAAGACCAGCATCCTGACAGTGGGAGCCGGACTCACGCTTCCGACGTCGGGCCGTGTCCTCTGGGAAGGCGACTCCCTCGAGAAGATGGGCGACGACGAAATCGCCGACCGCCGCCGCGCCCTGATCGGGTACGTGGACCAGGGCGGCGCCTTGATCGACGGCATGAGCGCTTTGGAGAATGTGCTGTTGCCGGCCGTTCCCGACGGCG
The DNA here is from genome assembly GCF_027587375.1 of Arthrobacter sp. B2a2-09. GTDB lineage: Bacteria > Actinomycetota > Actinomycetes > Actinomycetales > Micrococcaceae > Arthrobacter. The sequence continues at coordinate 361,666 of NZ_JAMXIC010000002.1, forward strand.
AAGTGGAGCAGCGCACCGAAATGGCCAAGGACCTGCTGGACCTCGTGGGGCTGGGCCGGCGCATGCGCCACCGTCCGGCGCAGCTGTCCGGGGGTGAGCGCCAGCGTGTCGCGATCGCCCGCGCCCTGATCCTGGGCACCCGTGTCCTGGTGGTGGACGAGCCAACGGCCAGCCTGGACCGTACCTCGGCAAACCGCATCATCAGCATCCTGAAGGACACCACCAATGACGGAATTGCCGTGCTGGTGGCGTCGCACGACCACGAGCTTGTCAGGCTCAGCGATACGCTGACTGAATTGAACTAGTATCAGATGCCTCCGGACCGGCCGTCACATGCGGCCGGTCCGGTCTTTCCATCTCCAAGAGAAGGTAACTTCGTAGAGTGACGTCTCCAGATAAACCCCCGTTCTACATCACCACCGCCATTACGTACCCGAACGGCGAGCCGCATATCGGGCATGCCTACGAGTACATCGCCACCGACGCGATGGCCCGGTTCAAGCGCCTCGACGGCTACGACGTGATGTTCCTGACCGGTACGGACGAGCACGGCATGAAGATTGCCCAGGCTGCTGAGAAGGAAGGCATCACGCCCAAGGAACTCGTGGACCGGAATGCCGAAATCTACAAGGCCGCCCACGCTGCCCTGGGGATCTCCTACGACCGCTTCATCCGAACCACAGACGCCGATCACTACGCCGCTTCCCAGGCCATCTGGAAGAAGATGGAAGCCACGGGGGACATTTACCTGTCCAAGTACGAGGGCTGGTACTCGGTCCGCGACGAGGCTTATTACACCGAAGACGAGACCGTACTGAAGGACGACGGCGTCCGCTACTCGCGCGGTACCGACACCGAGGTGACGTGGACCGCGGAGGAGAGCTACTTCTTCCGCTTGTCCGCTTACCAGGACAAGTTGCTGGCACTGTACGAGGATCAGCCGGAGTTCGGCGCCCCCCAATACCGCTTCAACGAGGTCATCAGCTTCGTCAAGCAGGGGCTGCAGGACTTGTCCATCAGCCGGACGACTTTCGACTGGGGTGTCCCGGTGCCTGGGAACGACAAGCACGTTATGTACGTGTGGGTCGATGCCCTGACCAACTACCTGACGGGGATTGGCTACCCGGATGCCGAATCGGAGACATTCCGTAAGTTCTGGCCCGCGGACGTCCACGTCATTGGCAAGGACATCTCCCGGTTCCATGCGATTTTCTGGCCCGCCTTCCTGATGAGCGCAGGCCTGGAATTGCCGAAGCGCGTCATGATCCATGGCTTCCTGACCAACAATGGCGTCAAGATGTCCAAGTCCCTCGGCAACGTGGTGGCGCCCAAGGATTTCGTGGAGCAGTACGGCCTGGACCAGGTGCGCTTCTTCTTCCTGCGCGAAGTGCCCTTCGGCGCCGACGGCAGCTACAACCACGAGGCGATCGTGGGCCGCATGAACGCAGACCTCGCCAACAACTTCGGCAACCTGGCCCAGCGTTCGCTGTCCATGGTGGCAAAGAACTGCGAAGGCAAGGTGCCGGTTCCCGGCGATTTCTCGGCCGAGGACACCGCGCTGCTAGCCCAGGCCGGCGGACTGCTGGACGTGGCCCGCGCTGCTTTCGAGAAGCAGGAATTCAGCCGTGCCCTCGAAGCAATCTGGGCTGTGCTGGGCGACACCAACGCGTACTTCGCCGAGCAGGCCCCGTGGGTGCTGCGCAAGACCGACGTCGAGCGCATGAACACGGTCCTGTACGTCACGCTCGAGGTTGTCCGCATCGTGGCGATCCTCGCCCAGCCGATCATGCCGACGTCGGCCGCCAAGCTGCTTGAGGTGCTGGGACAGCCGGAAGGTGAGGCCCGCCAGTTCGCGGCCATCGCCACGCCGATCGTCCCGGGCACGGAGCTCCCGGCCCCCGCCCCGGTCTTCCCGCGTTACGAGGAGCCCGCCGAGTCCTAGACGCTCGCTCACTTTTGCGGCCTTTTGGGCAAACGCTCGCTCACATATATGGTGCGTGACGCAAACGCTCGCTCACATACGCCGCCTTTTGGGCAGACGCTCGCTCACTTTTGCGGCCTTTCGGGCAAACGCTCGCTCACATACGCTGCCTTTTGGGCGAACGCTCGCTCACATATACGGTGCGTGACGCAAACGCTCCTTCAGATCTTTCCCGTCAGCCGGGCAGACCTGAAGGAGCGTTTGTCTTTTCTCCCCTATATGTGAGCGAGGATCGACGAAAAGTGCCATATATGTGAGCGAGCGTCGGAGAGTGTGCTCAAATGGTGAGACGATTTTGACCAGAATGTGGATGCCTTGGCAGTCTGAAAACATGAGCGCAACGCAACCCGCCGCAACGATCAACCTGGCTGTCATTCCCGGCGACGGCATCGGCCCCGAAGTCATTGCCGAAGCCCTCAAGGTCCTGGAAAAGGTCGTCGCCGAAGAAGGCGTCGCCCTGGAGCAGACTGAATACAAGCTTGGAGCCCAGCATTGGCTTGAAACCGGCGAGACCCTCCCGGACGAGGTCTTGGCCGATCTGCGCACCCGCGATGCCATCCTGTTCGGCGCTGTCGGCGCGGCCCCGGGGGACACCCGCATTCCTTCCGGCATCATTGAACGCGAGATGCTGCTCAAGCTCCGCTTCAGCTTGGACCACTTTGTGAACCTGCGCCCCTCGCGGCTCTATGGCACGGTGGGAAGCCCGCTGGCCAACCCCGGCAACATCGATTTCATTGTGGTCCGCGAAGGCACCGAGGGACCGTACGTCGGCAACGGGGGTACGCTGCGCGGAGGGACCCCCCACGAGGTTGCCACCGAGGTATCGCTCAACACGGCCTACGGTGTCGAGCGCGTTGTCAGGGACGCCTTCCGCCGCGCCAGCGAGCGTCCCCGCAAGCACGTCACCCTCGTCCACAAGCACAACGTCCTGGTTTTCGCCGGCCACCTGTGGAAGCGCACCGTTGAGGCCGTGGCCAAGGAATTCCCCGAGGTCACCCACGACTACCTGCACATCGACGCCGCGACGATCTTCATGGTGACCGACCCCTCCCGCTTCGACGTGATTGTCACCGACAACCTCTTCGGAGACATCATCACCGACCTCGCCGCGGCCATCACCGGCGGCATCGGGCTGGCAGCCTCGGGCAATATCAACATGGACCGCACCGCGCCCTCCATGTTCGAGCCCGTCCACGGCTCCGCCCCGGATATCGCCGGACAGCAGAAAGCGGATCCAACCGCCGCCATCCTGTCCGCGGCCCTGTTGCTGGACCACCTCGGCTACACTACGGCCGCACGCAGGATCGAGGCAGCCGTCGTGGCTGACATCGAAAGCCGCAGCGGCGAGACCCGCAGCACCGCGGCCATCGGCGACGCTATCGCAGCCGCACTTTAGGGCCTGTGCTGTCACTTTAGGGTCTGCACTCGGGCGTAAGCTTTACTTGAATTATTTACCTGCTGCCGTGGTCCGTTGCTGAACCATATCCTCCAAGAGATGGTTCGCTCTGCCAGGTAGCCGACTGGAGGAAACATGACTCAGACTGCCCACGGCGTCGAATTCAGCCAGCAGCTCTCGGAGACCCCGAAGTCTGCTGGGGAGCGTGCAGCAATCCTGGCAAACCCGGGATTTGGCGACTACTTCACCGACAACACCGTCATTGTCGACTACAGCGTCGACGCGGAGGGCAAGGGCGGCTGGCACAGTGCCCGGGTCGAGGCCTACGGACCCATTTCCTTGGATCCTTCGGCAGCCGTCTTCCACTACGGCCAGGAGATCTTCGAAGGACTCAAGGCATACCGCCACGCTGACGGCTCCATCTGGACCTTCCGTCCCGAGGCCAACGCGGCCCGCCTGAACAAGTCGGCCCGCCGCTTGGCCCTCCCGGAGTTGCCCGAGGAGTACTTCCTCGGCGCCGTCCGTGAACTCGTGCAGGCGGACAAGGAATGGGTCCCGTCCGGCGACGGCGAAGCCCTGTACCTGCGCCCGTTCATGATCGCCACGGAGGCCTTCCTCGGTGTCCGCGCAGCCCGCGAGGTTTCCTTCCGGGTCATCGCGTCCCCGGCCGGCAACTACTTCGGCGGCGAGCTCAAGCCGGTGTCGATCTGGATCTCCCGTGAATACGCCCGCGCTGGCCGCGGCGGTACCGGTGCAGCCAAGTGTGGCGGAAACTACGCCGCTTCCCTGATCGCCCAGATGGAAGCCGAGGAGAACGGCTGCAAGCAGGTCCTCTTCCTGGACCAATTCAACGACGACGCCGTCGAGGAACTCGGCGGCATGAACGTCTTCTTCGTCATGAAGGACGGCTCACTCGTCACCCCGGCACTCACCGGAACCATCCTCGAAGGCGTGACCCGTTCTTCCGTCATTCAGGTGGCGAAGGACATGGGCCGCGAGGTTTCCGAGCGCAAGATCACCCTCGCTGAGTGGCGCGACGGCGTGGCCTCCGGCGAAATCGCCGAGGTCTTCGCTTGCGGAACCGCGGCCGTCATCACACCCATCGGCGTGCTCAAGGACAAGACCGAGTTCATCGGCTCCGAGGACGCCAAGGCCGGCGAAACCACCATGGCCATCCGCCAGCAGTTGCTCGGCATCCAGACCGGAACGGTCGAGGACAAGCACGGCTGGCTCACCCGCCTGGCCTAAGTCCCCACCGGCTCCCAAGCCTCGCAAGCTCGGCTCGGGTCCCTCGCCGGCGTGGGCCCTACCGGCTCCCAAGCCTCGCAAGCTCGGCTCGGGTCCCTCGCCGGCGTGGGCCCTGTCTTTGAGAGCGCCCGACGGCGGCCTCCCACTTTGGTGGGCGGGTCGCCGTCGTCGTTTAACCCGGGAGCGGGGTGTTACTGGGCCTGGGTTTGTTGGATCCGCGGCTCGATGAGCGCTTCCATCTTGGCCTGCAGATACTGCTGGCCCGCCGCGGAAGGGTGATCGCCGTCGGGACCAATGAGGTCGGCGGCATCGTCCATGATCCAGCCGAGGTCGATCGGATCAACGAAGTCGACGCCGGCTTTCAGCGCAGCGGATTTGTCCTGGTCGCGGATGTCGAGTCTTTCCGCCTCGGGCGTGCTCGTGTACGACGGCGGCCCGACCACCACGATGTCGGCGTGGGGAGCGCGCGACTTGACTGAGGCAAACGCCCGTGCGGCCGCAGCCTCGGTTTCTCCGGGGGAGGTGCCCATGTCATTCTCCGAACCAAAGAACAACACCAAGCGGGTCTCGTCGGTTACCGCTGTGTCCACTTGGGAACCGAAGGTCGATCCGTTCTCGCCGACACTGACATAGCCACTGCCATCCCGCGCGGCATTGACGATGGTCGCTTGGAACTGTTGAAAGCCGGGATCGTTCTCCACAAGATTGGGCCAGGCATCAGCAGGGGACGTGCCGTGACCCGTGCTGAGGGAGTCTCCGATGATCACCACTGTGGGCTGGACCGGGGCCGTGGCGGACCGGGGTCCGGCGTCGGAGGAACAGGCGCTCAGGACTGCGAGGACGGAAAGGCAGGCGGTGGCGATCGCCGTCGTCGTCCAGAGAAGTCCTCTTCGTCGGGTTTGATTCCGCAGCAATTCGACCACTCCTCCGCAACTGTCCACATTCATCCGTCCCAGCGCCTTGGCACCATGCTACGTCGCGTGCCCCGCTTGCCTCTTGGTTCCAGCCTCGTGGCATCCGGCTCCCGTACCCGGGTCCGGCCACTTGGCGTGTGCCAAGATGGAGAAGTGAATCCGGTCAATGACGCCTCTTTCCAGAACAGCAGCCCCCTCACCCGCTCGCGGCTCGCGCCCAATCCGGGTCCGATGAGCCTCGACGGCACCAATTCGTATGTCATTGCCGCCCCGGACGCTGCCGGAGTTGTCGTCGTCGATCCCGGGCCGCTCGACGAATCGCACCTGGCGGCCTTGGCCGCGAGCGGAACGGTAGAGCTCGTTCTGATCACCCATCGCCACAAGGACCATACCGAGGCCTCTGCGCGCTTCCATGAACTCACGGGTGCGCCCGTCCGCGCGGCGGATCCGGTGCACTGCCACGGTGGCGAACCGTTGCAGGGTGGCGAGGTCATCGAGGCTGCAGGGGTTGAGATCCGCGTGCTTGCCACGCCTGGCCATACTTCGGATTCAGTCTGCTTCCACCTTCCTGGCGACGGAGCGGATGGCTCTGTGCTGACGGGCGATACCATCCTGGGGCGTGGAACCACTGTCCTGGACTATCCCGATGGAAGGCTGGGGGACTATCTTTCCAGCCTCGACATACTCGAAAGCCTTGGTCCGGCAACCCTGTTGCCCGCACATGGACCCGTCCTGCCGGCTGTGGACGCCGTGTGCCGCGAGTATCGGGCGCACAGGGAGATGCGGCTGGACCAGATCCGCGAAGCCCTGGCGCGACTTGGAACTCAGGCCGGGGTCCAGGCCGTCACCGATGCGGTGTACCCCGACGTCGATCCTTCCGTTCGTTGGGCAGCTGAAACCTCGGTTGCGGCGCAGTTGGACTATCTGCGCGGCTAGCGCACACCTCCGCAGCGCGCGCATACTGGCCGCTTGTGGACGGTACGCTAGAAACCATGCGTATCGCCCGGTTTGTTGTTGATTCTGATCCCATCTACGGCGTCGTCGAAGGGGAGCCCGGCAGTGAAGTCATCACTGTCATCCACGGCGACCCTTTCTTCAACGGCGTCGAGCGGACTTCGGTCCGCCACAAGCTGGAAGACGTGCGCCTGCTGGCACCGATCATTCCGCGCAGCAAGGTCATCGGTGTCGGGCGGAACTTCGCCGAGCATGCCCGGGAACTGGGTAATGACGTCCCGCAGCATCCCCTCCTGTTCCTGAAGCCGAACACCGCCGTCGTTGGCCCCAACGATCCCATCGTGTTGCCGGAGTTCTCGGAGGAAGTCTCCTTTGAAGCGGAACTCTGCGTTGTCATTGGCCGCATTTGCAAGGATGTGCCCGAAGATCGCGTGGACGATGTCATTTTCGGTTACACCTGCGGCAACGACCTCACGGCCCGCGACGTCCAGAAGACAGACTTGCAGTGGGCGCGTGCCAAGGGCTTTGACACCTCCGCGCCGCTCGGCCCGTGGATCGAGACGGAACTCGACCCCGAGGACCTGGCCATCAAGGGCTGGCTCAATGGTGAGCTCCGCCAGGACGGCAGCACCAACCAGATGATTCGCAGCGTTCGGGAGCTGGTCTCGATCGTTTCGCAGGCTTTCACCCTGCTTCCCGGAGATGTCATCATGACCGGGACTCCGGCCGGCGTCGGCCTGGTCCAGGAGGGCGACCGCTACGAGATCGAGATCGAAGGCATCGGCCGCTTGTCCAACCCGGTAGTCCGCCGCTAGGCGATCCGACGCGGAAGGTACGACGGCGGCACTCACCCGGGTGCCGCCGTCGGGCGTTTCAAGCGGCGAAAGTCGAGCGGCGGCACGGGGTAAAGTTGGAACCATTATGACTACTGTTGCTGCGTCGAACTCTGCCGCCATTCCTGCCGTCAACGCCGAAACCCCGGTCCGCGTCCGGTTCTGCCCCTCACCCACGGGAACTCCGCACGTTGGGTTGATCCGTACGGCCCTCTTCAACTGGGCCTATGCGCGGCACACCGGTGGCAAGCTGGTTTTCCGGATCGAGGACACCGACTCGGCCCGCGACAGCGAGGAAAGCTACCACCAACTGCTTGACGCGCTGAAGTGGCTCGGCATCGACTGGGACGAGGGCGTCGAGGTTGGCGGACCGCACGAACCGTACCGCCAGTCGCAGCGCAGCGACATGTACCAGGACGTCATCGCCAAGCTCAAGGCCGGCGGTCACATCTATGAGTCGTACTCCACCCCCGAGGAGATCGAAGCACGGCACCGCGCCGCTGGCCGGGATCCCAAGCTCGGTTACGACGGCTTTGACCGCCACGTCACCGAGGAGCAGCTCGCCCAGTACAAGGCCGAAGGCCGCAATGCCGTGTTGCGCCTGCGCATGCCGGACGAGGACCTGACCTTCAACGACCTTGTGCGCGGTGAGATCACGTTCAAGGCGGGATCCGTGCCCGACTTCGCCGTGGTGCGTGCCAACGGGGCCCCGCTGTACACACTGGTGAACCCGGTTGATGACGCACTCATGGGCATCACCCACGTCCTCCGCGGCGAAGACCTGCTCAGCTCCACCCCACGGCAGATCGCCCTCTACCGTGCTCTATACGCCATCGGCGTGGCTGAGTACATGCCCGAGTTCGGCCACCTTCCCTACGTCATGGGCCAGGGCAACAAGAAGCTTTCCAAGCGCGATCCGGAATCCAGCCTGTTCCTGCACCGTGAACGTGGCTTCATCCGTGAAGGACTGCTCAACTACCTGTCCCTCCTGGGCTGGTCTTTGAGCGCAGACGAGGACATCTTCACCGTGGAGGAGCTCGTGGCCAACTTCGACATCCACGATGTCCTGGGCAACCCTGCGCGCTTCGATATCAAGAAGGCCGAAGCCATCAACGGAACGCACGTGCGCATGCTTGCTCCGGAGGATTTCCGTCAGCGGCTCGTGCCGTACCTGCGTGCCGCTGGCTTCGTCGGGGAGATCCTGACTCCGCGTCAGGAAGAGATCCTTGCCGAGTCCGCGCCGCTGGTCCAGGAGCGGATCACCCTGCTGGGCGAGGCTCCGGAGATGCTCGCCTTCCTGTTCAAGGACGACGACGCGATCGACGTCGCTGACGACGCCCGCAAGGGTCTCCCGGAGAACTTGAGCGACGTTTTGGACGCCGCGTTGGCTGCGCTGGAACCCCTCGCGGACTGGACAGCTGAAGGTATTCAGACAGCGCTCAAGCAGGCCCTGGTGGAGGATCTCGGCATCAAGCCGCGGCTCGCGTTCGGGCCCGTGCGCACGGCAATCTCCGGCCGCCGCATCTCGCCCCCGTTGTTCGAATCGATGGTCATCCTGGGCAAGGATTCCTCGCTCACCCGCTTGCGCTCGTTCCGCGGCTAGTTCAGGTACGCCGTGATCAGCGCATTTCATGAGTCATTCGGCACGGTCCGGGGTGTCCTGTTCGACATTGACGACACCCTGGTGGACCTTGAGTACGCCATGACAACGGCTCTGCGTGATGTGAGCGAACACCTCCTGCCCGGCCTGGACCAGGCCGGGTGGGAGAAGTTCGGACGGATTTTCACGCACGAAACCACGCATTTCTATGACCGATACCTCGCCGGTGAATTGACGTTCAACGAACAGCGACTCCTTCGTGGCCGTGCAGCGCTGGGGCATTTCGGCGTGGAACTTGGGGGAGAGGACTCCCACACGTGGCTCAGTGACTATTCCCGCCTGCAGCCGAGTTATGTCAGGGCCTTCAGCGATGTCCGGCCCGTCCTCGACGCCCTTGACGCCGCGGGCATCCCCTACGGCGCCGTGAGCAACAACGTCCATGACTACCAGCGGGTCAAGCTCGACAGCGCTGGACTCGCCCGGATCTCGGTCCTTGTCGGCACGGACACCGTCGGTGTGCCCAAGCCGGACCCCGCCATTTACCTGGAAGGGGTCCGCCGCTTGGGCACCACCCCGGCTGAGACCCTCTTTGTGGGAGACAACCGCCTTCTCGACGCCGACGGCGCCACTGCCGCCGGATTGCTGGGCGTCTGGTTGAACCGCACGGGCGAGCTCGCCTCCGGCTTTTCCGGCCGGGAAATAGACTCTTTGACGCAACTGCTCGCCTGACACTTCCGCGACTACGCGGCCAGCCGGAACTTCCGCAGGAAAACGAACGCTCCCACGGAACCCGCCCCCAGGACGCCCACAAGTCCAAGGGCAGTGCCGGTGTCCGACTTTTCGGCCATGCTCGACGGCGATACCGCCGCAGCTCCCTGGTGCAGTTCCGCGGTGCCCGCCGCGATTCGCGCGTTCCCGTCCGCGAGTTTGTCGGCACCGGTGGACAACTGGGCAGAGCCCGCGGCAAGTTTGGCATTTCCATCGGACAACTTGGAGGCGCCCGCTGCCAACGCAGTGGAGCCGTCCAGTAGACCGGGGGAGGACGGATCAGCAGGGCTGCCCTTGATTCCCGTCATCAACGAGTCCGTTCCCGCAGCCAAGCGGGACGTTCCGTCCGTCATGCTGGCGGTTGCCTTGAGGAGCCCCGGATGCTCAGGATCGCCCGGAACGCCGTCCATCCCCACGCGGATCTTTGCTGTCCCATCGGCGAGCATTTGTGTCCCCAGAACCACACCCGGGGACGCTGGATCCTGGCTGTTGAGCTTCTGGGCGAGAGTGGCGAAACCGGCCGTCAGCTTGCCGGTTCCTGCCGCGAGCTTCCCGGTGCCGTCGGCGAGCCGTCCGCTGCCGTCGTGCAGTTGTGCCGCTCCGGCCGAAAGCTGGCCCGCCCCGGCCTGCAATTGCGAGGCTCCGGCGTCAAGACGATGTGCCCCATCGTTGAGCGCATTGATCTGGGCTTTCAGCGCTGCGAGGGGCACCACGCCCTGGATGCCGTTGGCAGCGTCTGCGAGCTGTTGAAGCCCTTGGGCCAAGGCAGCGGAGCCTGTTCCCTTGGTGGGATCGTTTCCGGCTCCCGGGTAACCCTTGAGCTGATCGGTGCCCGCTGCGAGCCTGGCGGAGCCCGCGTCGAGTTGGGCCGCACCGGCGTCGAGCTGGGCGGCTCCGTTGTTGAGCTGGTTCGCTCCGTTGTTTAGTTGGGTGGCGCCGTCGCCGAGGTTGTTCTCAGCGTTGCCTCCCGGCGTCGGAGTCAACGCCGCAGAAAGCTGTGCGGCACCGGCGGCGAGCTTCTGAGCGCCGTCGTCCACTTTGTAGACTCCCGGTGCAAGCTTGGCATTGACGTCATTCTGGATTTTCACGGCCCCTGTAGCGAGTTTGTCGGCTCCGTCCTTCAACTGCTGGGCCCCCGGGGCCAGTTTGCCTTGGATTCCGGTTTGGACTTTTGACGCGCCATCCGCCAGTTTGGCCGCACCTGTCCCGGCTTCCGCAGCTCCACCTGCAAGCCTTGCCGCGCCGTCCTTGAGCTGGCCGGCGCCGGCAGATGCCTGGCCTGCGCCGTCATCCAGCTGCGCCGACCCTGCCGCGATCTTCCCGATGACCAAGGTGTAGAAGCCGAGGAGTGCGATCAGCAGGAGTGCGAGTACGGCAATAGCGATTATCTGTGCGCGGCTTCGTGTTCTGCTGGCAATGGCAGGGTTCGGTGTCATGGGCAATTCCTCTCGATGACTTCCTGACGGCGGCGCTGCTGCCAGGGATCCCCCCATGTGACGCAGCTAACAGGCGGCTTGGCCTGCAGCTGTGCCACGAAACAAGTGTGTGGCGTGAGTTACCGATTGGTAACTTACCGAGAGTAAACCTATGATCCTGTCGATTGCAAGGGTTTTGTCGACGTCGGCTGATTGCCGGGGGTGTTGCCTGGGGCGGGCGCGGGCCAGCGGGCTCGATTTGTGTGCATCGAAAGTCTCGGGTAAAGTAATTACTCGTGCTGAGGGGCACGGAGCGAAGGTTTAGGCCATCGAATCCGGCCTAAAAGCGCCAATGGGATATGGTGTAATTGGCAACACTACGGTTTCTGGTACCGTCATTCTAGGTTCGAGTCCTGGTATCCCAGCTCTGAATAATCCGCATATTTGTGCGGGAATTTGGAGTTTCGAATCGGTTCGCTGATTTGAAACCAAGTTGAATGTATGAAATACTCATTCAGCTTGAATGCCGGAAGCGGTATTCAAAAGTGCGGTAATTGGAAGTGCAAGTAGTTCAAGTGCAAGGCCCCATCGTATAGCGGCCTAGTACGCTGCCCTCTCACGGCGGTAACGCGGGTTCGAATCCCGCTGGGGTCACAACATGAATCCCCCGGAACCAATCGGTTCCGGGGGATTTTTCTGTACGCCCAGCATGGGCATTCGCTTGGAGGTGGAAGTCCTCTGGAGGAGAAGGTGGTTTAACTTCTAGCCAATGGCAACTGCGTCATCGTGAGGTGGGGTGGGAAGGAAGCCGGAGGCAAATCCCTGCACCGAGGGACACGAACCGCATAGAAGGCATGTTGGTCGGGGTAAGCCAGCAGAAGATGGTGAAGCCCGTCCCACCGAAACGGCCAGTGTGTAAATGCGGCGGCGGCAGGGGGAAAGTGAATGTTCTTATCTGGGGAGGTCTGTCCCGGTGCGTCGGCGCTCGTGAAGGGTGCCGGAGCGGATCAGCCTTAAGGGCTGTTCTGACGGGGCAGAAGTCAGCCGAGGCCGTAGTACCGGCGGGAATCATGCGTGATTTGCCGGGAAGGGCTGAACGCTGGGAATTGATGGTTTGAAGCGGTGCTTCTCGTGTGTTCCACAAGAATCGCAGCCAACCCACGGGAGTGGTGGGACAGAGAGTGAAGGAGCGAACGGTGAATCCGGGAGGGCCCTGTCTGTGCGTAGTGAGGATCCGGCGGGTATCGGGGAGAACATCAGGGATGGTCAGGGCCTGTGGGAGGAAGTGTTCTCCCGGCAGAATCTGATGATCGCGTTGAAGCGTGTTGAGCGTAACCGGGGTGCTGCCGGTGCTGACGGGCTGCGCACGGAGGAACTCCGTGCGTGGTGCTTAGGACATTGGACAGAAACCCGGGAAGCGTTGGACGCGGGTACTTATGCTCCGCTGCCGGTGCGTCAGGTGATGATTCCCAAACCTGACGGCGGGGAACGGAAGCTGGGAGTACCGTCCGTGCTGGACCGGTTGATCCAGCAGGCAGTCGCGCAAGTCCTGTCCCGGGTCTTTGATCCGGGGTTCGTGCCGGTCTCGTATGGGTTCCGGCCGGGCAAAAGCGCCCACGATGCGGTGAAGGTCGCCCGCACGGTGATCGGCCAAGGGTATCGGTGGGTGGTCGAGGTTGACCTGGATGCGTTCTTTGACCGGGTGAACCACGACGTGCTGATGGCCAGGGTTGCGCGGAAAGTGAAAGACAAGCGGCTCTTGAAACTGATTCGGCGCTATCTTGAAGCGGGAATCATGGCTGACGGGGTGCGGCAGCCGACGAAGGAGGGAACCCCGCAGGGGTCGCCTTTGTCGCCGTTGCTCTCCAACATCATGCTGGATGATTTTGATCAGGAATTCTGGGCTCGGGGGCACCGCTTCGTACGGTATGCCGATGACATCAGAATTTTTGTGAAGTCCAAGAGGGCCGCGGAACGGGTACTGGACCAGGGCACGAGAGTTCTGGAACGGGACCTGAAATTGAGGGTCAACAAGGAGAAGTCCACGATCAATCCGGCAAGTGTAGCTACGTTGCTGGGTTTCGGGTTCTACTTCGCCAAGGGCGGGGTGAAGATCCGGATCGCCCCGAAGGCGTTCAAACGCATGAAGGACCGCATCAGGGTGCTGACCTCGCGCAAATGGAGTATCTCCATGGCTGACCGCGTCCAACAACTGAACCGCTATGTCCGGGGGTGGATGGGCTACTTCCGGCTGTCACAGACACCGAAGAAGTTCGCCGCACTCGATGAATGGTTCAGGCGGAGGATGCGCCAAATCCGGTGGAAAGAATGGAAACGTCCGCGAACCCGTATCGCGAATCTGCGCAAGCTCGGGATCAGGCCGGATCTGGCCTACCAATGGGGCAACAGCAGCCGAGCGTACTGGCGGATCGCGAAATCGCCCATCCTCCACAGGGCCCTCCCAACAGATTACTGGGCAGGGCAAGGCCTCATCCACTTTCGCGCTGCATGGGATCGCTTTCAAACGACCTAGCGAACCGCCGTATGCGAGGCCCGCACGTACGGTGGTGTGAGAGGTGGGTCGGGAAACCCGACCCACCTACTCGATTTGCACGGGGCGGGACAGGGCGAGCGTCGTGCGCCACGCCGCCCTGACCTTCTTTGCCTCGTTGAACTTCCAGAATGACGAGACTCGCCGTGTCGCAAGCGCTTTCCCATTTCAAAGAAGGTAGCGACGGCGCGGGCGGAAGCCGCAGCAGGCCACATCCACGTCCCAAGACACTAGGCGCTGTCCTTCTGAAGGGCTCCTGCGGCGTCCCTGACTTTGATGAGCGTGCGCAGGTTCCGTGTGGTGGTGCTCGCCTTGTAGCGGGCCTTTGCGGAGAGCTTGCTGAAGGGGCTGTCCAAGGTGCCTCCCGCCGGGGCGAGCCACGCCGAGGCCTCGGGACCCAGCCGGACTTGCTCGACGCCGCCCTGCCCGGGCGCGCCGAGGGCCGTGCCGGCGTCGAATAGTTCGTCCAACATTGCCGCGTCCGAGGAGAGGGTGATGTAGCTGTGCGTGGTTTTGTCGTCGGCTGGATAAGGGCAGGCTTCCACCAGTTCGGCTACCCTTTCGGCGGTCAGGACTACCACCCAGGCGTCATAACCAAATGCTTCCCGCAGGCATTTTTCACACTGCTTTTTGACTCCTGCCGCGTCGAGTTCGCTCTGGAGCACCACGTTGCCACTGGCCAGCAGGGTCTTGACGTCGGTGAAAGGGTATGACTTGAGGGCTGCTTTGAGGTCGGCCATCTTGATGTTGATCCCGCCCACGTTGATCCCACGCAGGAACACGGCAAAGCTGTTCATGCGCCTACCCTACATGCGCCCCTCTAAGGGAGGGGCGGCACGGCGAAGCAGGCGGGAAATGGGAATCGCTTAGTCGTTGTTTTTGCGCAGGGCTTCTGTCAGTACCCGTGCAGCGTTGCAGACGACTTCGGCATGGAGGCGTCCCGGCTGGCGGGTCAGGCGCTCGATAGGGCCCGAGATGGACACCGCAGCAATGACCCGGCCTGAAGGGCCTCGAACGGGCGCGGAAACTGAGGCGACGCCAGGCTCGCGTTCGCCGAGGCTCTGGGCCCAGCCCCGGCGTCGTACTCCTGCCAGGACCGTCGGCGTGAACCGGGCGTTCTGAAGTCCGTCCAGGAGACGGTCGTGGTCTTCCCATGCCAGCAGGATCTGGGCGGCGGAGCCGGCCTTCATGGAAAGCTGGGTGCCGACGGGAATGGTATCGCGCAGGCCGATCGGACGTTCAGCCGAGGCAACGCAGACGCGCCAGTCGCCCTGGCGTCGGAAGATTTGGGCGCTTTCTCCGGTCGCGTCGCGCAACTGGATCAAGACGGGACCGGCAGAAGCGATGAGCCGGTCTTCGCCGGCCGCCGAGGCAAGCTCAACAAGGCGGCTGCCGAGGACAAAGCGGCCTTGGATGTCGCGGCTCACGAGGCGGTGGTGGACGAGCGCCAGCGCGAGCCGGTGCACGGTGGGTCGGGCCAGCCCTGTTGCTGCCACAAGTTGAGCCAAGGTGGTTGGCCCCGCCTCAAGTGCGTCGAGCACTTGGGCCGCTTTATCGATGACGCCGACTCCACTAGAATTGTCCATGTAATGATATTGACGTCTCAATATCTGAGATGCAAGTTGTTTCACTGGCGAAGTTTTGATCGCTGATGTTCAGTGGAAGTAGTCAAGCCAACCGCAGTGAAGGGAGTAGGCCGTGGGAAAGACACTGGCCGAGAAAGTTTGGGATGCGCACGTGGTGCGCAAGGGCGAAGGCGAAGGAGCCAACGCCCAGCCCGATCTTCTGTTCATCGACCTGCACCTCGTGCATGAGGTGACGTCGCCACAGGCCTTTGAGGGCTTGCGCTTGGCCGGACGTCCCCTGCGCCGCCCCGACCTCACCATCGCCACGGAAGACCACAACACTCCGACGATGGACATCGACAAGCCGATTGCCGATCTGACCAGCCGCACGCAGATCCAGACCCTGCGCAACAACTGCAAGGAGTTCGGAGTCCGCCTGCACTCGCTCGGCGACGCCGAACAAGGCATTGTCCACGTTGTCGGCCCGCAGCTGGGCCTCACCCAGCCGGGCATGACGGTTGTCTGCGGCGATTCCCACACCTCAACCCACGGCGCCTTCGGGGCGCTCGCCATGGGCATCGGCACCTCCGAGGTGGAACACGTCATGGCCACCCAGACGCTGTCCCTCAAGCCGTTCAAGACGATGGCCATCAACGTTGAAGGCACCCTGCGTCCGGGCGTCTCGGCGAAGGACATCATCCTGGCAGTCATCGCTAAGATCGGCACCGGCGGCGGCCAGGGCTACGTCCTGGAGTACCGTGGCTCGGCCATCCGGGCGCTCTCCATGGATGCCCGCATGACCATCTGCAACATGTCCATCGAAGCCGGTGCCCGCGCTGGCTTGGTAGCTCCGGACCAGACGACCTACGAGTACATGTACGGCCGCCCACACGCTCCGCAAGGCGAGGAGTGGGATGCCGCCGTCGAATACTGGAACACGCTGCACACCGACGACGACGCCACTTTCGATGTCGAGGTGGACCTCGACGCCGATACCTTGGAGCCGTTCGTGACTTGGGGGACCAACCCGGGCCAGGGGATTTCGCTCAATGAAGCGGTCCCGTTTCCCGGGGACTTCGGTGACGAGAACGCCAAGCTGGCGGCCGAACGCGCCCTGCAGTACATGGGACTCGAAGCCGGCACGCCCATGAAGGACATCCGGGTGGACACGGTCTTCCTCGGATCCTGCACCAACTCGCGCATCGAGGACCTCCGCGCCGCAGCCGATGTCATCCGCGGGCGGGAAAAAGACCCGAAGGTCCGGATGCTGGTGGTTCCCGGCTCGGCACGCGTCCGCCTCGAGGCCGAAGCCGAAGGCCTGGACAAAGTGTTCAAGGAATTCGGCGCTGAATGGCGCTTTGCCGGATGCTCCATGTGCCTGGGCATGAATCCGGACCAGCTGGAACCGGGTGAGCGCTGCGCATCCACCTCGAACCGCAACTTCGAGGGTCGCCAGGGCAAGGGCGGCCGCACTCACCTGGTGTCGCCGGTCGTCGCCGCAGCCACGGCAGTACGCGGAACGCTGAGCTCGCCTTCGGACCTGGAGCCCGCCTCAGTCTCCGCATCCACCACCACCGACGCCGCCTAGGAGGATCCCCATGGAAAAGTTCACCACCCACACCGGCATCGGTGTCCCGCTGCGCCAGAGCAATGTGGACACGGACCAGATCATTCCTGCGGTCTACCTGAAGCGGATTACGCGCACCGGTTTCGAGGACGCGCTGTTCTCTGCGTGGCGCAAGGACGCATCCTTCATCCTGAACCAAGAGCCCTTCAACGCTGGCTCCGTACTTGTGGCGGGACCCGATTTTGGTACCGGTTCATCCCGCGAGCACGCAGTCTGGGCACTGAAGGACTACGGGTTCAAAGCCGTGCTCTCCTCCCGGTTCGCGGATATTTTCCGCGGCAACTCGGGAAAACAAGGCCTCCTGGCGGCCGAGCTTGCCCAGGACGACATCGAGCTCATCTGGAAAGTGCTCGAAAACGCGCCCGGTACCGAAGTCAAGGTGGACCTCGTGTCCAAGACTGTTGAATGCGGAAACGTCGTGGCACCCTTCGAGATCGATGACTACACCCGTTGGCGCCTCCTGGAAGGCCTGGATGACATCGGCCTGACGCTCCAGCACGAGGAAGACATCACGGCCTACGAGGCCACGAGGCCCTCTTTCAAGCCGAAAACCCTGCCGGCGCGAACGCAGTAGGCGGCGGGAAAGTGCTCGAGGCTGCCTGACTAGCTTCTGCACCTTGGAAGGACCGGCGCACCCGAAGGGACGGGTGCGCCGGTCCTTTTCGTGTGCGCGGCGTGTTTCGCGGGATGTGTTCATTGCCTGATCCCGGCTTTGCGCAGCTTCAACAAGAGTCGGGCACCGTCTTTCGCTTCCGGCCACATCCAGCGGACTACGGTCAACCCCGTTGCCCTCAGTCGGTCCTCCCGGATCTTTTCGGCCTCCAGCACGTCTTCCGGGCTGCGTCCGGCCAGATATTCGCCGCGACTGTATTTCGCCCAGCCATCGAATTCGCCCACGGCGCCGTGTTCAGGCCAGTGGAAGTCCGAGTACCCGATCAGCCCTTGAGCGTCGCGATGCGCCGTCTGCAGTTCGGGCTTCGGAACACCAGCCTGTATCATCACTGCGCGGCTCAATGATTCGCCCGGCGAACCGGACGTGGGATCGGCCGCCGCAAGTACTCTTTGCACTCGCCGTTGTTTGACTTTGCTTAGCCCACCGAGTTGAGACAGGATTCTTTCGCCGAATTCCTCCGGGGATCGCCCCGATTGCTTCCAGAACGAGGCTGCGCGGTCCGCGGCCGGCAAGGATCCAGTGAGGGGCAATAGAGCGGCAAGGTCCCTAATGGTCTGGTCCATCGAGGTAACCAACAGACCGTCCAGGACCACAACTTCGCAAGCCTCCGGGACGGCCAAGCGGCGCCTGATGCCGTACCGGGACCTGCCGCCGCCCGGCCCCGGCATGACCAGCGTCTCGACTTCCTCAGGCACCTCGATCAGCGGAAGGCCCCACAATGCGGCTGCTGATTGGTCGCAGAAGACCGGCGGCTTGCGGGCGGCGTCGTTCACGGCTTGGATTTTGACGCGGAACTGTTCCCACGGCTCAAGTTCCATCCATCGGCTGACCGGAAGATACAAGCCCCGGCGAATCCGGACTAGTTCATTGCGCCGGGCCATTCTCGCAACGGTGCGTCCTCCATGGTCGTCGTCGGGGTTGGAATGGGGGGTTACCCATGGATCGGGCCGGAAGGGTTGCATGCCTCCACCCTTTGGCGTGCAGCGGCCGGTGGCCAGCCCGCCGTCGTCGTATGTGGAAAACTGCTGCGGAAACGTGAACGAACGCGCCACGCCATGCGCGCCCGCGCCAGCAACGGCAGCAGTTATGGACCACGGCACCTGATCTACCGGGTGCGCCGGTCCTTTCCGGTTGCGGAGTTGTTTCCGCGCGCTCGCGCCAGCAACGGCAGCAGCAACCGCTTACGCCACGCCCCTCCATTTCGAATCGGTAACGCCAGCTTTTATGCTTAGCTGGAGCCTTCGTAAGTGTGGGGGCATCAACTCGTTAGGAAACCGGTATAGATGAGTAGTGTTCTGACAATCCGCGGCGGCGTCCCTTTGACCGGCCGCGTCACCGTCAGAGGTGCCAAGAACCTTGTTCCCAAGGCCATGGTGGCTTCCCTCCTCGGCAACGAACCCTCGGTGCTGCGGAACGTCCCGGAAATCAAGGACGTGGAGGTGGTCACCAGCCTGTTGCAGCTCCATGGCGTGACTGTTCAGAAGGATCCCGTCACTGGCGATCTGACCCTGGATCCCAAGAATGCAAAGACGGCATCCAGTACCGCGATCGACGCCCATGCCGGGGACTCCCGCATCCCGATCCTGCTGTGCGGTCCGTTGATCCATGCCATCGGCGAAGCATTCATTCCCGATCTCGGTGGCTGCAAGATCGGCGACCGGCCCATCGATTACCACCTGAACGTGCTCCGCCAATTTGGCGCCGTCGTCGAAAAGCGCCCGGGCGGGATCCACATTTCCGCTCCCAAGGGACTCCACGGCGCGAAGATCTCTCTCCCGTACCCGTCGGTGGGAGCCACGGAGCAAGTCCTGCTGAGCGCCACCCGCGCCGAGGGCATCACGGAACTTAGCGGTGCCGCCACCGAACCGGAAATCATCGACCTCATCGCTGTGCTGCAGAAGATGGGTGCCATCATCAGCGTCCAGACCGATCGCACCATCCGGATCGAGGGCGTTCGGGACCTGGGTGGCTACGACCACCGCGCACTGGCGGACCGCAATGAATCGGCGTCGTGGGCTTCCGCTGCCTTGGTGACCCGTGGAGACATCTTCGTGGAGGGTGCTTCGCAGCGGGACATGATGACTTTCCTCAACACCTATCGCAAGGTGGGCGGCGGCATGGATATCCGCGAGGACGGCATCCGTTTCTACCACCCTGGCGGAAAGCTGAGCCCGCTCGTCCTTGAAACGGATGTGCACCCGGGCTTCATGACCGATTGGCAGCAGCCGCTCGTGGTCGCCTTGACGCAGGCTGAAGGCGTGTCGATTGTCCACGAAACCGTGTACGAAAACCGCTTCGGCTTCACCGACGCACTGACCCGCATGGGCGCAACCATCCAGGTCCACCGCGAATGCCTTGGGAGCGTGCCATGCCGCTTCGGCCAGCGCAATTTCCTGCATTCCGCCGTCGTCTCAGGCCCCACTCCGCTGAGGGGCACCGACATCGACATTCCCGACCTCCGTGGCGGATTCAGCCACCTTATTGCGGCGCTTGCCGCGACCGGCACGTCCAGGGTGACCGGGATCGACATCATCAACCGCGGCTACGAGCGCTTTACTGAAAAGCTCGCCGGGCTGGGCGCCGATTTCGACCTCACCGAATCCAAGTAACGGGGGACACCTTGAAGGAATCGGCCCAGAGCCGCGCCATGTTCGCTGTTCTTGCGGGAGTTGCGCGACCCCTCATGAACATCCTCATGGCAAAGAAGTGGGAGGGGACCGAAAAGCTCCCCGCGGGTGGCTTCATTGCGGCCCCGAACCACTGCACAGAGATCGATCCCGTCGTCGTGGGGCACATGCTCTACAACATGAAGCGTCCACCTCATTTCCTCGCGAAAGCGGGCCTCTTCAAGGCCCCCGTCCTGGGCAGCCTGTTGCGCGCCACGAACCAGATTCCAGTGGAGCGCTCGACGACGGGGGCGAACCGCTCGTTGCAAGCCGCCCAGGAAGTGGTGGATGCCGGCGGCGCCATCATCATCTATCCGGAGGGCACCCTGACGCGCGACCCGGATTTGTGGCCGATGAAGGGCCACACGGGCGCTGCGCGCCTGGCAATCCAGACCGGCGTACCAGTGGTTCCCATTGCCCATTGGGGCGCCCATGAGGTGTTCCCCCGGTACGCGAAACGCCTGCATGTCTTCCCCCGGAAGACCTCCCGCATCCTGGTAGGCGATCCCGTGGACCTCAGCGCTTTCCACGGCCGGCCACTGGACCGGGCCACGCTGGTTGAGGCTACGGACATCATCATGGTCGCCATCACTGAGCTTGTTGCTACCTTGCGCGGGGAAGAACCGCCCAAGGAACGCTGGGACCCTGCCGCCCACAACCAGTCGAAGCACGGCCGCTTCCAAGCGACTGAAGAAGCGTCGGGCACCAATGGGACGGACGGACAGAAGTGACCTCCGGGGAAGAACTCATAGCCGACACGGGCGTTGTCGCCGTGCTTGGCGCGGGATCCTGGGGTACGACGTTCGCAAAGGTCCTGGCGGATGCGGCAATAGCCACTGGCGCGGAGCGCACCATCCGCATTTGGGGCCGGCGCGACGAAGTGGTTGCCCAGATCAACACCGAGCACCGGAACGCCCAGTACTTGAAGGACATTGCGCTGCCCGATTCCATCACGGCCTCAACAGATGTGGCCGAGGTTCTTGCGGGCGCCGGAATCGTGATTCTGGCCGTGCCGGCGCAGTCGCTTCGGCTTCAACTACGCAAATGGAAACCACTCGTGGCCCCTGGCGCCGTGGTCGTTTCCCTCATGAAGGGCCTTGAACTCGGTACGGATTCCCGCATGAGCCAGGTCATTTCCGAGGAACTCGACATTCCGCAGGAACGGGTGGCCGTTGTTTCGGGACCCAACCTGGCAATGGAGATCGCGCGCCAGGAACCGACGGCTTCCGTGGTGGCATGCAGCGACGAAGCTACGGCTGCATCGTTCGCGCTCTACTGCACCGCACCATACTTCCGCCCGTACACGAGCAACGACGTGGTCGGCGTCGAAATCGGGGGAATCGTGAAAAACGTGATTGCCCTTGCCGTGGGTATCTGTGAAGGCAAGCAAATGGGCGACAACACCAAGGCGTCGGTGATCACGCGCGGCCTCGCGGAGACGTCGCGGCTGGCCCTTGCGTTGGGTGGCGAGGCGCGCACGATGGCAGGCCTTGCTGGACTGGGAGACCTCGTGGCTACCTGTTCTTCGCCCCTGTCCCGGAACCACACGGCGGGGCGGTTGCTCGGCGAAGGCTTGACCCTTGAACAGGTCACCGAGCGCATGACGCAGACGGCGGAAGGCATCAAATCCGGGTACGCTGTCTACGAACTAGCCGGAAAACTCGGTGTCGACATGCCGATCACCGCGGCCGTGGTAGCCGTCCTTGAAGGCAAACTATCCGTTGATGAACTTGGGCCCAGACTCCTGGCCCGCTCCCTGAAGTCCGAAGGCGATTACTGACTGTGACCGAAGAATCCTTGACTGCTGGAACTGCCGAGTCCGCGAAGCCGGCCGAACATCGGCGGCCTCGCGTCGCCGTGCTCTTTGGTGGCCGGTCCAGCGAGCACGCGGTCAGCTGCGTGACGGCGGCCGGCGTCATGGGCGCTATCGACAAGGGCAAGTACGACGTCGTCCCCATCGGGATAGCCAAGTCGGGCCAGTGGGTGATCCCCTCCGCTGACATCAGCCAGTGGTCGCTGAGCGCCTCTGCCTTGCCTGAGGTTTCGCCTTCGGGGAAGACCGTAACCCTCGCTGAGGTGGGTGGAGCCCACCAATTGATCGTCACGGCCCCGAACACGGTGCCTGAGGAACTGGGCTCCGTGGACGTTGTGTTTCCGCTCCTGCACGGCCCTTGGGGCGAAGACGGCACTGTCCAGGGTCTCTTGGAGCTTTCGGACACCCGCTACGTGGGAGCCGGAGTCCTGGCATCCGCCGTCGGCATGGACAAGCATTTCATGAAGGTCGTTTTCGAGGCCGCCGGGCTTGCGGTGGGACCGTATGTCGCCGTCACTGACCGTGAATGGATCAACGATGCCGAAGCCGTGCGCAAGCGCGTGGACCGCCTAGGCTTTCCGGTCTTCGTGAAGCCCGCCCGCGCCGGTTCCTCGATGGGAATTTCCAAAGTGGATTCGATGGATGATTTGGACGCCGCTATCGAAGAAGCTCGTCGGCATGACCTCAAGCTGGTGATCGAGGCAGGCATTGTCGGCCGCGAAATCGAGTGTGCCGTCCTTGAAGGACGTGGCACTGCGGCCCCGCGAACCTCCATGCCGGGGGAAATCGCCGTCGCTTCAGGCGACCACGAGTTCTACGACTTCAACGCCAAATATGTGGAGGACGGCGCCGCAGCCCTTAGCTGCCCGGCCGATATTCCGGATGAGGCCATTGCCCGCGTCCGTGAGCTCGCTGCGGCGGCATTCGATGCTGTCGGGGCCGAAGGCCTCAGCCGCGTGGACTTTTTCTACACTCCGGACGGCGAACTCATCATCAACGAGATCAACACGATGCCCGGATTCACCCCGAAGAGCATGTATCCGCAAATGTGGGCGGCTTCCGGACTGGGCTACGCAGAGTTGATCGACGAGCTCATCTACCTGGCCCTCAACCGGAAAACCGGCTTGCGCTGAAAACCGGCTGGCGCTGATAGCCTGCCTGGGCTGAAAGCCGGCCCGGGCTGTGTTCGCTACTTGCCAGGGGTGCTCGTGGGCAGGTTTTGCAACAGCTCAGGCTGACCGATGCACTTGCGTACGGCCTTGATTTTCGCTGCGGCGGGTGCCAGATCGGCAAGGACCGTGGCGGAACTGATCTTGTTCGGGTCCATGAGGATTTCGGTGGCTGGCTCGCGACCGTACGTGGTGAGGGTCCATACCGGGTCGCCTTCCTTGATGACCCAGTCGACGTCGTTGACGGTGACGCAGCGGTCCGTGGTGGGGCCGGGCACGTTGACGCCGCAACGCAAGATCAACACCGACGGGTCGCCCCATGCCGCCGTGGCCTGGCTGTTGGTCTTCCGCAGGGCGGCGTTGCCGATGGTGTCCGGGAGCGACACCATCATGGGCGCGCAGGCGGCATTGGGGGCATCAGCCGCGGGCTGGACGTCGACGACGGGAGAGCAGGCTGCAAGGGAAAGGACCGAAACCGCCGCGGCTGTCAATGAACAGAGGGCGCGAACGTACACAGCGGCTTTCGTTTGTTGCATTGATCAAGCCTATCGCGGCTGCGGCAATCAGAGGATCGGGAAGCGGGGGCCACGGGACAGCCCTTTGTTGTCGGCGGTTCGCGATAGCGTAGAGCTGTGTCCATAGAACAACAGACTGTCGGCGAGCTCTCCGAAGGCGAGCTCCTCGCGCGCATCTTTCCGCGCCTGCACCACAGCAGCAGCGTGCTGCTCGGGCCAGGGGACGACGCCGCCGTCGTAGCCGCCCCGGATGGCCGGACCCTCATTTCCATTGACACCCAGACCCAGGATCAGGACTTTCGCCTGGAATGGAACAACGGATACCGGACTACGGGGTATGACGTCGGTTGGAAATCGGCGGCCCAGAATCTCAGCGACATCAACGCGATGGGTGGCACCGCGGTGTCCCTCGTCGTCAGCTTGACCATGCCGCCTGGTACTCCGGTGCAGTGGGTTGAGGACTTCGCGGATGGCCTGACGGCCGGCATCGTCGGCTTGGGGGCTGTAGATTGTTCAGTTGCCGGGGGAGACCTGGGCCGTGGCCGCGAAATCGCGGTGACCGTCGCCGTCGTCGGGACAATGCACGGCCTCCCTGCTGTCTTGCGCTCCGGGGCACGTCCCGGAGACACCTTGGCCCTTGCCGGAACTGTTGGCCGAGCCGCAGCCGGCCTGGCCCTGCTTGAAAGCACGATCCCCGTAGGCACGCTGAAGCCTGCCCAGCGCGGACTCATGGACAGCCAGTGCCGGCCGCTGCCGCCCCTTGCCGCCGGACCGCAGGGTGCCAAGGCTGGGGCAACGGCCATGATGGATGTCTCCGATGGGCTTTTGCGCGACGGCGCCCGCCTCGCCGAAGCCAGCGGCGTCGTACTCGACCTCGACCCCATCGCGCTCAAGGCCCTCGCCACTCCCTTGGAAGCTGCCTCGGCTCCTCTTGGCCGCGATCCCATGGACTGGATCCTGGGGGGTGGAGAAGACCATGGCCTGTTGGCGACATTTCCAGCAAATGTTCAGCTACCTTCCGGCTTCACTGCGATAGGCTCGATCCAGGCCGTTGCCGAAGGACAGCACAGCGGCGTCCGGATAGCGGGAATGCCCGCTGACACCGTGGGATGGGATCACTTTGCAGACTAAGATTGCCGCCAATACGCACGCCATGAAGCGGTGGCTGGGCAAAGCGGAGACGACGCTCGGGAACCACAGCGACCGCCTCAACGCCATCAACATCTTCCCGGTGGCAGATGGCGACACCGGCACCAACCTCTACCTCACTGTCCGCTCCGCTGCGGCGGCATTCGCTGGCGGTTCCACCGCAGATGAACCGGTGAACGACGTCGGTGCCGTTCTGGCCGCGGCAGGTCAGGCTGCCATGGAGCAGGCCCGGGGTAACTCCGGAACACTCTTTGCCGTCTTTTTGTGCGCACTAGCTGAACCGCTGGCCGGGCACACGCGCCTTAGTGCGCCCCTGCTTGCCACCGCCCTGAACCGGGCCCAGATCCGGGCATGGTCGGCCTTGAGCGAGCCGGTACCGGGCACCATGCTCTCTGTTCTCGAAGCTGCCGCCAGGGCAGCGGGCGAATGCGATACTGCGCACAACGGCGACGACAGCAACCAAGCGCTGGGCCTGGCCCTTGATGCCGCCGTCAATGCCGCGCTGGATGCAGTGGTGCAAACCGAGGACCAACTTGCCCCGTTACACGCCGCCCATGTTGTGGACGCGGGCGGGGTTGGAATGTTGTTGATCCTGGACTGCCTGCGTTCGGCTGTGCTCGGCGAAGAACTCCAGGATGAGCTCTTGGACGGGCTGCACGGCTATGACCTGCAGGATCCGCACATCCACGCCGGAATGCCTGACGACGACGGCGTCGAGGTCATGTGCACCATCAGCCTTTCACCGCTGGCCGCCGCCACGCTCCGTCAGCGGTTGGACGAACTCGGCGACTCCGTCATCATGAGCCAGGTGGGCAGCGCGATCCAGGCGGGCAGTGCGAGCCAAGTGGGCAGCCGGAATGACGCCGGGGACGACGACGATGACGACGAGGACGCCGCAGAAGCCAGCTACCGCTGGCGCGTGCATGTCCATGTTCCGGAAGCCGAACCCGCCGTGGCTGTCATCCGCTCACTCGGCGACCCCACCGACATCTCCGTCAGCCAGCTGTCGATGCCGCGCGACCCAGGCCTTCCGGCAGGCCAGCACGGGCATGAATACTGAGCTTCAGCTTCCCCTCGAGCGCAGGATCGGCAAACGCTCCGCCTCCGTTATCGAGAAGCACCTTGGCCTGGACACTGTGGGGGAGCTGCTGAACTACTTTCCCCGCCGTTACCTGAGCCGCGGGGAGCTGACGCCCATCAGTAAACTGCCGTTGGATGAAGAGGCCACCCTCATCGCCAGGGTGCTGTCCAACTCCACCCGGCAAATGCGTGCAAGGCGCGGATCGTTGACCGACGTCGTGGTCACGGACGAGGCCAGCGGTGAACAGATTCCCGGAACCTTGAAGATCAGTTTCTTCAACGGCTTCCGTGCCCGCAGTGAGCTTCAGCCGGGGCGCCGAGTGATGTTCTCCGGCAAGGTCAGCCGCTACGGCGGATCCCTGGGCATGACCAATCCGGACTTCATGCTGCTTGACGAGGACCCGGAACTGGCCGGTTCCGTCGATCCGGAAAAACTGGCAGCCATGCCCATCCCCGTGTACCCGGCCACCGCGAAGCTCACCAGTTGGTCCATCCACAAGGTCATCACCACGTTGCTGGACACCATCGATGTGGACAGCATCGAGGATCCGCTACCTTCCGAAATCGCGTCCCGGGAGAAATTCCTGGGGGTAGGGGAGGCGTACCGGCTGATCCATTCGCCGGAAACGGCGGCCGACTGGCAGCGTGCCCGTGACCGGTTCCGCTACCAGGAAGCCCTGGTTCTACAGACTGCGCTGGCGCGGCGCCGGGCCCAGTTGGCTGCCGAAGAGGCCACCGCGCGCCGGCCCCTGCCCGAAGGGTTCCTTGCTTCCTTTGACCGGCAGCTGCCGTTCACGCTGACTGCCGGCCAGGCCGCCGTCGGAAAGACGCTTTCCCACGAGCTGGCACAGGACTCGCCGATGAACCGCCTGCTGCAGGGCGAGGTTGGTTCCGGAAAGACGATCGTGGCCTTGCGGGCCATGCTGCAAGTGGTGGATGCCGGCGGACAGGCGGCACTTCTTGCACCCACGGAGGTCCTCGCGGCACAGCATTTCGATTCCATCCGGAGGACCCTGGGCCCGCTGGCCCGCGACGGTTTGTTCGGAGGTGCCGGGATGCTGGGCGGAGCCGGATTGTTGGACGGCGACCCTGGAAGTGGCCCCGTGTCCGTCCAGCTCGCCCTGCTGACAGGCTCCATGCCGACGGCTGCCCGCAAGCAAGCGATGCTGGACGCGGCCTCGGGCAACGCCGGCATTGTGATCGGCACCCACGCCCTGCTGAGTGACAAAACCTCGTTCCAGGACCTGGGGCTGATCGTGGTGGATGAACAGCACCGCTTCGGGGTGGAACAGCGCGACGCCCTACGTGCCAAGGCCAACAGGCCGCCGCACCTCTTGGTGATGACCGCCACTCCGATTCCGCGCACCGTTGCCATGACCGTCTTCGGCGACCTCGAAACGTCCGTGCTGGACGAACTCCCCGCAGGCCGGGCGCCCATCTCCACCCACGTCGTAGGGCTCGCCGAAAACCCGGGCTGGGCGGCCAGGATCTGGAAACGCTCGCGGGAAGAGATCGACGCCGGCCACCAGGTGTACGTCGTGTGTCCCAAGATCGGAGAAGACGACGACGGCGACTTCAGCCCGGGCGAAGCGGAACCAAGCGACGCCGAACTTTCGGAAGAGGGCCCCGCGCGCGAGCTCGCTTCGGTAACCGCCGTCGTCGAAACCCTCAGTCAGGAGCCCGCCCTGAGGGGCGTCCGGGTGGAGCCCCTTCACGGTCGGCAGGATCCGGTACTCAAGTCCGAAACCATGGCCTCGTTCACTGCCAACCAGACCCAGTTGCTGGTATCCACCACGGTCATCGAGGTGGGGGTGGACGTCCATAACGCCACGCTGATGGTGATCCTTGATGCTGACCGCTTCGGAATTTCGCAACTCCACCAGCTGCGCGGGAGGGTGGGCCGCGGCGGTCTTCCAGGCACGTGCCTGCTGGTCACGACGCTCGAGCCGGGTCATCCAAGCCGCAGGCGCCTTGACGCCGTTGCTTCCACTACTGACGGCTTCGAGCTTTCCCAAGAAGACCTCAAGCTGCGCCGTGAAGGGGACATCCTGGGCGCCTCGCAATCCGGTGGGCGCTCCACCCTTAAGCTGTTGCGGGTCCTGGAGCATGAGGACGTGATCGCCCGTGCCCGCACCGATGCCCAGTGGCTCGTGGCGGACGACCCCCTGCTGCAGGGCCAACAGGCCCTGGCCGCGGCAATTGACGAATATCTGAACCCCGAAAAGGAGGCGTTCCTTGAACGCGGCTAAGGAATCCACGCCTGAAGGCACGCCTGTGTGCGCCGCCCCGGGAGTTGGCCGGTGAGCCGGATCATTGCCGGCGTGGTCGGCGGCAATCCGCTGGTCAGCGTCCCGGGAAACGCCACCAGGCCCACGACGGACCGCGTCAAGGAGGCCTTGTTCTCGCGGCTCGAGGCCCTCGACGCCATCGACGATGCCCGGGTTTTGGATCTTTATGCGGGTTCGGGTTCGCTCGGCATCGAAAGTGCCAGCCGGGGCGCACGCTCGGCCGAACTCGTGGAATTCGATGCACGTGCATCCGAGGTCTGCCAGCGAAACGCAGACATGGCCAACCAGGTGCTGGGACGCAGGATCGCCTCCGTCCATCGTTCCAAAGTGGAGTCCTTCCTGGAACGCGCGGCGGATGACGTTCTCTGGGACCTGGTGTTCCTGGATCCGCCGTACCCTTTGGATGAGCCTTCCCTCAAGGCTGTCCTCGCCAAGCTTGCCTTCCACCTGGATGAAGGCGCCGTGGTTGTCGTCGAGCGTTCCTCACGGTCCCCTGAACCGGACTGGCCGGACACCCTCGAACGGTTTGCCGACAAGAAGTACGGCGAAACCAAGCTCTGGTTCGCCGAACCCGTGTAGAACGGCCCCAGCCGGAGATGCGGCGCTAGCTCGAAAGGCGGCGCTAGCCCGAGATCCGGTCCAGCTCCACTCCGCTCAGTACGGCCGCCGGATGCGGCCCCCGGGCCAGGAGTTCCGCTGTCCAGTCCGCTGGCCACGGCCAGCGGGTCCCCACGAGGATGATGTTGCCGGGGTAGCGGCCGGCGAACATGCCGCTCTCGGCGAAGGCGGCGACGTCGGGCATCGCCCGGCGCATCGCGGAGACCTGGCTGCGCACCAGGGTCAGGGCCGCTTCGTCTCCGACATTGACGATGAGCACCCCATCGGACCTGAGTCGCGCCGCGGCTTCTTCATAGAACTCCTGGCAGGCAATATGTGCCGGAGCCTCGGGACCGGAGAAGATGTCCAGGATCACGACGTCGAACTCGAGTTCCGCGGGCAGCTCGGCGAGGGTTTCGCGTGCGTCGCCGATATGCGTTTCCAAGCGGGTGCCGTCCGGCATGGGCAACTTCTGCAGCACGAAGTCGAGCAATTCACGCTCGAGCTCGACGGCGTACTGTTCCGAGCCGGGCCTCGTCGCCTCGATGTATCGGGCCAGGGTCAACGCCCCCGCGCCGAGATGAAGGGCTGTGATGGCTTTCCCGCTTGGCGCGAGCAGATCCACCACATGGCCGATCCGGCGCAGGTATTCGTAGAAGATTTCCGCGGGTTCCGCGAGATTGACGTGTGATTGCTCGGCGTCGCCGATGCGCAGGATGTAGGCACAGTCAATCAGCGCGTCGGCTTCGATCGCGGCATGTTGGCCGGTGGTCCGCAGGAAACGCCGTCCCTCGTGATTTTGACCGGTAGGCACAGTCAGAGCTTGTCCCGCAGGGTGGCAAGCCTGGCGGCCGCTTCTTCCAATACTTCGGTCTTTTTGCAGAACGCGAATCGAAGAAGGCTGCGCGTCCTTTCCGCGCCTTCCGGATGGCAAAACACCGGAACGGGGATGGCAGCCACTCCTACGAGCCCTGGCAGCCTTCGTGCCAGGTCCACGGAGTCGCTGATGCCGAGGGGCGCGGTGTCCACGTTGATGAAGTATGTTCCCTGTGGCGTGAAGACGCCGAAGCCGGCGGCCCGCAGCCCCTCAGCCAGGATGTCCCGCTTGTGCTGGAGGGTGGACGCGATGCCGGTGTAGAACTCATCGGGCAGGGCCAGGCCTACGGCGATCGCACTTTGGAAGGGGGTGCCGGAACTGTAGCTGAGGAATTGTTTGACTGTGCGGATCGCTGCCACAAGGTGGGCAGGTCCGCTGAGCCAGCC
Organism: Arthrobacter sp. B2a2-09; assembly: GCF_027587375.1. GTDB lineage: Bacteria > Actinomycetota > Actinomycetes > Actinomycetales > Micrococcaceae > Arthrobacter. The sequence continues at coordinate 391,731 of NZ_JAMXIC010000002.1, forward strand.
GATCTTCCAGCCGGTGAACGAGAACGTCTTGCCGGCCGAGGAAATCGTGACGCTTCGTTCGGCGGCTCCGGGGATGCTGGCGATCGGAAGGTGCTTCACTCCAAAGGTGAGGTGCTCGTAGACTTCATCGCTGAGGATCACGGCATCGTATTTCCGGGCGAGTTCGACGACGCGTTCCAGCACCTCGCGCGGGAAGACCGCGCCAGTGGGATTGTGCGGGTTGTTGAGGAGCACAACCTTGGTGCGCTCACTGAATGCCGATTCCATGGCATCCACGTCCGGAAGGAAGCCCGGCGCCAGCAACGGAGCGGTCACATGCTTGGCGCCGGCGAGTCCGATAATGGCGCCGTAAGAGTCATAGAAGGGCTCGAAGGTCAGGACCTCGTCGCCGGGTTCGATGAATGCGAGCAGTGACGCGGCGATGGCTTCAGTGGCCCCGGTGGTCACAATGACCTCGGTCTGCGGGTCCGGGGTCAGCCCGTAGAAGCGTTCCTGGTGTGTGGCGATGGCCTCGCGAAGTTCAGGGATGCCTTTGCCCGGTGCGTACTGGTTGGCTCCCGCCGTGATGGCTGCTTGCGCTGCTGCCTTGATTTCCGCGGGCCCGTCCTCGTCCGGGAATCCTTGGCCCAGGTTGATGGCGCCGGTGGATACTGCCAGGGTGGTCATTTCTTCGAAGATGGTCACTCCGAGGCTGCCGTCGGCCGAAAGCAGGTTGGCGCCGCTGGCGGCACGTTGCCAAGGGGCGACGGAGGTGTTCTCGCTGAGGGAGGCCGGGCTCGTCACTGTGGGGTTGCCTTCCTGGGTGCTGGCTTCCGGCTCGTCCGGCCCGCCGTTTCAGCCATGGTATCGCCATAGTGCCTGCGGCCCCGGATGGGGTAGGTTCGAACCATGAGACGCGCAGTGTGCCCTGGCTCCTTCGACCCCATCCACAACGGACATTTGGAAGTCATCGCAAGGGCCGCCGGCTTGTTCGATGAAGTCGTCGTCGCGGTGTCCACCAACTACACGAAGAAGTACCGCTTCAGCCTGGAAGAGCGCATGGACATGGCTCGGCAGACCCTTGCTTCCTTGCGGGGCATCATCGTGGAGCCCATGGGTGAGGGACTGCTGGCCGAATACTGCAGGCACCGGGGAATTTCGGCGATCGTGAAGGGCCTGCGCTCGTCCTCGGATTTTGACTACGAACTTCCCATGGCCACCATGAACCGCCAACTGTCCGGCGTCGAGACTGTCTTTCTCCCGGCGGAGGCCCATTACCTGCATTTGTCGTCCACGCTTATCAAGGAGATCTCCCTCCTGGGCGGCGATGTCTCCGATTTCGTGCCTAAGTCGGTGCTCAAGAGGCTCCTGGCTGGCGAGTCGGCAGCGGAGTAGCCCCGCAGCGGGTAAGCTGGATCGGTACCTCGGGCAGAACGCGTTGCAATTGACCCGGTTTGAGTCCGTTCATGCGTTCAGGCTAAGATGGTACGTCGGTCATATGTTCTACAGGAGTTCTCATTAAGCGAGATGCAAGTTCGCCTTTGACGCTGGACGTCAAGGACCTCGGACGTAGTCCAGGAAGCATGCGGACGCTCACGGAACATGTACCCGCGCCAGGTGATCTTGGCGTGGCACTCATTGGCGTTCAGGAAGGCTCGGATATCGAGCTCGACCTGAGGCTTGAGGCCGTACACGAAGGAATTCTGGTATCTGGAACCGTGTTCGCTGAAGTCAAGGGCGAATGCGGACGATGCCTGGATCCCCTTGCGTATGACCTTGAGGTCAATGTGCAAGAACTTTTCTTCTATGAGGGCGTCGAGCTTTCGGACGAAGAAGACGATGAAGAGCAACGTCGAGTCGAGCACGATCTAATCGATCTTGAACCGGTGTTGCGGGACGCGGTTGTAACCATGCTGCCGTTCCAGCCGGTGTGCCGGGAAGACTGCCAGGGCCTTTGCTCAATATGCGGAGTGCGTCTGGAAGACGAGCCGGGGCACCACCACGAGGACCTGGATCCTCGCTGGGCTGCCCTAGCTGAACTGGCTAAGACCGACCGGCAAACTGATTAGTAAGTGTTGACTAAAAGAGAAATGAGATAGCCGTGGCTGTTCCCAAGCGGAAAATGTCTCGCGCAAATACACGCGCCCGCCGTGCCCAGTGGAAGGCAACTGCCCCCAACCTGGTCAAGACCATCGAAAACGGACAGGTTGTTTACAGCCTGCCGCACCAGGCAAAGGTCGTTACCGACTCTGCCGGGACTGCGCTGTTCCTTGAATACAAGGGCCGCAAGGTCGCTGACGTCTAAATCCGCCACAAGGCTGACAAGGATGTCTTCAACTGAAGAGCTTCTGAAGCGTCTCGGTGTCTCTATTGACGCCGAGACGCTTCGTCTTGCTCTGACACATCGTTCATACGCGTATGAAAATGGCGGGATTCCCACCAATGAGCGCCTCGAATTCCTGGGCGACTCCATCTTGGGCTTCTCCGTGACCGATTCGCTGTACCGCGACAACCCGGCACTCCCGGAAGGCGAACTCGCGAAGCGACGCTCCGCCGTCGTCAGCACCCGCGCCCTGGCAGGTATCGGCAGGGATCTCGGCATCGGCGAATTCATCTACCTCGGGCAGGGCGAAAGACTCACCGACGGTAAGAACAAGTCCTCAATTCTTGCGGACACCATGGAAGCGCTCATTGGCGCCACCTACCTTTCCAACGACATTGAGACCGCCCGGCAGTTGGTCATGCGGCTCGTTGGTCCGTTGCTGAAGGATGCCGCAGCCCTTGGGGCAGGCACCGATTGGAAGACCAGCATGCAGGAGCTTGCCGCGAGCCGGCAGCTCGGATCCATCTACTATGCCGTCGAAGGCTCCGGTCCGGACCACGCGCGCACCTTTGAGGCAGTGCTCCAGATAAGCGGCACCGCCTACGGCAAAGGCGCGGGCCACTCCAAAAAGGAAGCCGAGCAGGAAGCCGCCGCAGATGCGTGGCGCACCCTGAACAGCAAAGTCACGCTGAACAGCAAAGCCGACGCTCCAGCTGATCCTGCGCACAGCGCCTGAGTCCCCATGCCGGAACTGCCCGAAGTCGAAGTGGTCCGCCGCGGCCTGGCACGTTGGGTGCGCGGCCGGACCATCACGTCCGTGGACGTCTTGGACCCCCGCTCCATCCGCCGCCACGCGTTGGGCACGGAAGACTTTATCGGCAACCTTGAGAACTCCACGGTTTTGGACGTCGTCCGCCGGGGTAAGTTCCTGTGGATGCCCCTGCGAACCGAGGAACCACGCAGCTCTGGGGGCACCGCCGCCGAGGTGCCGGGCGAGGCATTGTCCGGCGAGAAACGGCCCGGGGTCGCGCTGATGGCGCACCTTGGCATGAGCGGGCAGCTCCTCATGCAGGACCCTGAGGTTCCCGATGAGAAGCACCTCAAAGTCCGTCTCCGTCTCAGCCGTTCCGACGGCATGCCCGAGCAGCTGCGGTTTGTGGACCAGCGGATCTTCGGCGGACTGTTTGTCACTTCCCTTGTACCGACCCCCGACGGCGGTCCCGGCGGCCAGGGCGAGACGCCCCTTCCGGAAATTGCCGAAGAAGCCTCCCACATCGCCCGCGATCCGCTCGACCCGCACTTTTCATTTGACGAGTTCTACCGCAAAGTCAAAGCCCGCAAGACCGGGCTCAAGCGTGCCCTGTTGGATCAGGGCGTCATCTCCGGCATAGGCAACATCTACGCCGATGAAGCCCTCTGGCGGGCCAAACTCCACTACGCCAAGCCGACGGACACCCTCAAGCGGGCAGATGCCGTGAGGCTCGTCAATGCCGCGAAGGAAGTCATGAGCGACGCCCTCGCCGCAGGTGGGACGAGCTTTGATTCGCTTTACGTCAATGTCAACGGAGCTTCGGGATACTTTGCCCGGTCATTGGATGCCTATGGCCGGGCGGGCGAGCCGTGCAGGCGCTGTTCCGCCGTTGGACTTCCGGGTGTGATCAAGCGCGAGCAATTCATGAACCGCTCCTCGTACACTTGCCCAGTCTGCCAGCCGAAGCCGCGCAACGGCCGCTGGTAGCACGGATTCGCCGGTGTGCCCCGCAAATCCGGGGATTTCCGCCGTCGGGCAGTAGATTGAGAACGGGAAATCAGCCACTCAGGAGATCCGAAACACCTTGCATCTGAAAAGTTTGACTGTCCGGGGATTCAAGTCGTTCGCGTCGGCCACGACGTTCGACTTCGAGCCGGGCGTCACCGCCGTTGTCGGCCCCAACGGTTCGGGCAAGTCCAATGTGGTTGACGCGCTGGCCTGGGTCATGGGCGAACAAGGTGCCAAGACCCTGCGCGGCGGCAAAATGGAAGATGTCATCTTTGCCGGAACATCGGGGCGGCCGCCCCTGGGCCGCGCGCACGTTGCGCTGACGATTGACAACGCCGACGGCGCCCTGCCGATCGAATACAGCGAAGTCACCATTTCCCGCACGCTGTTCCGGACCGGCGGATCCGAGTATGCCATCAACGGCTCGCCATGCCGCCTCCTGGACATCCAGGAACTGCTCTCGGATTCAGGCCTTGGCCGGGAGATGCATGTGATCGTGGGGCAGGGGCAGTTGGACCGTGTCCTGCATGCCACCCCCGAGGACCGCAGGGGATTCATTGAAGAAGCCGCAGGCATCCTCAAGCACCGGCGTCGTAAGGAAAAGACTGTCCGCAAGCTGGAAGCCATGCAGGCGAACCTGCAACGCCTTGGCGACCTGACGGCAGAAATCCGCCGCCAACTCACGCCGCTGGGCAAACAGGCCGAGGTCGCCCGCCGCGCCCAGACCGTTCAGTTCGACGTTCGTGACGCCAAGTCCAGGCTGTTGGCGGATGATCTCGTCCAGCTCACCCGGGCATTGGAGAAGGATGTCGCCGACGAAGCTGCGCTGAAGGAGCGCCGCGAGGTAGTTGAAGCGGAGCTCGGCGCAGGCCGTCAACGCCAGATCCGTCTTGAGCAACTCGCGGCTGAGGCCACACCCAGGCTCAACGCGGCCAGGGACAACTGGTACCAGTTGTCTGCAACCAGGGACCGGCTTCGCGCCCTGGGATCCCTCGCTACCGAGCGCCGCCGCCTCCTCGGTGCCTCCGATGCTGCCCCGGATTCAGGCCGCGACCCGGACCATCTGGACCGGCAGGCCGCCCGGGTCCGGCAGGAACAGGTGGCCCTGGAGCACGACATCCTGGCGAAGCAAGCAGGCCTGCTTGAGGCCACGGCGGCCAAGCAGGAAGCCGAGAACCTGGCCGCGGCGGAGGACAAACGCCTGACAGCCGTGTTGCGGGCAGCGGCTGATCGCCGTGAAGGCCTCGCGAAACTCGTAGGTCAATTGGCTGCCGCACGCTCCCGTGCCGAGGCAGCCGAGGCTGAGCGGGGCAGGCTCAGGGACTCGCTGTCAGCCGGCGAGGAACGCCGTCGCCACGCGCAAAGTGAGTTTACGGCGCTCGAGTCGCAAGTGGCAGGCGTTGAAGACGGCGAAGAAAGCCTCGACGCCGAATACGAGGACGCCACCGCCCTTCTTGACGAGATCAACGCCGGGATTGAAGCGTTGAAAGCTGCCGAACGCGATGAAGTCCGCGAACGCGATGCGCTCACCGCCCGCCGCGATGCTTTGCAGCTTGGACTCAACCGCAAGGATGGATCTTCGCGGCTTCTGTCCTCGGACCACCCCGGAGTCCTGGGTTCGCTGGCTTCCCTCCTGACGGTGGAGCCCGGGTATGAGACTGCCGTGGCCGCTGCACTTGGCAGTGCCTCCGACGCCGTCGTGGTGGCCGACGGCGCGGGAGCCGTCGCCGCGATGCAGCTGTTGAAGGACGCCGACGCCGGACGCGCCTCGCTCTTGGTGGCAGGCGCGGTACCCTCCGCGGGGCCGGAGCTTGGCCCGCAGGAATGGCCGACGCTGCCTGGCGGTGCGCGCTGGGCTGCCGAGTTGGTGGCGACTGACGCCACCGAAGCCAGTGGCGCGATGAACCTCCTGGCGCTTACCGCCGTCGTCGATGACTTGCACGCGGCGGCAAGCCTCGTTGCCGGCAACCCGGGGCTTACCGCAGTGACCCTCGAAGGCGACGTCTTCAGGGCCCTGACGGTGGACGGTGGATCCGCGACGGCGCCGTCGCTCCTTGAGGTTCAAGCCGCAGTGGACGATGCCGACACCCGCCTCCTGGAGCTCACCACCCGCCTTGAACGAGGCAAGTTCGCCCTGGCCGGAGCCGAAGCACGCCGGGCCGATGCCCAGGAGCGGGCGAACGCGGCGCTGGACAAACTTCACGACTCGGATGCCCGCCTAGCTGCGGTCGCGGAACGGCTTGGCCACCTGAATTCCCAGTTGCGCAGCGCCGTCGCGGAAAGCGATCGAATGGCGGAGTCCCTGGCCAAGGCCGAACTGAACATCGCCGTGGCAGAGGAATCCCTTGAGCTTGCGGCGGAACGGCTGGCCGCGGCGCAAGAAGCCCCCCAGGAGGAAGAGCCTTCCACGGAGCACCGCGATGCCTTGTCCAGGGCTGCCAGCGAAGCCCGGTCCCGGGAGATGGAGGTCAGACTGGGGTTGCGGAGTGCCGAAGAACAGCTCGCCGCAACCAGCAACCGGGCCGCATCCCTCGAACGGGCCGCCGCCAGCGAGCGGCGGGCACGCGAGGAGGCTGCGCGCCGGGCCATGCGCCGCAAAGCCCAAGCGGAGCGGGCCTCCGCAGTCGCTTCCGCCGTCGAACAGACCGTACGATTCGTTGACGTTTCAGTGGACCTGGCGGCCCGCGACCGCGACCTCGCCGAGGCGGTCCGGGAGCAGCGCGAAAAGGAACTCACGGATGTCCGGAGCAGTAATGAGACGTTGGCCCAGGAGCTGGCCGGACTGACGGACTCGGTACATCGCGACGAACTCGCTCGAGCCCAGCAAAGGCTCAGGATTGAAGCCTTGGAAACCCGCGCCATTGAGGAGCTCGGCCTGTCAGCGGAACAACTCGTGGCCGACTTCGGTCCGGAGCAGCCCGTTCCGGTGCCCGCCGCCACCGTGGACAAGTGGGCCGAACTCCGCGCGCCGGTGGACGAGGACGGAAACGCCATCGTTGAGGGTGTTCCCTTTGTCCGCGCCGAGCAGGAGAAACGGCTCCGCAAGGCCGAACGGGACCTCGCAGCCCTTGGCAAGGTGAACCCCTTGGCGCTTGAGGAATTCGCCGCGCTTGAGGAACGCCACCAATTCCTGAGCACGCAGCTGGAAGACCTCAAATCCAGTCGTAAGGACCTTTTGGACATCATCAAGGAAGTGGACAACCGCGTCCAGCAGGTCTTTGCTGAAGCCTTCGCCGATACCTCCAAGCAGTTCGACCACGTCTTTGCGCGGCTCTTCCCCGGCGGGGAGGGCAAACTGGTGCTGACGGACCCCGATGACATGCTGACCACCGGCATCGAGGTCGAGGCCAGGCCTGCCGGGAAGAAGATCAAGCGATTGTCCTTGCTTTCCGGTGGCGAACGGTCGCTGACAGCTGTCGCGTTGCTCGTGGCGATTTTCAAGGCGCGGCCTTCGCCGTTCTACGTCATGGATGAAGTGGAAGCTGCGTTGGACGATACGAACCTTGGCAGGCTCATCACGATTTTCGAAGAGCTGCGCGAGTCCAGCCAGCTGATTGTCATTACGCACCAGAAGCGGACCATGGAAGTCGCGGACGCCCTCTACGGAGTGACAATGCGGGGCGACGGCGTGTCCACCGTCATCAGCCAGAGGCTCGGTGCCGAGGTCTAGCTTTGTGAGAAGCTAGGGGAGTGAACGATCTCCTCCCCATTATTTTGTCCATTGTCGCTGCCATCGTGGTGGTCGGAGGGCTGATTCCTGTCTTGCTCAAGGCGCGGAAGTCCTCTTCGACTTACGCTGGAACGCGCGACGCCAACGATGCCGCTGACAAGGCGTCGGCAGGCGGCGGAACGATCGTCGACGACGCCCCCGGGACGGCGCCGGATCGCACGGAGCCCGGCAACCTCGTCGAACCCGCCGACCTTGCTGTACCGGAGGCCGACGTTCCGGACGACGCCGCGGGACTGGAACTTATCCAGGTGGAGACCCCTGCGCCGGTGGAGGGCCGCCTCAACCGGCTTCGGGCGCGGCTCGTCAAGTCCAACAGCATTTTGGGCAAGGGGCTCCTGGCCCTGCTTTCGAGCGACAAGATCGACGAAAACGTCTGGGACGAAGTCGAGGAAACACTGCTCCTTGCCGACCTCGGCACCGAGCCCACCATGCAGCTCGTGGATGCCCTGCGTGAACGCGTAAAGGTCTTGGGCGCCCGTGATCCCGAACACGTCAAGGCCCTCCTGCGCGAGGAACTCATCAAGCTCGTGGACCCCACGATGGACCGCAGCTTGAACGTGGAACGCAAGGGAGGCCACCCGGCCATCATGATCGTCGTCGGCGTCAACGGGGTCGGCAAGACCACCACCGTAGGCAAGCTGGCGCGCGTTCTCGTCGCCGAAGACAAGGACGTCCTGCTGGGCGCGGCCGATACCTTCCGCGCGGCAGCTGCAGAGCAGCTTGCCACATGGGGCCAGCGAGTCGGCGTCGCAACCGTCAGGTCGCACATCGACGGCGCAGACCCCGCCTCTGTCGCTTATGAAGCCGTCAAGTCCGGTATTGAGCAGGAAGTGGATGTCGTCATGATCGACACCGCCGGGCGCCTCCAAAACAAGGTCGGCCTCATGGACGAGCTCAGCAAGGTCAAGCGCGTCATCGAGAAACTGGCCGAAGTGGACGAAGTCCTTCTGGTTCTGGATGCGACCACCGGCCAGAACGGCCTGAACCAGGCCAAGGTCTTTTCCGAAGTGGTCAACATCACGGGAATCGTGCTCACGAAGCTGGACGGCACCGCCAAGGGTGGGATCGTCGTCGCGATCCAAAAGGCCCTCGGCGTACCGGTAAAGCTCGTTGGCCTCGGCGAAGGACCGGACGACCTCGCGCCGTTCGAGGCCGAAGCGTTCGTCGACGCCCTGCTGAACTAGCCGCATCCCACCCAACTAGCTCGCAGTTAATGTCGTTTTGAGCCCTCAGAACGACATCAACTGCGAGCTACTTGGGTGAGTCGATGCGTTCCGGGCCGCGTTGCATCGGCTCGCGTGCCACGGACCAGCCGACGGCGGCGAGCAGGAGGATGCCGCCGGTCGCGCCGAAAGCCCACCCGTAGCCAAGTCCATCGGCCAGGAGGCCAACCAGGACTGGGCCCACGATCGCTCCGGCGTCGGAGGCCATCTGGAAGACGGCCAGCACCTTGCCACCGGAGCGGCCACGACCGATGATGTCCCCGACGGCGGCCTGCTGGGCCGGGTTCAGCAAGCCGGAGCCGAAGCCGGCCGCGGCAGACGCCGCTAAAAACGCGGGAAGATTGCCGGTCAACCCGATGGTGGCCGTGGCCAGGCCGGTGACGACCAAGCCAAGCAGCATCATGGGTTTGCGGCCGTAACTGTCGGCCATACGGCCGGAGAAGGTCAGCGCCAGCGCGTTTCCCCCGGCAAACACGGCCAGCGCCCAACCCGCCGAGGCCGATCCTCCGGCCAGGACGACCACCGCGAACAATGGCACAGTGGCCATGCGCACGCCGAAGGTCGCCCAGCCGTTGCTGAAACTGGAGAACAAGGCGGCCCGGTAGGCAGAATCGCCCAGGGCCTCCTTCATGTGCATTGCCGGCCCCGCCGCGCCACCTTGTCTCGCTGCCTTTGAACTGCCCGTCAGCTGCGTGCGTACAACCAAGGCCGCCAGGACCAGGGCTGCGGCGTACGCGAGGAACGGGACGCGCAGGCCGAACCCGGCCAACAGTCCACCAACCACGGGGCCAAGGACGCTGCCGATCAGGAAGGCGGAGGCGTACGCGCCGGACACCCGTCCACGGGCTTCCGGAGGGGCAAGCCTGATCAACAGGCCCATCGCTGCCACCGTGAACATCACAGAACCAGCTCCGCCAAGGCCCCGGAAGACCAGCAATTGCCAATAGTTCTGGGCGAAGGCGCAGGCTGCCGTGGACGCCGCCACAATCAGCAACCCCGCAATGTACACGGGACGTTCGCCGAAGCGGCCCATCAGGGCACCTCCGGCCGGGGCGAACACCAAGCGCATGAAGGCGAAAATACTCACGATCACCGCGGCTGCCGTTGCTCCGACGTCGAAAGTCGTAGCGAACTGGGGGAGCACGGGCGCCACGAGGCCAAAACCCAGTGCAATCAGGAACGCTGCCGCCAACATCACCTTGATGTCCCGTGGCATTTCAGCCTTCGCGGCCCTCGCTCCTTGATCGGCGGGGGATTTGGGGCTTGCGGTCATGGTGTCGGGGTCCTCTGGGTAGTGGGAACGTGGGGAAAGTGGAACTGACGAAACATATCCGTAACAAGGGTGATATGCACCATTTACGTTCGAGAAGTTCTTGTAACAGCCCCGCAATCTAAAACCTTCGCAGGTGAAACACTGCCCCGCAAAAATCTTATGTAGAACGCAAATGCGTTGGGACAGGCGGCTCAGCCCGCATCAATAAGCAGAGAGGACGTAGACATGGACTTCACCGCCGGTCTCGTTTGGCTCCTGGTCGCATCAGCATTCGTGCTGTTCATGACCCCGGGCCTGGCATTCTTCTATGGCGGCATGACCCGTGCCAAGGCCGCCTTGAACATGATGATGATGAGCTTCATCGCCATCGGCACAGTGACCCTCGTATGGGTTCTGTGGGGCGCATCAATGTCCACCAGCAACACGGACAACTTCTTCCAGATCTTCGCGAACCCGTTCAGCCACTTCGGTCTGCACAACTTCACCGATCCGGCAGACCTCCTGCACCTTGGATACGCCGCAACCTTCGCGATCATCACCGTCGCCCTCATCTCCGGTGCCATCGCGGACCGCGCAAAGTTCTCGGCATGGACGCTCTTTACCCCGATCTGGGCCACCCTCGTCTACGCGCCCCTGGCCTACATGGTCTGGGGTGGCGGCCTCTTCTCGGCAACAGGCTGGTTCGGCCAGACCTTCGCTCCCGTCATCGACTTCGCCGGTGGCACCGTGGTGCACATCAACGCCGGTGTGGCCGGTCTCATTCTCGTCCTGATCATCGGCAACCGCAAAGGCTTCGGCAAGGACCCGAACCACCGCCCGCACAACGTGCCCTTGGTCATGCTCGGCGCGGCCATCCTCTGGTTCGGCTGGTTCGGGTTCAACGCCGGTGCCGCGGCAACCGTGCAGCAGGCAGGCCTGATCTGGATCAACACTCTCGTCGCGCCGGCAGCCGCCATGCTTGGCTGGCTTATCGTGGAGCGCATCCGTGACGGCCACCCCACCTCGCTTGGTGCGGCATCGGGCGTCGTCGCCGGCCTGGTTGCCATCACCCCGGCTTGTGCCAACGTTTCCCCGCTCGGCGCCATCGCCCTCGGTGTGGCAGCCGGCGTTGCCTCGGCTCTCGCGGTCGGCCTCAAGTTCAAGCTTGGCTACGATGACTCGCTCGATGTCGTCGGCGTCCACCTCGTGTCCGGCATCATCGGCACCGTGGCCATCGGCTTCCTCGCCACCCCGACCCAGGGTCCTGCAGGCCTGTTCTACGGGGGCGGTACTACCCAGCTGGTCGCACAGTCCCTGGCGGCGCTTTGCTCGATTATCTTCACCGGCGTCATGACGTTCATCATCGCCTACCCGATCCACAAGTTCATGGGCTTCCGCATCTCCGAACGCCAGGAGATCGCAGGTGCAGACCTCAGCCTGCACGCCGAAACGGCATACGAGTTCGGCGTCGGCGGCCACGGCGGAAGCTTCCAGCCCCTTCACGACCTCATCACCGGCAAGGCATCGGCCGAGTCCGAAGCAGCTGACGAAGCACCCGTATCAGGCAAGGAGAGTGTCCAGGCATGAAACTCATCACGGCGATCGTCCGCCCGGAGAAGCTCGACGCCATCCGGGAGGGGCTCGAAGCTTACGGGGTACAGGGACTGACGGTCAGCGCGGCCAGCGGCTACGGCCGGCAGCGCGGTTACACCGAGGTGTACCGCGGGGCCGAGTACAACGTGGATCTGCTTCCCAAGATCCGCGTGGAGGTCCTGGCCACGGATGAGCAGGCAGACGACATCCTCGATGTCCTGATTGCTTCCTCCAACACCGGCCGGGCCGGTGACGGCAAAGTCTGGACCGTAGACGTGTATGAAGCAGTCCGTGTCCGCACGGGCGAGCGAGGCGCAGCGGCCATCTAAGGCACCAACGCAAAGGAGGGGCCGGGTACCTGGAAAGGTACCCGGCCCCTCTTGCGTGTGCGCTTCCGAACACGTCCGGTCAGCGGCCGGCCTGGCTAGCCCCCGACGGCGGTGGGCCAGTCCGCGGGACCGGGCCCGCCGGCGTCGTACTCTTCGAGCGGCACGGAATCCTTGGCCCAGGCCTTGATCACAGGCTCGATGATCCGCCAGCAGTCGACGGCGGTGTCGCCGCGGACTGAAAGCAGGGGATCGCCGGTAATGACGCCCTCCAACACTTCTCCGTAGGGCAGGAGGTCGGAAGCATTCAATTCTGCGTCGAGCGTCACGCGATCAAGCGTGAAGATGTTTCCGGGACCGTTGACGTCGACGTCGAGCTGCAGGGTGTCAGGACCGAACCCGATGCGCAACTGGTTGGGAGAGTCGACGCCCTCGAATCCGGACGGCAGGTGTGGAACAGGCCGGAAGGTGACGATAGCCTCTTTCCGCGCGGCACCCAGCGCCTTTCCCGAGCGCAGGATGAAGGGGACACCTTTCCAGCGCCAAGTGTCGATTCCCACTTCGACCTCTGCCAGCGTCTCGGTATCCCGGGCAGGATCCACGCCCTCTTCCGCGACATAGTCCGGCACGTCCCGTTCGCCGATCCGGCCGGCTGTGTACCGCGCCCGTCGAGTGGACTTCTTGTATGGGGCGGTGATGCTGCTCGCACGCAGCACCGTTGAAATCGCGTCGCGGAGATCGCGCTCGCCGATGCTGGAGGGGGCATCGATGGCCAACAGCGCCATGATGTGGAGCAAATGGCTCTGGATCATGTCCTTGAGGGCGCCGGCTCCGTCGTAGTAGCGCGCACGCCCTTCGAGTGCGAGGTCTTCGTCGAAGATGATTTCCACCTTCTCGATGTGGTCCCGGTTCCACACCGGCTCCAGGAACCTGTTGGCAAAGCGTAGGCCCAGGATGTTGAACACGGTGGCCTTGCCAAGGAAGTGGTCCACCCGGTGGATGCGGTCTTCCGGAACCAAAGCGGCGAGGGTCTTGTTGAGTTCCCGGGCAGATTCGGGACTGGATCCGAAGGGTTTCTCCATCACCAGGCTTGTTCCGGGAGGAAGTTGCTGGGCGGTGAGGACCTCGCAGGCCTTCTGGCTGATGTGTGGGGGCAAAGCGAAATAGACGGCGATTGGTGCCTCGAGCCCGGCCAGGAGCGTCGCGAGCTGGCCATCCGCCGTGACGTCCACTTGATGGTATTCGGTACTTTTCTCCAGGGCCGCGATTGCCTTCTTGCCGGCGTCACCTGCACCGTTGGCGGCTTCCTCGAAGGCACCGCCCACACGTTTGGTCCACTGCTGGGGTGTCCACGGGTCGGAGCCGGCTCCGACAAGCTTCAGCCCGTCCGCGAGGCCGCTGGCCACTAGCCTGGCAAGGCCCGGTAACAGCAATCGGCCCGTCAGATCTCCGGAGGCGCCTAGGATGAGCAACGTATTTACTGTTGTTTTGCTGGTCACTGTGCCAGCATGCCATCTTGCAGGCGCGTCTTGGTACCCTAGATAGTCGAGTCCCTCAGTTGAGTCAGATTTGTTTGGGGCAGGAATCGTCAAGATATTGGTGCGTCGGAACGGCCGCCATTCGTAGACCATTGAAAGAAGTGCACGGCGCGTGTTCAATTCACTCTCTGACCGGTTGACAGCAACCTTCAAGAATCTCCGTGGCAAGGGTCGCCTCACCGAGGCCGACGTCGACGCCACCGTCCGGGAGATCCGGCGCGCCCTTTTGGACGCCGACGTTGCCGTTCCCGTGGTCCGCGAGTTCACCGGCCGCATCCGTGAACGTGCCCTGGGCGCTGAGGTTTCCGCGGCCCTGAACCCGAGCCAGCAGATCGTGAAGATCGTCAACGAGGAACTCCAGGAGATCCTCGGCGGCGAGACCCGTCGTATCCGCTTGGCGAAGACCGGCCCCACCATCATCATGCTTGCCGGCTTGCAGGGTGCGGGTAAGACCACCCTCGCGGGCAAGCTTGCCAAGTGGCTCAAGGCCCAGGGTCACAGCCCCGTGCTGGTTGCCGCCGACCTCCAGCGCCCCAACGCCGTGACGCAGCTCCAGATTGTCGGCGAACGTGCCGGTGTTCCCGTCTTTGCGCCGCACCCCGGCACCACCTCGGACCTGGATGTTCCCACCGGCGACCCCGTCGCGGTCGCACGCGCCGGCGTCGACGAAGCCCGCCAGAAGCTGCACGACGTCGTGATTGTGGACACCGCGGGCCGCCTCGGCGTCGACGCCGACATGATGGACCAGGCGCGCCGTATCCGCCAGGCGATCATCCCGAACGAAGTGCTGTTCGTGATCGACTCCATGATCGGCCAGGACGCCGTCAACACGGCGGTTGCCTTCGATGAAGGCGTCAACTTCACGGGTGTCGTGCTGTCAAAGCTCGACGGCGACGCCCGCGGTGGCGCAGCCCTCTCGGTGGCGTCCGTCACCGGCAAGCCGGTCATGTTCGCGTCCACCGGCGAAGGCCTCGACGACTTCGAACTGTTCCACCCCGACCGTATGGCCTCCCGCATCCTGGATATGGGTGACGTTCTCACCCTGATCGAGCAGGCCGAGAAGAACTGGGACAAGGACGAAGCTGCCCGGATGGCGAAGAAGTTCGCCGACCAGGAAGATTTCACCCTGGACGACTTCCTCGCCCAGATGCAACAGATCCGCAACATGGGCTCCATGAAGAAGATGCTCATGATGATGCCGGGTGCGCAGAACATCCGCCAGCAGCTGGAGCAGTTCGACGAGCGCGAAATCGATCGTGTGGAGGCGATCGTTCGCTCCATGACCCGGCACGAGCGTTTGGCTCCGAAGATCATCAACGGTTCCCGTCGCGCCCGCATCGCCCGTGGTTCCGGTGTGCACGTCTCCGAGGTCAACGGCCTCCTGGAGCGTTTCGCGCAGGCCCAGAAGATGATGAAGAAGCTGGCCCAGGGCGGCGGCATGCCCGGGATGCCTGGTATGCCCGGCCTCGGTGGTGGCGGTTCCCGCAAGGGTGCCAAAAACGCACCCAAGAAGAAGGCACGTTCCGGAAACCCCGCCAAGGCGGCCCAGGAACTGCGCGAGGCCGAGAACAAGCGGGCGAATGCCGTTCCCACCGGCGCGGCATTCGGCCAAGCTACCGGCGACTTCGACCCCTCGCAGCTGAACCTGCCCAAGGGGTTCGACAAGTTCCTCGGCGGCAAGTAGCCGTCCCCAACTGACTGGCAGTAGGTGTCGTTTTGAGGGCTCATAACGGCATCTACTGCTAGTGAGTTGGGTTGTCAGCCCCGTGCCATAGGCTGGAGGGATGCAAAAGCAGCGCGTTGTGTTCGTCCATGGAGCAGGCACATTCGGCGCTGCCGCTTGGCCGAAACAACACGGCATGGCGCTGAACTACGATGCGCTCTTCCTGAAACGCCACGGCTTTGACGCGCAGGCCGAGCCTTTGGAATCCGATGTTGCCGCCGATGTGGACATTATCCTGGAGTGCCTCGGAGCGCGGGAGGCCGCGACAGCCTCCGGCCCCGCGCGTGGAGGCCACGTCGTAGCGCACTCCCAAGGCGCGATTTCCGCTATGTTGGCCGCGGTGGAGCGGCCGGACCTGGTCCGTTCCCTCGTGCTGGTGGAGCCGGCCTGTCTTTCATTGACGGCCGAATTGCCCGCCACCGCGGCTTACCGGGCACTCATGGAGCCGTTGTTCCGGATCCGGCACGAGCTCAGCGATGACGACTACCAGCGCGAATTCGTCCGGCGGGCGTTTTCCTCGGAGGCGGCCGTCCTCAGCACTCCGGAAGCCCGGCGTACCGCTCGACGCCTGCGGCTCCAGGCTCCGCTGTGGGAAGCGCCCCTGCATATCGTGCCGGGAGTTCCCACGCTTGTCCTGACTGGTGGATGGGAGCCCCTTTACGAAGAGATCGCCGGCTACTTGCAGGAAACCGGCGCCCTCCACCGCGTTGCGGCTGGAGGACACCGGCCTCATGACTCAGTTGAAGGAGACCGGATGATCCGGTCCTTCATTGCGGATGTCAGCCGCACCGGATCAGTCCAGGCTTCCTGATCAGTTCAGGCTTCCCGACTTTCCTGCGGGAACCTCGAGTTCGGGCAGGTAGACTTTGCCGCCCGATGCCAGGAACTCCTCGCTCTTTTCGCGCATCCCGCTGTACATTTCCGCTATGGCTGCTTGGGAATCCGCGGAGCCGTATTCGTCGCGGATGTCCTGGCTGATGCGCATGGAGCAGAATTTCGGTCCGCACATGGAACAGAAATGCGCCGTCTTGGCCGGCTCTGCGGGGAGCGTCTCGTCATGGAACGCTTCCGCCGTGACTGGATCCAATGACAGGGCGAACTGGTCACGCCAGCGGAACTCGAAGCGAGCCTTGGAGAGGGCGTCGTCGCGTTCGTGGGCGCCCGGGTGTCCCTTGGCTAGGTCCGCGGCATGGGCGGCGATCTTGTATGTGATCACGCCGGTCTTGACGTCGTCCTTGTTTGGCAGGCCCAAGTGTTCCTTCGGGGTGACGTAGCAGAGCATCGCGGTTCCGTAGCGTGCGATCTCCGTGGCGCCGATGGCCGAGGTGATGTGGTCGTAGCCCGGAGCAACGTCGGTGACAAGGGGGCCCAAGGTGTAGAAGGGCGCGCCGTCGCAGAGTTCCTGCTGCCGCTCGACGTTCTCGCGGACGAGGTGGAACGGGATGTGCCCGGGGCCCTCGACCATGACCTGCACGTCAAACTTCCACGCACGCTTCGTTAGCTCGGCCAGGGTGTCGAGCTCGGCGAATTGCGCGGCGTCGTTGGCGTCCGCCGTCGCTCCCGGGCGCAAGCCGTCGCCGAGCGAGAACGCGACGTCGTACTTGGCGAAGATCTCGCAGAGCTCGTCGAAGTGGGTGTAGAGGAAGTTTTCCTCGTGGTGCGCCAGGCACCAGCCAGCCATGATCGACCCGCCACGGGAAACGATGCCGGTCACGCGGTTGGCGGTGAGGGGCACGTACCGCAGCAACACGCCGGCGTGGATGGTCATGTAGTCCACGCCCTGCTCGCACTGTTCAATGACGGTGTCGCGGAAGATCTCCCAAGTGAGCTTGTTGGCTTCGCCGTTGACCTTCTCAAGGGCCTGGTAAATGGGCACCGTGCCGATCGGCACAGGGGAGTTGCGGATGATCCATTCGCGGGTGGTGTGGATGTCGTCACCCGTGGACAGGTCCATGACGGTGTCCGCGCCCCATTGCGTGGCCCACTGCAACTTATCCACTTCTTCGGCGATGGAACTGGTGACGGCCGAGTTGCCGATGTTGGCGTTGATCTTCACCAGGAACGCCTTGCCGATGATCATCGGTTCGGATTCGGGGTGGTTGATGTTGTTGGGGATGATGGCCCGGCCGGCGGCGAGTTCGCTGCGGACCAGTTCCACATCGCAGTTCTCGCGAAGAGCCACGAACTGCATTTCGGGCGTCACGATGCCCTGCTTGGCATAGTGCATCTGGGTCACGGTCTTGCCGTCGACGGCGCGGCGGGGCACCGGCTGCGCTCCCTTCCACTCCGCGGAGGCGGCGCCGCGGCGCACGGCCGACTTGCCGTCGTCGAGCAGGTTCCGTTCACGGCCGCTGTACGCCTCGGTGTCGCCGCGGGCTTCGATCCACTCGCTGCGGAACGGCTCGAGGCCGACCACGGGATCACTCCCGGGCCCTGCCGTGCGGTACACCTGGAATGGGGCGTTGGCCTCGCCGTTGGGGGATGGTTCCAAGGCGATTTCCGTGACCGGAACCCGGATTCCCGTCTCGGTGTCCTCCAAGAATGCGAGGGAATGCGACTTGAGGGACTGTGTCACCTCCTGGGCTGATCCGTTTTGGGTAGGGCTCAGCTGTGTTTCTTTGGTGCTCAAAGGATTACTCACTTCCTTCGCCGGCATTACCCGGACAGGTTCAACGGTCGCAAGCTGCGTTAGCCCGATCTCAGCCCTTGCAAGGGCCCCCGTGTGGTCGTAGACGAAGCTACCACAGCTGTCACTGCTTCTGACAGATGTGACCAAGCCGGCAACGGCGTCGGAGTCTAGGGTGGAATCATGGCAGAAATCATCGAGTTCAGCGGCGCCGTCCTCACCGGACCGAAAGATGAACGGCTCGGCCTCTGGTCGGTCGACGGACGGCTGACCTTTGTGCGGCCTGCTGCCGCGCCGAACGTCGTCCTGGACGGATGGGTGCTTCCCGGCCTTGTCGACGCGCACTGCCATGTTGGACTGGGCAAGGGCGGAGCGGTGGACGAAGAGACTGCCCGCCTGCAGGCGGCGGCGGACCGGAACGCCGGGACGCTCTTGATCCGCGACGCCGGATCAGCAAGCGACACGCGCTGGCTGCAGCACCGGACGGATATGCCCAGGATTATCCGCGCAGGCAGGCACATCGCCAGGCAACGCCGGTACATCCCTGGACTGGCCGAAGAAGTCGAGCCGGAAGATCTGGTGGAGGCGGTGCGCAAGCAGGCACGGTCCGGAGACGGCTGGGTCAAGATCGTCGGGGACTGGATCGACCGCTCCGCCGGGGATCTTGGCCCGTCCTTTCCGGGCGCTATCGTCAATGACGCTGTTGCAGCGGCACACGACGAAGGGGCCCGGGTGACTGCCCATTGCTTCGCCGAAGAGACTATCGACGACATGCTCGACGCCGGCATCGACTGCATCGAGCACGCCACCGGTCTACTCCCGCACCATATTCCCCGACTGCTGGACCAGGGCGTGCCGATCGTCCCCACCCTCATCAACATTGCGACTTTTCCGGACATCGCGAAGCAGGCAGAAGCGAAGTTCCCGCGTTACGCCACCCACATGACCAGGCTGTGGGAGCGCAGGCGTGAACGCGTCGCCGAGGCGTTCGACGCCGGAGTACGGGTGTACGCCGGGACCGACGCCGGCAGCGTCATCAAGCACGGCCGGATCGGTGAGGAAATCCTGGAACTGCACCAGGCGGGACTCCCGGCGGCCGCGGCCCTCGATGCCGCCTGCTGGTCCGCCCGCGAGTGGCTGGGTGCCGACGGCATCAGCGAAGGTGCCAGTGCCGACGTCGTGCTCTACGCAAAGGATCCCCGTGCGTCCCTTGAGGTCGTGCTGACGCCGCAGTGCACCGTACTTCGGGGGCACATTTTATGAAGCGTCGAGCATTAGGAATAAATTGAAGCTTCAAGTAATTTAGATAGATAGAGGTTGCCGAAGGGCGGCGCCACAAAAAACCGGGAGTTTCACATGACCATCACATCCAGCCAGGATCTCCTTCCTGCCGAACTCACCATGGGTACTGTCATGCTCAAAGTGGGGGACATGAAGCTCATGGGCGACTACTACCAGCGGGCGCTGGGGCTGAACGTTGTCGCCGAACAAGATGGCGGGCTCTACTTCGGCAGGGTCGGCAAACCGCTGGTGCACCTGGCCCCGGCCTCCGGGCTCCAGATCCCGGGCCGCGGAGAAGCTGGGCTCTTCCATACGGCTTTGCTCTTCGAGGACCAATCATCGCTCGCGGCAACTGTCGCCTCGGCCGCGCAGTACGAACCCCATGCCTTCGTCGGCAGCGCGGACCACCTGGTCAGCGAGGCCTTCTACTTCACCGACCCTGAGGGCAATGGCATCGAGCTCTACTACGACAAGCCCCGCGAAGGCTGGGAGTGGAACGGCAGTTCCGTTGTCATGGACAGCCTGCCGCTCCCGCCGCAGCGCTACCTCCAGCAATACCTGAGCGAAGCGGCGGTGACGGGCCAGCATGAGGCCGGCGCCGGCGTCGGGCATGTCCACCTCCAGGTGGGCGACGTGCGGACCGCCCATGATTTCTACGTCGGCACCTTGGGCTTCGAGCAGACCGCCGGCTGGCACGGGCAGGCCCTGTTCGTCTCCGCGGGCGGCTACCACCACCACATGGCCATGAATGTCTGGAACAGTCGCGGTGCAGGTCCGCGCAAGGACACGCTCGGTCTCGGCGAGGTTGTCATCGAGGTGCCCTCCGGGGACGACGTCGGTGCGCTCGCCGATCGCCTCAAGGTTGCCGGTATTGCGGCCCACCACACCGGCCAGGAGTTGCGCTTCGAGGACCCGTGGCGGAACCGGCTGCGTGTCGCCGTCCGCTAGCGTCCAACTTGCTCCCCAACCTCGCTGCGCTCAGCCGGGGACCCCCCGCAAGTTATCGTCCAACTTGCTCCCCAACCTCGCTGCGCTCGGCCGGGGACCCCCCGCAAGTTATCGTCCAACTTGCTCCCCAACCTCGCTGCGCTCGGCCGGGGACCCCCCGCAAGTTTAGAGCGTCCAACTTGCTCCCCAACCTCGCTGCGCTCGGCCGGGGACCCCTCGCAAGTTAGCGTCTAACTTGCTCCCCAACCTCGCTGCGCTCGGCCGGGGACCCCTCGCAAGTTAGACTTGGGCCCGACGGCGTGGCGCATTTCGGCCGCCGCGTCGGAGCTCCGTTGGCACGAATGAATGAGAGTAGTTTCCATGGGCTTTGCTGAAATCTTTGTTGCCACCCACGATGAAGCACTCAAGAGGGCCGCTGCCCTTGACAAGGGCAGTGACGTATCCGGCGCCGCAGTGCGGATCCCGGGAATCAGTGATTTCGAAGTAGAACAACTTGGCGACCTGGCCGGCACTGCCGTGCACGCGGCAGGGGCAGACTATGAGCTCGCTTTGGTGGACGTCACCAGTGACGCCTTGCTAGGCGTCCCCGAAGCCATGGTGCGTGCCCTGTCTGAGCTTCTCAGCTACGAGACGGAGGGAGAAGGAAGTATCCTCGACGACGTCGCCGAACGCTGGGCGGCCCAGGAGGACATGCCCTTTGATGCCCAACAGTCCCGCCTTTATGTCCAGCAGTTGGCGGCGCTCGCGAGCGACGTCGAAAAGGCCGAACGGGCCGGTCTCTACGTCTGGTCCGCAGAGCAGTAACCCGCAACAAACCCGGCGCGCAGGCCGCGTGTTCGAAATACTGTCTGCCATCTGGCACAATAGACAGGTACTCGATCCGCGCGGCCCCTCTCTCCGTGTGTGCATCTTGTCCTTGGAACCCTCAAGTATGGCCCGCCCCACGGGTGCAGAACGACGGGCTCAACCCCGTTTCAGAAACAGGAGTGACCACAAAAGTGGCCGTAAAGATTCGCCTTAAGCGCTTCGGTAAGATGCGCGCACCGTACTACCGCATCGTCGTCATGGACTCCCGCGCCAAGCGCGATGGCCGTGCGATTGAAGAAATCGGCAAGTACCACCCCACCGAAGAGCCCTCGTACATCGAGGTAGTCTCCGAGCGTGCACAGTACTGGCTGTCCGTCGGCGCCCAGCCGACCGAGCAGGTTGCCGCGATCCTCAAGATCACCGGCGACTGGCAGAAGTTCAAGGGTCTCCCGGGCCAGGAAGGCACGCTGAAGACCAAGGTCGCCAAGCCTGCTTTCGTTGCACCGGAGAAGGGTTCCGTCATCATCCCGGAAGCCATCACCAAGAAGGCCAAGCAGTCGGAAGCAACTGAAGCTCCCGCTGACGCTGAAGCAGAGACCACCGAGGCTGAGTAAGTTGCTGGCAGAAGCGCTCGAGCACTTGGTCCGTGGGATCGTTGACAGCCCTGAGGACGTCAAGGTCAGTGCCAAGAACAACCGCCGCGGGGAATCCCTCGAGGTACGTGTTCACCAGGACGACCTCGGACGGGTGATCGGTCGCCAGGGTCGCACCGCACGCGCTTTGCGCACTGTGATTGCGGCATTGGCAGGCGGCGAGCAGGTCAGGGTCGACGTCGTCGACACCGACCGTCGCCGGTAACGCGCTCAGCAATACTTGTCTTAGATCCGGCCCCTTCACCAGATTATGGTGGAGGGGCCGGATTGTTTTACGAGCAAAGTCCAGCCTTGGTCCCCTAGCCGGACCCAGCGAAGAAAACAGAGGAACCCCATGCAGCTCCAGGTTGCCCGAATCGGCAAGCCCCACGGAATCCGCGGCGAAGTCACTGTCCAGGTGCTCACTGATGCCCCCGGCGATCGTTTCGTCCCCGGGACGGAATTCGTGGTGGAGCCCGCAAAGGCCGGCCCCTTGACCATCAGCAGCGCCCGGTGGAACAAGGACATCCTGTTGCTCGGTTTCGAAGAGATCGCCACGCGCAACCAGGCGGAGGAAATCCGCGGCGCGAAGCTGTTCATCGAGACCGAAGAGCTGGATGAGAACGACGACGAAGGCTGGTACGAGCATGAGCTCGTCGGCCTTGAAGCCCGCGTCGGTTCGCAAGTCGTCGGCAAGGTGGCTGCCCTCAACACCATGCCGGTCCAGGACCTGCTGGTCATCGAAGGCGTGGACGGCAAGGAAATCCTTGTGCCTTTCGTCGAAGAGATCGTGCCCGAGGTCAACGTCGAGGACGGCTACGTGCTTCTCACCCCGCCGCCGGGCCTCTTCGAACTGAACACCGACGCTTCCGGCTCCGATACGGAAGAGGACGACGCTGAAACCAAGGATGACGCCTAAATGCGCATCGATGTGGTCAGCATCTTTCCCGAGTACCTGGCGCCACTCGAGCTTTCCCTCATAGGCAAGGCCCGTCAGGACGGGCTCCTGGAGCTGAATGTCCACGACTTGAGGACCTTCACCACGGACAAGCACCGCACCGTTGACGACACTCCGTATGGTGGCGGTGCGGGCATGGTCATGAAACCCGAGCCGTGGGCCCAGGCCTTGGAATCCATTGCTGACGCACAGATTGCCGATGCACAGATTGCCAGGGCGCGGGATGCCGTGATTGACACCGAGCAGGACGGGCCGACGAAGAAGCCTGTCCTGATAGTCCCCTCGCCCGCGGGGGAGCGCTTCAACCAGGCCCTTGCCTACGAGCTCGCCGAAGAAGAGCGGCTCGTTTTCGCCTGCGGCCGCTATGAAGGCATTGACGAGCGCGTCATTGAGTGGGCGGAAGGACACTTCGAGGTCCGCCCGGTCAGTTTGGGCGACTACGTCCTCAATGGAGGCGAGGTTGCAGTCCTGGCCATGGTCGAGGCCATCGGGCGATTGCTTCCGGGCGTCGTCGGCAATCCCGAATCGTTGGTGGAGGAATCCCATTCGGACGGCTTGCTGGAGTACCCGGTCTACACGAAGCCCTCATCGTGGCGCGATCGTGACGTGCCCGCCGTCCTTTTGAGCGGCAACCACGGCAAGATCGCCCAGTGGCGGCGCCACGAACAGTTCCGCCGCACGGCGGAACGCCGCCCGGACCTTCTCGCAGAGTTCGACGCCGGCCGCCTGACACGTGCGGACCGCGCGGCTTTCGGCGAACTCGGGTACGACGTCGTCGACGGCCAGCTGCGGCGCCGCCCGGACAGCGACCTCCCGGCCTGAGCCTGCCGCCGTCGGGCAGCTTCATCCTCCACTCGACCGCAACAACCGGGCCACATTCGCGGGATTGGCCGGAAGTCCCGGGGTGTGGCAGAATTAACCCTTGTGTCTACTGGGTTCGCGCCTGCCACAGGGGGAGCGTAACCAACAGCCTGACAACCCGGAACCACCAATCAGTGGTGGTACCGGACTTGAAAATCTTCGGCGGTAATTTCCGGACGGCCTTGCGCCCCGGGCTTGCCCGCCGTGACCCAAAGTGGATGACCTGTGGCGTTCACCAGGAGTGGATTAATGCATATCCTCGATAGCGTAGATGCAGCTTCGCTGCGTAGCGATGTTCCCGAGTTCCGCGCGGGTGACACCATCAAGGTTCACGTGAACATCATCGAAGGCAAGAACTCCCGTGTCCAGGTCTTCCAGGGCTTCGTCCTGGGCCGCCAGGGTGACGGCGTTCGCGAAACCTTCACCGTCCGCAAGGTTTCCTTCGGTGTCGGCGTAGAGCGTACCTTCCCGGTGCACTCCCCGATCATCGACAAGATCGAGGTCGTCACCAAGGGTGACGTCCGCCGCGCCAAGCTGTACTACATGCGCGCACTGCGCGGTAAGGCTGCGAAGATCAAGGAAAAGCGCGACTTCGCCACCGGCAAGTAGGTCTTTCGACCAACAGCGGGTCCTGGATTCGTGTCCGGCCTGCGCCGGAGAAATCCGCAACGCAACAGGAAACGAATCATGGACCACGCAAAACGCCAGCCCCGGAAACAGGGCTGGCGTTTTGTTTTGCTCGCACTTGTCCTGGCCGTGGCCATCAGCGGGCTTGTCCGGTCCTTGTGGCTCGACGTCTACTTCATCCCCTCCGAGTCCATGGAGCCGATCCTGGGCACCGGAGACCGCATCCTCGTGTCCCGGACTGATTTCGCCGCAGACCCTATTCGCCGTGAAGACATCGTGGTCTTCGACGGCAGGGGAACCTTTGCTCCGCTGAACAGCGGCAAAGGACCGTTTGCCGACGCCGTCGCTGCCACCGGCCATTGGCTGGGCCTGACGGGAAGGGACACCACCTACGTCAAACGGGTCATCGGGCTTCCCGGAGACCATGTCGTTTGTTGCGGCACAGATGGAAAACTCACAGTCAACGGTCAGCCGCTTGAGGAACCCTATCTGTATCCCGGCGACACGCCGAGCGAACAGAGGTTCGACGTCATCGTTCCCAATGACCGATTGTGGCTCATGGGGGACCACCGTTCACGATCGGCCGATTCGCGCGGCCTTCTGGGCGCACCCGGCGGAGGAATGGTGCCGCTGGAGCGTGTCATCGGGCGTCCGGTCCGGATTATCTGGCCGCTTGATAGATTTGCAGAACTGCCTCGCCCTGCGCAGGCCGGTACAACCTCGAAGAACGGACAATAGATGCCCGAGACAACTCCCGGGATGCCGGAACGGCACGACGACGACGCCCGGCTCCTGGACGGACCCTCCGTTCCCGCCATGGATCTTGCAGCGGACGACGCCGATCCGGCCCCGGGCAGGGCGACTGGCTCGACGGCGGCCACGCCTGAGGAGCTGGAGTCTCCGCGCCGCGCTGCACGGCGGGGTTCGCGGCTGGATTCGGGCGAAGGCGATCGGTCCGAAACTGCCGGCAAAACCCACGGCAGTCCGTTCCTCGGCTGGCTCAGGGAAATCGGCACCGTGGTGGTCATCGCTATCGTGTTGTCCTTCCTCATCAAGACTTTCCTGTTCCGTGCTTTCTTCATTCCCTCGGAGTCCATGGTCAACACCCTTGACGTTGACGACCGGATCTTCGTTAATCTGCTGGTCCCGCAACCTTTCGCGCTGCAGCGCGGCGACGTCGTGGTCTTCAAGGACGCACAAGGATGGCTGCCGCCCACGCCGAAGACGTCGCCCGGGCCCTTCAAATGGTTCCAGGACGGACTTGTCTTCGTCGGGTTGCTACCAGACGAGACCAGTCAGCACCTCGTCAAGCGCGTGATCGGGCTGCCGGGGGACAGGGTCTCGTGTTGCGACAGTTCCGCGCGGGTCAGCGTCAACGGCACGGTTCTTAACGAGAGCTACATCAATCCCGCCCAGGTTCCAATGGCCAAGTCTTTCGATGTAGTGGTCCCGGCAGGCAAAATTTGGGTTATGGGCGACAATCGCAATAACTCGGCCGACTCCCGCGAACACCAATCAGTCAACGGTGGTTTCATCGACATCTCCGACGTCGAGGGCAAAGCCACGGTTATTGCCTGGCCCATCAACCGTTGGCAGATCCTTGACAACCACTCCGAGGTCTTCCGCAACGTTCCTGCGCCGTCGCCCCAGAACACGGCTTCACCGACGGCTCCAGCGAGCAAATGATGGCGCCG
Organism: Arthrobacter sp. B2a2-09; assembly: GCF_027587375.1. Classification (GTDB taxonomy): domain Bacteria; phylum Actinomycetota; class Actinomycetes; order Actinomycetales; family Micrococcaceae; genus Arthrobacter. The sequence continues at coordinate 417,611 of NZ_JAMXIC010000002.1, forward strand.
GCGGGCACGGGAGCGGCAACTCCGGTTCGAACGCGGCGAAAACCTGCCGCGCCGACCAAGCACGCTCCTGATTTTCCGACCCTTGACGTCGAACGGGGTTTCCTGGCTCCGGGGGTCACGCTTCTGGCCGGTGTCGATGAAGTAGGCCGTGGAGCCCTCGCAGGGCCGGTGTCGGTGGGGATCGCCGTCGTCGACCTCAGGGACCACGGCTTGCTCGCCGATGTCCGCGATAGCAAGCTTCTCAAGCCCGAAGTCCGCGAGCGGTTGGAACCGCTGGTACGCGAATGGGCGGTTGGTTCCGCCGTGGGCCACGCAAGTTCGGCGGAGATCGATGCGCTGGGAATTGTGGGCGCCCTGCGCCTTGCCGGAACGCGCGCCTGGTTCGAGATTCTCGCCTCGGGCGTGCATCCGGACCTCGTCCTGTTGGATGGGAGCCACAACTGGCTCTCGCCTCAGAGCCAAGGTTCCTTGTTCGACGCCGAGCCGTCCGGGCCCGCTTGTGAGGCGCCAGTGCACACCCGGGTGAAGGCGGACATGAGCTGCCTCAGCGTGGCGGCCGCCAGCGTGCTGGCCAAGGTAGCCAGGGACCGCATCATGCTTGGGCTGCACGAGGAATATCCGGCCTTCGGCTGGAACGAGAACAAGGGTTACGCCACGTCCTTCCACCGCGATGCCATCAGATCGTTGGGTCCCACCCCGTACCACCGGACCAGCTGGAACCTGCTCTAACCTCCGCTTGTCCTTGTCCTGGATGCCGCCCGCCGGGCCGTGGCGGCGTGTGCCCGCTCTATGGTGCAAGATGGATCTATGAGTGCCGAGGATCTTGAGAACTACGAAACCGACATGGAGCTGCAGCTCTACCGCGAATACCGCGACGTTGTTGGTTTGTTCAGCTACGTTGTCGAGACCGAACGCCGGTTCTATCTGGCAAACCACGTTGACCTGCAGGCCCGCAGTGCCGATGGCGAGGTCTATTTCGACCTGACGCTCCAGGATGCCTGGGTTTGGGACGTCTACCGTTCAGCCCGATTCGTGAAGAACGTCAGGGTTATTACGTTCAAGGACGTCAACGTCGAAGAACTGCCGCGCAGCGAGGAGCTTTCCCTGCCGAAGGACGGCGACCTAGGCGATCTCGGCAACCTGGGCAACTAGGGAAGCCCGCCTACTTCTCCTCCACACCGCCTAACTGACGGAGTTTCCCACATAGCCAAACTGCCCCCTGTCTTTGGATTCTCCGCGCCTCCAGGCTGGAAGCGGAGGTGGTCATGAAAGCCAAAGACTTGTTGGGCCAGCGCGGCGAAACGCTGGCCGTAAATTTCCTTGAAACCCAGGGAATGCGGATTGTGGACCGCAATTGGAGATGCCCCGAGGGCGAGATCGACATCGTGGCGCTCGACGGCGACACCTTGGTGATCGCCGAGGTCAAGACCCGGAAGAACCTGGCCTTTGGACATCCTTTCGAAGCGGTTGACGCCGCCAAACTCGCTCGGCTCCATCGCCTGGCTTTGTCCTGGTGCCGTGATCACGAGCTGCGCGCCTTGCGCCACCGGGTGGATGTCGTGGGAGTCATCGACGACGGCGTGGGCGAGCCACAGCTCGAACACCTCAGGGGCGTGGGCTAGATGGGCGTGGGCCGAAGCTACTCTGTGGCGCTGCTGGGCCTGAACGGCTACATCGTGGAGGTCGAGGCGGATATCGGCCAGCCAATGTCGAGTAAATGACACATGACTTTTAGGGTCAGGTTATTCGCAAAACGCGGGTGCGTGAACCGGGCT
>NZ_JAMXIC010000030.1 GCF_027587375.1 Arthrobacter sp. B2a2-09
GGTAACCGTCGTCAACCGCGGCGGCTGCTTCCCTAAGGCCGGGCGCGGGAGCCGGTGCCGGGAGGTCCGGGACGTCCATGCCGGGCACGGTGGTCGTGCCGGTCGCGGTTGCCGTATCTGCTGCCACTGCCATGGACTCGGTCCAGCCGGTCCTCCACCCCGGCCCCGCGGATGATTGCCGGGAGGCTTGTGCTTCGCTGCGCGTCCGTTCCACGGCCTCGGCCGCGACGATCTGCAAAAATTCCACCGTCCGGGAGATCTCCTCGATCTTGCCGGCGAAATCAGCGGCATCGGTGAAACCGAGCGAGCGGGCGTCGGAGGCAGCGGTTGAGCGCAGCGCATCCATCGCCGCCACTGCCTGATCAAGGTCATTTGCGGGCGCCGGCACGGCGGCGGGGTTTTGAAGCCCGGCATGCCGGGCGGCGACGGGCTTCAGGCGGCGGGAAAGACGTCCCGGCGACGCAATCCCGCCGTCGGGCTGGGCTGCCCGACGTGCCACGACTTGACCGATGCCTTCCATGAATAAACCCTGTCACGGGGGTCTGACATTTAAGGCCCTCGCGCTGCCAATCGGCGTCGCGAAAAGCGAAACAAGGAAAACACGTCTCAAATATTAGGTGCTGAGGTCCCAATGAACCCGGATCGCCTCAGCGATCGGGCCAGCGGCGACGTCGACCTGAAAGGCCACGGGCGCGGTCTCTGTCTCTTCTATGACTGTGTCGTGGTAAACGCGGCCGCATGACGGACACAGAGTGTAGAGGTCCTCATCGTCGGGCCACGCGGCCAGTCCGGCGGGGACAGGCGTGTTTGCTCCGGCGTAAACAGGGACGCCTTGTGAATTGGCCTGGATCAATCCCTCTTTGCTGACGGTGTTTCCGCACAGGCAAGTGATCGAGGTGACATCATGACCGATGACATCAGCGAATTCAGTGTCCATTGGAGCTCCCCGGCGATGGAAGAGGTTCTGCTTGTAGTTTATGCCTGCCTATCCGCCATATGTTTGACCCCGCCGACTTGGTTGACGGTTACCGGTTGTTCCCCAACATCCGGGGCGGGAAGATATTCCCATGCTGCCTGAGGAGCGTTTCAACACGCTGGTCGATGAATTCAGGGACAGCCCGGGCGTCAGCGTGCCGGGAGAACCGGGGCAGCGCGGATTCGGTTCGAACGCGCTGAAGGTCCACGGCTCGATTTTTGCGACGTTTTCCGGAGGCAGACTTGTTGTGAAGTTGCCGCACCAGCGGGTCGAGATGCTGATCGGAACCGGTGTTGGTGCGCCGTTTGACGCCGGAAAGGGTCGTGCGATGAGGGAATGCCTCACCGTCACTGCCGACGATGAGGAGTCGTGGCTGGCCCTGGCACGTGAGGCCTGGGACTTCGTGAGGGCTCAGCGAAGAACACAGTGAAGGGACGGGATGAGATCCAACGAACTGCTGCTGGACGCCTTTGCTCGGATCCGTGACATAGTGGCCGCCTAGACTCCTTAGATGGCTATGGATCTTGAGAGTGTTTTCCTGAACGGCACGGTTGGTGCCGGCAAGACGACTACAGGCGAAGCCTTGCACTGGCTCCTCGCCGACGACGGAATCAGCAACGCCGTGATCGACCTCGATGCGTTGCGGCGGAGCTGGCCTGCGCCTTCAACGGACCGGTTCAACCACGAGCTTGAACTGAGGAATCTTCAGGCTGTCGCGGGAAATTATCGTGAGGTTGGCGTACGGAGGCTCATTCTGGCAGGAGTGCTTGAGCAAGCCGCGGAGGTGGACCGATATCGTGCAGCCCTCGGCGGAGGGAAGCTCACGGTGATCCGACTGGAAGCGCCAATCGAGACTATTCAAGAGCGACTCAGGAACCGACACGAACCGAACAGCCCGGAGCTGGCCTGGCACCTGGATCGCAGCGTGGAGCTCGATGAAATCCTGACCGAAGCTCGACTCGATACACATGTGGTGGCGACGGGACGACGAGGCCCTAGCCAGGTTGCCCAGGCGGTTCGGGCTCTGATTGGGTGGTAGGCGTAGCCAGTTCGGTGAGCCTCCGTGAAAGGTCTCAGCGAAGAACACAGTGAAGGGAAGCGATGAGATCCAACGAACTGCTGCTGGACGCCTTTGCTCGGATCCGTGACATAGTGGCCGCGACTCTTAAAGGGGTCGACGACGAGTCTCTAGTCCATCGGCCGGCCGGGAGCGGAAACTCGATTGCGTGGTTGATCTGGCACCTCAGCCGAGTGGAGGACCTGCAGCTCGCCTCCGCCGCCGGCGTCGAACAGGTGTGGACTTCGAAGGAGTTCGCCGGGCGATTCAACCTGCCGCTGCCTGAACGCGACACCGGCTACGGCCACTCGAGCGATAAGGTCGACGCGGTTCAGGCCCCGCCGGAGCTGTTGCTCGAATACTACGACGCCGTCCACCGGCAGACGATGGCGTTCCTGGAAACCCTTGGTGACGAGGACCTTGATCGCATCGTCGACACCCGCTGGGACCCGCCGGTCACTCTCGGCGTGCGGTTGGTCAGCACGATTGCCGATTGCCTTCAGCACGCGGGGCAGGCCGCCTACGCCAAGGGCCTAGGCGGCCGGTAAGCGGAACCTCAAGCAACGTTCTGAGATGCCACCTTCTGAGATGCAACCTTCCGAGGTTTGAAGACCAACCCCAGGACGGCCGCCAGCGCGAGGGCGGAGAGGATGGTCGCCGACCAGAACCCGGCCCGTCCGCCGGTCAGGAAATCGCCAGGTATAGCGAAGGCCGCGTAGATCGAAGCCACGATGGCCAGGCCGACGGCGCCGCCAAGCTGCTGCATTGTCTGGAAAAGTCCGGATGCGGACCCTGCGTGCTCGGGTTCGACGTTGCGAAGCGCGAGCGTCGTGAGCGGCATGAACGTTATGCCGGCGGAGATTCCAGTGCCCAGAAGTGCAAGCAAAACGAGGGCGAACGGGGTGTTCGTATTCAGTTGCGTCAGCGGCAAGAAGGCGACGACGCGAAGGGCGGTGCCGAAGACGACCAGCCGGACGGCCCCGAAGCGCTCGAGTAGCCGCGGGACGATCCGCGACATCGCGAAGATGCTCAGCGGCATCGGCAGGAACGCCAACCCGGTCACCATCGGCGAGAGGTGCAGATCGTCTTCGAGGTACTGGACCATGAGGAAGAACATCGCCAGCATCCCGCCGTAGGTGGCCGCCATCGCTGCCAGCGCCGCCACACGGCTCGGGCTGCGCAGCAGTTGCGGACGGAGCAAGGGGTGTGCCACTCTCCGCTCGGTGACGGCGAGAACTGCGATCAGCACTGCCCCGACAACCAAGCCGCCGATAGTGCGCGGGCTGGACCAACCGACGTCGCCCGCTTGGATGAGACCCCAAACGATGGCGACGGCGCCGCCCGTCGCGGTCACCGCTCCGAGGATGTCGAATCGCCCGGGCCGCCGGGGAGTTTCCGCGACGAGGCGCGGCACTGCAATGAGGACCACGACGCCGATCGGCACGTTGATGAAGAGGGTCCACCGCCAGCTGGTGGTGTCGGTGAGCAGTCCGCCGAGGATGAGCCCGAGCGCGCCACCCATTGACGCAATGGCGGAGAACAGTGCGAGCGCGCGGTTCCGCGCGCCGTCGTCCTTCGCGCTGGTGGTGATGAGCGCGAGTACGCTCGGGGCGGCGAATGCCGCGCCGAGGCCCTGGAGTGCGCGTGCGATGACGAGGAGGAGGGGCGAGGTGGCCAGGCCGCCAAGCAGTGAGAAGAGCGTGAAGGCTGCGACGCCCACCAGGAAGGTGCGACGACGGCCGACGACGTCTCCGATCCGTCCGCCGAGCAGCAGGAGGCCGCCGAAGGCGACGGCGTAGCCGTTCAAGACCCAGCTGAGCTCGGCCCGGTCGAAGTGGAGGTCGGTGGCGATGTGGGGGAGCGCGACGTTCACGACAGTCGCGTCGAGGACAAGCATGAGTTGGGCCAGCATGACCAGCCAGAGGCCAATGCTGCCGGCGCGGCGGCCGGATGTCGCGATCCCGGCGGGTGCGCGTGTGGCGATTGTGGGTGTCATGGGAGGTGTCCTGTTCTAGCCGAGGGGGCTGACGTACACTAAGAGGAGAGTAGCTCCGCTTAGAACTATACGGAGACACTCTCCGTTTTGCAATAGTTCTTGTTTTGGACGTACTTAGAAGGGCTGGTTTCTGTGCGCGCTGACGCTCAACGCAACCGCGATCGGATCGTGGAAGTTGCGCGTGCGCTCTTCCGTGTCAAAGGCTTCGAGGCAGTTTCAATGGACGAAGTCGCCAAGGCGGCCGAAGTGGGACCCGGTACGCTCTACAGGCACTTCGCGACCAAAGAGTCACTGTACGACGCCGTCCTCGAGGCATGGGCAGACAAGGTCAACACCGCCGTCGACCGAGCCCTTACCCTCGACGGCCCAGCCCGGGAGCGGTTGCTGAGTTGGCTGACCGACTATGCGGCGATGCTGACCGAACATAAGGGTGCAGCGGCCCGGATCACCGCCGCGCTGGGCGACCCCGGTTCCCCGTTTGCGGCAAAGTGCCGGACCTACCTCGGTGCTAATCAACGCATGATCGAAGCGTTGGACTCGGCCCTGCGACCTGGGGTTGAGGCCATTCAGATCAGCCGGCTCGTCGGCGGTGTGGCCGCAGTGGTAGATAACAGCGAGCTTCCCGCCGACGCCGCAGCATCGATGCTCGCGGTAGTCGCCGACGGACTTATCGCTTCCTGACGGGTTCAGGGGCAAGATTCCAGGCTGTTCTCCGACCCTCGCTCACTTGTGGCGCGTTTTTGGGCGACCCTCGCTCACTTATGGCGGGTTTTTCACGATCGCTCGCTCACTATTACGACGGCGCGACGCCGGATGTGCAGGAGCGTTTCGCATTTGCGGCCCAAAGGTGAGCGAGCGTTTGCGGCGGTCGGGACCGCCATGCGCGCCCCGCGGCCGCCCGTCGTGCCCGGCCGCCCCGCCGCAGTAGGCCCCCGACGCCCGCCGTCGTGCCCTCGCCACGCTGCCCGCGGTCGTGCGTCCTCCGGGTGCAACGCCGGCAACACTCGCAAATTCGTTAACTAAGTCGAGTAGGCATCACTCAAGGCTGCCCGGAAACGGCTCCGTAGCATCCAAAGTGAGCTGAAGAAGGCTCACTGCCATTGCTTTTGAGAAGCGATGCGCGGCCGTACCAACCCGGCGGGGCCTTGAACCCCGCCAAGGACGCACATCATGAAAACTGCAAAACTCATGGCCGTCGCTTGCCTCTTGCTTGCGGGGATCGCCACACCGTTTTCCGCCGCCAACGCCGCACCCATGGAATCTCCAGGGGTCGCGTTAGGCAACGACATCTCCTGGCCGCAATGCGGTGGCGGACTTCCTGCGGGCCAGTCGTTCGCGATTGTCGGTGTCAACGGCGGGTGGCCGGAGAGTGCGAATCCCTGTTTGGCCGAGCAGCTTCAGTGGGCCGCCAGCTCGGTGGGCGGGACGAGCCAGCCGGCCGTTGCCTTGTACGTCAACACTGGCAATCCCGCGGAGTTCGGGCCCGCGTGGTGGCCGTCGTCCAATGGAGTCGCAAACGCGACGGTTCCCAACCCGTACGGGACCTGCGATGGGAGCGCTTCGGCAGCGTGCGCCTACATCTACGGCTACACCATGGCCTTTCAGGACGCTAACCAGCGGGGCGTCAGCGATCCCGCCAAGCACATGTGGTGGCTGGACGTGGAAACCGGGAACGCCTGGTCCTGGGACAAAGTCGCCAACGCCGCGGATATTGAAGGCATGGCCGCCTACTTGCAAAGCATTGGCGCGGCGGTGGGCATCTACTCAACCTCGTACCAGTTTGGGATAATCGCCGGTCGGCTTCATCCCGACAGCAATCTGAACGGACTTAAGAGCTGGCTTGCCGGAGCAACGTCACCGGAGACCGCGGTGGAACTCTGCTCTGCCCCGCCGCTGACAGCCGGCGGTGTGGTTGCACTCACCCAATTCACCACAGACCTCGACTACAACTACTCGTGCATTCCACCCGCACCCCCTGCCCCGCCCAAACCAGCACCGGTCGTGGCCCCGCCGAAGCCCCCGGCCCCGACGCTGACTGAAGATGCCAGCGGCAAGCGGAAGCCGGATTGGTCGATACCGCAGAGCTGACGGGTTCCCGCCGAGGTTCGTGACGCGTCGTTTCGTGACCCAAGGCAACGATGGACCAGACTTAGGGACGTGACCAACAAACCCCGCCCCGGCCTAGCGATCGCTGCACTGAGTCTCGGGACGGCGCTGAATCCGCTGAACTCGTCGATGATCGCGGTCGCGCTAGTGGTTCTGCGCCAGGACTTTGCGCTCGACGTCGCCACGGTCACCTGGGTGATCACGTCCTTCTACCTCGCCTCGGCCGCCGGCCAGCCACTCATGGGCCGGCTCGCGGATCGTTTCGGTCCGAGGAGGTTATTCACCTTCGGCATGGCAGTGGTTGCCATTGCCTGCGCGCTGGCGCCGTTTTCGCCGAACTTCGCACTGGTCTGCGTGGCCCGTGCGCTCATGGCGGTGGGGACCGCGACGGCGTACCCGTGCGCCGTCGTCATGGTCTCGACGCTCAGCCGGCAGGCGAACATCAGCTCCACCCGACCCTTGGGGCGCATCCAGATGGCGAACACGTCGGCCGCTGCGGTGGGACCCGTCGTCGGCGGCCTTTTGGTGAGCCTGGTCGGCTGGCAGGCGTTGTTCGCGATCAACGTGCCGATCTCGCTTCTGGCACTGATTGTGGTGCGGCGGGTGGCGCCGCCCGACGTCGGACGCGAAAGCGGCAAGCTCTCCGTCCTCCTGCGCGATTCAGACATTCCGGGCATCCTGGCGTTCCTCGCCTCGCTCACGTTGGCGATGATGGCGCTGCTCAACGTGGTGCCGGCCTACCGCTGGTGGTTCATCGCCGTCGCTGTTGTCCTGGCGGGGCTGTTCGCATGGCGCGAATTGCGGTTCAGTCCGCCGTTCCTGGACCTGCGGCTGCTCGGCCGGAACCGGCCGCTGCTGCTGTTGTACTTGGGTTTCGCGGTGTTCAGCGCGGTCTATTATTTTGCTTTCTTCGGGCTTCCGCAGTTGTTGCAGCAGGCGGGAAAGTACGACGCCGGCGTGGTCGGCCTGCTGATGCTTCCCCTGGCTGCCATGTCGGTTGTCATGACGCCGGTGACGGTGCGGTTCATTGAGCGGTTCGGGGTGCGGTCCGTGATGATCGTCGGGGTCTTGCTTTTGGCTCTGGCTTCCGGCGCGCTCGGGCTGCTGACGCTGTCCTTCTGGCCCCCGCTGGTGCTGGTGCTCACGGCGCTGATGGGTGTTCCGTATGGTGTTGTCAGCACGGCGTCCAACCAAGGTTTGTACGTGTCCGCGCGGCCCGAGGACAGGGGAGTGGCCGCCGGGATTTTCCAGACGTGCAGATACCTCGGAGCCATCACGGCGACGGTGCTCATTGGTGTGCTGTACGGGCCCGGGGTCAACCAGGCAAACTGGGGGCTCATGGTGTTGGTGATGCTGGGGTTGAGCGTGGTGGTGTTTGGGTTGGCGCTGGCTTGGCGGAAGCCGGGGGTGATGGGTTAGGTCCCAATCGCGAGGCTCCGAAACCCGCTGCAGGCCGACAAACCCCTGTACCTACTCCGACGCACCTTCATCACTCATTTTTAGGTCAACGCACACTCATTTTCGGTGCAATGCCCACTCAATTTCAGTGCAATGCACACTCAGTGATCATTTTCGCCCGTAGCGTTGGATAGATCGTCAGGCTAGCGCTCTGGGGCGCTCTCCTCAGATTTGGTAGGCCACTAGGCTCACACTTCAAAGCTGGGGTGCCTGCGTTAGGAGTTCGGAAGTGTTCGAAGAGGAAGCCCGACGGGCGCTTGCCTACGTGGATCGCGGCGTCAGTGTTCGGATCGCCGGCGGCCCCGGAAGTGGAAAATCAACGGTCCTGCAGTCGATCGCCGCTGGCCTCGAAAATGCCGGGTTCACGGTCTACAGCCTCTCGGGTTCGCGGCTCCTGAATGAGACTCCGTTCGCAGGGATTGGCGCACTCGGACTGGAAGGGCGCGGACAAGAGAATGGGCCGCTAGGCGTCGCGAACGTGCTCGCCGAACAGTTGGCGCAGCGAGGCCGCCGGGCAATAGTTGTTGACGATATCGATGAGCTCGACAAGGAATCAGCTGCAGTCATTGACATTGTTCAGAGGAGGACCCAACGGCCGCTGGTGGTGACGATGGACGATGCCCCACTGGACTCAGGGGCCTCCGTGTTCACGCCTGCCCGATGGCCGGAGGCAACGATTCGACTCAGTCCTCTTCACTACGATCAAGTCAACAAGCTGCTGGCCCAGACGCTCGGGTCGCCGCCGGACGTAGATTTGACCACCGCCGTTCTCATGAAATCTGGAGGCAACCCGCGACTCGTGGTCAGGATCGCCCAAAGCGCGGAGCTGAGCAAGCAACTTATCTTCCATGGTGGACAGTGGAGAATGGGTGGGCACACACTCTGGAACGAATATCTCCAGAGCACCGTCCAGGAACTCCTTCACGGACTAAGCGCTGATGAGCGGACGGCTTTGCATACCCTGTCCGTGGTGGGAGCCCGGCCGCTGGGGTCCCTGAAGCCAGTAGTTGAGGCAGATATCCTGGACAGGCTCGAAATGCGGGGGCTGGTTGCGCTCGCCGAAGACAGCGGCGGAGCCATATGGGTAAGCGTCAGTCCCCACATTGTTGTCGACCATTTCCGTGACCCTCACGTGCGATCCTCCCGGAGGGTGCTGGCGGATCGGAGTAACCGGGAGATCGATTCCCATGACCGGCCGCTAAAGAGCTCCTCGCCTGAGCTTCTGGCTGAATTGATCAGAGACCTGCGGAGTGAAGCCGGCGGCGGCACGGCTGCGACGCAGCATTTCCAAGAACAGCTACGGGAACTGGAGGAATCACAATTCAGCGTCTGGGAGTCCGAAAAGACAATGTCCAACGCAGCAGCGTTCCTCAAATTCTACTGGGGCGGTCCGATCGATCCCTCACGCATCGAACACGTCTTCAGCGAAACTGAGGCGGTAGGAGCTGATTCTGGCGATCACTTCTTCTTCGCCATGACCCGGGCGCTGTGGGTCATCGTCAATGGCGGGCAATTAGCGGTAGCGACGGGCATACTCCAGGCGATCGGCCAAGCCCACCCCGATTGGAAAGCAGAAGCCCAAGCGTTCGCACTCTACCTCCAGGCGTCCTTTGACCGAATGCCCTCAAACCTCGACGAAACCCTGGACAGGCTACGCAGTCACCATCCCGAGAGCGGCGTTCTGCCAGTCATCAGAGGCATTTTGGAGCTCTATCGCTTCGATGCCCAGGCGGCCCTTCTTGCCCTTGACTCAGCAGATGGCTTCGAAATCGCCTCAAGCATGGAACCGTTCGTCCGTGGACTCGCTCTCCATATTGCCGGCCAAAGCGAGGAAGCGCTGATCTTCTCCCTTAGCCAACGCGCCGCGGCGCGGCACCGCCTTGATCAGTTCGCCTTCGTCGCGAACAGTTACGTCGCGGTTTTGGCAATGGCGGAACAAGGACTCAGCAAGGAAGCTGAGCGGGTGATGGCCAGTGTCTTCGCTCTCGGACGCCCCGGGTTCCTGGTGAGCTTCCTCCATGACGCTTTGCTCAGAATCGCCGGCCTTCGCGTATTGGCCAGCTCCGGTAAGAACGTCCCCTCGCTGGGGATTCAGGCACGCAAAGACGTCGCTGACGTCGGGCCCCTGCCTGGAACCGGTAAAGCAGTCTACGAGCTCGTTACCCGGAAATACGCCGATCCAGCCGAGTTTGATGAAAAGGCAGCGGACCTTCTGGAACAGCAAATGGACCGCGGCTACATCACCGAGGCCGTGTATGCCTCATTGTTCATGCTGTCCCTCTACCCCGGACACAAGATCCTGGAGACCACGCAACGGCTCCTGCAGGAGAACGGCGTCACCTCCCATGCCCGGTTCCTCGCCATCGCCGGTGCCGTTCGTGACCGCGACCACCAACTGCTGAAGATTCTCCTGGACCAATACGAGGTCGACTCCGACCTTCCCGCGATCACCAGGCTCCTGAAAAGCACATCAAGGCGTTATCTCCACAAACGACACCATGGCTTGGCCAAGACCCTTCAACGGATCACCTCAGTCTTCGAAAACCGCTTCCCATCGCAAGGAGAACAACTGACCCTCGACACCGGAGGGCAACCCCCGGGCCTGACCGCCCGGGAAAAAGAAATCGCCATCCTGGCAGGCAGCCAACGCACCCCCGAAATCGCAGTCCTCCTTGGGATCAGCACCCGGACCGTGGAAAACCACATCTCCAGAGCCCTTGGCAAGACCGGAACCACCACGCGACAGGCCCTTTATGAGCACGCTCGAAACTCCCAAACAAGTGGCGGATAACTGGACGCCCGGCTCCAGACCCTCGGCCGCAACGCACTCCCTATCTACCAGTGTCAAGTGTTTTGCTTCTATTGAGTGGTGAATACTCGAAATTGAGTATGCAAAGACCTCAAATTGAGTGGTGCCACAGTCGGAATTGAGTAGTTTCGAAGCCTGCACGGATGCATCAATCAATTCTGGTTTTGATCTTAAAATTAAAGTCTTCTGACCTGTTATTAAAATTGTCTTGACTACTTTATCTGGCCTCCATACTTTCGTTGTGAAGCATCTGCTTCGCCGGGCGCCCCACCCGACATCACTCGCAGGAGGACGGTGTGAATTCGAAGTCAAGAACCTTGAAGAGGGTCGGTGCAGTTGGCGCCGCCACCACTGAGAATGTCAACATGATTGGGACCCCAGGGTCGGCCAGTTTTTGGGTCCGGGGATTTTGATGGTTCACGTATTACGTTGGACGAGGGTTTTGCGTCTGCTGACTGCACTCGTTGCGGTGGTTGCTGTTGTTTTCGGTTCGGTAGCTCCGGCTGCTGCTAATGCTGCCGAGAACCGGACAGTGGTGGGTAGCGGTGAAGGTGCCGTTTTGCTGGAGCCGACGAAGGCGCAGAGGGCAGAGGCGATGAAACGGCTGGAGCAAGCCCGTCTGGCGGACCCTGCCGGTTTCGCGAACCGGCTGGACCTGATTCAGGAATCGAAGGAGCTCAGGGAGTATTTGTCTTCAGACAGCCGCTTCGATAGTGGATTGCAGCAGCAGTTCCTTGCGGCGTCCATGCCTACGGACATCCTGGAATCGCTGGTTTCGCTCACGGACTCCGGGTACCTGACCCTTGAGTTGGCGGATGGTCCGAACAAAACTAAGGTTGCCAAGCTTATTAAGGCTGAGCGGAGCATGATCGGTGGCGGTAAGGGGTCAATGGGGAAGAAACCGATGTTTCCCCAGTGCCCGTCCGCGTGGGCTGCCCTATGGGCCTGGTGGGGCACAAATGCGGCTTTCTGCGGCGCGATGGGTTTCTTCGGCCCCATGGCCGCATTGGGATGCTCGGCAGCCATGGCGATCGCCGGGTCCGTTATTGACTTCAACAGGGGATGCCGATGAACCCCGGGACTGATTCGACCGTACGCAATTACTGGCTCGCGCTGTCAGCCTTGTTCGGGGTAACTGTCAGCGTAGTGTCGATGACTGACCCGCCTTGGTCTTTGATCATGGTCGCGGCCTTCATCCTCTTTGCTGTCCTGCAAGCCATTCACTACCGCCAGCTGGGCCGCGAAATCCAGGGGAAACTGGCTACGGCCAATCCTGGAGCTGGAGTCGTCGCTGCAGTTTTCGGGGGCGCCGCGGCTCTCATCCACGGTACGCCCGTTGTCTTCTGGGCCGGGCCCGTTCTTGGCCTGGTGACGTTCGTAGGCATATACGTGTTCCTTCGCCGGTACGGGCGCTTCCACAAGGGCGCTACTTCGAATTAGCCGAAACCGTGAGCATCGTTGTTCGGATGTGGCCAATAGCGACAATCGTCGTGGTGTTGGGGATCGTCTTTGCCAGCCTGTATCTGCTCAATCTCGGCGTCTACCCTCCGGTGGATTTCTTGGTTTATCGGTACGCTTCGGTTGCGTCGTGGCCCGGGGAAGACATTTATGCCCGCAACATTTTTGGGGAACTTCTGCCGTCCGAGGGTCTGCCTTTCGTCTACACGCCGTTCGCAGCCGTGCTCCTGTCGGTCACGAGCTTGTTTCCTTCCCAGACGTCCTTCGTACTGTGGACCACCGGCTGCGTGGCAACCTTGGCGTTCATCATTGGTGTTTGCCTGCCGCAGTCTTTGCCCAGGCGCCGGACGATATGGCTCGCACTTCTTTTGCTGGGCTGTTGCACCACGGTCGTCGCCCAGCACTTGGTATGGGGCCAGATCAACTTGTTCCTCGCCGGACTCTGTCTCGCGGATTTCGTTCGTCACACCAATGGAAGGTGGTCCCGGTTCGTTCCGAAAGGGGTGTTGATCGGGATCGCCGCCGGTATCAAGCTGACCAACAGATCATCAAACAGCGGCCAGCAATTGATTTCTGTCCAAGACGGAGGCTTGGTCGAAGCGCGCGGTCGCCTGTTCACGGGAGCCGATGGACATGCCTATGTACGGCCGAGAATGCACCCTGATGAACCGCATATCGGTCTGCACGAGCAAGCTCAAATGGACACAACAACAACCAGAATCAGGGTCACGGGCCTTGAAACTGGTGAATCGCGGCTTGGCAACCTGGACGGTTCCTGGCATACCATTCGCGGCGTTCTAAGCGGGATGAGGATCGAGGCTGAAGCTGTGCTCGATACCCCTGCGCGGTGGCTCGACTCATGGGAGGAAGCGGACCCAAGATACGCGGAGGTGAAGCCTGATGCCCCGTCGGAGTGGTTCCTTAGTCCAGACCGCAAGGCCTTGCTAGAAGGAATCTTTGCCAGCTTTGAGGAGCACGAGGACTTCTATCCTCTTATTTCATTGGGACTTAACGGCACTTACGAAGGCACCTTCCGCGTCAAGTTGTACATGCTGGCGATCAACGAGAGCTTCGCATCGTGGGCAGGGAACTACAGCGCCGACGACCTCCTTGTTCGATCATTCGTTAGGGCGCTGTAGCTAAGGGGGTTGTTATGCGTTGGAGAAGCAATACAGGCATAGTTTCAGCGATGCTGATCTCCGGAGCCGCGTTGACTGCCTGCGACGGGGGTGTCCAACGTCATGCCGGCTCAATACGAGTTACGGATCCGGTCCCGATTACCGAAGCGGCACCGCAAGACGGGACTCTGTCGTCAGCGGCAAGCCTCATCACCGAGGCGTTAAGCGGCGACCCCAACTTCGGGTCAGTCGCCCTTGAACAAGGGAAGCTCGTCATCACTTGGCATGGTCCCGAGAGCGACCGCATCTCACGCGTGCGCGGCCAACTCCCGGGTGTTGACATCTCGCTCCGTTCCGCAGCGTGCGTTCCAGGAACTGTCATGGACCGGGCGGGAACCCTTTTGAAGGAAGAAGCAAGAGTCCGGGTCGTCGGGATGTCCAATGACGGATCTCATGTGGTGGTCACGGTTTCAGAGGGCGCAGACAACAGTGCCCTGGCTGCCGCCTACGAAGCGCGGCTCGGCTGCCCGGTCCGCCTCGAAACGGGGGACGTGGTCCCGGCCACGGGGAACCATTGACACCCCTATGAGGCCGGAATATCGTCGGCCGTATCGAGGTTCGTGGTCTCGTTCCAAGTGATTTCGGCGCTGCCTTTGGGGGGAGCTCCGCTAGTCGATTGTGCTAGCGAGGAGAGTCCTCAATGTCTTGGGAAATGTCATGAGAGCCACGCGCGCCACAGCTTTCAGGATGGACCTGCGCGAGGCCGGTCTGGTCGCGGTTCTACTCGTCCTCGCCGCCCTGAGCTGGATCGTTTCGGCCGCGCAAACGTCCGGGATGGACATGGGCCGTTGGACAGATCCGGGACCGCTCGGTTTCTTCCTCACCACGTGGGTCGTGATGCTTGCGGCGATGATGTTTCCGTCGGTTGCGCCCATGGTGGTTGCTTACGCCCGGATCACCCATCACCGCCGCGAAACCGGACACTATGCTCCGCCGGGTTCCACAGCAGTGTTCGTTGCCGGCTACCTGATCTCCTGGACGATCTTCGGCCTCGCTGCGTACGCGCTCTACGCAATAGTCGCGTCCCTCATCCCCGGTTTGTTTTCATCCGATCCGGGCGGTCGCTACCTGGCAGCGGGAGTGATTTTTGTGGCGGCCGTCTACCAGCTCACGCCGGCCAAGAACGTCTCCTTGATGAAGTGCAGGACGCCGATGGACTTCATCCTGCGCCGCATCCGCTACGGGACCTTTGGTGCGCTGCGTCTGGGACTCGAGCACGGTGCGTGGTGCGTTGCCTGCTGCTGGGCGCTGATGGTGGCTCTCTTCGCGCTCGGCGTGATGAGCGTCGGCTGGATGGCGGTGGTCGGTGCGTTCATCGCCTTGGAGAAGATGCTCCCGTGGAGGCGGCTCGCTAATCGGTCAGTCGCGGTAGCGCTGGCCCTGATCGCTGTCGCCATCGCGTTTGCGCCCGGGATGGTGCCCGGAGTCGGGATGTAAGTCGGTGGGCCACTCCGGAATCCTTGACTTCACGGACACCCTCAACAAGGGTGGAAGTGACCGATCCAAGCTCAATTCTTGCGAATCAGGAGATCCACCATGACTCTTCCCAACGGTTTGACTTCCGGCGTCTGGCTGCTCGACATGTCCCACAGCGAGATTGGCTTCAGTGTCCGGCACGCCGGCATCAGCAAGGTCCGGGGCCGCTTCACGGATGCGAGCGCCGAGGCCCGCGTCCGTGAGTCCTTGGCCGACGCGTCCCTTCACGCAACCGTCAAGACCGCGAGCTTCGACTCCGGCGATGCCAACCGTGACGGCCACGTCCGCGGCGCCGACTTTTTCGACGTCGAGACCTTCCCCGAGATGACCTTCCGGGCCACAAGCGTAGAGGGCGACGGCGAGGACTACACCCTCACGGGCGACCTCACCATCCGGGGGATCACCAAGCCGGTGGAGCTGGAAGTTGAGTTCACCGGCGTCGCGGTTGATCCTTTCGGCGCCACTCGCGCCGGGTTCTCCGCTGAAACCGAGATCAGCCGAAAGGACTTCGGACTGACGTGGAACGCAGCTTTGGAGGCCGGCGGTTTCCTGGTGAGCGACAAAGTTAAGATCAACCTCGAGGCTGCCCTCGTGAAGCAGGGTGAGCCCGCAGCCGAGTAGTCAAGAAGTAGCCCGCCGCTCCCCGCTCAACTCACGGTGTATGAGTTGAGCGGGCGGCCGGTGCTGCCGTACGTGAGGTCCAAGATGAGAAGGCCCTTGCGCTCGAGAACGCTGAGGTAACGCTGCGCCGTCGGGCGGCTGACACCGAGCTGCTCGGCGATCTCAGCAGCGCTGATGGGAACCCCGGCGGCGCGGACGGCGTCGAGCGCTTTCTGCATGGTGGGCTGCAGGCGCGGCGCCGGGGCGGCGGGCCTGACCCCGGCCGAGCGCGCGTTGTAGAGGCTGTCAATAGTTGCCTGGTCGGCAGTTGAAGCGGAATCCAGCTCCTGCCGCCACTTCTGGTACGCCTCCAACTGTGTGCGAAGCCGGTCAAAGCCGAAGGGCTTGACCAAGTAATAGACCGCGCCGCTGGTCATTGCCGACTTGACGGTGGCTAGGTCCTGGGCAGCGGTAATGATGATGCAATCAACTTGGGTTCCTGCCGCATGCAGGGACCGCAGCATCGAGATCCCGTCCTCGTCCGGAAGATGTACATCCAGCAAGAGCAGGTCCGGGTTGAGGCGCTCGATTGCCTCCCGTGCGGCTGCGGCGCTATACACCTCACCGACGCATTCGAAGCCGTCAACCCTGGCCACGCGGGCAGCGTGGATTCCGGCGACCCGGAAATCGTCGTCAACCACCAATGTCTTAATCAACGTCTGCGCTCCTTCCGTGACCACAACGTAGCCGCACCTGGCGGCGATGGCAGAAAACGCACAAAACGTGCACTTTTGCGGCTAAGGCGCACAACTTACTGAAGACTTCTGGCGCGAATGATCACTTTCTAAGCTTTACACAGTTGCCGTGATCCACATCACGAAATCGAAGGACTCCCAATGAAGGGATTCCAACCGACCGTCTCGATTCCAGGACACACCCCAATGCAGTGTCTCGAGATCAGCGGTTACACGAACGGAAAGACAGAGAGGTCTTAGCACATGGATGCTAACCATCCCAACCGGCCGCCCGCGGCCCCCGAGGGAGCAAAGGCTGCGGCGGGTATCGACATTGTCGGTTTGACCAAGCGTTACCTCACGCCCAAGGGCGAGACATTCACTGCCATTCAGGACGTGAACCTTCGGGTCGAACCCGGCGAGTTCTGCGCGATCGTCGGACCGACGGGCTGCGGCAAGTCCACCACGCTGGCTCAGGTCTCCGGCCTGGAGCGGCCCAGCGCCGGCTCGGTGAGCGTCCACGATCAGATCGTCGACGGCATCACCAAGGGCGTCAGCTACATGTTCCAGGCGGACGCGCTCTTCCCGTGGAAGACCGTCCTCGCCAACGTGCTGATCGGCCCCGTCCTGCTCGGCATGCCCAAGCGTGAGGCCACTGTGCTCGCCCGGGACTGGCTGCGCCGAGTTGGCCTGGCAGGTTTCGAGGACCGCTATCCGCACCAGTTGTCCGGCGGCATGCGCAAGCGCGTCGCCATGGCGGCGGCGCTGATCAACAACCCGCGGATCCTGTTGATGGATGAGCCGTTCGGTGCGCTGGACGTGCAGACCAAGGCCATCATGCAGAACGAGCTGCTGCAGCTCTGGGAGGAACTGCGCCCTTCTGTCCTTTTCATCACGCACGACCTCGACGAGGCAGTAGCGCTCGCCGACAAGGTAGTCATCATGACCAGCAGCCCCGGCACTATCAAGGATGTCTTCGACATCGATCTGCCCAGGCCGCGCGGTGATGTCCAGCAGATCCGCCACGAGGAGCGCTTCCTGGAGCTCCAGGGCCGGATCTGGGAATCCCTGAAAGACGAGGTCACCCGGGCCTACAAGAAATCGGCAGGTGCAGCAGCATGACAACGGCAACCCATAACGGTGCTTTCGCGCAACAGCAAGCGGCCGAGCTCAAGGTGGCCGCCCGGCGCACCATGAACCGCCGCACCGCATGGATCTGGATCGGCCGGGCCATCCTCGCCGTGGCCGTGATCGGGGGATGGCAGTGGTTCACGACGGAGGGCTGGGTGGACAAATTCTTCTTCGGCCAGCCAACGGAAATCTGGAACAGCCTGATTCACCTCTTCACTGAGGGCACGGCATTCGGCACCATCTGGGAGAACCTCTGGGTCACGGTGCAGGAAGCGTTCATGGGCTTCCTGCTCGGAACGTTCGTCGGCGTCGTGCTGGGGCTCCTCTTGGGCTCGAACAAGTACCTGTCAGCAGTCGTCGGTCCGTACATCCGGATCGTGAACTCGATTCCCCGAATCGTGCTCGGTTCCATCTTCATCGTGGCGTTCGGCCTGGGAGTCTTCCCGAAGGTGCTTCTCGCCGCCGTGCTGGTCTTCTTCGTCGTCTTCTTCAACGCCTTCCAGGGCGTCCGTGAGGTGGACCAGAACCTGGTCGGAAACGTGCGGGTGCTGGGTGCGTCACCGCTTCAGGTCGCGATCCACGTGACCATCCCGTCGGCGATGACCTGGATCATCGCTAGCTTGCACACCGCGTTCGGCTTCGCGATCATCGGTGCCCTTGTGGCCGAGGTGCTCGGTGCCCAACAGGGCATCGGCCTGATCATCAGCCAGGCTCAGGGGACCTTCGATCCCAACACTGTCTTCGCCTGCATGGTGATCATTGCCGCGATCACCCTCGGCGCCGAAGCCCTCATCACCCTCCTCGAGCACAAGCTGCTGAAATGGCGGCCACCGAGCCGTTCCGAAGCCCAGGCCATCTAAAGCTTTCCGGCCATCACCCACCAATTTGCAACAAATCCAACGAATAACAAAAGGAAGCGTGCCCCAATGATGAAGCACAAAATGTATGCTGTCGCCGCAGCCGGCGCCGTCGCGCTCAGCCTCGCGGCCTGTGGCACCAGCGCCAGCAGCAGCACCCCCGCTTCTGCCGGCGGTTCTACCGCAGCGGCCGATATGCCCACCGTCAAGATGATGGTCGGCGGCATCGACAAGCAGATCTACCTGCCGTACCAGCTCGCACAGCAGCTCGGATACTACGAGAAGTACGGAGTTAAGGTGGAGCTCTCCACCGAGCAGCAGGGCGGCGTCGGCGCCGAGGACGCGATGGCCTCCGGCCAGGTGGACATGGCCGGTGCCTGGTATGTCCACACCGTTGATTTCCAGTCCAAGGGCAAGAACGTCATCAACCTCGTGCAGCTCTCCAGTGCACCGGGAGAACGCGTCATGTGCAGCCCCAAGGCAAACGTGAAAACGGGCGCAGACCTCAAGGGCAAGACTGTCGGCGTCACCGACCTCGGCTCGGGAACCGATGAGCTCACCCAGTTCATCGCTGCGAAGGCCGGCCTCGCGAAGAGCGATTACCACACGATCGCCGTCGGCGCCGGAGCAACCGCAATCGCGGCCATCCAGCGCGGGTCCGCTGACTGCGTCATGACCACCCAGCCGACCGTGGGCGCCCTTGAGAGCAAGAACCTCGCCGTTCCTGCGATCGACCTCGCCACGACTGACGGAGCCAAGGCAGCGCTTGGCGGCACCCTGCCGTCGGCCGGCCTTCTCGCCCAGTCGGACTGGGTCAAGACCCACGAGGACGCAGCCCAGAAGGTCGTCAACGCCCTTGTGGACACGATGCACTGGATCAGCACCCACTCCGCTCAGGACATCGCCGACAAGCTGCCCCAGTCCTTCGTCCAGAACAGCACCATCTCCAAGGATCAGTACGTCGCCGCGCTGAACCAGGACAAGGGTCAGTTCCTCCCGGACGGCATCATGCCTGCGGGCGGCCCCAAGACGATCTTCGACGAGGAGAAGACCATCGGCGTTGACACCTCCAAGGTCAACATCGCCGACACGTTCACCCAGAAGTACGCCCAGGCCGCTCTCAAGCTGGAGGGCTACACCGCCACTAGCACCCCTGCCGGCAACGACGGCTAATCTCTTCCCTCTATAGCTAGCCCCCCCCAAACGATCGGCCTGCGTGGTAATCCACGCAGGCCGATTGTTTGTTTGTGGTGACAGGCGATCTTCATCTCGGTTGGGTATTGCGCTTGAATCTTGTTCTGCTGACCGTCCAGACAGTGATCCAGAGCAGAATGACGACGATCAACGTCTCGGCCCCGTTGGGAGCAACACCGAACAGTGCAAAGACAACGTACGGAACGACGAACACAAGTAAGCCCGTTGCCACTGCGGCAAATACAACAGCACGACCTGTCATCTTGCAGACCTCCCCATCAGCCCTGATCGGGTCTCCGGCTTATGGCTGGAGGCTGATCAGATTGAGCACCTGGCGGCCCGGAATTGAACGACCCGGCGTGTGAGCAGTCTAGAACGCGATTTCAACGAAAGGTGGCCGGGCCTTCTAAATTGAGTGTGCTTTCTGGCGCAATTGAGTGGTCGCGCTCTCTAAATTGAGTGGGGGATCGGAAGAGCCGATAGGTGGGCGTCTGGCCTTAGGTGTCGATGCTGGCCATATTGGGGTAGCGGGCTCCGGCGGTCGACCCTGCCGGGGCCAGCTCGTCCAAGCGCTTCAGGTCCTCTTCGGAGAGTACGACGGCGGTGGCCCCCAGGTTCTCTGCCAGGCGTTCGCGCTTTTTGGTGCCGGGGATCGGGACGATGTGCTCGCCCTGCGCCAGCAGCCAAGCGAGTGCCAGCTGCCCCGGGGTGCATTGCTTCTGGTCAGCGAGCTCTTTCACCCGGTCCACGAGTTCCAGGTTGCGCTTGAAGTTCTCGCCTTGGAACCTAGGGGAGTGGCGGCGGAAGTCGTTCTCCGCGAAGTCGTCCTCGTTGCGGATCTGCCCGGTCAGGAAGCCGCGGCCGAGGGGGCTGTACGGAACGAACCCAATGCCCAGCTCGGCCAGGACGGGCAAGACCTTCGTTTCGGGTTCCCGTTCCCAGAGGGAGTACTCGGTCTGCAGCGCCGTGATCGGATGCACGGCGTGGGCCCGACGGATGGTGTCCGGTGCGGCTTCGGACAGTCCCAGATGCCGGACCTTTCCGGCCTGGACCAGTTCGGCCATGGCGCCGACGGTGTCTTCGATGGGGACGGTCTTGTCCACCCGGTGCTGGTAGTACAAGTCGATGTAGTCGACGCCGAGGCGTTGCAGGCTGGCGTCACAGGCGGAGCGAACGTATTCGGGCTTGCCGTTGACGCGCAGGAAGGATCCGTCCTCGCGCCGTTCGTTTCCGAACTTCGTGGCCACAACGACGTCGTCACGCCGGCCGGCGATGGCCTTGCCCACGAGCTTTTCGTTGGTGAAGGGCCCGTACATGTCGGCGGTGTCCAACAGGCTGCCGCCGGCGTCGAGGAAGGCGTTGATGGTGGCGAGGGACTCGCGGTCGTCCCCTTCGCCGTAGAACTCACTCATGCCCATGCAGCCGAGGCCGAGGGCAGAAACGGTCAATGAACCAAGCGTGCGGTTTTCCATGGGGTTCTCTCCTGTAGCTGGCAGAACGTGCTGGATGGCAGGACGATGCTCAGAGAGGGGTGCGGGTAGGGCCACTATAGGCACGTCTGTGGAGGAGGGACAACGTGGCGACGGGAGAGCGGGCAAGCTACGGACTGCTAACTCCGGATTGGCCGAACAGTTCTGCATCGAGTTTGTCGAGCGCTTCGGGGTACCCGGCCACATCGATGGGTCCGCGTGTGGTCAGGGGCGACACCACTCGGAAACCCGGGCCGAAGTTGACTGCCACGAAATCCGACAGCTTCAAGTGCCTGCGGTCCGACGGGATCCGGCCGTTCACGAGGAAAGTAGCAGGACTCACCCATGATCCTTCTCGAGACTCATCTGCCACGAAGTCAACAAGCGGTGCGCGGACGGAGAGCAGGCCCCGCACCCAGCCATCGGCCACGCCGCCGGGTAACGGTTCTGGCGAACGAACCCAAAACTCGGTCCACCCGCGCCGTCGCCATAGCTTGAACCTGAGTCGGTCAATCACGCGGGCTCCCAGTAACCCAACCATCCACGTGGCCACCAAAGTGATAAAGAATATGGGAAGTGAGCTGGGTTTTTCCCAGCCGAGCGACAGCAGAATGATCGCAGCAAAAGCCGCGCTAACGGCATAGCCAAGGCCGATCGCCAGCAGACGCTTGATCCTCGGTTGCTTCCCGGTCATGCCACACTATAGGTCGGGTTCCCACCCCTTGTCCCAGACATGGACGCACAGGCGAAGCGTCCTAACCGCCGAAGCGCTCAGCGAAGTACTTGGCTGATTCGATGGACTCAATCCCGATCATCCAACAAAACACGATGGCGGCAAGTGAGGCCATCAGGAAAACCGACGAAGCTGTGATCCAGAAAACCTCTTGTGGCAGGGTAAGAATTGAGCGCACGGACGCCACAGCCGCCATTGCCGGAATAGCGACGGACACTGCCACCACCCACTGGCGTTTGGGGATCTCGGCCCTGTGGTACGAGCCGGGCCTGTCGTCTGGATCAAAGTCGAACCCGTTTCCAGATTTCCCCATATCCACCATCCAATTATCTCCGCCGCCACGGATTGGAACGAGCCACAGAACTGCGGCGGAAAGTAGATTGGGTGTTGGAACACGACATGCCGTCCGGCTAAATCGACCGGCAAAAGGGAACAGGAACAGGGAAATGAGCGAAACCGCGCTGCGTGCTGCGAAATTCAATCTGGTGGTGGCGCGGTGACGGCCCGGTTGCGGGTGTGCTTGCCCGATCAGAAACTCCTGGATGCGATGGAACCTTTCGCCGACGTCGAGTTCGTGGTGTGGGACCTTATCGGGCCCGCGCCTGCGGACCACTTCGACCTGCTGGTGCCGCCCTACATGGGCCGGCCGGATGCCCTCGTGGCGCTGGACCGCGTGACGGTCCGGCTGGTGCAGAGCCAATCGATAGGGTACGACGGCGTCGCTGACGTCTTGCCGTCGGGTTGCGTTTTCGCCAACGCGGCAGGAGTCCATGAGACCTCGACGGCGGAACTCGCCGTGGGGATGATGATCGCCAGCCAGCGCGGGATTCCCGAGTTTGTTAGAAATCAGGCGTCCGGAACATGGGGCTACAGCCAGCGCGCCAGCTTGGCGGACCGGCGCGTTCTCCTGCTTGGCTACGGGGGAGTAGGCAAGGCCATTGAAGCCAGGCTGCTGCCGTTCGAAGCGCTGGTGATGCGGATGGCAAGCCGAGAACGGGACGATGAACACGGTCGTATCTACGGCATCGACTCGCTGTATGAACAGTTGCCACTAAACGAGATCGTGGTGGTGAGCGTACCTCTGTCCGAGCACACCCATGGACTGGTGGACGCTCGGTTTCTGGCGGCCATGCCGGACGGCGCTTTGTTGGTAAACGTGGCGCGGGGTCCGGTGGTGGACACGGACGCCTTGCTGCGGGAGACGTCCTCGGGTCGGTTACGTGCTGCTTTGGACGTGACTGACCCGGAGCCTTTGCCGGCCGACCATCCTTTGTGGACGGTGCCTGGTGTATTGATCACGCCTCATGTGGGCGGGGCAAGCTCGGCGATGTTCCCCCGGATGGTCCGCCTGATCACGAAGCAGATTTCCTTGCTGAAGGCTGGCGAGGAGCCGGTGAACGTGGTGCTGGGTAAGGAATCAGTGGCTGGATAGGTGACTGAGCGGGCAGGCGGAGCCTAGGTATTCAGGCTTGCCGCTGATACCCGCCCAGGCGGCCGCGATGGCCTTGCCCACGAGCTTTTCGTTGGTGAACGGCCTAGACATATCGGCGGTGTCCAGGAGGCTGCCGCCGGCGTCGAGGAAGTCGTTGATGGTGGCAAGGGATTCGCGGTCGTCCCCCTCGCCGGAGAACCCACTCATGCCCATGCAACCGAGGCCGAGGGCAGAGAAGGACAACGGAGAAAAGTTCGCCCCGACATCTGTAGGTCTAGGCGTTCGGTGCAGATTTCTAGACGTCGCCAAGCGGCAGGGCCCATGCCTCGCAGTCCCAGGTTCTCTTGTGATGCATCACTATCCTGGAATCCCTAGGGGCTACTGTCCAAGCTCCGATCCGCTCGAATCAAGAGTTGGAAAGTTGTAAGTCTCGAGTAAAGCTGGGATGAACTGTGCAAACGCCTCAACGACTTCGTCCAGCGTTCTGTCGCCTTGTGCGGGCAAGTTCCGAGCCTGATGAAATAAGAAGTTCCTCACAGCATAGACCGCTCCAATTCCCAACTGCTCCTTCAGATGCAGAGATCTCAGGAACTCCGTCGACGCAAGACTCAGGTCGTCGAGACTCGTCGTGCAGTCAGAGTACTGAGTAACCAGTAGCTTCAGCCTGAACTTTTCACGCATCTGCTCGTGCACGGTCAGGAACTCGTCGTGCAGATTCCCACTTCCTTGCTCTAGATTTGCAATCAGCGTCCTAGCGAAAATGGGTAGCCTGTGGCGCAATACACCCTCTAAGAGGTGTTCGATAATTTGATAGAAGTAGAAAAATTGCATCAGCGTCGACGGCGCGGATATGGCTGCTAGAACGCAGAGTCTTGAGACAATATCATGATTATCGACATCGCCAGAAGTCAATGAGAGGTGGAGCTTCTTCTGGCCCTGAGGCAACGCGCTCCTCCACGCGAGCCCTGCCGGGCTACAGGTTTCGGCCGGGACAAACCCGTAAGCAACCAAGCTTGGAAGTATTCGGTTCAGGCTAAAGTTCGGCACGTTCTCAATCTCGGTAGAGGAGATCAGAAGAAAACAGACATTTTCATCGAAAAGATCCGTTAACAAGAGGGTTGACCTCGACTCTATTGCCTCAACTATCCTTGATCTTCCCATCATCGATTCTTCGAGGACGAACTTAACAATCAAATATGCACATTGATGAAAAAAACTCTTCGAGGCAAAATCATGCTCAATTGAAACTAAAGCGTTTGCCGGGACCATGAGACCGATTCTTGAGCCAGATAAGTGGACTTCAAGAATTGAATTTTCGGCCAGTCCCCTTAGAGCTAGCGTGTGGACCTCGAAGGGTCGCCCCTCAAAACTATTATCGAGAGGTAATGGTGTTTCAACTCTTATCTCGGATCGCCCGTCTAAATCTGCTAAAAAGAAACCATTATCATCAAAAGTGACACTCCAAGGACGAAGTTTACTATTCCCCTGATCTGCCACAATAATTAGACGTTCTGATCTTGATACTTACGAAGGGCGCTTTCCGCGGCCGCCCGCATATCCAGATAACTGTCAGTATCTTGGTTTAGAATTTCTCGAAAATAATACGTAAAGAATGTGCGCTGCGCGTTGCCAATCTTGCTTGTGTTATTTTTCAACCAAGTCAGAGAACGGTTGATTTCTAAAAGGAAGTCCTCACCATCGTCTAGGTGAATTTTTGGAATGACCCTCGTCGCATGATCGAGACTTTCCAGTACTCCTCGGTCAATCAGTTTTCCTAGCGCTGAACCGAGTCCAGACATTGCCTGCGGCTTCTTGAAAATCTGGGCAGTGTTCCTACCAAACGGGCTAACGTCCTCAAGTTGCTCAGGTGAAAGTTGGGCCTCGCCCGCTAAGCTAACGGCGTGAGAGGTAAACCGATCTAACGTGGTAACGTACTTGCGAAATATGTCAGAATCTTGATTCTCTTTGGAAAGCTTCTCCAAGCTACGGATATTCTCAAGCAGTCCGGCACGGTCGATGGGCAGCTCATCTCGATTCAGATAAGCATTAAAGCCCTCTACCACATCTTTGAAGTTGTATTCGTGCAATTTTGTGGCCATTCGATTATCCGCCTCCTTAACAAGCTGAATACCGGGATCAAGGTCTTGATAATCCAAATAGAGCATTTCTATCTGCTGTCGCAGAGACATAGGCGTCTGCCCCGTGTTTAGAGTCAACATTCGATAGAGTATTCCTAAACGATTGAGACCCAAATATATTTCAACCCTAACGGGAGTATCCTCTTCGGGGAACTCGCCACCGTTGTCCGGTACTCGGGCGACCTCCTGAAGCAAATCAATGATTGTATGGGTTCTCTGGAGTCCGTCGAGGATTACCAATCTGGACGCATTATTTATGATCAGAGCTTCGAGCTCGATATCGTCGAGACCGGTAACGCCTTGCCCTGCCTCAGTCAATGCCAGTACCAGAGGAGGTATTACGCAGCCTCTTCGCATGTCGTCTTTGAGGAGGGAGTAGACTGTCTTCGATGAGCTTACTCGACGGCGTTGAAACTCATTCTTTCCGAGATTATTAGCCACGAGGTCAGAATACTCGGAGAGGCTCATTTCGGCTAGCACATTAATTGCATTGATTCGATTATCGCGCAGCCTTGAAATTATTTTCACGCAAACCCTTTCAGAAAGTATTCGCCGAGCTTAATTGTGATTCTAGTAGCTCCACCCGGTAACTCAGTTAGGAACGGGTCGCTGTTCCAGTAGCTGCTCCCGCACATATTCGGCGTTCAAGTCCGGAACACCAATCCTTCCTCGGAAGTGACCATTTTTGACGAGTAAAGCTTCGGAATAGGGACTCACCAATGAAGCCATTCGTTGATATTCAATCAAGTGTGAGAAGGGAATTGATCGGCTGGCAGCAGTAGCTGTGGTGACAATCGTATTCGGCAGCCTTTACATCGCATTCCAGCAATCCGGCCGCAGGTCCGCGAATGTGGCGCCCGCGGCGGCGGCTGCGGCCCAGGCGCAGCTTCTCGGTACGTTCGTTCCGGCGGTCCCGCAGGTCGAGTTGACCCCCGATAGCGGGGTATTTGTCATCGTGTACGGCACCGATGACAAGCCAGAGACCGGAACGGCTACTCTCCACGGAGTGTTGCCGGCAGTGCCATCCGGTGTGCTCGATACGGCACGGAGCTCAGGCGAGGATGCCGTGACGTGGCAGCCGGAGCCCGGGCTGCGGATGGCAGTCATTGCCCGCTCAGCGGCCGGAAAGGTCGTGGTCGCCGGGCAGTCGCTCGCCCCTTACGAGGCCACGGACACAATGATCCTGGTTTATCTGGTGCTCGGATGGTTCGGGTGTGTCCTTGTCCTCGGCGCCGGGTTCGCAGCATCCGTGTTGCTGGGCCAACGGCAGCCCGGAAAGTCCTGACGGGAACTGGACGCCGATTCCTAGGTGTTCTACCAAGGGGTTCCCCGAAGATCGATCGGTCCGGCGGGCCACGACTCGGCGGTCTTAGTGGCGGCGCAGATCAGGATCGGGGCATCCACGGATTCGATGATAGTGGTTCCGTCCAGTCTTGAAAAACACCGTTCTCGCGCCCTGATCCGGTGCCACCCGCAAGACGTATAGAACGGTGCCACGTCTTCACGGCAGCCGAGGTAGCCGAAATCCACGCCAGCCGTGTGCATAGCCTCCCGGACGCGGCTCATCAGCAGGGCGCCGAGTCCTGCTCCTCGCGCTTGAGGCGCTACAAGTACCCCTCCGGTGCCGCCCACCGGGACCTCAACCGTGCCGACGTCGATCAGCCTCCTCTGGAATCCGACGTGGCCAACGATGCCCAGACCATTGGTGGCGATGACATGAACATCGGCAGGGGAATACCCGTAGGGACAGTCAGGGTCCCACGGGCCGAACTTCTCGTAATATTCAGCGTCGAAGAGGGACCTAACGCTCTCAATCGTCCTAGGAGGAAGATGGGTGTGCCTGACAACCCGGATCGTCGTCTGCATTGCTCTATCCTCACACGCCGATGTTGGTTGACCGATCCGATTGCGGCCGGCCGACCGCCAGTCTGGACTGTACGAACTAACCGCTATCACCACGCGGTGGGTGGTCATCCGTTGTGCCAGTGCGAGGGCATTTTGAGATCCGAGGGCAAAAGAGTTGCACGGCTGCCCCTCGCGGCGTTGAGCTGCGGTTGGGTCAGATACAAAGCCTTGGACAGATCAGCGCGTTCAAGCCGTGCATCCCTGAAATCCGCGCCGAGCAGATCCACCCCCGAAAAGTCACTGCCCCGCAGATCCGCCCCAATGAGATAGGCCCCTCGGAGGTCTGCCCCGCACAACTGGCGGGACCTGAGACTCTTGCCCATCAGATCCGCTCCCGGCTTCAGCGCGGATTCCAGATGGTCATCACCGGCCGCAAAGTAGGAGGCCCGTACTTCCGCGCTGACATCCATGAGCGTTGACCTCACCTGGGAGTGAAGATCTTGAATATCCAGCGAAAGCAGCTCCGGCAGCTCTCCGCAGACTGCATGTTCGATTCTGTTCCTGAGTTGAACCGCACGACGCGAGGTATCGGGATCGAAAGTTCGGGTTTGTGCCTCGGCCAGGTACCAGAGCATCTCATGAAGCTGCCGGGCGGCTTTGAATGCGGAAAACATCTCGTCTTTTGTCTCAGGGTTCTCGAGCCAGCTCTTTCCGGCGAACAAACCCTGGGATAGGTTTTGGCCGGCCCCGAAGCAGTCAAAGACCGTGCACCCACGAAAGCCCCTCGGGCGCAGGCTGTCATGGATTGTGCAGGAGAAATCAGGTGCAAGGTTTTGGCATGGAGAGCCTGGCGGTTTATCGAGGGCAAAATCCGCAGAACGTGCGAATCCGAAGGCTGTGCAGCAGAGGGCAAAGCATTTTCCGCAGTCAGGGCGCAGGGATTGCCGATCGAGGGCAGGCGAAGAGGGCTCGGCGGAGTTCGTTGATGTTGTTTGCATGTGATCTTCCAGTGGTGAGTTCGGTATTGGGCCGGGAGCAGGGGAAATCCATATGGAATTCCCCTGGCGGGCGCAGGGAATCACCGCTCCTCTAAGGAGCGAACTGGAATCGCTGAAAGACGCTGGGTCACAGAGAAAAATGAAGTATCACTGACATCAGAATACTCGACCACCGCTCTGCCGTTCTGACCACGTCGCAGCCATCTAAGGCTTCTCGGAAGAGTGTTCCCTGAGGCCCGAAGTGGCCGGTCTACGACCGGCTTCCGGACGCCGTCTGTGGCAACTACGCATATCCGCGGCGGAGGAGCATTCCCGCTGCTTTGTCGAAGTTGTCCGGTGTGGGGATGTCGAAGTCGAGTGCGTTGGCGTAGCGAGTGACGATCGCGAAGAGACTCGCAACCGCGGCGGCATCTTCGAGTTCGTTCCTGGTGAGACCAGCCTCGAGCGCCGCTCGTGCGTCGTCCTTGGTGAGGTCATCGGGGGTGCGGGTCATCTTCTCGATGAATACCAGCGCGGCTTTGAGCTTGTCTGGGATGCGAGCGGTGCGGTAGTCCGCTAGGGCGGCCCCGAGGATGTCTTTGTCCATGCCGCGGACAGCGACGGCGCTGTGGGCGCCGATGCAGAACGGACAACTGTTCCAGGTTGCGACCATTGCCGCCATGAGCTCTCGTTCGGGCACGGACCATCCGCTGGGCCCCCGCATCGTCTTCTGCGTCCACGCGCCGATTGATGGGCCCGCGAAGTCCTGCCGGTAGAACGCGACCCGGGCTGCGTCCGGCAGCCGCATCCCCGTCACCCTTGAGATGGCGGCGATCAGCATCCGGTGGCGGAGGGTGTCTCCCCGCTCTACTTCAGGTAGCCGCACCCGCGGCCTCGCTGATTACTTTCTCTGCGGCATCCCATCGCCGCAGGCCGGCGCCGATCGCCGCGGTAAGAATGACTTCGAACGTCTCCCTCTCGGATCCGGTCTCCTGAAGTACCGCCTGGACCTGCGCGTCAGTCACCCGGAACGACTCCTCATCAACCTCTTTGACGAGTGCATCGTACGGTTCCGGCACCGCGGGACCGCCGGCACCGCGAGCAAGGATGGCACGACGGAACTCCCGTTCCAAAGTGCCGGTCTCCGCAACCCTGGAACGAAGATCACCAGAGAGCTGCGAGTGCGAGCCCAGCGCATCTCGGGACATACCCCGACTTTACGCCCGAGCGAACATGCCTGGAAGGGGACCGTGCAATGCCCGAGTGGAGGATCGGCGTAAGGCTGCTTCATCCGAGTTGGGGCACTCGCTGATGTACAGCATTTCAATCCTCATGCAAATATTCTCCGCCGCGACGCAACAACCAGAGCGCGACAATGGTCCGGCCAGCCGGTCTGAACCTGACAACGGCCTTCGACGGGCCGGGCCGGCAGCAGCTCGCCATCGGCCGGGCATCTGATACCCAAATTTCATCGTTGGGTGGTGCGTAGTACCCACACGCCATCGGTCCCCAGCGGCGAGGCTTATACGGCGGTGTAGCCGCCGTCGACGAGTACGTACGATCCGGTCATGAAACTGGCCTTGTCGGAGAGGAGGAACGTGGTGACGTTGGCGATCTCCTCCGGCTGTCCCAGGCGGCCGAGCGGATGCTTCGCCTCGAGCCCGTTGAGGACTTCCTTCGGCGCAGCGGCCAGCAGGGGCGTCTCGATATAGCCGGGGCCGATCGCGTTGATGCGGAGCCCCTGAGCCCCATATTCAGCCGCAGCATTCTTGGTCAGGCCTACGACGCCGTGCTTGGCCGCGGTGTAAGCGGCGTTGCCGGGAGCGGCGACGGCGCCATGGATCGACGCCATGTTCACGATGGCACCTTCGGATGCGCCGGCGGCGAGGATGGCCGGGACCTGGTAGCGCATTCCGTAGAGGACTCCGCTCAAGTTGATGGCGATGACCCGGTCCCAGTCCTGGATGTCGACGTCTCCGACCGGAGCGTTTGCGCCGCCGATGCCTGCATTGTTCACGGCATAGTTGAGGGCGCCATAAGTCGCGACTGCGAAGTCGACGGCCTTCTTACTGTCCTCGGCGACCGCGGTGTTGGCCTGAAACGGAACCGCGGTGCCGCCCGCGGCCTTGATCTCGTCGACGACACGCGTGGCACCGTCCAGGTTGAGGTCGACGACAACAATGTTGACACCGTTCTTCGCGAGGTCCTTGCTGATCGCTTCCCCGAGCCCGGAGCCTCCGCCGGTGACGAGCGCGGTCTTGCCTTCGAAGTTACCCATGATTCCTCCTCCTCCTACGCGGGACCGGTCCCGCAGATTTCCGTGGTGAGTACTGGTTGAGGGTTCCGCTACCGGTAACAATACCCAGCGTTAGGCGTGGCCGGAACGAACCGTGCAGGCGAGTACTGACATTCGTAGAGACGAGAAAGCGCATATCCATCATCGAAATCTTGGGCGAGGAAAGCAGGAGTGATGAGTTGCGCACGGGCGCGAACACATCGGTCAGGATCGGAGAAGCGGTCAGCGGGGCCTCGGAATAGAGTCGAAAGCACGAACCAACCCATCTCACTGAAGGACATGCCATGACTTCCATCGATTCAGTCACCCTCGAAGTTCCTGACCCCGTGGCCGCCACCGCCTTCTACGACGCCGCTTTCGGATTGGGCCCGCGGGTGCGCGTACGGGCCTCGGACGCGCCGACCGACGGCTTCCGTGGGTTCACGCTGTCGCTCGTCGTGTCGCAGCCGTCGACCGTCAGCAGCCTGATCGACTCCGCTGTGGAAGCCGGTGCCACGACGCTGAAGCCGGTCGAGAAGTCATTGTGGGGGTACGGCGGGGTCGTGCAGGCTCCCGATGGTGCTATCTGGAAGGTCGCGACGTCGGCGAAGAAGGAAGCTGGTCCGGCCACCCGGGAGGTCGACAGCGTCGTGCTACTTATGGCGGTCGCGGACGTTGCCGCGAGCAAGCGCTTCTACGCCGACCGGGGCCTCTCCGTTGGGAAGAGCTTCGGCAAGTACGTCGAGTTCGCCATGTCGTCGAGTCCCGTCAAGCTGGGGCTCTACGCGCGCCGCGCGCTCGCCAAGGACGCCGGCGTCTCACCCGACGGCACCGGATCGCACCGGCTCGCGATCGGCAGCGACGCCGGCCCGTTCACCGACCCGGACGGGTTCGCGTGGGAGGCAGCATCAGTGTGAGCCGGGCGCCGGGGCTAGTGGGCGCTACCGCGAGTCCCATCGGAACCAGCGGATTCCGATGAAGGCGAACACCACGATGTAAGCGACGCACGCCAGAAGCGAGCCGGTGTCCTGGCCGCTCCAGGCCGACTGGTTCAGAACATCCGAAAAGAGTGTCATGAGGGCTCCGACTGGAGACCAGTCCGAGATTGCCTTGATCGTGTCGCCGAGGATGCCGGTTCCGCCGAAGATGCCGAGGAGTAACAGGACGATCATGAGCAGCCGGCCGATCGCACTGATGGCGTTGGTGGACTGGATTAAGCCGACGAGTGCCTGCCCTATGGCCAGGAAGACTGCGGCCCCGAGTAAAGCGACGGCGATGACCAAGAGGTACTGGCCGACATTCAGGGTCAGGCCGTGAACGATTGCACCGACGATCACCACGATGACGGAAGCGATCAGATTCGTGGCCACCTGCACGATGAGGCGGCTGGTCATGATCATCCAGTTCGGCGCCGGCGTGACCCGCAACCTTTGCAGCACGCCGATGTGGCGGTCGTGTGCCAGGGCCAGTGTGAAACCGAGCAAGCACGAAGTGAGCAGACCAAGGGTCAAGGCCAAACCGATGATGAGGCTGGATCCGCCGAGCCGTGATTGGGCTTTGCCAAAGGTTGTGGCCACAAGGATCACGATCGGCAGCAGGGTGCTCAAGACAAGCGAGGTCTTGCTGTTGAGGATCACAATGGAGTCCGCGCGAAGCAGTGAAGTCATCGCCAAGCCGAGCGGCGGGCGGGCGGTATCGACCGCGGCGTTAGTCACGGATCTCACTTCCTGTCAGTCCGATGAAGACGTCTTCCAAGGTGGGCGCACCGTGGGCTACTGAAAGCACGCGCGGATCCTCCCTGTGCTTGTCGATCAGCTCCGATGGTTCTCCGACCGTGAGAAGTACCCCATGATCGATGATTGCCACCCGGTCACACACCGCCTGTGCTTCTTCCATCGAGTGGGTGGTGAGAAGAATGCTGTTGCCTTCACCACGGAGTTCCTCGATGCGACGCCATAGTCCACGGCGCGATTGCGGGTCCAGCCCGGCGGTTGGCTCGTCCAGGAGCAAAAGAAGGGGGTTGTGGATGGTGGCAATGAACAGCGCGAGCCGTTGCTGTTGCCCGCCCGACAACTGTTTGAACCGTTTGCCCAGTTCTTCTTCGAGTCCGATGGCCCGCATGCTCTTACCGATCTGCTCACGCGAGAGTTTCACTCCGTAAAGCCCGCCGTAGATCCTTGCGATCTGCTGAATGGTCAGCTCGGCCTGGAAACTGGAGGACTGCAGTTGCACCCCGAGGCGCGCTTTCGCGTCCAACGGCTCTTTCTGAACATCGATTCCGTCCACCAACAGCCGCCCGGATTTCGGCTTGACCAACCCCTCGATGGCACTGAGTGTGCTCGTCTTACCTGCACCGTTCGGACCCAGCAGGCCGAATATCTCACCGCGATCAATCTGAAAACTGACGCCCTCGACGACGGTCCGGGCGCCATAGGCGACGCGCAAGTCGCTGATGTCCAAAACCGACGGTTGTGCCGGCATATTCACTTCATTCATAGAGACGCATCCCCTCAGGGTGGCCGAGCCGCCCATGGCAGGGCACCGTTGGAGCGAGTCTATATGCGGGAACCTGATGTTTTGGTGAGAGAAGACAATTGTCTTGCAAGTTTGTAGCGGCCGAGATTTCGGACGAACCTCGGTACTTCCTGGCCGCCGCGATCTTCACGCGAACACTCACACGCCCCGCCGAGTGAGTTCACAGATTGACCCCAATTGACACTCAAATTGGGCTCTTCGAGTACTCAATTTGTGTCTTTTCACCACTCGCACGCCAGTTCCGGCGCTAGTCTTCCATGCACGGATGGTGGGGATTACGAGCCTGGTGGGCAACAGATGGAAGTGTTGGTTCGGCCGCTGATTCTAAGCCCGTCATCACAAATCGATGAGAGGGAGAAGCATGAAAACTTGGCAACTATGGGTCGGAGGATCGCTTGATGGGATCAAGGATGAAAACGGCTTTCAAATTCGCAATAGCGATCGCAATTCTAGGCGCGGTTATCGCGGCCGCCAGCCTTACTAGTTATCTTGTGCGCTACTCACAACACGACGCAAAGTACGGTCTTATTCCTGACGACGAGTACTTTGAACTTACGAGCATAACCGAGATCGAGAGGTCCTTCTTCAAAGCTGGCTCAATCTCGTTCTTGATAGCGGCAGTCGTCGCGATAATTATCCTCGTTCGAATTCGCAGTCGCCGACAGTAAATTTGCCGTCGATCGAGACTTCGCGATCAGCACTTATGGGGGCAGACGAAAAGGGGCCCGTTGCTTCAGAGCAGCGGACCCCTTTTGCTGGCCGACTGTCACCGCCTGATCCCTATGCAGGGTGGGGCGCCAATGGAGGCGCGGAAGGCTATTTCCCGGGGGAGAGGACAGTGACGCCGGCGTCAAGGGCAGCGGTGAGAAGCTCGCCGTCGTATGCCACGAACAGATCAGTTTGGAGCCTGATCGCGGTTGCCAGATGGATCGCATCAGCGCTCCGCAGCCGGCCGGGGAGCGCGGCGGCATACATCAGATCGGAACGGGCGATGTCCACCAAATTGATGCCGCTCAGCACAGTATTGACTGGTTCTGCGCCCAGTCCCCGCTGACGTGCCGCGCAATGAAGCTCGGTGTAGAGCAGCATTGACGCGACGAGGCGGTTTCCGCTTGAGGCCGCGGTCGAAAGATACTCGGCGACGGCAGGGGATTCCGGTTCGTCGACCAGAAGCTTGAGGACCGCCGAGGTGTCCACATAAGTGATCACCGATCGCCACGCAGATCGGCCAGCATGTCCGAAGTGCTCATCTCACTCTTGATGCGCTGCACAAGCCTGAAATCCACGGGACTCTCAGCAGCAGGGCGGACACCGCCTGACTGCAGCAACCGTTCGAACGGCGACGCGGAGGGCGGAATGAGCGTGGCCGCAATTTCCCCATTGTTTGTCACATCGATGATTTCGCCGTTTTTGACGCGCTCCAGAATCTTGCTGCTGTTGTTGCGGAGTTCGCGGTGCGGGATCGTGGTCATCTTTGCCTCCGTAGCAATCGTAGCAATCGTAGCACCGCTCGGAATGTAAGGTTCGGTTTAGATTGGCCCGGCGGCAAGCCGTTCCAGAGCCCAGTCCCAACGGATCAGTTCCTGCTCCAGGCGCACGCCGTTTCCGTAGCGGTTGTTTCCTAGCGACTCGTAGACCTCCGCTTCCTCTGCCGTGAGCCTCGCCAAGTGG
The DNA here is from genome assembly GCF_027587375.1 of Arthrobacter sp. B2a2-09. GTDB lineage: Bacteria > Actinomycetota > Actinomycetes > Actinomycetales > Micrococcaceae > Arthrobacter. The sequence goes on from NZ_JAMXIC010000030.1 coordinate 34,106, forward strand.
GCCCGTGACGGCGATTCCTCAACACCCCACGCCTCCCGATGGGCGAGCAGCGTCGCCTCGTCCATGAGGATGCTGGACACGTGTGGGTGAACAGAGCGGAGCTGATCCAGGATCCGGAAGCCGTGCGTGTCCAGGTCTCCCCAGTACAGGACCTCACAGTCCCGTATCCACTCCGCATCCCTCAGCGACGAAAAGCCATAGCCGGCGCCAAACAACGCCAAGGACCGTGGCCGATCCGGAAGGGCAAGGAAGTTCACCAGATTCTCCGTGACGAGCACAGAGGTGACGGGAAGCCGGAGCGTACTGAATGCCTCTGCCGTGACCATAACGTCGCGGGCATCGCCCAACAGTGGAATTTCGGGATCCAGCAGCCGGAAGCGCACTAGTTCGGGCGGATGCAGGAAACCATGACGCTCGGCGAAACGGGCTGCCGGCGTGCGTGCTATTGGGCTCAGCAGCAAGCCGTCGTCGTCCGAAACAGCACCGTCCGAAGCCGCGGCTCCACGCTCAAGCAGATCGTCCTCCGGCGGCCTGTGCTGCAGCACGGCCAGCATTTCATCAATGACCCGCCGATGAGTCTCGATGAACTTAGTGTGGACCCCGGGGAGGCTCAATTGCCTCAAATAGATCCCCGGCCCGGGATTCTCCCTCAGCCACAGCGCCACCCGAGCAGCGGTCAGGGCAGCATCGCCCAGAGCCAACAGTTGTAGTGGGCGTTTCAGTGCCCACGCCCGCAACGCGGGATCGAGTGCCGCTAAAGCAGCGGCCCGCGAACGGAACTGCCCGAGCTCCCGGTTCCTGCCCACGAACGCAATCTCGTCCTCCACCCTCGCGAATACTGCCGCGGCAGGGAGGTGGTTGGAACCGATCGTGGTGCGCCCGACGTCCACCGTCTCCAGGGAATAAGGACCGGCCGCGGCGAACAGCTCAGCTGCCCACTTCCGCGCGGCCGCATAGTCGTCCCGCAACTCGGCGGCCGAGGGGCGCTTCAGCGCACGACGGCGGGGGTATGCTTCCGTTGGTTCCATCGCCTCGCGCAGCAGTTGCCCGCGCTCCCACGCGCTAGCGGACAGCGAACGCAGCCCCGCCAGCGTGGTCCAGTTCCGGGACAAACCGACACCCTTAGCCGGCACGGCGATCCCGTTCCTCGCGGTATTCCTTAATGGTCATGTTGCGGAGCTGGGAGTCGTTGCCGTTGGTGTTCGCTACGAAGCCCACGTGTGCTACAAAAGGCTCGATCACGTGGATCTTTTGTAGCGGCGTGACGATCAGTAGCTGCAGTTTCATGCGCTGGAAGAGTTCCAGGCCGTAGCGCGCGGACTCGTCCGAGCCGCGGCCAAACGCTTCGTCAATCACCACAAAACGGAAGCTGCGTCCCTTCGCCGCGCCCTTCCCCAAGCCTTTTCCGGAGGCGAGCCCGAACTGGAAAGCCAACGCCGCCGCGAGGATCGTGTAAGCCAGTTTTTCCTTCTGGCCGCCCGACTTTCCGCCTGAATCGGTGAAATGCTCGAATTCCTCACCGGTCTCCGTCCACTTTTCCGAGGCCGAGAAAGTGAACCAGTTCCGCACGTCCGTTACTTTTGCTGTCCAACGTTCGTCGAGAGCCGTGTAACCCTCCCGTCCACGGAAGCGTTCAATCAGCCTCTCCACCTGCAGGTACTTCTGCTCCGAGTACTGGTCTTCGTCGCCGATGGTCCCCTCCGAGCAGGCCCGCAGGTCGATCCCGAACTGGCGCACATCCAAGTCCGTTGAGCTCTGGTGCTCCAACTGGATATGCCTGCCCGGGTTGTATTCGATCCCCGCCAAGGACAGGTTGATTTCACCGATCCGGTTCACGATGTCCTGGCGCCGGCTGTCCAGGAAAGCGTTGAATGCCACCACTTCATGGATGGTGTTCTGGGTCAGCGACTCTTTGAATCGCGCCTCGAAACGCGGCAGATCGTCCTTCTCCAGCTGCTCAAGCAGCCGGTTGAACTCCCCGGCCGCTTCCAGCGAGGCGTCGATGTCGGTGGTCTCGTTGCGGTACTTGCCGCGGAATTCCGTCATCAAGCGCACAGTGGATGCCGCCGCCGTCGCGATGCGTTTCGTGAGGTTATCGATCGATGCGGTCAGTCCCGATCGGACGGAACTCTCGGCGGTGCCCGTGTTCTTGTACGTGAGTGTTTTCTCCCCGAGCACCTCGGCCGCGAGCCGCGCGACGGCGGTCAGCACGCCGTCGTCGTCTGTCAACGGATGTTCGAGCAGCGCGAGGCGGCATTCCTCGATCGCCGCAGCGATGTCTTTCGCATCCTTCTCATTGGCGCCGAGGCGCTGTTGGACTTTGTTCGATTTCTCTTCGAGGCGTCCGAGCTTCCCAGTCACTTCGGTTTCTTTGGCCGTCAACTGCTGGAGCACGCTGCTGGCTGACTGGAGTTCGTTCTTTTCCGTCTTGAGATCCTCGATGCGCCGCGCGGTCAGCTGCCAACTGATCTCAGCGAAATCGGCAACAGAGCGGATCGTTCCGAGCTGCTGGTTCCGGCGCCCGAGAGAGCCGAGAGACACGTCCACTTTGCCCAGCTGGGTTTCGACCACGCTGACCTTGCCCACGAGCTCGTCCCGCTCGGCGAGGAAACGTGTGATCTTGTCATGGTTGTCCCAGCCGAGGACGTAATTGCGCCGGTCTGCGAGATCCCGGCGATCGTCCTTCTCGTGCCTGCCCCGGCCGCCCTTGAGCTGGCCGTTGACCGTCAGGGCTTTGGGGTAGCGGCGGAAGTCCTCCATGGTCTCGCAGCAGACATAGTCGAACCGGGTGCTGAGTTCGTCCAGAAGGAAAGTGCGGAAGGGAGTGCCTTGCTTGATGGCGATTTTCGCCGCCAGTGTCCCTGCTTCGGCAGGCCGGGCCGCGTTCGAATCTCCGACCCTCAGGTAGACCAACCTGGCCCGGAGGTTATTGGAATCCACCCAACTGCTCACCGCCGGGTAGTGCTCGGCCGAGACCAGCAAGGACAAAGCGAAACCACGCAGTGTTCTTTCCGCTGCGCCCTCCCATTCCGACTCGCCGTCGCGCACCCGCAGCAGTTCGCCAGCATAGGGCAGCGCGGCTTCCGCGACGCCGATTCCCTCACACAGACGACGGCGGAGCTCCAGTTGGGCGAGCGGCAGGAGGGTCTGGCGGGATTGCAGGCTGGCCAGTTCGGCGTCGATGTCCGTCTTGCGGCTGCTGAGTTCGGACCTCTCCAAAGTCAATCCGGTGCGACGTTCCTGCAGCGCACTGGACTCAGCAACAAGCTCCAGTTCAACCTCGCCCAAACGCGCCCGGTTCGCGTCGAAGAGCACGCGGTCTTCCGGCATTCTCAAACCCAGTTCGACGGCGGCGGCGGAGTATTGCTCGAAGCGCTTGCGTTGGGAACGGGACTCTTCCTCAAGCCGTGCGATGTCGGCGTCGATCGCGGCGAGCCGACCTCCGCCGTTGGTGCGGATGTCTTCCTGGACCACTGAGAGTTCATGACGCAGCCGCGAAATGTCCGCGGTGAGCTGGGTGCTGTCCTCCAGTAATTTGACGCCGGCGTTTTCCAGCTCCCGCTGGTGCTCCAGGCTCAGCGTCAGCTGCTGATCCGTGAACCACGGATGCAACTGATCGCGCTGCTTTCGGGCCAGGGCGTCTTCACCACTCAGCTGCTCATGAACGGCGGCACCATCCCGGATCGGTTTCAGCAAGCCGATCTGGTCCTTCGCCTTCAGCACGGCCTCGTGGGCCTTCTTGAGGTCGTCGAAGTGGTGGATGAGGTTGTCGATGCGCGACTTCACGTCATCGTCCTCGAGCATGTTGGTCCGCACGAAGTGGGTGATGTTCTCCACCTGTTTCATGGAGACCGTGCGGTGGAACAGATCCATGGCTTGGTTGCCGCTGATGCCGAAATGGCGTTTGAAGGCCGCGGCGTAGGGGTCGAAGGTGTCATGGACGGCCGCGCCCGCGGCACGGAGCTTCTTTTTCAGCTTGGCCGGATCTTGTCCGAAGTTGGCGAAGTCCTCCGCGATGGACTGCTCAGTTTCGGCCAATGAGTAGAAGCGGCTGGGCTGGCCTGCTTCTTGCATGGTCCAGAGCGTGATGGCCAGCGTGACGGACTTATTGAGGACGGCATTGTGGAAGACCCCGAGGACTACCGTCAGGGCTCCCGGCGCCCGGAGTGCCACGGGTTTGGAGTACTCGCCGCCGGTGCTGCGCGTGCTCTTATGGAAGCCGCGCACGTAGGACATGAGGGTGCGTTCGCGCTTCTGGGCGCCCGCGGCTTTGTTGTAGTCGATCCGGTTGGCTGGGAGCAGGAGCGTGGTGATGGCATCAACCACCGTGGACTTCCCCGAACCGATGTCCCCGGTCAGGAGGCTATTGGCGCCATCCAAACGGAACGTGCGGACCCCGCCGTGGAATGTTCCCCAGTTGAGCAGTTCCAGGCGGTGCAGCCGGAAGCCGGGGAGGGCGCCGTCGTCGTCCTTTTGCCCCGCCGGGAGCTCATCCAAGCTGAAAAGGCCGTCCTGCAGCTCGGTGGTCATGCGTCTTCCGTTTCCGTTGAAGATGCGGGTTTTTGCCCGGTGAGTGAGCGGCGGTAGTCCGCCAGCCGCGCGTCGAACTCTTCCAGCCACTGGGCATCCACGTACGCCTTGAGGATGCGCGCCACCTCGTATGTGCCGGTTTCTCCGCGCAGCTTCCGCAGGAATCCGAGCTCCACGACCTTCTTGATGTTGGCGCCCAGCTTGTCGAGGATCCGGGCTTCATTGCTGGATTCGGGCAGGAACACCGAAACCATGTCGGCGATTTCCTGCTCAGTCATGATGAGGCGGGTCTCGCTGCTGTTCGTGTCGAACTCGAGCATCCGGGCACGCAGGAGGGCCAGGAGGAGGCTGACATCGAAGGTTAGCTGGCGTCGGGGGATAAGCCGGGGGAGCGTGACATCCGGGTCCTCCCGCGACTTGAGAAAAGCGTAGCCTTCGGATTCGTCCAGGATCAGGTCCAGTCCGAGGACCGAAACATAGTCGCGGATCTGGGACGCGAGCCCTATCAGCGATTGCCAGATCTTCTCGTCGGTTTCGGAATACACCACGCCTTTGAAGAGCCTGGTGACGACGCCGGGCAGTTCCTCCGGGGTGCGGGTGTCCGGTTCCATGATGGTGTTCACGCAGGCCTCACAAAGATGATCTGATCGATTGTCGCTTCGCGGGTGCTGCCGTCCGGCAGGGACCAGGATAGTTGCTGGCTCGCCTCGGGGTTGATGTTCGCCCATTCCGACTCGGCAGCCAATTGGTAATAGGCAACCAGCTCCGCCAGGCCCTGCGACAGGGGATAGGCGGCGGTGATGTCAGCCAACGTGGCCTGGTCCGCGTCCTCCAGCACCGCATCGATGTGGGACTTGAGGTGCTCCTTGTCCACATAGAACTGACTGAACAGGGCGCCGGCGTCAACATCGGCGTCGTCGGCGGTGACGACGTCGTCCATCACCAGGACCCTGCTGCCCGGCTCGTAGAGGGGACGCTCAAACGGCAGCGCGACATCCACCGACGGCGCGTCGATCTCCATGAAAATGCCCGACGGCGGTTGGGCGCGGGTGGTGAGGGCGCTCAACTCTACGCTTCGGATCAATTGCATGATCCGCTTGTTCTCCAGGAAGACCTTGTCGTCCAGGAGCCTGCGCATTTGCTGGGACAGTTGGCGGACAGTGGCCTGTGTCTGCTCGACGGCGGGCAGCCAGTCCTGGTGGAGGTTTGCTACGGCATGGAGGTTGTCCATGCGCGACAGTGCTTCGATCTGCGTGGCGCGCTGCAGAAGGTCCCGTAGCTCCGTCCGGAGTTGTGGCGACATGAGGTAGTCCCAGAACCCCTGGAAGGTGCGCCCCTGCAGGGAGCTGCCGATATCCTGCTGGTTGGCAAAAATGGAGTCGAGGAGCTCGCCTTGGCTGCCGTCCCACGTGGCGATCTGCTCGCGCACCTGGCGGTCCAGCCGCCGGAAGTTTTGTTCGACTTCACGGAAATCGGAGAGCAAGTCCTTGGCCAAAGTGGTCAACTGTTGGAAGTGGTCCAGTGCTTCCGGAGCGCTCATGACCTTGATGTTGCCCTCGCGCAGGCGCTGCATTTCGGCGTCGATCCCGTCGCGCTGGCGCTGGAGCTCGGCTAGGCGCACTTCCGGGTCTGTCTCGGATTGCTGGACGAGCGTCTTGAGTACGGCGAAAATGCTGGTCAGGCGCGACTGAGTGGCAACGAAATCCCTCCCGCGCAGGTTCTCGACCCACCGCACCACGTCTTCCGCGGCCGCGGTGAGATCGTAGTGGGGTTCGTCCTCGCCGGGAACATAGTACTTTCGCAGCCAGGCCCGCTCCGGATCGGCCCAATCGTCCAGGTATTCCGATGCCGGACGGGGAAATTTGCCCTCACCGAAGGACTCGCGGACGCCGAACAGCACATCCTCCAGGACGTCGATGAGTTGCTGCCGGCCAATGTTTCGTTGGTTGGGACCGGTAAACGCGGCCATGAAGAAGTGCACAGCCAGCGGAGCGTTCTGGGCGCGAAGCAAGGCCCATCCTGCATGGTTTTCACGCAGTGAATTTATTGCGTAGTAATCCATATGATCCTCTGGGTTCAGCCAGGCCAGCCGCGTTCATGCAAGGGTGCACTTCAGCGGCTACATTCCGTGACTCTAGGCTAAGCGAGGTCCCGGACATTATTGGGGTCGGTCCGGGTGTGGCCGATGCGATCCTTGGACGGCGCCCATGAAGGTTTTTGACAAATACTAGCCATCCGCGCAAACCCCTGTATGCTAGTTGCTGTTGTTGTGTTTGGCATTTGGTAGTTCAGGCAGTTCCCGCGGTCCATCAACCGCGACCTTCTGAAGTAACGGTGGAGAACACCCCACACCGGAGGCCCGACAGTCGGGACAACCTCCACCTTCAGTAAGGAAACTGAAAAAATGGCTACAGGTATCGTCAAGTGGTTCAACTCCGAAAAGGGCTTCGGCTTCATCTCCCCGGAAGATGGCAGCCAGGACGTTTTCGCTCACTACTCCGCAATTAACTCGGGTGGCTACCGCTCCCTCGAAGAGAACCAGAAGGTTTCCTTCGACGTCGAGCAGGGCCCCAAGGGTCCCCAGGCAGTAAACATCCAGGCTCTCTAAGCTTCGGATTTCAAAAAGCAGGGCCGGTCATTGACCGGCCCTGCTTTTTTACGCCTATTCGCGGGTTGCGCGACTGCCTCGCGACGCGCAAATTACCCGGGGATGCGCTAAATCCCTGTCGACACCTGAATACCGGCGTCGACACGGATTTTCCGTGTCGCTCAACTCTTTGCAGTGCCAGACGGCGCCTATTTCTCGCAGGCGATGCCGTCGTTATCCCTGTCCAGCGCGGGCCGGTAACCTGGCTGGCCTCGATAAATAGGTGCAGCGCCGGCGGCCCGGGCGGCCGTACAGTTCGCGTAGTAAACGGACGACGGCGGCGCTTGCGGTACCTGCCGGGCTTGGGCCTGGTCTTGTTGTGCCTTCGCTGCGGCAGCATCGGCGTCTGCCTTCGCCTGGGCCGCAGCCTGGTCAGCTGCAGCCTTGTCTGCCGCCGCCTTGTCTGCCGCCGCCTTCGCCGCTGCAGCGACTGCTGCCGCACGCGCATCCGTCACTCGCTTGGACTCCGAGCTTTCCATCCAGAGCAGGACTCCCGCGTCGGACTTGGTGCAAATGAATTCCTTGGGTGGGTAGCTCTCCGTAGCGCTTTCGGTCACGCAGGACGCAGATTTCGGCGCGGTCGGTGTTGGCGTGGGAGTTGGAGTGGGCGTCGGCGTCGCCGAGACGGATGCTGACGCTGAGGCTGATTGCGTGGCGCCCGTTTGGGAGGCTGTTGGGCTAGCCCCGCCGCAAGCTGAGAGTGAGAGCGCGGCGGCCGCTGATGTGATGACTGCGAAGAGCCGGAAGGTTGTTTTCCGATGCGTCGGAAATTCGTACAATGCGGGCTTTATGGCTCGACTGTTTTTCGGCGTTCGAATATTCATTTATTCCCCCATGAATTTAATTTTGATTCAAATGTGAGCAGATTCTAGCATCCGAAATGCGAGAAAAGAAGAAGTTGTCCACATGGGTGAGAAGGCCTCTTGACAGGGCCCCAAAAGTAGGTCGCCTAGCTCTTGTTCGAAACCGTGTTCGATCTGGAAAAGGAAGATTCGAATAAATATCCACATGTGCCAAGTTCAATCTAGAGGCGGCCACGAAACCCCCGTAGCGTCAAAACCAGAGACCATCACCAGGAGAGCCATGGAGAATCAACCACTGCCAAACCCCACCTCCTTGGACGCCGTGGGAACACTGAGTTTTCACTGGCGCACACGTAGATGCGAAGCAAAACCCCACGTCGGCACACGTAGACGCCTTCCCGCGCACACTGAGTTTCGCCAAAACACCACTGAGATGCCAGTTTCGGACTCTACGGTTGCCCTTGGAACGAGGTTCGTCAGCGCACCTAGGGGGATTCCGTGGGAGTGCTTGGGAAGTCCGCCTGCCAACGCCCGGCTTGGGCAGGAAACAGTTGAATCGTCTGGACCTTGCACCACCTAGGGCCGGAGAGTGCTGGATCAGCGCATCAGAGAAAGTTGGATCGCGAGTGTTCGATCAAGAAGTTCGGCGAACGCTGGACTACGTTGCTCGCGGGATGATGGTTCGAATTGTGGGTGCGCCTGGCAGCGGCCGCACGAGTGTCGCACAAAAGGCCATCGCCGATCTGGAAAAGACCGGAGCCACGGTTTACTCCATTTCGGGACTCCGCTCACATCGCGGAATACCATTTGGTGGAATACATAGCCTGAGCCTGGATATTCGAATAGGCCAATTGGGAGTCCTGGGTGTGGCTGACACCCTGGCAGGCCGACTCTCCAGGCCAGGGGAGCGCGTGCTTGTCGTCGATGATCTCGAGTTCGTCGACACGGAGACCGTAGCGGTTCTGGATTCGGTCCGGCGTCGTACCAAACGGCCCATGATCGTCACCATGAGCGAGTCTTCCCTCTACTCGATGGCGCAGCCCGCAGTCCTCAGCCCCGGCCCCGAAGCCAGGGTTCATCTGGATCCGCTTCGCTACGAGCAGGTGAATGAGCTCATCGCCGACACTCTGGGAGCTCCTGCGGACGCTGACACCACTGCCCGCATCCTGACGAAATCGGCAGGGAACCCCCGGCTTGTGGTTCGCATCGCGGAAACTGCTTCCCTCAGCGACTTGATTGTCCTCCGCCAGGGTCAATGGCACATGACAGGCGACACCCTGTGGAATGAGCACCTCCATGGCACGGTGGAAACCCTCCTCGAAGGACTTGAATCCGACGAACTCACGGGACTTCAGGCCATGGCCATAGCCGGGACGGCGCCTATCGATGTGCTGCAACAGGTAGTCCGTTCCGACGTTCTGGACAGGCTTGAACAGCGCGGCCTCATTTCCGTCATGGAGGACCACCACAACGACGTCTGCGCTTCGATCACTCCACCGGTCCTAGCTGACTATTTCCGTGGTCAAAGGGTGCTCACAAGCAGGCGGGTCCTGAAGAATAGAATCATACGAGCCCTCAGCGGTTTGCCACAGGAATCCGACGTTGACATCAACTCGGCTGATTCGCTGATGAGGGTTCTGGCCGCGCTGCGCCTTGAACAGAGTTCCGACGACGCAGCCACGGCGCGCCATTTTCATGAGCAAATCTCCGTCCTGGAGCGTCAGCGCTATGAGCTGTGGGATGCCGAAAGATCGGTATCGAATGCGGTGGCACTTCTGAGCGTCTATTGGGGTTCGCCTATTGACGCTTCGAGAATTGAACGCGTGCTTGCCCAGACCTTGACCTCGGAGGGAGAACCGGGCGAACTCCTGTTCCTGGCATTTACCAAAGTACTTTGGGCGATCTACAAAGGCACAGGACTGGATTGTGCAGGCGGCGCCCTCAGGAGCTTCGGGAAGGAACATCCTGAATGGTCCGCCGAAGCCGAAGCGGCGGAACTTTTCCTCGTGGCGTCCTACGACCGAATGCCGGAAAATCTCGACGAAATCTTCGCGCGGCTACACGATCGTCACCCGGAAAGCGGCGTCATATCCAGCGTCCGAGGCATTCTGGAACTTTACCGATTCAACCCTTCCGCCGCGCTCAACGCCGTCGACACCTCAGGCGGATTGAGGGGCCTTCCACGAATCGAACCGTTCATCCGCGGAATGGCTTTGTTCAGCTCGGGGCGGATTGAGGAGTCAATTGTCTTTGCGCTTGAGCAACGTACAGAAGCCCGCCGCAACCTGGACCAATTCGGGATGGTTTCCAACACCTATGTGGCTGCCCAAGGCCTTATCTACCGCGGCTATTTCGATGATGCCGAATACCTCATGGGCAGCATCTTTGCCATGGGACGGCCTGGCTTCCTGGTGGATTCCCTCCACGACGCCATGCTCAGGCTCGCTGGACTGAGGACGGCGACATCCGCGATCCTGCCCGCAACGACCCTTGCCACCCAGGCGCGGCGCGAAGCTGAAGACATAGGCCCACTCCCAGGGATTGCGAGAGGAGTCTACGAGCTCGTCGCCGCGCGGCCCCTCATCCCGGCTGTATTCGACGGGAAAGCCGCGAAACTCATTCAACGGCAGCTCGAACGTGGCTATGTTCTGGAGGCGATCTACTCCGCCCTGTTCTTCACTTGCCTGCTCCCTGGCCGTAAGGTTCTCGAACTCCTTCGGCAGACCTTGAACGAATATGCCTCCACTTCACATGATCAGCTTGTGGCAATAGCTGCTGCGGTGGTGGAGGACGACCACCAAATGCTGGGCGTGCTGCTCGAGCATTACGAGCCCGACGCCGATTTCTACCAGGTACGGATGCTGCTCCGCGGTGCCTTCAAGCGGTATGCATTCGTGGACAACACCGTCGGTGCGGCCGCGATGGACCGGGCGTACTCCATATTCGCGACACGATTTCCCTCGGCGGATGAGCCCATCGCGTTTAGTTCCGGCAGCTATTCGCCCCTGACGGTCCGGGAAATTGAGATAGCAGCCCTTGCCGGTCACCGCTCCAACCCCGAGATCGCCGAGCACCTGCGAATCAGTATCAGGACCGTGGAAAGCCACATCTCAAACGCACTGCGCAAGACGGGAAGCCCTTCCCGCACCGCCCTCTTCGACCTTGTCCGGGATTCGTCTCCGTTCCGCGAGAAGCGGCTCTCCGAGTGAGCCGGCGTCGGGGGCTTCGGTCTACAACGTCGCTCTCTCCTGCTTGAAGACGAAGGAATGGCTAACGGCCAGTTGGTCCGGAACTGTGTGGGAGATGAGGACAACTACTTTGTGCTGTGACCACTCGCCCAGCTCGCCGGTGAGGGCCTCGATGCCCTGAACGTCCATGCCGTTGAAAGGCTCATCGATGGCGACCACAGGGGTATTGGCGACCGTGCACATCAGCAGCCAGAGCTTCCGGATATTGCCCGTCGACAGCATGGAGACGGGCTGCTCCGCCCAGTCCTCCAATCCATATCTAGCCAGCCGGGCGAGCCCGGCCTCCGGGCTGACCTGACGGCTACGGGCCGCAAGAGCCAGATGATCGTGAACGGTCATGGAAGGGTAGAGCGCCGGCGTCGTACGGCAGACGCTCCGTACGTGGCGAGCGTCGGGCGAGCCGGCGTCGATACCGCAAAGTCGCACGCTTCCGGCCCAAGGTTGGAGGAAGCCGCTGATGAGCTCCAGGAGGGTCGACTTCCCGCTGCCATTGCTGCCAGCCACCCGGTAGAGGCCGGGCTCGTTCATGCTGAGACTGAGTCCGTTCAGGACTGGCGAACCTTGCCGGTAGCCGGCGGTTACAGAATCAATTTCGATCGAAGTCTCAAAAGACGTTGGTGCAGGCATAGGGCGGCTCCCAGGGTCAAAAGGATGGAATAGCCCAACAACAGCACGGTGCTGAACTCAGGGCTGACGACAAGGATGAGCGAGCAAGGAGAGATCAGGAGGAGTGTGAAAAGGGCGTCCATCACATCATTGGATTTGGTGCCGTCAGTGGTGGTTGGCGGCCGGGAGAGCGATTCTGCGACGACCCCGGACGCTGCGACGATCACCCCTGCAAGGACAGCGCCAGGGGCCGGAATGTCAAAGGCGAGGAGCGCACCAAGGAAAACAAATCCACCGATCGTCGCCCCTGTCAGAACGTCGATCCCGACGAGCCGGACAACAATCGCAGTGGCGGAAAAGCCGTTCTCCCACGCAAAGCGGTAGTGGTACAGCTTCGCGGTGGGCCCGATCCGATGGAGCATCGGTTCCGTGACCCCCAAGCTCAGGAGCACGGCAATACCAACCAAGGATTTGTGGAGTTCCTGGGCGCCGAGTGCCGAGTGCAGGGGGAGGATGCCTCCGGCTCCCAGGAGGATGCCAACGACGGCGATCCAGGCGAGGACGATGGTGGTGATCACTGAGCCCTGTTTGCTGCTCAACAGATCGGTGACAACGAAAAGACCAAAGTTCGTCACTGGCCGTTGACCGCCGCCGCGCTGGGTGCTGAAGGAAATCTTCCGGTAGCTGAGGCGGTGCCACGCGCGGATGCTGAGGAGGATCAATATCCCGGACGCGGCGGCCGCTAGCAAGCACAACGCCGGAAGGAAGCGCGAGGGGTCCTCGGCGAGGCTGTCGAGCCGGGAGAGCTGAGGCAGGAGAATTCCAGTGGTAGCCCCGAGCAACAAACCGAGGATGAGGGCCAAGAGGCAGTACAGCCAATGGAGGCCTATCCGTCGAGCAGGCGTTGAAGCGAAATAGAGAACGGAATAGACGCACGCACAGGAGGCGAAAGTCAGGACGGAGACCGAAGCCACCACGACGTTGAGGTAGCTCGACGTTTCCTCGAAAAAGACCATGAGGAATATCGCAGCCGAATACCAAAGCATGCCTGTGCGGCGGATCGTCGGGACCAGGCCGTATCTCACGACGACCTGCCGGAGGGGAAGTTCCATCGCCCGGAAGAGCTCCAAATGCGGGGTGCCTGAGACTGCCAGCCGTCGGCTTGAAACTACCTCGCTGAGCACCGTCGCGACAGCGGTGTAGAGGATCCCGAGGAATCCCCAATTGAGCACAGCGGCCGTGTCATGGCGGAGCGGGCCGTCGCGGAGAACAGACATCGTGGACGCGAACACCAATGTTCCGAGCACAATCAAGGCTACGGATCCGAAGATCGCGAGGGCCCTGAAACCATCCAGCGTGAGCGGCAAACGCATCGCATTGACGATTTCGAACGCCCGGAAGTCCCTCAGGACTCTGTAATCGGACCGCCGGACCGACGCGGCCGTAACCCTGGCGTTCGAAACCCGTCCTTCGACGTCGGGAGGAGAGGCTTTGGTGTTCATCAGCGGCTAGAACTTGCTCTGCGGACTCTTCTTCTGGACCGAGTCCATGAAGGCAACAATGGTGAGGACCGCGAGTCCGAGCGCACAGACGACGGCGACAACCGACGTCGTTCCCTGGAACGGGACAACTATTACCGGACTGAGGGCCGCCGCGTTGGCAAAACCGGCGACGGCGAAGACGGCTGCTTTGAGCGGTAGCCATTTCCGGGCCGGGCTGAAGGCCGCAATCAGGGGTGCGGCCACGCCGAGGACGAGAAGGAGGGTGACCGTCGTGGTCTTCAGGGCGTGCGGATCAATATTGTTGAGGCCTACCGGCGAAGGAGAGGCCCAAATGAGGCCGAGGGAAATGCCGGAGAATGCAGCGACCATGAGGCCCACGATTCGTAGAAGAAGGCTGTAGAGCTGAGTAGTCATTGAGATTTTCTGTTCGTGGGTGGTGGTTGGGGGAGGTCAGCCGATGGCAACTATTGTTGACAGGCCTACGGCTGAAAGCGCAATGAGGATCTTCCTGCCTGTGGAAAACCCGCGCCAATGTCGGTAGAAGATCGCCAGGGCGAGAACGGCCATCGAGGGGAAATAGGCCCAGTATCCAGGGACATCCCGTGGTTGGATGACGCTGAACACCACGCTGAATAGATTCACGGGGATCGTGGCGAGAATGGCGATCACAAAGAAGGCCCCGATATTGAAGCGGCCGGCGAGTACCGATTTTCCCGGGATCACCCGTTTGTCCAAGAACGCGGCAAGGGAGAAGTACAAAGCGATGATCACCGCGTAGACAAGGAAGAACAAAACCGTGCCGACCGTCATGGAGAGGTTCAGCAGGCGATCGTCTCCGATTTCTGACCGCACGTCCGCCGGAACGTTCGCGCTGAGATACTTTCTGGTCAGGGGAAGCCGCAGGGCTACCAAAGCCATGAGCAGAATGTAGGCTGCGATCCACAGAGCGCGGGACGTGGAGACCCATTCCCTGGCTGCGGATGGCTCGGGCCGCAACTTTCCGACCGTCGCGACGCTGATGACGGTTTCGGACTCTCGGCCGTCTTCCGTGCTGGTCATGAATTCCTCCTCAGGTCTTTAGCTGAATCACGATTGCCTCAATGGCAGCACCGAGGATTATCAGGGTGAGGGCAATGAGCAAAGTGCCGAGGGAACGGGCCATGTCGTCGATGAACGACCTCACCGTTGCGGGCTCGTTCTTCATCAACAGCCTGCGAGCCAGGCCCGCCGTGGGCTGGAATCCGGCGGTCGCCGCCATCACCAGGCCGAAGAACTCGAACGGGACATACCAAATCACGTCGGCAACCAGGCCGGCACCGCCGACGGAATGCACCCCGAGGGATACTGTCGCTCCGACATATAGCGCCAGGACTCCGGCTCCGACGAGCGTAGTGAGCCCAAGGGTCGCGACCCCCGAATAGAGCACCAGGGCGGCGCCGACGTTTCGCCCAAGGATCTGGAGGAAATCATTGCTGTAGAGGGGACTTCCGCCCATGTCCCTGGCGTCCCGAATCCAGGACAAGTCCACCGCTGAGTAACCGAAGACGGCTATGGCGGCCATGGCCAGGCCCGTGCTTGGGAGCAACCATCCAGGGATGCTCCCAAGCACGCGTGCTGTCTTAGCCTTGATCCACCGATGATGATCGAGACGCGGGCGGCGGTTTAAACCGAGAATGCCCGTCTTTTCGAGGAAAATGG
>NZ_JAMXIC010000031.1 GCF_027587375.1 Arthrobacter sp. B2a2-09
TCATGGACCTTCCCCACCCCACACGCCGGACTCCGGCCAACAGAAAAACCTGTCACACAAGAGCCTGACACACAGGGTTGGCCCGACGCTCGCTCACGTCTGGCGCCTTTTTCACCAACGCTCGCTCACGTCTTGTGAGCGAGGGTTGGCTGGAATGGGTCTATATGTGAGCGAGGGTTGGCTGGAATGGGCCTATATGTGAGCGAGGAGGGTTGGCTGGAATGGGTCTATATGTGAGCGAGGGTTGGCCGGAATGGGTCTATATGTGAGCGAGGGTTGGCCGGAATGGGTCTATATGTGAGCGAGGGTTGGCCGGAAAGGGTCTATATGTGAGCGAGGGTCAGGCTGGGACGCGGAACGTGAAGGTTGTTCCTTCGCCCGGGACGCTCTCAAGGCCGATGGTCCCGCCGTGGGCGTCGACGATTGCCTTGCAAATGGAAAGCCCCAGACCGACGCCGTGAATCGCCGTATTGCGTACGCTCCCGGCCCTGAAGTACCGGGTGAAGGCATCGGCTTGGTCCTGCTTGTCCATGCCCGTACCGGTGTCCTTGACGTGGCACACCACCGCGTTTTCCTCCTGCAACAGCGTGACGCGGACGTCGCCGCCGTCGGGGGAGTATTTGATGGCGTTGGAGATCAGGTTGTCCAGCACCTGGGAAATCCGGTTGGCATCCACATGCGCCTCCAGGCGTTCCGGGGCGTCGACGTAAAGCCGCACCCCGCCGTCGTTCGCTTTCGGCGCGGCCGAGGTAACGCTCGACTTGACCAGATCGGATACGTCCACCGCGTGTGGCTGGACGATCATGTGCCCAGAACGGACCGCCAACAAGTCGGAGACCAGGGAGAGGAGCCGGTCCGCGTTTCGTTGCACAACCTCAAGTTGGTGCACCACCCAGGTCGGGAGGTTTTCAGCCTCCTCCAGCACAAGATCCACGTACCCTGTGATGGACGTCAGCGGGGTGCGAAACTCATGGGAAACGTTCGAGACGAAGTCGTCTTTCGCGGCGAGCGCGTTCACCAAGGCCGTGACATCGCCGAAAACGATCACTGAACCCAAGTAGTTGCCGTCGCAGTCCTTCATGGACCGGGCGCTGCTGGTGAAGGCGCGTTGCTCCCTGCCCGTCCCGACCCAGACGAGGTAATCCGTGAACTCCTGCCTCAACGCAGCACGGCGCATTGGCCGGCGATCCGCCGCCGTCGGGGTCACCCGGTCCGCGTCGAAAACCAAAAACCGCGGTTCGCCGTGACGATCGGTGTCTCCGGAAGCCGCAAGCACCTGGTTTTCCCGTTGTTTGCGGTTCGCCATCATTTCGCGGCCGTCGGTATCAATAGCCACGACGCCAAGGTGGACGGTTTCAAGAACTGTATTGAGCAAGCGTTCCTTTTGCTGGCTGTCCGCCAGGGCCAGGAGCAGCGCGGCGTCCCTGTCCTCGAGGCGCTTTTGCTGCATGACCATGCTCAGGGTCATCACGCTGATGGAAACACCGATGCCGAGCATCATGATGGGCAGCAGCAATCCGCGCAGCAGATCCTGCGGCGTGTTCGTTCCATGGATGAATTGCGGCGTCCAAATCATGGCGAGCGGCGCCAGGAAGGAAACAACCATGGCAGAACGTCGATACAACCCCGAGGCACAGAGCCAAATGACGGGAAAGACGGTCAGGAGGCTGATTCCGATGGGGCTGTCTTGTCCCCCTTCACGGCCCAGCCCGATGGACACCGTGTCCAGGAGCGGGATGGCCAGGAATGTCGGAAAGGGGAGCCTGTCCCACGGAACTGCGTAGCAGAGGACCCAGGCAGCAGCTTGGGTAGCCAGGAAAATGACGAAGAGCGGATTGCCGAGGGTTGCAGGGAAGTAGAGGGCAACCAGGACCGCAGTGAGGCACACTGTCACGGTCAGCGGCAATTGGCTGAGTGCAACGCGATCCTTGAGTGAGTACTCATGGAAGGCGTGCTGAAAGAACATCACCCGGCCGCTTTTGGCATCCCATTCAAACGGACGTTTCATCAGGCCGAAATTCGCATTTGTTCAAGCTCATGTCGCATGCCAGAAAGGATACCGGCAGCCCTATATACTTCCATTCGTAGCGGGCTTGGGAGGCTGCAATGACTGAGTTACGGGTTGGGCTTGTCATAGAAGACGATCACGATATCCGGGAGTTGGTCCGCGTTGTCCTCAGCCAGGCTGGCTTCGAGGTTCACATGGCGACGAGCGGGGCGGCCGGTATCCGGGCAGCGCGTGATTTGCGGCCACATGTCATTACCCTGGACTTGGGCTTGCCGGATATTGATGGCTTCGAGGTAGCACGCCAGGTCCGGAACTTTTCCGATGCATACATCGTCATGTTGACGGCCAAGGCAGACGAGCTGGATATCCTCCTGGGCTTGGAATCCGGAGCTGACGACTATTTGACTAAGCCTTTCCGGCCCCGCGAGCTTCGCGCCAGGGTGGCCGCCATGATGCGACGCCCGCGCTCAGGAGCAGCGGCAATCCATCGAGGAGGGGCACCGCTTTCCCAGCGGACTTTCCGGCACAACGGGCTGGTATTCAGTTACGCGACGCGGACCGTTTCCATCGACGGCCAGGATGTGCGGCTGACCCCCACGGAGTTCGACCTCCTGTACTCCTTGCTTGAGGCAGGCCGCACGGTCTTGAGCAAGGCGGACCTTGTGCGCCGGCTCCGGAACGAACCTTACGACGTCGGGATCCACACGAGCGACGCCGACGAACGGTCCGTGGAGGTCCACCTTGGCAATCTTCGCCGAAAGCTCGGCGACGACGCGCAGAACCCGCGCTGGCTGCAAACAGTGCGCGGCGTGGGCTATCGGCTGGCTCCGGCAGAAATATGAATTTCTCACGCGGCGAACGACTGATAGCATTCGCCGGTGGGTCGAGGGATATTTCAGCGTTTGGTTGGCATTGTGATCGCCGTAACGGTCGGCGGTGCGGCGGCCCTGCTGTGGTTCGCTATTGCCTCGACTGGGAATTCAGCGGTCGAGTCGCGGGCTGAGGGCATTGTCCTTGGCGTTTGGAGGATCCTCTACGATTCGGTGGCGCCGCAACCCCGCGTGATTCTGACGGCCATCGCCTTTGCACTTCTGCTTTCCGCTGGCGTGGCTTTGCTGGAGCGGCGCATTGCCAACAGATCACGTCGCTCCGCCAATCCCCGGACACCGCTGGCGCCAAAGATCGTCATGGCGGAAACCCGCGGTGTGTACGCGGGCCCGGTCACGGTGACCGTCTTGATTCCTGCACACAACGAAGAAGCTTCGTTACCGGCCACCATTGCTTCTCTTTTGTCCCAATCGCACCGCCCGGAACGCGTGATTGTGGTTGCCGACAACTGCACGGATGCAACTGTCACCCTTGCCCGCGAGGCCGGGGTTGAAGTCTTCGAATCGGTGAACAACACGAAGAAGAAGGCCGGCGCACTCAACCAAGCGCTGAAGTGGCTGCTCCCTGGCCAAGGGGATAACGACGTCGTCATGGTGATGGACGCCGACACCAGCCTTGACGATGGATTCCTGGAGGTCGCGGTTGCGCGACTGAGCAACGACCGGGCCTTGATGGCCGTTGGGGGTCTCTTTTATGGGGAAGAGGGACACGGAATTGTCGGCCAGTTCCAGCGCAACGAATATATTCGGTATTCCCGTGAAATCGGACGACGGCGTGGTCGCGTTTTTGTGCTGACCGGTACGGCCTCGCTCTTCCGTCCCCGTGCATTGCGCACCGTTGCCCAGAGCCGCGGTGAATCGATCCCCGGAATTCAGGGAGACGTTTATGACACCGCATCGTTGACCGAGGACAATGAGCTCACGATTGCCTTGAAATCCCTCGGCGGCCTCATGATTTCCCCCATGCAGTGCACCGTGGTCACCGAATTGATGCCGAATTTCCGCACGTTGTGGGCACAGCGACTCCGTTGGCAGCGGGGTGCCCTGGAAAACCTTGGGGCATACGGAGCCACGCCCCAGACGCTTCGATACTGGGCGCAGCAGTTCGGCATTGGCTATGGAGTGATTGCCCTCAGCGCCTACCTCCTGCTGATCCTCTTGATGGTTTTGTCGCTGGATAACTGGGTCTGGTTCCCGTTCTGGCTGGGAATTGGGATCGTCTTCTCGATTGAGCGGGTTGTCACGGCGTGGAAGGGCGGCTGGCGGGCACGCCTCTTGGCTGTCACGCTCTTTCCGGAGTTGTTTTTCGATATGTTCCTCAACGTGGTTTATGTCAAGGGAATCATCGACATCTCCCTTGGCCGGCAAGCCAAATGGAAACACCTCAACCATTCACAGACCGGCGAATCCTCGAAGGCACAGTAATCATGGCTATTTCCGCCTCCCTTCCCACCGGGATTTTGTTTCCCGAGGGAATTCTGCATTCCGATTGGTTTGCCGTTTTGGCGACCTTCGTTGCGATTAATACTTTGATGTATGGCGCGTTGGCCATCGCCAAAATCTTGCCGAAAGTGCACCCCGGCGATTGGGTTCGCACCCGAAATCAGCGATCGGAAACCCGCAGCATCCACCCCGATGCTCCCGCTGTGAACGAAGCCACCGACTTCCTCAAATCTCGACGCTGACCGTCCGCGGTGCTTGGAAGGACAGCAAACGGAGCCACTCGGGGTTCGGCTCTGCCAAGCGAACGCCTTGCAGCGCTGCCGCAGTTTCCTGCACGACGACGGCGGCCTCCAGTTCCGCGAGCTTCGCACCAAGGCAGCGGTGAATGCCTGAGCCGAAGGCCAGCCCGTAGGCCGTAGGGCCCTGTTCCGACGACTCGTGGTTCCCCGTCAGTTCCAAGAGGATTTCGGCGCCGGCCGGGATGTGCTCGCCGTCGAGCACTGTGTCCTCTGCGGCAACCCGGCGCCACGTAGGAACGGAAGATTCCGTGGCCAAAACGTGCCGGATGAGGTCCCGGGCAGTGGTGCCGGAGATTGCGTCCTTCCAGGCAAAGCCTGCTGACCCCTCGGCGAGCCGGAAAAGTGCCGTGCTGATGAGCTGGGTGGTGGTTTCCTGCCCAGCGATAAGCAGGAAGTAGCCGAGGGAACAGATCTCGGGAGTGCTGAGACCGTGCTCCGCCAAGGAACTGAAGAGATTCCGCCCAGGCGAGGCCACGGCCTCGAGGACGAGTTCCCGCAGCCAGCCGTAGAACTCGGCCGCGCTGTGAGCCAGTTCCAGTTGCCGCTCGGGATCCGGCCAGCCCCAGAAGAGTTCCAGGGAGTCCAAGCTCCAGGCTTTCAGCTCCGGAAGATCGCGCACGGGGAGACCCAGAAGCTCCAACATCACGATCGCCGGCGGATAGGCGGCTACGGCCTGCACCAGATCCACCTGCCCGTCCGTTTCCAGCAGTTCTGCCGCGGCGGCCGCGGCAGAACGCGCGATCCCGCGAATACGTGGCTCGAAAGCACCCACCGTTGCGGGTGTAAAGAACCCGGCCACCACCTTGCGGATGCCTGCATGGGAATCGCTGTGGTTGCTAGCCAGCACGGGCGGCAGTGCGAAGCGGGCACGCTGCAGGACGCGCAAGGACGGTCCGGACAACGGAGTCACCGCGATGAGGGCGTTCGCCGGGCTGAAGTCTTCCGGCCGGTGCAGGACCTCCCGCACTGCGGCGGGCTCCCGCAGCACCAAATACGGGCACGTCTGAGTGCTGGAAGAAGCGGCGTTCATGACCGGGCCCCGTCCACGCAGTTCAAACCGTCCAAGCAGTGCAAACCGCTCAACCAGTGCACACTCGCCGCCCTGAACGTCACCGGTGGGAGGTCCGCGGCGCGCTCGGGGAGCACCCCAAGGAGGGGCCGCAACGCGCCGAGGGTCGCCCGGTTGCCGTGTTCCAGCACACCCGGGCTGTCCGGCCACGTTCCCAGAACCACGCCATGGATGGCCAGATCCCTGCGTTCCAGGGCCTCAAGCGTCAGGGCCATGTGGTTCAGGGTTCCCAAAGCGGGACGGGCGACCACCACAAAGGTGGCGTCCGGTCCAAGGTGACTGCCCAGATCTGCCAGCGTGCCGCCGTCGGGGTCTAGCTCCACGAGCAGACCGCCGGAACCCTCCACGAGGACATGGTCATGGGTGCTGGCGAGTTCGCGGACGCGCCCGGCATGTGCCGCGAGCGGCGGCAATGTGACTCCGTCCAGCGCGGCTGCGGGAACTGGGGCGAGGGGTTCTTGAAGGACGACGCCGGCCTCGGCCGTGAGCGGTCCGGCCAAACGGGTGATTTCGGCGCAGTCGGAGTCGCCCGCCACGGCGCCGCTCTGGCATGGCTTGTACACCGCCACCGAGCGGCCGTCCGCCTGCAGTGCGGACGCAAGCGCCGCCGTCGTGACAGTCTTGCCGACGCCGGTGTCCGTTCCGGTGACCAGCACTATGTGTGGCAGTTTCATGTGGTTTCCTCCAGGATGCGGCGCAACGTTGCGCACGCGTAGTCGATGTCGTGGGGCGTCAGGGTGGCGCGGGCCGTCAGCCGGAGACGCGAGACGCCGTCGGGAACCGATGGCGGGCGGAAGCAGCCGACGCGGACACCCGCCCGGTGTGCCGCCTGGCTCGCGGCAAGCGCGGCAGCGGCAGAGGGCATCGGGATGGATTGCACGGCGCCAGCGGACTGAAGGGGCTCGCCAACGGGCCCGACGGCGGCACCCCGCCGCTGTAGTGTTGGGGCGTGTAGCGCGGGCGCCAGTCCCGCCGTGAGGCTGGCAGCGTTCCGATGGACAGCCGCCGCGCGCCACGGTTCCGCGCGGATGATTCCGACTGCGGCAAGTGCAGCGCCAGCCGACGACGGCGCGAGCCCGGTGTCGAAGATGAAACTGCGGGCCCTGTTGACGAGGTGTTCGCGGAGCAGGGCGCTGCCAAGGACGGCACCACCTTGGCTGCCGAGCGACTTGGAAAGCGTTGCCGTCAACACCACGTTGGGGTGGCCCGAAAGGTCCGTTCCAGCCACCGCGCCGTGTCCCTCAAACGCGCCGCGGCCCGCAACACCGAGGCTGTGGGCTTCATCCACGAGGAGCATCGCGTCGTGCTCTTCGGCCATTGCCAACAGCTGGGGGAGCGGGGCGGCGTCGCCGAAGACGCTGTAGATGGACTCCACCGCGATCAGGGCCCTCGGTTCCGCACGGTTCCGCAGACAGTGTTCGATCGCGCCGAGATCGTTGTGTGGGACCGTTTCCACCCTCGAACGGCTCAAGCGGAAACCGTCAATCAGCGAAGCGTGACAATGTTCGTCGGCCACGATGAGGGTCCCGGGGCCGCCGAGCGCGGTAGTGACGCCCAGATTGGCCAAGTACCCGGAAGAGAAGACCAACGCGGACTCCATGCCGGTCAGGTCCGCGAGCTCGGATTCGAGCTCCAAGTGCAGCGCCGTGGTACCGGCAACCAGTCGCGAGGACGTGGCACTGGTTCCCCAACGGCCGATCGCTTCCCGGGCAGCATCTGCCACCCTCGGGTCCGTTGCGAGGCCAAGATAGTCGTTGCTCGCCAGATCCACCGCGGTGTCTGCACCGAGGCGCGTCATGGGCGTGCGGACAAGGCCCCGACGCTCGCGGACCGCGGCTTGCTCTTCCAACCACGCGGTCATGGACCTGCTCATGGGCCGTGCACCTCGGCCACGGCCGCCACCATGCCTTCGGCCATCCGCCGGACCTCCTCCGCGGAGCTGACATATGGCGGCATCGCGTAAACGAGATTCCGGAACGGGCGCACCCAAACTCCGTGCCCGACGGCGGCACTCGTCACTGCGGCGACATCGACTTTCGTGTTCAACTCGATGACGCCCACGGCGCCAATCGTGCGGACCTCCTTGACGGCGTCGAACGCGTTGGCGGGTTCGAGGCCAGCCGCGAGGCCCGAGCCGATCCGGGCAACATCGGCGCGCCACGCACCGTCGTCGAGGATTCCCAAACTCGCATTGGCCACGGAACACGCGAGCGGATTGCCCATGAAGGTGGGTCCGTGCAGCAAGGCACCCGCACGTCCGCGCGAAACGCGCGCCGCCACCTCGCCCGTGCAGAGCATGGCTGCAAGCGTGAGGTATCCGCCGGTGAGGGCTTTGCCCACGCACATGATGTCCGGGACCACGTCGGCATGTTCCGCGGCGAATAGCTCGCCAGTACGGCCGAAGCCTGTGGCGATCTCGTCGAGGATCAGGAGGATCCCGTGTCGATCGGCGATGTCGCGGAGGATGCGCAGGCATTCGGCGGCGTAAACGAACATGCCGCCGGCGCCTTGAAGCACGGGCTCCACGATGATTGCGGCCAGTTCGCTGGCGTGTTCTCGGGCGAGGGCTTCGGTGTGCGCCTGCCACTCCGCAATCTCCTCGGGTGGCGCGCCCGCGGCGGGCGGTCTCGCGGCGAACACATTGGCAGCCAGCAGCCCGGGGAACGCCGAATGCATGCCGTCCACGGGGTCGCAGACTCCCATCGCCGCGAAGGTGTCGCCGTGATAACCGCCGCGGATGCTGAGGAAGCGTTGCCTCTTGGGGAACCCCGAAGCGGTCTGGAACTGCACCGCCAGCTTGAGTGCCACCTCTACGGACACCGACCCCGAATCCGCCAGGAAGACCCGCTCCAACCGTGGCCGATCTGCCGCGGAAGGGGCCATGGCCACGAGCCGTTCCGCCAGTTCGACGGCGGGCTCGTGAGTGAGGCCGCCGAACATCACATGGCTGAATGTGTCTAGTTGGCACTTCGCCGCGGCGTCCAAGACGGGGTTCCGGTAGCCGTGGATGACTGCCCACCAGGAGGACATGGCATCGAGCACCTCATGGCGTCGGCCGGTTTCGTCGCGAAGCCGCAGCGTCACGCCGTCGGCGTCTTCGACTTCCCATAACGGCAGCGTCCCCGACGCCGGAGCGTAGGGATGCCAGAGGCTTGCCCTATCTCGCTGGATGATGTCACCCTGGATGACGCTCATGGCGTGACCCGTCCGTGGCGCGAGCATTCAGCGGTCCAGCCGAGCGGCGTGACCTGGACTTTCATGCGGCGCCGGCATTGGGGGCAATAGCGGGGAGGCTCCATCGCGAGGCGCTGCTGGCAGCCCTGGTGAGCGTCCGACGTCGGGCGCTCACCTTCCGCGACCTGGCCGCCTTGCGCGGCGGGCTCGCCGCAGTGCCCGCAAAAGCTGGCTGTATCTGTGGCGTTCACAGCGACTTCTGAAGTTCCTTGATGGGCATGTTCAGCTCGACGAGGAGGTTGAGGTCCGCGTCGGCGGGTCGGCCGAGTGTGGTGAGGTAGTTGCCGACGATCACCGCGTTGATGCCGCCCATGAGGCCTTCGCGCGTGCCGAGGTCGCCCAGGGTCAGTTCCCGGCCGCCGGCGTAACGAAGCACTGTCCGTGGCATGGCGAGGCGGAACGCCGCGATCGCGCGGAGGGCGTCCTTGCCGTCCATGATTCCTTGGTTTTCGAGGGGCGTTCCGGGGCGCGGATTGAGGAAGTTCAGCGGGACTTCGTGGGGTTCGAGGGCTGCGAGCTGGCTGGCGAGTTCGGCTCGCTGGGCGGTGGTTTCACCCATACCGATGAGGGCGCCGCAGCAAAGTTCCATACCGGCCGCCTTGACCATGTTGCAGGTTTCCAGGCGTTCCTCGTAGCTGTGCGTGGTGACGACTTCGGGGAAGTAGCTGCGCGCGGTTTCGAGGTTGTGGTTGTAGCGGTGGACGCCCCACTCGGCGAGCTGGTCCACTTGGCGCTGGGTGAGCATGCCCAAGGAACAGGCGATATTGATGTCCACTTCCGCGTTGATGCGGTCGATCGCGAACTTGATCTGGTTCATGAGCTTGATGTCCGGGCCGCGGACAGCTGCGACGATGCAGAACTCCGTGGCCCCAGTGGCTGCGGTTTCCTTGGCGGCCTTCACGAGCTCGGGGATGTCGAGCCAGACGCCCCGGACCGGACTGTCAAACAGGCCCGACTGGCTGCAGAAGTGGCAGTCCTCCGGGCATCCTCCGGTCTTGATGGAGATGATTCCCTCTACTTCCACGTCCTCGCCGCAGTGCTCCAGGCGAACTTCGTGGGCAAGCTGCAGGGCTTCGGGGATGGCCTCGTCCGGAAGCTCCAGGATCTCGAGCAGCTGGGATTCGCTGAGGCCTTCGCCTCTGGCGAGGACTTGCTCCCGGGCTGTTTCCAAAATCGGATACTTGGACGCATTGCGTGGGTTTGGCTGGGTGGTCATGGTGCTCCTCGGCCGTTACTTGCGGGGATGGCGCGTTCCTTCATGACGGTAGTGGGCCTGTGAGGTCGTCATTTTGTTGGACGTCCACAAACCCGAAGCTGCAATCTTGGCGGCCGGCTCGCTGGATAAGTAACAGCGCGGAAACACCGTGGTGACTCCGTGGATCCTTCCGGTCGATAGCGTCGAGGCCATGTCCCGAGGGGGAAACATGTCCAGACGAGGAAAGTTGCGGGGATGACTGACGATTCGAAGACAACGCAAGTGCTTGAACCCCCGACGGCGGGCCGCTCCCCGGAGGGGATAGCCGTCGTCGAACCTTCCGAGGCGCTAGTCGCCGGGAGCCGCACGGCGGGCAATGCCGATGCGATGAGCGCAGCAAAGGAGAGCCTGGAGGACTACACCCTCAGGTTCGCGCCACGGTCCTATCGCAAGTGGGGTGCCGGCGTAGTGGCGACGAGTGCGCTCGGTGGAATCGCCTATTTGGCTGATTTTTCCATCGGCGCGAACATCGGTATTTCGTATGGCACCGTGAACGCTATTTTAGGAATTGTTGTGGCGGCCGTCGTCATTTTCGCCACCGGATTTCCCTTGGCCTATTATGCCGCCCGATACAACATCGACCTTGACCTCATCACCAGGGGATCCGGATTCGGCTATTACGGGTCGGTGGTCACCAACGTTATTTTCGCAACCTTCACGTTCATCTTCTTCGCGCTCGAGGGTTCCATCATGGCGCAAGGGCTCGAACTTGGCCTGGGCATTCCACAGTGGCTCGGCTATGCGGCGTCTACGCTCATTGTCATTCCCTTGGTGATTTACGGGATGAAAGCCTTGTCTAAATTGCAGGTGTGGACCACTCCGTTGTGGCTCCTGCTCATGGTGGTTCCCGTGGGGTATTTGGTGATTTCGCACCCGGACAGCATGGGGGAATTCTTCGCGTTCACCGGCAAATCCGGCGCTGAAGGCAGCAACCTGGCCTCGGTGATGCTGGCCGCAGGTGTCTGCCTGTCGCTCATGGCGCAGATCGCGGAACAGATT
Source organism: Arthrobacter sp. B2a2-09 (assembly GCF_027587375.1). GTDB lineage: Bacteria > Actinomycetota > Actinomycetes > Actinomycetales > Micrococcaceae > Arthrobacter. The sequence goes on from NZ_JAMXIC010000031.1 coordinate 11,195, forward strand.
GACTACTTGCGATTCATGCCGCCCAAGACCGCCGAAAACCGCGGTGCCTGGTGGCGTGCCGTGATCCTGGCCGGTCCGGGCTGGGTGATCTTCGGAGCGATCAAACAGATCGTGGGCATGTTCATTGCCATCTACCTGATTGCCACGTTGGATCCGGCGGCCTCCGTCCACGCGAACGAGCCCGTGCACCAATTCCTTGGCGTCTACCAGGAAATGATGCCGGCATGGCTTGCGATGACCTTGGCCGTGGTGCTCGTGGTCATTTCGCAAATCAAGATCAATGTGACCAACGCCTACTCCGGCTCGCTCGCGTGGACCAACAGCTTCACGCGTATCACCAAGAGCTACCCGGGGCGCCTGGTGTTTGTGGTGGTCAACTTGGTGATTGCGCTAGTGCTGATGGAAGCCAACATGTTTGAATTCCTCAACACCATCCTTGGTTTCTACGCGAATTGCGCCATGGCATGGGTTGTCACCGTCGCGTCCGATATCGCCATCAACAAATACCTACTCAAGATTTCGCCCAAGGTTCCCGAGTTCCGCCGAGGCATGCTTTACGCCGTCAACCCGGTCGGCTTTATCTCGATGCTGGTTTCGGCCGTTGTTTCGATTGCGGTGTTCTTCGGTGCTTTCGGTTCGGCCGTGCAGCCATACTCGCCGATCTTCGCCGTCGGGCTGGCGCTCGTGCTGCCGCCCGCGCTGGCCGTGTTGACCCGTGGGAAGTACTACCTGCGCCGCTCCGACGACGGAATTGATTTGCCCATGTTCGACGCCGACGGCAACCCGAGCGACGCCAAGCTTTTGTGCCACGTGACGGGACTGGAGTTCGAGCGGCCGGACATGGTCCGTTCCGCCCAGGACGGTCCCGACGGCGAGCCGCAGTTCATCTCTTCGCTCGCCTTATCGACGGACAAATCGGGGGAGTTGGTCCTGCCGGCTCAAAGGTAGGCGCGAAGGTAAAGGCCCCATGGGCCTCGACGACGGATGGGCGGCCTGGCCGCGGTCCCGTCGTCGAGGCCTTTGGTTTGTCCTTGTTGTGCTGCGCCGCGCTGGTGAAGCGATGCAGGTGGTGAACCGGAGCCTGTGGATAACTTTCCCGCCAAGACGGGCAATTGGGATACCCTTTTGGGAAACGTTTAGTCTTGAAAACTATTTGGGGATAGCAAACCATGACTCCACGCACTTCCAAGTTCGCCCGCACCCGCCTCTTCGTCGTGGCCACTCTTGCAGCGGCGTCGACACTGACCGCCTGCGTCAATAGCGCCCAGCCGCAGGCCGAACTATCTGGGTCACCCACTGTTTCTGCCAGCGCCACGGCCACGCCCAGCCCGACCCCGACGGCTGCCTACAAACCCGCGGACGCCGAGGGGAAAGCCGAGAACGTGCCGATCCCGGTGCTGCCGGAGGCCGCGAAGGCGAACAGCAAGGAAGGTGTGGAGGCGTTTGCGAGGTACTGGTTCCAGGCCCTTTCGTATGCTTACGAGACTGGAGACACTGAACACTGGTCGCCGAAGACCGCTTCTCAATGTGTCTTCTGTGTAAGTCTCAAAAATGGGCTGGATTCCGGATACTCCAAAGGAAGATGGCTTGTCGGCGGCAAGATGACGACACCATCAATTAGGGCGCTATACAAACCGGAGGCACCTTCCCAGCAGGTGGAGATTCAAACGATCCAGGATCGAATCGACTACTTCGAAGCCGATGGAAGTATTAGCCAGCCTCCAACACCTCCATCTAACTCTGCAACAGTCATGATTGCAGTTTTCGAATCAGGCTCTTGGAAGGTCTCAGACCTCGGACTGATTCGGTAGAGCCGAATGAAACCGAGATATTGGGCAGTGCCGGTTTTGGTACTTGCGGTCAGCTTGGTCGCCCCGGTCGAAGACGCGGCCGCCACGCAGGATGATCCTGTATCCGCAGGATTTCAAAAAAGAGGAATCGAAGTCACGGCCAGGTGGATTCGCGACCCTCAATCGGGCGAGTTTATCCCGGCCCCACCTAACCACGTCAGCGACGACCCCAATCAATACAAGGCAGATCTTCAATGCCAGGTTGACGACAATGCCTTGGACAAGAAGTGCCTACCAGGCCAGGCGCAATGCCCGCCACGCGAGCCTGGTGGGAAACCCGGAACTCCGGTTATCTGGAAGGTCGCGCCTAAGGAGATTCCGAATCCAACCTGGACTGACTGGAAGTCGGGTAACAGTGGTCCGTCCTGCCTCTACGACCAAAAACCGGAGGATGTCTTGCCGAGAATTGCGGCAAGAATTGAGAGCGACTTCCGCAACCTTCCGATCAAACCGGCGGACCTGACCGCGCAGCCAAGCCCGCACACGCTCAAGGGCGCCGAAACCAACATCTTCGCCGATGCGCTTGAGCAGCAATTCGATGTGACGATCCTCGGTCAGCGTGTCCACATAGTCGCAACCCCCGTGGAGTACACCTATGCCTACGGGGACGGCAACAGTCTCGGGCCGACCCCCTTTGCTGGCGGGCCGGTCCCAGAGGAACAGTGGGGCCAGAAGACGAGAACAAGCTACGTGTATCAACAGACCGGTGACTTTCAGTTGTCCGTGACCACCACCTTCCGCGGCACCTACTCCGTGAACGGTGGTCCGAACATGCCGATTCCTGGCACAGGACAGTTTGCGTCGCCGTCACAGAAAGTGAGCGTCTGGAGGTCGATCACGCGCAACTACGCCGACAACTGCATCGTGAATCCGCAGGGCGAGGGCTGCCCGGGAGCTCCGCCCAAGTAACAAGAGCGCCTACGCCCGAAGTTCCCTGTCGATCCTGTCAATTCGTGCCCGCGCCAGCTGGAACCGTGAATCGCCGGGAGCCATGAGCCTCGCCAAGGTCATCGCGGCTTCGGAATCGTCCGAACCCATGTCCGTAGAACACCAACGGCTGATCAGCTCCGCATCGCCGCTTGCCCGAACCGACGCGGCGACAGCCTGATCCAACTCGTCGCGCATCAGCTCTACGGCCATGGTCGCTGAACGGTTCAGGATGCGCCCGGAGTACATAGCCACGGCATCGTGCACCCGTCCGGCCCGCAAATGCTCGGCGACCAGCCCGGCGTCGGTCACCACTGTCACGCCCGCAGCAAAACGGTACGGATTCGCCTCCACCACATTGCCGAGCAACGTACGGATCCGATGCATCTCCGTCCGGATGGCGGTGGCGGCACCATCTTCGCCGTGCAAGTTATACGCGAGCTCGTCGGCGCTCCACCCCTGCGTCCGGGACGCGAGCAACGCCAGGATTTCCGCACGGCGCAGCGTCACCGGAAGGGGGCCGCCGCCGTCGAGCGCTGCTGTCGGCTTGTCTCCGAGCAGCCGTAAGAACAGCGTCGAAACAGAACCGGGACGGGCATGTCCGACGGCGGCGCGCTGACTCGAGTCCGACGTCGCGCCTTCCGAACGCAGCAGTTCCTCCGCGAGCCGGACCCCGCAACGCACCATCCGCAGGCTGTCTGGCGTCACCGAATCGATGGGGCCCGAAACATCCAGGATCCCGACAATCTCCCCGGTGAAGGGGTCGCGGATAGGCGCTGCGGTGCACGCCCAATCGTGGTGGGTCCGGACGAGGTGCTCGGCGGAGAAGAGTTGGGCGGCGTTCCCGGAGATGAGGGCCTCGCTGATGGCGTTGGTGCCGACTCCCGCCTCGGACCAATCGGCGCCCTCTACGAATTCGAGGGAATCGGCCTGCCGCAGCGCGGAACCGCTGCCGATTCTCCAGAGCACCTCGCCATAGTGGTCGGTGACGATCAGCAGGTGCCGGCCCGCGGCAGACTCATCGGCAAGCAACTGCGAAAGCGCCGGAACCACGCTGGCCAAGCGGTGTCCTGCCCCGAGCGAACGGGCTTCGGCAACTTCGTGGCGGTGGGCCGGGCTGTGCCTATCGGGGTTGATGCCCAGTGCGATGGACCGCTGCCAGGACTCTACGAGGGACGCAGGCAGGAGGGGGTGCGGGGCGCCGGACAATGTAGCTTCGTGGGCGGTGCGGAGCGACTTTGCGTACTCCAACGGCGAAGAGAAACGCAGTCCCGGATCAGGGACCAGCGCGCTCGGGCCGTGACGCATGTGCAAACTCCCAACTCGCCATTGGATCGCTGAATCGAACCGCCTAAAACCCGCAGGAACAGGGGAAGGGAGCCCGTGTCACCCGATTGTAACCCCCCGCGGAGTCTACTTGTGATGCGAGTCACTCGCCGGACAGCTGCCATGGAGCCGGGAATTGGCTCATCGTCAGCGATGGAAAGAGGAGAAATGCCTGAGACCGCAAACGGCATAGCCGAGGCTTGGCTGGCGCAGTTCGATGAGGCGCTGCGCAGCAACAACACCGAGGCTGCACTGGAACTGTTCGAGGACGAATCGTATTGGCGCGACTTCGTCTCCTTCACGTGGAACTTGAAGACCCTCGAGGGCAAGCCCGAGATCATGCGCATGCTGGACACCACGCTCCCGACCGTGCAGCCAAGCAACTGGAAACTCGCCGAAGATGCCACCGGCGATGCAGCCAACACCGAGGCCTGGGTCGATTTTGAAACTGCACAAGCCCGTGGCCACGCGCATCTTCGCCTGCGTAACGGCAAGTGCTGGACACTGCTCACCACCATGCAGGAACTCAAGGGTTTCGAGGAAAAGAAGGGCTCGAACCGGGAGCAAGGAGTGGCCCACCACATCAGCAAGGGCCGCAAATCCTGGCTCGAACTCAAGGAGGAGCAGGAAGCGAAGCTGGGCTACGAGGAGCAGCCCAACACTGTCATCATCGGCGGCGGCCAGGGTGGGATCGGCCTTGGAGCGCGGTTGCGCAGGCTCGGCGTCTCCACCATCATCGTCGAGAAGAACGAGCGCCCGGGCGACTCTTGGCGCAATCGCTATAAGTCGCTGCACCTGCACGACCCCGTCTGGTACGACCACCTGCCCTACATGAAGTTCCCGGACGACTGGCCCGTCTTCGCCGCCAAGGACAAGATCGGCGATTGGCTGGAGCACTACACCCGGATCATGGAGCTGAACTACTGGTCCAAGACCGAGTGCACCAACGCCCGGTGGGACGAGGAGCGCGGCGAGTGGGAAGTCAGCGTAGTGCGCGACGGCGAACCGGTCATCTTGCGTCCGAAGCAGCTGGTGTTCGCCTTGGGCGTCTCCGGCTACCCGAACGTCCCCGTGTTCGACGGCGCCGAGAGCTTCCTGGGGCGGCAGTACCATTCCTCCATGCACCCGGGCGGCGGGGACTGGACCGGCAAAAAGGCCGTAGTGATCGGCTCGAACAACTCGGCCCACGATATCTGCGCGGACCTCTGGGAACACGGCGCCGACGTCACCATGGTCCAGCGCTCGTCCACGCACATCGCCCGGAGCGAATCCCTGATGGACCTGGCGCTCGGCGATCTCTACTCGGAAAAGGCACTCGCCAACGGTGTCACCACCGAGAAAGCCGACCTTCTCTTCGCTTCCTTGCCGTACCGGATCCTGCCAGAGGCCCAGATCCCGGTCTACCAGCAGATGGCAGAGCGCGACGCCGGGTTCTACTCCCAGCTTGAGGCGGCCGGTTTCGATCTCGACTTTGGAGTGGACGGCTCGGGCCTCTTCCTCAAGTACTTGCGACGCGGCTCCGGCTACTACATCGACGTCGGCGCGTCCCAACTGATCATTGACGGACGCGTGAAACTCGCGAACGGCCAAGTCAGCAAGATCACGGGCAACGCCGTCGTGATGGACAACGGCACAGAACTCGAAGCCGACGTCATCATCTACGCCACCGGCTACGGCTCCATGAACGGCTGGCTCGCCGACCTCGTCTCGCCCGAGGTGGCGGACGCCGTCGGGAAATGCTGGGGATTCGGTTCCGACACACCCAAGGACCCGGGCCCCTGGGAAGGGGAGCTGCGCAACATGTGGAAGCCCACCAACGTGCAGAACCTCTGGATCCACGGCGGAAACCTGCACCAAAGCAGGCACTACTCCAACTATCTGGCCCTCCAGCTCAAGGCCCGGGCGGAAGGCCTGCCGACCCCGGTGTACGAGCTCCAGCCATCGCACCACACACGCTGAAAGGCGGTATTCCATGAAAGCTGCACGATTCCACGGTCAAAAGGACCTACGGGTGGAAGACATTCCCGAACCCACCCTCCGGGCCGGCGCGGTAAAAATCGCGATTGCCTGGTGCGGTATCTGCGGAACAGACCTGCACGAATTCCTGGAAGGCCCGATCTTCATTCCGCACGCGGGACACCCGCACCCGCTGGCAGGCGAGGACTTGCCCGTGACCATGGGGCACGAGTTCTCCGGCACGGTCGAAGAGTTGGGCGACGGTGTAGTTGGCCTCGCGGTGGGGGACGGGGTCGTGGTGGAACCGTACTTCGTGTGCGATGAGTGTGGCCCGTGCAAGGCCGGGAACTACAACCTGTGCACCCGGATGGGATTCATCGGCCTCGCAGGAGGAGGCGGCGGGCTCAGCGAGAAGATCGTCGTGGACGCACGCTGGGTCCACCCCGTGGGCGACATCCCGCTGGACGAAGCCGCACTCATCGAACCTTTGTCGGTGGCCTATCACGCCGTCTCGCGAGCGGACCTCACGGCGGGTGCGGTGGCCGTCGTCGGGGGTGCCGGACCCATCGGACTGCTCACCGCAGCGGTCCTGAAGGGACTCGACGTCACCACGATCGTCACGGAACTCTCCGCCGCCCGGAAGGACAAAGCGCTGTCCTCGGGCGTTGCCGACTATCTTATTGATCCGGGCGAAGAGGACGTCAAAGCGCGGGTACTGGAACTGACGGACGGGGCCGGTGCGGACGCCGCCTTCGAATGTGCGGGCGTTAACGCCGTGCTGGATACGATGCTGGATGTCGTGAGGCCTGCCGGGGTGGTGGTCAACGTGTCCATCTGGGGCAGGCCGGCCACTGTGGATATGCAGAAGATCGTGCTCAAGGAGATCGACCTTCGGGGAACCATCGCCTACCGCGGAGATCATGCCGCCGCGATCCAACTCGTGCAAGATGGCAAGGTGGACCTCAAGCCGTTCATCACGGGACGCATCGCGCTGGAAGACCTGGTGGACAAGGGCTTCGACACACTGATCAACCACAACGACACCGCTGTGAAGATCATCGTGCACCCCTAGTTTCCGCAGCGTTCGACGGCGGCACCTGCCTTTCTGCGGAAGGCAGGGCACCGCCGTCGTCGTGTGATCCCCGTCTCAACAGGAATAGTTGCAGGCGCGCGGCAGTTGCCGCCACTGGACCTGTTCCCGTTTGAAAGGCACTGCCCATGTTGTTTTCCCCTTTGACTCTCGGCGAGATTGAACTTGCCAACCGCTTGGTCATGGCGCCGTTGACCCGCCTCCGTTCGGGCGTCGAAGGCGTTCCCGGCCCGCTGGTCGCGGAACACTACCGGCAGCGTGCTTCCCTCGGGCTGATCGTCAGTGAGGGCACCTACCCCACGCCTGCAGGGCAGTCCTACCAGGGGCAGCCCGGCCTCGTCACGGAGGAACAGATCGCGGGCTGGAAGAAGGTGACGGATGCAGTCCATGCCGAGGGTGGCCGGATTTTCGCCCAGGTCATGCACGGCGGCCGCGTTTCCCACTCGGACATCACCGGCGGTCACGAGATCGTGGCACCCAGTGCCGTGGCCATCGACGGCGACGTCCGCACCCCGAACGGCAAGAAGCCGTACCCGGTGCCCCGCGAACTAAGCACTGATGAACTTCCCTCGGTGATCCAGGAAATCGTCACGGCATCCCGGAACGCCGTCGAGGCAGGATTCGACGGCGTTGAACTCCACTCGGCGAATGGCTACCTGCTGCACGAATTCCTGGCTCCCAACACCAACGTCCGCACTGACAGCTACGGCGGCTCGCCGGAAAACCGTGCACGCTTCGTGATCGAGACCGTCAACGCGGTGGTTGAAGCCTTGGGCGCCAACCGGGTCGGCATCCGGATTTCCCCGGAGCACTCGGTCCAGGGGATCGCCGAGACCGACCCCGCCGATGTCCGCGCCACCTATGAAGTCCTGGTGGACACCATCGCCTCGCTCAACCTCGCCTACCTCAGCATCCTCCACCACGATCCCAAGGGTGAACTCGTGCAGGACCTGCGCGAGCGTTTCAACGGCACATTCCTGGTGAACACCGGCTTCGGCGAAGTGACCACACGGGATGAAGCCCTGGCACTCGTGGCCAACGGTCACGCCGACGCCGTGGTGGTTGGCCGCCCAGCCATCGCCAACCCGGACCTTGCGCGCCGGTGGCGTGAGGGCCTCCCGCTCAACGAGCCGGATCCGTCCACGTTCTACGGCGAAGGCGCAAAGGGATACACCGACTACCCGTTCTACGCCAACTAGAACACCCGAACCCCGACGGCGGCACCTGCGAAAGGTGCCGCCGTCGCGGTTTAAGGCCCCTCGGCTGCCGTCCTGCCGGATTTCGCGCGAGGCTCCAGTGCTTGTCCAGAGCGTCCGAAGCCGCCACAAAGAGACCATTCCTATAGGATTTGTCTATGAAACTCGCTTCCTCACGGGACCGCGCCCCGGGCCGACCCGTCAGCCGCCAGGTTCTCGCCGACCATGTCTACGAGGAACTTCTTGCGTGGCTCATGGACGGCCGGCTCGAACCAGGAGCCGCGGTCAGCATCGACGGCACGGCACGGGAATTGGACGTTTCCCCGACTCCTGTGCGGGAGGCGCTGGCGAGGCTGGAGCACACAGGCATGGTCCGACGAGTTGCCCTTAAGGGCTACAGGGTGGCCCCGGTTTTCACGCGCGAGGATTTTGCCGAACTCATGGAGGCCCGGCTCGCGATTGAGCCAGTGAATGCCCGCTTGGCGTGCCGCCGGCTCACTCCCGAGGGCTTGGCGGATCTGCGCGGGGCCGTGAAGGACCTGGAGACGGCTCCTAGAGGCCCGTCGTTCGTGGAATTCCGGGACTATCTCGAGGCCGATGAGCGCTTCCATAAGCTGATCGCCGAGCAGTCCGGCAACCAATTCATGCTTGCCGCCTACAACGCGCTGGGCGGCCAGGTCCAGCGGTTCCGGCTGTTCGGGGGAGTGGGCATCACCGACGCCGAACAGGCTATTGCTGAACACCAAGCCGTGTTCGAGGCGCTGGCGAGCGGTGACCCGGAACAGGCCGCAGCCGCCATGGCCGACCACGTGCACAAGGTCCGGGCCCGGGCTATTGCCGACGCGCCCGCTGACTAGCTAACCGCCATCTGGCGCCCGACGGCTCGGGAGGAACAAAACCAAGGGCAAAGTAGTCGCCCCTGGGAGGTTCGCAGTGCCGCCTCCGGGTTTAAGGTTTTTAGTGAAGTAACAATCCCGAAGCGGCCCCGGCCGGGAAGGGGTGGTTGTGATGGCAACGAAGACCCAGATCGTCAGGGGCAATCGCCAGGCCCGCATCGAGCACGCGATTGCCAGCCCGCACTACAAGTGGACAGTCCTGATCAACGCCACGCTGGGTGTGCTGATGGCGACCATCAATTCCTCCATCATGCTGATCGCCCTGCCCGATATTTTCCGTGGCATCCAGGTCGACCCGCTGACTCCCGGCAACACCAGCTTGCTGCTGTGGCTGGTCATGGGCTACATGGTGGTCACGGCGGTGCTGGTGGTTACCTTTGGCCGGCTGGGCGACATGTACGGCAGGGTGAAAATGTACAACGCCGGCTTCGCCATCTTCACCGTGATCTCCGTGCTGCTGTCCCTGACGTGGCTCTCCGGCACCTCGGGCGTCCTTTGGCTGATCATCATGCGCGTCCTGCAGGGCGTCGGCGGCGCCATGCTGATGGCCAACTCCACGGCCATCATCACCGACGTCTTCGAGGTCGACCAGCGCGGCCTGGCATTGGGCCTGAACCAGGTGGCCAGCATCGCAGGGGCCTTCCTGGGCCTCATCATCGGCGGGCTGCTGGGTCCGCTGGACTGGCGGTTGGTGTTCCTTGTCTCCGTGCCAGTGGGGCTGGCGGGCACCGTCTGGGCTTACCGGAGCCTGCATGACACGGGGATCCGGCAGCCGGCCAAACTGGACTGGTGGGGCAACGCAACCTTCGCGGTGGGGCTGGTCGCCGTGCTGGTAGGCATCACCTATGGCATCCAGCCGTATGGCGGCAACACCATGGGCTGGACCAACCCATGGGTGCTTACCGCGCTGATAGGGGGCGCCGCGGTGCTGGTGGTGTTCTGCTGGGTGGAGATGCGGGTGGAGGAGCCCATGTTCCATGTGGCACTGTTCCGCATCCGTGCCTTCACCGCCGGAAACCTAGCCTCCCTGATGTCCGGCATCGGCCGGGGCGGCCTGATGTTCCTCCTGATCATCTGGCTGCAAGGGATCTGGCTGCCCCAGCACGGTTACAGCTTTGAAACCACGCCGCTCTGGGCCGGGATCTACATGCTGCCCCTTACCGCGGGGTTCCTGATCGCAGGCCCGCTTTCGGGCTGGCTATCCGACCGGCACGGGGCCAGACTGCTGGCCACCTTGGGCATGGTGGTGGCAGCGGCCAGCTTCCTGTGGCTGCTGGTGCTGCCAGTGAACTTCACCTACTTGCCCTTCTCGCTGGCATTGTTGGTCAACGGCCTGGGCATGGGGCTGTTCGCCGCACCCAACCGGGCCGGCATCATGAACGCGCTGCCGCCCAACCGCCGCGGCGTGGGCGCGGGCATGAGCACCACCTTCCAAAACTCGGCCATGGTGCTCTCCATCGGTATCTTCTTTTCGCTCATGATCACCGGGCTGGCCAGGACGCTGCCGCAGACACTGACTTCAGGCCTGACGGCGCACGGAGTGGCGGCCGCGGACGCCGCCAAGGTCGCCCAATTGCCCCCGGTGTCTGTGCTGTTCTCCTCCCTGTTGGGCTACAACCCCGTGCAGACCCTGCTCGGGCCCAAGGTGCTGGGCGCCCTCCCTGCCAAGGACGCGGCCTTCCTCACCGGCCGCTCCTTCTTCCCGAGCCTGATTTCCGGGCCGTTCGCCGAAGGGTTGGCCGTGGCGTTCGCCTTTGCCATTGCCGCGTGTCTGGTGGCCGCCTTTGCTTCGGCCCTGCGCGGCGGAAAGTATGAGTTCACAGAACTTCCGGGCAGGCACGAGGTTTAGGGTCGCCCCGTCACTCAATCTTGCGCCAGATCCGTGACTCACTTCACAAACATATGTATGACATATAGGATCTTCGATGACGCGGGAAAGTCGGGGCCAGCCTGCGGAAGTCCAAATAAATATGTTGACAGCCTTGCTTAGATAGTAAATCCTATAGGAAACAGGATTCCACGAAGGAGTGAAACTATGGCTTACACCGCCGAAACCTGGCCCATCACCGCGGCCCTGCTGCAGTTCCCCGGCACAGACGCCACGGGACAGCACATCAACGACGCCGATGCTTCCGCTTGGGCCGAGGTACTGCAGGAAGTCAAAGACGCAGGCTTTGCCAACGCCGACCTCACGGACAGCTGGGTCCGCCCTGGTGACCTCAGCAAGGAACGCCTCGCCGAGTTCAAACAGACCGCTGAGCACGTTGGCATTGGCATCCCGGTCATCTCGGCCATCCGCCGCAGCATCATTCACACCCGTGACTGGGCCGAGAACCTGGCGTACAGCCACCGAACCATCGACGCCGCAGCCGAATTGGGCTGCGAGGTTGTCTCCTTCGGACTCCATCAGGCCATCACCGCCGAGCAGCAAAAGCAGCTGTGGTTCTGGACGGTGGAGGGCTACAAAGACCCGGTGGGGGACAAGGAAGCCTGGGGCAACGCCGTCGCACGCTTGCGGGAACTCGGTGAGCACGCCGCGGAAGTCGGTATTCTCCTGTCCCTCGAAATGTACGAGGACACTTACCTCGGCACCGCCGATTCCTCGGTCCAGCTGGTCCAGGACATTGGGCTGGACAACGTGGGCCTCAACCCGGACATCGGTAACCTGATCCGCCTCCACCGTCCCATCGAGGACTGGCGCGAGATGGTGGCCAAGACGCTGCCGTACTCGAACTACTGGCACATGAAGAACTACATCCGCGACGAAGACGTGGCTCGCAACAGCTACATCACCATGCCTGCACCTATGGAGAGCGGCCTCATCAATTACCGCGAAGCCTTCAAACTCGCGCTGTCGGTAGGCTTCCAGGGCATCCTGTGCACCGAGCACTACGGCGGAGACGGGCTCAGCGTCACGGCGAGCAACCAGGAATACCTCCGGCGACAGGTCCTTCCAAAGACCGAGAACTACACCCTGGGACAGAGCCAGGTTGCCCAGGGTCGGCAGCAGCCTTCCAGCCGGACCGAGCACGCCTCCCAGCTGGCTGGCGTCTAGGACCATGACAAGGATTTTCGACAACCCCGCGGACTTCGCGGACGATGCACTGGACGGATTCGTCGCCGCGAACCGCGGATACGTAGCCCGCGTGGACGGCGGAGTGGTCCGGTCCACCGAAGTCCCCGCCGGACAGGTCGCCCTCGTGGTGGGCGGCGGCTCGGGACACTACCCTGCTTTCGCCGGACTGGTCGGTCCCGGACTGGCAACCGCCTCGGCGTGCGGCAACATGTTCGCCTCCCCGGCTGCCGGCCAGGTCTACCGCGTGGCCAAGGCAGCCAACGCCGGCGGCGGAGTCTTGCTCAGCTATGGCAACTACGCCGGCGACGTGCTGCACTTCGGCCAGGCCCAGTTGCGGCTCAACGCCGAAGGCATCGAGACCCGCACAGTGACCGTTACCGACGACATCGCCAGCGCACCCCTGGACCAGATCGAGAAGCGGCGCGGAATCGCGGGGGACCTCACGGTCTTCAAGATCGCCGGCGCCGCGGCCGAAGCGGGACTGGACCTTGACGCCGTCGAGCGCTTGGCCATCAAGACGAACTACCGCACGCGCTCGCTGGGGGTGGCCTTCGACGGTTGCACCCTCCCGGGCGCCTCGGATCCGCTGTTCCACGTTCCGGCCGGCCAAATGTCCCTCGGCCTGGGCATCCACGGCGAGCCTGGCATCTCCGAGCACAAAATGCCCACCGCTTCCGAGCTCGCCGAACTGCTCGTTTCCAAGCTCCTCAAGGACAAACCCGACGACGCCGGGAACCGCGTGGTGGCCATCGTCAACGGCCTCGGCACGGTCAAGTACGACGAACTCTTCCTGCTCTTCGGCAAGATCGAGAAGCTCCTCAGCGGAGCGGGCCTTACCGTCGTCGAACCCGAGTGCGGCGAGCTCGTGACAAGCCTGGACATGTCCGGTCTTTCGCTCACGCTGCTGTGGTTGGACGACGAACTCGAGCAGTATTGGGCGGCACCCGCGGACACCCCGGCGTACCGCAAAGGCAACCTTGCGCCCCGCCCGCCTCGCAACCAAGCGAGCGTCACTGCAGTGGACGAGTCCGACGTCGAGCAGCCCACCGAGGCTGCTGCCGAACTTGGCCGGCAGGCCGTGGCAGTGCTCGCCCAGGTGCGGGACGTGGTCGTCGAGCATGAAGAAGAACTCGGCAAGCTGGATGCGATTGCCGGCGACGGCGACCATGGCATCGGCATGCGACGCGGCGTTGAAGCGGCCTTCGCCGCCGCCGAGACGGAAAGCGGAGCCTCGGTGGGGCGGATCCTGACCGCGGCGGGGGAGGCCTGGAGCGAACGCGCCGGCGGTACCTCGGGCGCTCTGTGGGGCTCGGCGATCATCGCAGCCGGACAGGCGCTCGGCAACAAGGCGGGCTACTCGGGCGAGGACGCGGCGGGCGCTGTCACTGGCTTTGTGGACGCGATCACGGAGCTCGGCAAAGCCGAACCTGGCGACAAGACCATGGTGGACGCGCTGCTGCCGTTCCGGGATGCGTTCCTCACAGAGTTCGACGCCGGAGCTCCGGTTGATCGGGCGCTGGCGGCAGCTGCTGCGGCGGCCGAGTCCGCGGCGGCTGAGACGGCGCGTTTGCGTCCGCTCAAGGGCCGGGCCCGTCCGCTCGCGGAGAAGAGCCTGGGCCACCCTGATCCTGGCGCGGTCTCCTTCGGGCTGATCACGGCGAGGATCTCACAACATATCGATTCACAACTGGGCGGTTCACAGCTGGCGCCCCCGGCACGAAACGGAGTTCAAGCATGACTACCTCAGAGGGCTGGCGGATTGTCGTCGGCAATGACGAAGCCGGCGTCGAATACAAGCAGGCGCTTATGGCGCTGCTTGAAGCCGATCCCCGGGTGGCGTCCGTAACCGACGTTGGCGTCGGGACCAACGACTCCACGGCCTACCCGCACGTTGCCGTGGAGGCGGCGCGGAAAGTCGCCGGGGGCGAAGCGGATCGTGCCCTGTTGATCTGCGGCACGGGCCTGGGAGTGGCCATCGCGGCCAACAAAGTCCCCGGGATCCGGGCCGTCACCGCGCACGACAGCTACTCAGTGGAGCGATCGGTCCTGAGCAACAACGCCCAGGTCCTGACGATGGGCCAGCGGGTGATTGGCTTGGAACTGGCCAAGAAGCTGGTGGGCGAATGGCTGGGCCACCACTTCGACGAAACATCTTCTTCCGCCGCCAAGGTGGACGCCATTTGCTCCTACGAGCCCGATTACACAAAGGCAGTGTGACATGACTGAAACCCAGAAGACCCCCGCGGGCACGACGGCGGCCCGGAAGATCGCCGTCGTCGGCTCCGGCTATATGGGCGGCGGGATCGCGCAGGTCCTGGCCCTCGGCGGGGCGCGCGTGGCGTTGGCGGATGTATCCGCGGAAATCGCGCAGAAGAACTACGACCGCCTGCTCGTCGAGTCCGACGAATTCGTGGCCGCGGGGCTCTTCCCGGAAGGGTCCACGGCAATCCTGAAGGCCAATCTGTGGGCCGCGAAGGACATCGAAGAGGCGGTGGCTGACGCCGATTTCATCGAAGAAGCCGTCCCCGAGGTCCTCGATATCAAGCACCAGACCCTGGCCCGCATCAGCGCCGCCGCACGTCCTGACGCCCTGATCGGCTCCAACACCTCAACCATCTCCATCGGCGATCTCGCCGAGGCGGTCGTTGGCCCGGAGCGATTCCTCGGCGTGCACTTCTCCAACCCGTCCCCGTTCATTCCCGGCGTCGAGATCATTCCCCACGCTGGCACCACTGCCGAGACCGTGGCTGCGTCCCGCGAACTGGTCCACGCGGCCGGCAAGCAAACCGCCGTCGTCAAGGACGTCACCGGGTTCGTGCTCAACCGGCTGCAGTACGCGCTTTTTCACGAGGCCGCGCAGCTGGTGGAGCAGGGGATCGCAACAGCCGACGACGTCGACACCCTGGTCCGTACGACCTTCGGCTTCCGCTTGCCGTTCTTTGGTCCATTCGCGATCGCGGACATGGCAGGACTGGACGTCTACAACTTCTGCTACAAGTCCCTGCAGACCGGTTTCCCGGAGCGCTTCGCGACGCCGAAGATCCTGAGCGACCTCGTGGCGGCGGGAAAGCTCGGGACCAAGACCGGCGCAGGCTTCCTCAACGTCCCGGCGGAACGCACGCCCGAACTCATCGCCTACCGAAACAAGGCCTACGTGGCCATGCAGAAACTCATTGATGAGCTTGGCCCGGCACCCATCAACTAGCCCCATCTTTCACAGGAGAATCCCCATGAGCACCTTCCCCGCAGAACGCACCGCGATCGTCACCGGCGCCGTTTCCGAGCGCGGCATCGGCCGGGCAACCGTCAATTACCTGGCCGCCCAGGGCTGGAACATCGGCATCATCGACCTCGACGATGCCCTCTGCAAGGCGGCCGCCAAGGAAATCGCCGAGCGGTTCGGAGTCCAAGCGCACGGCGTCGGCGCAAACGTGGCCGATGAAGCATCCGTTCGCTCGGCGATCGACATACTTGAATCCGAGTTGCCGCAGATCGTCGCCCTGGCCAACGTTGCCGGCGTCAGCTCACCGATTCCGTACCTGGAACTCGAGCCCGCCGAATGGAACCGCGTCCTGAACATCAACCTCAACGGCGTCCACTACGCCACCCGTCGCGTGGCCGAATCCATGGTCAAGAACCGGATCGGACGCATCGTGAACATCTCCTCGGTTTCCGCACAGCGCGGCGGCGGCACGTTCTCCAAGACTCCGTACTCGGTGGCCAAGGCCGGGGTCATCGGGCTGACCCGCGCCACCGCCCGCGAACTGGGGGAATACGACATCACCGTCAACGCCATTTCTCCCGGTCCCATCGACACAGACATCATGGGCGGGACCCTCAGCCAGGAACGCAAGGACGAACTCACCAAGGACCTCGTGGTGAACCGCGTGGGCTCCACCCGGGACATCGCCGCCGCCATCGCCTTCCTCATCAGCGAGGACTCCGGCTACATCTCGGGCCAGACGCTGAATGTCGACGGCGGCTTGTACATGCACTAATCCGGAATACCTGAAACCTGACTACTCAACACTGATTGCTCAACCCTGATTACTCAACCCTGGTTACTCAACGAGGAGTTTCGATGTCCCTTGCCACTTCATCCACGAAGGAGATGCTGGATTCGCCGGTCCTGAAATCGGCGATCCGGAAGGCTGCCACCCGGCTCATGCCGATGCTGGTCATCCTCTATGTGGTCTCCTTCCTCGACCGCACCAACGTCGGTTTCGCTGAAGCCGCCCTCGGCGCGGACAAAGGCGTCTCGGCCGGGGCGTTCGCGCTCGGTGCCGGCATTTTCTTCATCGGTTACGCGATCTTTGAAATCCCCAGCAACCTGCTGCTCAAGAAGGTCGGCGCCAAGATCTGGCTTGCCCGCATCGCGATCACTTGGGGCATCGTCTCCGCTTGCTTTGCCTTCGTGCAAGGTGAGACGTCCTTCGTGATCCTGCGGTTCCTGCTCGGCGTGACCGAGGCGGGCCTGTTCCCGGGCGTCATCATGTACCTGGCCGAGTGGTTCCCGAACAAGGTGCGCGTGCAGATGTTCGCGATTTTCTACCTCGCCCAGCCGTTCTCCCAGATGATCGGCAACCCGCTCTCGGGCTGGCTCATCAACATCGGCGACCAGATTCCCGGCGTCAGCGGCTGGCAGGTCATGTTCTTCACCGAGGGCATCCTGGCCGTCCTCGCTGGTGTTGCTGCCTTCTTCTTCCTGATCAACGGCCCGGAGAAGGCCAAGTTCCTCAACGTCGACGAGAAGTTCGCGCTCCAGGAGATCATGGCGCAGGAAGACACAGTCAAGGATGAAACTGGTCCGCGGGGTGTGTTCGCAGCGATGCGCAACGGCCGTGTCTGGTACTTCACCCTGATCTACTTCTGCCTGCAGATCGCCGTTTACGGCGTCACCTTCTTCCTCCCGCAGCAAGTTTCGTCGCTGACCGGACAGAAGGTGGGCCTCGCCGTCGGCCTGCTGATTGCGGTTCCGTGGTTCTTCGGCATCTTCTCCTGCTACCTGATCGGCCGGGCGGCCAACACTGTCGCCAAGCGTCGCATGTTCGGGACGGTGCTGTTCCTGTCCACGGGTGTGTGCATCCTCGGTTCGGCGTGGGCCGGCACCAACCATCAGCCGGTGCTCGGGCTCATCTTCATCACCCTCGCGGTATGCAGCTTCCTCGCCGTCGGGCCGGTTGTCTGGGCCTACCCCACGGCGTTCCTTGCCGGTTCCGCAGCCGCGGCGGGCATCGGCCTGATCAACTCGCTGGGCAACCTGGGCGGTTTCGTAGCTCCGATCCTGCGGACCGCAGTCAACAGCGCCACGGCAGACCCCACCGGATCGGCCGGGGTCTATGCGCTGGGCGTCCTTCCCTTCCTGGCGGCCGCCATGATGTATGGCACCCGGGCATTCAGGAACAAGGCCGACGATCTCCTGGGCAAGTAGCCCATGTACATCGGGGTCAGCACCAAGATGTACCTGGGCTACCAGCAGAGCATGTCTTGGCTGGAGCAACTGCGAAATGAAGTGGACGCCCGTCCGGCCCTTGTGGCCGGGCGGGTGGTCCCGTTTGTGATCCCGTCCTTCCCTATGCTGCCCGCAGCGGCCCGGATACTGGAAGGTTCTACGATGCTCCTTGGCGCGCAGAACTGCGGTTGGGCTGACGGCCCGTGGACGGGCGAAGTGTCCCCGTCGTTGCTGGCGGAGCTTGGTGTGCGGCTCGTGGAGATAGGACACGCGGAACGACGCCGGCACTTCGCCGAGGACGACGCCGTGGTCGCATTGAAGGTCCGGGCCGCGGTGGATGCAGGGTTGACCCCGCTGCTGTGCGTCGGAGAGGAGGCCGTCGCCGATCCGACGGTGTCGGCGTCGTTCGTGTTCCGGCAGATCTCGGCCGCCGTCCGAGGCGACTGGGCGACGGCGGCCCGCATGGTTATTGCCTACGAACCGGTGTGGGCCATCGGCGCGGCCGAGCCGGCCGGCGCAGCTTACGTGTCCGACGTCGTATCCCAGCTGCGGGCCTCCCTCGCCGAACATGGCCTCGCCGAGCTGCCGATCATTTACGGCGGCTCGGCCAAACCGGGGCTCCTGCCTGAACTGCGGGGCGTGTCCGGACTTTTCCTAGGCCGCTTCGCCCACGACCCCGCGAACTTCGGGGCAGTCCTGGACGAGGCGCTCGGGTTGCCCAACTGACTCGCAGTAGTTGTCGTTTTCAGCCCTCATAACGACATTAAATGCGAGTCAGTTGGGGGCGCTGCGCTGGCACAGTCCCACAAAACCGCCCAACTGCGCCAGCCCTTCCGGTTGGGTAGGCAGGTAGTTGGTCAGCTCCGGTGAGCGCACGACGACGGCCCGCCACTGACCGCGCGACACCGCCACATTGATCCGGTTGCGCGAGAGCAGAAACTCCATGCCGCGCGGTACCTCGGCGGCAGCGGACGCGGCCATGGAGACGATCACCACGGGAGCTTCCTGGCCTTGGAACTTGTCCACGGTCCCGACCCGCACGCCGCGAAGTCCGGCCGCCCTCAGTTCGTGCTGGATGAGCTGGACTTGGGCGTTATAGGCCGCCACCACCAGGATGTCCTTTTCGGTCAGCGGCCGCTCGGCCGATGACTCAGGCAACTCCCGAGGGTCCAGCCAAGCCAGGCCAAGGTGCGACCTGACCTGCCGGACTACCTCCACCGCTTCTTCGGGAGACTGCGTGGAATTACCGCCGTGCGGCACGTAAACGCATTCGACGCCGGCCGGAACTCCGGAGAGCCGTCGCCTGGAAGCAGCTGGTGCTGAATGCAGCCGACCATCGTAGGACAATTCCGACACCGCGGCGCACAAATCCGGGTGCATGCGCCACGAGGTCGCCAGGAAGTAGCCGAGCTCCGCGGGCAGCGTATGCAGGCCGTGGGCCAGCCAGCCGAGTGCAGACTCGTCGACCGGTTCCGGGTGCTTGCCCTGGGTGACTTGGGGAAGTTGCTGCGGATCGCCGAGGAGCAGCAGCCTCCTCGTTGCCCGGCTCACGGCGAGGGTGTTGGCGAGCGAGAACTGACCGGCTTCGTCAATAACCAGCAAGTCCAGGGATCCCGAAGGAACGGTCCGGCCCGTCATGGTCCACGCCGTCCCGCCGATCAAGCAGCCGCCGGGGGATCCCAAGAGGAGGGCAATGTCGTCCTTCGTCTGCTGGTTCCACGGGACGGGGTCATCGTGCTTCATTTCCTTGGCAATGACATCCGTGTCCACGCCGGCCTTCACCGCGGCGTGGAGCATGTTCTCCACGACGGCATGGGACTGCGCAACAACCCCTACCTTCCAGCCCGCACGCACCAGCCGCGCGACAACGTGCGAGCCAACATAAGTCTTGCCCGTTCCCGGCGGACCTTGGACAGCTAGGTATGACTGGTCCAGATCCGACACGGCGGCGGTGATGGCGTCCACATATGCATCGTCGCCGGACCCGACGGCGGGCAGTTCCGGAAGCGTGGCCAGCCTCGGAGGGACGCGGCGCAACAGGTCCAACGCCGGATCCTTGGGCCACGACGGCAGACTGGAATGCACCTTGATGGCCAGTTCGCTCAAGGCCTTCCTTTGCCCGTCCGTGTTGACTGGAGCATCGGGCGTCAAGGCCATGGGAAGCTGCGGGTATTCGTCGGCACCTCTGGGCAATCGCTCCGAAATGGTCACGACGTCTGAGACGGCGTGGTCGGGTCCCGAAAGCGTGCTTCCATCATCAAGGTCGTCGGGATCACCAACCTCGATCACCTCCGTGCCGGACATTCCCGATCTGCCGAGAGTGCTTTCGTTCTTGCCAAGGAAAGCATCAGGGAGCGGAGGCTCGTACATCCGGAAGTACTTTTTACCGGGCGCGAATCCGGAGCCGTCGGCAGCGTGGCCAAACAGCCGGACCTTCCGTGCCGGGTTGCTGCGGGGAGTCGGCTTGGCCCAGTCCTCCAGCACTTCGCCGCCTTCCACGATGAAGCAGTCCCTGGTGTCCTCCCACTCGGAGACTGGCCGGTCCAGGCGGTCGAAGTGTCCCCACCAGAATTGCTTATCCTCGCGCCGGTGAAAGCCGACAGCGGCCGCCACCAAGGCCACAGCCCGGTTGTCATCGGATCGGAGGGAATCGTCCGGCAATTCCTCAAGGTAGTCGAGGAGGGCTGTTTCCTCGGGCGCGGCCTGGTACTTGTCCGGCTCGGTCTCCGCGGGTAGCTCGGGTCCCGAAGCAGCCGGAAGACCGGGGTCAATGGAGCGCTCCGCTGCCAGACCCAGCAGCCAATTCCGCAGTTCCAGGGTGGAGAGGCAGTCGTATTCGTTGTAGTCGGAGATTCCAGCCAGGATTGCTGCCGCTTCATCCTCGCGGTCTGCGTCCCGGGCAGTGCAGTAGTTGGCGTAGGCAACTACGGAGGCTCCGGCGTCGGTCACCTCGCCCGAACGCAAGTGCTTTCCCATATACAGGGGTTCGAGTTTCTTGATGCTGTAGGAGTCTTCCGAGATGCGGATGCTGTGCCGCACGGTGTCGTAGAGGTCCACCAGCACGCCTTCGCGCAGGAGGTTGTCCACGGCGGCTTCGCCCACGGTGTGGATGACCGACAGATTGCGCAGCGCGGTTTTCTCGTAGGCGGCGTAGTGGTAGATCCGCATGTCCGGATACTTCATCCGGCGTTCTTCCACGTAGTCGAGGAAATCGATGAACGCCTGCCGTTCCTCAGCCCGGGAGTGTGCCCAGAACGGCTTGAACACGGGAGATCCGCCTGGCTCCGTCGGATTTTCGACAACCCCGAACAAGTACTCCAATCCCCAGCGGCCGGTTACCGGGTCCTGCCACAGGGGGTCTCCCTCGAAGTCAAAGAAGATGTCTCCAGCGTCGGGACGGGGGAGCCAGGCCAAGGAGTTGAACTCCAGAACGGAGTAGCTGATGCTCTTCGCCGTGCCGGTCTTGTCGGTGTAGTCGACGCTGCCATCGGGTGTGGCTGTTCCAGTTTGCAGTCGGGCTTGTTCCTGCAGGCGCCGTGTGGCGGAATCCGCGGCGTCGGGCATCTCGGCGAGGGCGTCGATGGTGAGAATGCCGTTTTCCCTGAGCTTCTTGCGCCGGGTGATTCTCATCCCCGCCACCATCAGCAGATCCCGGTGGAGGCGTACTTGTTCTTTGCAGTAGTCGCAGCGACCGCATGCGGTGACTCCGGGCGCGCCCCATTGGATAGGCTCCGTCCGCGATTGGTGCACTTCCGTCAAGGCGAGGAAGCGGTCCCGGCGTTCACGGAACACCGGCAGGACATCGGCGAGCCGGTGGTCGCTATGCACGTAGTCGAAACCGCCAGCGTCCCGCTGAATGGTAGCCCCAAGGACAAGTGTCAGATCCGGGGCCGGGGTAATTCCCGCCTTGAGTAGCTGCTCGCCATAGGCCGCCAGTTGCAGTAGCGCCGTGACCTTGGCGTGGCGGGCGAGCTTGGTGTCGTAAACCGCGTAGCTGCCGTCCGGCTGCTTGACCAGGAAATCGGACCGTCCGTGGAACTGACCGTCGAAGAATGCTGCCTGGAAGACCACATCCGCGCCGGATCGCAACGCCTCGATGGATTCCGCATGCTTGGCTTGCAGGGTGGTGCGGTCCATCGCTTGGGCGGGAACGACGTCGTACACTCCCGTGCCCGCGGAGGGGTTCCACCACCCGAACTCGGCCACGAATCGGTCCAGCACCCTATGCTCGTGAACGTCGCCCAGAGCGGCGGTCCGTTCCAGCATTTCGTCGACGTCGAAGGCCGGCTTCTGTGAGCGGCCCAGCTTCTCGTCCAACTTGCGCAGCAACTGGTACTCGCAGGTGGAGGCCGTCACGAGGTCGCTGGCGGAAAACACCAAGTCCTGCGCTTGCCCTGTATCTATTGAATCGAGATCGACTGAATCGAGAAAAAACACCGTGCCCCCAGACCGTTGAGCTGATGATGCCAAGCTATCAGTGCGGTCCGACAGTAAGGCAGCCTGGCAGTGGGGTCAGCGCGATGGGGAGTCAGCCGCCGAAACGGAGGGTGATCAGCAGGCCGATCAGCGCGACTATGCCGGCCAGGAGCATCGCTGCCCGGGGATTGCCGAAGTTGAGGGCCCATCCCAGACCGAAGCGGCGCGGAACCATCAGCGCGTGGTCTTCGCGGTTGATGTAGAACAAGCCGCCCCGCCAGTATTTGTCGTCCTCCCGATGGGTCAGACCGGTGTCCTCCTCGCCCAGGTCCCGCTCGCGGTTGTTCCTGGCCAAGACAACGACGGCTACCGCGACGGCGGCCAGGATCGGGAGCACCACCACCATCGGCGCCCACGGTGTGACCGTGCCGGTCCACATCAGCAGCGAGGATCCCAGCATCCCCAGGTCGATCATCGCGACCAGTCCGAGCAATGCCTTGGCGCCCAATGACATATACCGGCGGTGCCAGCGCGCGGAACCTACGGGGTGCGCGGGGTCGATGTCGGGCCGGCTGCGGAAGACAATGGCGGCCGCGATACCCACGAGCAGGGCGGTCACTCCGATCTGCACGAACACCAGTGAGAAGGCGGTTCCGACCGATTTGGCGGCCAAGCGGTTGGGCATGCCCTTCGCGGTGTAGTGCACGTTGAGCACCTCGGGCATCGACGGGTAGATGATCACGCCGATCACCACCGTGGCGAGCGTGATGATCAACGCCGGCGCCAGCCAGAGCCAGGGAAACCGCGGTGGGTCGGTCCGCAGTTCGGTATCCACCGCGATGCCTTGGTGCACGCCCTTGTACCAGCCCCCGGCGGCCTTGGCGGTCCGGATCTCGTGATTGGCGAGGAAGAAGCAGCCGTACCAGACGCCGACGAGCACCACCACCGCGAGCGGCAATAGCAACGTTTCCCCGGTCACGCCATAGGTGACGCTGCCGAGCACGGCGGCTACGATCCCGCTGAGGAGAACCCTCCATCGGTAGATGCGGGTCTGCCTGACCACAGCCGGGTCGTCGGCACGCTCGGCCGGTACCCGGACCCCGAAAGGCACGGTCGGGCTGTTGATCGAGGGCAGCACCAGGGCGATGGCGAGCACCAGTGCTGACAACGCGGAGCTCACGACGATGGCAACGATCATGGCATGTCCTCTGGTTGCGTGGTTCCAAATGAATCGAGTATCGACCGGCAGGACTTGAGAACCTCGTCGGCCGGTAGTCCCCTGGCGACGGCCTCGGCCAGCAGGGTGCGTGCCCTCGCGGCCCACTCCGCGCCGAACGGCGGGTCCGCGACCGTCGGGGTCACCACCGCGCCGGTCTTGCGGTTGAGCTGGATCAGGCCCTGCTGGCGCAACAGGTCGTAGGCTTTGTTCACGGTGTGGAAATTGATCCCGAAGTCCGCAGCGAGGGTCCTGGTGGCCGGCAACGAGCTGCCTTCGGCCAGCACGCCGTCGGCGATCGCCTCCACGATCTGGTCCCGAAGCTGCTGGTAGATCGGCACGTCGCTGGCCAGGTCTACGTTGAGGATCATCTCTTCCACCTCCGTCTTTATTATATAAGTTATAGAACAAGTAGCGGAAGATCCCCACCTCCCGGAAAGCAGGCTCCGAATGACCCAGTCTGACGTCCAAGCCTCACTAGATCCCGCCTTCGAAGCCGCGTACCAGGCAGCCCGGAAGAGCCTCAGCGAAGGCGGAATTCCCATCGGCGCATCGCTCGCCCGTGGTGGGGTGGTGATCGCGAGTGGGCACAACGAACGCGTCCAGAACGGCGATCCCATCGCGCACGGGGAAATGTCGGCCCTCCGCGCAGCCGGCCGGCAGAAGAGCTACCGGGACACAACCCTCTATACGACCCTCGCGCCGTGTGCCATGTGCACGGGCACCATCATCCAGTTCAAGATCCCGCGCGTGGTGGTGGGTGAGGCCCGCACGTTCGGCGGCGAATTCGAGCTGCTGCGGTCCCGGGGCGTGGAGGTGGTGGTCCTCGATGACCAGCGGTGCGTGGACATGATGCGCACCTTCCAGGAAGAGAATCCGGAACTGTGGGCCGAGGACATCGCCGAGTAATCCAGCGGGAGCAAACAGCATCTGGCCACAGCCAAACCCCAAGCGTAGGCTGACAGCATCGGCGTCGGTGCCGGGGGGTCCGCGTCGATACCCAATCGATCAAGGAGGACTCATGAGTGTTGTGCGCGAATTCATGACCACCAATGCCCAGTGCGTCAAGGAAGACCAGTCGCTGCGTGACGCGGCTGTCCTGATGCGCGACCTGGACGTCGGTTCCCTGCCGATCTGCGGCAGCGATGGAAAACTCAAAGGATTCATCACTGACCGCGACATTGTGGTCAAGTGCGTTTCCGAGGGATTGGATGTTGACCGGCTGACCGCGGCGGATCTCGCCCAGGGCACGCCGATCTGGATCGATGCCGATGCCAGCATTGACGCCGCCATCGACCTGATGGAGAAGCACCAGGTCCGGCGCCTTCCGGTCATCACCGACCACAAGTTGGTGGGCATCATCAGCCAGGGCGACATCGCCCGCAACTACGCCGAGGACCGCGTAGGCGAATTGGTGGAGCACATCTCCGCCAAGACTCCCATGGCGCAACTGGGCTAACCGCAACTTTCGCACCCATAAGCGTCACGGCCCGCCGGCCGTGGCGCTTCCGTGCGCGGGCCAAGACATGTGGCCCAGCCTTGCGGCCCAGCCTTGCGGTCAGTCACCTAGAACACAGCTAGAGAAACGCTTCCCGCCCGGTGCCTTCACGCATCACCAGTTCCCCATCCTCGATGGAAACCAGCAGGCTCTTTGCTTTTCCGTGGAGCTTCTTGCTTGCGCTGAGCTGACGGCTGGTGACCTCGACGCCCACAGTGGATCCCTTCGCAGGCAACTCCACGGAGATCTCCGCAGCCATTCCCAGCATCTCCCTGGTGGATACGTCGCGCTCGTGGTGGGCCTCTTTGTGGTTGACGGTGACTTCAACGTCATCAGCGTCAAAGCCGTCCTGCAGGATGATGAGCAGTTCTTGCATGATGCGCCTCTTCCTTGAGTAGCATTCCTGACCGGATCAACGGCGGCTCTTTCCACTACAGCACTCTTTCCACTACAGCACGAGGCGCCGTCTTTAGGTAGGGCAAACCCGTAAGGCAAAATGTCATGGTGACCCAACTTCCCCAGCACCAGTCAGCACGGCACCAGTCAGCAGACGCCGCCATCCACGCCCTGATCGCCGAAGAGCTCGGTGTGAAGGCCTGGCAGGTCAAGGCCGCGGTTGAATTGCTCGACGCCGGATCCACCGTCCCGTTCATCGCCCGGTACCGCAAGGAAGTCACCGGGACGCTCGATGACACCCAGTTGCGCGAGCTCGAGGAACGGCTCCGGTACCTGCGGGACCTGGAGGACCGCCGTCGAACGGTCCTTGAGGCGATTGCCGCGCAAGGCAAGCTGACTCCGGAACTGGAGGCCGCCGTCGTCGGCGCCGATACCAAGTCCCGGCTCGAAGACATTTACCTGCCCTTCAAGTCCAAGCGCCGCACCAAAGCGCAGATCGCCCGCGAAGCCGGCCTTGAGCCGCTCGCCGAGGCGCTTCTCGCGAACCCGCAGCTCGATCCTGAGCGTGAGGCCGCCAAATACCTCAACGCCGAGCACTCCATTGACGATGCTTCCGCTGCGCTCGCCGGCGCCCGCTCGATCCTCGTGGAGCGGGTCTCCCAGGACCCCGATCTCGCCGAAACGCTGCGCGAGCGGTTGTGGACGCAAGGGCGGATGGTTTCACGCGTGAAGAAGGGCCAGGAAGTCGAGGGGCAGAAGTTCAAGGACTATTTCGAGTTCACCCAAGTGCCTTCCGGCATGCCCGGCCACCGCGTGCTCGCGCTCTTGCGCGGCGAGAACGACGGCGTCCTTGAGCTTGATCTCGCCGAGGCAGAACCAGCCGACGACGACGCGCTGGCCGCCGCGCGCGGCCGGTACGAGAATGCTGTGGCCAAGTGCCTCGGGGTCGCCGAGCGCGGCCGGCCCGCCGATTCGTGGCTCGTCCAGACCGCACAGATCGCTTGGCGCTCGCGCATCCTGGACCGCCTGAGCAACGACCTCCGTGGCCGGATGTTCGCGCAGGCCGAGGACGAGGCCGTTCGCGTTTTCGCCGCCAACCTGCGCGATGTCCTTCTTTCAGCCCCTGCCGGAAACCGCGCCACGCTGGGCCTGGACCCGGGACTGCGCACGGGCGTGAAAGTGGCCGTCGTCGATGGCACTGGCAAAGTCGTCGCCACCGATACCGTCTATCCCCACGCCCCAGCAAAGAAGTGGGACGAGGCGTTGGTGACGTTGGAGCGTTTGGCGCGGAAGCACGGCGTCGAGCTCGTCGCGATCGGCAACGGCACGGCGTCGCGCGAAACGGACAAGCTCGCCGTTCAGCTCATCAAGTCGCTGGCAGCATCCGGTGGTCCGACGTTGCAGAAACTCGTGGTGTCCGAGGCCGGTGCCTCCGTGTATTCGGCGTCTGCGCTTGCGTCCGCGGAACTGCCCGGTATGGACGTTTCCTTGCGCGGAGCCGTTTCGATCGCCCGACGCTTGCAGGATCCGTTGGCAGAATTGGTGAAGATCGAACCGAAGTCGATCGGCGTGGGGCAGTACCAGCACGATGTCACGGCGGCGAAGCTGGACCGTTCGCTGGACGCCGTCGTCGAAGACTGCGTGAATGCGGTGGGCGTGGACGTGAACACGGCGTCGCCCGCGCTGCTGGCCCGGGTGGCCGGCGTTGGGCCGCTCCTGAGCGAGAACATTGTGGCGTACCGCAACGAGAACGGGCCGTTCGCCAGGCGAGCCGACCTCAAGAAGGTGCCGCGGCTGGGCGCGAAGGCGTTTGAGCAGTGCGCTGGCTTCCTGCGGATCACCGGGGGAGCGGAACCGCTCGACGCGTCCAGCGTCCACCCGGAAGCGTATTCCGTGGCGAGGAAGATCGTGGCTGCTGCGCATGGAGCTGCTGTGTCTTCGCTCGACCCGCAGGCTTTCGTGGATGGGACGTTCGGCCTGCCCACCGTGCGCGACATCATGTCCGAGCTCGAAAAGCCCGGCCGCGACCCCCGCCCGGCATTCGCCGCAGCGACGTTCTCCGAGGGTATCGAGAAGATTTCCGACCTCAAGCCCGGCATGATCTTGGAAGGCACCGTCACCAATGTGGCGGCGTTCGGGGCGTTCGTGGATGTCGGAGTGCACCAGGACGGCCTGGTCCACGTGTCCGCGCTGTCCAACAAGTTCGTGTCCGATCCCCGGGAGATCGTGAAATCCGGGCAAGTGGTGCGCGTGAAGGTCCTGGAGGCGGATCCGGAGCGGAAGCGGATTTCGCTCACCCTAAGGCTCGACGACGAACCCGGCACCACGGGCGGGTCCGGTTCGCGGGGCGGCGGGCGTGACCGCGGCTCGCGTGGGGGCGAGCGCGGCGAGGGGCGTGGCGGCGAGGGGCGTGGCGGCGAGCGAGGCGAGCGGCGCCCGGCGCCGCAGGCTGGACAGGGCGCGAAAGCGGTGCCTGGTCGCAAGGCGGTTCCTGCGAAGGCGGCTCCTCAGGCGCCGGTCAACACGGCCATGGCG
Organism: Arthrobacter sp. B2a2-09; assembly: GCF_027587375.1. Taxonomy (GTDB): domain Bacteria; phylum Actinomycetota; class Actinomycetes; order Actinomycetales; family Micrococcaceae; genus Arthrobacter. The sequence goes on from NZ_JAMXIC010000031.1 coordinate 39,025, forward strand.
GAAGCGCTCCGCCGGGCCGGGCTAGGGAAATAATCAAAGCCCCAGCGAGCCTGGCGCGAGCACTCGACGGTTGATGATTTCGAAATAATGCTGCCAGTTCTCCAAGCATGAGTGGCATCATGTAGGAGATCAGCAGCGTTAGCTTGTGCCAGGGGGGGCCATGTTTCGAACGCGCGGGCCGAGGGAGAGCATTCGGGCGTCCAAGACCAGATGGTGGCTGTTTGTCATCATCGTCATGGAGGCCAGCGTTGCCTTGGCGGTCGGCCTTCCCTTCGTTCTTCGCGATGAACCTTGGGAAGCATGGGGCTGGCCGGTCTGGATTCCGGATGTTCTTTCCTTGCTGGTGATTCCCGTTGTGGTCTATGCGTCGTTCTCTTTGGTGCGTCAGCAGCTCCGGGAGCGGGCTGACGCGTCCCGGACCACCCGCTTGATGGATACGGTGCTGACCACCAGCCGAGAGTGGTTGTGGGCCCTAGGACCTGACGGGCGATTCACCTTCTCCAGCCCGGCAGGAGTGGAACTCACCGGGTACGAGCCTTCCGAACTGCTGGGCAGGCATTTCAGCTTGATCATCGATCCTGACGATCTGGCGGACGCCCTGCAAGCAATGACGCCCAGCCAGGACGCAGCCGCCGGCTGGGCCGGGCTCCGCGCTGTGTGCCGCCACAAGGACGGCAGCAGGTTCGTGGTTGACGTGTCGGGAAGGTCGCTCCGCGATGCCGCCGGGCGACCCTGCGGTTTCGAGGGAACCAGCAGGCCCCTTGAACCCGGGACGGCGGACAGGCTCGCTGCCGGGGAGATCAAGCGCCGTATCGAGGCGATGCTGGCTGCCCGTTCCTTGCTGACTGCGTTCCAGCCGGTCCGTTTCTTGGAATCAGGCTCGGTCATTGGAGCCGAAGCCTTGACCCGCTTCCCGAGCTTCCCCGGCATTTCGCCGGAGGCGTGGTTCGTTGAGTCCGCCGCGGTCGGGCTGGATGGTGAGCTTGAGATCCTTGCACTCGAGACCGCACTCGCGGCCGCGGTCCGGCTGCCACCCACATTGTCTATTTCGGTAAATCTCTCACCGAGGGTATGCCTTGACGCGAGGCTGCCCGATATCCTCACGGACTCCGGCATTTCGTTCGGCCGGATCGTGCTTGAAGTGACAGAACGCCACCCCGTCGTCGATTACGGTCCCCTCGCAGCCGCGCTTGCGCCGTTGCGTCGCGGCGGCCTGAGGGTCGCCGTTGATGACGCGGGCGCCGGCTTCGCCTCCATGCGCCACGTTCTTTTGCTCAAGCCCGATGTGATCAAGCTCGACAGGGACATCATCGCCGGCATCGACACGGATCCAGGCCAGCGCGCCTTGGGAGCTGCCATGGTCGGCTTCGCCAAGGAGATCGGCGCAGTCTTGATCGCAGAGGGGATAGAAACTGAAGCTGAGTTGACCGCCGTCGCCAGGCTCGGGATGACGGCCGGCCAGGGCTACCTGCTGGGGCGGCCTTCGGTGCGGCCGGAGGATTGGGCGCTGTGGGGCGAGGTGCCCAACTGACTCGCAGTAGGTGTCGTTTTGAGGCCTGAGAACGACACCTACTGCGAGTTAGTTGCGTTAGGGACGGCCTGCGCCGGCACTCATTTTGCCGCAGAACAACACTCAATTCTGCACAATTAGCACCTAGTCGCAACTTTCCTCTAACAAATGCACTTACGATGGTCACTCACTTGCCACAACTCAAAGGGGAGAGAAATGGATAAGGTGAAAACCACGCCGTGGTTGGCCATCATCACGACCCAGCTGGGTGCAGCACTTGGGCTGCTGGCCCTGCTCGTTCGATTCGACGCCCGCTGGTTTGACTACATTTGGGTCGTCGCCTTGGTGGCCTACGAGATCTTGGTTATCCGGGCGCTTGTCCGCCGGCAGGACAAGTAGCCGGGAACGGTTAAACGACGGCGGCGCTTCGGTTCCTTTTGTCAGGAACCGAAGCGCCGCCGTCGTTCGCGTTTAGCTTGACGCTACAGCGCCGGGATCGGGAAGAACGCCCGCGGATCCTGCAACAGGGCCGGGTAGTCGAAGTCCGTGCGGTCGATGACCTTGTCGACCTCGAAGTTGCGACCGAAACGGCCGTCTTCCAGGGTGATCGGGCGTCCGTGGATCTTGCCCAAGGCAAACTTGGCGCCGCCCTCGATGGGGACGAGGACAGGCGTGTTGCCGGGGAGCGTGCGGAAGGCCTCGTCCTGGCGCTGGCGGTTGCGGGTGGGTTTCTTCACCAGTTGCTTCGGGGCCTTGCGGGCGGTCTTGCCCGGGCGGCGGGACGTTTCCGAAGCATAGACGAACTGGTAGCCGTCGCCATCGCTGTTGGCGGCCTTGGCCTTGCCTGCTGCCGGCATCCCTACCTTGTCGATCTTCTCGGGTTCAACGTCGCCCACCGGGGCACGAAGCACCCAGATGAAGTCGTCGTAGGGGTCTTCGGGAATGAACTCGTGCCGGGGCTCGGGCCAAAGGTACTCGAGGTCGTTCGGAGTGTCCGGGAAGAGATCGGCGTAGAAGCGGGGCTCTTTCTGGAGCAACTTGGAGCGGTGGCTCAGGTGGAAATCGGCGTCGCCCAGCCATGGCGGCATCGGAATTTTGGAGGCATAGTCCGGGTGGGCTGCCTGGGGTGCGAACTCGGTGATGCTGGCGCGGGTGTTGTCCGGATTGCCTCGGGCGACCCATTCGTCCACCATGGCCAGGCCGTAGAGAGTGAGCGCGGGAACGTAGCCCATCCACATGCGGATAGCGGGGTGGGAAGGCCGGCCGAACTCGGGGATCACCAGTGCGCGGAGGATCTGCAGTGCTTCGACACGCTGCTTGCCTAGCCTTGCGGTGTCCAAGACGGCAGCACTTTGCTTGAAATCGGGGAACGGGAGGAAGGTCTGCATCCTTTCAGTTTGGGGGCCGAAGGGCGCAGATCCAAGTTGACGCGGTGTGGTCTTCCCCTCGGCGGTGCTATCGGTGCCCTGAAGATCGCCGTCGGACGCCCGGCGGGTGGGGCCTTCCGCCCACGAGCCAGGCAATTCCGCCGAAGACGCATCCGAAAATCAGGATGACGCCCCACACCTCTTTGGTAAAGGTACGCATGTCCCGTTCGTCTGTCTCGCCAAAGTCCACCACGCTGTATGCCCAGATGCCGAGGCACACGACCAAGACCAGCGCGAAGAGCCATGCCGTGACAAAGGAGCCGGTCATAAGATCAGTATGCGCCGGTGTCACCCAGGCAAGTGATACTTGTCCCATGGAAGCCCCGCCGGAATTCGGTGATGAAGGACAGCGCGGTTTTGCGTGCTGGTGCTGCGGCTCGGAGTACCCTGAGGCGCAACTCGTCCGCCTTGGAGCACATCCGGAGGCGGGGGTATGCCTGTCATGCACAGTTTCGCTCCGGAGCGCCGCGCGTCGGCGGGAGACCCGTGCCGGAAACTGGCCCGCCAGTGCGGTTCTGGGGATGGTTGACCGCACTCGGAACGCAGTGATGGCCCGTCGTTGGCAACGCCATCCGGTATTCGGGCCCCTCCTGCGCAGAATCAATCGCTTTCTGCCCTGAACCCCGCTTGGCGGGCGTTCAGATGGGGTGCATCGGGTATTCGTCCTACTCTTGTCGAGTGGAAACTTTTGGCGAATCGACGACGACGGCGGCACCTCCGGTTGCCGAACTGCACCTGCACATCGAGGGGACGCTTCAGCCCGAGCTGATTTTCGCGCTCGCGGAACGGAACGGGATTGAGCTTCCGTACGTGGATTTGGACGAGCTGCGCGCACGGTACGAGTTCACGGATCTGCAGTCGTTCCTGGATCTGTACTACGCGAACATGGCCGTATTGCGCACCGAGCAGGATTTTGCGGACATGACCAGGGCTTACTTGGCACGCGCCGCGGCCGGTGGCGTGCGGCACGTGGAGGTCATGATGGATCCGCAGGCGCACATCTCCCGTGGGGTCTCCCTGGAGACGTGCGTGAACGGTGTGGCATCCGCACTCGCGACGTCGGTGGAGGAGTTCGGCGTCTCGACGCTCCTGATTGCCGCCTTCCTGAGGGACTTGTCCGAGGAATCTGCGCTGGAGGTTCTGGAGGAGCTCATTGCCATGAAGGCGCCGATCGCCGGCATTGGCCTGGATTCGGCAGAGGTGGGCAATCCGCCGTCGAAGTTCGAACGCCTCTACCGCCGCGCGGCGGAAGCCGGCCTGCGACGGATCGCGCACGCCGGCGAGGAAGGCCCCGCTTCGTATATTTACGAGGCCCTTGACCTGCTCGGTGCCGAGAGGATTGACCACGGCATCCGCTGCATGGAAGATGCGGCCCTGGTGGAACGGTTGGTGGCTGAGCAGGTTCCGTTGACCGTGTGCCCCCTGTCCAACGTCCGGCTGCGTGCCGTTGATACCCTGGCCGATCACCCTTTGCCTGCGATGTTGGCCGCTGGGCTGAATGTCAGCGTGAACTCGGACGATCCCGCCTACTTTGGCGGCTACGTGGAGGACAACTTCGCGCAACTTGTCGCCGTGCACGGCTTGTCTGTTGGGGACCGGGCCCGCCTGGCCGCGAACTCGGTGCGTTCATCGTTCGCGGACGAGGCTCGGAAGGCTGAGCTGTTGGCCGAGGTTTCGGAGTGGGAGAAAGCCTCGGGGGAGTAGGCGCTCCGGGCTGCTTGGGATCTGCCCCGCAGAACAGGCCATAAATCTCTCTTCAAATTATGGATATTAACACTATCCGAGAGTTAGGCTATCCGTATGAAGATGGCCAAACTCAGCGAGGCAACCGGGGTGCCGGTTGCAACGATCAAGTTCTACATTCGCGCTGGACTACTGCAGGGCGGCGAACGTTCGCTACCCAACCAGGCCGACTACGGCGACGCCCATGTACAACGGCTGCGTCTCATCCGCGGACTCATTGAGGTCGGTGGCCTCACCGTTGCAGCGAGCCAGCGCGTTATCGAAGCCATTGACTCCGATAAGCCGCTAGCAGAGACGTTCGAGATCGCGCAGCAGACCGTATCCGATGAACTGGACCAATCGAGTCTTGATCCCGCTGCTCTCTCCCGCATCGACGAGCTCCTCTCTGGATGGCACTACCACTCCACGAACCCGGGCCGCCTCGCCGCCGCACGCGTTCTGACGGCGTTCGAAGCGGTCGGGCAGCATGACGAGCGCGGTTGGTTCAAACGCTATGCCGAAGCGGCACTCCTGGCCGCGGAAGCCGACGTCGATGAGCTCGAGACGCGACACGGCCGCGAGGCACAGGCGGAGACCGTGGTCATCGGAACCGTCCTAGGCGATGCGCTTTTCGCCGCCCTGCGGCGCGCGGCCCAAGAGCACGTCTCGTCACTTCGCTTCAGTACGCCGCTCACCCCCGAAAACTCCGCGGAAACAGTCGAGGACCGATCATGACAAAACCACAATCCCAACCGGAAGTAGAGACGAACCCTCCCCTCCGAGCGGTCGGCTGGCACAGACCGCTGCTCTGGCTGTCAATCGCCATGGCCGCTCTCGCAATCGTCAGCGTGGTCGGCCTTTTCGTAGATTCGCGCATCCTGACCGGCGCTCCGATCTGGGCGAAACCGCTCAAGTTCGCGATCTCGATCTGCGTTTACACACTCACCCTGTCCTGGTTGATCGGGCTCCTGAAACGCGGGCAACGCTTCGCTTGGTGGGCCGGTACCGTAGCAGCCGTCTTCCTCCTCGTAGAAATTGTGGTCATCGTTGGTGCCGTGATCGCCGGAACGACAAGCCACTTCAACGTCTCGACACCGTTCCACGCTGCGATCTGGGGCGTGATGGCAGTCTCGATCGTGATTGTGTGGGCAGCCGCGCTCCCCGTAGTCGTCATGCTCTTCCGCCAAGACCTCGGCGATATCGCCCGATCCCTCGCAATCCGGGCAGGCTTTGTCGTCGCGCTCATCGGGATGGCGCTGGCGTTCCTGATGACGAGTCCGACGCCTCAGCAGCTGAGCGACTTCCAAGGAATCGCCGGCGCCCACACGGTCGGGATTCCCGATGGCGGACCTGGCCTCCCTATCCTGGGATGGAGCACGGTCGCCGGAGATCTGCGTATTCCCCACTTCATAGGCATGCACGCCCTCCAGATCATCCCGCTCGTCGAGATCGCACTGGAAATCCTTGCGAGAAAATCCCGCGTCCTCCGGCGGCCGACCACCCGCCGCGGGATCATCTGGGTGGTCATTGCGCTCTACGTCGGAGTACTCGCCGTCGTCACCGGCCAAGCGCTGTCCGGTGAGTCGATCGTGCGACCGAGTCCGCTCGTCACCTTGTTCACGATCGTCCTCTTCGTCGGTGCCGCCCTGGCGATCGCCGCACTTGTCGTCAGAACGCGTAACTCAGATTCTCGCGCGACAGCAGAAAGGCACAAAGCACTATAAGTGCGCGACACTGGCATGACAAGCGTCCTTGACAGCCACGGGGAAGCCGGCTCAAAATAGGAGCTATGACAAGGAAGCTTGACAGCAAGGATCGTAGCGACGGAGACCGTGCTGTCTCCCGCGCATATCAACTGGAATTCTGGCCGGGGATGGCCGCCTACGCGGTGGTGCTGACCGGCGTGTTGCTCTGGGGAGGTCTGGACGGCAACAGCCCATGGCGATTCGTCTGGGCTGTCCTCCCGGTTATTCCCGCGCTCTGGATTGTGCGGGCCGTCCTGCGCCATGTGCGGCGGATCGACGAATATCAGCGACTCCTCCTGCTGCAGGGCCTCGGGGGCGGATTCGCCGTGTCGATGATCGCGTCAGTGACAATGGCATTCCTGGAGATTGCGGGGTTCAGGGTCCCTGGAGTCGGATGGATCATCTACGGCGCGGGAATGCTTGGTTGGATTATCACCGGAACCGTTGTTGGACGTCGATGAAAAACAATCTCAAGACACTGCGGGAGGGCAGGGGCTGGACTCAAGGCGCACTCGCTGACCAGCTGGGCGTTTCACGACAGACAGTAAACGCGCTGGAAACAGGCCGCTACGACCCCGCGTTGCCCCTGGCCTTCCGCATCTCCCGGCTATTCGCCCAACCCATCGAGGCCATTTTCATACCGCCCGAGGACCCGGACGTCCCTAACTGAAGCTGAGCCGCCGGCGGGGCCGCTCGCTTCCCTGGCTCCAGGGACCATTGAGGGTACTCCAACCGTTAGCTACCGACGGGTATCCGAGACCCCTCCATCACTTGCGGCTGTTTGGACGTAATAGTGGGTCACGACACACGGTGTTTACCTAGAACAGTCGCCAGAATTTACAGAACATTGGCAGACTGCTGAAGGAATGTCCGCCGTTGAAGGAGACCCAGTGGCTATGTCCACCGTCGAAAAAAGCAGTGTCCGTCTCAAGACCGTCCTGGACGTCTTGGCTGAGGGAACATGGTCCGAGCAGTCGTTGAATGCCGGCGAGATCCTGGCTGAGGCGATTGTCCGCGTCCCACTGGACGCGCGAGAGAGCGAGCTGCTCAGCGGAGGAATTCCGCGCGGCCACAAGAACCTGACGACGGAGACCGCGAAGCTGGTCAAGGCCGGCTGGCTGGTCAAGGGCCGTTCGGGCTGGACCATCACCGACGACGGCCTTCGCGCCACCGTCGCTTTCGCCAAGCCCGACGAGTTCGTCACAGCGCTGACTGATGGCACCCCCGTCCCGGCAGACACGCCGCTTCCGACGGCCCCCGTCAAGAAGGCCGCTGCCAGGAAGCCCGCGGCCAAGAAGGCGCCGGCCGTGGAAAAGGCACCCGCCGCTGAAAAGGCGCCTGCCGTAGAGAAGGCGCCGGCCGCCAAAGCCGTCGCAACGAAGGCGTCGGCCGCCAAGACAGCGTCCAAGAAAGCTGCCGCACCCAAGGCGGCTGCCGCCGTCGAGAAGCTCGAGCAGCCGTCCGCCGTCGCGATCGCTGGTGACTTCAACACGATTCTCGGAGCCCCGGAGGATTGGGCGCCGCAGTACGACGAGGTACAGATGAAGTTCAACTCCCGTCGTAAGGTTTGGACCCTCGCCGCCACGCTGCCTGCCGGTTTCTACACCTACAAGATCGCGCTGAACCGCTCGTGGGACGAGAACTACGGCGCGTTCGGCGCGCGTGATGGTGCCAACCACGAGCTAAAGCACGACGGCGGCAAGGTCACCTTCACGTACGACCACGCCACGCGCGACATCGTCACGGCTTAGCCATTCTCCAAGTTTTCTCCAAGTCCAAATGTGGACTTGGAGAAGACTTGGGAACAAAGAGCCCAGGCTCCGAGGTTAGGCAGGTCAAGAGGACCCAACCAAGGAGCTAGCGATGACCGATGCCACCTTCCGCCACAACGTTGACCGCGAGCGATTTGAAGTGCTCGCTGATGGCCACGTGATCGGGAAGGCCGCGTACAAAGCGTACGACGACGGCGGGTCCCCGCAGCGGATCTTCTACCACACCGTGATCAACGAGGAGTTCGGCGGACAGGGGCTGGCGGGCAGGCTCGCCGCAGTGGCGCTGAAGGAGACAGTGAGCGAGGGACTCGGGGTCGTGCCGGTGTGCCCTTTCATCAAGAAGTTCCTCACCAAGCACCCGGAATACGCGGCGAACGCGACTGCCCCGACACTGGCGCACTTGGAGTATCTCAACGCGGCCCTTGTTCCGGCCGCCAGCGCCTAAAAGCGGCGGGCAGGTCTTAAAAGCGGCGGGCGCGCCGCCGTCGACCCTCACAAATACATCAGCGAACCCGGAGTCGTGAGGACCTCGCCGGTTTCCAGCCAGGTCTTGAGGCCAGAGAGGATCATCGGCCAACCGCCGTAGATCTGGTCGTTGCCGCCTTCGCGAAGGTCGCTGTGGGTGACGGTCAGGTGGCAGGAGTCGCCCACCGGTTCGATCTCCCAGGTGACGCGCGATGTGCCCTCGGCTTTGACGTCCTCGCCCCAGAGCGCGCGCATGGTCTGGACGAGCCGGCGCGGGGGATCGACCTCCACGTTTTCGCCTTCGCCGAGGACCGCTCCGTTGGCCTTGGGGTTGTGCATCTCGTAGTGCCCGCCCGGTGTCCAGTCCGCAGAGTGGGTGTTGCCGAACTGGTACTTGCTGCGGGTATCGCTGTCCGTGATGGCTTCCCAAAGCCGCTCAGGAGTGGTCTTGATGTAGATTTCGAAGATCTTTTCCACGGGACTTTCCAATCTGGTTTTGAGGTCGCTCAACGCAGCGGCCCATGGTTCTGCATATTTGCTCACCCAGCGGTCATGGACGAGCCTGATGGGTACCGGATTCAGGTAATGGAGCTTTTCGCGACCACGACGGCGGGTCACAACCAGCCCGGCCACCTCAAGAATCTTGAGGTGCTTCATGATCCCGAAACGGGTCATGTCGAACCGTGCTTCAAGCGCGCTGAGCGTCTGCCCATCCTCGCGGAAGAGCTCATCGAGCAGATCCCTGCGGGTGGGGTCGGAGAGTGCCTTGAAGACGGCGTCCATGGATACAGAATAGGTGACCATTTGGTCACATGTCAACGGATTTGGGCGGACTTTATCCCTGGACGGGCTCATGTCTGGGCGGATTTATGTCCGGGTGGGTCTGAAGTGGTGGTTGCGTCGGGGTGTTTGGCGGGGGTCGACGTGGGGTGGGGGTTTGAACCATGGCACGCCGGAGTCCGTGGTGATGGTCCATTGTTCTTTGTGGATGACGTGGTGGTGGTGGCT
>NZ_JAMXIC010000032.1 GCF_027587375.1 Arthrobacter sp. B2a2-09
GCCAGCCAATGTCGAGTAAATGACACATGACTTTTAGGGTCAGGTTATTCGCAAAACGCGGGTGCGTGAACCGGGCTGGGCGCGCCGTAGGATGTCGCTATGGCGACTCTGGGTGAGATCTGGCACTACACGACGGCGACGGGTCTGTCTGGGATCCTGTCGGAGCATGTGCTCTGGGCGAGCTCCGCGGCCTTCATGAATGACCACCGGGAGCTTCGAACTGGGCCCGCCGTCTTGGCGAAGCAGCTAGATGACCTGCATGGTCTTGTCGATGACGAGAACTTTCAAGGCTTTCTCCGACTTGCTCGGGGGATGGGGACGATTGATCAAACCCTCTCGTTTGTAGCGTGTGCTTGCCATGAACGAGACAGTCTGACAATGTGGCGCAACTATACGGACGAAGTCGGATTTGCCGTTCGCCTAGATCCCGCGCGCCCGCTTTTTCTTCGTAGGCAGCGATCCATGAGCGATGTGCTCTTTCCGTCTGACGAGAAGCTCCTGGGAGACGTGGCCGGTTCGGCGGCGATTCTTGGCCTGATGGCGGACAACTTCGACGAAAGCCCCCGCGAATGGCAAGACGCCATTTACAGCAAAAGGGAGCAAGATAGTCTCGCGCGGGAGTGTTTGCAGCTAGTGCGCGCCTACGCTAAGGATCCCGGGCAGCAAACCGCCGAGGACGCCCAGACCATTACCAACGTGATGCTCGAATTCAATCGAACGCTGCAAAGGTTTAAAGATGAAGCTTTCAAGCATGAACAGGAACGGCGTGTCGTGTTTCCAGTTCCGCAGCCTCTGTCTCGATGTTTTACCAAGTTTCGAACGAGCAAATACGGCATCGTCCCGTATGTTGAACTCGGACTCCCGGCCGAGGAGCCCGAGGGAGCAGGCGCGGCACTTCCGCGACCTATGCAGAATCTCCCCATCTTGCAAATAGCCGTCGGTCCAACGCCGTACCCAGACCAGGCGGTCGCGGGTGTTAGGCAACTCCTAATCTCGTTTGGGTACGGAGACGTCGACGTTGTTTCAAGCAAAATTCCATTCCGGAGTTAGGCGCGGCGACCGAGGTTTGCCGCCAGGAAGCACCGGACGTCATGCAAAGTGTCTTCCACTGCTAGCTTGACGCGGGCCTGCGGTCCAACGTCACCAAGTAGTCAATCTCCGAGGCTTGGACAACAAGTCGGTCGAAAGGATCTAGTCCTTCCAAGCTGTTGTCATCTTTAAGGCGATAGCTAAGCGGCTTTCGAAGGATTAGCTGGCGGTCGCCGTTTTCTTCTGCGACATCGGAATGTGCGTCGTGCTCGCCTTGGACCCAGATTCCACTCTTTAGCTGGATGCCAACGATGACGTCGTCATCTAACTCCTCGGGTGTCAGTACTCTGTCCCAAGCCGTATTGTCCTGAACGTCCCCGCCGCTACCTACCCAGAGCAACCGTCTGACGCCGTCAAAGATAAATCTCGAGGCGGCGGCCCAGGCAACGACGCTACCGAGCGCTAGAAATATGACCATCCAAACGATGACGGCGCGGGGTCGGGCGTCGAACGCTTTGGCCGGATCGGCCACGAAGGCCACTAGTGAATCAATGGGCAGACGCCATACAAGACTGATACCGAGGTAGGAAAGAAGAACCACCATTGCCGCACCAACGCTTGCGAAAATGACCGTCGCAGTTTCACGAAAGACTGAGCGGCCGCGTCGCGGCAGGTGAGTTTCGACCCGACTTAGGAATATGAGCCCCGGGATGAGGAAGAAAGGATAAAGCAGAGCGGCAATGGCGGAGACTGGCATACAGTGTTTCTACCACTTGGAGAGTACCGGGGAGCGCCATGGCACGAGAACAGAAGGTATCAAAAAAGGCGTCGGACCGAAGAGGTTGGGCCCTTAAGTATAAGAAGAAGGGTGCGACACCGGAGAAGATTGTCGAGATCGAAGGGAAGCCGTCCGTTATCGGCACCATCTTGACCCAAAACGGGGTTGTCGTGATCCGCGACGCGAAGGGCCGAGAGGTTGATCCTGAGACGTTAGGGGATGATCTAAGTCGCTACGTCGTTATCAAGCGGCCTGACACGCGAGTGGAGAAAGAATATCGTCGCAAGACGGTCAGGACTGAAGAAGACCCAAAGCACCCAAACGTACCAAAGCTAAGCGGACTGAAAACGGCCAAGCCCTCGCGACGAGATCGGCAACCTGCCGAAATAGAGCCTAAGACCCCCAAGGGCAAGCCAGCCAAAAAGGGCTGGTTCAAATGACTCGAAGCACTAGAAGTATCCTGGCTACATGACCGAGAAGGATGCCCCAAAATCGGGGCGCGAGTTGTACCAGATCGTCCTGGCCGTTGAAGAGTTGCTCGGCGGCGAGCTATCGGGCGACGAGCTCGCGGAACTCGTGAACGCCGCCGACCCTCCGAGCGAGGAAAAGCGCATCCGGTAACAATAAAAAGCCGCCCTGGGTTTGTCCCAGGGCGGCTTTCCTTTGCATCGATCTAAGCGGCGTCGACGAGTTCTCGCTGTGCCACGAGCGCCTTGTGGAGGTGGCGGGCGATCGCCTGAGCCAGCGCTGTAGGAACAGCGTTGCCAATCTGTCGAGCTATCTCGATTTTGGAGCCCTCGAAGATGAAGCTATCGGGGAAGCCCTGAAGTCGGGCCGCCTCGCGGTGGGTGATGGGCCGGTGTGCCTCAGGGTGGAGGTAGCGGCCCTTCTCAGGCTTGAAGAACTCCGTCCGGATGGTCGGCGACGGGCGTTCCCACCACAGCCGCCCCATGACGTCCGTTGTGCCGGTCGGCTTCTCGGCCCAGCACCGGGGGAGTAGGTCCGGCCGGTTGCGGGCGAGGTCGAACCTGTTCCCGCCCTCGGGAATCGCCATGTACCGCTCTAGGCTCGTGGGCCTTGGGTTCCTCTTCAGGTGGAGCTCCTGCCGGTCACCCGCGAGCCCCTCGACTACTACCGGCTCGACGGCTGTCGGGTACTCGGGCAAGTCGCCTATAGCGTCGCGCACGGTCACGTAAGGCGTCCCGCTGGCGGCGTTAGGGCCGTGCGTTACGGGCGGCGGCCATTCAACCTCTTCGGCGTTGCGGACGGCCATGAAGATGCCTCGGATGCGGCGCTGAGGGGCGCCATAGTCGGCGGCGTTCAGCGGGCCGTAGTTAAATGCGTACTGTTTCAGCACGGGGTCAGTTTCCATGGCCTCTAGGAGGGCCATGAACTGCGCCGACTTCTGAAACTCGGGTACGTTCTCGATGATGAATGCCGCCGGTTGAACTTGGCGGACAGCCCGAAGGTACTGCTGCCAAAGCTCGTTGAGCTCGGCGCGGGAGGCGTCGTCACGGTCGCGGCCCAGGGGCGAGAAGCCCTGGCAGGGGGGACCGCCGATAATTACGTCGGCTTCTGGGAACGTCTTCACGTCGGTCACTGAGCCAGTTTCCATCTCGCAGCCGAAGTGGCGCTCATATGTGTTTGCGGCGGCCTTGTCGATCTCGACCGCGAAGATCGGCATGAAGCCGAGCTCGGCCTGCTCGAAGCCGAGAGATAGTCCTCCGGCGCCTGCGAATAAGTCAATTGTGCGAATGTCCATGATGTCCTTCCCGGTCGCAATCCTATCGTTACGGTGGGGTGAGACATTCCTGCTGGGCGGTGTGTCCGTTTCGGTGGATGTTCGCCTTTAATGAAATGCTCAAGCCATGCCCGCACCGTTCGCCGCCCAGCTATGCGGTTTCCGCCTCGATAAGCAAGGGAATCTGACTCGATACCCGAACACATCTGATGCGGGCGACGTTGGATCGGTGGAGCTTGGTAAGGCGCTCTTAGAAGAACTCGGAGTGCCGGATGACCAGCCGGGAGGGAATGACCCCGGCGCTAGGCTGGAAGAGGCAATTCAAGGTCATCTACAGCCGCTGCGGACTGACCTCGTTATTCGGCGGTCACGCTCGGCGCTGGAGTTTGAGCAGTACGCACATCTGCGGGTTTTTCCTGAGTTCAAGGAAGGACACATAAATGCCGGGACAACGATCGAGCAGCTGCGGAAAATCGCCGAGAAGCTTCCAGCGTCGGCGCCGACGACAAGGCTTCTAGCAAGCCTGGACTCGGCGGCGACAAAGTTCGCCGAGCAGGACAGAATCAGCGAACGGCTGAAGCTCTACATGCCGGAGGAATCGCTGCTCAAACTTGATCTGACTTGCGCCACTGAGGAGGAGGGTAAGGAGTCCGTACTTCGCCTTGGCCTTTCGTCGAAGTGGACCCTCCGCACCGACCGCGCTCAGGACTGTGTTTCTCAGGGTTCAAAGCTGGCGTCCCAGCGCCGGGGTCCGATGCCGCACTATGCCGTCATTACGATGGAGCCGCGTCCGGCCATGCTGAAGATTCTTGCTGACGGCTCGGGCTCAGTGGACTTTGTCTACCACTTGGACCTGCCAGCACTGATTCGTGCCATGGAAAAAGTCCGGAGCAAGAAGCGTGGGAAGTGGAGCCCTGGCATTACCTTCGAGCGATTGCTCAATCAGGGCAGAATCCGAGATTACGACGACTTGGTCGGCGCGGTGCAGTCGCTTCCTCTGACTGTCCCTCCTTCGGTACCGGAGGGCGCCATCGCTTCGGCCGAGGAGGAAGCCGGACGGAGCGGCGAGGTAATAGGAGACGCCGAGAGACCGTTGTTCTAGCGGTATCGCAGAAACGCAGAGAGGCCCCACTCGCGGCTTGGGAATGAGTTCCTGAGCTTAGGAGGGCCTCTCGTCTTGGACGTCTCGCGCGAGGCGCCTTACGCTTCGATCATGCGCTCTTCGTGGCAAGGGCAGATCGGGGCGCCGAAGTCGGCGAGCCACTGGCGGGTCATGCGGGCTTTGTAGCCGGAGCCATCGGCGCACTCAACTTTCATCATGCGAGTGGTCTGCTTCTTCGGGCCGTCGGCCCCCTGGGCGCCGGAGGAGATCGCCGCGTGAGGGTACTCGCCGAGCTCCGCCGCGATCTCTTCGAGCTTCGCCTTCAGGTCGTCGCCAGCGACGGTCGCCGTCATCTTGCCAGTGAGGCCGAGGGCCTTTGCGATCTTCGCGAAGCGGCCCTTGTGGCCACTCGCGCAATCGTCGATCGCGTGAATCAACTCGTGGGCCAAGACGTCCAGTACGCGGACCGCGTCGTCCAGGACCGGGGAGATAAAGAGCTGAGAGACGGAGTCGGCGGCGACCTTCGTCGACCAGCACTGGCCGATAACCGAATTCTTCCGGCCGTTGCCGCCGGGCCAGCCCACGGAGACGCGGACGGCGGGAACGGTCTCGCCGAGCTCCTCGAAGAGCGGGGTCAGGGCCTCGACGGAGGCGACGAGCCATTCTTCGCGGGTCTGGAACTTTGCGGTCACTGTGGACTCCTTCAGTAGGTCTAGCGGGCTTGTGTAAACAGTTTAAGTCACGAAAAGCGCCTTACGCAAGTCGCCATGCGTAATGACGTATGCAGCCTTGCCGAGGTCCCGTTCGAAGTGACGAAGGGCGCGCGTATGGTCGTCGCGCTGGCTCGTGGTCCAGGCCCGGCCGGGGAAGTGGCGGCGGAGGGTTTCGGGGTCGACGCCGTCCGTCCTGGAGATCTCCGCGAAGCTCCAGCCCTCCTCTAGACGGGCCTCGATCCAGGCGAGCCGCTCCGGCGCCAGGAAGTGATCGCGGGAGAGGCCGAGCTCGCGCCGGACGCGGCCGACGGTCCGCTCGTTGACGCCGAAGTGAGCAGCAAGGCGGGCTAGGGTCCAGCCCTGGCCGTCGAGCCTGGCGAACTCGTCGCGGTCGACCCGTTGCCGGGCGGCCATTATGCGGCCGCCTGGTCGGTCTGGCCGCCGTTCCGGAGGCAGTCGCAAGCCTGGAGGCCGGAGGGTGCCTTCTGCTCCCGGAGGAGCTCCAGGGCGGCCGCGTGGCGGGCTCCCGACGTGAGCTCCTGGCGCTCGTCGGCCTGGGCGGCCTTCTCGCAAGTCGCCGCGGAGTGAAGGAGTCGCTGGACGAAGGGTGCCCGCTGGCGCCCGTAGCCGGTGAATCCGAGCTTCTTCGCCGTGACGTAGCCGCCGTGGCGGACGCCCTCGACGTGACGAAGAACCGCCGCCCAGCCGTCGAAGTTCTCCAGGACGCGAGCCGGGCGCGTCGGCGTGGGCTTCTTGATCGCCAGGAAGCGGCCGCCGGCGTCGACCGCCCAGACGGAGGCCGCGAGCGGGCCGTCGCTCCAGACGGTCGCGGCGACGCCGTCGAGCTCGACGAGGGCGCCAGCCTTCCAGGGCTTCGGATCGAAGGGCATCGGATCTTTGCGGGTAGCCATTGTGGCGAGTCCTTTCAGGGAGTGAGGGGGAGGGGCCGGAGCCCCTCCCGAGGAGGGCTAGAGGCTTGCGTCAGCCGGGATCTTGTAGTGCGGGTACTTCCGGTGTTCCTTGATCTTCGCGGCGAACTTCTTTTCGAGGATCGCCTTGGCGGAGTAGCCGTCGACGGCGGCGGCGATCGCCTCGGCAATCTCGCGCGCGGCGGCCAGGTCCTTAGCGGCAAGGTCGTCCAGGTGGGCGCGGTGAGCTTCGTCCTGGGCGACCATGAAACGGCGGCCAACGTAGGTGTCGATCTCCCAGCCGATCTGATTCTCGGCGCCGCGCTGGCTCTTGTAGACCTTGCGACCGACGACGATCTGGGCGGCCTTTGCGGCTTCGCGCTTCGCGGCCTTCTCGGCGGCCTCCTGGGCGCGAGCCTCGCGCTCGGCGACGTGGATAGGGAGCATGGACTTCTTGGCGACCGGCGCGGAGGGGAAGCAGACCGTGCAAGCGGCCTCTCCGGCGAGCTCGACGATCTCGACCTCCTCCGCGCCGGAGTATTCCGGCATGAGGCCCGCCTGAGTGGTCCAGCGGAGCGTCGAGCAACCGAAGCCCTTGTGAAGGTGGCCGCCAGGGACCAGGACGAAGCGGGTCCAGTTGCCAGCGGCGGCGATAGCTTCGAGCGGAGCGGCTTCGGCCTTGGCGTTATCGAGCTCGTCCTGTGCGGCGGCGAGCTCGGCGGTGAGCCGGAAGGGGCGACCGCGCTTGGCCGTGTCCTCCTGAATTTTGACATAGGACCGGACGCGGTCCTCGGCTTTGGCGGTCTTCCACCATGCATCGACGAGGAGGGCGTCGGTCGTCTTGGCGATCTTGCGGAGGGCTTCAGCGGCGGTCAATGTGACTCCTTCAGTCGGTAAGGCTTTGTTGTGTAAACAGCCTAAGTAACGCAAGGCGACTTACGCAAGTCGGCTTGCGCGGGAGAGGGCGATTAGGAGCTCCGCGCAATAACTCAAAAGAGTTGACTAACGATTGGACTAATTGGCGGCGGCCATCGTATCCTCGATACATGAACAGCCGCCGCCTTTCGATAGTCGCTTTACGCGACGCCCAGAGCTTGACGCATTTTGCCGAGTGCTCCGGCGCGGACTCGCTGAGTCTTCGGGCGGGAGAGGCCGAGGCGGTGGCCGACTTCGGCGTCCGGAACGGGCTCGTAATCCTCGAAGCCATAGGACAGGCGGCAGACCGCGCGCTCCAGGTCATCGACCGCCATAAAGGCCAGGTCGACCAGGACGGCGTCCTCAGCGTCGGCGGCCGGGTCGCCGAAGAGCGAGCGGACCTGGATCTCGCGGCCCTGGCCGGTGGACTCGCCGACTCCGTCGTCCTGGATAGCCTCCAGGCCGTCGACGTTGCGAATCGCGGAGAGGATCGCGAGGAAGGTCTCCGACTTCATTTCCCGCGAAGGAGCCAGGAGCGCGGCCGCCTCGGTGTCGCCGTTAGCGTCGCGAAGGATCCGGAAAAAGCGCTTCATGCTCGTATCCGGGATTGTGAAGCCAGAGGCATCCTGGGCGTGAGCGGCGACGGCGTTTTTGATGTGACCGGCCGCGATCGCCGCGAGGCGGTCATGAGTCAGCGGGTCGAACTTCTGGATCGCTTCCAATAGGCCCATGACGGCGGACTGGCGGACGTCCTCCAGGTCGGACGCCTGGGCGCCCGCCGTCTGAGCTCGTACGAAGCCCTTCAGGCTATTACGGAGCGCCGGGGCGTAGGCGTAGAAGAGCTCAATCTTCGCGGCCTCGTCGCCTAGCTGGGCAGCGGCCAGGAGATCCCGCTCCTCCTCCATGGAGAAACGCTTCTCGGCGCGGCGGTCGAAGATATCGGCGATTACGGAGGTGAAAGAAGGCATGATAAGAGACCTTTCGTAAGGCGCCTTTCGTGGCGCTAAGAGGGGGATTTTTGTTGCCGATTAAAGGCAACGGGATCGACTCTATGCCGCGAAAGACGCCTTACGCAAATCCGTAAGGCGTCTTTCGTGGGTCAGGCGCGTTTATACGTCGTCGCCATTCCAGGAAGCGATCGCAAGGTCCAGCTTTTGACGGGCGGCGGCCGTGGCCTCCGTGTTGGCGGCGAGGGTCGCGTGAGCCTCCTCGACGGCTTGGCGGACGGCCAGACGGCGCTCGTCGAGAACGGTAGCCAGCGTGGGGTCGCCATGGCCGCCCTTCGCCCGCTCCGTCGTGTCCTCTCGGGGCTTTGGGACCGGCGCGGCCGTCCATTGGATCTCTTCAGCGTCAGCCAGCGAGCGGGCCAGGGAGAGGCTCGCGACGGCGAAGACGCGGACGGCGGAGGGGAGGGAGGTCGTCATATTTTTTTCGTCTTTCGTGGGGAGGGTTGTTTCAGAGGAACTAAGCCGCGTCCAGGTGAGCCGGGACGCCGTAACCGGAGCCCCAGGACTTCCCGTAAACCTCTGGATCCGAGGTAATCGGGATGCTGTAGAAGGTCGAGCCCATGATTCGGCCGATCTCCTGGATCACTTCCGCCGCCTCCTTCTCAGGAGCCGAGCCGATCAATTCGTCGTGAATCGGGAGGAGAAGGTGATCTCCCAGGCCCGCGTCGAAAATGTCGACGATCGCCTGGGCGAGGAGATCGCGGGCCGTCGACTGGACGACGTAGTTAGTCGCCGCGTAAAGCCGATCCTTGTCGAGCGGAAGGTGACGGCCGGAGACGGTGATTACTTCCTTCTTGCCGTACTCCGCCCGCTTCTGGAGCCGCTGGCCGTAACGCTTGATCCCTGGGAACGTCGCGTCATACGCTGACATAGCAGGCCGGATCGAGTCCTGGCTCGCGCCGGTCTGCCTGGACACGGTAGCGACGCCGCCGCCGTAGACCTTGCCGAAGCCGATCGACTTCGAGATCTTCCTTTGCATCTTCGTGAAGTCCGGGCCGAAGACCTTCGCCGCCGTGAAGTCGTGAAGGTCGACGCCGGACTTGATCGCCTCGACGAGCGTCGGGTCCTGGCAGAGCGCCGCGAGGACGCGCATTTCTACCTGGGAGTAGTCGCTCGCGATTATGAGCTCGCCGGGGTCGGCGATCACGGCGCGGCGGATCTTCCAGTCTCCCGAGGGGAGTTGCTGGAGCGGCGGCCGGGAGATCGACATACGCGCCGTTCGGGCCTGGAGGCCGCCGATCGAGGCGTGAAGCCGGTCGTTACCGTCCCGGAGATCCAGGAAGGCGTCGACGTAGCTCGTCTGCCACTTGCTCGCGCGCTTCGCCCGGAGGACGGCGTCGGCCAGCGGGTTAGGGTCGCGGGCCTCGATCCGCTCCCATTCGCGATCCAGGTCCGCAAGAGGCATAAGGACCTCTTTGTCGACCTTCTCCTTCCCGGACGCCGTCGTCTCCGTCAGCGTCTCGCCCATGCCCTTCAGGGCGGCCGCGACTTGGTCGGTCGAGTTGATGTTCGCCACGCCGTAGCGGGCCGATACCTTCGAGTAGTGCTCGTGCTCCTGGATCAACTCGGCGCGGAGTTGCTCGATGTAGGCGACGTCAAGCTTTAGGCCCTTGCGCTGCATGATCGCGAGGAGGCTCTGGAGGTGGTGCTCAAACTTCGAGAGGTCGCTCAGGCCGAGCTCTTTGATTAGCGGCGCGAGCTCGTAGAAGAGGCGGGTCGCAAGGATCACGTCGAGGCCCGCGTAACGGACATAGAGCTCGTGGTCGATCGGGATATTTGCGAAGCCGTAGGGCATGTGCGGCCGCTTGCCGACGCGCTGGGCGTAGGCATCGGACGTCTCCGGCGTGACGGTCTTCTTCCAGTCGTTATAGAGCTTCAGGAAGATCGCCGCGAGGCCGTTCTGAGTGTCCGGGGCTTGGTCGTCGACGTAGATCTCGCAGAGCTCTTTCAGGTGCAAGCCGGCCCCTCCTTCGGACTTCATCCGAGGGTCGAGAAGGTGGGCGAAGACGCGCGTATCGAAGACGCGGTCGGCGAGCTCCTCGATCTTCACGCCGACATGCTCGTCGACGACCAGGAGGTCGAAGGGGGCGTTATGGGCGACGAAGGCGCGAGGCTGGCGGAGGGTCCGCTCGATCACGTCGCCGAAGAGATCCTCGCGGAGGACCCAGGCTTCGCGCGTGTTGCCGAACTGAGCGAGGCGGCACTTATAGCCAGGGGAGAAGATATCGAGGCCGGTCGTCTCCGTGTCGAAGCCCAGGACCTTGTCGCCCTGGGCGAGGAAGGCGTCGAAGCCTGGGAGATCCTGGCGGCGCTCCGGGAAGAAGATCCGGCACTCGTCGCCGCCGATCGTGTGAGTGAGGGAGATCAAGGCGTGATCCTTTCGAGGGTGTGTAAACGGGAGTGGCCGGTGAGGGAGTCGAACCCTCCGCCGCGCGGAACTTGCGAATTTCATGGGGACGCGAGAAGACGCCAGCCAGGCAACAATTTGTTGTGTGGTGGTGTGGGGGTGCGCAGCGGCCTAATTACCGGCCTGGAGCCCGCCCCGCCCGGAATAGTCACGGAGGGGGCGGGCGGTCTTTCAGTTAGCGGTCGCAAGCGTCGGGCGCGCCGGTCCAGTGGACCAGGCGGCACCGATCGCAGACGTATTCGCGCGGCGCGAGCTCGACGTCGCCGATTTCGTCTTCCATAGCGTCTCCTTAGAGGACTGAGTCGAGATCCGCGCCGGAGAGGGCGGGAAGCTCTGATGATTTGTTGTCACCTTTGGAGAGGGCCAGGAAGCCGTCTCCTGCTCGCCCAGGAAGCGGAACATCTTCCGGGGCGTCGTGATCCGGGACGTTGTCCGTCTGGCGGGCGCGTCGGACGCCGTCGAAGGCGACGCCCTTATTTGTCTTCCGCTTCGTGAGCCCGCGCTCTTCCAGGGCGCCGAAGAAGGTCCGGCGAGTCCAGACTTCGCGCTGGGGGAGGTTCTCCTCGTCGGCCCAGGCCAGGTAAGCGTCGAAGAGGACCTTTCCGTCGACGCGACCGGCCTCGTCGTCGAAGACGAATTGACCAGGCAGGAAGCCCGCGAGGGCGTCGGACGTCTCGCGGTATTCCTTCGTCGAGCTCTTGATGATCTCCGGGTCCTGGAGTCCGCCCGCGTACCATTCACGAGCGCCTCGAACCGCCCAGGCGAAGATCCCTGGAGCCTCCGCCAGGAGCTTGTCGCCCAGGCGGTGATCGCGCTCTTCGGGCTTGAAGTAGCGCTCCCACGGGATCAGCTTCACGCGGCGCCAGAGGCCCTCGTCCTGGCCTTTGAAGCTGGGCTTGAAGTTGGTCGCCAGCATGAGGAGGAAGGTCGGCCGGAACTCGAAGAACTCCTTCCGCATGAAGCGGGCGGAGATCAGGTCGCGGCCGGTGACGCGCTTCAGGATCGCCTCAGACATTGGCTTACCCTGCTCACCTTCGGCGGCCATGACGAGACGGCCGCCCTTCAGGGCCGCGATATCGTTCGGGATGCCGCCCGATCCCCGATCCTCGAAGGTTGAGAAAGGAGTCGTCACGGTGAGCTCGCGGAAGACCTCCGTCAGCGTGTCCGTGAGGACCGACTTACCGTTCGCCCCAGTGCCCCAGAGGACCGCGAAGCATTGCTCCGTGGTGTGTCCGGTGATCCCGTAGCCGACGAGGCGGCGCATGTAGTCCGGGAGGGCGCGGTGAGCTGGGAAGACCTCCTTCAGGAATGCTTCCCAGCGCGGGGCCTTCGCGTTCGGGTCGTAGTCGATCTCCATCCGGCGAGTCAGGAGAAGCGCCGGATCGTGGGGGAGAAGGTCGCCCGTCCGGAGGTCGACGACGCCGTTACGGCACGCCAAAAGATCCGGATGCTTATCGAAGTCGCCGACACGAGCCGGGACGCCCTGGACGGCCTGGAGCTCGCGAAGCATGGAGTCCATCCCGCGCGAGGTCTGGACGTGGGCGGCGTAGCGGTTCAGGCGGGCCGCCCGCTTCTTGTCCTTCTGGGAGACGCCCTCGTCCTCCTGGCCGGAGACGGCGTTAGACGCCTCGCGAGCCAGGTTACGGACCAGGTCCGCGACGCCCTGGGCGTGAGTCCTAACGGCCTGTTGCTCGTCCTTCCGCCAGACGCCGTCCTCGAGGAGGAAGAAGCCCATCTCCTCCGTGTACCGGACGCCGGAGCCCAGGCTCTCGACGTAGTCGCGGAGGTAGCGGGCGCCCCCGAGGTCCGTCAGCGAGTACCGCTCTTCGTCCCAGGCCAGGAGGGCGGCCGTTCGGGACTTCACGACTTGGGCCTCGGCGATCGCCCGGATCGCTTCGGCGTAGAAGCGGGAGGGGTCGCGGTCGCGCCAGTCGGTGAGGTCCATCCCGTCCGGGAGATCCAGGACCTTCACGCGGATATCGCGGGAGACGAGGGCTTCGGCCAGGACGGCGGAGAAGCGGCGACCGGCCGGGTCTCCGTCTCCGGCGATCACGACTTCGCGGCCCTTGACCATGTCGGCGAGGGAATCAATCACGGCCGGGTTAGCGGCCAGACCGGCGCCGCGGATTCCTACCGTGTCGAAGCCCAGGGCAGCCGACGACGTCAGCGCGTCGCCGGGGCCTTCCGTAACGATGATCTCGTCGAAGCCAGCGGAGCCAGGGAAGAAGCCGATCTTCGCCCAGGAGGCGCCGTCGGGAGACTTCGGGCCGAGCCAGCGGACGGCCGCGTCCTTGTCGAGGGCGCGGGCCTGGAAGCCACGAGCGACGCCGTCCTTATCGCAGAAGGGGACGACGAGGCGGGGACCGCCGCCGAGATCCTCCGCGTAGCCGAGGCCCAGGCGTCCAGCGGCCGAAGCGTCGATCCCGAAGCGCGTAAACGCATACTCCTGTGCGGCCTTACCGGCATCCTCGTCCCAGTAAAGGGCGAAGTATCCGTCCAACTTCACGGCCAGGGCCGCGACTTCGGCAGGGGAGGCCGGGACGTCCTGGGAGGTCGCCCGCTTCTCCAGGTCGACGTCGCCCGCCGTCATGGTTGCCAGGTCCTTCATGGTCAGGCCCAGGGCCTTGACGACGGCGGTCGTCTCGCAACCGGCGCGGCACCGGAGGAGGACCTTACCGGCGTCCGAGACGGTGAGGCGGAGGCTCTGCTTCGAGTCCTTGTGGGCGGGGCAGTGGACGAGGTAGCCGTCCGGCGTAGCCTCGACGTCGTCGAGCTTCGTCAGGAGATCGGAAAGGGTCACGAGGGAGCTCCGTTTCAGTAGTGGGGAAGTGGTTCAGAAAGGGAGAGGGCCAGGAGCTCCGGCTTTGCTCAGATAACTTTTTGGAATTACCGGTCGGTAAAGTTCGGGCGTCAAGCGCTTGCCGATATCGTTGAAGGCGCAACGAAGTGAAAAAGCCCGCCCCTAGGGGCGGGCGAAGAGTTATGGGGCAAGATGGAATTTGACGAGCCAACGACAGCGGCACATCCGGTAATCGAAGCGATCGGCGCGGACGATATCTTCGCCATATCGGAGGAGGAGGCGACGTATGTCCTCCTCCCCCGACTTGGGATAGGGCTAGGCGAGTCCCACGCGGTCTTCGCTGACGGGTCTTACGCGACTTGGGTTCCCGCGCGCCTAGCGGGGATACTCCCGCCGCTCGTCTTCGGCGCTCTCCCGCTCATGGACGCTCTGGACCTCGTCGCGAGCATGTAGCGCCAGAAGCGCCTCCGCCCGACGGAGACGAAGCAGGAGCCGCGCGAAAGTCGCGACAGTCATAACGGCGTAACCGTCGCCGACAGATCGCCGGACCCGCTTCACAAAGGCCACGCCGTAGGATTCTCCGGCGCGGCCTTTCTGCTTTTCGGCGCCGTCCAGGCCGAGGCGGATCGCCTCCTCCCAGGATTTGTAATTCTTCGCCTGGGCGACGAAGGGCGAGATACCGTGAATATCGCCAGAATCCAGGAAGCCCTCTTGTGCCACGCGGCGCGGAGCCAGTCCGTAGCGCCCCTCGAAGAAGCCGCCGAGGGAGCGGACCAGGTCCGTCTCCCACTTCGTGCCCTTTTGCTTCGCCGCGCTCATGAGTCACCCCTGTAGCTCCGCAGGACACGGCCGCCCTTGGTGACGACGTCCGTGTAAACGGCCGGCTCAGGCTCCGGCCAGAGATCCTTCGAGCGGAAGGGGCTCTTCGGCTCGTCGGCCGGGATCTCCTCGACGCCGTCGGCGATAACGGGGAGCCAGAGGATCGAGAGGCCCTCGCCGAGCTCCTCCGTTCTGGGGCCTTGCTCCGCGTAGAAATAGGGGAGCTCCTCGCCGTCCAGGCTCACAGTGAGCGCCTGGCGGTCGACGATCGCGTGAGGGATGCTCTTCTGGATCATTCGCCAGCCTCCGCCTTCACGCGGGCGGCGAAGGCTTCCAGGAGATCCGGGCGGAAGCCGGTCCACTCGTCGCCGAAGGAGGTCATGACGACGGGCGCCTGGGAGTAGCCGAGGGAGCGTATCCAGTCGGCGGTCTCTTCGTTCTCGGGGAGTGCGAGGTCGATCTCGCGGAAAGGGACGCCCATCTTGCCGAGCGTCGCCTTCGTCGGGCGGCACTGGACGCAGCCGGGGGTCGTGTAAACGGTAATTTCAGCCATGATGTAAACGCTCTTTCAGGTACGGGAAAGCCCCCGCCCCTGGATCGTCGTCCAGGAGCAGGGGCTAGAGGGTGCTGCTTGCGGGAGAGGCTAGGCCGCCTTGAGGGTGACCTTCGCGGCGATGATCGCAGCGAGGATGCCCGCCAGGACGACGAGGACCAACACGAGCGCCAGCGGGACCAGCGGCAGGAGGCAGACCCAGAGAGGGACCATTGCCAGGATGCCGACGCCCTTCAGGACGACGAGCACGAGGGCGGCCAGGGACAGGAAGAGAATTGGCAAAGCGGGCATTATTCGGCGGCTCCCTTGATGATGAGGTTCGGTTTCGTGTAGGCGACTGTTTGCCCGGCGCGCGGCCCCTTCTTCACGACGAAGGAAACAGGTTCGAGCTCCAGGACGGCCTTCGTCGGGCCGTTGATCTCCGCGAGCTCGCCCTCGACGTCATACGCCGCGAGATCCGAAGCCAGGCTCCAAGAGCCGGTCTGGAACTTGAAGATGCCGAGATCGGGCTGTTCGGCCAGGCGGAAGTAAACCTCGATCTGAGGGACCGGGCCGATGCCGTCCTGGCCTTTCTTCTTCCGCTCCTGGAAGGAGAGATCCGCGTCCGGGTCCGGCGTGCCGTCTTCCATGACCTCGCCGTCAGACTTGGAGATCATCTTGCCGTTGCGGCCCCAGAGGATCATGGCCGAGCGGAGGGCCTTCGGGCCTTCCATGATGATCTCGACCTCGCGGGTCGCGGTGAAGACTTCCAAGTTGTCCTCGCCCTTCGCGTCCCATTCCTGAGGAGCGTCGCCACCCAGAATGTCGAAGACGGCGTTAGCGACCTCCGGGTCGCCGGTCGTCACGCGCCAGTCGTCCAGGGCGGCCGGGCGGCCGTTCAACTGATGCCCGGAGCGGAAGCGGCCGACGACGTCGTCCGCGAAGCGCTGGCGCGGCTTCGGCTGATTTTCGGGGTCGTTACCAAAGATTTTCAGTCCCATAATTCGGGCTCCTCGTGTGCTTGGACCGGCCGCGCTTCGGCGGCGGGTCCGGGGTGTTTCGGACAGAGGAGGAGAGGGCCGGGGGGCTTCCGCTGCTCACTTCCAGGCAAAGAAAAAGAGCCCCTCTCCCAGGACGGGAGAGAGGCTCTTCAGGTGGGGCTATGGCGCCGGGTCCGGGAGCTCCAGGACCGCGAAGCGGGACTTGTCGCCGACGCAGAAATTCCGCTCGAAAGCCGCTTGACGGTCGGCGCGAGCTTGCGCCGCCTCGCGGGTAGGGAAGTCCTCTTGATTGAGGACTATCGCCCGCTCGCCCTCCAGGGGGACGCCGCGAGGCTCGATCATGACGGCGATAAAGCCGCTCATGACGCCGTTACCGGCTTCGAGATCCCAGCGGGGCGCGAGAGCGCCGGACCAGGGAAAGAGGCCGCCTTCGAGACTTCCTTCGGCCAGCGGTAGGCCGAGAGGCACGAGGCGATCTTCCCGGAGCGGCGGGCGCCCATATGGGGGAGGATCTCCGCCATAATGGCCGCCGCCCGGACTCCGGAGATCTCCGTATGCCAGGTGGGCTGATTCGGGGCCGGACGAAGCGAGAGCCGGATCGAGGCGTCCATGAGGGAGGCCGCGCGGCCGACGACGTCGCGGTCTGTCATGCCCAGGCGGATACGCGGATACTTCCCACGATGGGCGTCGAAGGAGCCCTCGCCCTCCAGGAGTCCGGCGAGCCAGAGGAGATCCTCTCGTGAGCCGTGGACGGCCTTCGGTGTCACTTGCTTATCTCCTCGTACTTGTAGTTACGGACGTTCGTAGCCTCGCGCTCGACGTCGTCACGGCCGGGAGTGTCGTCCCAGTGTGAGAAGCCCTTCAGGGCCTCGATCGCCGCCTGGCGGTCGCCGTCCTGGAAGTCGCCCAGGGCGTAGCTACTGCCGTCGCCGAAGTACGTACACGAGCAACCGGACTCGGAGAGCCAGAAGAAGCGCCGGGCGTCGGGCTTGTAGTAGACCGCGATAGCGCCCCACTCCCAGCCGCCAGCGTGGAGGCTGGCGACCGGGACGAGGCCCTCAGATTCGATCAGGGCGTGGAGTCTCACGACTAGGCTCCCGTCCGCTGGGCGCGGGGAGTCCGGCGCTTCGGGCCGCTCTCGAAGCCTTCAGCCGGGCCGGAGAAGATCTCTCGGCCGACGATCGTCCCCTTGATCTCCTTCTCGTAGCGGAAGACCTCGCGAAGGTGAAGGAAGACGTCGAACATAGCTTCGTCGCAGCGGACAGGGACCAGCTTCCAGCCTTCGGGTCGGATGTGAAGGACGGCGCCGCCGTCGGCTTCAGGCATAGGGACTCGGCCGCCGTCCGCCCGGATAATCGAGTCCGCGAAGCGGTACGCCGCAAGCTGGATCCCGACTTCTTCGTGAATCCCAGAGCGGGTCGTCTTGTTGTCGATCCAGACTCGCTCGCCCTGGATCGTCGCGAAGGCGTCGAAGCTACCGGCGTAGCCGTGCTTGTCGCTCCAGACCGTCTCTTCCATGAAGTGGTACTCAGGCTGGGCGACGTCCAGGAACTCGCTGAAGTGCCGGACGAAAGGCTCCAGGTCCGGATGGACGCGGCCGACGGACTCATTCCGGGCGAGCTTCTCGAAGAGGTCGTGAGCGGCGGTTCCGATATCGGCGGCCTTGCGGGTCGTGCGATCCGGCGCCTTCTTCAGGTGATCGACGGCGGCCGACGGGTCGCGCAGGACCATATTGACGAGCGTTCCGGGGTCGGCGACTGCCTCTTCGGCGACCATCTTCGCGGCCCAGTAGCGGAGGAACTCCTTCGGGAGCATCCCGACTACAGAAGTAACGCCGGGGACCTTGATCGCGCCGTCTTCGGGGCTGACATAGAAGCGGGCTCCGCCGCGTTTGATTGTGTTTACTTTGGGTGTCGTCACGAGGACGGCCTCCTTCAGTCGTTCGTATGGGGACGAAGGAGGAGAGGGCCGGAGCGGCCGGTTTGCTCAGGGAATAACAAAGCCCCAGGAGGATTTCCTGGGGCTGTGACGAAGTGACGGCTCTAGCGTCACTTCGCTTTAGTTGTTAAGAGAGAGAGATCCTAGAGAGTAAATACAAAGTGACGTTCATTCCGTCACTTTGTCACTCAAAGATCACTTCCGGCGTGAGCTCGCTACGGCGTGGAGATCGTGTAAACGATCTTGAAGGCTCTCTAAAGACTCGCGGATCTTCTTCCGCGTCGCCGCGTCCTGCCCGGCGACCGCCTCTAGCGGGATACGTGCGACCGCCGCCTCCATCATTCCGACGGCGACCTGCATATCGTTGGCGTCCGTGATCTCAGCGCCCCCGTTACCGAAGAAATTGAGGACCTCGCTATGACGTCCGCGCTTCTCTACGGAGCGTTGCTTCGGGCTCGACGAGCGGAGGCCCAAGCCCTCGATCGTGTCGGCGTCCATCCGCTCGCGGACGATATTCCCGACGTGGTAGCGGATCGCCGCCTGGACAGTAGGGAGCTCCTCGGCTTGGACGCTAGCAAGGCGCATAGTCTCGCGGACCCATGTCCGGTAAGCGTGTGTCCTTCCCAGCCAGTCCGGCTCGCCCTGGGGTGTGAAGAAGTGCTCGCGGGCGTCGACAAAAGCGGTCGCGACGGCGCGGAGGTTACTGGTCCGTTCGCCTTCGGGGCCGGATCTATAGGCTCGGAGTGAATTAATAGCAACGATCTGAGCATCGTTTAGGGAAGTCATGTAGTGACAATACGCCACGCGCGGCGCCTCACGCTAGATTCTGGACAAAAAGAAAGGCCCGTCACTCTTCGAGTGTCGAAGAGCAACGGGCCTTTGAATTAGGGGGAGGTCTTTCCAGCGGAGAAATTAGCCAGAAAGACGCCGCCGAAGTGGCAGCTTAGAGCGGTGAAGTCGTCGAGGGTAGAGGCGTTATAAAACGTCATGTCCTCGCAATATTCGTCGAGCGAAGTCTCGCATTGATGGGCGGGACCGGTCGGCTCCTGGGAGGGCCGGACGATCCGGACGACGATCCCGCCGAGCTCGCGGATCTTGTCGGCTTCGTTGGGGAATCGAACGTCGGTCACGACGACGGGGCCGTCGGTCGCCTGGATCTTCTCGACGGCCATGCGGACCCAGAAGCCTTCGTCGAGCTTGCGGATCGAGTCCGTCCCGAACGCTTCCAGAATCCGTCGCACTTCGGGGACATAGTCCTTAGCGGCCTCCCAGCCGATCGTCTCGATCACGTCCGAGAGGCGGACGTCCTTCTGAGGCGCAAGCTGGCCGGGGAGCGCCGGTCGACCGACAAAGGGGTCGAGAGCGAGCGCGGCCTGGCGAAGCGGGTCGGCGAAGGCAACGCGGGTAAAGCCGTGAGCCTCGATCAAGGCGGCGCCGAAGGTGTCTTTGCCGGAGCGCTTCTTGCCGATAAGGCCGACGATAGGGGCTGAAGTCATTTGAGGATCTCCTCTTTCATTTGGGTTAGGACGAGTGAGGAGAGGACCAGGAAGCGCGGGACTGCTCAGGGCAAAAAGAAAAGCCCCTCGGCCGGAGCCGAGGGGCGTATCTAGTAATCTCGCCCTATGGACTTTCTTGCGGTCGTAGGGGGCTGGATCGGGGCGGCGCTCAGCGTTCTCAGCGCGTTTTGGCAATGGATCGCGCTAGGCGTCGTGCTGGCCGTGGTTGGGCTAGTTGTTCGCCGGGTTGAGAAGCGGTGGGACGAGCACAAAGCTGCTGAGCGGATTCGCAAGGCCGAGCGTGAGAAGGCCGCAGCGAGCGAGAAGAAGGCTCGGGACTGGAGCGACTTCCTTCGCCTGGAGACAGGGCGAAATATGACCCGCTGGCACGTCACTAAAGACGAAAGCGATCCGTATGTATGGGTGCTGACTAACGGATGGCGGGATCAGGCTAGGCACGTGTGCGTCGGCGTATATCCGGACGGCCTAAATAAGGCCGACAACCTCTCGTTTGAAGTAGGCCACGTGGAAAGCCTGGGCGAAGTCCGCGTGCGAATAAGCGATCCCGCCCAGGCCGAAAGTACCTTTTTTGCCCTCTCTTGGAGCGACACCTCGCCGACGGAACAATTCCAGACGTTGTCGCTGGCGGGCGCCGTCCAGCGTTAAGCCGTCGGCGCCCCGCGCGGCTCGACGCTATGCGGCGTGCTTCGGACCGTCGGGATTAGGGAGGACCGGATCGGCGACCGGAGTCACCTTTCCGCGACTCCAGACGACGAGAACTGCCGTCCCGACGAGATCGACCGCGCCGCCGATCGCCGTCTCCGCCTCCTGGGCGATCGGGAAGACTCCCAGGACAACCAGGGCGTGCAGTAGGGCGGTCACGGCGGCGACGATCGCGCCACGGACTAAGAGAGGCTCGCGAGTGAGCATAGGTGGCCTTTCGGTTAGAGGTTGATCCGCTGGCCTGGGAAGATCAGGTTCGGATTGATTCCGGGGTTACGCCGGAGGACGTGGTCCAGCGAGACGCCGAACTGGACAGCGATCCCGCCCAGGGTGTCGTTTGCCTCGACGATGCAATAGGGCGGCAGGCCGGACGGGGCCGCCTTCGGGAGCTCGATCCGCTGGCCGGGGAAGATCAAGTTCGGGTTGATCCCAGGGTTAGCGGCGATCAGGGCCGGGAGGGAGACGCCGAACTGGACGGCGATCCCGCCCAGGGTGTCGTTAGCCTCGACGATGCAATACGGCGGGAGCCCAGCCGGAGCCGGAGCCGGGGCGGGCTTCGGCGCTGGAGCCGGAGCGGCGGAGCCCAGGGCGCGAGCCTCACGGTCGACGCGGGCGAGATCCCAAATGCCGGGACAAGCGGTAGCGCTCCACTCGCGGTGAGCCTTCAGGGGAAGTCCGGCGCCGTAGTTGTCCCGAAGGAACTTCACGAGCCAGGCCACGGTCGCATAGTCGCCGTCCGTCGCTTCAGGGTGACACTCGATGTGGATCGAGGTTGCGTTCCCGTAGGCGTTGCCAGCCGCCCAGGCGGCGTCGGCGGGGGAGACGAGGCAGTGAATCCGGCCTTCAGAGACGACGAAATGAGCGCTCGTGTTGCGGTTGCGGTTCACGAAGAAGTCGACGACTCCGTCGTGAGTCTGGCCGAAACTTCCCCAGTGGTGAATTGTGATCGACTCGATCCGGCGAGGCGTGCCGCCGAAGGTGGCAGCGACGTCGCCCGCTGCTGTGAACTCAGTGTCATTGAGGGATTCGTCGATGTAGTACAAGCGTGCTCCTTCTGTTTTCGGGCATGAAAAAGGCCCCGCCGTGACGACGGGGCCTCCTTCGAGGGTGTTAGTTGATGATTCGGTCTAGGAACGGGATCACGGCAAGGGCCA
This sequence comes from Arthrobacter sp. B2a2-09, assembly GCF_027587375.1. Lineage (GTDB taxonomy): Bacteria > Actinomycetota > Actinomycetes > Actinomycetales > Micrococcaceae > Arthrobacter. The sequence continues at coordinate 21,064 of NZ_JAMXIC010000032.1, forward strand.
GGAGAGCGGCGCCGGAGACGGTCGCCCAGAGACCGCGAGGCGACACAGTCGGCCGGGCCTCCAGGGCGCGGATCCGGTCCTCGTGGTCGTCGACCTCCTTCGCCGTCGCCTTGATGTCCGCGCCGTGCTGAGTCAGGGCCACGTCGACCTTGCCCTCTAGGCGTGTAAACGCGAGGAGGAGCGAAGTCTCGGCCGACGCCGAGCTCGGGGCCTCCGTGGTGTTGTGAATGATCGTCTCGGGCACTTGGGCCTTCCGGAAGTTGTAGGAGAGTATGGCGCCCGGTGAAAGGCGCCCTACGTGACTGGCTAAGTCTGGTTACGTCCCATGTCGCGCAGGACCAGGCGGCGGGTGGAGACAGCGATAGCGCCAGTTCCAACGGCTCGGGCGGCGCACGCCTTCAGGTTGTACGTTCCCGAGGTCGGCGCTTGCCACGCATAGCGGGCGGTATCGGTCTTACCGGACGCGGCGAGGGGGGCGGTCCAGTAGGTTTGAGAGTTTTCTACGTCCGTCCCGTTTGAGGATAGGTCGCCGGTAGAGCTCTGCCGCAGGGCGATTGCAATCGGGATGTTAGTAGCGGACACGCTCGAAGTGAACGTATACGTCGCTTCGTACCATCGGCCCGCTTCGAGGTCGGCGACTACATGGTCCATCATCAGCCAAGTACCGTCGCTTACGTTGTTTGCTCCGTTGTTGTAGTTGCGCTTCAGGACCCCTCGCGGCGACGGCTCAGCAAGCCTCCAGAGAGATCCCGTCCACTCTTCGAGCGTGCCGTTAGTGTCCAGGCGCTTTACCTGTGCGTCAGGAGCGGTAATCTCGTCGCGCTCCGAGGCGTTGCGGACGGGGATCGGCGCGCCGCGAAGGGCGGTGTAGCGCCACACCTGAGTGATCGTTACCTTCGCGTCGGCAGCATTGGCCGCGCCCGCCTGGACGAGGGCCTCGGCGAGGACGTAGGCCCCGGCTGGAAGGTCAGCGTAAGGCTTCGTCGGGCTAGCTGCAGCGGTGCCCTTCCAGACGGCGAGCGAGGCAGTGTTGACGGCGTCGCCCTTGTCGAGATCGCTCTGTTTTACGTAGATCAGGTCGTAACGGGAGCCAGTGCCGGGCGCCGCGTCGGTCGCGACGTTGCTCGTGCCGGTTAGGGTGAACATGTAGACGCCCTCATTCGCCGCCCGGTTGACTACCGGAGTGCAGGGCCCGACGTTGTAGCTCATGCTCGACGCCGAGCCGGTCACGAGGCTGGCGACCTTCTGGTCTAGCAGACCGTTTCGCGGGGCGCCCAGGGCATTCTCGGCGACCATTGAGGCCAGCACGAGCCGGCCCTCGATCGGGGTCGTCCCAACGTTGCCGTTGTTTCGGATAAAGAGGCCGCGGTTAGCGGTCATTCGGGGCTCCTTCTGGGAGTGCGATCGTGTACGGCGTCGGCGGAGGCGCGACGGCGGGGGCGCCGCTCGCGGAGACGCGGGGAGTCACTGGCCGGGGCGGTGGACGGTAGCTAGAGTCAAGCGCCGAAACGGCAGCTTCGAGGGCCTCGATCCTGGCGTCCTGGGCCTTGACGACGTCGAGGAGGGCAACCGAGAGGAGGTCGTACCGGATACCGTCGATCTCGCTCTCGTACCACTGGACGATCTCGGGCACGTTCTCGGCGACCTGCTCAGCGATCAGGCCGTACTCGCTCGTGGCGCCTCGAATCAGATTCGGCGGCCCGATCAGACGATCTCCGGTTTCGGATTCTGACGGATAGACGAGCTCGTCGTTTCGGTCATAGATCACGGGCTGAAGTGCCAGCACGTCGGCGGCGTCGGCGTCATGCGCCACGATGTTGCGCTTATACCGGGCCGATGAAGTGTTGCGGCCAAACTGATTGCCCGCGCCGTTGCCTACCCAGACCGCGTAAAAGCTCGTACCGGGAACGTTTTGGTTGTATGCCTGCCACGAGCCTTGCGCGAGAGTCGCTTCGGGGACCACGCCGGAGATTTGGTTGCCGGTGTGCGTGTGGCCGGACGGCGCATAGGTCGCGGGCTTGTTTGAGATATTGCCCCAGTCGACGTTTCCGCCGCCGACTTGGACCCAAGAGCCGTTGTATTTGACCTCGACGCCGTAGGACCCTGGCTTCGAGTTGCTCAGTGGGCCGAAGCGGGCCACGGCCGCGCCGGAGTCGTCATAAGCGACGACCGCGCCGTCCGTGGTGTTGATTGAGACGCGGGTCCCGCCGTCGCTATCCAGGACGCGGAGGCCGTCCCCTCCGGAGATTGAGGCGTTGCGGAGGGTCGCCCCGCGTTCGAGCGTAGCGACCTGGCCTTTCAGCGCCTTTATCTCCGCCATGAGGGCGGCCAGAGGGTCGGACTCGACCGCTCGACGTGGGATGCCGTCAAGATCCATTAGAGCCTCCCTTGAATAGGTGCGACGGTGAGTTTTACGGTTTCGGTGTGATCGCCGTCGACCGCCATAATGCGGACGCGATAGGCGCCCTTCTCGATCAGCGGGTGGCCTGGGCCGACGTTGATCTGAGCCCACTCGCCGGGAAGGTACTGCCCCAGACGGGGGCGTTGGTCGGCGCGGACTTGAAGACTCCATTGATCCCAGGGAGCCAGGGAGTCGGCGACGAGGCGATCGGCGACGGCGCCGAGAATGGTCATGTCCTCGACGTCCTTAGCGGCAATGTCCGTCTCCGTCCAGGGGAAGCCGAGGTCGACGACTGACGTGTTGGTCTGCCAGGCCAGGAACATGTTTTGCTCCTGGCCGTTACCGGGGACCCAGGCGCGGGCGGCCATGCCGGTTGCGTCGCGCTTGACGCCGAGCTTCACGACTCCGGACCCGTCGACGGCGGTATCCCATATCCAGTCGGGGCCAGGCTGGACTAGGAGAGGCTGGGCCGGGGTGCCGGTCTCCAGTACCCACTCGACGACCGTCGGGTCGTCGCCCTTGAACTGAGGCCGGAAACGAATATCCGGCCCGTTCTGGACTTCGGTCAGTTGCCGGAGCCGTTCGCCGATGTTGCCGAGGTCATAGCCCATGTAGTTGCGCTCTGAGGTTCCGGCGACAAGCGGCGGAAGAACAATGTTCAGCGCTCCGGCGTTAGATCCGTCAGGGCGTGTAAACGGGTTGTTCTGAATGCTGATTCGAACCAGTTCGCGGGCGATCGAGCCGAGCGAAAGATTCGCCAGCCGGATCTTCGAGGCCCCAGGGGCGACCCATCCGTTAGCGGCCGCCCCCGCCCAGAAGGCCGGAGCGTCTTTAGCCGCGCCGGGAGAATTGCCCTGGAGCGCCTTCCTCACGTCGAAGATGGACCATAGGCCGGACGCCGTCAGGGCCAGCTCCTCTTTGTCCGCGTCGTAGTCCTGTTGCCAGATCGGACCGCATTCAAGAATCTGCCCGTCGTAGGAGATCCCAACGCTCTGACGGAGCGCCATAGTCGCCATTCGGACGTCGAGGTTCCGGAGCTCTTTCGCCGTGATCTTTAGCGAGACTTGCAGAGGGCCAGGGCCATTTAGCCGCATTCCCCAGGAGACTTTCGAGGGCGGGAAGAACGCCGTTACCTTGCCGGTGACGGTGTTGCATAGAAAGGCTTGGTAGCCGGTGTTCTCTACCACCATGCGGGACTCATTTCTAGGGTTAGCGAGGCGTTGGCATTGCCTGGGGACTCGAAGAGGTAGGTCTGTCGGGTCCGGCCTGGGAGGCAGGTCCACTCGCGGCGAGTCAGGTACGCCGAGCGATCGGCGTAGCCGTCCAGAAGGACGGAGCCGTCGGAGGCGTCGATTACGAGGGTCTGGCCCGCCGCGACCGTTCCGGAGTAGACCAGGCGTGCGCCGGAGGTTGGCTCAGTGATCGTGAAGCCTGGGGCGTAGCCTGAGACCTTGAAGAGCGGCGCCGTATCGGCCGTACCGGCGTTTTCAAGCGTCACGGTGCCAGGCGTACCGGCCTCGCCGAAGTCGAGGACTCCGGCCGTCGCGCCCGCGAAGAGGTCGAACGCGAGCCCGCCGCCTGGGGCGGCCGCCAGGGTCGAAGCCGCAGCGGGGACGCCGTACTTACGAGGGTCAGGGGCGACCATGTCGACGACGAAGATAATGTCGACGTTGCCGTCCCAGTCGACCGTCGGCTTTCCGGTGAGGTAGACAGTCGCCGTGCGGCGGCCGAGATCCGCGTCGTCGACAACGAAAGTTCCGGCCGTCCCGTCCGCGAGAGCGGCGTTGAGGGTGTCTGTCATGTGCGCGGCTTCAGCGCGGGTCTCGCTGAAGATATGCCCGCTCACAGTGATAAGGCGCTCCTCCCGCCAGCCGCGCTCGGAAAATGAACCGTGCGCCCAGAGGCGGTCGGTCCCGTTCCGGCGCGTGCCTGGGGCGGAGTGCCAGCCCTCCAGGCCCGTAAGGACTTGGTTAGTCCCAGGCTGGAGGGCCAGCATTTCGCCGGTCGTGAGCGTCAGAGACGCCGCCGTCGTGGCGAGGGTACTTAGGGCCGTCATTATCGACCGACCCCCGCTCGAAGGAGCTTCCTAGCTGCTAGTTCTGCCACGGTCTCCTCGCTCATAGGTGTGTTGAAGTGGTTTTCTTGGTGGATCGTCGCCGGGCCAGCGTTCCGGCCAGAGCCCGCTAGGGCGCCCTGGATGCCGCCGAGGGTGACTTCCGGCGAACCGAAGGCAGCCGAGGCCGGGATATTCGCCAGGGCCGCGACGGAGTCCTCGACCTTCCCGTGCATGTCCTGGATGCCCAGGACCAGGCCCTCGCCGATGTTCACGCCGAAGCCACGGAAGACGCGGGACGGGGAGTGAATGCCCAGGAGGTCCTTGAAGACGCCGACGATCGGGCCTGGGACGAGCGAAAGGATCGCCCGGCCAATTGCGCCCATCATTGAGCCGATACCGTCGATCAAGCCCTGGATGATGTTCTGGCCGACGCTCCAGAGAGCAGACCCGGCGCCAGCGAGGGCGCCAGTGATCTTGCCCAGGAGGCCGCCGAAGACGCCGATCACGTTCCCGATCGCTCCAGAGACGCCGCCAGTGATCCCGCTCCAGACGCCGCCCAGGAAGGACAGGACGCCGGAGAAGATCGTCCGGAAAAGGGTGGAGACGATATTCAGCCCGGCGCCGATCACGGAGCCGACGAGGCCGATCGCGCCGGAGATCAGAGAGCCGATCAGATTCCAGACGCCGGAGAGGATCGTAAGGATCCCATTCCAGACCTGGCGCCAGTTCCCGGAGATCAGGCCGGTAACGACCTGGATCACTCCCTGGACGATTTGCATTGCCGCCTGGATGATCGGGACCAGGGCGCCGAAGACGGTCGAGACGACCGGCAGGAGCGCCTGGATGATCGGGATCAAGAGAGATCCGAGCATCGAGATCAGCGGGGCGACGGCCGTAAGGATCTGCCCGACGACCGGGACTACGGCCATGAAAATGGAGATCAGCGGCGGGAGGGCCGTAGTGACCATTTGGACGATGATCGGGATCAACTGGACGAAGACGTTAGCAACGGCCGTAATGATCGGGACCAGGCCAGCGGCGAGCGTCGGGATCAGGCTCGCGATAACCGTTATGAGGTTTCCGAAGAACGGCGCGAGTGAGACGACGGCGTCGCCCAGCACGGAGAGGACGCTTTGGAGTCCGCCACCGAGCGCAGACTGGAGAGCCGGGGACGTCGAGATCAAGCTCACCAGGGCACCGACAACGAGGCCGACGGGGCCGGTGATTCCGGAGAACAGTCCGCCGACCATGGGCAGCTTGGAGAGCAGAGGACCGAGCGCCCCCATTGCGCCGCCGATTGCAGGGGCAAGGAGGCTTTGCAGCTTGCCGAAGGAGTCGGCGAAGGCGTCATGAACGCGACGAGCAAAAAGCCCGACGCGCTCCAGGGCCCCGGCCAGGCCGGACGAGGTAACGTCGTCGCCGCCAGCCTTGAACGCGGCGACTAGCGCCGTGATCCCTCCGGAGACTTCCTTCATGCTCGCGGCGAAGTGGTCGCCAAACTCGACAATCTTCGGCGAGACTTTCGCGACGAAGTTCTGGCCCATTTCGGTTGCGAAGGGCTTGATGATCGCCGTAGTCGAATCGACCATTTTCTGGATGGTTCCGAAGACGGTCTTCATGATGGGGAAGAAGCCGCCGAGTAGGGCCATGCCGAAGTTGCTAAACGCCGCCTTCATGTTGGCGAGGGCGCCCTTTGTGGTGTCGCCGGACTTCAGCGCAGCGCCGCCCAGGCCGTGCTCCATAGCGTTTGCGAAGGTCTCGAAGTCGACCTTGCCGTCGGAGGCCATTTTGGAGGCTTCGGCGGCAGTGACGCCGAGCTCCTTCGCGACCATCTGAAGGATGGGCACACCCGCGTCTTGAAGCTGCGCAATGACGTCGCCCTGAAGCTTGCCGGACGCGGCGACCTTGTTAAAGATCGAGCCCATTGAGGCCATATCCGTACCGGCGATCGTCGCGGCGTCGGCGGTGAGCTTCAGGACGCGGGTAAGCTCCTGGCCTGGCTTGATGCCAGCGGCAACCGCGCCAGCGGAGACGCCAGCTGCTTCGCCTAGGCCGAAAGCCGTTCCCTTTACCGAAGCCAGGGCGTTATCCATGATGGATTTGACGGCCGTCGTGCTGTGGCCGAGGCCGGTTAGCTTGGCGGTCGCGTCTTCTAGCTGGAGGGCCTTATTGATACCGCCCTTGACGGCCATTCCGCCGACGAGCCCGCCGACGATGCCGACGGCCCCCGCAACGATTCCGCCGATCTTGCCCACGGCGCCTCCGAAGGAGGAGATCAGGCCCTTCGAGGCTTTGTCGCCGGAGCTCGCAACGGCCGGGGCTACTTCGTTATTGAGCGAGCTACTGAAACCCTTGGCCGACGGGATGATGGTTAGTGTCGCGTAGCCGACATTCGACACGCTGGGGCTCCTTACTGGTCGGGAGGTCCTCCTTTGAGCTCGCGCTGGCGCTCTAGGGCGCGACGGAGCTCGGCGTATCGAGAGGACTTCTGGGGCTTGGGACGGGCCGGGTGAGGCTCGCCCGTAAAGGCGTGAAAGAGGTCGGCCAGAAGGAAGGCTTGGACGTCCCATCCGTTATCCGGAGTCGAGTAACGGCGCACGAGAGAGGACTCGGGCGGGAGGTTCGCGACGAGGACGGAGAGACGACGGAGCGAGAGCTCGCCGCGCCAGTAGTCCGCGAGGTCGACGCGATAGAAGCGGAGGAGGTCAGCTTCTACGGCGTCGGACGCCTCACGGAGAAGGGCGACGAGCGCCGCTAGTTTCCCTGGATACCGAGGGCCTTCTGAATCGCCTCGACGAAGGCGTTCACGTCCGCGACCTTCGGCTTAGTGGCCTTGAATGCGGCGTGCTGCTCGACGCCGAGAATGAGCCGCAGGAAGGTTACGATCTTGCCGTCCTCGAAGGCTTCCAGGACTTCGTAGTCCCAATCTTCGGTAGACGTGACGAAGTAGTCGGCGCCGTTGTAGTTGAAGGCGATCTTGTCGCCCAGGGCTTCAGCGGCGATGGGGTTCTTACGTGCGGCCATAGTGGTGTGCTCCTAGCGCGGATGGAGTGAAAGAGTGAAGGGTGCGCGGGGTGTGTAAACGGGAGGGCGCCCCCGCGCGGAACGCCCTCCCGTAAGTCGCTTACGCGGTTGCCGGGTCGCTCTCTACGGTCGTGTAGAGGGTGTTGTCGGCCTCCGGGAAGATCAGGACTGTGATCTCGTAGACCGTCGGATCGCTCTCGGATTCCGTAATGTCGGCGATCTCGGAGACTTCGGCGTGCTTGACGATCCGGCGCTTGATCTTGTCGCCGTCGCGGACCTCAAAGCCGATCGCGAAGCTCTTCCGCGTGGGGATCTTAATCTTGCCCTTGCGGACGCCAGAGGTCGTCGAGCGGGTCGAGCCAGGATTGACGAGGCCGAAGGTCACGTCGTTATCCTCCAGGGCCACAAACTTGATGCTTCGCTTGTGCTTCGAGCTCGTGCGCCGGAAGAGGACGCCACCCCAGGCGTAATGCTCGCTCGTGTCCTGATCGCGAGTTTCGGTGAAGCCGCTAGCGCCATCCAGGAGGCCAGCGACCTTCCAGTCGGCGCCCCAGGCGGTCGAGACGTCGTCAGGTCCGGCCGTGTCGACCGGGGCGATAAATACGTCGGCGCCCTGCCAGAGAGCCGTGTTGTCTGCGTTTCCTGCCATGAGGTCGCGCTCCTATCTGTTAGTTCAGTTGACGAGGCCGGAGCCGCGCCGAGACGGTGAAGAATGAGAGGGGGAGGCCCGTATCCGTGTCGCCCGTCGGGAGGGGGCCGGAGATCGCCGAGCAACCGCGGATCTCCTTCGAGTTGCCCGCCAAGAGGAGGGCCTCGCAGAGTCCGGCCAGGTCCTCGCCTAGTCCCTCGTCGCGGTGCCAGACGAGGACGCGGATAGTCGCGCGGCCGTTGAGTTGCGAGTTGCGGAAGCGGCCGTCGGATCGGACCTGGATATAGGGAAGAGAGCGGCGCTCGTCGGCTCCTGGAAGATCGCGCGTGGAGACGGTCGCGCCGAGCGCGTAGGACTCAGCGCGGGTCGCCAGGGCGGCCCTCAGCAAGTCGCGGACGGCTTTTTGCGGGTCTGGGAAAGTGATGATCGCTTCCACTAGCCGACCGCCTTCCGCGACTTGAGCTCCAGGCCAGCGGCAGTCGCAGCGCGGGCTAGATAGCCGTGCTTGGCCTCCATTGCGGCGCCCATTGAGGAGCCGAGCCGAATGTCGACGGCGGGGCGAGGAGAGAGCTTGGCGCCGGAGGCCGTGCGGTGCTCGACCTCGACGCGGACAAGCGCTTGCTTCGAGGTCGTTGGAGCGCCAACGTTCGCCGCGACGGCTTCGCCCAGGGTGTGAATCGCCTGGGTTACTTCGGGGCCCTGGAGGAGAGCCCCGATGCCCTTGTGATCGAGCCGGATCTTAGCCATGCAATCCCTCCACTCGGCGGACGTATGCGGACGTGTAAACACTCATTGCCAGGCCACGGCGGACCTCGGGCTTACCGTCGATCCGCCAGACTTCGCCGTCCGCCTCGATCCGGTCCTCGGCCGTCAGAGAGACGGCGCTAGGGACGAAGAGACGCCGGACATTGCGAAGCGTGTCGCCGCTCGGGCGCTCGGTCTCCGATTCGGCAACGCCGACCGCGACGCGCTGGAGCTCCGCGCCGCGAAGGCGGAAGCGTGCCGGAGGGTCCCAGGTCTTTACGGGATCGCCGTAAGAGTCCTCGCCCTCCGTCGGCCGGAGCCGGTAGATAGCCTGTTGGCCGGGGCGTGTGATGTTCAGAAGCATCTAGCCGCCCCCAAACGCGCTAGGGGTCCGGACAGTGCCGACGAAGCCGCCCTTCCGGCCAGTCGCGGCTCGGCGCACCTGGGCGACCTCTCGGGCCGTGAGGTAGACGCCGGACGATTCCGAGATCCCGATCGTGTGCTCGCCGAGAGTCTCTTGGTTCACGCCCTGGGGATTCTCAAACTCGCGACGGGCGGCCTTCAGGACGACTAGCCGGACGACCTTCGGAGCGTCGAGCTCCCAGGTCGCCGCCTTGGTCGCGGAGACCTCGGCCAGGGCGAGAGTGGTCGCGTCGTCGAGGGCATCTTCGGCGCGTGCTTTGTCTTCGTCCTGGAGACTGCCAGCCGGGAGCCCCAGCCGGCTCTCCAGCGCGCTAATAGGCGGGGGAAGGGGTAAAGACATAGGGCCTCCTCTCAGAGACGCTCAGAGCGACGAAGGGCGCCCCGCGAAGGGCGCCCTACGTAACTGGCCGGACTAGTTTCCGGCGACGGTGTCCAGGTGCAGGATGCCGCCGTTAGCGATCTCCTCGACCTTCACTTCGCGAGTGTCGTAATCGCGCGTCACGCGGAAAGTCGGGAGGATCGCGATCCCGGAGAAGGTGCTCACGAAGGAGCGGTCGACGGTGGAGTCGATCAGGTAGTCCCGCAGGTAGCGGAGGGAGAAGCCCTTCTCAGCCACGGTCGCGCCGAACTTCGCGCCAGGAGAGGTCACAGGCGCGCGAGTCGCCAGAGTGACGGCGTCGCGGTGGAAGGCCAGGATCTCGTCGTCCGGGACGCGGAGGGACTCGACTACGTCGAAGCCGCGCACGCGACCGACGCCGCCTTCGCGGAGAGCCGCCGTGGAGCCGGACTGGCTCACGTCCTCCAGGGCCTTCGCGTCCATGAGGTTCGCGTAAACCTCAGCGCCGACCATCATCTTCAGGCCGTTCACGGCGACGCCGTTCTTCCGCAGCGCCTTCCGGACCTGGGTGAAGTAGGCCGTCGGATTGGCCTTGTCATAGACCACGCCAGCGAGGGCGGTCACAGGGACGCTCAGGAGCTTCTTCGCCAGCTTGTGCTCGATGGAGTCGACGACCGCTTCAGCCTGGGGCTTCAGGACCTGGGCGGAGAAGTCCGTCAGGTTCAGCGTGAGGTCCGCTTCGGAGAGGGACACGGCGGAGTAATCGTGGGCCTTGTCCAGGTTCAGAGTGACGCTGGATTCGGCGATCTCGTCCAAGACGATCTTGCTCGTCTTGTCGTCGATATCGCGCTCACGAGCGATCAAGGTCGTCGGGATCTTGATCGCGATCGGCGCGCCGCCCTTGCCGCCGCCCATGAGATCCTGCTCGAAGTTGCGGGATACCAGGCCGGAGAGGAAAGCCTCTTCGTTCGCCAGGTTGGCGAGGACGCGAGCGGCTTCGGCCGGAGTGTAGAAGTCGTTAGCCATAGTGCGATTACCTTTCGGTTAGTCCCAGGAGGGGACGGGGAGGGTTGGTTAGAAGGTGGAAGCGGCGCGGGCCGCCTGGGCGATCGCGGCAGGATCGAAGGGGACCTTGTCGTCGCCGCCGTGGCCGGGCGTCAGGGAGAGATCGGGCTCCGGCTTCGCGGGAAGGCCGCTCTGCTCCTGCTTCTGCTCTTCCTGCTCTTCGCCGAGCTTCTGCTCTTCCTGGCCGGGAGCGGGATCGCCTTCTGGCTTCTTCCCGCCGCCGATAGCGGCCAGGCGTTCGGCCTTCGCGCGGACGGCTTCTTCGTCGTCTCCGGTGAGGAGATCCTCGAAGCCTTCCAAGGCCGGGAAGTCGCGGAGGACCTTCGCCAGGGTGAGCTCGTGCTCAGCCTTCGCGGCTCGTGTCTCGGCGGCTTCGGCGCGGGTCCGGAGCTCCTTCAGGCCGTCGGACTCTCCAGCTTCGAGCTCCTGGCTCTTCTGCTTCAGAGTGGCGACTTCGCCCTTCAGGTCCTCCTTCTCCGTGCGGAGATTCTGGACGAGAGTCCAGGCTCGCTCAGCGTCGAAGTCGTCGCCCCAGGGCGGGGAGGCGGGCTTCTGCTCTTCGGTGCTTGCCTGGCTTGCGTCCTTGGCTGTGTCTGCCATGTGTAAACGTCCTCCTGGGACGGGTCACGCCGGAGGACCTGCCTCCAGGCGTAGTAATGGATAGGGGTTACGCGGCGAGCCGGAGAGGCTTCGCCGGGGTCATATTCAAGGCCGACTCCGGATCATTCCGGGCGGTCTTCAGGATCGAGCGCCACTCATTGAGCGTCAGCGTCGAGCCCTCCGGGCGCTCCGGGTCGTCGGTGCCTTTCCAAAGGCGATTCAGGGCGAGCGCGTCCTTACTCCAGCCGCGATCCTTCTCGCCTTTGAAGACGAGCCGGATGCCGCAGCCGCAGCGGTCATGCGATCGGAAGTAGACGGTCGCTTCGGTGTAGACCGGGCCGCGCGAGACGAGCATCGCGCAGAAGGCGCAAGTCGAGCCGTCCGAGACGCGAGCCCAGGCCGCGACGTTGGGATCTCGGCGGCCAGCCTGGACGAGCATTTCTCGTCCGGCGTCGAGCATGATCCTCTTACCGGCCGCGATCGTCGCCGCGAGGCCAGCCTGGCGCGCGAGCTCCAGCGGGACGCCCCTCGCGATCTGCTGTTTCACCAGGACCGGGCCAGTCACGCGGAGCGACGTCGCGACCGCCTCGCGATTCATAGGCGAAGCCTCGACGTCCAGGCCGACGGGCCGGAAGCCCGCCTCCGTCGCCGCTCTCATGTAATAGCGGCGGGCCAGGACGTCAGACGCCGCCCGCCCCAGGCCGAGTACCCTTTCGGCGGCGGCCAGGTAGACCGGGAAGGACTGGTCGAGGCGAGAGGGGTCGATCGTTCGGCGGTAAACCTCAGCGAGGAGACGCTGGACGTCGGCGGTTAGCTTGACCTGCTGGATTCGGTGAGTCTCCGAGAGGGCGAAACCTTCCATCCTTACGCTCCAGCCGGAACCGGGGGCGCGATCGCCGTCTGGCGCTGGAAGTCGCCGACCAGGGCGCCCAGGACGTCGCCGGAGTCGCGGAGACCCTTCCAGCGGATAACGTCCGTGTCGGTCACTCCGGGGATCTTCTCCCAGAGGGCCTCGACGGGAACCTGGAGCGTAGTGGCGATCTTGCCCAGGGCGTCGACCGTGGAAGCCAGCGAGCGGGCCTCTGTGTCGCGCCAGCGGACTTGAGCGCCAGCGTCGGCGGCGGAGAGATCTCCCGCAGCCTGGGCGGCCAGGTGGAAAGACATTTCCCACGACTCGCCGAAGAGGGTCTCGTATTCGGAGATCTTCCGCTGAGTCGAGGCTTCCATCTGGGCGAGCGCGTCGGCGGAGAGGTTCACGAGATCGCCGGTAAGGATATTCGGGCTTACCTGGGAGACGGCCGCCAGAGTCCGGACGGTCGACTCATAGGCCGACATATGCCCGGAGAGGTCCGTCTGGGCGAAGTCGCCGAAGCGGGCGCCCTCTGAGTCGGCGACCCAAAGGCGATCGACGGCGGCCTGGAATGGCTCGACGGCGTTACCCTCGTCGTCTTCAGGGACCGCGAGGCCAGTCGCCCAGCGTTGCCGGAAGCTCGCATACTGGAGCGCGATCAGTGTCGCGAAGACGACCTCGTTTACGCGGTCCTGGAGATTGATAACCGGCCTGATGATCCCGACGGCTTCGTCGTCGAGACGGTCGCGGAAGCGGACAAAAGGCGTCACGCCCAGGCCGTGATCCTCGACCTTCGAGAGGACCCATTTCCCGGAGTCCTTCGGAAGGGCGAACGTGTAACGGCTCTTCTTGTCGAAGAGCTCGACCAGGCGGGCGCCGTCGATCGTGGTCCCTCGACGGCGGAGGGCGATCTCCGGGAAGTCGTCGTCCTCGTCGCGATACCAGGCGGCAGAGCGCAGCGGGGATAGCGGCTTCATCTGGGGAACGTTCCTGGCGCCGACACGGCCAGGAAGAATCAGGTTGTAACTCGTCCCGTAGTCGAGCGCGCCACGGTGGACGATGCTCTGGCGGGCGTCGAGCTTGTTCTCCTGCCAGTAACTCCAGGCGGTGAGGTTATCGCTCGACTTCGCCGGGCGGTAGCCGTCGACGAAGAGGCCCTTCGCGTAAGTATCCGAGAGGAGCGGCGTCCAGTTTGTGATCGCGCGCTTCGCTAGGTGCTTGTACTCAGCCTTCGCGCCGCGTGGCATATAAGGGTCGTCGTGTTCGCCCTTCAGATAGCGTCGAACCTTGCCGAGGCGGCCCTGGATAGGTTCGAGATCGTGGGCGAGTAGTCCGTCGAGGCGCTCGACGAGGGCGGCGTCTACGGCCATAGGAGGCCCTCCTTCGGGCGTAGTTGGAATGGGTGAATCAGAAGCCCATGAGGCGGCCAGGGGCGCGCCGGTGCTTCTTCAAGCCGCCCTCCGCGAGGACGCGGGAGCGGGCCATGCGGGCGAGGATCAGGGAGGCGAGGGCGTCGACCTTCTTAGGCGACTCGCGCGTCTCCTTACCGAAGCTCACGCCCCAGCGGTTAGGCCGACGGCGGGCGTTCAGGACGTGGCGGGTGAGGATCTCCTCCGCCCTGGCGCCGCGAGCGGGGCCAGCGAGGAGCTCGTGAGCTCTCCAGGGGAGCGTCGAGTCCGTGATCGCGCGGTGAGTAACCTCGACGCCGCGAGTGGTGTCCATCTGATGCCCGCGCATATCCCAGCCGATCGCGTGGCGAGTCGTCGCCTTGACGATCAGCTTCTCGCCGTACTTGTCGCGCCAGTCGTCGATATCGGTCTCCCAGTAGGCGACGTCACTAAAGAACGCGACGACGTCCAGGGTCGAGAAGACGTGATCGACGAGATCCCGGACTTGCTCCTTCGGGACCGCCCAGCCGCTTCCGGCCGGGCCTTCCGGTCTCTCCCAGATACCCAGGAGGAAGACGGCGCCGTCCTCGACGCGACAAGCGACGAGCGCCGTCGAGTCGTCAGTCAGCGAGCCGTCGAAGCCCAGGGCGACGACGTCGCCCTTCTTCCTGGCGCCAGGCTCGCCGAAGCGGAGCGGGGCCAGGTCGTCGCGGCGATTCTTCATCCATTCGGGCGGAGCGATCCAGGAGTCGGCGGCGGCGACGATCTGATTGAGGTAGAAGCGCCGGGCCTCTTCGGGCGGCGTATCCGGGTCGTACACTTCGGAAAGGATGCGCTCCAGGTCGACCCAGGAGGCGTCGCCGTAGGCGGCCTTCAGGCCAGCCAGGACGGCGGCTTCGTCGGCGAGGTCGATCCCGTCCGGCGCTTGCCGCGTGTCGTAGAGGATGCCCTTCGAGCGGGTCCGGCCCTCGACGATCGCGCGCCAGGCGAGATAGGACGCCTCCGCGACCGACTCCTGGCCGGGCTCGTGAGCGTTAGTCGTCTCGATCACGCGGGCGGCGCCGTCGCGGGACTTCGCCAGGTTACGGCGAACAACTCGCGCGAGCTTCTGGCCGCCGTTGCTCTTCGTCCAGTGGTGAGTCTCGTCCATAATCGCGAAGGAAGGACGGGCGCCTTCCTGGGAAGACGACGAGGCAGTGATCGGGACGATCTTCCCGCCGCCAGGCAGGAGGATACGAGTCATACCGACGTCGAGGCCCAGGTCGTCGACTAGGGTGGAGTCCTCGCACATGGCGCGGATCGCGGCGAACGTGTTTTCGGTCTGAGTCTCAGAGACGCCAGCGATCACAATCCAGGGCATAGGGTGTGAGATCGCGCGGGGCTCGCCGAAGGAGTCCCAGCCGGAGAAGCGGACGGGGCCGCAAAGCTCAGCGAGAGCGAGGGCGCCCAGGAAGGGCGACTTTCCCCAGCCTTTCGCGCGCCGGAGGACGCCACGGCGAAACTCAAACTTGCCGCCAGCGTCCAGGGCGTACCACCAGAGAATGAAATTGCACTGCTCGCGCGTGAAGACGAAGGGCTCGCCCGCCTCGTCGCCGTCAGGCTGGAGGAGGCTGGATTCAGCCCAGGCGATCACGCCCCAGCCGAGAGTCTTCACGGAGCCGTCGAGCGGGAAAGGCTCGACGCTCACTTCGGCGGTTACGGCGGGAGCGAGGGCGGTCATTTGTCGCCTCTCATGCGGGCCATGACGTCCTCGCGGGACGTGACGGCGTGAAGTTGGACGACCTCCGCCTCGCCCTGGGCTTCGGCCTCGACCCGGATCTTCGCGCGGAGGCGATCGACGTAGGTCGCGCCGAGACGCTCTTCGTTAAGACGGATCTCGGAGAGCGCAGCGGCGGACGGCCGACGGAAGTAGGCGTCGACGATCGGCGCCAGGAGGAGGAGGCGGCGCCAGTCGGTGTTAGTGAAGAGGGACGCCTGGGGAGCGACGCGCCAGTCGAGGTACCAGGCGTGAGTCTCGTCGCTGAAGGGGCCGACGAGCTCAGGCCCGCGGATCTCGCCGTCCTGGGAGACGGAGACGACGTCGGACTGGCGGCGGCGAGTGTCTCGCTCGCGCTGATGATGTTCCTTGGGGGCGGGGCCTCGACCGGCCATAACGGCGCCTCCTTCCAGGGGCTAGAGCGTGTAAACGTCCCAGCCGTTGCGGAAGGCCAGGTCTGCCAGGTCGCCGGGAGTGACGTCCTGGGGCTGGCGACCGTCGGCGAAGGCGTCGAAGCCCGCCCGGCGCCAGGAGAGGTCGATTAGCTGGGAGCAAATGAGAGATCCGGGCCGATCGAGCTCGCGGGAGAGCCAGGGAGTCCGGAGGCCCAGTCGGGCCAGGCCGACGAGGACCAGGCCACGCCGGGAGTAGGGCGTCCCGACGAGCTCGTCGGCGATCGCCGCGATCCTGGCGCGATGGGCGTCGGTCATGGGCGGCGAGACGACGACGTCGCCCTCGAAAGTGTTCGGCTCCCAGACGGCGCCGTCAGATTCGGCGGAAAGGGAGCGGCCGGACTCGTCGACGACGAGGCGGGCGTGGTTGTAGCGGCCTCCAGAGACGGAAGCAACGACGGAGCCCCAGAGACCAGTCGGGGACTCCAGGATGAAGTCGCCTGGGCGCAAGGGAGGACCTCCTGGGGAGCGCTGACAAAAGCCAGGCGGTTTGTTGAGGGCCTCCGGCGCCCTGGGCGGGCGGGAGGCTAGCTATTTGAAAAAAGCCCCAGACTCGCGCGCACAGGGAGACGCTATGCCTCACCGGGCGAGGCCGAGTGGGGTGGGGAGGGCCTCCCCCCAGGGTCCAGAGACAGGGGAGGGGCTAGAGCATTCCGGGGTGTGCCTCGGGCTCACGAGTCTGTCGAGCTCGCGGACGACGAGCTGCGACGCCTTCAGCCGAGGACTTCCTAGCGTGATGCCAGCGGCAAAGTGCTTGAAGATTCTCCAGCGAGTGATCGTCGCCGGGCTCGATGTGATCGGCTTGATTCGCTGGCGCTCCGCACATGACGCCGAGAGAGTCACGGGCCTGGCACATGTAGCCGTCACGCCGGAGGACCCGGACGCGCCGCGTGCTCCAGTCCGCAGGTAGTCGCGCCTTGCGGTCGCTGGATTCCCAGGCCATGAGCGGCGCTCCTTCCAGGTCGTCGGCGGGCAGAGGGGAGGGGGTACAAAGAAGCCCCCTGGGGTCGACCTCGAAAGGGACCAGGGGGCTAGGCCAGGGAGCCGGGGGCTCGGAACCTGGCAGTAGGGAAGAGTGTCGAGGGCATGACAAAGCCCTCCTCTCGACGCCCGCCCCCAGCATGTATAAGGGGCTCGCGGGCGGAAGAGAGGAGGGCTCGGGTTTTTTCCCTCTGATTGAGTAGAGGACCGGAGTCGTTAACGCGAGGCCCGTCTCAGAGAGTGACACTCGCGGCACCAGGGAGAGAGGCCGTCGGGCCGCTGGCCGTCGCGTGTAAACGCGCTCAGCGGCTTCTCCTCCTGGCACTTCGAGCAAGTCTTACCGGAGTGCCGGAGGCGCCAGGAGAGACGCGCGAGGGCGGCCTCCTGGAAGCCCTGGAGCTCGGCCTCGCCGACATACTTCGAGGCGACGAGCTCCAGGCCCTCACTAATAGACCGGGTCGAAGTCACAAGATCCGGCCTCCTTGTGCGCCGCGCTCGCCGGACAGAAGGGATCGAAGACGATAATCAAGCGGAATGTCTTCGAGACCGGCACCTTCAGACACGAGCAAGGCGGACGATCGTAGTCTTCCTTCGTGGCTTGCTTAGTCACGCCGGACTCCGATCACGACGTCATTCGACGCCTTCGGGATCACGACGATCCCGACGTTGCCGTTGATGTTCAGGCCCTCCGCACAGGTCCGGACGCGGACGACGTCCTCCTCGCCGTAGCCGATACGGAACTGGATCATGCCGCCCTTCGGGAGGTTGATCGGGACGGAACCGTAAGGGTCCGCGTGAGTGTCCGTATCGGCCGGGCCGAAGACGCTCTCGCGGAGATCGTCCCGCTCGTCCTCGGCGCGGTCGAGGCGTCGTCGGAGATCCGCGAGCTCAGCTTGAGCCCACTTCGGGAGGCGTGATTCTTTCATTGCGTCGGCCATAGAGTGCCGTCCTCTCGGTAGGGGATATAGACACGAGAGGAGAGGGCCAGGAGGGGCCGGCTTGCTCACCAGGCACGACAAAGCCCCCGGAAGATCCAGGGGGCTTGACGAGCGAGGGCTACTTACGGACCGAGACTGTCGCGTCCTCGCCGTTGCGCTCGACGAGGCGGGGGCCGCCAGATCCAGCCGACCGTGATGTGCTTACCGCCGTGATCGCCGATCCGCTTGCACGAGGAGAAGCCCCCGCTGTGTACCAAAGGATATTTTCCTTGTTCAAAAGTGGCTGTTTGGCCTAATGTCATCTGCCCGCTCACGGGAATCGGAGGAACTTGGGAGAGCTAACCCGACTCGGACCACCCTTTGTCGGTAAGAGCGGCACACTCCGGAAATACGACACGAGGTCGGTTGTTCAGCCGAGGATAGTTCGTGTGGAAGAGTCAACCCATGGCAGAACTTGATTCCCAACCGAAATCCGTCCAGTCAATCTACTCGTGGTTCAGCGAAGGCAAGCTCTTTGTGAATCGTCGATACCAGCGCAAGTTGGTGTGGACGCTGGAAGAAAAACAAAAGTTGGTCGAGTCCGTTCTCAAGAAGTATCCGGTTCCGGCTATATTGCTCGCTGAGCGCGAGACGGGCGATTACGAGATCATCGACGGATTGCAACGTCTTCATTCGCTGGTGTCCTTCATTGAAACCGCATTTCCTACACTTGACGATAAGCACTTTGACGTTGCACAGTTCCCGACTGCCAAGGCTCGGTCCGATGAGGGAACTTTCGATCCCGCATCCGGAGACCTGCTCGCTGTGAAGGAGGTGACCAGCTTCCTTGACTATTCCCTCGCCATTTCGGTGATGCGCGGTGCCACCGAGGATGAGATTGACGACGTTTTTGCCCGAATAAATACGTACGGTCATCGCCTGAGTGACCAGGAGAGACGGCAAGCCGGTGTTCAAGACGACTTTTCAAATCTCATTCGTGAACTGGCGTGCGAGCTGCGTGGAGATGCATCGAGTGACATCCTGGAACTACAGCAGATGCCATCCATCAGCATCGACCTGCCCATGACCAAGCACGGCTACGATGTCGTGGCCGAAGAGGTTTTCTGGGTCGAGCAGGGCATTCTCCGGTCCACCGATCTCCGCGACAGCATGGACGAACAGTGCATTGCGGATATAACCGGTTGCATCGTCGGGGGGCGGATGCTTGATCGCTCAAAAGACGCTTTGGACAGCATCTACCAAGCGACTCATGGGGAGAACAAGAGGCTGATAGACGCCCTTGACTCTTACGGCGCTGATACGTTCTCGGCAGAATTCAAGTACTGCGTCGATGAGATCCTGAAAGTTTGTGCGGCGGGCACGCCGAAGAAGCTCCGGGAGATCATTTTCGACAAGAGGTCGACGAACGCTTTCCCGGCGGTATTCGCCGTGCTGATGGTGGCATTTCATGAATCTTTGATTCGTGGCCAGAAAATGATCGCGGACTACGAAGGCATCAAGAAGAGCCTCCTCGGGCTCTACGGCCGGATCGAGACTAGCCGGAGGGCTACTACGCCTGATGAGCGCAGGAAGAATATAGACACGGTCAAAGGCCTCATTAATCAACATCTTGTCGATAGCGAACACAAGAAGATCTACGGTAGCCACGCCTCCGTCGACATAGACGCAGAAATTCGCCGCTCGGAGATAGAGCTTCCCCACTACGAACTTAAACAGGGCATGTTGCCTGTGGGCGGGGCGCGGCACGTCAGCCAAGCATTCTTCGACAAGATCATTCGTACGATCTGTGCCATCGCGAACAACGGCAAGGGCCGGGCGGGCTCGATAATAATCGGTGTCACCGATAAGGACGCTGACGCCGAAAAAATCGCGGCTCTAGACGGAATCAGTCCGAGGAAGGTTGGCAAGCGTTACGTGGTCGGAGTGAAGCGCGAAGCTCAAGCCCTTGGAGAGAAGCCTGAAGCTTACTACGCTCGCTGGAAGCACGCGATCAGAAACTCTGCTCTAAGCAATCCGCTGCGCGACTCCGTACTCTCCAGCATGGACTTCAACGACTACTTCGGCCTGGGTGTTATCGTGATCGCCGTTCCGCCTCAGCAGGAACTTTCCTTCGTTGGAGACGATGTGTACTGGCGGGATGGCGACGAAACGACCAAGGCGAAGGACTTCAAAAAGGTCTCGGAACTTACCAAGCGGTTTATTTAGAAATCCCGACGCGGCCTCCCTACGGTGCGCCGAGCGGGTTCAGTAAAGACCCCGTCAGCTAAGTGCTGACGGGGTCTTTGTCGTTTACGCATCAGGGATGGATTCGACCGGACCTAGATGCGTACCCGCGATCGAGGAGGTCCGTATACGCCTCGCGATACTCGCGGGACGCCATGAGGAGGGCCACCGACAAGAGGACGGAGACGACGCGATCTCTCACTGGACGACGTCCTTCCAGGCGATCGTCGCCGACTGGACGCGGAGGACCTGGACGCCGAGACGCCGGTAGTCCTCGTGCTCACGGCGGAGGCGCGTCTCCTGGCCGCGAGCGGCGCCCTTCGTCATATAAGGTCCGTAGGCGTAGACATAGACACCCTTCTCCGTAGTGAGCTCCTCCAGGACGCGGAAGACGGGCTCGTCGACCGGCGCCAGGTGACGGGCCACTAGCGCGACGCCTTGCGGGCCTTGCGGGCAGCCTTGCCAGCCGCGCGACGCTTCGCCTTCACGGCCGGGTCGACCGTACCGGCGTAGATGTGCTTACCGAGGCGGTTCAGGCCGAAGAGGACGCGCTTCTGGAAGATGTTTTCAGGGATCATTTTCTGGGCTTCTTTCCGTTGTGAATCAGGGGAGCGGAACGCCGGGCGCAAGAGACAAGCCGGGCGATCGCGGAGCAAGTAGGGCAGGAGGCCCGATGGGCCAGGAGGCGGCGCCGGACCTCCTGCCAGGGCGTGCTAGGCACGGTGGAGCTCGCGGGCAGCCGTCGCAGCGGCCCGCCAGTTATCAGCGACGAAAGGGTCGAGGCCGTCGAAGCTCGCGAGCGGCGTAGTGACGCCGGTAGCGCGGCGGAACGCATTCAGAAGAGCCAGGGCCTCCTCGTCGAGCGTCCGCGCTTCGGCGCTCGCCTTCTCCGCCTCCACTCGCTCGCGCTGAGCCTGGAGAGCCTTCGCCCTCTCTTCGGCCTCCTCGCGACGCTTCGCCGACGCGCGATACTCGACGTGAGAGCGCAGCGAGACGGTCGCCTGGGCGGTGGCAGGGTCCAGGAAGGACGCGCCGGAGACGCTCATAAGCGCCAGCGCCAGAGCCGGGACGGCGTCCCTTTTGACGTAGACCGTCGCCCCCGCGTCAGTCTTGATCGCGGCGATCTTGTCGCCCTCGAAAGCGTCCTCGTCGACCCGGATCGAGTCGCCGAAGTCGTCAGTGTAGAAATAGGAACTCATGGGCGGGCCTTTCGGGCGTCGTGCTTCGTGAAGGGGACCGAGAGGAGGAAAGGAGGCTCGCTGCGCCGAACCATGCCCAGCGCGTTACGGGCCGCCTCTTCTGTCCAGAAGGGATACTTCCGGGCCTCTTTGTGGTCGAGGAGGAAGGTCGACTCCGGCGAGACGACCTGGATCTCGTAGCGGGGGAGGGCCGGGGCCTCCTGGCGCGGGAAGAGCCACGCCAGGAGGAGGGCCAGGGAGCGGCGGATCATTCGGCGCCAGCGTGAAGCTTGCGGGCGGCCTTCGCACACTGGATCCACGCTTCGCGAGCGTAGGGGCTACTGATATCCGCCAGGGAGTCGACGACGTTCAGGTCCAGGGCAGCATACGAGGCGTTCGCCAGGGTCAGGGCCTCCTCTTCGAGCTTCGCGGCCGCTTCCTTCTTCCGGAAGATGCTGTAAAGCGTCGCGGCGGCAGACTCCAGGGCCGTTCCGTGAGCGTCCGGATTGATCCCGGCCGACTGGAGGATCGCCAGGGCAGCGGCCGGGGCGTCCTCCTTCGAAACGAAGGTGCCGAGCGAGCCGGAGCCGGTGAAGTGCGTCTTCACGAGGGCGCCTTCAGCTTCGCGGGCGATACCGACCTTCGGCGCCGGTACGATAGTCAGCGAGTCGCCGTCGGCGTCGGTCACGGTCAGCGGCAGGGAGTAGGCAAGAGTAGTCATTTTCTGGGCTTCTTTCCGTTGTGGATCAGGGGTTTAGCCGACGGGTAAGACGGGAGGAGGAAGGCGGAGGCGAAGGCTTCAGCCAGGCGGGCGAACGCGCGGTTCACGCTCACCAGAGACGGCGCTACGGCCTCCGGCCGGAAGGTAGTCACCATGGGCGGCGAAGCCACGCCGCGACGCGGGGCGCGAGGGCCTCGACGAGGGCGCGGATCGCGTCGGCGAAGTAGGGCGTCACTCGAAGATGACCTCCTCGACGTCGAGGGGATGCACGACGGCCGGACGGCCCCGTCCTCCGGAGCGGATCGTGAAGAGATCCGGGTCCGTCGCGTGGCGGTGAACGGTTCCGGTAAAGATCCGGCCGTCGTACTTCGCGACGGTCACGACGCGGGCCTCGTCGGCGGCGCGCTCCAGGTAGTCGGCGGGGCTCACTTCGCGGCCTCCGTGGGGAGATCGCCGTAGGACTTGCCAGCGGCGGTTACTTCGGCCGTCGTCGCGGGGGCCTTGCGGGTCCGGCGCTTCGTGGCGGGCGGCGTGGGGACTTCAGCGACCTGGGGGTGATCGGTAACGATCAAGCGGGCCGAAGCGAGCTCTTGCATCTGCTCCGGCGTAAGCTCCATCCCGTCCGGGACATGGAGGATAGCCGGGGCCTGGGGAAAGAGGGCGAGCGTCGCATGAACCTGGGCTTCAGCGAGGATCGAGATCCGGGCAGAAGCCGGGCCTTGCGGGTAGCTCTGGGCTAGCTCGACGAGCGCGGCGGCTTTGTCGAAGTGCTGTTGAGGGGCGGCCATTTTGGGGCTCCTTCTCTGTCGATTTGTTCGGACAGAGGAGGAGAGGGCCGGAGGCCGGGGTCCTGCTCAAAAGAGCGGAAAATAAAAAAGAGTGGCGAAGTGACGGAAAGAGCGTCACTTTGTATTAGTTGTTAAGAGAGAGAGCCTCTTAACAACTAATAGAGAGTGACGCTAAAACCGTCACTTCGTCACTCAGAGAGTCACGAAGAGGGCCTAGAGGGGCGTGTAAACGTCGCCTCCGGCGTCTCGCCCGGCGTCAGTCCGCGCGGGCCGCGTCGGCGAGCTCGTAGTCGACGTCTATATCGACCCAGCGCCAGGGGATCTCCAGGCGTCGCACGTCCATCTTCTTCGAGCCACGGATCGCGGGCTTGACGACGATTGAGCCAGTCAGGGCGCCAGCGAGCAACGCGCGACGGCCTGGGAGCTCGCGGGCCTCCCAAGCTTCCGCGAAAGTCTGCCCAGTCTCGACCTGCTCGACGACGGGCTCGGCCGGGACGGTCTCCAGGAACTCACGCCGGGCGCGGAGCTTCGTCAGGCGATCGACGAGCGCGACAATGTTCGCGTCCGGGGCGGTCATTTGGGCGGCTGTCTCCGTGATCGCGTGCTCGACTTCCGCGAGCTCGCCAGTGTCGCGCGAGGTCTCGCGGTACTCGATCACTTGGAAATGCCCGGCCAGGGCCAGGAACTCCGCGACGACATGATCTTCGATCAAGTGCGCCGTGACGCTCACCTTCGCTTTACAGGCGCCAGGGGCGGCGCCGCAGACGTAGCGGTTAGTCACGGAGCCGTCGGCCAGCGTGTCGCCTTGTCCGGCGCGCATAGATCCGCCGCAGGTCGCGCAGACCAGGAGGCCGGAGAGGAGGCGCTTTCCGCGCTTGATGCCCGCTCGGGTGACGACGCCCCACTTACTGTTAGCTGAGATGCCCGCGCGGAGAGCTCGCGCCTCGTCGGGAGTAATGAGCGGCGGCCAGACTTGCTCCGGTAGGCCGTTCTCGTCTAGGAGGGGCCGGTATGTCCGGGTGTTGTCGCCTCTGATTCGATGCGTCATGTATCCCAGGAGCGAGTCGCGCCGGAGCATGTCCGCGAGAAGCGAAGCATTCCAGAGCGGCGCCGTGCGCGGGGTGAGGCCCTCCTCGTTGAGCTTCTTCGCCGTCAGGTAAGGCGAGTGTCCGGCGAGGACCATATCGACGGCCCGCCGGACGATCTTCGATTCGTGCGGGTCGATCTCCAGGCCGCGCCCCTGGCCGGAAGGGTGCGGACATGTGCGGTAGCCATAGGGCACGCGGCCGGAGTGCTTGCGCTGCTGGCGAAGGTGGGCGCGCGCCGAGGCGACGCGGGTCGCGACGTTCTCCCGCTCCATCCGGCCGACTTCGGCAATCAGCGAGACGTGCATCCTCCAGGTCTGGGCGTCGGAGCGGATTCCGTCGCCCATAGCGACGAAGAGCGCCGGACGGCCGGAGGCTTCGCGCCCGTCGATCGTTTCGACAAGGTCGGCGACGGCGCGGACGCCCTGGCGGCTCCAGCGGTCGAACTTCCAGACGGCGATTACGTCGGCGTGGCCGTCGCGAAGCATTTCCAGGGCGCGGTCGGCCTTCGCTCGACGCTTGCCTCCGGAGAGGCCGTCGTCTGTGAGGACCTGGACGACCTCCCAGCCCTCGCGGTCGGCGAGGTCGCGAAGGTCCTTTTCTTGGCGGACAATAGAGGTCGACTCGTCCGTCGTGACGGAGAGACGTAGGTAAAGAACCGCGCGAAGCGGCTTACGTGAGTCGGTCATGTGTCAATTATGCGGTATCGGCCA
>NZ_JAMXIC010000033.1 GCF_027587375.1 Arthrobacter sp. B2a2-09
CCAGCATGCTCCCTGCCCGCACAACGAGCCGAACCGGATTCAAATCATCAGCCCGGGCACATCGGTGGATCGAGGCTAAGGCGCCCTGCCTTCGAGGGAACGAGCGTCCACACAAGTCAACGCAGAGAGAAGCATGGGAAGGCCCCTACACCCTCGACGTCTGCACGCCTGGACGCGCCTTAGGAGCCGAGGCTCTGCGTTAGCCCGGGGTGAGGACGCAGAATTCGTTGCCTTCGGTGTCGGCGAGGCATACCCATGGCACATCACCCTGCCCAACGTCGGCGTCCGTGGCGCCCAGGGACCGCAGCCGGGCCACCTCGGCTGCTTGATCATCGGCGCGGTACGGCCTCAGGTCGAGATGGACACGGCCGGACACGGCATCCGCGGCGGGTGTCCGGACGAACTCCAGGTACGGCCCGACATCCTTGGCTGAACGCAGCCTCGCAAAATCGTCGCTCACCTCGTGCAGGGTCCAGTCCATCGCCCCGTTCCAGAACCGGACCATGGCCCGCGGATCCGTACAGCTGACCACCACCGCGGCGATGGGCCCGGTGTCCTGGTAGATCGATCGAGGTTCCAGTACGCAGAACAGATTGCCCTCCGGATCGGCCAGGACCGTCCACGGCACATCGCCCTGGCCAATGTCCGCGGGCGTCGCGCCGAGCTTCAACAGGCGCGCCACCAGCTCCGCCTGATGGGCCGTCGAGGCGGTGGCGAGATCGAGATGCGCGCGGTACCTCACCGTCTCGGGGTCCGGGACGGTGACGACATCGACGCACACAGCCGCGGGATCCGGCCCGACGAAGCCCACGGGTTCAACATTGCTCACACCGGGTCCCTCACTGGAAACATCCCAGCCGAGCGCCTCCGCCCAAAACCGGCCGAGCGCCGAATCATCCCGTGCCTTGAAATTCACCTGAACAAGTCGCAGTGCCATACCTCCCGATCCTATAAGCAGGTAAGGCCCGAGAGACAGCAGCGTCGCAAGACACGCAGCCAGGAGAGGCCGCTCATTTGACCGCGTTTGAGACGATGAACCACATGGACGCTGACGCAAGCACTGCCAACGACCCCGATACCGATCCCGCCGCCGGGCAGCACGCAGGTGTGCAGTCCGTGGACCGGGCCATCACCGTGCTCGAAATCATCGCCCGCAACGGCGATGCCGGCGTGAGTGAGATCGCGGAGGAAATGGGCGTCCACAAGTCAACGGCGTCGCGACTGCTAAGCGCCCTGGACGCCCGCGGCATGGTGCAGCAGAACCACGAGCGCGGAAAATACCAACTCGGTTTCAACATCCTGCGCTTGGCTAGTGCCATCCCGGCCCGCCTCAGTCTGGTGAGGGAAGCCCGGGAAGACCTCGAAGCACTGGCGGAGAAGTTCGCGGAGACCGCCAACCTAGCCGTGCTGCGATCAAACTTCGCAGTCAACGTGGACCAGGCCATCGGCCCCAACACGCTCGGTACGCAGGACTGGATCGGCGGCCTCACCCCGCTCCACGCCACATCCAGCGGCAAGGTCATGCTTGCCGCCCTGCCGCCCGCCACGCGCGACCGCGTTCTTAGGGAAGCCGGCCAGGCGCAATACACGCCACACACCATCACCGGCCGCGACGAGCTGGAGCAGCAAATGCCGATCATTGCGGAGGCGGGGTACGCCGCCACGTATGAAGAACTCGAACGCGGACTCAACGCCGTCGCCGTTCCGATCCGCAACCACAGCGGCACTGTGATCGGAGCCATTAGCCTTTCCGGCCCGGCCTTCCGTTTCGAGCCGGAAAAAATACCCGGCCTGCTCGATGCGCTCAAGCAGGCCGGGTATTCAATCAGCGTCAAGATGGGTTACACCGCGGCCAGCGGCGCCTAGAGACCGTCAACCTGGCGATCCCGCACTGCCTAAGCGAGGTTTTCCTCCTCGGCTTTGATGGTGGTGTCCCCGCCATGACCGGTCCGGACCACGGTTTCCGCCGGAAGCGTCAGAAGGCGTTCCCGGATCGACGCCAGGATGGTTGGGTGGTCGCTGAACGACCTGCCCGTCGCGCCCGGACCGCCATTGAAGAGGGTGTCGCCCGTGAACACCGTCCCTTCACTTTCCAGGTAGAAGCAGGTGGAACCCGGCGAGTGGCCCGGCGTGTGGATGGCCTCCAAGGCCGTGCCCGCCACTTCGAAGATGTCGCCGTCTGCAATGTGACGGTCCGGCCGCGCGTCCGGATACACCTGCTCCCACAAAACCAAGTCTGCGGGGTGCAGGTGGATCGGCGCGTTCACGGCCTTCGCCACTTCGAGCGCTGCTCCGATGTGGTCGTTGTGCGCATGGGTGAGCAGGATGGCTCGAACCTTCCGCCCGCGGACCTGGTCGATGATCGCCGTTGCATCGTGCGGCGAATCGATGATCACGCATTCGTCGTCGTTGCCGACAATCCAGACATTATTGTCCACGTCCCACGTGCCGCCGTCGAGCGAAAACGTGCCCGAGGTGACGAGGTTTTGGATGGTGACGCTCATGCGATTTCCACGACCGAACGGAGCACTTTGCCCTCGTGCATCTTGGCGAAGGCTTCTTCCACCTGGTCGATGGTTATCCGTTCAGACACGAACGCGTCCAGGTCCAGGTTGCCTTGCTTGTAGTGCTGGACCAGCATCGGGAAGTCGCGGGAAGGCAGGCAGTCCCCGTACCAGGAGGACTTCAGCGAACCGCCACGGCCGAAGACGTCAAGCAGGGGCAGCTCGAGCTTCATATCCGGCGTCGGGACGCCCACCAGCACGACGCGGCCGGCGAGGTCGCGCGCGTAGAAGGCCTGTTTGTAGGTCTCCGGGCGTCCGACGGCGTCGATCACCACATCGGTACCGTTGCCTCCGGTCAGTGCCCGGATCGCCTCGACGGGGTCTTCCTGGCTGGAATTGACACCGTGCGTGGCTCCAAGGGACTTGGCCATCTCGATCTTGTTGGCGTCGATGTCCACGGCGATGATCGTGGTGGCGCCGGCGAGCTTTGCCCCGGCAATGGCAGCGATGCCGACGCCGCCACAACCGATGACGGCCACGGACTCGCCCCGCTTGACCTCACCGGTGTTGATGGCGGCACCGATGCCTGCCATCACACCACAGCCGAGCAGCCCGACGGCGGCGGGATCGACGTCGTCGTCCACTTTGGTGCATTGCCCGGCCGCCACGAGGGTCTTCTCGGCGAAGGCACCGATCCCCAGGGCCGGAGTAAGTTCCGTGCCGTCCTCAAGCGTCATCTTCTGGGTGGCATTGTGCGTGTTGAAGCAGTACTGCGGCTGGCCCTTGGCGCACGCCCGGCAGTGGCCGCAGACTGCACGCCAGTTCAGGATGACCCGGTCCCCCGGCGCCACATCGGTGACGTCCGGGCCGACGGCGCTGACCACACCGGTGGCCTCGTGGCCGAGCAGGATGGGGAAATCATCGGTGATGCCTCCCTGCTTGTAGTGCAGGTCGGTGTGGCAGACGCCGCAAGTGAGGATGTCCACCAGCGCCTCGCCCGGACCGGGGTCCGGCACCAGGATGGTCTCCACTGAGACCGGGGCGTTCTTCTCCTTGGCGATGACTGCCTTTACTTTGTGAACCATTGGCTTGCGTTCCTTTTCCTAAGTTCCCGGTAACCCGTTACAACGACTGACATAGCTCCGGCTAGCCTTCGGCGGGGACGTCAGCGATCTTGCTGGTGACCCAGCTGTGGAACGCCTCAATGTGGTGCTCGCTCGGGACCAGGACGCCGCCCTTGGCGTAGATCTTGGAGCCCATGGCTGGCTGGCA
This sequence comes from Arthrobacter sp. B2a2-09, assembly GCF_027587375.1. GTDB lineage: Bacteria > Actinomycetota > Actinomycetes > Actinomycetales > Micrococcaceae > Arthrobacter. The sequence continues at coordinate 3,777 of NZ_JAMXIC010000033.1, forward strand.
GCGTTCGCAAGCGTCGAAGTCCTGCTCGTTGACCCGGTGGAAGAGCTCCACCGATGCGCTCACGTCCTTGCCGGATTCCACCACGCTGGGCAGGTACAGCCAATCGCATTCAACGATCGTGTGGTCAGCGGCCAGCGGGAACATGCGGTGGATGATGACATGGTCGGGAACCAGGTTGACGAAGACATTCGGCTTGATGGTGACTGCATAGTAGCGCCGGTCCTGGTCATCGCCGACTCCGGGAATGCGATCCAGGCCCTCGGAACCGTCAATCGTGAAGCCCTTGATGTCGTCGCCGAACTCGGCGCCGTGGCCCACAAAATACTGTGCCGCCAGACCGTCCGCGAACTCGGGCAGGACTTCGGTGAGTTCGGGGTGGATCGTGGCGCAGTGGTAGCACTCCATGAAGTTCTCGATGATGAGCTTCCAATTGGCCTTGACGTCGTACTTGATGCGCCGGCCCAGGCTCAGGTTGGCGATGTCATAGTCGTCAACAGCCCGCAGGTCCCCGAGGCGCTCCTCGATCGCCCCCATGACGTCTTTCTCGAACGACGGTGGCTCATCTGCGAGGCAGACCCAGACGTAGCCCATGTATTCGCGGACATGGACCTTGACCAGTCCGTATTCATTGCGGTCGATATCCGGCATCTTGGTGAGGTTGGGGGCCGCGATGAGCTTTCCCTCAAGATCGTAGGTCCAGGCGTGGTAGGGGCACTGGAACGAGCGGTTGGCTTCGCCTGATTCCTCCATGCACAGCTTTACTCCGCGGTGCCGGCAGATGTTGTAGAACGCCCGGATTTCCCCCTTGCGGGTGCGGTTGATGAGTACGCTCTCGCGCCCGATCTGCACCGTTTTGAACGAGCCGGCCTTTTCCAGGTCCGCGGTCCGCACTGCGCAGAACCACATTTGTTCGAAGATGCGCTCTTGCTCGGCGCGGAATATGTCTTCACTGACATAAGTGTGGCCGGGGAGAGTGGGGATCAGGCTGGGGGAAACAACTTCAGTGGTCATGCTGACTCCTATTCAGTGATGAATGCGGTTGAGGCTTGGGAATGTTTACGGGGTTGCCAGGACAGGCTGCGCATTGCGGGCATTGTGTGAGTTGAGTTGCCGGCGCCAACGGGTGAAGAGACGCGGCTGGTTCACCCCGAGGACGCCCACGGGCTCCTCGCCGCGGTAGTACACGGCGAGGAAGCTGTGGCTCTCGAGCTGTCCCGCTTCGATCTCAACGCGCTCTGCGTCCCGGGCATGGCCGGCAAACTGAAGCTTCACTCCGTACTGGTCTGACCAGAAGTACGGCAAGTTGAGAGGTTGGGGTGCAGCCGAGCGATCCAGGAGTCCGGCGACGGCAAGGGCTGCGCGTTCCTGCGCGCCGCTCCAATGCTCCACGCGGTGGTGCCGCCCGCTGCGTTCGTCGAACCAAGCCGCACAGTCTCCCACGGCAACCACGCCGGGGACGTTCGTCCGGCCCATCGAATCGCATGTGACGCCGTCGTCGATCTCCAGGCCCGAACCGGCCAGCCACCCGACGTTGGGGACTGCACCGATTCCGAGGAGTACGACGTCGGCGGAACGGTACTGTCCGTCGCTGAGACGAACTCCGGTCACATTTCCTTCGTAGCTGTAATACGAGTCGATTCCGGTGTCACAAATCAGCTCCACGCCGTTGGTCCCGTGGAGGGTGGCCATGACGGCAGCCATCTCCGCGCCCAGTGGAGCGCTAAGCGGTACTTCGCTCTTGCAGATGATGGTGACGTCCATTCCCAGGTCCTTGGCAGTTGATGCCACCTCCGCACCGATGAAGCCAGCGCCGACCACTAACAGTCGGCTGCCCGCAACAAGCTCCGGAGCCAGGTCCTGGGCGTCTTCGAGGGTCCGCAGCGTAAAAACATTGGACAGGCCGGCAAGTTCGGGCAGTGTTCGGGCCGAGGCCCCCGTGGCAATCACGACGCCGTCAGCCACCACAGTGCGCCCGTCACCGAGGGTGATGGTCCTGGTGGCGGCGTCAAAGCTCTGCGCAGGCGAGCCCAGCAGCCATTCGGCCTGGAGCGGGTCCTCCGAACCCGCCTCTTCCGTTTCCAGCATCAAATGGTTGACACCGATTCTTCCTGCCAGGAATTCCTTGGACAGGGGCGGGCGGTCATACGGCCGCTGCTGTTCATCGCCAATGATGAGCAGCCGGCCGCTAAAGCCCTGCGCCCGGGCAGCGCGGGCGGCGGAAAGACCCCCCAATGATGCCCCCACGATCGCCAATGTCTCCATGGCTTCCTCCTCGCCGAGCCGTTCCAAAATTCATTGCGCATTACGCAACAAACTTCATTATGCGAAACAGCGTGACGGACTTCACAACGCGTGTCAAGGAATCGGAGAGGAAAATTCGACCCCTTGACAAGCTGGTGTGAGGTCAATCACTCTGTTGCGTATTGTGATCAGCGTTGATCATGAGACAACCGCCCCACAGGTTTTGACCAACCCGGTGAAAGAGGTTCTTGAGATGCACAGTGCTTGCCCGCTCAGCTCGTTGGCCCCGGGGGACGCGATTCGTCTTGAGACGTCCCCACCCATTGCGGTATTTCACACCGAAGAGGGCGAACTCTTCGCCCTCGACGACACCTGCACGCACCAAGACGCTTCCCTCGCCGACGGCTGGGTAGAGGACTGCTGGGTTGAGTGCCCGCTCCATGCTTCCAAGTTCAACCTGCGCACAGGGGCCGCCGATGCGCCTCCCGCCAAACTGCCTATCAGGGTCCACGAAGTCCTTGTGGTCGATGGCCAGATCATGGTCAAGGAATCCGAAGACGCCCCCAACCTGCCGCCGGGGCTGACCGTCGACGGCCACGTCTAGGTTCCAGCCACCTTCCGGCGAGCCCCAAACTTCCACACCACTTACTTCAGGAGCAACACGCATGTCCACAACACCCCGCGTCGTCATCATCGGAGCCGGCATCGTCGGCGCCAATCTCGCGGATGAGCTGTCCACCCGCGGCTGGACCAACATCATCGTGGTCGAGCAGGGCCCGTTGACATTGGCGGGCGGCTCAACCTCGCACGCCCCCGGCCTCGTGTTCCAGACCAACGCTTCCAAGACCATGACCCAATTCGCGTCCTACACCGTGGACAAGCTGCTCTCGCTCAGCGAATCCGGCGTCTCCTGCTTCAACCAGGTGGGCGGCCTCGAGGTGGCCACCACTCCGGAGCGTCTGGAGGACCTCAAGCGCAAGCTGGGCTACGCGGCGTCGTGGGGTGTCGAAGGCCGGCTCATCGATCCGGACGAGTGCGCCAAGCACTACCCGCTGCTGAACCAGGAGAAGGTACTCGGCGGACTCTACGTCCCCTCAGACGGCCTCGCCTCCGCCGCCCGTGCGGTCGCCCTCCTCATCGCCAAGGCGAGCGCCGCGGGGGTCACGTTCCGCGGTTCCACTCCCGTCACCGGCATCGAGCAGTCCGGCGGCAGGGTCACCGGAGTCGAAACGCCCGACGGCGTGATCCCGGCAGACATCGTCGTCTCCTGCGCCGGGTTCTGGGGTCCCAAGATCGGCGCCATGGTGGGCATGTCCGTGCCGCTGCTCCCCCTGGCCCACCAGTATGTTAAGACGACTTCGGTGCCCGAGCTGGTCGGCCGGAACGACACCTCGCGGCTGCTTGACCCAGCCAACGGCGCCTGGATGCCGATTCTCCGGCACCAGGACAAGGACCTCTACTACCGAGAGCACGGGGACCGGATGGGCATCGGCTCCTACGCCCACCGCCCTATGCCCGTGGATCTTCGTGAACTGCCCGAGGTTGCAGCGAATGACATGTCCGAGCACCGGATGCCGTCCCGCCTGCCGTTCACGGAAGAAGACTTCCTGCCGTGCTGGGAAGACTCCAAAGAACTTCTTCCGGCACTCTCCGGCGCCCGGATTGCGGATGGCTTCAACGGCATCTTCTCCTTCACTCCCGACGGCGGCCCCCTGGTGGGCGAGTCCAAGGACGTTGACGGCTTTTTCGTGGCCGAGGCCGTGTGGGTGACGCACTCCGCCGGCGTGGCCCGGGCCCTGGCCGAGCGGCTGATCGAGGGCCAGTCCCGCATTCCGCTCCACGAATGCGAAGTGTCCCGCTTCGAGGAAATCCAGACTGCGGAGAGCTACGTCAGCGAAACGTCGCAGCAGAACTTCGTGGAGATCTACGACGTCCTGCACCCGCTGCAGCCGAGGGTCTCCCCGCGTGAGCTGCGCGTAAGCCCGTTCAATGCCCGGCAGAAGGAGCTCGGGGCGTTCTTCCTCGAAGCCCACGGTTGGGAGCGCCCGCACTGGTTCGAGGCCAACCGCGGCCTGCTCGAAGTGCTCCCGGAAGAGTGGCGGGCTCCTGAGCGCGAACCGTGGGCGGCCATGTTCCACTCCCCCATTTCCGCGGCCGAAGCGTGGAAGACGCGCACCGCCGTCGCGCTCTATGACATGACGCCGCTCAAGCGGCTAGAGGTTTCCGGTCCGGGCGCCGTAGCCCTCTTGCAGCGCCTCAGCGCCGGGAAAGTCGACAAGAAGCCGGGTGCGGTGACGTACTGCCTGCTCCTCAACGGCGACGGCGGAATCCGCAGCGACATCACGGTGGCCCGGCTGGATGAGACCACCTTCCAAGTGGGCGCCAACGGCAACATCGACTTCGACTACTTCACCACCGAAGCCCGCAAGCAGACCGCCGAGGACGTCAGCCAGTGGGTCCAAATCCGCGACATCACTGGTTCCACGTGTTGCGTGGGGCTCTGGGGACCGTTGGCCCGCGAGGTCATCGCCAAGGTGAGTGCTGACGATTTCAGCAACGACGGATTGAAGTACTTCCGCACCAAGAAGGTCCGAATCGGCGGTATCCCGGTCACGGCGATGCGGCTGTCCTACGTGGGCGAATTGGGCTGGGAGCTGTACACGACGGCGGAAAACGGCCAAAGGCTCTGGGACCTGCTGTTCGCGGCTGGCCAGGAGCAGGGCATCATCGCGGCCGGCCGGGGCGCGTTCAACAGCCTGCGCTTGGAGAAGGGCTACCGGCTGTGGGGCACTGACGTAACTCCGGAGCATGAGCCGTTCCAGTCAGGATTGGGCTTCTCCGTCAGCAAGGACAAGGAAGGCTATATCGGCGCCGAGGCCCTCAAAGCCCGCCGCGAACTGCCCGTCAGCCGCCGCTTGCGTTGCCTGACGGTCGACGACGGCACGTCCGTGGTGTTGGGCAAGGAACCTGTCTATTTCAAGGGAGAGCCTTCCGGCTACGTCACGAGCGCCGCCTACGGCTACACCGTCCGCAAGCCCATCGCCTACGCTTGGCTGCCCGGCGAAGCGGGCGAGGGTGACGCCGTCGAGATCGAATACTTCGGCAAGCGGATCCCCGCCACCATCTCCGCCGATCCCCTCGTGGATCCAAACATGGAAAAGCTGAGAGGCTAACACCCCTCCTGGCTACCGGACACAGCAATGGGGATCACTTCAAAGGAGTTCAACTAATGGCTAATGAAAAGTTCGACTACGTCATTGTGGGTGGGGGCAGCGCCGGATCGGTGCTCGCGGACAGGCTGAGCGCCGACGGCACCAAGACCGTCCTGGTCCTGGAGGCGGGCCGCAGCGATTACCCCTGGGACCTGTTCATCCAGATGCCCGCAGCGCTCACGTTCCCCAGCGGGAACAGGTTCTACGACTGGCGGTACCAATCCGACCCCGAGCCGCACATGCACGGACGCCGGATCGCCCACACCCGCGGCAAGGTCCTGGGCGGCTCCAGCTCCATCAACGGCATGATCTTCCAGCGCGGCAATCCCCTGGACTACGAACGCTGGGGAGCCGACGCCGGGATGGAGACGTGGGACTTCGCGCACTGCCTCCCGTACTTCAACCGCATGGAGACCGCCCTCGCCGCGGATCCGGGCGATGAACTGCGGGGACACAACGGACCGTTGGTCCTGGAACGCGGTCCGGCGCGCAATCCCCTTTTCCAAGCCTTCTTCCGCGCCGCCCAACAAGCCGGCTTCGCGCGGACCAACGATGTCAACGGATACCGGCAAGAAGGCTTCGGTCCGTTCGACCGCAACGTGCACAAGGGCCAGCGGCTCTCCGCCTCCCGGGCGTACTTGCGGCCGCACCTCGACCGGCCCAACCTCACGGTAAGGACCCGGGCACTCGTCTCGAAAATCAACTTCGACGGCACTGGTACTTCCGGCGTCAGGGCCACGGGCGTCAGCTACCGCCGGAACGGCAAGAAGCACAGCGTGGATGCCCAGGAAGTCGTCCTGTGCGGAGGGGCCATCAACACCCCGCAGCTCCTGCAGTTGTCCGGCGTCGGGGACTCCACGCATCTCAAATCCCTGGGCATCAGGCCCGTGGTTGACCTCCCAGGCGTGGGCGAAAACCTGCAGGACCATCTGGAGGTCTACATCCAGCACGCCTGCACCCAGCCTGTGTCCATGCAGCCCAGCCTGAGCCTGTGGCGCTATCCATGGATCGGTCTGCAGTGGCTCTTCGGGCGCAAGGGACCTGCGGCCACCAACCACTTCGAAGGCGGCGGTTTTGTGCGCTCCAACGAGGATGTGGCCTACCCCAACCTGATGTTCCACTTCCTGCCCGTTGCAGTCCGCTACGACGGCCAGAAGGCCGATGCGAAGCACGGCTACCAGGTGCACATCGGGCCCATGTATTCCGATGCGCGGGGCACCTTGAAGATCACTTCCACGGATCCAACCGCCCATCCGTCCATGAAGTTCAACTACCTTTCCACGGACCAGGACCGCCGCGAGTGGGTCGAAGCCATCCGGATTTCCCGGAACATCCTGGAGCAGTCGGCCATGGCCGCCTTCAATGGCGGTGAGCTCTCCCCCGGTCCAGCCGTCCAGACAGACGAGGAAATCCTCGACTGGGTAGCCCGCGACGCCGAGACCGCCCTGCACCCTTCCTGCACGGCCAAGATGGGCCCGGCCACCGATCCCCTGGCCGTGGTGGACCCGCTCAGCATGCGGGTGCATGGCACCTCGGGCCTGCGCGTGGCTGACGCTTCGGCAATGCCCTACGTGACCAACGGCAACATCTACGCGCCGGTCATGATGCTGGCCGAAAAAGCTGCGGACTTGATTCAGGGGCGCGAGCCTCTCGCGCCGGTCGCCGCCGAGTTCTACCGGCACAGCGCGGTTGCGGACTTGGACAGTCAGGGCAACGTGGACAGCCGGCCCGAAGCCAGCTCGGCACGGAACTAAGGAGCGGCATGAACACCCCACAACTTTCGCAGACCCTGACGGTGCGGGGCAGCTACGTCGACGGCGGCTGGCAGCAGTCCAGCGGAGGCACGCGGAGCATCAGCTGCCCGGCGGACGGCACGCATGTTGCCGACGTCGCCGAATGCACCCAGGCCGACGCCGAGGCAGCGGTTGCGAGCGCCCGGAAGGCGTTCGACGCCGGCGGCTGGCCGAACACGCCGGAGCTGGAACGCGGCGCGATCCTGCTTCGCGTGGCCGAGTTGCTACAGCGGGACAAAGCCGGCTTCGCCGCGGCCGAAGCCCTCGACACTGGCAAGCGACTGATCGAAGCCGAATACGACATTGACGACGTCATAGCCTGCTTCCGCTATTACGGCAGCGTGGCAGGCACCGACGCGGGCCGCGTAATCGATACCGGCCGGCCCGGCGCCATCAGCCGGATCGTCCATGCACCGGTCGGTGTCTGCGGCCTCATCACCCCGTGGAACTACCCGCTCCTGCAAGCTTCGTGGAAGGTCGCACCGGCGCTCCTGGCCGGCAACACTTTTGTGCTCAAGCCCAGCGAGCTGACGCCTTCGACGTCCATCCTGCTCATGGACACGCTGCGAGAAGCCGGCGTGCCCGACGGCGTCGCGAACCTCGTGACGGGAACGGGACCGGAAGTGGGGGCTGTGCTCAGTTCGGATCCGCGGGTCGATCTTGTCTCCTTTACGGGAGGCCTGGAAACCGGCAAGCGGATCATGGTGGCCGCCGCGGAGACGGTCAAGCGCGTGGCTCTCGAGCTCGGCGGCAAGAACCCGAACGTGGTGTTCGCCGACGCCGACCGGGAGGCCGCGATCGACAACGCCCTGACTGCCGTCTTCCTGAACTCAGGCCAGGTCTGCTCGGCAGGGGCGCGGCTCATTGTCGAAGAATCCATCCACGAGGAGTTCGTGGCCGAGGTGGTCCGCCGTGCACGCCAGATCCGGCTGGGCGGTCCCTTCGATTCGGAAGCACAAACCGGGCCACTGATATCCAGGGCGCACCGCGACAAAGTCCATGCCTACGTCCAGGCCGGCGTGGCCGAAGGCGCCCGGCTGCTGTGCGGGGGTTTAATTCCGGACAGCCCGGAACTGGCGGACGGCAGCTTCTACCCGCCCACCGTGTTGGACGGCTGCACGACCTCGATGCGCGTGGTCCAGGAGGAATCCTTCGGACCGGTCATGACAGTGGAAACCTTCACCACTGAGGAGGAGGCGATCCGGCTGGCCAACGACACCGTCTACGGACTGGCCGGCGCCGTGTGGACAACCGACGCCTCAAAGGCCCAGCGGGTCTCCGGGGCTCTTCGCCACGGGACGGTCTGGATCAACGACTACCACCCGTACGTTCCGCAAGCCGAATGGGGCGGCTTCGGACAGTCAGGCAATGGCCGCGAATTGGGGCTCGCGGGCTTGGCCGAATACAGAGAAACAAAACACATCTGGCAAAACATCAGCCCCGGGCCCAGCCATTGGTTCGAGCCGCCACAGGCAGGAGTACAGCAATGAGCAGTCCTGACATATCAGTGCGCAACCTCTGGAAAGTCTTCGGACCGGGAGGTGAAAAGATCCCCAAAGATCCCGAACTCTCGGCGTTGAGCTCGGCCGAATTGCTTGAACGCACCGGGTGCAACGCTGCAGTACGCGACATGAACTTCGACGTCGCGAAGGGCGAGGTGTTCGTCGTCATGGGCCTGTCCGGATCAGGAAAGTCCACCCTGATCCGATGCCTCACCCGGCTGATCGAACCGACGTCGGGGAGCGTCCTGGTGGACGGCAAGGACGTGATGCAGGCAGGAACCGGTGAGCTTAGGGAGCTTCGCCGGCGGAAAATGTCCATGGTCTTCCAGCATTTCGGCCTCTTGCCGCACCGCACCGTGCTGGACAACGTGTCCTACGGGCTGCAGATCCGTGGCGCCGCCAAGAACGAGCGCTACGCCAGGTCCCACGAAATCATCGAGCTCGTAGGGCTCAAGGGTTACGAGCAGCATTTTCCGGACCAGCTCTCCGGCGGAATGCAGCAACGCGTCGGACTGGGCCGCGCCTTGGCTGGCGATCCGGACACCATCCTCTTCGACGAACCATTCTCGGCCCTGGACCCGCTCATCCGGCGCGATATGCAGGCGGAAGTCATCCGGCTCCACAAAGAGATGGGCAAGACGATGGTTTTCGTCACCCACGACCTGTCCGAAGCGCTCAAACTCGGGGACCGCATCCTGATCATGCGGAACGGGGAGACGGTCCAATGCGGCACCGGCGATGATCTCGTCGGATCGCCTGCGGACAAGTACATTGCCGACTTCGTCTCCGAGGTACCGCGCGCGGATGTCCTGACGCTCAAGTGGATCACCGATCCTGTAGCTTTCGGCACTCCCGCGGATGCTCCTGTCCTGAGCGCCGGCACGATCATCCGCGACGCCATTCCCACAGTCATGAACTCATTGTGTCCTGTGCTCGTTGAAGACTCTGGAAAAATCACCGGCCAGATCGACCGCGACAGCATCTTGTCGGTCATCCGGAGCACGGAAGTTGCGGCGTGATGTCCACACTCGTTCGCGATCGCGCCCCGGTTCAGACCGGTCTCGTTTCCGTCCGCGCACCGCGCAAACGGCTCAGCCGTCGCACCCTGATCCTGGGCGGAGCCGGCGTCGTCTGGCTCATTGGATTCCTGTTCCTCCACGGCACGGCGACGCTCACGCTGCCGGCGTCGGAGCTCACTGACCTCCACCGCTCCCTCAACCAATTCAATGCCTGGGTAGCCTCAAACCGGGCGGACAATCCCGTTTTCCAGTACGTCTTCACTCCGCTCCGAGCCGCCGTCGACGCGGTTGCCAACCTGTTCATCGGCATTTTCGCCGCGAGCTCCACCGGGCTTCGCCTGCCTGAAATCGGCTGGCTGGGAACCGTCGCGCTGCTCAGCTGGATCGCCTTCGCCGTGGGCAACGCCCGGGTGGCTTTGCTGACCGCGGCGGCCTTCGTGTTCTTCGGCCTTCAGGGGCTGTTTGTGGAAGCGGCCTACACCTTCGCCCTCGTCATCACCGCCGTGCTGTTCACCTTGTTGATCGGCATCCCCCTCGGAGTCCTGGCCGGAGTCTACGGCCGGGTTGCCAAAGTCATCACTCCGGTCCTCGACTTCATGCAGACCCTCCCCACCTTCGTTTACCTGGCACCGCTGGCCCTCATCTTCCTGATCGGCCCCGCCTCCGCCGTGATCGCCACCGTGATCTACGCGGCACCCCCGGTCATCCGACTGACGGCGCATGGAATCCGATGTATCCCGGAAAACACCCGGGAAGCCTCCGACTCCCTGGGAACCACCGGCTGGCAGCGGCTTCTCACCCTGCAGCTTCCCCTGGCGCGGCGCACCATCGTGATGGGGATCAACCAAACCACCATGGCTGCCCTCTCCATGGTCACCATCGCGGCGCTCATCGCAGCGCCCGGGCTGGGACAGGTGGTGATCCGCGCCCTGCAGTCGCTCGACGTCGGTACAGCGGTCAATGCCGGACTGTCCATCGTCCTGCTGGCCATCGTGCTGGACCGCGTGACCACGGCCGCCAGCCGCCGGGCCGAACCCGGAGCAAACCGCAAACGGCGGATATCGCGGCGAACCCGGTATATCTTGCTCGCGGCGACCCTGCTGGTGGTCCTCGCCATGGTCCAGTTGTCCCGCACGATGCTCTGGGCCGCCGCCTTCCCGAAGGACCTCAACATTGGCCCTGCCATTGTCAGCGGAGTGAGCTCGGCCAGCGAATGGTTGCAGACCAACCTCTTCCTCTTTACGGTGTCCTTCCGCGAAGCAGTCACCAACGGGATCCTCAACCCGTTCCAGTCACTTCTCACGGAAACCCCGTTCTACCTGCTGGTCGCCGTGATCGTCTTAGCGGCTTTTGCCCTCGGCGGCTGGAAGCTGGCAGCCGTCACCGCCACATGCCTGGCAGTGATCATCTATTTGGGCCTGTGGAGCGATTCCATGGTCACTCTGGCAGGCACCCTCGTGGCCACGGCTGTGGTCATGGTCCTGGGCGTCATCTTCGGCGTGGCCATGGGCAGGTCCAGCAAAGTGGACCAGCTCATGCGGCCCATGCTTGACGCGGGACAGACCATGCCCGCATTCGTCTACTTGGTTCCGTTCCTGGGCCTCTTCGGCGCCACACGGTTCACCGCCATCATCGCCGGCATCATCTACGCGGCGCCTGTGGCAATCAAGATCACGGCCGATGGCATCGCCGCAATCTCCCCCACCGTCATGGAAGCGGCCGTATCGAGTGGCTCGACTCCCTGGCAAGTCATCACCAAGGTCCAGTTGCCCATGGCCAGGCAATCCCTGGCCCTCGCCGCCAACCAGGGCCTGATCTACGTCCTCGCCATGGTGGTTGTCGGAGCGCTGGTCGGAGCAGGCGGCCTCGGGTACGACGTCGTCGCCGGCTTTGTCCAAAGTTCCCTGTTCGGCAAGGGCCTCGCCGCAGGCCTGGCCATCGTTTTCCTCGGCATCCTGCTGGACCGCATGACGCAGGCTGCCGCAGCCAACCCCGTCCGAAAAGTCCTTTCGGCAAAATCACCCGCCCACTAACGGCCTTCACGCTCACGCACTGCCCCCAACAAGGAGACCCCACCATGAGTAAAGCTGGACTGCTGTTGAAACGAACAATTCCCACGCTCGCCGGAACCGTTGCTGCCGCCCTGTTGCTTGCCGGCTGCGGCGGCGCCTCCGTCAACCAAGCGGCTGCCGCAGGTTCTACGGATACGGCCTGCGGAACCGTCAATGTGGCCCTCAACGCGTGGGTGGGCTACACGGCAAATGCGGCTGTTTACAGCTATATAGCCCAAAACAAGCTTGGTTGCACCGTAGTCCAGAAGGACCTGTCGGAACAGATTTCCTGGCAGGGCTTCGGCTCAGGTGAAGTCGACGTCATTCTTGAGAACTGGGGTCACGAGGACCTCGCAAAGCAGTACATCACGGATCAGAAAGTGGCAGTGGATGCTGGTCCCACGGGCAATGAAGGGCATATCGGCTGGTACGTACCACCATGGATGGTCCAGAAGTACCCGGACATCCTGGACAGCAAGAACTTGAACAAATACGCGTCCCTCCTTGCCACGTCCGAATCGGGCGGCAAGGGCCAGGTGCTGGACGGCGACCCGGCATTCGTGACCAACGATGAAGCCCTCGTCAAGAACCTGGGCCTCGACTACAAAGTGGTCTTTTCCGGCTCGGAAGCAGCATTGATCCAGTCGTTCCGTACGGCCGAGAAGAACAAGACACCGCTGCTGGGCTACTTCTACGAACCGCAATGGTTCCTTTCCGAGGTCCCCCTCAAGAAGGTCAGCCTGCCCGCCTACACTCCGGGCTGCGATTCCGACGCCGAGAAGGTGGCCTGTGACTACCCCGATTACAAACTGAACAAAGTGATGGCCAAGAAGTTTGCGGACAGCGGTTCTCCCGCCGCGAAACTGCTCAAGGCCTTCTCGTGGACCAATGCGGACCAGAACTCTGTGGCAACGGACATCCAGGGCGGCATGAAGCCTGACGCCGCCGCCAAGAAATGGGTGGACGCCCACCCCGACGTGGTGGCTGCCTGGCTCAAATAGTCTCCCAACGCACCTTGCTTTGAAGCTCCCCGGATCACTCTGATCCGGGGAGCTTCTTTTTGCATTCCAAGGCTCCCTCAACTCACTTCGCACCACTCAACGCAACCACGTTGCAACTAACGCACCGCCACTCCCCCGCCCGCAACCACCCCTCCCCAACCGACTCGCACTTGTTGTCGTTTAGCGCCCTCAAAACGACAACAGTTGCGAGTTAGTTGGGCGGCAACCGAGAGCCCTTGACGGTGACGGGGAACACATCTATTCTGGTGCAACAGCGTTGCGTTGAATGCAACCCCAAAAGTTCTTGGTGGATTCATGAAAAACGAAGCATCCTCCGTGGCAGCCATCCCGGGAAGCGCTCATGCCGGATCCAAAGGCGGATCCGGCGACCTTCCCGATGCAACAGCCACCCCTGGCGGCCCGTCAAAGCCAGCCGACCACAACCCGGTCAGCAAAGACACCCGGCGCCGAGTCATCACTGCAAGCTTCATCGGCAATTTCGTCGAATGGTTCGACTACGCCGTCTACGGCTACCTTGCCGGGATCATCTCGACCGTCTTCTTCCCCGCATCGGACCGGCAGACCGCCCTGCTCGCCACGTTTGGCGTCTTCGCCGTCTCCTTCTTTGTCCGTCCATTGGGCGGATTCATCTGGGGCCACATCGGTGACCGGCTCGGACGCAAACAAGCACTCTCCCTGTCGATCGTGCTCATGTCCGTGGCAACGTTCTGCATCGCCCTCATCCCCGGCTACAACACCATCGGCGTCATGGCGCCGGTCCTCCTGCTGCTCGTCCGCGTCGTCCAGGGATTCTCGGCAGCAGGCGAATACGCAGGTGCCTCAGCCTTCCTGGTGGAGTACGCGCCGGCCAATCGGCGCGGACTCTACGCCGCCGTCGTACCTGCCAGTACGGCTGCAGGCCTGCTGCTCGGTTCCCTGCTGGCGGCACTCCTAAGCTCGGTGCTGAGCGCCGAGCAGCTCGGTGAATGGGGCTGGCGCTTGCCCTTCCTTCTTGCCGCCCCGATGGGCCTGATTGGCCGCTACATCCGCACCAAGCTCGAAGACACCCCGGCCTTCCGCGAAATGGCCGCGAAAGACACCGCGGTCAAGGCTCCGGCCTTCGCGATGTTCAAGACGTACCGCAAGCAGCTCGTCATCGCGACGGGCGCCGTGCTGCTCAACGCCGTCGGCTTCTACGTGATCCTCAGCTACATGCCGACGTACCTCTCCGAGGAGCTTCACTTCGGTGCAGCCGAATCGTTCCTGGCCACCACCATTGCCCTCCTCAGCTATATCGGATTCATCTTCCTGACGGGGATCGCATCGGATAGGTTCGGCCGCAAGCGCATGCTCATCACGGCTTCCGTGCTGTTCGTGGTGCTGACCGTTCCGGCGTTCATGCTCCTCGACACCGGTAATTTTCTAGTCATTGTCCTGGTGCAGATCCTGTTGGGCGGCATGCTCACCCTCAACGACGGCACCCTGCCCAGCTTCCTGGCCGAACTCTTCCCCACGAGGGTCCGCTACAGCGGCTTCGCCGTCAGCTTCAATCTTTCCAACGCCTTGTTCGGCGGCACAGCCCCGTTCATGGCGACACTCCTCATCGGCCTGACCCACAACCAACTGGCCCCCGGCTGGTACCTCGTGGCAGCCTCCGTCATTTCCCTCATCGCGGTCCTCTTCGCTGTGGAGACTTCCAAGAAGCCCCTGCAGCAGGACTGAAACAACCCACCCATTGAAAGGAACACCACCCATGACCATCACCGAGAATGAAGCCGTAAGCGACGTCGCCAAGCTTGAGCGCCTCAAGGTCCTCAACAACGGAGAGAAAGTCTCCCTGACTTTCTCCGACGCTGAGTTTGAGCGACGCCTTGCCGGTCTTCGCCGGATCATGGCCGAGAAGGAACTGGACGCCGTTGTCCTAACCAGTTACCACTCCATCAAGTACTACTCCGACTTCCTGTTCACCTACTTCGGCCGTTCCTACGCCATGGTGGTCACGGCCGACGACACCGTCACTGTCACCGCCAACATCGACGCCGGAATGCCGTGGCGCCGCAGCTACGGGGACAACCTGGTCTACACGGACTGGCGCCGGGACAACTACATCTTTGGCATCCAGGAAGTGCTGCGCACCCGCGGGATCAACGTCCGGCGCCTGGGTGTCGAGGACGATTCCCTTCCGCTGGACAACCGCAACAAGATCCAGGCCGCCTTCTCCAGCGCGACGCTTGTGGATGTAGCCCAAGCCGCGATGCGCCAGCGCATGATCAAGTCTTCCGAGGAGATCGAGGTCATCAAGCACGGCGCCCGGATCGGCGACCTTGGTGGCGAGGCGATCCGCAACGCCATCACCGCAGGAATCACTGAGTACGAGGTCGCTCTGATCGGCACCGAAGCCATGGTGCACGAGATCGCCCGGACATTCCCGGACTCCGAGATCCGCGATACCTGGGTGTGGTTCCAGTCCGGCATCAACACGGACGGCGCCCACAACTGGGCCACCACCCGCAAGATCCAGGAACATGACATCCTGTCGCTGAACTGCTTTCCCATGACATCGGGCTACTACACGGCGCTGGAGCGAACCCTGTTCTACGGCGAACCCGATGCCCGCTCCCTGGAACTGTGGAACATCAACGTGGAAGTACACAAGCGTGGCCTGGAGCTCATCAAGCCCGGGGCGGTCTGCAAGGACATCGCCGCTGAGCTCAACGAGATCTATGTTTCGTATGGACTGCTCGCCAACCGCACCTTCGGCTACGGACACTCCTTCGGCGTCCTCTCGCACTACTACGGCCGCGAAGCCGGCCTCGAACTGCGCGAAGACATCGACACAGTCCTGGAGCCCGGCATGGTGGTCTCCATGGAGCCAATGATCACGGTCCTCGACGGCCAGCCGGGTGCCGGCGGGTACCGGGAACACGACATCCTGGTGGTCGGCGAAGACGGTGCCGAGAACATCACCAAGTTCCCGTTCGGCCCGGAATACAACATCATCGGCGCTTAACACCTGCCCTCCACCGGACATGCCCAACCTTGCGCCCGAGCAGTGGACATATGACTCATATGCTCATTGCTGTAGGCCATGGCTGGGCATGTCCCGATTAAAAGAGCCATATAGTGACCATCATGACCCCAGCAGAACCGCGTGCAACCACCAGCGACACTCCGGCCAACGGCGATTCCAGAGGCGCCTCGGTCCTCGAGAACGCCATTGCCGTGCTCCGCAGCTTCACCGCCGAGGAACCCTTGCTGGGTGTCACCGAGATCGCCGGCAGGATCGGCTTGCACAAGAGCACCGTGTCCCGGATCCTGGCAACCTTCGAACAGGAACACTTGGTGGAGCGCGACCCCGAGTCCCGCCGCTTCCGGCTGGGCCTGGGGATGATCGCCCTTGCCGGCCCGCTCCTTGCCGAACTGGAAGAGCGCCGGGTGGCCTATCCCGTGCTGCGTGAGCTGAGCGAACGGACCGGCGAGACGAGCGCGCTCATGGTGTGGAACGGGAGCGAATCCATGTGCGTGGAGCAAATCGCCAGCCGTCACCAAGTCAAGCATCTTGCCCCGTTGGGTGCCCGCTACAACGAGGCGCTCAGCTCCTCGGTACAGGTCTTCCTTGCCTCCGAAGACGCCGACCGCGTGCGTATGCTCCTGCGCAGCGGCTCCATTACATTGCCCGGTCTCGACGACGAAGCACTCGAGGCCTACCTTCTCCGACTCCAGGAGTCAGTGAAGCGTGGCTGGGCCTTCAATTTCGGCGAAACGTCGATTGAAGAAGTCGGCGTCGCCTCCCCGGTCTTTGACCACCGCGGAGACATCGTGGCCTCCGTCCTGATCCCGGCGCCCAAGTTCCGGGTCTCGCAGGACACGCTCGCCAGCCTCGGCGAGGCATGCCAAGACGCAGCCGGCAAAATCACCACTCGCCTGGGCGGCCGCGCCCCGCACTAACCTGCCGGGAAGCCCCAACTGACTCGCATTTGTTGTCGTTTTGAGCCCTCATAACGACAACAAATGCGAGTCACTTGGGCTGCGGTGCCGGTGGCGGCGGTGGCGGGCGGGCGGGAACCAAGGGCCGCGGCGACTGAACGCAGTTAGTCCGCGACGACGGCGAGCGCTTCCTCGACGCTGTCCACCAGGAAGATCCGGCCCTCCATCACTTTCCCGGCAGCAAGACTCTGCAACATGGGCCAAGCGGGATACTTGTGCTCCCAGTGGTCGCGCCCTACGAGCACCATGGGCGTGACGGTTTCCGGGGCTCCGTAGAAGTTCTCGCACGCGTCCTGGAAGATTTCCTGCACAGTGCCGGCGGAGCCCGGGAGGAACACGATCCCGCCGTTGCATAGCTCGAGCAAGATCGCTTCGCGCATGGAATTGGCGAAGTACTTGGCGATGTGGGTGGCAAAGAGGTTTGGCGGCTCGTGCCCGTAAAACCAGGTGGGGATCCCCAGCGACGTCGTCCCGCGGGGATGGTGCCCGACGACGGCGGCCGCCGCCCGCGCCCACGCCGTCACCGAGGGCCGGAAACCCGGCACGGCCGCGAGCGATTGCAGCGCGACGGCGAAGTCGACGTCGGGCAGGCCGCTCAGGTAGGCGCCCAAATTGGCGGCTTCCATGGCACCCGGCCCTCCCCCGGTGGCCACTGTGAAGCCGGACAGCGCCAAGAGCCGACCCAAGCGCGCGGCGTCGTCGAAGTCCTGTGTTCCGCGTTGCGCGACGTGGCCGCCCATGACTCCCACGATCTTGTTCCCCGCGAAATCCCCGTTGCCCAGGAGTTCGTCCAAAGCGTCCCCGATGGCGTGGTCGTGCAGCGCGGCGGCGAGGGTGGCGTCCAGGCTGGTCCGTTGCCCCGGCATGATGCTCCAGTGGTACACCTGGGCGTCCAGGGTTGCTTCGTACTCCGTGGCGTCAATGTCCTCGTACAGTTCAGCGGCGCTGTAGAGGCTGCCCCGGTACGGGTTGAACGGCACGCCGCGCAGCTTCGGAAAGATGAGTGCTCCGCGGCTGCGCAGGGAGTCCTCGACGCCGTCGTCGAAGGTACAGCCCAGGAAGATGGCGCCTTGGGGATCCAGCCTCTGCAGGTCCGCCCGTCGGCCTCGCAGGTCCAGCGACTGGGCGTGCCATCCGTGCATCGTTGCGGCCCCGGAGCTCAGCAAGCTGTCGAAATGGGCGACGCTCTCAATGTCGAGTGTGCGGGGACTGGGAACCAGGGCGCGGGACGGATTCATGGCATCAGCGTAAGCCCGCGGTTCCCGTTGCGCAGGAGTCGCCCGGCCAGTGCATCATGGAGCATGCAGACTTCCGAACAGCAGAGCAGCGTCCGGCCCCGGATCGGCATTCCCGTCCGCCTGAGCAGCTCCCAAAACGCGGATGCCCGCGTCGGAGAGGCGAATGAACTCTTCGACTTCATCGTCGAATTAGTGCGCGACGCCGGTGCGGAGCCTGTACTGCTGGACGCCTCCTTCACCGACGAAGCCGGCCGGCTGGCCGCCGAGCTCCGTTCGCTCAACGGGGTCCTGTTGCCCGGCGGCGGGGACCTGGATCCGCGACTCTACGGTGAAGAAGCGACCGAAGCCTGCTACGACGTCAATCCTGACCAGGACCGATTGGACTTGGCGGTCGCCCGTGGATCGCTCGACGCCGGTTTGCCCACCCTCGGCATCTGCCGCGGCCACCAGCTCCTTAACGTGGCCTACGGCGGGACGCTCATCCAGGACATGCACCCATCGTTGGTGGAGCACAACGGCCTGACTCCGGCGGAGGGTGAGCTGAGCGCCTGGGCGTGGCACGACGTCGAACTTTCGCCAGATTCCAAAGTGGCCGGGCTTTACGGCTCACGGGACTCGGTGCGGATTGCTTCGGGACATCACCAGGCCGTGGCCCGGGTAGGCGATGGCTTGGTGGTGACTGCGGTGGCAGAGGACGGCACGGTGGAGGCCCTTGAGGACCCACAACGCTGGGTGGCATCAGTGCAATGGCATCCCGAGGCCTCGCAGCTGCCTGAGGAGGAACGGCTCGCCCCGTTCAAGGCTTTCGTGGAGGTCTGTAGGACGCTGCGTCCCGTGGCCTGACGGAGACGGCCGGTGTCCGCCTGCCGGAGGAAATTGCCCGTTCCGGTGAACCTGACCGCCCCGGAATTCGTCTCATCAATGTGGCAAGCAAATTCGCGCCACCGGACACGAAGAGCGGGGAACCAAACATGAGGAACAACCCCAAAGCCATGATGGCCATCGTTGGAGCGGCCGCCCTGATTGCCTTGAGCGGTTGCGGGGTGTCCGGAAATGGCTACCAGGGCGGGTCGTCGAGCCAACCTACTGCAGCTTCCTCGACTGCTCCGCCGTCCGGGACCTCCCAATCGCTCACCATCACCATCAAGGACTTCGGCTATCAAGGACCCGTCTCGGTCAGCCCGGGCGCCAAAATCACCGTGAAGAACGAGGACACCCAGGCCCACACGGTCACCTCGGACGATGGAAAGGCCTTCGACGCCGCCGTCGATGGCGGGGGTGGAACAGCTCAGTTCACCGCGCCCACCACACCGGGCAGCTATCCCTACCACTGCGCCTACCACTCCAATATGCATGGAACCCTGGTCGTGAAATGAGCACAGTGAAATGAGCACTTGGGAAATGAGCACTCGGGAAATGAGGACAGGGAAATGAGCACTCGTGAAGCGGCCCGCCGCAAGCCGACGAACCGCCGGCCCCGGGACATCCTGCTGCGACTGCTTGTGGCGGCAGCCCTCGTCATCGACGCCGTGGTGCACTTCGATCTTGCCCCGGGCTACCAGTTGGGCGCCCCTGGCGGAATCGGGCAAGGCAATCTGTTCCGCATTGAGGCCGCCGCCGCAATCCTCGTTGGCCTGTATGTCCTGGTCCGCGGCAGTAGGCCGGCCTACGCGGCCGCATTGGTCGTCGCTGGAAGCGCTTTGATAGCGGTCCTCCTCTACCGCTATGTCGACATACCTGCCATAGGTCCGATCCCTTCCATGTACGAGCCGGTATGGTTTTTCGAGAAGTCCCTCAGCGCAGTCGCCGAGGGGCTGGGCGCGGTCCTGGCAGGCGTCGGCTACCTCAGGCAACGCAGCAGCGCCCGCCAACGCCGCCGCTAAACGTCCGCGCCGCCGGAAGGCACGCGCCGCCGGAAGCCGCTAAACGTCCGCGCCGCACCGGCGTCGACGCCTGGTTCTGATGTCTGGACATGTCCCAAACGTGGACTCTGAAACGGCGCAATAGACGCAGCGCCAATACCCTTGACCCGCGCAACGCTCCTGCTATCATCAGTAAAGCAGTATGTCCTATCAAGCGAACATGAGCGGACATGCTTGCAACTTCCGGGACAGTCCCGGAATGCGAGGGAGCATGCAATGGCGAATCAACTTGGCCTCACTATCGACCGTTCTTCCCCTGTGCCGTTGTACCACCAGGTGGTCCAGGGCATCGAGGCCGCCATCCACAGCGGAGTCTTGGAGCCCGGCAGCCGCTTGGACAACGAAATAGACCTCGCCGCCCAGCTCAACCTGTCCCGGCCCACCATGCGCAAGGCCATGGACGAACTCGTCCGCTCAGGCCTGTTGGTCCGCAAGCGCGGCGTCGGCACACAGGTGGTGTCGAGCCAGGTCCGCCGGCCCCTGGAGCTTTCCAGTCTCTACGACGATCTGACGAACAACGGCAAGAAGCCCACAACGCAGGTCCTCAGCTTCTCGCACATGGAAGCCGACGAAGCCACGCTGACCGCCCTCCAGCTTCCGGCCGGTTCCAAGGTCTACCACTTCACCCGCCTGCGCAAAGTGGGCGGCAAGCCGCTGGCGCTCATGGAGAACTGGGTCCGCGACGACATCGCCACCATGGACGAGTCCATGCTGGCTGCGGAAGGCCTCTACGCCATCCTCCGCCGCGGCGGCGTCAACTTCCGCCTCGCTTCGCAGCGGATCGGCGCCATGATCGCCAACGACTACCAGGCACCGCTCTTGGAGGCGGAGGTCGGCTCGGCTTTGGTCACCATGGAACGCACCGCCGTCGACGACACCGGACGCATGGTAGAGACCGGCCACCACGTCTACCGGGCCGATTCCTACAGCTTTGAAATGACACTCGTACAGCGCTAACGCAAGGACATAACTTCATGGCCAACTGGGTCTATCCACTGGGAACCGCCAACGACGGCGATTGGGACATCTCACTCGGAACCTCCGATTCCGCGTTGACCGTGGACGGTTGGGCCCACACGGGGCTCAAGGTCGCCACGCTCGCCGCGGGCACCGCCGTCGAGCTCCCCGCCGCAGCGGAAGAGCGGATCGTTGTGCCGCTCAACGGCGCCTTTACAGTGACGGTCGACGACGTCGAGTATCCCCTTGCGGGGCGGGCGTCGGTTTTCCATGGCCCCAGCGATGTCCTGTATTCCGGCACGAACGCTGCCGTCACCATCAGTTCGCCCGACGGCGGCCGCGTCGCTGTAGCGACTGCCCCGGCCAACGCGTCGTACCCCACCAGGCTAGTGACCGCCGCGGAAACCCCTGTGGAGCTGCGCGGAGCAGGCAATTGCTCCCGCCAGGTCCACAACTTCGGCACTCCAGCCGCCCTCGAGGCCGACCGTTTCATCGTCTGCGAAGTGCTCACCCCCGCGGGCAACTGGTCCTCCTATCCCCCGCACAAGCATGACGAGGAAAAGGACGGCGAAACGCAGCTCGAGGAGATCTACTACTTCGAGACCCGCGTGGCTGACGGCTCCGGCGCCCCTGACTCCGCACATGCAGACGCGATCGGCTACCAGCGCGTCTACGCCTCCGATGAGCGCCCGATCGATGTGGCCGCGGAGGTTCGTACGGGCGACGTCGTACTTGTTCCGTATGGTTGGCACGGCCCCGCCATGGCCGCTCCCGGTTACGACTTGTACTACCTGAACGTCATGGCCGGCCCGGGACCCGTGCGCGAATGGCTCATCAGCGACGACCCCCACCACGGGTGGGTGCGGCAGAGCTGGGATGGACAGGACATCGACCCCCGCTTGCCGTTCGGCGCCTAAGTCGTTCGCACACCCAACTGACTAACAGTTGTTGTCGTTTTGGGCCGTCAAAACGACAACAACTGCGAGTCAGTTGGGGCCCCTAATCGCCTAACTGGCCTAGGCCGTCACCAGCGCTACCCTGACCGGGACCCCGCTTGCCAGCGACTCCTGCGCTGCATCCGCCACGCGGGAAGCCGCGACGGCGTCCTCTGGGGTGCACGGGTTTTCCCGCTGGCCCAGGACCAGTTCAACGAAGGCTGCCATTTCCGAGCGGTAGGCCTGGTCGAAGCGTTCGGCGAAGGTCTTGTGGGGTTCTCCGGAGGGGAAGGCGATCCCTGCTTCGGCTGATTCCATGGCTGTCTTGTCGTCCAGGCCAACCATGAGGGAACGTTTGGAGCCCTGGATTTCGAGGCGGACGTCGTGCCCCGCACCGTTGTAGCGGGTTGCCGAGACTGTGCCAACCGTCCCGTCGTCGAACGTGATCAAAGCCAAGGCCGTATCCACATCGCCCACTTCGCCGATGGCGGGATCACCATTGTTCGACCCCTTGGCATAGACTTCCACGATTTCGCGGCCAGTCAGCCAGCGCAGGATGTCGAAGTCATGGACCGAGCAATCGCGGAACAGCCCGCCGGACGTTGCCAGGAACTCCACGGGCGGCGGAGCCATATCGCAGGTGACTGCGCGCAGCGAGTGGATCCAGCCGAGCTCCCCCGCTTGGTAGGCTCGCCTGGCCTCAAGGTAGCCGGCATCGAAGCGACGCTGGTGCCCGATCTGCACCACACCATCGTTGGCGCGGATGTGTTCCAAGACCGGCAGCGAATCGGCCACATTCATGGCCACGGGCTTCTCGCAGAACACCGGGATACCGGCGTCCACTCCCGCGCGGATCAGTTCCGGGTGCGTGCCCGTTCCGGTCGCGATCACCAGCCCATCCACTCCGGAGGCGATCAAAGCCTCCACCGACGGCAGGAACTGAGCGCCGAGCCCGGCGGCCACCCGACGGGCGTGTTCTTCAGCCACGTCCGTGAGCCGCAACTCCACGTTGATGCCCTGAGCATTCAATTCCCCGTTGAGGGCGGCGATGTTGTTGGCGTGCATCACGCCGATCCGCCCTACTCCAACCAGCCCGAGAACGACGTCCTTCATAGTGCTACCTCCGTTGAAAAAGCTGTTGCGTCCTGACCCAGGCCATCGTGAACCGTGTCGGCCTCAAGCGTGAACGCCCGGCGGAACGCCTCGAGCGCCTCCATGCTGTCTCCGCTGGCCCATGCCTCCATGCCGACGGTGCCTTCATAGCCCGCAGCCACGAGCGCCCGGGCCACGGCCGAGTAGTTGATTTCGCCGGTGCCGGGCTCGCGGCGGCCCGGGACGTCCGCCACCTGGATCTCGCCGATGTGCGGCAAGGCGGTGCGGACCAGCTCAATGAGGTTCCCCTCCCCCAATTGTGCGTGGTAGAGGTCCAGCATCATCTTCACGTTCGGGTGTCCGGCCGCCTCCACCAGCACCAAAGTGTCCTTGGCACGGGCCAGCGGAATTCCGGGGTGATCCAGCAGAGTGTTGAGGTTTTCGAGGCAGAACGTCAGTCCGTGCTTTTCCCCGAGCGCGCCAAGGCGCTCCAGGGTTCGGGCGCCCGTGATCCACATGCTGCCGTTGGACCGGTAAACGGGTCGGGCTGCTTTGCCGTCGATCAGTTCCGCCGAGTGCACCACCATGCGGCTGACGCCGAGTTCCAAAGCAGTCGGAATCAGCGTCTCAGCGGTCTTCACGACGTCATCGGCAGTGTCCGCGTCAACCAGGCTCCCCGAGGTGTATCCGGTCATGGAGGAAAAGACCGCGCCGCTCGCCTTGAGTGCCGCAATGTCCTTGCTCCTCGAGTCCCAGAGTTCGACGTCGAAACCGGCCTCGTGGATCCGATGTACCCGTTCGATGAACGGCAGCTGCGTGAAGACCATCTCCGCACAAACGGCCAGCCGCATCAGACACCGGCCTTGCTGTTGCTCGAAACGGCGCTGTTGCTCGAAACGGCGGGTACCGCCACCGGTCCGCCTTGCTGGACCGACTCGATACAGGCCAACGCCATCGCGAGGGCGCGCCGCGCGTCAGCGGCCCCAGGGGTGAGGGTGAAAGCGCCCGACGGCCGCTGCGTGCCATCGCGGCGTGCGCGGACTGCTGCCGCGAAGTCCGCGAGTTCATCGGTGTAGGCATCGCGGAACAGTTCGACGTTGAGCCTCGGAGTCTCGGCGGAAAGGCCCTCTGCGGTGTATCGCAGGGCAGCCGTTTCAGTGGGCCGTCCGGCCTGCACCATGCCCTTGGAGCCGAAGACTTCGCCCCTGACGTCGTAGCCGTACAGCGCGCTGAAGTTAGCTTCGGCCACCGCCAAAGCTCCATTGCTGTAGCGGATGGTGACCACGGCGGTGTCCAGGAATCCCTGGTCACGCAGGCCCGGTTCCACCAAGGCGTCCGCGACAGCGTAGACCTCCACCGGCTCGGCGCCTTCGTTGAACCAGTTCAGCGTGTCGAAATCGTGGATGAGGGTTTCCAGGAAGATCGTCCAGGCCGGAATCCTGGCTGCATGTCCGATGCTCCCGGTGCCCGGATCCCTTGTCAATGAACGCAAGAGCTGCGGCTCCCCAACAATTCCTCCGGCCAGGTCCTTCTTGGCCGCTTGGAAGTCCGTGGCATAGCGGCGGTTGAAGCCGATCTGGAAATGTACCCCCGCCGCATCGACGGCGAAGAGCGCGGCGTCGAGCTCTTCGAGGCTCTGCGCGGCAGGCTTCTCGCAGAACACGTGCTTGCCTGCGGCGGCGGCCTGGGCAATCAGGGAAGCGTGGAAGCGGGCCGGGCTGGCAATGATCACGGCGTCGATGTCCGGATCGGCCATGATGTCGGCGGCGTCTGCGGTGACCTTCGCCGTACCAAGCTGGGCAGCCACGGACGCTGCGGAGTCCACGTTGGGATCGGCGACGGCGGCCAGGACCGCACCGGGAACCCTGCGGGCTATGCTTTCGCCATGGAACGCTCCCATCCAGCCGGAGCCTATGAGGCCAATCCGCACGGGAGTGGGAAATCCGGCTGAATGCTGTTCGATGTAGGCCATGGGCCCGTCCTTTCGATAGTCAGTACAACAATTGCTCAGGCGGGCGCGTTGCCTTCGCCCGGGAATTCAATGCCCACTTGGCGGCGGATCTCATCGGCAACTTCCATCGTCCGAATGGAGGAGGCGAGGGGCCGTTGTTGGGTTTCAGTCTCACCGGCGGCGACGGCGCGGGCCACCGCTGCGGCTTCGTAGTGCAAGCCTTCTAAATGCCCGCCCGCCGCTTCGTTGTGGCGAAGTCGCGTGCCGTCCGGGAACCGGATCTCGAAACCTCCGGGCATGTTGAAGGGGCCATCGATGGTCAACGTGGCCTCGGACCCGACAATCGTTGCCGCAGTAGGGGTGAAATTATGCAGGTGCGTATTCATCACGGCCTGGCTTCCGCCCGGGAATTGCATGATGGCGGAGAGCTGGGCGTTGACACCGGATTCGTGGGGCTGGCCGAAAGCGCTCAACCGTTCCGGCGGACCCAGGACCTCAGTGATGAGGGCCAGCGGGTAGGTGCCGAGGTCCAGCAGAGGCCCACCAGCCAGTGCGGGGTCGAAGATTCGGTGGCTGCGTTCGAAGTGCTCGCCATACTCTGCCAGGACCGTTGTCACGGTACCCAGCGTCCCGGCGTCGAGCACTTGCCGGATCACGTCGAACTTCGGAAGGAAGAAGCTCCACATGGCCTCGGACGCGAAGACGTCGGCTGCTTTGGCCCGCGCGGCGATATCCCGGGCCTGCGCAGCGTTCAGGCCGATCGGTTTTTCGATCAGGACGTGTTTGCCGGCGCCGATGGCGAGCACGGCGGCCCCGTGGTGGAAGTTGTGTGGCGTGCACACGTACACGATGTCTATGTCCGGAGCCGCAGCCAGCTCTTCGTAGCTCCCATAGGCGGCGGGCACGCCGAAGGCATCCGCGAAAGCTTTGGACCGGTCCAACGAACGGGAGCCGACGGCGGCGATCACTTGCGCTGAATGCGCCTGCACCGATTCCGTAAAGCGTTCGGC
The DNA here is from genome assembly GCF_027587375.1 of Arthrobacter sp. B2a2-09. Taxonomy (GTDB): domain Bacteria; phylum Actinomycetota; class Actinomycetes; order Actinomycetales; family Micrococcaceae; genus Arthrobacter. Next base: position 29,688 of record NZ_JAMXIC010000033.1, read on the forward strand.
AATCCACCCCGGGCCCATGATCCCCCAGCGCAACGCCGGGGCTTCGCGCGAATCCGGAACGCGGGACACCGGAAGACCGGATGAAACCATCAGTAGACCACCTTCGTGTACGCTCCGTCGCTGTGGAGCGAACGGATCATGGCTTGGGCAAGCTGCGATGCCCTCAATCCGTCCTCACCCGTGGCGAGCGGCGCAGGCTCTCCCTTTTCGAGGGCTGAAATCCAGGCCTGAAGCTGCAAGCGGTAAGCGTCGGCGAAGCGTGGACGCCAGTCGGCAGGGATTTCGGAACTGCGCCTCCCCTCCTGCCGGACATCGAGGGCAGCCGGTTCCGGGAGCGCCGCGGTGCCGAACTCTGACACGACCTCGCACCGGGTGGTGTAGCCATACTGCGCATTGAGGAAGAGTTCGAGGGTGGCCAGGGTGCCGTCGGCCGCGCGCAGAAGCATGAAGGCGGGATCCCGCAGATCACCGGTACTGTACCGGGAACTCCGCCCCGCTTGCCAGGACACCTCGGTGATAGGCGAGTCCAGCAGCCAGGGGATGATGTCGAGCTCGTGAATGGCCGAATTGGTGATGGCGGATTCCGAGCTCGTGCCCGGTCCCGCAGCTTCGGTCCGGCTAATGCAGTGGACCTGCAAAGGCTCGCCTTGCGTGCGCGCCCGGGTGGCTTCGCGCAGGGCGACATAGCCGGGATCGAAGCGCCTCATGAAGCCCATTGACAGCAGCCGGGCACCCGTTGCGGCCAGGAGGTCAGCTTCGGCCTCCACTACGTCGCGGCTTTCCAGGAGCGTGGGGGCCAACGGCTTTTCGCATAGTACCGGGGTCATCGCTTCGAAGCATTCCAGCACCAGCCCCGCATGGGTGGAGTCATGGGAAGCGACGACGACGGCGTCAACGTCGCTGGAGTTGATCAGCTCGGAAGGGTCGGTGGTGATACGCGCGGATGGCGGCGCCGCGGCTGCCGCACGTCCGGCGTCGAGGTCTGCCACAAAAGTGACTTCGGCCCCGCTGATAGTGGTGGAGAGGTTTCTGATGTGGTCTGCGCCCATAACGCCGGCGCCGATAACGCCTACCCGGATCGGCATGTTGTCTTCCCGTCTACTACTTTGTTCACATTCCCGCCGTGGCACGGCGAGCGGGGGCCCATCCGCTCTTCCGGGGGACCCCCGTCTCCGTCCGCACTGTCTCCCTGTGCGCTACGCGTGCCGTGGGCTGTTTTCCCTTGACGCGTCAGATGTGTCGGCAACGTCCGTCACTTCAGTTACCCCGGCGACTTCGGCTTGGACTTCCTTGAGGGCTTCGGTGTGGCCGCCGAGTTGTTCGAGTTCGTGGGCGAGTTCTGCCAGTTCCGCGCCGCCGGCCATCTGGGCGGTGAGTTCGTCCAGGGTGATGTCCTTCTTGTCGTAGTAGCCGATGGACTTGCCGCGCTTGAGCAGCAGGAACCGGTCACCCACGGGGAAGGCGTGGTGCGGGTTGTGCGTGATGAAGATGACGCCCAGGCCCCGGTCCCGGGCCTGCAGGATGTACCGGAGCACCACGCCGGACTGCTTCACGCCCAGCGCGGCGGTGGGTTCGTCCAGGATCAGCACCTTCGCCCCGAAGTACACGGCCCGCGCGATCGCGACGCACTGGCGTTCACCGCCGGAGAGCTGGCCGATGGGCTGTTCGACATCGCGCAGGTCGATGCCCATCTCGGCGAGTTCCTTCAGGGTGATGTCCTTCATTTTCTGGACGTCCATGGACTTGAACGGCCCGAACCCGGTGGTCAGTTCCGAGCCGAGGAAGAAGTTCCGCCAGATCGGCATCAACGGGACCACGGCCAGGTCCTGGTACACGGTGGCGATCCCGGCGTCCAGGGCGTCCCTAGGGGAGTTGAACTTCCGTTCCTGGCCCATGATCTTCAGCACCCCGGCGTCGTGCTGGTGCAGGCCGGCGATGATTTTGATCAGCGTGGACTTGCCCGCGCCGTTGTCCCCGAGCACACAGGTGACCCGGCCGTTGTCCACGGCCATCGTCACATCGCGCAGGGCGATGATGTTCCCGTAATGCTTGCCGACCGCTTCCAGGGAGAGCAGGTGCACGGGGGTGTGGGTCAGCGGGTCCTTCTCGTCCCGCAGCAGGGTCTGCTGGTCGATCTGTTTGGCATTCATGTTCCCGGGTCCCTTTCTACTTCAGTTCCGCGCGGCGTTTGACGATGAGGTTCACGATGGTGGCCAGCAGCAGCATCAGGCCCAGGAAGAACTTGAACCAGTCCGGGTTCCACTGCGCGTACACGATGCCCTTGTTCGCCATCCCGAAGATGAACGCACCGATCGCCCCGCCCACCGCCGAACCGTAGCCGCCGGTGAGCAGGCAGCCGCCGATCACCGCGGCGATGATGTACAGGAACTCGTTGCCCACGCCCTCACCGGACTGCACCGCGTCGAACGCGAAGAGGTTGTGCATGCCCAGGATCCAGCCGCAGAACCCGACCGCCATGAACAACCCGATCTTCGTCTTCGTCACCGGAACCCCCACGGCCCGGGCCGCGTTCGCGTCCCCGCCGACCGCGAAGATCCAGTTGCCAACCTTCGTGCGCAACAGCACCCAGGACGCGATCGCGACCAGGATGATCCAGAAGAACACCGTGATCTTCACCTCGACCCCGCCGATGCTGATCGAGGACGCGAACACCGCGTGCGCCGAATCGAAACCATCCAGCTTCGAAATCGACGGAGAAGACACACTGCCCCCGATCAGGCGGGTCAGGGCCAGGTTCAGGCCCGTGAGCATCAAAAACGTCGCCAGCGTCACGATGAAGGACGGCAGCTTCGTCTTGACCAGAATCCACCCATTGATGAACCCGATGCCGAGCGAGACGACGAGGGCCAGCACGACGCCGACCCACGCGTTCAGGGAAAAGTTCCAGCTGAACAGGGAAGCGGTCAGGGCCGAGGAAATCACGGCCACACCGGTGGAGAGGTCGAACTCGCCGCCGATCATCAACAGCGACACCCCCACCGCCATGATCCCGATCGTCGAAGAACCGTAAAGGATCGTCGCCAAAGCATTCGGCTGGGTGAACGTCTGGGACACCGAAGCAAAGAAAATGAAGAGGACAACGGCCCCCACCAGGGCGCCGACTTCGGGCCTGCCCAAAAACTTCTGGATCGGGCTACGGCGTCCGATCCGCTCATCGCCGGGGGCCGAAGCCGGCGCCGGCGGCAGGGTTGCTGTGTTTGCCATAGGAAGAGCTCCTTGTTGGTCTGGCCGCGCGGCGGTCGCCCGCCGCGCGGCCGGAATCCTGGATCTAGCGGACGCCCTGCTGGGCGAATTTGAGGACGTCGGAAGCGTTGGACTTGTCCACGATGGTCGGACCGGTCAGGACAGGCTGTCCGCCGCCGAGCTTGAAGCCGCCGCGCTTGGCCTGCCAGAGAGCGTCAACGGACATGTAGCCCTGGAGCCACGGCTGCTGGTCCACGGTGAAGATTACGGAGCCATCCACGATCTTCTGGGCGAGGTCCGCGTTCAGGTCGAAGCTGGCAACCTTTGCGGGGCTGCCGGCGTCCGTGACCGACTTGAGGAGCGTGAGGGTGATCGGTGCGCCTAGGCCGATAATGACATCAGCGTCCTTGGCTGCCTGGAGCTTCGCGGTGGCGGTAGATTGGACCGAGGTCATGTCCTTGCCATCCACGTAAAGGATTTCCGTTCCGGGTACTTTCGCCTTAACACCGGCACACCGTGCTTCGAGGCCAACGTGGCCCTGCTGCTGGATCACGCAGACCGGGTGCTTGAAGCCTTGCGATGCCAGCCTGGTTCCAACGGCCTCGCCGGCAAGCTTCTCGTTCGAGCCGAAGTGGGTGAACGCGCCGAGTTGTGCCGAGACGTCCTCCCCGGCGTTGAGGCTCACCACGGGGATGCCGGCGTCGGTGGCCTTCTTGAGCACGTCCTTGAGCGCATCCGGAGTGGCGAGGGTGACGGCGATGCCGTCAACTTTCTGGTCGATGGCTTGCTGCACGAGCTGCGCTTGGCGGCCAGCTTCCGGGTCACTTGTGTAGAGGAGGTCAACATTGTCCTTCGCCGACGCTTCTTCAGCGCCCTTGCGGACGATATCCCAGAACGTGTCACCCGCAGCGGCGTGAGTAATGAGGGCCACCTTCATGCGAGGAGTGCTTACGGCTTGTCCGCCTCCGGCGGCGTTGGCGCTGTCAGCGGGCTTCCCGCCCGTGCTGGAACAGGCACTGAGAGCCATCATCGGAACGACGGCCGCAACGAGTGCCGCCTTCCGCCAGGAAAACTTCTTCACGATTTATCTCCTTTGATCGGGGTTGTGGCCCTGCCACTCTGCAGGAGCTCAAAGCCCTCTACACAGATCATGGTGACTAGCCTCACATATGTCAATACTTTGTCCTGACATTAGGATGTTTTTACGTGAAGAAGCGGTTTGATGACGAATTAGGGTGCCGCGCGCGACACCCTCGCGGTCGTCGAGCGGACAACCAGGATGGGATCAATCAAAGTGCGCTCGGGCTTGATAGTGGGGTCTTCAATCCTCGCGAGCAGACGGTGCGCAGCGTCGGTCCCCACCACGTCGCTTCGGTTGTCAACGGACGTGATATCCAGATACCTCGACTTGGCCAACGGGGAATTGTCATAGCCGATCACCGAAATGTCGCCGGGCACGCGAAGGCCCCGGGCCTTGAGGACGGCAAAGGCGCCCACGGCCATGGTGTCGTTGGCCGCGAAGATCGCGGTGGTGTCTGGATGGTGGTCCAGGAGCCAAGAGGCGGCGGCGTAGCCATCTTCCTCCGAAGTACCCTTGGACTCGGCAATCAGAAGTTCGACGCCGGCGGCCTGGATTTGCCGCCGGAAACCGGCGCGCCGATGGGCTGACGCGCCATCGGACCCCGAGAGATGGCCGATGCGGGTATGACCCAGCCCCAGCAAGTGGCTGGCGGCCATGGCGCCCCCGCCGTCGTCGTCGTTGGTTATGAGGTCTGCGCCGCTCGGCATCGCCTTGCGCCACCCGGCCACCACCGTAGGCACCCACGTCCGGGCCAGCATTGGCTCGCTCGGTTCCGCCGCGATCACCAGCGCGTCAATATGCATGGCGAGGAGGCCGTCCGTGGCTTCTTTGATGCGATTCTCGCCGGGCTGGGAGTCGGCCAGCATGACGTGGTAGCCGAGGTCGGAGAGGACGGACTCCATGCCCCTCAGCAGGTCCACGAACCAGAGGTTCCGGTAGTCGTCGATCACCAGGCCGATGCTCTTGGTCCGATTGCTCGCCAGGGTGGTTGCGGCCCGGCTGGGCCGGTAGCCCAACTCCGATATTGCAGCCTGGACGGCTTCGCGGCGCTTGTCGCTGACCCGCGCCGGCGCTTGGAGGACCAAAGACACCAACGACGGCGAGACGCCGGCATGCTTGGCAACGTCATAGATGGTCGGGCGGCGGGTTTTGGGACTTGTCGAACTCATGATTCGGGAACCTTTCTCCTCTGCTGTCAAGGGTATGCGCAGAACATTGACAGGACATACTCACATGATTAGGCTTTGAGTCCAGTGCTAAATTGTAGCGCTCCAAAATGCCATAGGGGTGTTCGGCACCCAGGCTGAATTTCGAAGGAGAAATCAATGGCTGAGAGCCTAGGGGTCGCCGTCATCGGCGCAGGAATGGCCGGCAAGGCACACGCGGCGGCCTACCGCACAGCGTCTGCCCTTTACAGCCCGGTGCTTCCGCCGGTGCGCCTCGTTTCGATCGGCGACGTGAACGCGGAGTTCGGGTCCCTCGCTGCCCGGCGATTTGGCTACGAACGCAATGACACCTCGTGGCAGGCGATCGCCGAAGCAGACGATATCGACGTCGTCAGCGTCGTCATCGCGAATTCCCTCCACCGCGAGGTGGTCGAGGGACTCCTGGCCGCAGGCAAGCACGTCCTCTGCGAGAAGCCACTGAGCGACTCGATCGAGGACGCCCGCGCCATGGCGGAAGCCGCCCGCAACGCTTCCAGCATCGCGCGCATCGGCTTCACATTCCGCCGCACGCCCGGGATCGCCTACATCCGCGACTTGATCCGCACCGGCGTCCTCGGCAAGGTGCTGCACTTCAGCGGCCGCTACTGGACCGACTACGGATTCAGCCCGTCCGCCCCCATGAGCTGGCGCTACAAGGGCGGGCCCGGCTCCGGCGCGCTGGCCGACGTCGGAAGCCACTTGACGTATATCTCCGAGTTCCTCTGCGGCGACATCAAGTCCATCTCCGGTGGTCGCCTCAGCACCGTCATCGACAAGCGCCCCCTGCCGCTCGGCGCCGTCATGGGACATGACCATGCAGCGGTGAGCGACACCTTTGAGGCTGTGGAGAATGACGACTACGCCGCCTTCAACGCAGCGTTCGAAAGCGGCGCGGGCAGCTTCGAGGTTTCCCGTGTTGCGGCAGGACACGCGAACAGCCTCAACTTCGAAGTGTTCTGCGAGAACGGTGCGGCCAAGTTCGACCAGCGCCGCCCCTCCGAAATCCAGCTCTTCCTCAACGATGGCTCCGGAAACGAAAACGGCTATCGCCAAGTCATCCTCGGCCCGGGCCACCCCTACATCGCCGGCGGCCTGGCCATGGACGCCCCCGAAGTCGGCTTCGGCCAGAACGACGCCTTCGGTTACCAGGCCCGGGCGTTCCTCGAAGAGGTTGCCGGCATTCCCGAGGCCGAGTCCCTCCCCCGCTGTGCCACGTTCGACGAAGGCGTGCGCAACATGGAATTGCTCGGCGCTGTCACGGAATCCGCACTCAACAACGGAAAGACGATCACGCTATGAAACTCGGCGTCTACAACGCAATCCTGCACGACAGGCCGCTTCCCGAGGCCCTCAAGGTCATCGCTGACCTGGGTCTGACGGGGATCGAGATCAACACGGGCGGATTCCTGCCGGCCGTCCACGTCCCCACCATGGACGACATCTTGGTTTCGGACGCCGCGCGTGATGACTATCTCGCGATCTTCGAGGGCACCGGCGTCGCCATCGCAGGCCTGAACTGCAACGGAAACCCGCTGCACCCGAAGCGCGAGATCGGCGAGAAGCATGCCGACGACGTCCGCCGCTCCATCCGGCTCGCAGAGCGCCTCGGCCAGAACCGGGTGGTGACCATGTCCGGCCTGCCGGGGGGTGAGCCGGGAGCCACCACGGTCAACTGGGTGGTCAACGCCTGGAACTCGGCGGCACTTGACGTGCTGGACTACCAATGGGATGTCGCGGCGAAGTTCTGGCGCGAGACCGACCGCCTGGCCGCGGACCACGGCGTCAAGGTGGCCCTCGAACTGCACCCGCAGAACATCGTGTTCAACACCGCAGATGTCCACAAACTCATCGAACTCACGGGCGCCACGCACGTGGGCGTCGAACTGGACGCATCGCACCTGTTCTGGCAGCACATGGATCCGGTCGCCGTGGTCCGAGAACTCGGCCCGTTGGTCTTCCAGGCGGCCGCGAAGGACGTCCGAGTCAACACCGCGAACGCCGCCCTCTACGGGGTCCTCGACAACAGCTTCCGCCGGCTCTCGCCGGAGGAGAACCGCACCAACCTCGGGGGCGACGAGTGGGCCAATGAGTGGCCCAAGAACTCCGCGTGGGACTTCGTTGCCCTGGGCCGCGGGCACGGCACCGCCTACTGGACCGAGTTCCTGCGTGCGCTTCACGAGGTGGACCCGAACATGCTGGTCAACATCGAGCACGAAGACACCTCCCTCGGCCGGATCGAAGGTCTCGAAGTGGCCGCCAAGGTCCTGCGGGACGCGGACGCAGCGCTCACGGCGTCGCTGAGGGTGACTGCCTGAGCAGTCCGTCGCACTAATCGAGTGGGCGGGCCGGGGTTCCCGGCCCTCCCAGTCGGTTCTAAACCGGACGGTAGATTTCCACGAGCGTCAGTGCGCCGATGACCATCATTGCCATTCCAATCCCTCCACAACCTATGAAGGTGAATTCTTTGGCGCGGGTACCTGACTTCAGGAACGTGCTCACTGAAAGCCCGAACACCAAGACGCCAGCGCCCGCTACGGTCATGCTCGCTGAGAATATTCGAACCGGGTAGCTGTCTGTCCACAGCGCAGGCAGCGCAATCGCGATCACAATAAGTAGCACGCCCAGCAATCCCGTGAGGGCCGCAACGGGACGGCGCCGTAGCTCACTGATGGAAAAACCGTTCTGTTCGATCATGTGCGGGCATCTCCTGGAGTTTCCTCTACAAGCCAGCGTAACGGAGGGCTCCATCCGAAGTTCGGATGGAGCCCTCTCAACGTACTGACCAACGACGGCGTCGCCTCCTCACGCTGCTCCGTCGGCGTCGGCTGCTTGCTGCGCCGTGCGGGTCTGGAACCGGCCCGTCCGCCGGAAGTCACGGACGCGTTCCTACCCTTGTTATGCTGGATGATGAATCCATAAAATAGTCAAGCAAGGGGTTGTGCTGACGGGCAGGGAGACATGCATGGAAGAGTTCGCGGATTTCCGGGCACCGCTGTACGAGGTGAAGGCCAATCTGTTCAAGGGGCTGGCCCACCCGGTTAGGATCCGGGTGCTTGAGCTGCTGTCGGCGGCGCCCGAGGTGTCAGTGACAGAGCTTCTGGCCGCAACGGGCCTGGAGGCATCGCACCTGTCCCAGCATCTGTCGGTGCTGCGTCGATATCACTTGGTCAAGGGAGAGCGACGGGCGCTGCAGATGTTCTACACCCTGGCGTACCCACAGGTCGCGGAACTCCTCTCCGTGGCCAGACTGCTGCTCAACGACATTCTGCACACCACCCGGGCGCAGCTTGAGTCCTCAGAAGCGACTGCACCCTCGTCAGCCGCAGCGGCCAGCACCCGGTGAAGCCCTTGGCCGCGGTCCGGGCCCTCCTGCCCGGGCGGCAGGACTACACGCTGTTGCCTCGTACCTGGAAAGGGGACCTGGTCGCCGGGGTCACCGTCGGCATTGTCGCGCTGCCGCTGGCTTTGGCGTTCGGGGTCAGCTCCGGCGCGGGAGCGGCGAGCGGACTGATCACCGCCGTGATCGCCGGCGTGATCGCGGCCGTCTTCGGTGGTTCCAACATCCAGGTCTCCGGACCCACCGGAGCCATGGTCGTGGTTCTGGGCCCGGTCATCGCGGCCCACGGGCTCGGCGCACTGGCCGCGGTCTCGGTCCTTGCCGGGGTGATAGTGGTTGCCGCCGGGCTGCTCAAACTGGGGCGGGTCGTGACGCTCCTGCCTTGGCCGGTGATCGAGGGCTTCACCGTCGGAATCGCGGTGATCATCTTCCTTCAGCAGGTCCCTGCCGCGTTCGGAGTCAAGCCCGGGCCCAGCAGCAACGCCGTCGTCTCGGCAATCCAGGCCATCGGCACCGTGTCCCCAACTGCGGTTCTCGCCCCGGTTGCCGTGGTGGCTCTCGTGGCGGTGATCATGGTTGCCGCGCCGCGGATCCACCCGCGGATCCCGGGCTCGCTCATCGCGATCATCATCGCCAGTGTGGCCGCGCAGCTGCTCGAGTTGCCCGTGACCCGGATCGGAGCCCTGCCCGATTCCCTGCCAGCCCCTGTGATGCCCTCCCTGGACCTGGCGACGATCACCGCGCTGGCGGGGTCCGCGGCCACGATCGCGGCCCTCGCGGCGATCGAGTCGCTGCTCTCGGCACGGGTCGGGGCGTCGATCTCCGATACCGGCCCCTACGACGCGGACCGTGAGCTCCTGGGCCAGGGCCTGGCGTCTGTCGCCTCCGGATTCTTCGGCGGCATGCCGGCCACAGGTGCGATCGCGCGCACCGCGGTGAACATTCGCTCGGGCGGCCGGACCCGCCTCGCCGCTATCACGCATGCGCTGGTCCTGCTGGCCGTGGTGTACCTGGCCACCGGCCCGGTTTCACGCATCCCCCTTGCCGCGCTGGCCGGGGTGCTGATGGTCACCGCGGCACGCATGGTCTCGCTCAAGACCCTGCGCAGCGTGATCGGATCAACCCGCGCCGACACGGTCGTGTTCTTCGTCACCGCCCTGATTACCGTGTCCTTCGACCTGATCGAAGCCGTGGAAATCGGCATCGCCGTCGCCGCATTCTTCGCCCTACGCGCCCTGGTCCGATCCAGCGGGGTGCACCGGGAAGAAATCCCCGGCCCAGTCCACGAAGGGGACGAACACATCGCGGTATTCCGGCTCGACGGAGCACTTTTCTTCGCCGCCGCCGAGCGCGTCCTGGACCGGGTCAGCACCATCCGGAACGTCGACGTCGTGATCATCCGCATGTCGCAGCTGCAGATCCTGGACGCAACCGGGGCCAGAACCATCACAGACATCATCCAGGCCCTGGAACGCCGCGGAATCACCGTGCTGATCAAAGGAATCCAGGACCGCCACCTTCGGCTCGTCACCCAGGTCGGGGTCCTGGACTCCCTTCGCCACCACAAACACCTCTTCACTGAACTGGCCCCCGCCGTGGAACACGCCCGAAGCCACGTCGTCCGCGCCGCCAGGGCACGCACCGCACCCGACCCCGGCAGGAACCCGGAATCCGGTCCGGCCGCAACCGACCCCACCGACGCCCACCCTTGAAAGAAGACCAATGCCTTCCTTGAACGAAACCAGCCCCCGTATCCGGGCCGCCCACCTGCTCGTGCGGTCCGCCGAGGAATGGGACACACTCTCCGAGGAGTTGCGCCGGGCTTATGATCTCAAAGACAACGACAAGTTCGAGATGCTCCGCGAATCCTTCATTGCCGCCTGGAAGTCAGTCACTCGCAACCTCCTGACCGACACGCTGAACGCCATCGGCATTACCGTCACACAGGCCGTTCACCCTTGGGGCATCGCCACCTTGGCAGCCGCCGGGCACAGCTGCGAGCCGCTGCTGTGCGCCCCGGAAGAACTCCCCGCACTTCCCAAGACAACCAGCGCTTACGGCACGCCGCGACTGCTTAACTTCGAGGAAGTCATGGCCGGATTCAATACCTGCCTGACCTCCCTGCTCCGGTAGAGGCGGCGATCTTGAGAGATCGCCGCCCTGTTGTCCGCCCCTACTAGGCCTTGGCGATGTACTTGCCCATGGTCTCAAGCTGGTAGCGGGACACCTCGTTGGCGTTGTCGTCCTCGGCGAAGACGCTGGACACCATGACGGTGTTGTCCTTGTCCAGGAAGCCGATTTCCTTGAGTCCGCCGAAGAACTCGTCCCAGTTGACGTCGCCGTCGCCGATTTTGAGGTGCTGGTGCACGCGCACGGCGTTCCCGGGTGGGTTGGTGATGTAGCGCAGCCCGTGGGAGGCGTGGTGGTCCATGGTGTCTGACACGTGGACGAGGCGCAGCTTGTCCCCCGCGGCCCGCATGATGTCGAGCGGCTTGTTGCCCATGTGGAACGTGTGGGAGGCAACGTAGACCATGCCGATATTGGGCGAGTTCACGCCTCGGATGACGCGCAAGGCGGCGAGTCCGTCCTCGACGAAGTCGTCCGGGTGCGGGTCGATGAGGACGTCCAGGCCTTCGCGCTCGATGATCGGAAGAAGCTCTTCCATGGAGCGGTAGAAGGCCCTTTCGGACTCCTCTGCCTTCTCCGGGCGGCCGCTGAACTCGGTGTTCATCGTCTGCACGCCAAGATCAACCGTGATCTGGATGGCACGCTTCCAATAACGGACAGCGGCCTCGCGGGCGTCTTCGTCGGGACCGGACCAACGCAACACGGGAAGCACCGAGGCGATCTCGACGTCGGCATCCTTGCACGCCTTCTTCAACTGGCCCACCAGCTCGTCGTCGGCCTTGGGGTGGTTGAAGAACGGGATGAAGTCAGCATGCGGGGTCAGCTGCAGGTATTTGTAGCCGAGATCGGCGGCCAGCCGCGGAAACTCCAACAGGCTGTGGCTGTGGTGGAACGGTGTGGGATCGAGGGCAATCTTCACGGTCATTCCTACTTGTACAGCTCAGGCTTGGTGTTGAGCTGTACCGCGACCTTTTCGCCCGACTTCTGGGCTTCGACGCCTGCTTCGCAGCAAGCAGCGGTGGCGTAACCGTCCCAGGCGGTGGGACCGCCGATTTCGCCGCGGCGGGCGGCGTCCACCCAGGCCTGGACCTCGACGTCGTACGCGGCACCGAAACGCTCTTCGAAACCGGGAGTGACCTTCCCGCCCCAGCGGCCGGCGCTGCGGACGTAAGGACCGCCGTCGCCGCCGATGCTCACGATGCCGTCCTCGAAGGACGCCTGGGTGGCGACTTCGTAGCCGAACTTGGCGTTCACGTAGATTTCGACGTCGGCCAGGACGCCGGACTCCGTCTCGATCAGGACGTGCTGGGGGTCGTGCTGGCCGTTCGGGGCGTTGCGCGTGGCCTTGCCGAGGCGGACCTGCACGGAGGTGATTTCCTCGCCGGTGAAGAAGCGGATGGCATCGAACTCGTGGACCACCGAGTCGTTGATGAGCATCTCGTTGGTGAAGCCCTGGGGCGTGTCCGGGTTGCGGTGCTGGTGGTGCAGCATGAGGAGCTCGCCGAGTTCACGATCGCGGATCACGGAACCCAAGGCGGCGTATTCGGCGTCGAAACGGCGCATGAAGCCGACTTGGATGCGCTTGTGGCCGAGTGCCGTTTCGGCCTGGACAACCTTCCAGGCACTCTCGGCATCCGGGGTGAGCGGCTTTTCGCAGAGGATGGGGAAGTCCTTCTCCAGTGCCTTGTACAGGATTTCCTCGTGCAGGAAACCGGGCGTGGCGATCAGTACGGCGTTGACGTCGCCGTTGTTGAGGGCCTCTTCGGCACTGGCGAGGGCGACGGCGCCGTCGATCCCTTCGATGGCGGCCAGCGCACGGGCGAGGTCGACGTCGACGACGGCGGCCACTTCGGCGCCGTGGATGCGGGTGCTGAGCCGCTTGATGTGGTCGGCGCCCATACGGCCTGCGCCGATGACGGCCACGCGAAGAATGTCAGTCAATGTTCTGTCCTTAGTTGTCTGTGCCTGTGCTACTGAACGGTGGTGCGGGAACCGCACGAGAGCAGGTAGTTGCGGGTGCGCTTGGCGATGGGCATGGGAACGTCGAAGGCCACGGGGTACATGTCCTGTTCCACAATGCCAAAGATCGGGCGGTTTAGTCCTTCAACGGCTTCGATGACTGCACGCAGGTCCGGGAGGCCGTTCGGCGGTTCGGTCATGACCCCGGCCAGATTGGCTGCCGCCCAGGTCATGTTTTCCTCGTTGACTTGTCTCAGGACGTCCGGGTTGATCTGCTTCAAGTGCAGGTAGCCGATGCGGTCCGGGTAGTTCTTGATCAGTTCCAGGCTGGAGGCTCCGCAGTATTCCGCGTGTCCGGTGTCCAGGCACAGGTTCAGGTACTGGGGATCGGTCTCGGCGAGCAGGTGCTCGATATCCGCCTGGGCGCCGACATGGGAATCAGCGTGGGAGTGGAATTGCTGCTTCAAGCCGAAGTCTTCCAGCAGCACCTTGCCCATGCGGTTGTGGCCGGCGAACAGATCATTCCACTGTTCCTGCGACAGCTCCCCGCTCTCTACAGCCTCACCGGTGACGTCGTCGCGCCACATCGCGGGAATGACCACGATGTGCTCGCCGCCCATGGCAGCCGTCAGCTCAGCCACCTTCCGTGCGGGCTCCCAGGCTTCCTCGTACTGTGCGGCACCGCG
>NZ_JAMXIC010000034.1 GCF_027587375.1 Arthrobacter sp. B2a2-09
CATCCGCGCTGAACACGGACTCGAAGCCCTCGGCGCAGCCGTCATGGCCCTGATGTTCGCCACCATGTCCACATAACCCCTACCACACACCCGCATCCCGAGGACTAATCAAACTCCCGGCAAAGCCGGGAAAGGCCTGGTCTGTGGCCGAAGCAGGCGTCCTGCCGCTGCTCGGCTGGAGCCTGCTGGCCTTCCTCGTCCTGGACACTGGCATTGGAGGCTTCAAACGACGCAGCCACCGTCCCGCTGTCCACCAGAAGGCTGAATGATGGCATCCTGAGCTGATAGACATCACGACCGTCAGCGATAGAAGACGGAGCCGCGGGTGCCGCGCTGCTCGTCCAGCTCTTCCAGCCTGGCGGCAAGACGCCCAAACGCGGCGTCGTCGTCGAACTCGCCCTGCACGAAGCAGTTTGCCCCCGGAAAGCTGCTCCCACACCGCCCATCAAAAGGCGTCCGCGAATACGCCTTGACGGCCTCTCTAATTCCGGCGGCGAAATCCTCGTTATCCCACTCGCACTGGCGAAGCCCACCAATGCAAAGCTCGGCGGCAGGAGTCCCCCGTTCGCGAGGTCATAGACCTCCGGCATGAGTGGATGGGCTCAGACCGACGGATGCTTTCCTCCGCACCGGAACCCGCTCAAGTGTCCGGTGCCTCGTCACTACGTAGGTTGGATCTTAAGCGGTTCCAAAGCAGATGAGCCGACCGGAGGAAGGCTGCGCCCACGCGTTCTTCTACAGGGTCGAGAGACTTACCGGAGATTTTTCGGGCTTTTCCCATTTGTAGTCGATCCAGATCTCATAGCCATCCCACCTTTGCACCATGGTGCGCGGATTCACGCCATCCACGGCAAGCCACAGAATCGAATTGTCGTTGGTGACGGCATCGACAATGCCGTGCCGGACGACCTCGTTATGCAGGCGCACTTCGACGACTTCACCTACTAAAGGCAGCCAATCAGGCTGGATATGAAAGCTCACATGTCTCCCTCGGGCGCATTTGCTGTTTAATGTACGGCGGCAGGGCAGCCCTGCGGGCCACCCTGCCGGCTGGCTCACGCCAATGGTGTGCAGCGCTAAATAGCGATCTCCGCGCCGCGATCGCACGTAACTTCGGATTAGATAGTTTGGCCGCCGTCGATGTACCAAGACTGGCCAGTCACGAAGCTGGTTGCGTCGGACGCCAGGAAAGCCACGGTATTGGCGATGTCCTGCGGTTGGGCAAGCCTGCCCAACGGAATCCCGGTGCGGAAGGCGCTGAGATCCCCCTCGATCTGGCGTTCGGGTCCTACTCCCAGCCGTGCCCACTGTTCGCGCTGCATTTCAGTTTCGCAGGATCCGGGGTTCACCGTGTTCACTCTGACGCCGTGTCCCGCTACTTCCAACGCTAGACACTGGGCCATCATCTGTGTGGCCGCTTTGGACGCGCAGTAGGCGGCAAGATCCAATCTAGGTTTGCTTGCGCAGTTAGACGTGATGATCACGATCGAGCCACGGTTTTCGTGGGCGATCATTTTTCGGGCAGCAGCGACGCTACAGAGGTAGGCAGCTCGTGTGTTCACGGCGAACTGCTTGTCCCAGAGGTCAATATCTCCGGACAGAAGTTCACCAGGGTTGCAGACTCCGGCGTTGTTGACGAAGATGTCCAGTCCTCCCAGTTGGTGTGAAGCATCGTCGATAGCCTGTTGCACAGAGGCGGGATCCGTGAGGTCAGCGGCGACACTGTATCCTCCCAGTTCAGCGGCAGTGTCAGCCGCCGTCGCAGAGTCGATGTCGATGATTGCGACTTTCGCGCCCTGGGCAACGAGATGGGCGGCGATTGCCTTGCCAATGCCGCGACCGGCACCTGTGATGATGGCAGTTTTTCCTTTAAGCGAGGTACTCATTTTTGCACTCCGATGTTTCGTTCGAACTGTAGAGAATCAATATTTGCGGCCGGGACCGGCCTTAGTGCTGCGTCGAACGCGCTGGTAATCGCCTCGCGCGCCTTACCTGCTTTGGCAGCGTCACCGATGATTACGAGTCTGTCGCTCGGGAGACCCTCCAGGCCGAGTGCACGGACGAGGGAATTTCCCCTCCCGACGCGAAGCCTGTAGTAAAAGAAATCGCGAACTTTCTGGTTGCTGAACACCTTCTTCACGGCTCCTGACTTCATGAACGCCGTGTTCAGGATTTTCTCCACCAAAGGACCAAGTCCGGCCCGGTATCGAGCTCCGGCCGCGATGACGACGAGATCGGCTTCCTGCAGAAGTTCGAGTCTGGCTTGGGCAGCTTTACCAAGATGGAACCTGACGCCGGCCCGTCTGCATTCGTTTTCCAGATTGGAGATGTAGGCGGCGAAACTCGGCTCCGCGGCCTTAACGTCATTGAAGATGGGCGCTTTCCCAGTCAGTAGAAAATTGCCTCCCACCTGGTCTCGCTTGTCGATAACGCTGACCGTGTTACCAGGGGCGGTTAGAGATGCGTATGACAGGCCAGCCGGTCCGGCACCGATTACGACGATTTTCTTGCCGGTCGCTGGCCCACCGGCCGCGAACTCCAGCTCCCGGCCAGTGGTCGGGTTGACGACGCAGGACAGGTTGTTCCCACCGCGCATGTTGTTCACACAGTGATTGCACGACAGGCAGCTCCGCACAGATTTACCGGCCATGGTTTTGTTGACCCATTCCGCGTCTGCCAGAAGCGGACGGCCGATGGCCGTCATGTCCAGCTTCCCTTCGGTTATCGCCCTGCCGGCCACCTCTGGGTCGCCCAGTCTTCCGACGCCGATGACAGGGACCTTGACCCGTGCCTTGACCGCGGCCGCCAGATCCAGGAAGATCCCTTCCTTGTACGCCATCGGAGGGATCATCACTTCAGCGCCCGGCTGAGACCTGTAGTGTCCCGCCGTGACACTGATTGCGTCGGCTCCGGATTCGACCGCCCATTCTGCGACAGCATAGGCGTCTTCAGCGTGCAAGCCTTCGGCGTAGAAGTCTTCGGCACCAAGCCGATAAATTACCGGCAGCCCTGGAACTGCGGCCTTGATGCCTTCGATGATTCGAAGGCCGAAACGCGCCCGGTTTCGCAGCGATCCGCCGAATTCATCCGTGCGAACATTCTCCGAGGGAGAGAGGAACTGGGAGATCAGGTAACCGTGCGCTCCGTGAAGCTCCACCATGTCGAAGCCCGCCCTTTTGGCGCGTGCAGCGGCGGAGACGAACGCTCCGATTGTTTCCTCGATTCGTTCCTTTGTCATCGCTTCGGGATGGGCTAATTCCTGTTCGATTTCAAAGACGGGAGTCGGTATGGCGGAGGGTGCGATGGGCTGCACCTGCGAGACCGCACGGCGAGCCCTGCTGCCACCGTGACCTAGCTGGATCGACGCACGGGCACCTTCATCGTGGATTGCCTTTACTATCGTTTCCAATCCCGGCAGAAACTTGTCATCATAGATGCCCAGCTCATGGTACCGGTGACGTCCGGCAACCTCGGGTGCTGCCATTTCGACGGTGATCAGCCCTACGCCTCCGCGGGCGCGCGCTTGATAATAGGCAACGGTGGCAGAGGTAGCAAAGCCAGCATTCGTGGAGTATCTGGTCGTCATGGGGGGCATAACCACCCTGTTCCTGATCTCGACGCCGCCGATAAAGATCGGGGCAAACAATGCCGAAGTCTGCACGTCAGGCATGGAGGAGTCCGGACTCCGCAATAGCCGCGCGCAAGCCCGCCCGTTCTTCGTCGCTGAGCGGCTGCAACGGAGAGCGCACGTAAGCCTCATCGATGCCGCCCGTCAATGCCAGGATGTTCTTCATTCGGTTGTGTCCGTCCAGAAGAGGTTCCTTGTAGCATTCTTCGGCGAGCGGCCAGATCTGGTCCCATACCCTCCGGGCTTCGGCAAGGTCCAGCTTGTTGACAGCTTCCCAAAGCCGGACGTGAAGGCTGGCCACTATGCTGCCATGACCTGAGAGAATGCCATCGGCCCCAACGCACAGGGAACTGAACAGGGAACGGCTGAAACTAGACAAGACCGCAACGTCCCTGTCGAGTGATTTCAGCGCCCTCCACGTCCGCTCGTAGATGACAATGTCATTGGACCATTCCTTCACGGCAGCGATTGTGTCGATTTCCGCACAAAGCTGCGTTATGCCGTCCACGGTGAACCGCAAGGCCGAAAAGTTGGGATAGATGAAGGCAATCAGCGGCAGATCCGTTACTGAGGCGATTTCGCTAAAGTGCCCGCGCGCCATGTCCGGGCGCTGATAGCCGCCGCCGTCCAGTACCGCGGACGGGAAGACCAGCAGGCCATCAGCACCGGCCTGCTGTGCCCGAGCCGCGGCTGCTGCGGCTTTGGCTGATCCGTCTTCATAGATGCCGGCGATGACAGGCACACGCCCGTTCGTTTCTTCGAGCACGATATCCAGCTGACGGGCGCGTTCATCCTGTGTCAGCGTTGCCGTCTCCGAAGCATGGGCGTTGGTTGTTATCCCAGAGATCCCGGGAACATCCAAGAGCGCACGTAGGTGCTTCCTCAGGTTTGCCTCGTCCAAGCGGCCATCGGCCGTGAACGGCTGCAAATGGGCAGGTATGACGCCTGAAATCGAAAGGGGTGAACGTGTCATGGAAGTACTCCTCTGCATCGGATGAGTTCTGAGGTGACTCACGTTACGGTTCGATCAATTTGCTGTGAAATGCCGATTTCACATCCCTTATGCGTGGTACGTATAAGGGATGGATCTCGAAAATCGGCTTCTCAACATTGAGTTCCGTCATCTCCGGGCTTTGGTCGCGGTCGCAGAAGACCTGAACTTCACCCGTGCGGCAGAACGGCTTCGGACCACCCAGCCGTCCCTGAGCCGGACCATTGCCAGCCTCGAACAGATTCTGGGAACCGTTCTAGTGCGCCGTGACCGCCGTTCCGTTAGCCTCACCCCGGCAGGGACGCGCCTCCTCGCCTATGCTCAGCTCTCCCTAAAAGCCCTGCAAGAAGGAGCGGAAGCGGCTACTGGCAGCCCCTTGGTTTTGCGCATTTGTTTCGCTGGTCCTCTTGCCGAGATAACAGGACCGGCCGTCAGGACTTTTGAAAACATGCATCCGGGCATTCAGGTGGACATTCGCCGGTACGACGATCCGATGGCGAGGCTATCCGAGGGACGCTGCCATCTGGCTTTTCTCCTCGGCGCCCCAAACAACCCGGCGCTGGAAACACTTGTGCTGACTGAGGAAGCCAGGATGGTGGCACTTCCGGCTGGTCATCGACTCACTGGACAAAGCGCCATCGGCCTCAAGGATCTGTCACGCGAGACGTTGGTGATGAACGTCCTCGCGGGTACCACCAGTGTCACTCTGTGGGATGAGGCAGACATGCCCACCAAGATCGTGCGCGTCCGCAACATTGACGAGTGGATGGAAGCGATTGCGCTGGGTCGGGGTATCGGTATCACTCCAGCGTCGACCGCACGCTTTTACACTCATCCGCAAATTGATTTCCGCACCCTATCGGATGCCCCGCGAGTGCCCGTTGTTCTGGCTTGGCGAAAAGGAGACCCGCATCCAAACATCCCCGATTTCACCGAAGCCGTGAGGTTGTCGCTGATCAGCAAATCATGAGATCCGACGCCGACGGAAGCGGCGGTCAGATCGTCATGCCGGTTGACGATACATTTCAAGTTCGGGTGAGGTCTTCGTCGGCACAAACTCAGTGATCGAGTATTCGGCTACATGGTGCTTCTTGAACGGGTCATCTTCTAGGGCATCCGCGATCGCAGAACGGGTCCCTGATGCCAAAATGACACCGCCGGTGCGCGGTTCTTTGCGACCCGATGCTAGGAAGATCCCTGCTTTGTACTGACGCTCGAGGAAGTCACGGTGCTCGTCCAGATAACGCTCGACCTCGACGATGTCTGCAAGGTACGTCAGATCAATGACGAATAGGCTGCTCACCCGGTAGACCGTATCAGAGGTCTCAGGCTCTCAGCGCTCTCCGCGAGTTACTGGAGTCCGAGTGCTTTCATCCGCGAATACAGGGTGGAGCGGCTGATGCCAAGCAGCCCAGCAGCCTGAACTTTGTTGCCCATCACCTGCACCAAAACTTTGCGAATAGTGTCGAATTCAGCCTGCTCCAAGAGCCCCAGATTCCGGCGGCGGCCAGGCGTTCGATATCGCTCCGGAATGTCGCTGAGGGTCACATCGCCGGCAGACCGGGCGGCAAGAACTTCGTCCAACACACCCTGTAACTCTTTGTAGTTGCCAGGCCAGTCGTGGGCGGACAGCGCCGCCAGAGCCGGGGGTGTGAACCTGACGTTCTTTACGCCGCGATCTGACAGCATCGCCCCCATTATCGAAGCCAGCTCGGGTCGCCGTTGCCGCAGCGTTGGTAGCTCGATAACCGAACGGCAGTGCGTCGCGGCCGCGGCGAGTGAGTCTATGCCAGTGTCGCTCGTCAGCACGACCCGTGTGCTCGTTTGCTCCATAGCGTCTGACAGCACCCGGAGCAGCGGCGCGTCAAGAAGGTGGACCGACTCGACGACGAGGCTGGCCCGCGATTGCTCTGCCAAGCTCTGAAGACTGGCTGCCCACTTCTTTGCGCCGCTGACGACAGCTTCGCCGGCGTCAATCACTTGGACGAAATCGTCACCTGTCACGCTGTGAGCTGCGGTGGTGCGGCCCGATCCTGGCTCACCGGAGATGAGCACATGGCCAGAGGCAGCGCGCGCGCGTATGAGCATCTCGGTGAGTTGGTCGCCGACGGTTCGGTAGCGAACTGAAGCGCGGGGCACGGCAAGGGTACTTTGTTCGTCTCGCAGAACGCGGAACACTGCACCCTGATCCGAGACCCTCTCTACGAGGACCGTTCGCTGTCCAACGCTCAAGTCCATCCGCACTCGGTCACCGAAGACAACGCCGCGTTGCGCGGCGAATTCTTTTAGTACGGCGAGGTCGCTGCTTTGTAACTCCGTGGCCGCCGCACCGTTGGTGAAAGTCTCGCTTGGCTCGACCGCCACCACCGGCATTCGGCGGTGGCTTTCACATGCAGCGCGAAAGGCGAGCAGGAGCGCCACCTGCGCGTCCGAGTACGTGTTTAGGAGCCTCTGCTGGATTTCCCGGACCGCAGAGGTGAGCACGGGCTTCATGAGGGACGGGCTTTCACGTCCCGGACCCATTATGTTGATCACGCCTTCCAAACGCCTCGTGCCGAGCTGAAAGATCGGGAGGCCGAAGCAAATCTGGTCGCGCAAGCATTCTAGAAAGTGCTGTTCGCCCAGCACAAAAACACCGCGCCTGGTCTCAATTGGTGTCGAGATCGCGTTGGTGCCGCTTGTCTGTTCTGTGAATTGGGCGCCAACCACCACCCCCAGACGATCCGACGCGGCGGCCAATTGCCGTGTGCCGAAGGTGCGGTGCAGGATATAGCCCTCGTTGTCCGCAAGCAACAGCCCGAAATTGGAGTCGTGTAGCTGATTCTCGAGACCTTCGAGAATCGGCGTGGCTGCCCTCATGAGTCGGGACCCGAGATTCATCTCGACGAGCCGGTCAATGACGATCTGACTGCCCGGGTTCAGTCCAGCTAAGGTCGACCGATACCACGACTGCCGGATGTCCGGATCTATGGGCGAGTCGCCTTCTGGCATGGGACTTCCGGCGAATTCACGGATGGGCATATGGCTTTCTTTCCGAGCAGGGGTACATCAATGCTCGCACGGGCCGTCAATCCTCCACCAGAGTCGGTTCTCCGGACGAAGGCCTTAGCAGGGGCCTGACCGGACGGCGCCGGCGGCTCAGCCCAGATCTCCGTGGTGGAACGCCGCAAGAACACCAGGTGTCCGGTTCCCGAACAGTTACTCACCTGCGTGTTGGAGGACGATATCGCTATCGCCGATCAGCGTGATCGACTTCAAGCAAATCAGTACTCAATGGAGAGGGAGCCCAGATGACGCTCCAGATGGATCCCGTACGGACCAGTATCGACCTGTCCGACAGGTCGTTCAAGCAACTCATCGACGGGCGGCTGCTCGACGGCGCATCCAGCCAGCCTGTCATCGACCCGGCGACCGGCGAAGCGTTCGCCGTAGCTCCGGTCGCGAACGAGAGCCAGGCAAACGAAGCTTGCCTCGCGGCCGCCCGAGCGTTCGTGGGCTGGCAAAAGACCACGCATGGTGACCGGACCCATATCCTGGAACAGATCGCGGTGCGGATCGAAGATCGCCGCCCGGAGATCGCGCAGATCATCACCCTCGAGAACGGCAAGCCGATTGCTGAAGCTGAGGGTGATGTCGACGCGGCCGTGACATGGCTGCGGTACTTCAACAGCCTCCGCTTGGACCCGGAGGTCCTGCGCGAGGATGACGAGTCGCGCATCGAGGTCCACCGCACGCCGCTAGGTGTGGTTCTTGCGATCATTCCGTGGAACTTTCCGTTCTTCCAGACCATCTACAAGCTCGCGCCGGCACTGCTTGCGGGCAACACGATCGTTATCAAGCCTGCGCCGACCACCCCGCTCAACGCGATGGTTGTAGCCGAAATCGTCCACGATCTGGTGCCAGCGGGTGTGGTCAACGTGGTGGGCGACGGCGGCGAAATCGGGCCATTCCTTAGCGCGCATCCAGCGATCGCAAAGGTCTCCTTCACTGGCTCAACCGCTGTCGGTCGGAAAGTCATGGCGAGTGGTGACACCGTCAAGCGAGTAGTCCTCGAACTTGGCGGCAACGACGCGGCTGTGGTTCTCGACGATGCAGACATCCCCGCCGTCGCCCAGCGGATCTTTGAGAAGGCGTTCTGGAACACGGGTCAAGTATGCATCAACATTAAGCGAATCTACGTGCACGCTTCGCAGTACGACGAGTTCTGCACTGAGCTCGCCCGTCTCGCTAAGAAGGCCAAGATCGGCCCCGGGCTCAACCGGGATAACGAATTCGGGCCGCTGCAGAATGCCCGCCAATTCCAGACCGCTAAGAACGCTCTCGGCATCGCTGCCCGCGACGGCAAAATCATCGCGGGCGGAAACGTGATCGACAGGCCCGGTTACTTCGTCGAACTCACCGTGGTGCGCGACATCGAGGAGACCAGTCCGCTTGTCGCCGAAGAGACCTTCGCCCCGATACGCAGTGTCCTGAAGTACGACGACGTCGATGAGGTCATCGAACGGGCCAACCGGACCGACTACGGCCTCGGAAACTCCGTTTGGGGCAGCGACGTGGGACGTGCCACAACCGTCGCGCGGCAACTTGAGAGCGGGACAGTTTGGGTGAACACGCACTCCGCAGTTGCGCCCGATGTGCCGTTCGGCGGCCGCAAACAGTCCGGCTTGGGTGTCGAATTCGGGATCGATGGACTTCTGGAGTTCACGGACAGCTCCGTCATTCACATCGCCAAGAAGGCGTACTCAGATAACTGAACCATTCAGGAACCACACTGCTTTTTCGCGGCCGGTCTGGCCACGCAAAGCAGAGCGAATCAGAATGATTAGGAAGGCAAGAAACGCAAATGATTGAACTATCGGTCTCAACAGAACACCTCAGTCCTCCCGAGGACTACCCCCTGGAGAACGTTCTCTACGGAACACCCGCCGCCAAGGTTCAGTGGCTCCGGACGTCCACAGACGGTGAAGGTCAACTCTACGTCGGCCTCTTCACCTGCGAGCCGTGCGGGGTCGAAGACGAGCTCCTCGGCGACGAATCAGTCTACATGTTAGAGGGTCGCATGACCGTCGAGGTCATAGGTGGCGAGTCGGTCTCCCTGAAAGCAGGCGACGTTGCATCGTTTCCGAAGGGAACGAAGACCGTTGTTCACGTTCACGAGCCGATCAAAAAGTTCTTTGTAATCAGCGGATAAAGGTAGTAGAAGAAAAATGAGCAATAAATCATACGATGTCATTGTCATCGGCGGCGGATTCGCCGGCGTCACTGCTGCACGCGAACTCGGCCGCCAAGGCTACAAGGTCGCGCTGCTCGAAGGTCGCGACCGTCTCGGTGGACGCACTTGGTACAAGGATGATGCACTTCCGGGTTACTCGCTGGAGCTTGGTGGCACCTGGGTGCACTGGTTCCAACCGCACGTGTACTCGGAAATCACCCGCTACGGCCTCGAGTTGGTCGAGACCGTCGGCGTCTCGGCACCGGAACTTGCAGCCACGGTAACCGGCGGGAAGCAGAGCATCCGAAAGTACGACGAGGTTGCCGACGCAATCAACTCCGTCATGGAAAAGGTCGTCGAAGGTGCCCGCGAAGTCTTCGACAGGCCGTTCGAGCCCTTCCTGCACCCGGAAGCCCTCGCAGAGGTCGACAAGCTGTCCATCCAGGACCGCATTGACTCCCTGGACATCTCCCAGGAGGAAAAAGACCTTGCTAACGGGCTTTGGGGTGCCATGGGTTCCGCTCCGTGCAATGAGGTCGGCATCGTCGCCGCCATGCGCTGGTACGCGCTCAGCGACTTCAGCATCCAGACCATGTTTGACGCCGTGGGCCGGTACAAGTTCAAGAACGGTACCCGGTCTTTGATCGAGGCGATCGCTGACGACTCCCTTGCAGAGATCCGCCTGAGCACCCCGGTTGCTTTAGTCGAACAGAACGAGGAAGGCGTCCGCGTCATCACCCGTGACGGCGAGGTTCTGCAAGCGTCCGGTGTCGTCATGGCCGTTCCGATCAACACCCTCGGGTCCATCAAGTTCACTCCGGAGCTCTCGTCCGGAAAGCGGACGGTCAGCGCTGAGCGGCAAGCCGGCCGCGGTTCGAAAGTCTGGGTGCGGGTCCGCGGTAACCTGCCCAAGCCTTTCTTCGCGGTCGCCCCCGACAACCATCTGATCAACTATGTCGTAACGGACAAGATCTTCGACGACGGCCAGATACTGATTGCGTTCGGTCCTGATGGGGCCAACACAGACGCCGGCAATGCCGAGATGGTGCGTGAGGAACTTGGCAAGATCTTCGGAGACCTCGAGATCGTGGAAACCACCGGGCACAACTGGGCAAATGACGAGTTTTCCCAGGGCACCTGGTCCATGTTCCGGCCCGGCCAGACGGTCGGGTACCTTTCCGAACTCCAACAGGCCGAAGGTCGCGTGTTCTTCGCCGGATCGGATATCGCTAACGGGTGGAACGGCTTCATAGACGGTGCCATCGAGTCGGGCATCCGCGCCGGCCGTGAGGTCCACACGCAGTTGCTCGGCACCACATCTAACAGCGCTCCTGCCTCAGAAATAGCACATTCACACAGAAAGTCTTCAATATGACCGAGACCGAGATCGTTACCGAGGTCGTTACCGAGCGTCGCCGGCTCGCCAAGACCCTGACCTGGCGTGACGGAATTGCGCTTGCATTGACCTTGCCCACGGGTCTGTTCGTAACCTTCGGATACCTCTTGGGTGTCGTTGGCGCTTGGACCGCGATCACCGTGTGGTTGGTGGGAGCCGTCATCGCCCTGCTCCAGTGCTTCGTGTTCTCCGAGATGGCGGCGATGTTCCCTCGGGACTCGGGTGGCGTAGCCCGCTATGCGATCGAGGGCTGGAAGCGGTACTTCGCTCCGCTGGGAGCCATGGCGGCTTTCGGTTACTGGATTGGCTGGTCTCTGTCGATCTCGATGGCTTCAGTTGTCTTTGGGCAACTCGTAAAGGCCACTTGGTTCCCGAGCAATGACCTGAGCTTCAGCATCCTCGGAAACCACCTCGGCCTCGAGCACATCATTGCTCTCGGCGCCATGTTGTTCGCTTGGGCGTTCAACTACTTCGGCCTCAAGTTCGGCGCGACCGTGAACAAGTTTCTGGGGGTCTTCGTCATCGTGGGCCTCGGTGTGGTGACGGTCGCGTGCCTTGTTAGCCCATCGCTGCACTGGTCTGCCGGCAACATGACCTGGTATGTCAACGGAGACTGGCGCACGGTCGCAGTCGTTTTGTACGTGACCGCTTGGGCGGTTTACGCCAGCGAGATCGTCGCGTCCTTCGCTCCAGAGTACAAGAACACGTCGAGCGACACCTCCAAGGCCATGACTCGCGTCTCGATGTTCATGATCGTGTTGTTCTGCGTGGTCCCGACCGTGCTCGCGGGCACCATCGGCGAGGGAGCGGTGCGCGATAACCCTGTTACTTATGTATCGGTGGCGTTCGGCGAAGCCTTCGGCGGTGCCAGCTGGATCGGTACCATCGTGATCGGAGCCTCTTTGCTTGTCGCGATCATCTCCACGACGGCCGACGGCGGCAGGGCACTCTACGGCCTAGCTGAAGAAGGTATGACCATCAAGCAGCTCCACTGGGTGAACCGCTGGGGCGTGCCCGGACGGTCCCTCACATTGGACGTGCTCCTGAACGCGACCGTCATGGTACTTGTCGGAGCACCCGTGAGCATCCTGCTCGCCAGCAACCTCGGCTACCTGCTGTCGATAATCCTGGGCCTGTCTGCCTTCCTCCTGCTGCGCAAGGACCGCCCGAACTGGCCGCGTCCGATCCGCCGCGGTCGTGGCTGGATCCCGGTAGTCGTCATCTTGGTGGTATTCAACACCGTCATCACCGTCGTCGGCGTCACCAATCCCGAGCTCCTCGGCTACGGCGACTTCCGCGACACCCTCGTCGCGGTCGCTATCCTGCTGCTGTCCGTCGTGCTCTACATCTACCGACGCGTGGTCCAGGACAAGAAACCGATGGCCTGGCGCCTTCCTGCGCCCGCCTTGCCAGAAGGCGAAGACGCTATCGCCCTGGAAGAGGAGATGCGCCAAGTCCGGGCGGAGCGTGCGGGTCGGCCTCAAGCACGATGAGCTCAGTCGGCACGGATGTAGAGATCATGTGAGCTCAATCGAAAACCCTATGAAGGGCGGTCTGGCCGGCATCGGATGCGAAACCGCATCTGCCTGCGCGCAATCGTTGCTTTTGCCGCTGCCGGGCCGCTCTTCTTGTCCACCCTTCAGATCTAAAGATGAAGATGGACGGCGCTCATAACGAGATGAAGGCCGAACATGGCACTACAAAAGCATCTTCAATGGGATTGTCTCATTGGGGCATACGTGGAGATCCGCAGAAACGGCCAAGCTGTCAGGTCGGGGGTGGTAGAAGACGTAATGCGAGACTCCTCCGCCCTTTGGCTCGCGGCCGACGGCGCGTACGAGCGGGCCATTTTTGAGGCCGCAGACGGCCATGAGGTCTGGATAGACGCTCGACAACGGGCCCACCGGGATTGCGGGAGTTTCAATCCCATCATTCTTTATCCACTGCCTTGATTCATTTGCGTCACTGGCTGCTCGGGGGAACTCTGTTGTCCGCAGTCCTTTGGGGCTCGTTCGCTCAGCGCAGTTCGCGCGTTGAACGAACTCTGAACAGTTAGCGGGCGGTGGTCCGTCGCATCATAGTCTCAGCCCGGCGCCTCGCCGAGGCACAAACAAATCGACTCGAAAGGAAGTAGACGTGGCCGACACCGAAAACCACGCAATCCGGCGCGTAATCATCACCGGAGGGACTAGAGGAATTGGTCGTGCGTGCGCAGAGCACTTCGCCCGACGCGGTGACCGCGTCCTGGTCTGTTCGCGTAGCGCTTCAGAAGCGGAGGCCGTAGCTGCAGAGCTCCAGCAGGTCGGCGGCACTGTTGAAGGAATGGCAGCCGACCTTGCCGACCCTGAAGTGGGCTCCAAAGTGGTCGGGCGGTGTGTCGATCTCTTCGGTGGGGTCGATGCCCTGGTGAACAACGCCGGGATCTTCGAGTCAACGGCGCTTGTCGATGTAACGGCCGATGACTGGGATTCGACGATGCACACGAACCTGCGTGGGCCGGCACTGACTTCCGCCGCTGCTGCGCGGGTGATGAGGGCCGCGGGCCATGGCTCTATCGTCAACATCGCTTCTATCAACGGTTTGGCACCGGAGGCGAACTTCGCGGCCTATAACGCCTCAAAAGCGGGGTTGATTTCACTCACAAGGACAACCGCTATCGAGCTCGCGGATGCAGGCATCCGGGTCAACTGCGTTGCTCCTGGACTGATCCGAACGCCGATGGCTGAACCATGGATCACGGGCCTGTCTGATGAGGTGGTTGCGCGTTGGGCACCGATGCGCCGGTTCGGCCTGCCCGAAGAGATCGCGTCGGTTGTCGACTTCCTGATATCCGACGCCTCCGCATACATGACCGGCGAGACGCTCAGGGTTGATGGCGGTACGCTGGCCCGTCAGCCTGTCCTTTGAGTTGAGGTTCATCCCAACGGCTGCATCACGAATACCAGACAACAGGCATGGAGAGCACTGAATGACGCAAGAGCCCAAGCACCGCGATGCTGCTTCGGCACAACAGTGGTACCTGACTGCGCAGTACCGTCAGATCAATCGAAGGCCCCAGTCAACGGAAAGATCGTCCGTTTTCAAAGACGAACCGCTGGAGCTGCCGTTTGGAGTTGCCCACGTGCGACGACGCGGCGCTGCGTTCACGGCGTGTGGAATGCCAGCGCAAACTTGGCCAATCTTTTGGCTTCTTGATATCTCGGAGGCCGACACAATCTGCCCGGAATGTGCGGACGCGGTTCAATGACTTCCGGCGTCGAGGCGGGCAAGGTTAGGCATCGAAGTGCTGTCTTAGGCCACACTTACTCCGCGGCACGGTATTGCGGATCCCTTTGGTAACCGAATTGTCGTCGGGTTCTGTTGCCGTCCAGAAGGTATGATTCGAGTCATGACGGCGGCCGATTCAGATTTCGCCGACCACCGGGCATTGGCCGACGCGCTCACTGCCGAACGGCCGCTGCACGCGCTGGTGAGGGCCCTGCACCGTATTTCTTCTGCGCCCGTGGCTGTGATCGATCTGCATGGCGGCGTACTGGTGAGTGTGCCTGAGCGGGCGGAATGGATGGCGGAAGAACTCGTCGCCGTGTCGCCTCCTGCGGACGGTCCCGTCGCCGGATGCGTCCTCCGGTCGGTGGAGTTGGAAGGCGAGCCAGTCGCCGTGCTGGCCATGCGTGGGCAAGGCGCGTCGACGAAGCTCCTCTCGTTTGCCGCAACCCTGGCCGGTATCGAACTGTCACGACGGCACGCCATCTTGAGCGGGCGAAGAGAGCTGCTGGGCCAGGTCCTTGAAGACGTGATTTCCGGCTACCTCGGCGAACAAGAAGGAGCACGACGGCTCCTTGACCACGGCCTGGACGTCGGCAAGCCGCATGAGGTCGTCGTCGGCTCCGCTGAAGGTTCGCCTCGCCGGCTCCGGTCGTACCCTTGGAACCTGCACACGCTGCTGACCCAGCAGAACGATCCGCACCTGCGCACGATCGTCGACGACAGAGTGGTACTAGTCGTTCCAGAACAAGCTGGCCTGTTCGTGGCGCGGCTCTGCCACGAACATTTGGCCAGCATCGGGTCCAACGCACGAGTCGGAGTCAGCAAGCCGCGCGCTGGGGTGCGGGGCCTGAGGCTCGGCTACTTCGAGGCGCGCAACGCGCTGGCTGAAGGGTACGGTGTTCATGTGCATCGGACCCAAGATCTTCCGACGGCCCTCCTGATAGCTAGTCTGGAGGCAGGGGTACCGCTTCGCGACCTGTCGGCCGAAGCTCTGGCTCCGCTGGTGGAGTACGACCGAAAGAACGACACCCTGCTGGTGGACACGCTCCGCCGCTACCTCGCAGAAGACGGCGACGTGGGCGCGACGGCAGCTCGGCTCTTCGTACACAGAAACACCCTGCGCAACCGCCTGCGGCTAATCGAAGAACTCACTGGACGCGACGTGTCATCGCCAAGCAACTACGCTCACTTCTGGCTGGCGACGTCAGGTCTGGATCTTCACTCCAGCGCCAATCTCTCCTCCCTGTTCGAACGAGGTACAGTTCAGGATGACTAACAGCGTCCGGGTCGCCATAGAGAGCGTCCTCTTCCTAGGCGGAGACACGGACGCAACACGCGCGTTTTTCAACTTGGTAATGGACCGATTGCACGAAGGTTCAGACTCCGGCCAAACGGTGTCCTTCGTACCTTCAGTCGACGCGCCGACACCCCCATCAGGTTGCTGGGTTCCGTGCTTCGGGAGCACTGACAAGAACGCATCGGCTGGCCGGGCCCTAGAATTCGGCGCCGACCTAGTGGCCAATTTGGCTTTAGGCGGGCGGGACCTGAGCATGTACTCGGCGCCCGATGGAGCGCTTTTCGTGCTCGCTGACCTTATCGACCCGAAGCCGCAACCGCAGACGCTGGGCCAGGTGGCGTTCGTCGATCTCTACACGCCACGGGCAAAGGAAGCCGCGGACTATTACGCTAACGCCTTGTCGTGCCGTGTGATTCATGAGCTGAAGCCAACCCCGGGCGATTACCGATTCCTGGCCTGGGGCGATGAGCCAGTCGCGGGTGTGGTCGACATGTTGGATGTTCTCCCAGAATCGGTCCCACCGCACTGGATTCCGTACTGGCGGGTGCTTGATCTGGAAGGGGAGGTTGCGCGCCTGAGTGACTTCGGGGCCAGGGTTCGTGTGCCGGTCACGGAGTCTGCCCTAGGTCCCTTCGCGCTGCTCGCAGATCCTTTCGGCGTCACCTTCGGACTACAGACGCCACTCTCAGACAACCTACTCGTCGAGCACGCGAAGTCCCGGTCGTGAATGTGGTCGTGAATGTGGGCGCGCACAGTTAGGGCGGCTTGAACGGTGCGCATGCCTATGTTGCTGTGCAGCCCGCCTGAATAGCGTTAGGCCCTATCAGCTTGACTATCGACGATGGAGACGACACGTGACCACTTCACTGCCACCGGCACCCCTGACCAAATCCGACCTGGACATTGTGCTTGAGGAACGGCTTTGGAGCTCTCTCTCAAGATCACGGCGATTTCCCTCGTGGCCGCCGGCGTGCGGTCGCTGCGCCTCGAGCGCAGCGACCATGCACCCCTCCCTGTTCGAACGCTAGATGAAGGGAACACTAAGATGACTCGCGAAGAAGCCCTTGCACAGTGCCCATCCGACTCCTACGTGGAGTTCTACGGCAACCAATGGCTCATAATTCCGTTTGCAAGCGTTGCACAGCCTCCGTTCTTCGACTGCACCCCAGGACTCCGGCTTACCCATCCCTGACATGGCCCGACGTATGAGGACTATGCTTCCCTTCGCCACGGCCACCGCAGCTGACCCGTGAAGTACTGTTCCTGCACGCGGATGCTTGGCACGAACACGGCGGCGCAGGCGGTCGGCGCAAATCAATCACTGGGGGAAGGCGGAGCCTGTTGAGATTCTGTCCAGTCGTGATTGAGTGAATTATGGCCGAACTCATAGAGGATTATGCGCTGCTTTCCGATCTTCACACCGGACCTCTTGTTTCCCGACGGGGCAGTGTGGATTGGCTGTGTTTCCCCCGCTTCGACTCGCCCTCTGTCTTTGCTGCCTTACTCGGGAGTGAGGAGCACGGCCGGTGGCTGTTGGCGCCTAGCCCGCCGGAGGCTGTCGTTGTTGACCGCCGTTATATGGACTCGACGTTTGTACTTCAGACGACATGGCAGACCGACACCGGGCATGTCTTGGTTACCGAATTCATGCCCGTGGGTGAGAGCCGCTCGAGTCTTGTCCGTCGCGTCACAGGACTAAGCGGAACAGTCCTCATGCGGCAGGAGATCAGGATCCGACCCCAATACGCCACTGTGCTGCCTTGGGTCAGTCGCGTCCGTGACAGCGCGGAGGCTCGAGGTGTGGAGGTACTGCTGGCCATGTCGGGTCCGGACGCCCTGTCTCTTCGGGGAGATTACCTTCCGATGGCTGAACGTCATCGGCATGTTGGAGAATTTACAGTTGAACAGGGGCAGATCGTTGACTTCGAACTGACGTGGTTTCCCTCGCACGAGGACGTACCACCCGCTATCAACGTCGATGAGTCCCTTCAACTGGCGGTGGACTATTGGACCACCTGGGCAGGGAATTGCCGCGCTGACGGCAAATACGCCGATGCAGTAAAGCGTTCGCTACTGGTGCTGCGTGCGCTCACCCACTATGAGACGGGCGGCATTGTCGCAGCACCCACTACTTCACTGCCAGAGGATTTTGGTGGGGCGCGCAATTGGGACTACCGCTACTGTTGGCTGCGCGACGCGTCGTTGACGTTGGAGGCCATGTTGACGCACGGCTACGGATCCGAGGCGCTGAGGTGGCGTAACTGGCTCTTGCGTGCACTCGCCGGCGATCCCGAAGACCTGCAAATAATGTACGGCATTGGGGGCGAACGGGATCTCACGGAAATGGAGCTCCCCCACCTTCCCGGATACCAGAACGCCAGGCCGGTGCGAATCGGCAACGCTGCCGTGTCCCAGTACCAAGCTGATGTAGTTGGCGAGGTAATGGTGGCGCTCGAAAGGCTTCGTCTCGCCGGAGGTAAAGAGGACAATTTTTCCTGGGCGCTCCAGCGGGCGATGCTGGGTTCCGTGGAAAACCACCTCGAGGACAAAGACTTCGGTCTTTGGGAAATGCGTGGGACTGCCCAGTACTTTACCCACTCCAGAGTCATGATGTGGGCCGCGTTTGACAGCGGGGTGAGGGCTGTCCGGGACCACGGACTGCCTGGGCCCATCCAACATTGGGAGCAAATCCGCGATCGATTAGCTGCCGAAATAATGGATCTCGGCTTCAACCGGGACCTGAACTCGTTCACACAAGCCTACGGCGGTCAGCAGACGGACGCCGCCCTTCTGGCATTGCCGCAGGTTGGCTTCCTTGCCTATGACGACGAACGCATGCTCGGTACCGTCGCCCGGTTGGAAAAGGAGTTGCTCACCTCTGGGGGCCTGCTTCTGCGCTACCGCACCGAGACGGGGGTCGATGGATTGGAACCGGGAGAACATCCATTCCTCGCATGCTCCTTCTGGCTAGTGGAACAGTACGCGCGCTCGGGCCGACGCACAGACGCCACGAACCTGATGGACATACTGGTGGGACTCTCCAATGATGTCGGCCTGCTCAGCGAAGAATATTCAATGAGGGAAGATCGGATGGCGGGAAACTTTCCACAAGCATTCTCCCATCTGACGCTCGTGCGGGCCGCAGACGCCATGCACGGCGAGGACGGTCTCAGCCTGCAATTGAAACATTGAAAGACTAGGCACGCTACACGCTTCCCTGGTGGCTGTCGTCGATCAACATCATCGACCCCTTGCGCGGACAAA
The DNA here is from genome assembly GCF_027587375.1 of Arthrobacter sp. B2a2-09. Taxonomy (GTDB): domain Bacteria; phylum Actinomycetota; class Actinomycetes; order Actinomycetales; family Micrococcaceae; genus Arthrobacter. The sequence goes on from NZ_JAMXIC010000034.1 coordinate 19,056, forward strand.
CGACGTATCCGGTGCGAAGGAGTTTGATCACATGTCTAGTCGCCCGAAGGTCGCCCGGGAAGAGGTCTCATGAAGTTTGACAGAGAAGTCATGGTTCTGGAAGGGGAGGTTGCGCGCCTGAGTGACTTTGGGGCCGGGGTTCGTGTGCCGGTCACGGGGTCTGCCCTAGGTCCCTTCGCGCTGCTCGCAGATCCCTTCGGCGTCACCTTCGGACTACAGACGCCACTCTCAGACAACCTGCTCGTCGAGCACGCGAAGTCCCGGTCGTGAATGTGGGCGCGCACAGTTAGGGCGGCTTGAACGGTGCGCATGCCTATGTTGCTGTGCAGCGCGCCTGAATAGCGTTAGTCCCTATCAGCTTGACTTTCGACGATGGAGACGACACGTGACCACTTCACTGCCACCGGCACCCCTTACCAAATCCGACCTGGACATTGTGCTTGAGGAACGGCTTTCGGATGCCCGGACGCTGCCTGCAAACGCCTACCTGTCGCAGGACATTCTTGACTGGGAGCGCAAGCACCTCCTCGAGGCCGCGTGGGTCTGCGTCGGCCGCAGCAGCGACGTCGCCAAGGCTGGTGACCAGCGTGCCGTCCGAGTCGGCACCCAGGGCATCCTGCTCACCCGCGACGATTCCGGCGCCCTCCATGCCTTTTACAACGCGTGTCGCCACCGCGGCCACGAATTGCTTCCCGTGGGCGCGTGCACGAACAAAAAGCTGGTGCAGTGCCCGTACCACGCCTGGGTTTTCGGCCTCAATGGCGAGCTTCGGTCGGCGACCCAGTTCATGGACACCGAGAACTTCAACAAGGAGGAGTGGCCGCTGCTCGAGGTCCGATCCGTCGAGTGGTTCGGCTGGATCTTCATCAACGCCTCCGGTGACGCCCCTGAGTTCAGCGAGTGGGTCGGCAATCTGACCGGGGTGGTGGCTCCATGGGACCCCACGGATATGGTTGTCGGTGAGTCGCATAACTACACTCTCAAGACCAACTGGAAGACGGTCATCGAGAACTACCTCGAGTGCTACCACTGCCCGTCAATTCACCCCGAGCTCTGCCGCGTCGCCCCGCCGGAATCCGCGATGGGCCTGCATCAGACAGGCATGTGGCTGGGCGGCGGCCTGGAGTTTCGTGACGACGCGGACACGAACAGCCTCGACGGCCGCAGCGGCGGCGACCGCATCGTCGGAATTGACGACGAGCAGGCCCGCTGGACGCTCTACTTCATGCTCGCGCCCAACCTGCTACTGACGCTGCAGCCGGACTACGTGATGACCCACCGGCTCGTGCCCCTGTCGCCCGGCGAGACGTGGGTGGAGTGCACGTGGTACTTCCCTCGCGAGGTGGCCGAGCGGCCGGGTTTTGACCCGTCGTTCGCCGCGGACTTCTGGGACATCACCAACAAGCAGGACTTCGGCGCCTGTGAGTCCGTTTACCAGGGGATGCTCACTGACGGTTACCGCCCGGGTCCGTTCGATGAGCGCGAGGACGGCGTCCGTGCCTTCCAAGCGCAACTCGCCACGGCCTATCTGACAGGTCGTTGGGAAAAGCCACTACAGATCAGCCTGGGCGCCTCCCATGTCGTCTGATCTGGAGCTCTCTCTCGAGATCACGGCGGCTTCCCTTGTGGCCGCCGGAGTGCGGTCGCTGCGCCTCGAGCGCAGCGACCGTGCCCCCCTCCCCCACTGGGAACCGGGTGCACATCTCGAATTCGAGCTGCCTAACGGGCTGATCCGCCATTACTCGCTATGTAACGACACCAATGAAACCGACTCGTATGAAGTAGCCGTACTCTTGGCTCCCGAAAGTCGCGGAGGGTCAGAATACATGCATAACGATCTCCAGGTGGGCGACGCAATGACGGTTCGAGGACCGCGGAACAACTTCCCCTTCGCAGTCGGCAGCGGTGAGAGGGCGCTCTTCATTGCAGGCGGTATCGGCATAACCCCAATCTTGCCCATGATCAGGAGAGCCAACGAAGAAGGCATCGAATGGAGCCTCGTCTACGGCGGCCGGTCTCGCGAGTCGATGGCCTACCTTGACGAACTCCAGCGTTACGGGTCACGGGTCCAAATAGTGCCCGAAGATGAACTCGGGCGAATGGACCTTCGGACACTCCTAGGCGTGCCTCAGCTCGACACGAAAGTCTTTTGCTGCGGACCTACGGGACTTCTGGACGCCGTCCAGCAACTCTGTGGGACATGGCCGACTGGGACGCTGCATCTGGAGAGATTTGCTGCCGGAAGCCTCGACGAGGACTTGGAAGCGGACTCGAGGGTGTTCACCGTCGTCGCCGAACGCAGTGGCGTGACCTGTGAAGTGGCTGTTGGTGAGTCGATCACAGATGCTTTGGGGCGGGCCGGAATCGTCGTGCCTACCTCGTGCAGGGAAGGCATTTGCGGTACATGCGAAACAAAGGTGATCGCCGGCGTTCCTGACCACCGCGACTTCCTGCTTGGCGACGCCGACCGCGAATCGGGGGCGACGATGCTGATCTGCGTGTCGCGTGCAAATACACCGGAACTCGTCCTCGACGTTTAGCCGGTTGATGATCGGGGTTGCGCTGTGCACCACAGTTGCTTGCCTAGAACCGGGTGGTGCGGCGCAACCGGCGGGGACGGCCGTCCGGGTCCACGACGAAGCGGCTGAGCGGATCCGCCCAGAGACGTTGGAGAGGCGACACGGGTTCCGGAGTGTGGTGGCGGACGCGTCCGGTGGGGCGGAGCGAGCGGCGGCCGGTTTCGTGCCAGTGGTCGAGAGCCTCGGCGGCGGTGTTCCAAAGCTTGAGCCCGGCCGCCGGGTCGTCGAGTTGAGGATCGTCCTGGTCCAAGCCCAGGTGTTCTGCCCAGAGTTGGAGCCGGAGCCTGCGGGCCAGCGAGCGGGAAGCCTCGTGGCTGTCGACGTCGCGGGGTTCACGGTTGTCTGCAGTGGTGTCGAGTACGGCGCAGGTGATCTCACTGTCGGTGGTCCAGGATCGGCGGTTGAAATTGTCTGAGCCGCACGTAAACCAAGTGTCGTCGATGATGCAGATCTTGGCGTGGACGTAGATCGGAGTTCCGGAGCTGTTCTCCAGGTCGAACACGCCGACCCTGTCCGGTGCCACCCGGCGCAGCAGTCTGAGGGCGCGCAGTTGCCCGATCCGGCTAGGCGGCCCTGCTAGCGGGCCGTCGGAGTCGGGGTAGCGGGGCACGACGGCGATCACGTTCAAGTCGGGGTTCCGTTCGAGGGCCGCTGCGATTCCGGTTGCGACCTCTGTCGACCAGAGGTACTGGTCCTCGATGTAGATCAGCGAGCGGGCGCGGGCGAAGGCTTTCGCGTAGCCGCGGGCAATGCTGCGTTCTCCTTCGGGCGCGAACGGGAACGGGGGACGTTTCACGCCGTAGGTGCGCAGTAGCTGCACGGCATGGGGGCCGGCCGGTGGTGGCGGCGGTGCAGTGGCCGGGAGCGGTTCGGGGTGCCTGGGCATACGGGCCAGGCGTTGCAGCAGCATCCGGTACGGGGTGCGTCGGTCCAGGGGATGGGGGTCGTTCCACCGTTCAGCGAACACTGCCAGCACATCCGCGACCACGGGGCCGCGCAGTTCGAGCGCGGCGTCGTGCCACGGCGGACGATTCCCATACCGCGAATCCATGGTCACCGCCTGCGGATCTCCCGCATGGTCGGCGTCGTCCCGTCGGCTGTGGGAAAGGTCGAGCCCGCCAACGAACGCGACATCCCGCGACGGATCGTCACGACGGCGGATGACGAACATTTTCTGGTGATGGCATCCGAAAAGGCGTACACGCTGATCCAACAGCACCTCTCCCCCGGCGTCGTTGATCTTACGACTCAGGAGCTCGTTGGATCGGCCGCTCATCGGGGCCGATACCCGCTCTCCGTGGGATCTCCAGACAAGGCCCCGCACTTCCACCCCTGCGCGGGCCAACCCCGCGAGCAAGTCCCCGATCGACGGTCCATCCGCCAGCAGCCGCTCGTCGGCGTCGCCACGCCAGTCGGTGAACCACACCCGGTCTCCCGCTTGCAGAGCAGTCAGCTCCTCATACAGCCGGGCAAAGTAGCTCGCTCCATGAATCAGGGGCCGCACGAGGTTGCCCTCCGACCACGACGGAGACCCGGCCCCACCCGCGTGCACGTCCGTGGCCAGATTCCCCCGCTCAGCGCGACTCAGGAACCACGTGCCAGCATCACTGTCCACTCAGTGCTCCTTTCGGGGCCTGTGTCAATCCTCTAGTGTCCGGTCATCAAACAGCCTAGAAGGCAACCTTACTGATCAAAACCATGCGGAATGTGAGGCGGACAAGTCGCGGCCCTTACGGCGCGCTGATTCTGCCCCTCGCTGCCGGGGCCGTAATCGCATCACTGCTGGCCTTCACTACGGGCTTGGTGTACGACCACTGGCTCACGGATGTCCTGGCAGCCTGGACCCTCGGCGCCGCTTGGCTGGTCCTGGTCATCACCGCACACCGCCTTAACGAGCTTGGTCGGTCCGCCGCGACCAAAGCCGTGATCATCCGTTCCATCCGGTCGCCACCGGCAAAGCGGCCGGCGTCTACGGTGACTAGCGGCGGGCTAATCGTTTCTCCGGGGGCTGTGGAGACACAGAGGTTTCGAAACACCAAGTCGGATTAGGAGAAGGGGTCGGCTGGCCGCAAGCGGATCGTTGAACTTTCCAAGGCCCACGACCGGCGTGGAGCCGGTCGGCGCCGAGAACTTCGTCCGCCACGCACCGAGAGTGAGTCAAAGTCCGCCGCATGGTCATGGCCGGTGATCGGACGGGCAGCGGCTGGCCTCTGCGCGGTGGCCAATCTGTCCATTCTTGGTGTGATCATCGCCGACGCCGAGACCAGCAGCACTGCGGCGGTGCTCGACGCCATGGCTCCACCCTCGGGGCGCCTCGGGCTGCTGGCTTTCGGGGTACATGCCTTGATCATCCTCGGCGCTGCCGTTGCGGTGAACTCCCTGCCGGGCCCCGGTTACGGGAAGAGTATCTTCAGGCGGAACGACCTCTCCGGGCTGACCAAAGCTGCCCATGCCTTTCCGCTCTTGGCCGTTTCGTTCCTGCTCTACTGGTGTGTCTACATTGGGATCACGGAGTTCGCATGGAGACGCAACCAGCCCGGGTCGGACATTGCAGCCGTCAGCGCAGACGCCACAGTCCTCGGGGCTGCCGCCTTCGCCCTTTGGTTGATCTCGGTCGCGCTCGGCATGAGATCACCGCATTCTGCGGGAAACGCCTCTTCGGAGCAGCCCTAGCTTCGCCCGTTGCGAGCACGACCACAGCGATAACTCGGATTAGGGTGACTTAAGAAGAGTCGAGACTCGAAGAGGGGAATTCCGGCCTCCCCGATACTAAAACCGCAACTCAAAGCCAAAATCGGAGCCCCTGTCGGATTCGAACCGACGACCCCCGCTTTAGGACCAAGGGCCTCTGTGCGACTTGAATCCCAGGGTTTTCTCCCGGATTCTCGGGGTTTTGGAGGCAACGATGGGTGATGAATTGTCGTTGGTTGCCGCTGATTAAGGTGAGTTAAAGGTGAGTCGGTTGCAATGGGATCCCGCAGTAATGCCCGTCCTGCCCGTGTCCGTCACCGTGGCCCGCCACTACTTCCTCCTGTCCGTCGGGAGGACTTCCGCAGCACCCCAGTTGATCCTCCATGGCTGACGATCTCCGGTACCGTATGACTTAGGCTGAGCCTCAGGATCACGCGGGAAGCGCGGGACGAAGAGACGCGGAATAGTCACCGCGGGAAAAATCCTTCGCATGCTTCTCTGAGCTGCGTTTCTAATCGCTAGAGGTTCAGGCCAGGGGGCCTTTGCAGGCTGTACTTCTCGTCCAGCGAGTTGTATTCATTTCATTCTCCTAAGCCACTAGAGGTGGGTTGAGAAAAGCCCAGTCGTGTCAGTCCGAGCGTGGTCACGGAGAACGTCATCCCTGTCGGGCGGAAAGGACTTCCTTCACGCGCTTCAGATAGGTGCGGGCGCGGGCCTCCCACCACTGCACGGGGTCTTGGGCAAATTTGAAGCCTGCCGGCAGTTCCATGACGATTCCCATTGTCATGGTGCATCCTGTTGGCGTCGGTTCAAGCGTGTAGGTGGAGCGGCTGTTTGTCTTGTCGGGTGTGACAGACCTTGTCGCGGCCCACCTCGGGGTCTCCTCACCAATGACTTCGATGATGGACACGGTCCCGTCGCGTCCGATGATGCATTGCTGCTCTCCTACACCGGTTGGTGTTCCGGGGACCCTGAAGGCACGCTGGGCGTCTGAGAGCAGGACGGCGCTCTCGGCGGGCCGAATAAGCGCCCAGACCGTTTCGGGGTCGTGATCAAATGTCTCTGTCGTTTGCGCGCTGTACGTGGTAGCGGGAGTGGAAGCGCGGGCGGCCTGAGCCTTTTGCGCTGCTTTGACGGCCCGCTTATGGCGCGTGTTCACGATGCCTGTAGCGCCCGCCAGCATCAAAGCCAGGGCCGAGGCAACGATTAGGACACTTAGTCCCAGCTCCGGCTTGCCGAAAGCGCTGATCACTGCAGCGAGAACACAGATGGCGATAAAGCCGCCAACAAAGAGGATGTTCTGGAGGACTTTCACGAACATGATCACGTCGTCATTATGACTGCCATAAGTTCTTGCGACCGTGAGGTTCGGCATGCGCGTCTGGCAAAAAGTCATAGTCGTTAGCCGGTCGATCAGGGGGATGCGGCGCTCCCGTGTTCACGCAGCAAAGCGCTGGAGTGGCGCGAGACCGGGGCGGGTTCGCACCCGCCAACTGGCGTCGACCCTACATCGATCGAGGTCCCGCCGTCCCAGTCGAGCGCGGAACATTGTCTTTTCGCCGAACTCGCCCTCGATAGGCGCTCCGGCACTCATCTCGGACATTAGTGTCCCCGCAGAGAGCGCAGGACCCCGGCGTCGTGCCGGGCCGCACGCCGTTCACCACGGACAGCCAGAAGAATCTTCGCTTTTTGTCGTACTGATGCTCGATCATCGCTGGGCGGGTCCTACGCGCAACCAGGGCGCCTTGCGCCGGCCCCAATCCAAAACTTCGCTCGGCGCTCCGCTTATTTCCTCGCGAACTTTTGGACCGTTCCCGGTTCCCCAAGTTGCGCTCCGGCCCCTCATGCCCAGCAGCGGTCCCCGTATCAGAACGACGCCGAAAACTAACGCCCACGGCCGACGCCGCATCTGAAAGAGAAGGGCCATGGAAACGCTCACCATCAAAACCCCGCCGTTTTCCTCAGTTTCATCGGCCACACCCTGGCCTTCTGGCCCCAGGAAAGCCTCGTGTACAACACCCTAGACACCAACCACATTGGAGTCACCCTCCGTGTGGATCTCCCCAAGCACGACGGAAGAGCTTTGTCGAAGAGTGCGTCTGCTATCCAGATCTCGACCCGGCCATGAGTATCCGCGCGCTCCGTAAGTGAATTCAGGGCTGCGATTCCGGGGCACTCTTGAAGACATTTGTGTCAAGGGCGATCGCCCTGACGAAGGTGTAGTCGGGCGAGCACGTGGCAGGCGTTGTCCATGCTCCGATCGTGACCTGTGCAGACCCGGACGACCAAGCTGCACCCAGCGTTCCGCAAAACACGAAGTCGGACTTCTTCTGGCTCGTTGGGTTGGAAGCGGACCCACCGGTGCATGTGTGCACACCAATGGGTTGTCCACAGAACCGGCATGGTTCCGGGCTGATCCTGCCTACATCTATTCGAAGGTTGTGATGCTGGTTAGCTGGATATTGCCGGTGGCTTCGTCGACGTCGAAACGGCGAAGTGTTCCGCGGCCTAAAGCGTCGGCCGCCATCCGGGCGAGGCTGAGCGCGTTAGCAGCGCATTGGGATTCGGTGCCAACGCCGTAGCAATGGTCGACGACGGCGTCGGGAACGAACCTTCCGCCCATTGCGGCATCGTTTTGCCGACCCGACCACCAGCGCTGCCGGGCCCGTTCGATGGCGCTCGTCAGCGTAGTTTCGACGTCGACAACTTCGACATCCTCGTAGCGAGACATGAAGAGCTCGTCGATGTATTGGGCCGGCAGCTTTTCCCAGGACAAGGTGCCATCGATGACGACGTTCTCCCCTGCCGCCAGGGCCATTGGCGGACGAGGTTCGTTGTTCTCGTAGAGATCCTGTGAATGTGGGACGCGAGTTCCCGGACACCTACGGGCCCGCCATCCGGCAGCGTGTGGTCGTACCGGTAGCTGAGAAGGCCGTGCCGTTCAGCATCGTCAAGGATCATGTCTTTTGCATCATCGGGGTCGATGAGGCGGTAACCCCGGAGGTCCAGCGTTTTCAGCGCTTCGGTCTTGCCTGCGCCGGGCGGGCCTGCGGCGACGACCACGGCCCGGCCCGCGCTGGTGATGTCCTGCTGCCGGCCCATATACGCTTTGGCCAACCGGACCACCGCCGCGTCATCGAAGTAGGCGACGAGCAATTCCGGAGCCTTCTCCAAGTCTCCGCCGGGCGCGTAGAGATTGGTTAGGGCGGCGTGGACGTCGTCCCTTTCAGCGGCCAATGGCCGCCCTGACCTCATTGAATTCGGCCTCGTCCAGTAGTCCCTGTGCGAACGCGCTGACTACCTGATCCCACGTGCCCGGGATCCGGCCCTCCTCCGGGTAGGGCGCGTCCTCCCCGTCGGTAAACGTCATGGACTTCAGCGTTGCAAGTAGCTCTGGCCGCGACGTGTCGTAAGCAAAGGCGCGAAGAATGATTTCCTCGGGCTCCTGTGAAGCGAGGACGGACGGCCGACGTTCAATGGCTTTGAGCATTCGATGTACTTTGGCTTGGCTGGTAACGAGAATCTCGGCAATCTGGCGCTGGTTCCTTCCGCGCGAGGACGCGTTGTGGACAGCGCGGAGCTCATCCAACAGATCAACGCGCTGGCGCGCTTGGCGCTGCAGCGCCCCCCGGTGCAAAGCAGCAAGGTCACTGTTGTTCATGACGATCATGGGCACTCCCCTCTCTTCACCTGGAATTGTACTCCTTTGATTCAGAATGAATCAAAGCGGGGCGAGAGGGCCGAGCCGTCGAAGCAAGCCGGGCGACGGCAGCCGTTAGCCGCACCTTGAAGATCCTATGCCCGAAAAGTCCGGCGAATTTCATCCGGCACGATGCGGTCCTTGATTTTTTGATTTAGCTTGCGATGGAGCCGGCGGACCGCCGACGGCAGTCTTCCCCGAGGACATGTCAACGATGATCCGAAGCCAGAAGTGCTTGTGTCGAAAACCTACAGCTTTACAAGACACCACCTGGCATGCCGCCACAAATGATCAATGCCCCGGAATCTGTCATTTTCAGCACCGGCCTGCACGACCGCCCGCGCGTTTTCGGGGTTGTGCAGGCGAGTGTTGAGCACTGGTTTTTCAGTACCCCTCTGCACTAACCTCGTTTCTGCTTGATACTCCTCTGCACAACAGGGAGGTGGCGGAGTGGACGCAGAATCGGTGCGCATTGGTGAGTCACGCACGTTGACCATGTCGGACGTTGTGTGGGATCGCACGAAGGCAGTTTCGGCAGTGATCGCACCGTTGGCAGCGAAGGCGATCGTCGGCAGGGCAGCGGTTGATGCGGCCGCATCGGTGTTGGGGACATCGCGCCGCCAGATCTACGTGTTGATCAAGCGGTACCGTGACGGGTCCGGTCTGCTGACTGATTTGGCCCCGCGGCGTTCCTCTGGTGGGAAAGGAACCCTGCGCCTGTCGGATGCGGTCGAGGACCTCGTCGGCGAGCTGGTGCGGAAGCAGTTCCTGACCCGGCAGAAACGGACGTTAGCGGCGGTGTACCGCGACATCGTGGCAGCATGCCGGACACGGGGGCTTCCGGTTCCGGCCAGGAATACTGTGGAGCGGCGGATCCGGGCGTTGAATCCGGTGGAAGTGGGCCGCCGTCGGGGCGGACCGGATGCGGTGCGGGGCTTGCAGTCCGCCGGTGGTGAGGTTCCGGTGATCGGGGACATTTTGGAGCAGGTGCAGATCGATCACACGGTGATTGACGTGATCGTCGTCGACGAACGGGAACGGCAACCGATCGGCCGGCCATACCTGACCGCGGCGGTCGATGTGTGCAGCCGATCCCTTGTGGGCATGGTCGTCACGTTGGAGGCGCCGTCGGCAGTGTCGGTAGGCCTGTGCTTGGCGCATGCCGGCACCGATAAACGGCCTTGGCTTGAGAATTTGGGTGTTGAGGCGCAATGGCCGATGAGCGGAAAACCGAGGCAGTTGTATCTGGACAACGCCAGTGAATTCAAGAGTGAGGCGTTGCGGCGCGGGTGTGAGCAGCACGGTATCGAGCTGGCTTATCGGCCGCTGGGCCGGCCGCACTATGGCGGGATCGTGGAACGGGTGATCGGCACCGCGATGCAGCAGGTCCACGAACTTCCCGGGACCACATTCTCCAATCCCGTCGAACGCGGCCGGTATGACTCGGACCGGATGGCGATGTTGACCCTTCGCGAGCTGGAGAAATGGCTGACCCTTGCCGTGGCCGGCTACCACGGCACCGTTCACAGGACCTTGGGACAAACACCGGCCGGCCGCTGGGCCGAAGGAGTCGCGGCCACGGGGGTGCCGGCCGTGGCGTCGAACCCGACGGCGTTTCTGGTCGACTTCCTCCCGGTCATACGGCGCACCCTGACCCGGACGGGATTCGTCGTCGACCACGTCCACTATTTCTCGAACGCGCTGAAACCGTGGATCAGCCGACGCGACACGCTTGGCCGGTTCCTGATCCGCCGTGACCCGCGGGACATCAGCCGGATCTGGGTACTGGAACCGGACGGACACGCCTATCTAGAGGTGCCGTATCGGACGATGGCGAACCCGGCCGTGAGCCTGTGGGAGCACCGGCGCGCCCTGGCGCGGCTACACGATCGCGGCATCGCGCAGGTAGATGAGGAGGCCCTGTTCCGGATGATCGAACAGATGAGAGAGATCGCGGGCACTGCGACGAAGACAACCAAACGGATGCGCCGCGACACCGAGCGGCGCAAGATGGCGGCTGCCGCAACGGAGAAGCGCGCCAAGAGCCCGGGCCCTCCAATACCGCCCCAACCGCCTGGGGATCAGCTGCCGGACGCGGGGCCGCCGGCAGCTGCCCAGGTGTCCCGGTTCGATCAGATTGAGCAGTGGTGAGAGTGCCCGACGGCGTCGCGCCTGATCTGTCCCACCTGCATCCGGCGGTACGGGACGCGGCACGGTTGCCCGCAAAAGAGCGGGTGGAACTGATCCGGGCGGACCGGTGGATCGGTTACCCGCGGGCGGTGGAAACGGTGGCACGGTTGGAGACGTTGCTGCGCTGGCCAGACAAGGAGCGGATGCCGAACCTGTTGCTGGTCGGGCCGACGAACAACGGCAAGTCGATGATCGTGGAGAAGTTCCGCCGCGGGCACCTGCCAAGGACCGAGGCGGACAGGGAACACATTCCCGTGTTGTGCGTGCAGATGCCGTCCGAGCCTTCCGTGCTGCGCTTCTACACCGCGCTCCTCGCCGCCCTCGGCGCGCCTCTTCAGCCCCGGCGGCGTCTGGCCGAGGTGGAGCAGGTGTCGCTGAGCCTGCTGCGTGCCACGGGAGTTCGCATGCTCGTCATCGACGAACTGCATAACGTCCTCGCCGGGCAGGGCAACAGCCGCCGGGAGTTCCTGAACCTGCTCCGATTCCTCGGCAACGAGCTGCGCATTCCGATCATCGGGGTCGGAACACGGGAGGCGTATCTTGCGGTCCGATCCGATGACCAGTTGGAGAACAGATTCGAACCCGTCGTCCTTCCCCTGTGGAGTACCGGCGCCGCCACCCTGTCGTTGCTAGCCAGCTTCGCCGCCGCGCTGCCGCTGCAGCGACAGTCCCGGATCGCCACCGAGGACATGGCCCGGTATTTGCTGGCCCGAAGCGAGGGAACCATCGGGGAACTCACCCGGCTTTTGACCACTGCGGCGATCGCTGCAGTTAATAGCGGTGAAGAGAGCATCACCCACCGCGCCCTGGCCATGGCCGAGTACGCCGGACCCACCGAACGGCGGCGATTGTTCGAACGGGAACTGCTGTGAGCGGACCCCTGCGGTGGCCGGTGCATCCCGCGCCGAACGACGGTGAAGCGCTCTCCTCCTGGCTGCGCCGGATCGCCGGCTGCTACGGCACCGACATCGAACACCTGGGCGATGACATCGGCTACAAGCTCGGTGCGGGCGACCTTGATGACATCGACCTGGCGCCTCCGCCCGGAATGATCGAGGTCCTGGCGGAGCGCACCGGGGTCGCCCCTGCCCGGCTACGGCACATGAGTGTGGCCGGCTCGGTTCCGTGGTTGCTCGATGACATGGAGCCCGGCCCGGACGGCTTCGCCACCTATACCCGGCAGCTGTCGGTGCTGCGGCCGGCCGGGAAGCAGAAAGCGCGGTCGGTCCCGTCGTGGCGGCCGTGGCTGCCGGACCGGCTGCCGGCGAGAGGGTGTCCGGAATGTGTGGCAGAGAGCCCATCCCCTCATCCATACCGGTTACTGTGGGCAATCCCCATCGTCTCCAGCTGCCCGGCCCACGGCTGCTGGCTTGAGGCAACCCTCGCCGCGCGCAGCTACTTCGGGATGTGGGATTTCGACCGGCCGGCACCCAGTCCGGCACCGCAACACGTCCTGACGTTGGATCAACGAACCCAGCACGCGTTCGCCATCGGACATGTCGAGCTTCCGCGCCGGCGAGTCCATGCCGGGATCTGGTTCCGGCTTCTTCGCACCGTGGTCGATGAGCTCAGCTGCCCCCTCTCCGAGAACCGGCCAGCCGATACCGACACCATCCGGCAAATATGGAAAGAAGCCGGCTATCCCGCCCGCGACGGACAGGGACTCTGGCGCCCGTTCGAACAGCAACCGGAAACGGTGCAACGGCACACCATGGAGGCTGCGGCCGTCACCATCGCCCTCCTCGAGGCAGGGACAATCACCGGGCGTGGCTCGGGCGCGCACCTCTTCCTTCCGGAACCTGATCTCGACCTCGGTGACGGCCGAACACCGGCTGAATTTTCGAAGAGTCAAGCCGACAACCTAAAGGCGCTCGGGCAGGCCCTGGAAGAAGCGATCCAGGCGGCCCGGGAAGACCCTGCCGAGGCGCAAGCCCTCTACGCCTTCGCCCTCATCGGATGCAGAACACCGGAGTCCGTGACCCGTCTGAGAGCCGACTTCGCCGAACTCGGCATACCCCTGGAAAGCTTGTCACATACGGGCGGTCAGGTATCCTTTGCATGACTTAGAATAAATAACTGGTTAAGTGACAATTTTAGACTGCGTGCCTTTTTCGATTCCGGCTGTCACTTAAACGTACATATAAATGACGGAAGGAAATGGCTGTGCTGGTCGGATACATGCGTGTCTCCAAGGCCGACGGGTCCCAGACGACGGACCTGCAGCGCGACGCTCTGGCCGGGGCGGGCGTCGGATCGAACCAACTGTATGAGGACAAGGCCTCGGGGAAGAAGGAGGACCGCCCGGAACTGGCCGCCTGCCTGAAAGCCCTGCGCGACCACGAGGACACGCTGGTGGTCTGGAAACTGGACCGACTCGGCCGGGACCTGCGCCATCTGGTCAACATCGTCCACGACCTCACCGAGCGCGGAATAGGTTTGAAGGTCCTCACCGGACAGGGGGCCGCCATCGATACGACCACGGCTTCCGGGAAGCTCGTCTTCGGGATCTTTGCCGCCCTGGCAGAATTCGAGCGCGAACTCATCTCTGAACGCACGATCGCCGGCCTCGCCTCCGCCCGCGCCCGCGGCCGCAAAGGCGGACGCCCCTTCAAGATGACGCCGGCGAAACTCCGTCTCGCCATGGCATCCATGGGCCGGCCCGGCACCAAAGTCAGCGACCTGTGCACCGAGCTCGGCATCACCCGACAAACCCTCTACCGCCACGTCTCACCCACCGGGGAACTGCGCCCCGACGGCGAAAAGCTCATGTCCCGGTAAGCTCCGGGTGACGCCTCGGGGAGTTAGAACGAAGACCGCAGATGCGCGGCAACGGCGAAGTACACCCGCTTTGATCGCACCCAGACTGCCCCGGTGACAGCTCTTCGGAACGCACGGAGTGACAGACTATGAACCAGCGAAGGAGAAACAACCGCTTCGGTGCACCGCCAGACCCAGGAGAGCCTCATGGATGACGCCCATCACGCCTTCACCGTCACTTTGCCCGAACTGAGGAAATACAAAACGGCGGGCAACATTTCGGGTCCGTTCTTCTTGTTGTTCTGGATCCTTTTGGGCTTCACCGAGTTCGGAACGACAGGCATTCCCTCTTGGCTCGGATTTACCGTCACGGGTATCGTTCTTGCCCTCTCGACCGGGTTTTCCATTTATGGGAGCCGGAAACGCAAACAGCTTGCACCGGTCATCAACCGCAGATTCGCAGAAGAGTTCACCGCCCGCACCGGGTACGAGTATCCCCAGGACGTAGACATCCTAAGCGTCAAACGAACCATAGCGGTGCGAAGCCTTGACGGCTCCGTGTTCCTATGGGGCATCAGACGTGCGAAGGATGCCGTCAACGTATTTCCCACCACCTGAGACAGCCAACTCACGCGCAACCCCTCCAGCAGCTACGACCGCGAATCAGGCCTAGTGAAGAGGACTTCTGACATTCCGTGCAGACGACTTCTGAAACCGACAGAATCACGCGGGTCCCGCGAGACGGCGGGTGTCTTGCAAAGTCGTCTCACTGCCCGTCGTGTCTCGCGGCGTGTTTTGGGTGTTTCCAAGACAGTATGGTGCAGTGAGACAACTCGGGTACACCAGAATCAGCACCGCCAGCCAGGACGCCCAACTCCAACTCGATGCGCTCCTGGCCGCCGGCGTGCAAAAGCGGGATGTGTTCGCCGATGTCACCTCCGGAAGCAGAACGGCGATCGAGCGGCCCGGGATGAAGAAGCTGCTGGAGTACGCCGAAGACGGCGACACCGTCGTCGTGTGGCGGGTCGACCGCCTCGGCCGGTCCCTGATCGACGTCCTGAACACCGTCAACCTGCTGCGCGAACACGGTGTGCACCTCCGATCCATCTCGGACGGAATCGACCCGGCCACCTCAACCGGGCGGATGATGCTGAACATGCTTGCCACCCTGGCCGAGTACGAGCGTGAGCTGATCGTCGAACGCGTCAACGCCGGAATCGCCGCAGCCAGGCAAAGCGGCACCCGCTTCGGCCGTCCGCCCGTCAGCCTGGAGGTCATCGCGGAAAAGCTCGCAATCGTCGCCGATGCCCGCAAACGCGGACGCACCGCGGCCGACGCCGCGGCTCTCGTCGGTTGGAGCCGCGCGACGCTCTACCGCCACCAGACGGCCAGTAGCTCCGCCGGAACCCAGGCCACATAGCGATGCAATTTCTACGCCATTTATCACTGCGATCCACAGCGAATGGTGGTCTCGTAACTGACGGTATATACACCGCCTGGTGGGCAGCTGCATGGCCCATGGCCAACGTCATGGCAGCAGCCACCGCGACCGCCGCCTGACCGCTCAGGCCCTACCCAGAAACCGTCGCCGGAAAGCCCAGCGAGATCCTCAGGGAAGCACTGGCCCCGTAAAAACCGCCATTCCGAACTAACAGTCACAATTTGGACCCTGCCGTCGTCGCGATCGTTCAGTCGGTGAGACGTCTCTTATCCCTAGTTTTGAGGCACAAAGGTTTCGAGTCACCGAATCGGATTAAGAGAACGAGTCGGCTCAGAGGGAACGTCTAGTGGAAGCTTCTCGCCTAAGGGCGGCGCACGTGGACCTAATCCTCGTCCTGATACCCGGCTTGGTCCTGGAGGACTGACCGCCGGTACGTGCTCGGTGTGAATCCCAGGGTCTTTTGGAAGTCGTTCGTCAGGTGGGCATGGTCGGTGTAGCCGAGTTCGGCAGCTATCGCCGCGAGGTCTGCAGCCTGGTCGGTCCGTGACCGATCGGCGGCCTCCTGCAGGCGGCGCCGTCGGATGAGCGCGGACGGGCTCAGGCCGATGTACTTCCTCGCCACCCGTTGAAGGGTTCTCGGCGAAACGAACAGACGAGCCGCAACGT
This sequence comes from Arthrobacter sp. B2a2-09, assembly GCF_027587375.1. Classification (GTDB taxonomy): domain Bacteria; phylum Actinomycetota; class Actinomycetes; order Actinomycetales; family Micrococcaceae; genus Arthrobacter. Next base: position 35,080 of record NZ_JAMXIC010000034.1, read on the forward strand.
CCTCAATGCGGAGCACGTCGCTGCACGTTCCGATAATGTCCATCATCGCGTTGGCAAGAATGCCCTCCTCGGACACCTCCGGACGCTGCGCTACCAGCCAACCAGCGAAAGCCTCCACAGCGTGTTGCCGACGCTCCCGTGTATCGGTTCCGCCCATAGCCTCCGACACTGAGGCATGCAGATCCGCAAGCAGCAGTGGCAGCTGGGAATCCCGCAGGCTCCCTGGATCGTGCGTGAAACGCGGAACCAGCGCGGGACGCAGGAGGGCCCCAACCGCCCAGCCCCGGCCTGTGAGATCGCGATGTGATCGATAGGTTGTCGGGCCTGCGAACTCAACAAGATCCTTCTGGACCACAAGGTTGGATGCCGGGAATGCGATCAGATGCTGGCGTGACGTGTGCCCCGGCGCAATGTCCCATTCGGGGATCCAAAACCACTGCACCAGGTTCGACACGGACTCAGGCGCGGGCACACGGTGAAACGTGGGAAGCCGGGCAGGGTAGAGGATTCCCTTGAATGAACCCACCATGGGCGGACACTCCTTATCCAGGCTGTCGCTATTCTCCAAGCCGCTGGGCGGACGCGTGCCTACCATGAGATCTATGACTGATACTACAAGCCCCGAACTGACGGCAGCCGCCGACGGCAAGCACACAAGATCCGGCATCCCACACGGCTTCACCAGCCTCACCCCATTCCTTGCGATCCCCTCGGCGAAGGAGGCGATCACGTTCTACCAGGACGTTTTCGGCGCCCGCACCGTCAATGCGACCGAAATCGGGGGAATCGTGGTCCACGCCGAGCTGGACTTCGGTCAGGGACGGCTCCAAATCGGTGAGCCCAACCCGGACTACCACCTCGTCCCGGCGCCGAACGGCGACGATGATTGCTACTCCGTCGGCTTCTACTGCGCGGAAACGGACGCCCTCGTCGCGCGCGCCGAGCGGGCAGGAGCTACCGTCCGGGAGCCGGTGTCCACCTTTGTGTCAGGAGACCGATTCGCCAGCATCCGCGACCCCTACGGTGTGCGCTGGTCAATCATGACTCGGGTCGAGGACCTCTCCGAGGAGGAAAGCACACAGCGCGTTGCCGACTGGGCCGCCAAGCAAGGCTGAAAGCATCTCTGCATGTTGCCTTGGTTTCGGCATAGTCCGTCATGTTTGATCCGTACCGGGCAATGGACCCGCTTTGTCCGCCGGGCCCGGGAGGTTCGCGCTTGGGGTGGCTGCTTACGGCCGCCTGGAACGCAGCTGGTGCCAGCCGCTCCCCCGTTGCGCTGCACACTGCTCGCTCCGGTCCTGTCCACGATTGGGGGCAATTCGGGTTATCCACGGCTTGATTTTCGGGAGCCATAGGTGAAGCTCCCTTCGGCAGTCGTAGCGGTGGATAACCTGGACAGAATTGTCCCCGGTTGTGGGCAGCGTCGCCTCTCCCCCGGGCTGCGCCGGAAACCCTGGGACTCCGGCCGCACGAGTGGGCCCGGTGGGTCTGTCAAAGGCTGGCGCCTTCGGGGAGCCGAACAGGACGCATACGCCTTTCCCTGACTTTCCCTCGTGGGGTAACATCGATGTTGCAAGGGGCAGTAGCCCTGAGAAGTGGGCCTGGCAGTCTTCCGGATGGTATGACGAGCCGGGCCTGCGTTGTTTAACGGGAGCAGTCGACGATTTCCTGAACCAGCGGGGCAGCCTTGCGGATCCAATCTCCGCCTTTCTGATGGCACCACGCTACGGCGTTACTGACCCACAGAAGAGGCTCCTCGTGGGGTTTACAGTGCATGTATTGCAAACCCTCACCATCGTGAGATTTCAGGTGCTGCGCGATGATCCGCCGGTCTGCCTGCTCCAGAGATTCGTCGCTTTCGAGCACGAGCTTTGTTGCCCCGGCTGCCAACAGATCATCGAGCAGACCCTCCAAGCACAGAGGCCTGGCAACCTTGTCAGGCAGGTTCCTGGCAACATACAGCCTGGTACGGAGCCCGGATTGGATGGCTCCGTTAAGGAACGCGTTCCTGGAACTGTCGCTTTCGCTTTTAAAGTGCACCCGGCGTTGCCCTGCCCGACGCAGGAGGGCGATCGCACGCCTGGCACTTGCGACGTCACCGGGCGCAACCACCGAGGCCGCCACGTAGTAGGCCTTCGACTTCGATTCGTCGACGAAGACGTGCGCACCGGACGGGATCAGCGAATTCACTCACTGAACTCTAATCGAGGACCTGGACAACCTGCTTCCAAGGGGCACGCTCCTTGCATTGGCTGCTGGAGGAACCGGCCTTACCGGCCCTTTCCGCCGATCGTCTCGGTGCAGGCACTAACCCGGTGTTGCAGTAACGGGGCCTTCAGCGGGCATTTAGTCGGGCAGGGTAAACGGGCATGTCGAGGCCAGCAACGGCGCGGGCGTCCGAGAGCATGTTTGGCTGTGCACTGGACGACCGGCTTACGGGCGCAGCTTATTCCCGGCCTTCAGCGATCTGCTCAGGTGCCGCGAGGTTCAAAATGTCGGACCTGAATCGCAGAATTATCGCGACGTTGGAGATCGCCGTTATAGAGTCCGGTGATCGGCGTTGAGTCCCAGAGGAGGATGTCTTGGCAAACAGAAGGAGAACGAGGACCAACAACCGGTCGGTCCGGTCGCTGACATCACGCTCAAGGAAGAAGGACGAAACTGCGAGCAGCGCCCCCCTCGGACAGCCAGCGCTTACCGCGCGCCCGATCGTGACGCAGGAAATGAGATACACGGTCGTTCCGGAGTTTCCTGAACCTGATCCTCGCTCGAAGTTGGGTAACGGCCCCACAGGGTCTGCCGGTGACTACATCGTGGTCTATCGTCTCGGTGTGCCAGGGGTTCAAACGGTCAGCTCCGAGTTCAACTTCGGAACCCTTGAGTCAACCGGTGACAGCCTGATCGAGGCGCCTTCGGACGCAGCTCAGCTTGTGGTTGAGCTCATGGCGGCCCCAGACGCCCCAACATCGCAGACGCTCACGCTTGGCGTCAATCGCGAACATCGACTCTCCTCTGTCACAGTCCGGTGCAACGCTAAGAACTTCGAAGGCGCCGCAGCTCTGGCACATGACCTCGTGATGCCCATTCTTAGCCAACTGGCATTCAACCACGAGGTCGCCATCACGACCACAGGTCGTGAGATTCTCGAAATCGCCACTGAGGCCAGGCAGCTCTCGCAGATCGCAGTCGGTGCCGTCAAGGGCATGACCTCTGGCCTTTGGGCGTCGACGCCGGAGCAACGCAGGCTTCTTAGCAGCTACCGAGAAGGTCTGAGTTCGTCTGAGCCGCTCTACCAAGCACTGTCGTTCTACAAGGTCATCGAAGGCGTGCTGACAATGCGAACAATCGAAGACGCAGACCTGCGCGCACGAGGGGAGACGCCGAATCGTGAGTCCGAGCGAATCCCCCAGGACATCACCGCGGTTCTGCACCCGTACGACTCTGTGCTCCTAAGTGAAGCTTTCGCACCCTACTTGGGCCGAAAGTTCGCTGACGTGAGGGATGATCTCCGCGAAAGCCTGCGGAATAACATTTCGCATATGGACTTCAGTGCCGCGCCATTCGGCGCCGATTCGTATGGCGATGTCATGGCCGTCCTCAGGTCCCTGCCCGTGTTGCGGTATATGGCCCGCACTCTACTCTCATCAGTAGTGCCAGCGGGGAACAACGACATCGAGAACCGTGAGATGGACGACGAGTAAGTGTTGGAGGGAGGGCAAATGAGCGGGCACCACCACCATCACTCTGGCCGCACACGCTACCGCCGTCGCGCCACTCTTGAGGAGATGGAACAAGCGCGCAAGGAACGGCGGCAGGAAATGGGGTGTGTCATGTTCGCCATATTCCTGCTGTCGCTGCTTGTGCTCATCGTGAACGTGCTGCATCACTAGACGGCCAACCAACTGTGAGGGGGCTTGCCGGCTCTCAAGCCATGCGTCAGCGTGCGAGATGTCAACGGGGGAATGATGGAACGTAACGATCAGCCGAATCAGTCGACTCGGCTGTGGATGAAGATCCGACACGTTATGCCTTGGGTCGCCCGGGCGAAGCGAGCGACAGGAGCATAGATGACACATCTTTCGCCTGGATGGCATTCCTATCCATTGCCCAACACGGAGAACATCGTCCGGTGGTGGGACGGCGAACATTGGTCGGACGTGTACGGTTCTGTCCTCCGGGCCGACGGCAGTGAGCCGGTTTCAGTCATCGGACAGATTCGAGACCTGAAGGTCGAAAACATCCAGCAGCGATTCCAGCTCGAGTGGAAGATACGCGAGCTCGAGGGTGAGGTGTCCCGCCTGCAGGCCGAACGCGCAAAGCCGGCTACTGACGTTGAGGAACGCGTCGCGGCTGCGGAAACAGAGCTCGAGCGGATCAACGGTCGGGTCGATAGCGCGCGCCGACTGCTCGAAGTTGCCCGCAACGAAGCAGAACACGAGCTCGAGCTTAACCAGAGCTCGCACCCCGGATTTCCGGAGTACACGACGATCGCGGATTCTTCCGATGAAGCGATGGCCAAAGTCAAGGATCTTAGGAACGCCGCGAGGGGCCTGATTCGATCAGGGTCCGCGTACACGCTGACGCCAAAAACGTTTATGAGCGAGGAAGGTATTGAAGTCTCGTTCCCGGACTGGATGAAGCTGCAGGTGGCGAACGAATTGGTTGCGGTATTTAACAGGCAAGTTGAGATTGAGGCATCCCGGAAGTCCGGTGAGTACGACTACGGGGCTGTGCTCAAGACGTGGTACGTCCTTCGGCCACTTGCGTATGGTTTGGGGATCGACCTGTCAGAAGAATTCTTTAGGCAGCGGGCGGACGAGATTCTGGCACTCTCTGCACACAGATTCCGTAGAGCGGAGGAACGGGAAGAGGCTCGGTACGCGCGTGCCGAGGCGCGGGAGGAGGCAAGAGTCCAAGCTGAGCTCGAGCGAGAGAAGGCGAAGCTCGAAAGGGATCTCGAGCATCACTTCAACGCCATGGTCGCCTTGGAGAAGAAGGGCGACCAGGACGGAATAGATCGCATGTGGGCTGCGATCGCTGTCCTTGAAAAGAAGATCGCAGACGTGGATCTGCGCGCGCTCAATATTCGAACAGGATACGTTTACGTGATTTCCAACCTCGGGGCGTTCGGCCCCGAGGTGGTGAAGATCGGCCTCACCAGGAGGCTCGATCCGCTAGACCGAATCTCTGAGCTCAGCTCCGCTTCAGTGCCTTACCGATTCGATGTCCACGCCCTGTTCTTCTCCGAGGATGCCGTCGGAATCGAAAAGATGCTCCATCATCATTTTGACGACCGCCGCGTCAATCGCGTGAATAAGCGGAAGGAGTTCTTTCGGGCAACACCGTCAGAGGTGTTGAACGTCTTGCGCGAGCATAAAGTGGAGCTAGTCGACTGGACTGACGAGCCGTACGCATTTGAGTACCGACTCGGACTTCAGCAGGTCAAATCCGACAGCCCGTAACTCCGCTGCGACGTGGATGACGGCCGCGTTGATCTTCCTCAAGCGATCTCGCCCGCCGGGTAAAGGATCGGCTCACGGACTTCTCGATCGCTGGTGGGTTCGGCCTGGGCGTCGATCTGTTCGGATACCCAATTGGAATGCCCCTCAATCAGGACAACAGTTGACCTATTTGACACATAGGGTGGACGAAGCAATGCGGATTCCAATGAACGCAACGTAGCGGCCGACCGTGCGGCGGCAGCCTACGACACCGGTGAACACCGTGCAGCACTGGAACAGCAGCTCGTGACCGCAGGGGTTACCGACCCGGCGGTCACGGCACGCACGCAGGGCGAGAAAATCCAGACCGATCACTCACCCCGCCGCCAGCAAGGGAGCGAAGGCCGGCAAAACCCGTGGCGCGTCCGCCGGCTCCAAAGCGCATAACTCCGCGACAGCCCGCCGCATGGCGGCTGCAAGGTTCAACGCGAGGCTGCCGGCACCAAAATCCAGAGCACGACGGTCTCCTCGTCGGTGGTATTGGCCCAGCTGTGCGGCTCACGGCCGGGAAGGGACATTGCGTCTCCAGCTGCCAGTTCGATCTGACCGTTCGCGAGAATAAAGATGAGCCGGCCCCGAGCGATGTAGAGCACCTCGACCTCGCAGTCCACGGCGTACAGAGCAGACTCTCCGCTGCCGTGCGGTTCGATGACCGACTGGATGACCTGCACCCGCTGTTCCGGACGGGCGGTCAGCAGTCGTTCCACGATGCCCTCACCTCCCATGGAAATGCGCGGGCCCTGGCCGGATCTCGTCAGGTGGGCCTCCGGGAGACGAAACAGGTCCCCTATGGAAACCGAAAGGATCTGGCATAGGGCCACCAATGTCGTTACGCTCGGTGAGCCCAGGTCCCGCTCAAGCCTGCTGAGGAATCCCTTCGTCAGCCCGACCGCTTCTGCCACCTCACCGATCGTCATGCGCTGTGCCTGGCGGGCCGCACGGATCCGGGAACCGATGGCCAGGGGCGTGTTGCTCGGTTCGACAGGCAGTGCTTTCATGACGTCATCCTTTCTGTGGTCAGGCAACCGGTCGGTCTCATTCGTGGGCCGCCTCGCGGTCCGAAGCACCTAACGGATGCGACGAAGGATTCCTTCGGGCTTTTCCCGCACACCGTGGACGCCGGGAACCGTCCTGACCGCCTGCACACAATCGCCAGGTCACCGGCTTCTCACCGCACCCCGGGACCGGCGACCGTGCACAGCCTGGGGGAATCTGGCCGCGTTGGTCGTTTGCGGAGGAGGTTTCGTCCGAATAGCCCTGCCATCGTTCCTAGGTCCTCCGTTTGAGTCTCCCGTCTTGGGTGGACCGTGGGGGCGAGGGTCACGGGAAAGCGAGGAACTGGTGAGGGTTCGGAGAGGGTCCCCGGCCCGAGCCGAAAAGGGTGGGGATCCTAGTTGGAGCAGAATTCATCCTGCTCCATGGTCCATCCGTAGGCGACGTCCGGGCTCACGGCAACCGTGAACGCTGTGGGGCTGTGGCGGGTGACCTTGACCCCGTGGTGGCCTTCCTGCAGGGCACGGTTCTGGGCGGAATCCACTGCCTGGTTGATCTTCTGCTCGATGCTCTGGGGCGTGAAGGCCCTGATGTGGGCCATGTGCCCGTTGTCGGCTGACGTCATGGTCGACATTCCTCGCTGGGGGTGTTGGGCCCCGGGTCAATGACGTTTTCGTCGTCCGGGGCGGGATCAAACGGATGTGATGGCAACGGCGCGGCCGGCTCTCCGACGGTCGATACGCTCCGGGACTGGGGTGGAAGGACCGGAGTTGGTCTTCTGGGGTCTCCGGCAAAGCGGCCGTGCCGCAGCATGCCTCAGTGATCCCGGCCTGAACAGGGTTCGACCGGGCAGGGATCACTGAGGCGTGCGTTGCAGTGCGGTGCTGGGTTTTGGCGGGGGCGTAATCAGCGCATCGCGACGAAATACTTGCGGGACGGAGTGACGGTTGTCCAGGTTCCCCGGAAGCCCTTCGGGACGAT
>NZ_JAMXIC010000035.1 GCF_027587375.1 Arthrobacter sp. B2a2-09
CGCCGGGAGCCCCTCCGGTCGCCGGGATCAACAACAAACAAACCACCCAGCTGTCACAAACAGCTTGATATATACCGAAAAAACGCACCAAAGGTGAGCGAGCATCGGAGTTTGCCGCCGGGGCGCGGGCACCCGGCGTCGGGCACCGGGGGAGTTGGCTGGAAGTTACCGCGCCCGCTCTACCCGCGACTCGTCCCAGACGGGCTCGGCGGATTCATAGACCTTGCCGTCGGATCCGAAGACGAGGAAACGGTCGAAGGACTTCGCGAACCAGCGGTCGTGCGTGACGGCCAAGACCGTCCCTTCGAACGCGTCGATGGCACGCTCCAAGGCTTCGCCCGAGTGCAGGTCCAGGTTGTCGGTGGGCTCGTCCAGGAGCAGAAGCGTGGCGCCGGACAGCTGGAGGAGCAGGATCTGGAAGCGCGCTTGCTGCCCGCCCGAGAGCGACTCGTACTTCTGCTCGGCCGAGCCCACCAGCCCGTAGGAGTCGAGCGCGCCGGAAGCAGCTTCGCGGCCCAGCCCGGAACGGTGTTCGTCGCCGCGGTGCAGGATGTCCAGGAGCATCCGGCCCAACAGATCCGGACGGGAATGGGTCTGCGCGAAGAAGCCGGGACGGATCCTGGCACCCAGTTTGACGGTGCCTTCGTGCGGAACTTCGGCGATCTCGACGTCGGAAACGGGCAAGTGCTCGCGCTCCGGGTCCGTGCCGCCGGCTGCCAGGAGCCGCAGGAAGTGGCTCTTGCCCGAGCCATTGGAACCGAGCACGCCCACGCGGTCCCCGAACCAGATCTCGGTGGAGAACGGCTTCATGAGGCCGGTGAGTTCAAGCTTTTCAGCCACCACGGCGCGTTTGGCCGTCCTGCCTCCCTTGAGGCGCATGTGCACGTTCTGCTCCAGCGGCAGGGCTTCGGGCGGCCCGGCCTCCAGGAACTTGGCGAGTCGAGTCTGCGCAGCCTGGTACTTGTTGGCCATGTCCGAGCGGAATGCAGCCTTGGTCTTGTACATGATGACGAGTTCCTTGAGCTTCAGGTGCTCCTCGTCCCAGCGCTTGCGCAGTTCCTCGAAGCGCGCGTTGCGGTCAATACGCGCGTCCACATAGCTGCCGAAACCGCCGCCGTGCACCCAGGCGCCGGCACCGTTGATGCCGGGTTCAAGCGTCACGATGCGGCCCGCGGCGTTGTTGAGCAGCTCGCGGTCGTGGCTGATGAAGAAGACCGTCTTCTTGGACTCGTTGAGCTTGCTTTCGAGCCAACGCTTGCCGGGAACATCAAGATAGTTGTCCGGTTCGTCGAGGAGCAGCAGCTGATCCGGTCCGGAGAACAAGGCCTCAAGCACCAGCCGCTTCTGCTCGCCGCCCGAAAGGCTCGACGCCGGGCGGTGCTGCGCGCGGTCAAAGGGGATGCCCAGCGCGGCCATGCAGACCTCGTCCCAGACGGTCTCGACGTCGTACCCTCCCGCGTCTCCCCAGTCCACGATCGCTTGGGCGTACTGCATTTGGGTGGGCTCGTCGTCGTGCTCCATCATGGCGAGCTCGGCGTCCTCGACCGCCTTGGCGGCCGCGGCGAGGGCCGGGGGCGCGGCTGAAACGAGAAGGTCGCGCACGGTGGATTCATCGCGGACCTGGCCGACGAATTGGCGCATGATGCCCATGGTGCCGGAACGGCCCACCACTCCTTCGTCGGGGGTGAGATCGCCGGCGATGATCTTGAACAGGGTGGTCTTTCCCGTTCCGTTTGGCCCGATCAGGGCTGTTTTGCTGCCGTCCGGGACCTTGAAGGTCACGCCGTTGAGCAGCTGGGTGCCGTCGGAGAGGAAGTAGTCGATGCCTGAAACGTCAATATGGGCCACTGCCCAATCTTCCCACGGACCGCGGGGGACTCCTTAGTCGCCGGCCTTGCCCATCCAAACCTGCCGTTCGCCGGCAACGGCACCTGTGAGATACCGCTGGATTGTTGGCCCCAGCGCTTGGACGACGACGGCGTGCGGCGCCGAGGCGATGGGCTCCAGTTTGATCAGGTAGCGGGTCAGGATGAGCCCGGAAAGCTGTGACGCCACCAGGTTTCCGCGCCACGACGCCTCTTCCGCGGGCATCCCAAGGCCAGCCAGAAGCGGGTTGATAGCGCGGTTGAGGATGAACTCGCGGACCAGCGCGGCACTCCACTCGTGCTGCATCGCCGTCCGCAGAACCGCGACGCCGGCCGACCCCGCGGGTGAGTCCCAAACGGTCAGGAAGCGCGTCACCAACCTCTCCCCGACGTCCTCCCGCGGCCCGCTAAGGACAGCCGAGATGTGATCCTTGGGGTCCACGGGTGACTCGAGCGCAGCCATGAACAGCTGTTCCTTGGTGCCGAAATGATGGTTGATCATGGATGGATCCACGCCAGCCTCGGCCGCGATGGCCCGGACTGTTGCGGCGTCATATCCTTTGCGGCCGAACTGCTCGCGTGCCGCCCGGAGAACCGCGTCCCGGCTGCTCACTTGTCCCGGGCGACGACCCCTGTTCACACCGGTTTCCGGATCACGGCGGCCTTCCGGCGCGCAAAGTCCGGGGCGTGCTCCGGCCGCGGCCCGAAGGCGATCATGAGGGCTGGAAGTTTCCCGAACCAAGGCAGGTGGCGGGCGACAAAGACCACCGGACTGGGCGGGCCCGCCAACTGGCCTTTCACTGCGGGGCCGAAGACCGCTTTCTGGATGAGGAGCTGCACATTCTGGATCACCACCGTGGGGAACCAGCGCCGCTTCTGCACCGAAGCGAGATCAGCCTCGCCCAGCGTGCCCTGAAGCAATGGGCGGGCAATGCGCTGGGCCGCGGCGACGGCGTCCTGGATGGCCAGGTTGATCCCCACACCGCCCGCGGGAGACATGGCGTGGGCGGCGTCTCCAATGAGGAGGAGACCTGGTTTGTGCCATGGCTTGATCCGGTTGAGCTTCACGTCGAGCAAATGGAGATCGTCCATGGACCTGATTTCGTCCACGCGGTCCGCCAGATCCGGGCGGATGCGGGCCACACGTGCACGGAAGCTCTCCACCCCTTCGGCGCGCATTTGCGGGTCCTTGCCCTTCTCCGCGATGTAGGCGATCTGGTAGAAGTCCTTGCGGGTCAGGCTGAGGAGCACATCGGCGCCGGAGAAGCGGGGCATGATCGAGGCCAACTGTTCCTGTTCGTCCGCGCGTCGGGAGAGCCTGAACCACCAGGTGTCGAACGGCACGGGGAACTCGTGGGGGACCAGGCCTGCCTTCTGCCGGAGCACGGAGCTGCGGCCGTCGCATGCCACCGTCAACGTCGCGCGCAATTCCCCCGTCCCGGTTTCCTCTCCCGACACCGCGTCCCGGGTGCGGTACGCCACCCCGGCGACCTTCTCGCCGTCGTCGTACAGCAGATCCGTGGCCTCGGTGTTCATCCGGAGCGTGAATTGCGGCTCTTGTTGTGCGGCGTCCACCAGGAAGTTCAGGAGGTCCCACTGCGGAACCATGGCTACGTAATCGTAGGGTGGCTTGAGGCGATCGAAGTCGACCAGGGTCACTTCCGTGCCGCCCGTAGGGAGTTTGAAATTGCCGAGCTTGCTTTGGGGCAAGGCCCGGAATCCCTCGCCCAGCCCAAGCTCATCCAGGAGTCGGATGGTGGAGGCGTGGACGGTGTCGCCGCGGAAGTCGCGCAGGAAGTCGGCATGCTTTTCGAGGACGGTGACTTCGACGCCGGCCCGGGCCAGCAAGAGTCCGAGCATCACCCCAGCGGGTCCCCCGCCGGCGATAACGCACGTGGTGTTTTCAGGCTTGTTCATGGCCACTCCCGGAGTTGCACCCGACCGGAAGTCGTGTCCAGAGGGCGCCCTTAACGGCGACCCTCGCTCACATATCGCGGCCTTAACGGCGACCCTCGCTCACGTATCGCGGCTCAGCCGGCCGCGGTCAGGAACGATTTGAGCAACGGGCCGCTGGTTGTCGCACCGAGGCCGCCGTCTTCCACGAACACTGCCACTGCCAGATCTCCGTGCACTGCAACGATCCAGGCGTGCGTCTTGGGCGGGTTGTCATTTCCGAATTCGGCAGTCCCGGTCTTCGCGCCCACGGGCGCCCCCGGCACCGACGCGAGGAAACCGGCGTGGCCGGAGGTCACCACGGCCCTCATCATGTCGCCCAGCGCGGCTGCCTCCGCCGGGGTAACCGGCTTGTCGGACGCCGGCGCTGCGTCGGACGCTGCCGCGGCGGGGGACGCCGACGACGACGGCGAGCCGGACGCCGTCGGCGTGGCACCCGTGGAGGGTGAGACTGAGCCGGGGTTCAGGACGAGTTGCGGCGACACGGGCGCGCCGTGGGCCACCGAGGCGGCCATGATGGCTGCGGCGAGCGGGGAAAGCAGCACTTTGCCCTGGCCGATCATCGAAGCTGCGTGCTCGGTGCCGTCAGCGTTTCCCGGCACGGATCCCAGGAAGGCGTCGGCCCCCAGCTTCGGGGCTTGGACTGCCAATCCCAGTGAAGTTGCCGCGGATTCGAGCTGGGCTTGGCTGACCTTGTCCCGGGAACTGATGAAGGCCGTGTTGCACGAATGCGCAAAAGCGTCCCGCAAAGCAACAGAGCCGAGCGACGACACCGGATAGCCTTCGGCGTTCTTGAAGGTCCGGCCATCCACCGTAATGGTCGGCGTGCATTCAACCTTGGAATCCGGCGTCATTCCGTTGCGGATCAAGGCGAGGGAATCGACGATCTTGAACGTGGAGCCCGGCGCGTACTGGCCGAGCATTGCCGTGTTGTAGCCGTTGCTTCCGGGGCCGGAGGCCGCTGCGAGGACGGCGCCGGTGGAGGGGCGGATCGCCACAATTGCCGAGGCCGGGCCAATGCCAGTCAAGGTGTCTTCAGCGAGTTGCTGCAAGCGCGGATCCAGGGTGGTCTTCAGCGGATCGCCGGGTTTCGTGTCGGCGGCAAAAAGTACTCGGCGGGGATCCGGCTTGGCTGCCTTGATCTGGTCGTCGGTCATGCCTTGCGGCCGGGCCCTGATGGAGACTCCATCTTGGCCACGGAGCTGGGTGTCGTATTGTTCCTCCAGGCCGCCGGTCCCGACGATGTCTCCCACTTTGAGGGAACCCCCGGCCTTTTGGATCTGTTCGGCGCTTGCCTCAGCCGCGGTACCCAACACGGCGCGCGCGAAGGTGCGTGTCGGTGCCAAAGGCAGGGAATCAGGAATGCCACGGGCGCCCGGAATCGCAGCAATCTGCTGGTCCGTGATCGTCCGGCCGTCCTGACGCAGGGTGATGGCACTGACGAAGGCCTGTGGGCCGGATGCCTGGACCTGTTTCACGTACGCGGCTTCGTCCACGCTGACCAGCTGCGCGAGCTTCGCCGCCGAAGCAGCAGGATCCGCGGATCCGATCGTGGTCTTGTCGATGCCGACGTAGACCACGGGACGGTAGCTGATCAGTTTGGCGTCCCCGGCTCCGAGGATTTCAGCTCTGGCCGGAGGAGTGACCGTTTTGTCCAGGACTTCGCCGTCCTTGAGGTCCGGCTCCAAGAGCGTTGTAGTCCACTGGACGGCCCATTTGTCGCCCGATTTCTTGAGCGCGGCCTGGGAAGTGTACTTCCACTCCGCAGTTCCGATCTTCCACGTGAAGTTGAGCGGGACCGAGGCTTTGTCGCCGTCGAGCTTCACCGCGCCGCTTTCAACGGAAGGCTTGGCAGGATCGAGGGCCGCAAACACCGCCTTGAGCTGCTCGTTTGCCGCTGCGGCATCCTTGCCGTCAACGGCGAGCGATCCGACGTCGAGCGCTGCCAGAGACGACGCGAGCTGCTTGGCAGCGCCTTCCGCCCCGGCCCGGCCGTCATCACAAGCGGTCAGCGACCCAGCAATCATCAGGGCGGCAAGCCCCAGGACAATGTTCTTAGTTTTCCCCATTTGCGCCATTATGCCTTCTTGGGCCGACAGGAATGATCCAAATCACAGTACGTTGCGCTTTTGTGATGGTTCTGGAGCTCAAGAACCGGGCCGCGCGCGAACCCTACTGGCTCCGGATGATCCGGCGCTGGGTTGCCACCGCGATGGCCGCGGTCCGGTTGTCGACGCCCAGCTTGCCGTAGATGTGCACCAAATGGGTCTTGACTGTGGCCTCGGAGATAAAAAGTTGCTTCGCCATCGCACGGTTGCTCATGCCAGTGGCAAGGAGCTCCACGAGCTGGACTTCACGCGCACTCAGGGCGTGCACCGGATTACGGATCCGGCCCATGAGCCGCGCGGCTACCTCGGGCGCAAGGGCCGTCTGACCCGCTGCCGCAGACAACACGGCCTGCCGGATTTGCTCAGGTGGCGCATCTTTGAGCATGTATCCGCTCGCACCGGCTTCTACCGCGGCGAGGATGTCGGCGTCGTTATCGTACGTGGTCAGGATCAGGACCGGTGGTGGGGGAGTCCCGGCTTCACCGGCTTTGATCTTGCCGGTGGCGGTGACGCCGTCCATCCCCGAGCCCATTTGCAAGTCCATGAGAACCACGTCCACGGGTTCGCCGAGGGTATGGAGTTTCGACAGTTCCGCCAATGCAGCGCCGCCATCGGACGCTTCGGCCACCACTTGGACTCCCTCGAAGTCGGCAAGCATGGCCCGGAGCCCCGCGCGGACCACGGGATGATCATCAACCAGCAAAACCCTGATGTTGTCGGTCATGGGGACTCCTCCAGAGCTGCGTTGCCAGTACCCAGCGGCAGCCGGATTGCCACCACGGTCCCCTCGCCGGGAGCCGACTCGACGTCGAGCGCTCCATTCAGGGCCGCAAGCCGCTCGCGCAGGCTTTTGAGCCCGACGCCGGTTCCGTCACCGCGGGTTGCCGCGGCAGCGGCCGCTGCGGGATCGAAGCCCGCACCGTCGTCGAACACGTCCATGGTCACCTCGGCGTCCAAGAAGGACAGAGTGACGACGGCGGTGCTCGCGTGCGCATGTGCCCACACGTTCGCCAGGGAAGACTGAGCGGCGCGCAACAAGGTGGTCTGGTAAGGGTTGGGCAGCGGCACCGGCGTGCCCTGGAGCTCGAAGCGGCAACGCAACGTAGCTCCGCGAGCGGCGGCCTCGGCCTCGGTCTTGATGCAGAGGCGCCGCAGGGTGTCTGCCAAGGTGGACTCGTCCAGCTCCGGAGATCCTAGCCCGCGGACAAAATTGCGGGCCTCCGCAAGGTTGCTGGCTGCTGTCTCCCGGACGGTCCTGAGCCGATCGCGGGCCGCCACGTTGTCACCAGCGTCGAGGGCCTTTTCCGCCGAGCGCCCCATCAGGACGATGCTGGAGAATCCCTGCGCCAGGGTGTCGTGGATTTCGCGAGCCAGTCTTTCGCGCTCAGCCAGCACACCGGCGTCGTGCTGGCTGCGTGCAAGCTCGGCCCGGGTGCTTCGCAATTCCTCAGCGGCGAGGCGCTGGTTCTCTGCCTCGACGTAGAGCGCCCGATACGCCAGGCCGGTGACAACCGCGAAGGCTGCGCCGAAAACAGGCCCGAGGACCATGGGAAGTTGCAAGGCATCCGCCCCGGCGCCACGGTTATGGAACCACATCGCCGCGATCAGGAGTGCGGTGCTGGCAGCTATCGCGGGCAGGGCGAAGCGCCGCGGCAAGATATGCAGTTGCACGAAGAACAACGGGAAAGCTATCCACGCGAAATCCGGGCTGATGAGCATGAGTAGCAGCCACAGGAAACTCACGACGGCGAGCCACCAGCGCGCATATGGCTTCGGATCGAAACGCTCGGAATTGCCAGCGTGTCTCTTTTCGAGAACTGTTCCCAAGAGGTAGACAGCGGCCAGTAACAGCGCAAGACCGAGGCCTGTCCCGGTGGCGAAAGGCGACAGGCCCGCGATCGAAAGCCTGACGACTGCCACCAGTAGAAGCACCGCAAAACCGACGTGCAGGCTGACCCGAAGGACACGCAAAATCACAGCGGAACCGCTGGGCTGCACGGTGGCGCCCGGCTGCTGCGGCAGCGCCGGCTGCGCAGGCTGCGCGTTGGCTTGCGGCGAATCGTCTCCCTGCATGCCCTCCAGCGTAGCCTCGCTGGCCGACACTTTTACCCGGATTCCGCCGCGTTCCGGCCCAATCAACCAAACGGTTGATCCGCGGGTCAACCAAGACGATCGGATGAGTCCATCCACTTCCCGACGCGTCAAGGGCCCTCTGCCCGGAGAGTTGAAACAGGACCAGAAGATCGCCTCCGAACAAAAGGAATTCCATGTTTCTCGCCGTGCGCGACATCCGCTTCGCCAAGGGCCGCTTCGCCCTCATGGGAAGCGTCGTCGCCCTCATCACGCTCCTCCTCGTCATGCTGTCCGGGCTGACCGCGGGCCTCGGCAACCAGTCGACGTCGGCCATTGCAGCCCTCCCAGCGCAGCAAATCGTCTTCGGCGCGCCGGCCGGGGGCGAGGCCAAGGCGTCTTATACGGAATCGGAAGTCTCCAACAAACAGCTCGAAGCTTGGCGGATCCGGCCGGGTGTTGCATCTGCCGAAGCCGTGGGTATCACCCAGACGCGGTTCCAGTCCCTCGATTCCTCTAACAATGCTGCGGGCACTGCCAACGTCGCGGTCTTCGGGGCCGACGGCGGCATCTCCCCTGTGGCGGTCAAGGAAGGCGAGGTGGTGGTCGGGGAGTCCTTGGCGAAGGACCTCTCGCTCAGTACCGGGAGCCGGGTGACCGTGGGTGGCACCAGCCTGACGGTTTCGGCCATTACCCAAGACGAGTGGTATTCGCACACCGGGGTCGTCTGGACCTCCCGGGCAACCTGGCAGAAGCTCGCACATATTCCTGCCGGGGAATCGATTGGGACGGTCCTCGCGGTGACGTACGACTCCGGAGCCTCCGTGGACCTCGACGCCGCCAATGCGGTGGCCGGCACTGTCAGTGCCACCCCCAGCGGCTCGTTCCAGGCCCTCGGCTCCTACAAGAGCGAAAACGGCTCCCTAATGCTCATGCAGGCTTTCCTCTACGGCATCTCTGCGCTTGTCATCGTTGCCTTCCTGACCGTCTGGACAGTCCAGCGCACACGCGACATCGCGGTGCTCAAGGCCATGGGTGCCTCGTCCGGCTACGTAGTGCGGGACGCGCTGGTCCAAGCAGGAATCGTCCTCCTCGCCGGGGCTGGACTCGGTGGCGGCCTTGGCGTGCTGGGCGGCTCATTCGCGGCCCAGGCGGCCCCGTTCCTGGTGACTCCACTGACTACGCTCGTCCCGATTGCCGGGATCGTGCTCCTTGGGCTTGGTGGTGCGGCAGTGGCAGTACGCAGCATCACCAGAGTGGATCCGCTCATCGCCCTCGGCGGCAACTAGGCCAATCCACACGTAAACATTCCACGAAAGGCATATTCATGAACTCTGTACTAAACCTAGTCAATGTCACTCTGGAGTACCCGGACGGAGACTCCACCCTCAAGGCCCTGGACGCCGTGGATCTCCGCGTGGGCGCCGGCGAATTCTCTTCCCTCGTGGGCCCGTCCGGATCCGGAAAGTCCTCGCTTCTGGCGGTGGCGGCAACATTGGTCCGGCCGAGTTCCGGGCTCGTCATCATCGACGGCATGGATGCCACGGGACTCAAGGACGCCGAACTCACCGCCTTGCGCCGGGAAAGGGTGGGCATCATCTTCCAGCAACCCAATCTCCTGCCTTCACTGACCGCCGTCGAGCAGCTGATCATCGGCAACCGTCTCCGGGGGAAGCCCGCCGCCAAAGCACGCAAGCGCGCCACGGAACTGCTCGACGTCGTCGGGCTCGGGACTTCGCTCAACAAGAGACCGCACCAGCTCTCCGGAGGCCAGCGGCAACGCGTGAACATCGCGAGGGCGCTCATGGGCCAGCCCCGAGTGTTGCTCGTCGACGAGCCGACCGCAGCCCTGGATCACGAACGCAGTGAATCGATCGTGCGCCTCCTGCGTCAGGTCACGGACGAGTTCGCGACGGCGACCGTCATGGTCACGCACGACACCGAATTCCTGCCGCTCACCGACTCCGTCGCGACCATGCGGGACGGACGCCTCGGTTTGGGCGTCCCCGTCGGCCCACCCAACTAACCCCCGATGACAGCCTCGTCCTGGGCATCGTCATAGGCATCGCGAGCCTTGAGAATGCTGGGCACGTGGTCCTCCGCCCAAAGGCGCAAAAGAGTCAATGGTTCCAGTAAGGAAGCTCCAAGCTCGGTCAGTTCATAGTCGACGCGAGGTGGCACCTGCGCGTGGACAGTCCGGGTAATGAAACCGTCGCGCTCCAGGGTGCGAAGGGTCTGGGTCAGCACCTTGGGGGTCACCACGTGGACCATCTTGCGAAGCTCCGAGAAACGGATAGGGCCGTCCGCGAGGACCTGGACCACCAACGAGGCCCATTTGTCGCCGATGCGCTGAAAGATCACTCGGGACGGGCAATCAGGGTCGAGGACGTTTGCTGGCAGGTTATTGGTATCCATGAGGTAACTAAGTTCCTTTGAAGCTATCAGTATCAATTGGATACTGTTTTGATATTGCAAGGATAGCAACCCAAGGAGAGTCATGAAAATCGCAGTTTACGGCGCAACAGGCATGGTCGGAAGCCAGATCGTCAACGAGTCCCTCACCCGTGGCCACGAAGTCACCGCCATCTCCCGTAAAGGCTCAGGGGTTGCTGGAGCGCAGGCCCTTGCCGCCGATCTCGCTGATGGCCAGAGCTTCGCGGAGATCGCCAAAGAGCACGACGCCGTCATCCTCGCCACCGGCCCGAGCCGCACCGGCGGCGACCACGGAGAGTGGCTTGCGGCAATGGACACCGCCTACAGCAACGCCGAAGGCACTCGCCTCATGATCGTCGGCGGCGCAGGCACGCTGGAGATCGACGGCGTCCGCCTCCTCGATTCGCCGGACTTCCCTGAGGCCTACAAGGCCGAGGCAACCACCGCGGCCGCAGCCTTCGCCGCGGTCCAGGAAGCTCCCGAGAGCCTGGACTGGACCGTGCTCGCCCCCGCGCCCCTCATCCAGCCAGGTGAGCGCACGGGAAACTACTCCACTGCCAAGGATTCTCCAGCCGGCAACAGCATCTCCACCCAGGACTACGCCGTAGCCATGCTGGACGAAATCGAAACTCCGGCCCACCGCCGCGCACGCTTCACCGCGGCCAACTAACCCAACGCCCGCTCACATCTGACGGCCCATTTCCCGACGCTCCTGCAGATATCGGGAAATAACGCCGATCGCTCCTGCAGATCATCTGCAGGAGCGATCCGTCGTTTGGGCACATATGTGAGCGAGCGTCCGGGGTTTTAACGACATATGTGAGCGAGCGTCCGGAAAATTGGGCTCATATGTGAGCGAGCGTCGGGGGTGTTATGAGCCCAGGCCAAGCCCGGGTAGCCGGAGTCCGAACATGTCCCTCAAGGCATATTTAGCGGCATGGTACCCGGACATTCCTGTCACTCCAGGCCCGGGGGGCGTGGACGAGGAGCACAGGTAAACCCCTGGCAGAGGGGTCCGCCACGGTACCGGGGAGAGCACGGGACGCTGTACCAGCCCTCGAATGTCCATGAGCCCCGCACTGAAATCGCCACCCAGATAATTCGCGTTATAGTCGGCCAGGCCTGCGGCCGTCGTCGTCTTCCAGCCGACAACCACATCGCGGAAACCCGGCGCGAATTCCTCGATCCGGGACATGACCGCCTCGGCCATGTCCACAGTCGATCCCTTGGGCACGTGGCAATAGGACCAGAGAATGTGTCGTCCAGCGGGAGCGCGCCCGGGATCCACTATGGATGGCTGGGCCACGAGGACATACGGCTTCCCGGGATGCCGGCCCGCAGCTACCAGGTTCTCGGCCTCGGCCATGGCGGCACGCGTGCCACCCACGTGCACCGTCCCGGCGCTGGCTAGCCCTGGAGCCGCCCAGGGCACCGGCCCGGACAGGATGAAATCAACCTTGCACGCTGCATTCCCGAAACGGAATGTTTCCAGCGACCGCCTATAGCGAGCGGGAAGCGCTGTGCCCGCCATGCGCAGCAGTCCCGGGGGCGCGACGTCCAGCAGGATCGCCTTCGCGGGACGCAACTCTTCCAGGGAATCGATCTGCACACCGGTCTCAATCACTCCACCGTGAGCTTCGATGTCCCGGACCATGGCATCCGCTATCGCCACAGAGCCACCAACCGGGATGGGCCACCCGCCGGCATGAGCCAGCGCGCCCAGAAGGAGTCCCGCCCCCGCGGCGGCGAGCGAGGGAAGGGGCGCCACAGCGTGCGCCGCGACGCCGGTCAAGAGTGCGGGAGCCGCATCCCCGGAGAAGCGCCGGTTCCACCACGGCGAACCCTGCTCCAACGTTGCCAAGCCGAGTCTTAATGCCGCCACCGGATTGGCCGGCATCCGCAACAGCTGGTTCTCCGTCACGTCCAGTACCCCGCCCAGCCGATCCACCAACGGTCCCATCAAGCGGGCAAACGCGGCTCCATCGGCCCCGAGTTCAGAAGCGGTCCGCTCCAGCGAGCGATACGCGAGAGCTGCCCTGCCGCCGTCGAGCGGAGTTCCGTATTGGACCTCGGGCAAACGCAGCTCCACCCGCCGCTCGAGTTCAAAATCCCGGAAGAAACGCGAAGCCAAGGCCATCGGGTGGACCGCGGAGCAGACGTCGTAGACGTGCCCCGGTTCCAGCAGTTCAGCCGTCCGTGTTCCCCCACCTATCGTCTCGGCAGCCTCGTACACCCGCACAGCCAGGCCCGCTCGGGCCATGACTACCGCGGCGGCCAAGCCGTTCGGTCCGGAGCCGACGACGGCGACCTCAGCCATCGCGCTCGGCCTCGCCATGTGTGGAGGGCACTGAGTCGTGGGAAGTTTCGGACGTGTCGCCCCCGGACTGCGAGTCGGGCCCGGACTGCTCCTCCACGGAGTTCAAGGCGACGCGCCGCCAGGGCAGCACCGACGCCGCCGGACTCTTGAGGTCCACCCGGAACCAATCTTTGGCCCCGTTGAACACGCCACCGTGGGGGTCGTCCACGCCCTGGACGCGGAGGGGATCCAGGTGGGGTTCCCAGATGTCCCACGCAACCCGCAACATCAAATATGCCGTTGCGGCCATATGTAGCATCACGGCCATGACGTAGTACGGCATGTCGATGTTGTTCTGTGCCGCCCCGCCGCTGCTCGTCTGGCCCAGATACATCCACGTGGCAGCCCAATGCAACGCCTCGGCGGCCTGCCAGAGCAGGAAATCGCGCCAGCGGGGCCGGGCCAAAGCCAGCAATGGCACTAGCCAGAGCACATATTGGGGTGAATAGACCTTATTGCTCAGGATGAAGGCTGCCACTATCAGGAACGTCAACTGGGCCAACCGCGGGCGCCGTGGCGCTGTCAATGCCAATCCAGCAATCAGGACGCACGCAAGGAGGAACATGTCCATCGCCAAGGCGTTGATGGCTTCGGGGCCAAGTTTGACCAGTTGAAGGCGTTCGGCAACGAGGTTGTAGGCGAACCACAAGGAGCTGTATCCGGCCGGGCGATCACGGGTGTAGTCGAAAAAATAGCGCCAACCGGCTGGGTTAACGGCCGCGATCGGGACATTGACTGCCAGCCAAGCTGCGGCGGCAGACAGGGTGGTCACAAAGAAGCCCCGCATGCGGCCGCTTCGTAATGCCAGCAAAAAGACAGCACCAAGGATGAGCAGCGGGTACAGCTTGGTGGCCGTCCCCAAACCGATGAACAGGCCGGCCAGGACGAGACGTTCCTTTGCGAAGAAGTACATCCCCACTGCGAGCATGGCCACGGCCCACATGTCCCAATTGATGACTCCTGCTAGCACTATCCCGGGCGCCAGGGCCACCATGGCCGCGTCCCAGGGCCGGCGACGGTTGATGCGCGCGGTGGCGAGAACGACCACGATCCACATGGCCGCAATCAGGGTGGCGTTCACATCGAAGTAGCCCAGGATCCGTTCGGGGGTGGCGCCGTGGCCCGGGACCAGCCAGGCGGTAGCACCAGCTAACAGCCCCGTGATCACGGGATATTCGAAGAGGCTCTTCTGATCAAAGAACGGAAAGACGCCGTCGGCGAAGCCCCGGCTGCTGAAAAGTTCGGGGAAATCCGAGTAGCAGGTGGCGTAAAACTGTTGGGGGGTGTGCCAGCCGTTGACGCGACAATAGCCCTTGATCAGGATCGACATGAGTGCGGCAACGATCGTGAGGATGATCAGGACCCGTTCAACAGTGAAGAATCCGGGGGAGACGGCTCCAGGAAAGGACCGCCGTCCGAGGGGCCCTCCGATCAGTTCCGTGAAGTTCCGAAGCAAGGAATCACTGCGGCTGGGAACCACAAAGCGCGCACGCTTTTGCTGGATGTGCGGCTTTGTCTCCTGCATGGAATCGAGCTTACCTTCAGGCGTCGGGGCGGAAGCCCACGCATAGCCGCGTGGGCTTCCGAGGCGAACGGTCCGATGTGTGCCATCAGTCCCTCCTGAATTGCAGTGGCGGGACACTCAGCGGATGATGCCCATTTGGTGCAGGACGACGTAGACGTCTTCCCTGCGTTGGTCCAGCAGTTGTCCGTTGAAGAGGGTCTTGTCTTTGACGACGGGCTTGCTGTTGAAGACCATCAGGTCCTTGAGGCGCTTGGCCAAGGGTTCACCTCCTTTCGTTATTGAAGAGAATTGCCGGAATTCTGGCATGACAATTAAGCCCCCTGAATTCGAAGAAGACAGCAGCAGAATTGGGCGTGTGAATGCCGGGCAATGATGGGTGGATTAAGCGGATTTCTCGAATGACCGTAGACCGTACCGGAGCACGGAGTTCCGGTACGTGGTATCCAGGGGGCAGCCGTCCCCAACAAGAAGCTGGTTCCGAACTATGAGGAAACTGCGCACCACGTCAATCGCGTGATACCGCTCAATGGCAGGCCCAACTCGGAGCCTGATTGCACCTTGAACCGCCCCGAATAATCAGGGGAGGAAGTACATCAGGGGAAGTTAGGCCGCAAAACGGCGTCGAGCAGCAAAGGCCGGGGTGCCAGCAACGGTCATCTTCCATCCGCTAGTCAAAGTAATCATTTTCCCAACCTCCTTTTCTGCTTTGGCACTACCGCAGCTGACTGACTGGGTAGTGCACGCCTTAATCCCGGCGGATCGCTCTGGGACTAAAAATAAAGTTACACCATGAATCGCACTGTTGACCAGATAATTACAAAGAATTTAGAAAATTATTCTTTTACAGTCCCCAGCGAAGAATGGCAGGCGTCCGTTTGTCCCAGCCCAAGGTACAAACTTTGGCTGTTCCGAGGACAAAGTGGCGTCCTTCCCTGGCGTCCAATTCAAGCCAACGGGCCGTGAGGATCCGGGAGAAATGGCCGTGGGCGACAATCAGGACGTTGTCCATTCCAGACTCGAGGACCCGGGCAATGATCTTGTCGGCACGGGCTGCCACGGAGTCGAGCGTCTCGCCGTTGGGAACGCCGTCGGTCCAGATGAGGTAGTCCGGGTTGTCTTTGCGGATGAGATCCGAGCTGATGCCTTCGTAGTCGCCGTAGTTCCACTCCACAGCCAGCGGTTCATGAACGGCGTCGGGGAAGCCCGCCAACTCCGCGGTACGCCGGGCTCGGCGCAGGGGCGATGTCAGGACCAGGTCGAAGTCGATGCCTTCCAGGATCTTGCGAGCTTCCACGGCCTGCTGCTCGCCTTCCACCGTCAAGGGAAGGTCCGTCAAACCGGTGTATTGGCCACTCTTGGACCATTCGGTCTCCCCGTGACGCATGATCCAGAGTTGTGGCCGGGAGGGCTTGGCTGCGGGGTTCACTTAGGACTCCTCTGGTTCGGCGGTGCCTGCTTTGGCATCGACGGCTGGTTCCGATGAAAGTTCGACGGCGGACTCGGGCTGCCCGGGCCACCACGCCAGGAGCTTGGACTCCGCGTCCTCCTGGGACAGTGGACCGTTTTCCATGCGCTCTTCCAGCAGGAACTTGTAGGCGCGGCCAACCACGGGGCCGGGCTTGAGTCCCAGCAAAGCCATGATCTGCGCTCCGTCCAAGTCTGGCCGGATAGCATTGAGCGATTCCTGTTCGGCCAGGACCTCAATCCGCTGCTCAAGGTCATCGTAGGCAAAGGAGAGCCGCTCCGCCTTGCGCTGGTTACGTGTGGTGACGTCGGACCGGGTCAGTCGGTGCAGGCGCTCCAGCAATGGACCCGCATCTGCCACGTAGCGGCGGACGGCGGAATCGGTCCAGCCCGCGTCTCCGTATCCGTAGAAGCGCATGTGCAGCTCCACGAGCCGCGCCACGGCCTTGATCGTGTCGTTGTCGAAGCGCAGGGCCTTCATGCGTTTTGCGGTCAGCTTGGAGCCCACCATGTCGTGGTGGCGGAAGCTCACCGCGCCGCCCGGTTCGAAACGACGCGTCGCCGGCTTCCCGACGTCGTGCATTAACGCGGCGAAGCGCAACACGAAGTCCGGACCCGGCACCGGACCGTCCGGACCGGTCTCGAGTGACGCGGCCTGCTCCAGGACCTGCAGGGAGTGCTGGTAGACGTCCTTGTGCCGGTGGTGCTCATCGGCTTCAAGGCGCAGCGCAGAAACCTCGGGGAGGACGAATTCGGCCAGTCCGGTATCCACCAAGAGGTCGATGCCCGCCCGTGGATGCGCACCGTTAATGAGCTTGACGAGCTCCTCGCGCACGCGTTCGGCGGAAATGATCTTGATCCGCTCGGCCATGCCGGACATCGCGAGGCGGACGTCGTCGTGCACTGCAACGCCAAGCTGCGCTGCAAAGCGGGCAGCGCGCATCATCCGAAGGGGATCATCGGAGAATGACGATTCGGGGGCTCCCGGGGTGGCGAGGACCGAGGCATGGAGATCGCGGACCCCTCCGAACGGATCCACGAGCTCCAGGGAGGGCAGCCGGAGTGCCATGGCGTTGATGGTGAAGTCGCGGCGGAGGAGGTCGTCCAGCAGGGACGAGCCGAAGGCTACTGCGGGCTTGCGGGAATCGGCGTCGTAGGCCTCGGCGCGGTACGTGGTGATCTCAATCTGGAACCCGGACTTCTTCATCCCGATGGTTCCAAAGGCGCGGCCGATCTCCCAGAAATTGTCAGCCCACCTCTTGATGATGGAAAGGGTCTGGTCCGGAGTGGCGTCAGTGGTGAAATCCAGGTCCGGCGAGACACGGCCCAAAAAGAGGTCCCGCACCGGCCCGCCAACCAGCGACAGTTCGAATCCAGCGTCCACAAACCGCTGACCGAGGTCCAGGACCACTGGATCCATCTGGAAATTAACTGAAGAACTGTCCAATACTTGCGCCATAGTTCCTTAAGCTTGTCAGATTTCGCCGCGCCATCACACCGGATCCTTGTCATTGCGCTGCGATTGCGTGGCGACGGCACCGGGATCACGGCCGAACGCCATCCGCACGTCACCGTGAGTCCATGTCCCGGTCATCACCAACGGGCAAGAGTCGTTAGAGTGGACTTCATGGCCAACCCGATCCCGAGTGCTCCTGGCAGGAGGACGAACGCACCATTGCCGTCGGCAATTGGTGCCCACGTCGCGCCCGCTCCGCACCCGGCCCAGGCCGCCCTTCCGACCGTGGAGGAAGTCTCCGCCGGCGGCGTCGTAGTAGACACCTCCGACGGCGAACTGAGGGTTGCGATCATCGCCCGCCTTAATAGGGGTGGCCGACTCGAGTGGTGCCTGCCGAAGGGGCATCCGGAAGGCAAGGAAAACAACGAGGAAGCAGCCGTCCGCGAGATTGCTGAAGAGACCGGAATCGAAGGCAACGTCCTCGCTCCTCTCGGCAGCATCGACTATTGGTTCACCGTGAGCGGGCACCGCGTCCACAAAACCGTGCACCATTTCCTCCTGCGCGCCACGGGCGGAGAACTGACCATCGAGAACGATCCCGATCAAGAGGCCATCGATGCCGCTTGGGTTCCCCTCCAGGAATTGGCCCGCAAGCTGTCCTTTCCCAATGAGCGGCGCATCGCCGATCTTGCCCGCGAAGTCCTGCCCGAACACCTCTAACGCGGCCATTCCTACCGTCTGACGCCGGTTTGACGCAACAGGCAGCCCGGCTCATGGGACGATAATGACAATGTCTGCCGCCAAAACAACCCAGTCAGTCCAGTCCGGAGAAACCCGTTCCAGCGCCGTCATGGCCGCCGGGACGCTCGTTTCACGGTTCCTCGGCTTCGCCAAAACCTGGATGCTTGGCGCCGCACTGGGCCTGGGATCGACGGTCAACGACACCTTCATCAACGCCAACAACCTGCCCAACCTGATCTTCCTCCTGGTGGCGGGCGGCGTGTTCAACGCTGTACTGGTCCCGCAAATCATCAAAGCAAGCAAGGGCCCGGACCGCGGCGCGGACTACATCAGCCGGCTCCTGACCTTGGCCGTGCTGGTTCTCTTGACGCTGACGGCGCTGGTCACGCTGGCCGCGCCGATGGTCATCGACCTCACCACCCAGGGCTATTCACCCCAGCAGAAATCGCTGGCCGTAACCTTCGCGTTCTATTGCCTGCCGCAGATCTTCTTCTACGGTTTGTATGCGTTGCTGACCCAGGTCCTCAACGCCAACGGCGCCTTCGGCCCCGCCATGTGGGCGCCGATCCTGAACAACGTGGTGGCCATCGCCGGACTGGGCATGTTCATCTGGATCCTCGGCGCCAACAACACCAACCCGCACACCTTGGACAATTGGGGGCCTTTCCAGACCTTCCTGATCGCCGGATTCTCCACCGTCGGCGTGCTCGCACAAACCGCCATACTCCTCGTCCCGGTGATCCGCCTGCGGCTCGGGCTCCGGCCGCGATTCGGCTGGCGGGGCGTGGGACTGGGCCAGGCAGCAAAACTGAGCGTCTGGACGCTCCTGACCGCCGCCGTCGGGCAGCTCGCTTTCCTTTACGTCATGAGGATCGCCACGATTCCCGGCTCCGAGCGGCTTCGGCTGGAACACGCGCAAGACCCGGCGGCCGCCACCCTCCCCGGCAACGCGGTCCTGGAAGTCGCCAGCCAGCTGTACCTGCTGCCGCACTCGATCATTGCGTTGTCGCTCGCCACGGTGCTCTTCAACCGCATGGCCCACGCATCCCAGGCCGGCAATAAGGCCGAGCTGCGCGAAGCCCTTTCGCACGGGCTGCGGACCATGGCCGTCGCCACTGTCTTCGGGGCACTGGCGCTGTTCGCCCTCGCCGGACCGCTGGGCATGTTCTTCTCAGGGGGCAAACCCCAGGACGGCGTCATGCTGGCCCAGACGCTGACGATCCTTGCGCTGAGCACGCCGTTCATGAGCGCCAACTTCATGATGTCCCGCGTCTTCTACGCCAACGAAGACGCCCGAACCCCTTTCTACATCCAGCTCATACTGGCCCTGCTCAACGTTGTGGGCGCGTTCATCATCCAGTTCCTGCCGGTGGGCCAGATCATCTTCGCGATCGCCGTCCTGTACACGCTCGGCAACATCCTTTCCGTGGTCATCAGCGTGTGGTTCCTGCGACGCCTCCTCGGCCATGTGGACGGCCCGCGGATCGCAAACTCGTACATTCGCATGGGCTACGCCGCCTTGGGTTCGGCGATCGCCGGCGCCTTGGCCTTGTGGCTTCTGGGCAGCTATCACGCTGACGGCTTCGCCTGGAGCAGCAGGCCTGCCGCTTTGGTGACGGTAGTCGTCGTCGGGCCCGTCATGCTGCTTGCATATCTGCTGCTGCTACGCGTCTTCCACGTCAGCGAACTGCGCGATTTGCTCCGGCCGGTGCTGGGCCGGCTCGGCCGCGGCGTTCCGGTCGCGCCAGCGCCATCCGCGGGCGAAAAGCAGCCCCCGACGGCGGTCCGCGCCACAGTGTCCGACGACACCGGGCTCATTCCACGCATCTCGGGCGAGTTCGACGCAGCATCCTTCCGCGCTGGCCCCGCCTTGCAAACCATCCCCTCCAAGGACGGGTGGGATGCCGGGCAGGATCCTGATCATCTTGCCGATGGCGGCATTGCGGAGGCGAAGGATAAAGTGGACGCTTGGTCCGACATCGAAAAGTCATATCTGCCGGATGAAGACATCCCCAGCACCGCACAAGGGGGCGCAGGCCGCCCCGGGATCCCGTTGCCTGGCCGCCGCACCTATCAGGGGACGCTGGGAAACAACCCTTATTTCCGCGGTGGACCGCGCCGCAAAAGGTGACGCATCCTCGCAAACCGGGAGCCGGAACGGCCCAATCCGCTAGGATCAGAAACTAATACAGGTAGTTGCAGACCACGGGTCACCCGGCTGGCCGGATCCCGTATTCAGGACCCGCAGCTTCCGGACAGTCCATAGGAGGAACCCGTGTCCCACCCGATCGATGTCGGATCAGTGCTTGGCGGCCGCTACAAAGTCACAGCCACCGTGTTGACTTCGCACGACCAAGATCTGGTGCTCGACGGCGTGGACCAGGTCCTCAACAGACCTGTCAGCATCCTCGTGGCCGGCCCCGGGAACGCCGAGCAGGTTGCCAAGAGCGCACGCGAGGTAGCCACTGGCGAACGGCCCGGGCATGTCCAGATCCTCGATCTCGGAGTCAGCGACAGCACCACGTACCTCATCACCAACCACAGCAGCGCTCCTGATCTGCTGGACCTCGTGGTGGCCACCAACCCGCCGTATGTAGAGCCGTTCTTCACGGACACGCTGGGCAGCGAGATCTTCGGCCAGGCCCGGTCCCACGAACCCGAGACCTACGACGGACTGTACGACGACGAAGAGCACGACGCCGAGTACATCAGCTACGACGATGTCGAGCCCAATCCCGCCGGCGAATCGCTGCCGGCTGCCGAGGCACCTGTGGACCCGCGCCGCCCGGTGGTTCCTCCCATGCCGGCCAGCCGTCCAGCGTCGGCCCCTGGGGGCATTGGTTCCCGCATCGCTGCCGCAGCAGCGGGAGCAGGGGCGGCAGCCGCGGCCGCCGTAAAGGGTACCGGCAAGTCAAACAGCGAAGAAGGCCAGGCCGCACCTTCGGGGACGCCCGCGTCCGCTCCGTCTGCCCCGTCTGGCCCCACCGCCCCGTTGAACCGGACCACAGAGTCGAACCGGACCGCCGAGTCGAGCCGGACCGCCCCCCAGCAAATCCAGCCGGCGCCCGCCACGCAGGCTGTTCCGGCGTCCGCCCCTCCGGCGCCTACCTCCGCGAACCCTGCCCAGGAATCCAAAGTCTCTCTCTGGTCCGAAGACGACTATGGCTTCATTAACGACGACGCCGGCTCCCGCGGTGCGGGCGCTTCCCGCGATGCGGCCGCTGCCACCGGCGGGTACAGCAGAGGAGCATCGAGCTTCCCGGTCACAGCGCGTGAGCAAGCAGAGCCCCTCGACGAGGACGAATACTACGACGAGGAACCGGTTCGCGAGCCCCGTTCCTTCCGATGGCTTGTAGGTGGCGTCCTCGCCGCTGTCTTGATCGTGGGTTTGATTCTGGCTGTCACCAACCTCGGCAACCTCATCCCCGGCGGCTCTCCCGCGGCCAAGCAGTCCGCCACAGGGACTCAAACGGGAACTGGACAGCCGAGTAGCAGTGCCTCGGCAACTGCGGTCGCAGCGCCGCCGGTGATTGATGGAGTCACTCGTATGGGCGATTTCGAATTCGCCGCGACCTACGACAAAGACTTGGTCAAGGCCTACGACGGAAATGCCGCGAGTTACTGGTCGGACATGGAGTTCGCCACCGCGGACTGGGGTGGACTCGCACCTGATGGAGTCTCGTTGCTCGTCAAGCTCAAGGCACCCTCACAAGTGTCGTCCGTCACCTTGAGCCAGTTGGGCGCTTCCGGTGGAAACATCAGCGTTTACACCAATGATCGTCCGGCTATGGACGGCGCCAAGTTGGTGGGCACCAACAGCTTCACCTCACCGGAGCTCACTATGCCGCTCAGCGCCCCTGTAACCGCCCAGTACGTGATTATCTCCATCAAGTCCCTGCCCAAGCTGACCGCGCCCAAGACGCGCTACGGGTTCGGCCTGCGCCTTGCGGAGATCAAGGTCCAGTAGTCGACGGCGGGCGACCCCTTCGGCCGCGTGTGACAGTTTCGGGCGCTTGCGGCTGTTTCGGGCGCTTGCGTCCAGGGGGACCGTCAACTCCGGTAACGGAGTCTTCGCCCTTCCATGCCCTGCACTACCAGCAGGTACCCTGAATGGTGGTGGATATTAGGGTCCCCGGAAACATCGGAATATTCCGCGCCGCCATAGGGTTGTGCCATGTGGCCGGCCGCAAGGATCCGGTGCATCGACTAAGGAAGAGGTTCACCCAACAGTGAGCAACGCAGAAAACACCGCGTCCAACGTACGTGATGTCATCATCGTAGGCTCCGGTCCTGCCGGTTACACGGCGGCCGTCTACACGGCACGCGCCAACATGAACCCGCTGCTCATCGCCGGTTCCGTGACTGCCGGTGGCGAACTGATGAACACAACAGACGTCGAGAACTACCCGGGTTTCCCCGAAGGCGTCATGGGACCTGATCTCATGGAGAGCTTCGAAAAGCAGGCGGCACGCTTTGGAACTGAAATTCAGTTTGAGGATGTCACCGAACTGGACCTCGACGGCGACATCAAGACCGTGACCATCGGCACGGGGGAGACCTTCAAGGCACGCGCCATCATCCTGTCCACGGGCTCCGCATACCGTGAGCTCGGCCTCGAGAATGAAAAACGTCTTTCTGGCCACGGCGTGAGCTGGTGTGCAACCTGTGACGGTTTCTTCTTCAAGGATCAGGACATCGCAGTGATCGGTGGCGGCGACTCTGCCATGGAGGAAGCACTCTTCCTCACGAAGTTCGCCAAGTCGGTGACCGTGGTACACCGCCGCGACACCCTCAAGGCTTCCAAGATCATGGGTGACCGTGCCCAGTCCCACGAGAAGATCAACTTCGTGTGGAACACCGCCGTCGAGGACGTCATCGGTGGGGACAAGGTGACTGGCCTGAAGCTGAAGAACCTCGTCGACGGCACCGAGTCCGAACTCGCCGTCACTGGCGTTTTCGTGGCCATCGGCAACGATCCCCGCACGGAACTCGTGAAGGGAAAACTGGAGCTCGCCCCTGAAGGCACCATCGCCGTCGAGGGCCGCAGCTCGAAGACCAACATCAAGGGCGTCTTCGCCGCCGGCGACGTCGTGGACCCCACCTACCGTCAGGCCATCACCGCCGCCGGTTCCGGTTGTGTCGCGGCCTTGGACGTCGAGCACTATCTTGCAGACCTGCACGCCTAATCGGCACAGCAGCCATCCATTCGAAGGGAAAGAATTATGAGCAACGCTAAAAACGTTACCGACGCCAGTTTCAGCACCGACGTCCTGGCCGCTGAAAAGCCGGTCATTGTGGACTTCTGGGCAGAGTGGTGCGGCCCGTGCCGCAAGTTGGGTCCGATCCTCGACGAGATCTCGGTTGAATACGGAGACAAGGTTGACGTCGTCAAGCTGAATGTCGACGACAACCCGGCCATCGCCGCGGAGTACGGCATCACGTCCATTCCGGCGGTCTACCTCTTCAGTGGGGGAGAAGTGAAGAGCACAGTTATCGGTGCCAAGCCGAAGCAGTTCTTCGAGAAGGAATTTGAATCCGTCCTGTCCTAGGACGTCAGGCGCCCCTCTAGCGGTCGCTTCTGATTCGGCCGGTGGTTTTCGCTGTTGAGCGAGGACCGCCGGCTTTTTCGTGCCTTGGGTGCAGGTTCCTGGGGTTCGTGGTCTCCCTGCTGGTGCTGATCGTCAGAGGTACTAATAGGCCTATGGAAGGGCCGTTACTGTTCTGGGACTCTCGTTCCCGTTTCTGAACCTTTTTCGATTTCAACAGACGCAAATCTTCTAGGCACGCCCCAGCGAGGCCTGAGAATTGTTCCATGCGCGGAACATGGCTGGGATCAGGGCAGTTCACCGGCTAGCAGTCATTACCTTGAGCACGGATTTGGGGGACACTTTGCCCTGTTGATTCTTTGAGTCGTTGCTGATGCCGAGGACTCCACTCGCTTGCATCGTTTCCCTGTTCGATGGCAAAGACGAGGTATTGGATTCGTCTGTTTCACGTGAAACAGAGTTGACCGTGAGTGGGATGCGGTGTCGAGCATGGTTTCGAACTCAGTTCCACGCCGATTCTTGCGCGCGCTCAGCGAATGCACTGTTTCACGTGAAACACGGCTACCTGAGCGACATGCCCCGAAATGCACTTTAGTATTCGTATTCAGAATGGGGCAATCATGCGACAAATCGCATTGCGTGGTTTCACGTGAAACCGTCTGAGCGGTTGCGGCTCGTTGATGTGGCTACAGAACGTGGAGGTGGTTGAGATCGTTGATGTGTTACGGGTCGTCGCGGTGGTTTCCGCCGCTACTGATCTTGTACTGATTTCAGCCGCTCCCGCCCCATTGAACCCCGCGAACGCCCCTCCTCGTCGGTTGCTTGTTCTGGGGTCAACTCCTCGCTAGTCCGAGATGACGGATCCAGGGCCCCTCCTCACTGCCCGGTATGGGAATCGTGTGCGCCCCTTCATGCCCGATGTTTCACGTGAAACGCGATGCCAGCGCGGGGCCCGGTACCACGGGTTCTCTGCATCGGCTCGACACGGACTAAGTTGCCGGAGTCAATCGCGCTAGACCAGTGCCGGCGGCGCCTGGTGCAGCGGCTTGTACACCGCATCTAACACAGCGAGTTCGAACCCACTGGACGCGAGTTCATCAGGCAAACTTCCCGGCATCTCGAGCCCTCCAAGCACAGTCCACCTCGTTACTTGCCGTCGCGGCTAGATCTTTTGAAGAGTGCCCAGGCCGGGACCAGGGTGGCGATCCTCTGCTCGGCGATGCCATCTTCGAGTCCGGGAGTCCCACGCCTACTCACCCCGTTGGTTGTGCTGATGCTCTAGGCTGCCGTCCGACCCACGGCACCGGATTGGAACTCTTCGTCAGACGCCGTCAAATTCCACGCAACGCACCGTCACGCGAGTATGCCACGTGTCACCGCCTGCCCAAGTTTCGAGCGTTGGGAAGGAGCACTCGTCTATCCAATCAATTGAGGTTGTTTCAACCGACCGTAATCGCCTCGGCCGTCAACAGCCGGTCTATACGGCCATCCAGGGACATCTGCGGTTCTCGGATGCAGTTCGACTCGCCGGATACACGTAGATTGTGTGGAAGGCCGCGGACTGTACATCAATCGGGGAGGAGCCACCCGATGCTCAGGCTCGACGATCCTGTCTAGTGCTTGTCCTCTGGCACCGCGAGTCTCGCGGGGCGCTGCCGCATAGACACCTGCGTCTCACCTACGCCGGGAAAGTGACAACTGAAACTCGCGGCGTCTGCACGCCCTAGATTTCGGAGTGAGCCGTACTGGCAGACTCATACAGTTCCGTGCGGTGGCTCAGAGTATGCCGTCCGCAAGAGCCATTGAAGGAGTCGAGGCAGGCGCCGTCAGGCCGCCCGCAGGGATCGGAGCCGGAGCCCATGACCAGGGGTCACACAGCACGGGGATCCCGCACAGCAAACATCCACTGCACGGCAGCCGTGGGACAAGCAGGCCATCTTCCCCCTCAATTTCCACGGCGACGGGCTATTCGGCGATCGAATCTCGCTTTCAGGAGTAGGTCGACCCTGACGGTGGTGGTCACCCTTTCGAAAGGTGTGCCGCGATAGTGAGATCGTCCTCGCAAACCAGCAAGCGGTCCGTGCTGAATCAGCGCGGACCACACCTCCCAGAACCTATCGACGCAGCCTTCTGCCTCAGTTCCCACGGCCGAAAACCAGGCCGGAGCCAGGTTCAAGACAGCGCCGAATTCCAGTCTGTACCTCGATGATCATGGCCCGATGTTTAGTCCTGAATCACGGTGCCGGGCCGGGACACAACGCGCTCTCCAATCACTCATGGCCGCGGACGTTGGTAGAACCTGCGCCTCGCTCCCAGGCCACCGAGCTCCCAAACGAAGGCAGCGTGGTAGCAACACCGGCCACGGTACGACGATCATTCAGGCACGAGAGAACCGCCGCCGTCGCATCAGCCCTTGGGAGAGCCACCCGCAGCCGGCCCCCTTGAGTTTGAATCTCCCAGACCTGACGCAAGTAGGGGTGCGCAAACTCGCGCGTAAGAACGCTAGGACCTGGCCGGGTTGGAAGAGTGGGCAGGTATGACATGGAGCGCGCGGGCCTACGCCAAAGTACCGAGAGACGATTGTGTGTCCGGGGATCGTGGGCAGACCGATCGTTCAAATGCGTGAATATCGGATGGCGACACCGATAGGTGAGAGTCCGCATGGGGCGGTCGGCCAGAAGTTCCCCCACAGTCCATACCGCTCAAAATGCTGACTGAGATTCGGCTCGGCACCGGCGTCCGTTGCTTCAATATCGGTCGATAGGCGAATACCATTGCCCAAGTGGGCCTGCGGGACGATTGCCCTTGTCGACGGCATGCCCGAGTCAGTGGCACACCGCGCCACTAATAGACCGGGACGCAGAAGATGAGTGTGGAGTCCGGCAGGTGCCAGCACCGTAGCCTCAGCGGATGCTTCCGCCTCCGGCACGTGTTCGTGGGCCCCTGCCCATACGACCGTTGTGGCTCCTCACTTCTCTGCAGGCAAGGGGTTGTCCTGCCGTCGGCAGTCGCCGGTGCGGCCGCAGTTTCACGTGAAACATGACGAGGCTATGGTGCTCAAACACGTTCAAGCCGACCTCGGAAGGCACCAGAAGCCTGGAGACTCCTGACCAAAATGCGAGCCCTAATGCACAACATGAGCCCGACCGTCGGCAGTCGCTGAATCTTCGCTGAGAAGGATATCCACCGACGGGTCCAAAGTTATGCACAAAGTTTTCCACAGCAATATCCACGGGGGAAGAGAGCCGGTCCGAGCGGTCCTCCTAGCTTGGTGCGGAGCGTGTCTAGCGCGAATTGAGGGGACGCTCAGACCGCCAGGTGGGAGCCAACTTACACTCGACCGGAAAAGCGTCCAAAAGCCCAGGAATTGGCCAAAATCCGAGCAAACAGGGGGGAAATGGACCATCTTGCAGGCCATGGTTCTGTTTCACGTGAAACAGAACCATCGAAACGCTCAAGGAACACACGAGCACCAACGCGGGCCGCATGGAGACCCACGCAGGGCAGACCGCCATCTCCGGTATTCGGCCAACTTATCAACAAAGTTTTCCACAACGATATCCACTGCTGCTCTCAGACTTTTCAACAGCGGTTCGCACGGGTCCAAGAGGTAGGGGCATGCCACGAGCGAAGCAAGCTTGTCCTCTCGCCTCCCGTGGAGACGCCCACATCGTGCTCGGTCTTCCGCGATCGTCCGCATCGGGATCATCGATAGCGGACCGCCTAGCCTCTTCGAAGTAGCGGGTAACGTAGTCTCAATGCGCCGGCCATCGGCCCACCGAGCGCCACTTCCGGCTTCCCCACATCTCCGAAATTCGGGATCCCGATGTGAACCAGCCCCGCCACGGCGAGCTAGCTCCGAACATGCCGCGGAGCCGCCATCTGGATTCGCCCAGCCAAGAGCGCACGAGTCCGGGCCCGCTCCACATGCACCAGGGACTGCGGTGTTGATCGACGTAGATGACGCACTACCAACTACCGGCTCGCCATCCAGGCGCTCCCAGGTCATGCACATCGCCGTACGCACAAGGACACCGGAGAGGGTCGCACCAGGACGTGGCCACCCGAAGGGCAGGTTCGCCCAAAGATGGGGGAGGATTCCAGCCTTACAGATCAGGGGAGCCAACAACCTTCGCGGCTTCATTCCAAGAGACCACCGCGAGTGGTACCGGGGCACAATCACTTGTGCACTCACCTGCGCAATCATCGGTGCGAGCACGGACCCCGCCACTGACATCGCCACCGAAAGATCCTCAGTCGCTTGGGACTACAGGGGGACTACGATCATGCTCTCTTCCCAAGGCCGTTTGCGATACTGACCACCGATTCCCGAGGAACAACTGGGTGGACCGGAATAGGCGATTCCCGCCCCGCAGGTCGAGAGGTTCAGGAACAGTCTTTGACTCGTGCGTACGCAGAAGATGGAACGATACTGAAGGCCGGATGGGGCATGGCACCGGCTCAGCAGTCCCGCCCCAGATGAAGAGAGCTCAGAGAACACTTTGGCCTTTGCCAGTCTCATGTTCTGGCGAACGGGGGAGAAACACCCTGTCGTTGGCCGCGACCTGATGCCGCAGACATCAGAGACCAAACAGCCTTCGGCATCAATCGAATCCGCACTCTGCGGTCGGCAGGCACCAACAATCCCGGGCGCGCGACGGCGGACCAAGGCCGAGCGATCAGCAATCGCTTCGCCCAGTACTGCTCGGTCACAGGTAGCCGCGCCGGCGACGGCTCCCAACGTCCAGCGCTCGCTCATCGTTGTCCTCGTTCCAGACGCTACGATCGCGGGCTTGCCTTGGACCTAACCGTGCGCAGGCACTACAGTAGTGATGCCTCGTACCGGACAGCGCGGGTCATGAGCAGACAGAGCTTGAAACCTCTCCGCACGCGGGAACTGGTTCGCCGACAGGAAGACCCCCCGCACGTTCGCGTCCCAGCGTCCAAGCACACCCAGCCAGGATTACCTCCAGCTTTGCTTTGGGCGGCGAATTGCCCAGGCGCTGAGCGTGATACGTCAGCTGCCAAGAGGGCAGGCAGATTGAAATCCTGAGTGCAGAGATCCGGAACGCTAAGTGCAATAGCAGAACCCGTCGCCATTGTTGCGAACTTTCCTCCGGTGACTTCAGCGGCAGGGAATGCGTTCTTCCGGAAGCCCTGATGGATGTTACCGAGTCCCTGAGACCTCACCTGCTAACGGGTGAGTGGACAAGGGAAGGTCGATAGACCAACGAGCTTCCGGGCCGTCTCACGACGCCGCGTTGCTGGTCACTCACTACATACCGCGGGTGAGCTATCAGTTACTAGAACGCGTGCCCCTGAATCGAGTCCGGTCGAGTCTACAGAGCTCCTGTTTCACGTGAAACAGGCAGGGCCGACTCTCCATCCAGGCCGACTGACGGGTCGGCGCGCAGACCGAGCTCACCTCCCACCGGCCCAGGCCGACCAGTCCAGCTGGGCTGGCTGTTCCACGTGAAACAACGGGAGGCTCTTTGGCGGACAGGAGATACCAATCTATTTGGTCCAGCATGCTCGGAACATTGCAGCCTCATCAGCTGCAATCTATCCATAAGGTCTGCGGTCATATGGTGCCTCATGTCGGCTGAACCCCCTCCAGGTGATGCTCGCAAAGCCACTCTCTGTCGCCTGACTGACCCAAAAGAAGAAGGGGGCGGACCTAATCCGAATGCCGAAACCCAGATCGATCCAGGATGCCACATCCCTGCGTCGGGAGCGGGGAATCGTGCGAGGCTCCCGATATTCCGGTTCGAATATGGGAGATCCAGTAGATCGTCAGTTGAAGGCAGGCGAACCCTATGGTTTCACGTGAAACGCAGTACATGAGATCGCAGGATTAGGATTGCAGCCCGACAGGACGCATGGGGAACAAGAAGCCGCTCGTCACCAGAAACGTATTCCAATTCGCTCAAACAGGAGCACTCTCGATCGTGTCCAAAGTGTTCCATGCCGACGATATGAACAACGTACGCCAACACCATCGGATTGGCCGCTCAGACTCAGGCGCCGCACCAGAAGGGCGAACGTAACGGATGGTGACTGAAGGACCATCCAAGTCAGTCGACGGTCCAGCCCGACAAACTCGGACGCAACGGCACGCCAGCAAATTCCTGCTCGCTTGCCCCGAGGCGGGGAAGATCACACGGCACTGTATAAGAAGAGCTTCCCTCACGGAACCTGAGGCACCAACGAGAAGCCAAACTCCGCCTTCCTACGGACTGCATCCGAACGTTTCACGTGAAACACCGGAACGACACCGCAATTCCCCGGTCGTGACATGCTCGACGACCATCTGCCAATACAACGCGAACCCCGCCGCATAACAAAGGGCCACGCGCGGCGCGAAGGCTTACAGCAATGGATGCCGTAGAGCTAAGCGAACCGGATTGCTCTGGCCACGGCAGAAGGGCCTCCACCTGGCCCTGCGAGCAGTAGGAGCTACAGATCTCAGATAGCCACCCACAGCCACTCCCAACGGGTCCCTACCGCGCTGCCACACGGTCAACGTGCGCAGGCATCAAGTATCGCGCAAGTAAGCCCAGGAAACCCCAAAAAGAAAATGGGGCCTGCCTCGTTAGAAGCAAACCCCATTCCGCAGAAATCGAGCGACTAGCCTTCATCCCCGGGCGACAAGACATCCATAATCCGGTTTAGGTCCTCAACACTTGCAAACTCAATGCTGACTCGCCCTTTACGGGCACCCAAGGTGATCTTCACATTGGTGTCCAGGCGATCCGAAAGAGAAGAAGCAAGGTAGTCGAGGCGCTCATGGCGTGCATTAGGGCGCGGGATGCTGTTCTTAGCCGGCACCGTAGGATCCTGGTACAACGCCACTGCTTCCTCAGTGGCCCGTACGGACATTCCTTCGGAGACAATCTTCTGTGCGAGACGCTCCATCGCGGCTGCGTCCGGGAGAGCAAGCAATGCACGTGCATGGCCGGCCGAGAGCACGCTGGCAGCAACTCGCCGTTGGACCAGGGGAGGAAGTTTGAGGAGGCGAAGAGTGTTGGACACCTGCGGCCGCGAACGTCCGATCCGGTCAGCCAGCTGTTCGTGGGTGGTACCGAAGTCCTCCAGGAGCTGCTGGTAGGCGGCTGCTTCTTCGAGGGGGTTCAGCTGACTACGGTGGAGGTTCTCCAGCAAAGCATCGCGCAGGAGATCGTCATCATTCGTGTCGCGAACAATCGCCGGGATAGTTTCGAGCCCGGCGGCCTGCACTGCCCGCCACCGCCGCTCACCCATCACCAGCTCGTACGGTTCTCCACCCTTTTCGGTTGAAGTGCGTACAACAATTGGCTGGAGTACGCCTATTTCCTTGACGGAGTGAACCAGCTCCGCCATGTCGTCCTCATCGAAGACGCTGCGCGGCTGCTTGCGGTTGGGATGAATGTCCCCGACGGGGATTTCGGCGAAGCGCGCCCCGGGAACCTCAACTAGTTGAACCTCGGGCGATTCCGCAGGAAGAGACTCAGAAACGGCGTCTCCCGCAGAACCGTCGGCTGACGCGGCCTCGCCTTCACCGGTGGTGCCCTTCGCGGCGGGCGACTTCGCAGCAGGACTCTTTGCCGCCGTCGAACTCTTGGACGAAGAGCCTCGCGACGGAGAGCTCTTCGCTACCTCGGTCTCAGGCACCTCAGGTGTATCCACCGTCTCCGGGGCCTTGCGCGCCTCAGGAAAGAAGAGGTCCACAGGGCGGGACGTCGGAACGCCATTGCCCGATGCACCAGCCGAAGCGGAGCTGGGAATGAGAGCCCCAAGACCCCTACCCAGGCCTCGTCGCTTTTCGCTCATTAGTATGTCCCTCCGGTGGAATGGCAAGAATAGAGCCCGCCAAGGATGTTGCAGTGATTCAGAAAGTCTAGCGCTCGGCGATTTCCGCGGCGGCTTCCATGTAGGACAACGCGCCGCTGGATGAAGGATCGTAAGTCATTACCGTCTGTTGGTAGCTCGGGGCTTCCGAGATGCGCACGGAGCGTGGAACCACTGCGCCGAGAACCTGTTCCGGGAAATGTTGACGGACTTCGGACGCCACCTGTGCGGCCAGATTGGTGCGGCCGTCGTACATGGTGAGGAGAATGGTGGAAACGACCAGATCTGCATTGAGATGCTTCTGGATCATTTCGATGTTCTTGAGTAGCTGGCTCAGGCCTTCCAATGCGTAGTACTCACACTGGATGGGGATGAGTACCTCGCTGGCGGCGCAGAAGGCGTTGACGGTCAGCAGACCCAAGCTGGGCGGGCAGTCGATGAAGATGAAGTCCAGGCGAGCTTCACCGTTCTTCGCCCGTTCCTTCGAATACACATCGATTGCACGGCGCAGGCGCTGCTCGCGTGCAACGAGGGAAACCAATTCAATTTCAGCACCCGCCAGGTGAATGGTTGCCGGCGCGCAGATGAGATTGGGAATATCAGGGCAAGGAGCTACAACGTCACGCAGCGGAAGGTCGTTGATCAGCACATCGTAAATGCTGTCGACGTCGGCGTGGTGCTCAATACCAAGGGCAGTGGATGCATTCCCCTGGGGATCTATGTCGATCACCAGGACGTTGAGTCCAGCGGAAGCCAAGGCTGCCGCAATATTGACCGTCGTGGTGGTCTTTCCTACGCCGCCCTTTTGATTGGACACGGTAAAAATACGGGTCCTCTCCGGCTTGGGAAGCTCGCGTCCCACCAGCCGTTCGCGACGTCGGGTCTCGTTGGCGAGCTGACGCGCAATAGGGCTCGAGTCGTCGATGGAGTCCATGACGTTGTCGCTTCCGACAATCAGGGTTTCACGTGAAACAGCGGCGTTTGAAACCGAATTCGTGCGCATCAGCGCAGACTCAAAGGAGGCCGAGGGTGCAGCCATGGCCCGGGCGGACCCCAAGGAAATAAATGGCGGGATCCGCTGGGTGGAGGTTTCGCTACTGCCCACTGTCACACTCTCACTCTCATTCGGCTCTAGCTGCCGTTCTCTAGCTTAACCGCTCAGTTGCGGACACGCGGGACACAGCGCCGAAGCTAAGCGATCTTCCGCTGTTTGTTAACGACGATCCTGACCACTGTGGTGGGTTCCTCCAAGAGCTCCTGCCCACAAACCACAACAGACGTTTCCACGCCGCCGAGCTTGCGGATGACTTTTGCTGCTTGCTCAATCTCTTCGGCAGCACTGCGGCCCTTGATCGCAACAACTTCACCCTTGCCGTTAAGCAAGGGAATGGTCAAGCCAGCAAGCTTGGACAAGGCAGAGACAGCCCTCGCCGTGACAACGTCCGCGTCGACCATTCCCACTGCGAGCTCGGCCCGGGTGCGCATGACCGTGACATTGCCCAGCCCGAGGTCATCCACCACTTCCTGAAGCCAGATGACGCGTCGCTCCAGGGGTTCGATCAGCGTTAGTTCAAGATCGGGACGTGCAATCGCCAAGCACAAGCCGGGGAGGCCCGCACCGGAACCAACGTCTGCAACGTGGCTTCCGTGGGCTATTGCCGACTCGATGACGGCGCAATTGAGAACGTGCCGGCTCCACAGGCGGGGAACCTCGCGCGGGCCAATCAGCCCGCGCTCGGTTCCTGATGTCGCCAAATGTTCTACGTACCGCTGGGCGAGCCCAAGCCGGTCACCGAAAATCTTCTCTGCCGCCTGCAGTTCGGCTGCCGTGATTTCAACCATGATCCGTTAGTCGGCCGAAACCACGATGTGGCGGCCGGCGCCTTCGCCGTCGGACTCGGATACAAAACCGAGGTCCGCAACAGCGTCGTGCACA
The DNA here is from genome assembly GCF_027587375.1 of Arthrobacter sp. B2a2-09. Lineage (GTDB taxonomy): Bacteria > Actinomycetota > Actinomycetes > Actinomycetales > Micrococcaceae > Arthrobacter. Next base: position 33,281 of record NZ_JAMXIC010000035.1, read on the forward strand.
ATCTTGCGTTCGTATGCGCTCATGGGTTCAAGTGCCACCGGGGCGCCGGTCTCCTTGACCTTCGCGACGGCGTCTTCGGCAATCTGCTGCAGATCGCCGGCACGTTCCTTGCGGTATCCGTTGATGTCGAGCACCAGGCGCGAGCGGTTTTCGGTTGCCGACAGCACGGACAGGCGAGCGAGTTCCTGAAGGGCTTCTAGCACTTCACCGTCGCGGCCGACCAGGCTCTCAAGCCCCTCGGAGTCGTCTTCGGCCGCGATGGAGATGTAGGTTCGGCCATTGCGGACCTCAATGTCGATGTCGCCGTCGATGTCGGCAATGTCGAGGAGTTCCTCGAGGTAGTCTGCGGCGACGTCGCCCTCTTCCTCGAGGCGGCTCACGGAAATGCTCTTGCCGGCAGGAGCGCCCTCTTCGGAAGTTTCTACTGCGGCCTCTGCCAGTTCCTCGGTGGAGGCAGCGGCCGTTGCCTCTTCGGTGCTTTCAACAGACATTACTTCTTCTTCCTGTTCTTACGTTGTGGCTGGATGCGCTGCTGTGCCTTGACCTCGACGGCGGCCACTTCGGCAGCGACGTCGGCGTCCTTCCTACCGCCCAGAAGGGGGTGGGACGGCAAGCCCTTGGCGGCGCGACGCTCAGCAAGTGCCTTCGCCGCGGGGGATCCCGGTGTCGGCATGCGGCGGATGACAAAGAACTGCTGGCCCATGGTCCACAGGTTGGTGGTGGTCCAGTAGATGAGCACACCAATCGGGAAGTTGATGCCACCCACACCGAAAACGAGCGGCAGGATGTAGAGCATCATCTTCTGCTGGCGCATGAACGGGCTGGCCATGGCCTCTTCGGACATGTTCTTGGCCATGATCTGCTTCTGCGTAATGAACTGCGACGCCGTCATGGCCAGGATCATCACGATGGACAGGACCCACACAACCGTTTGATCGGTACCAGCAGGGCCGCCGTGAAGCAGGGACGCGGAAAGGGGAGCGCCGAAGATGCTGGATTCGTCGAACTGCACCACCTGGTCATGGCTCAGCGCGCCGATGCCGATGCCGGCCTGGCGGGCCTGGGTGATACCGGAAAGCACCTGGAACAGCGCGAAGAAGAACGGCATCTGGATCAGCATCGGCAAACAGGCAGAGAACGGGTTGGTGCCGTGCTTCTTGTACAGAGCCATCTGTTCCTGCGCCATCGCCTGGCGGGAGAGCTGGTCCGTCTTGCCCTTGTACTTCGCCTGCATCTTCTTCAGATCAGGCTGAAGCAGCTGCATGCCCCGCTGTGCCTTGATTTGCTTGACGAAGACAGGGATCAGGGCGGCACGGATCACCAGCACCAAGCCGATGATGGACAGCGTCCAGGTCCAGCCGTTCTCCGGCGGCAGGCCAATAAAACTCAGCCCGTCGTGGAACCCCAGCATGATCGCGGACACTAGCCACTTGAACGGGGCCAGAATTGTTCCAAAGATGTCCATACGTTTTCCCTATTTCCTCAGGCCGCTGTGCGGCGACCGTCTTCATCAGACCACACAGCCAGGAACTGGTCCGGGTTGTTCAGTACAACAATTGTGGGCGTCTGGCCTTCGGGCCAGTGACGATGTCCGGCGGGGACGTGGTCCACGCCGCCGGCGTTCCAGGGGTGGCAACGCGCAAGGCGCCGCACTGCGAGCCAACTTCCCTTGACGGCACCATGTACCGTCACCGCTTCGAGGGCATAAGCCGAGCAGGATGGGAAGAATCGGCACACCTGGCCGTATAAGGGAGAGATGATCCTGCGATAAGTCTTCAGCAAGATGATGAGGACGTTGCGCGGCAGCTCCCACAGAAATGTTCCGAGGATCCTCGGAGCGACTCTAAAGAAGCGGACGACGGCGGAGCTCAGCTCATGCACGCGGTGTCCCTTCCGTTGTGGTGCCCTGGGTGGGCGAAACAACTCGCGGAGAGGATCCGCCGAGCCGTTTCGTGGTTGCCGCCAAGGCGGCATTGTAATCCGTCAGCAGCTGGTCCCAGCTTGCCGTCGCAGCCGCGGGCAACGCCCGGACCACAACAGCAAGACCCGTGCCATGCCTATTCAAGGACAAAGCACCTGCTTCTCTCAGTCTCCTCTTAACGAGGTTCCTGGTCACAGCGTTCCCGACAGCTTTGGAAACGATGAAGCCGATGCGGCTCGGGTCTCCGGCACCAATAGGTGCCGTATATAACACTAAGTTCCGGCGTCCATTGCGGACGCCGGAACGTACAGTTGTTGAAAAGTCGGTAGAAGTCCGCAGACGGTTACGGGTGGCTAGCACCTATTGACTCGCTTGGAAGGCTGACCGACGAGTCAGTTATTTAGGCCGACAGTTCGACGCGGCCCTTGCCACGACGGGCGGCCAGGATGGCGCGGCCGGCACGGGTGCGCATACGAAGGCGGAAGCCATGCTTCTTGGCCCGACGGCGGTTATTCGGCTGAAAAGTCCGCTTGCTCACGTTAGTTACTCCAGTGGATCAAAGGTGCGCCCACCCGATCAAAAGGGGAAGAACTGGCCGACGCTAAGTTTATTGAGTATCCGCCGCCGCCCAACGCCGGATTTACCGGAGGTGCGGGTGATCAAAAAGCGGACACATAGGACTTCACAACGTTAGGGCAAAAAGACCCCCGAGGTCAAACCGGGAGTCGCCGTGCCAGATATCCCCAGCTGTGGCTAAGTACACCCGCCAGCCTGTGGATGAAGCGGCTCACAGACCCCGTTTCAGAACCACAACGGTGTAATTATCCACAAGCTTGTTCCCAGCTATCTTCTGGAGTTTCCATCCCCTAGAGTGTCTCAGTAGCCGATTATCCACGGACTGTGCATAACCCTGTGGATTCGGTTCGGAATCCACTCATGGTTTGGACCTTCGGCTGCCGCAATCCAGGCAAGCAAGCACTCGAGGGAACCAATTGATGACGGTAGACGAAGCCAACCACGCCAACACGGTCGGAAGTTCCTGGCGGCGGGTGCTGAGCCTGCTGGAACAAGACGATCGCGTCACACCCCGGCAGCGTGGTTTCGTTATCCTTGCGCAGGCGCAGGGCCTGATCGGCTCCACCCTCTTGGTGGCCGTACCCAACGAACTGACCCGCGAGGTTCTCCAGACGCAAGTCAAGGACGCCCTCGACGACGCCCTCCGCAGCGTCTTTTCCGACGACATCCGGTGCGCGATCGACGTCGACACAGATCTGGTGCCCATCCACGAAGAGCCGGCCCCCGCCGTCGAACTCTCTTCCGCGAACGACCTCGCCGTGGAACTGAAGCCGCAGCCCACTCCGCCGAGTACTTCGCACGAATTCGGCCGGCTGAACCCGAAGTACGTCTTTGATACCTTCGTGATCGGTTCTTCCAACCGCTTTGCCCATGCTGCCGCGGTCGCGGTCGCGGAAGCACCGGCCAAGGCATACAACCCGCTGTTCATCTACGGTGATTCCGGGCTTGGCAAGACGCACTTGTTGCACGCGATCGGCCACTATGCCCGCCGTCTCTACAGCGGCATCCGGGTGCGCTACGTGAATTCCGAAGAGTTCACCAACGACTTCATCAACTCCATCCGCGACGACGAAGGCGCCAGCTTCAAGACCACGTACCGCAACGTCGACGTGCTCTTGATTGACGACATCCAGTTCCTGGCAGGCAAGGACCGGACGCTCGAGGAGTTCTTCCACACGTTCAACGCCCTGCACAACAACAACAAGCAGGTGGTCATCACCTCGGACCTCCCGCCCAAGCAGCTGGCCGGCTTCGAGGACCGCATGAAGTCCCGTTTCGAATGGGGCCTGCTGACCGACATCCAGCCGCCGGAACTCGAAACCCGCATTGCGATCCTCCGCAAGAAGGCCCAGAGCGAGGGATTGTCCGCCCCCGACGACGCTTTGGAGTACATCGCTTCCAAGATCTCCAGCAACATCCGCGAGCTCGAAGGCGCGCTGATCCGCGTCACGGCGTTCGCCAGCCTCAACCGCCAGCCCGTCGATGTAGCCCTCGCCGAAATGGTCCTGAAGGACTTGATCACCGACGACGGCGCCCAGGAGATCACGGCCGACCAGATCCTGAAGCAGACGGCCGAGTACTTCAAGCTCAGCATGGAAGAGCTTTGCAGCAAGTCCCGTACGCGCACCTTGGTGACCGCGCGGCAGATCGCCATGTACCTGTGCCGCGAGCTCACGGACATGTCCCTGCCCAAGATCGGCCAGGAGCTTGGCGGCCGCGACCACACCACAGTGATCCACGCGGACCGCAAAATTCGCGAACTGATGGCCGAGCGCCGTGTGATCTACAACCAGGTGACCGAGCTGACCAACCGCATCAAGCAGCAGCAACGCGATTCCTGAGTCCCTCCCTCGGAGTACTACATACCTTATTAACAGGCACATGTGGATAAGCCTGTGGATACTTAAGGGGACAAGCGCCGTTAATGGGCTTAAAACCCTTAAGGCGTCTGTGGATCGTTAGAAACGGCCCTGGGGGTTATCCACGTCCACACCCTGTTTAAAACCCCTGTCGCCCACATATCGTGAACAGGGCTTAACCCCGGAACCGCGGGTCCAGAGGCGGTTATCCACAGTTTCCACAGGGGTTATTAACACTACTAATCCCAAAAAAATGAATTCCCTCAAATAACAATCTCCTTCCGCCCACCCAGCGACGCAGCCCGTGGCTGCTTCGAATCACAAGCCAGCGGGCCGGAGATGGGTTAATGCCCGAAGTTCCGGCTAAGCTGTCTGCATCGCGTCCATCCTTGGCGCTGCTTTGTAGTTCGCTCACTGCGGACCATGCAGCTTTCGGGTTCAGGGCGATGGTTTTCGGGGCTCCTGGGGGAGTTTCCGGTGGAACACTGGCAGCAGCAATGAAAGGCGGCACCCTTCCGTGAAGTTCAGAGTCGAGCGGGATGTCCTGGCAGAAGCCGTTACATGGACAGCCCGGTCCTTGTCTCCGCGGCCGCCCGTCCCGGTACTCTCAGGTCTCCTGCTCAAGGCAGAAGCCGGAACAGTGAGTCTCTCGAGCTTTGACTACGAGACCTCCGCCCGTCTCGAGATTCCAGCTGATATCACCACCGAGGGAACCATCCTGGTTTCCGGACGCCTCTTGGCCGATATCTGCCGCAGCCTCCCATCGGCTCCTGTCGAAATCGAAACCGATGGCAGCAAGGTCACCCTCACGTGCCGTCGAAGCAGCTTTCATCTCGCAACGATGCCGGAATCCGAATACCCGCCGCTGCCGGCTCTTCCCGCCATCAGTGGAACCTTGCCCGGCGATGCCTTCGCCCAGGCCGTTTCGCAGGTCATCATTGCGGCCAGCAGGGATGACACCCTGCCGATCCTCACCGGCGTCCGGATGGAGATCGAGGATGACATGATCACCCTCCTCGCCACTGACCGCTACCGCCTTGCCATGCGGGAGGTGCCATGGAAGCCCGTTACCCCGGGTATTTCCACCAGTGCCCTGGTGAAATCCAAGACCCTCAACGAGGTGGCCAAGACCCTCGGTGGCAGCGGGGACATCCACCTCGCCCTCGCTGACGACGACAGCCGCCTGATTGGCTTCGAAAGCGGCGGACGCACCACCACTTCCCTTCTCGTCGACGGCGACTACCCCAAGATCCGGTCTTTGTTCCCGGATTCCACGCCGATCCACGCAACAGTCCAAACGCAGGAACTCGTTGAGGCCGTTCGCCGTGTGTCCTTGGTGGCCGAGCGAAACACCCCGGTTCGCTTGGCATTCACACAGGGCCAACTGAATCTCGACGCCGGTACTGGCGAAGACGCGCAGGCATCCGAGGAACTGGAGTCCCAGCTCAGCGGCGAAGACATCACGGTAGCCTTCAACCCGCACTACCTCGTGGAAGGCCTGAGCGTGATCGAAACCAAGTTCGTGCGCTTCTCCTTCACCACGGCACCAAAGCCGGCCATGATCACCGCCCAGGTTGACGCCGACGGCGATGACAAGGGCGACTACCGCTACCTCGTGATGCCCGTCCGCCTCCCCAACTAGCTGACAGTTGTTGTCGTTCTGGGGGCCCAAAACGACAACAACTGCGAGTCAGACGGGTCAATACCAAAACCACCAACGCAGAAAAGAGTTCACGCTGTGCACATCGGACTGATCGGTCTTGGAAAAATGGGTTTCAACATGCGCGAACGGTTGCGGAGAGGCGGAATCGAAGTCACTGGCTTTGACCGAAATCAGGACATCGCCGATGTCGCATCCGTTGATGACCTGATTGCTGCGCTTCCGGCGCCGCGCCTGGTCTGGGTCATGGTTCCTTCCGGGGACATCACGGATGCCGTGATCAGCGA
>NZ_JAMXIC010000036.1 GCF_027587375.1 Arthrobacter sp. B2a2-09
CCGGGAGCCCCTCCGGTCGCCGGGATCAACAACAAACAAACCACCCAGCTGTCACAAACAGCTTGATATATACCGTTTCGCCGACGCTCGCTCACTTTTGACGGCTTTTTCGCCGACGCTCGCTCACCACTGTGAGCGAGCGTTCGCGTTTAAGGCCGTATATGTGAGCGAGCGTTGGTGGTTTTACCCCGATAAGTGAGCGAGCGTCGCTGTGGGAGGGGCGCCACGGTGGCAAAATTTCCTTATGCGGAACCTGATTCTGGTGGCGTTCGTCGAAGCCGTGGCTGACGGGCTGGTCTTCCCGCGTAGCGACTGGCCGCTGCACATCACCCTGTTGCGGTTCGACGTCGAGCCCTCCGGTGATAACGACGTCGCCGCGCGCCTCAGCGAGCTTGTGACGGCGCCCGCGATGGGCGCCTTAGGGGCGGAACTTACGGTAGGGCCGGACGCCGGATTCGGTCACCAAGGGTCCATCCCGGTCAGCCTCGTCGAACACCATCCCATTTTGCAGGGCTTGCACGAGGAACTGTTCGACGCCATGGCCAGCATCGGAGGGCGCGCAGCAACTCCGCGCTACGTCATGGAGCACTACCGCCCGCATATTTCGCATCACGACGGCAAGCGCCCCAAGCCGGGTGACGCCGTCGTGCTCGACCAGATCGCGCTGGTGGACATGGCGCCGGAAGGCAACCACACCATTCGCCGAATCCTCAAGCTGTGGCGCCTCCCGGCGGAGCCAAACTAGGTAGGGCTAGGAAATCACGCCGTCCACGAGCGCCTTGGCCTCTTCCTGGACCTGCTTGAGGTGGTCGGCACCCTTGAAGGACTCGGCGTAGATCTTGTAGACGTCCTCGGTTCCCGACGGGCGCGCCGCGAACCAGGCGTTCTCCGTGACAACCTTGAGGCCGCCGATTGAGGCGCCGTTGCCGGGAGCCTCGGTCAGCTTGGCGGTGATTTCCTCGCCCGCCAGCGTGGTGGCCGTGACGTCGGACGACGAGAGTTTGCCGAGTGCGGCCTTCTGCTCACGCGTGGCAGCGGCGTCGATCCGGGCATAGACGGGCGCACCGAACTGGTCCGTGAGGCCCTTGTACAGCTGGGACGGCGACTTGCCGGTGACCGCCGTGATCTCCGATGCCAGGAGAGCCAGCAGGATGCCGTCCTTGTCTGTGGTCCAGACGCTTCCGTCGCGCTTGTTGAAGGAGGCGCCCGCGGATTCTTCGCCGCCGAAGGCGCCCTCGCCGGAGAGCAGGCCGGGGACGAACCACTTGAAGCCCACGGGAACCTCCACGAGCTTGCGGCCCAGTCCAGCGGCTACGCGGTCAATGATGGAAGAGGAGACGAGGGTCTTGCCGACCACGGACTGCGGGTTCCAGCCTGTGCGGTTGCGGTACAGGTAGTCGATCGCAACGGCGAGGTAGTGGTTCGGGTTCATCAAGCCGCCGTCCGGCGTGACGATGCCGTGGCGGTCGGCGTCCGCGTCGTTCCCGGTCGCGACGTCGAAGGCACCCGTGCCTGCCGAAGCGCTGTCCGACATGCGCTTGATGAGTGAGGCCATGGCCGACGGCGAGGAGCAGTCCATGCGGATCTTCTCATCCCAGTCGAGGGTCATGAATGCCCACTGCGGGTCCACGGTGGGGTTGACCACGGTCAAGTCGAGCTGGTGACGCTCGCCGATTTCACCCCAGTAGTCCACGGACGCGCCGCCCATGGGGTCCGCGCCGATGCGGACGCCCGCGGTGCGGATCGCATCGAGGTCCAGGACGGATGGGAGGTCGTCCACGTAGCTGCTCAGGAAATCGAACTTGCCCGTGCCATCCGCCTTGAGGGCGTCGTTCAGCGGAATCCGCTTGACCCCCCGCAGCCCGTTTTCCAGGAGCTCGTTGGCGCGGTTGGCGATCCAGCCGGTGGCGTCCGTGTCCGCAGGGCCGCCGTGCGGGGGGTTGTACTTGAAACCGCCGTCGGCTGGAGGATTGTGGCTCGGGGTGACCACGATGCCGTCCGCCTGGGGCTGACCCGGGCCGGCCTCATTGTTGTACTTCAGTATTGCGTGGCTGAGGGCCGGGGTAGGCGTGTAGCCGTGCCGCGCGTCGATCAACACATTGACGCCGTTGGCGGCGAGCACTTCGAGGGCGGAATTCTGTGCTGGTTCGCTCAGTCCGTGCGTGTCCTTGGCCAGGAAGAGCGGGCCGGTGATGCCCTGCCCGGCACGGTATTCCACGATCGCCTGCGTGATGGCGAGGATATGCCCTTCATTGAACGAGGCCTTGAGGCTCGACCCCCGATGCCCGGAGGTGCCGAAGGCAACGCGCTGGGCGGGATCACTCAGATCCGGCGTCACGTCGTAGTACGCGTCAAGAAGGGCGGTGATGTCTACAAGGTCCTGGGGAAGGGCAACAGTGCCCGCACGGCTAGCCATTGACCCAGCATGCCAGACCGTCCGGTGCGCTTGAAGAGAAAACCCACTATTGCGGTGCCTGTGACTTCGTATTTCCGCAAGACCGACGAAGATTCACTGCCCGTTTACCGGAGTGCGGCATGGGGTTGGGAAGCCGGGGCTCCGGAGCTTATCTGTGCCTTCGCTCGGCGGTAGGCTGAGCACAAAAGACTCGCAAGGGGGATATTCCATGACTGACCAGCCAGCTAAACCCGAGGACGCTCCGGAGGGTGACGGACCGCCCAAGGGCTACGAACCACCGTCGTACATTCCGCCCGCAGCCCAACCCGGCGAAAACCCGTACGGCGAGCAGCCGTTTGCCTCGCCGGCGGCTTCCGGCCCTTACGGCCAGCCGCAACAGCCCCAGCCGCAACAGCCGCAAGCGCCACAATCGCAGGAACCGTACGGCCAGCCCCAGGGCGGTCCGGCTCAATACGGCCAGCCCGCCTACGGCCAGCAGCCTGCCAGCCCCTACGGACAGCCCGCTTCGCCGTATGGGCAACCTCCCCAAGGGCCGCCTGGATACGGGCAGCCTGCCAGCCCGTACGGACCACCCGCTTACTATGGCATGCCGGCCGAGCCCAAGGGCTTGAGTATTGCGAGCATGTGCTGCGGGATCGCGGTTTTCGTGGGCTTTGGCGTCTTCGTCCTGCCCCAGATTGCCGCCGTGATCCTCGGCCACATGGCCCTCAAGAAGGAACCGGCCGGCAAAGGCATGGCCATTGCCGGCCTCGTCATGGGGTACCTGGGCATTGTCCTCGTGACCATATTCTGGGTCTTTGTCGCGATTTTTGCCGCCACAGCTTCTCGTTACAACTACAACTACTAGCAACAACGACGGCGGCCCGTGCGCCCGGCGGGAAACCCACCAAGCGCACCGGCCGCCGTCGCGGTCTAGCTCGGTTAAAGCGCCTAGCGAACTCCGCCCATCAACTTCTTGATAGCGGGCGAGCCGGCTGCGAGGGCCACAGCGATCACCACGGCCGTGCCGCCGACGCCCAGGAAATACGGCAGTTCGTTGTCAGGGTTGTACAGCCCGGCCAGGATGCCGGCCAGCGCGGTGCCGAGGGACACCGAGAGGAAGAACAAGGCCACCATCTGGGTGTGGAAAGCCTTGGGGGCCAGCTTGGTGCTCACGGACAGGCCGATGGGGGACAGGAACAACTCCGCCAAGGTGAAGAGGAACAGGATTCCCACGAGCACCAGCAGAGGGGTCTTTCCAGCGCCCGTCAGGGGGATGAAGGCCAGGAACGCCAGGCCCATGACGAAGAGTCCGGCAGCGAACTTGATGGGGGATCCCGGCTGCTTCGGACCAAGTTTTGTCCAAAGCGCTGCCATAACGCCTGCGAAGACGATGATGAATACAGGGTTGATGGACTGTACCCAGGCTGCCGGCATTTCCCAGCCGAAGAGGTTGCGGTCCAGTTTTTCCTCCGAGTACACGGCAATGAACGTGAACTGCTGCTGGAAGAGCGCCCAGAATGCTGCCGACGCGATGTATAGCGGAATGAACGCGACAACTCGTTTGCGCTCAAACGGCGTGACCTTCTTGCTTCTGAAGATCAGCGTGAAATAGATCACCGAGGCGACAATAGCGGCGTAAGCCATGCTGCGTGCCAGGTTGCCAGGGTTCACCACACCGGTCATCAGCAGCACGGCGATCACGACGGCGATGCCGAAGAAGATGAGCCCGTAACGGCTCCGCTGTGTGGAGGGAAGCGGGTTCGGGACGCGGTGGGCTTCTTCCGGGAGCTTGTTGCGGCCCAGTGCGTAGATGGTGAGGCCGATCGCCATGCCGATTGCGGCTGCGCCGAAGCCCCAGTGGAAGCCGTTGCTTTCCTGCAGCCAGCCGGTAACGAGCGGTCCAATGAGGGCGCCGAGGTTGATGCCCATGTAGAAGATGGAGAAGCCGGCGTCACGGCGTTCGTCCTTCTCCGCATAAAGCGTGCCAACCAGCGCTGTTGCGTTCGCTTTGAGGCCACCGGAACCGACGCCCACCAGCACCAAGCCTGCCACCAGGCCCGGGATTCCGGGCAGGAGTGCAAGTGCGATGTGGCCGGTCATGATCATGATGGCGGAACCGAACAGTACCCGTTCGGAGCCGAAAAGCCGGTCCGCCAACCATGCGCCCAGGATCGTGGAGAGATATACACCTCCGCCGTACGCGCCAACCAGTCCGGCGGCGAGCGATTTGTCGATCGAGAGTCCGCCATGGTCCGCGGTGAAGTACATGTAGTAAAGCAGGATGCCCTGCATGCCGTAGAAGGAGAAACGTTCCCACATTTCGACGGAGAAGAGGCTGGCCAGCATCTTTGGGTGGCCGAAAAATGACGTATCGCCCGTGTTTTTGGCGGGCGTCCGCGTGTCTTGAGTTGTGCTCATCTAATCCATGGTGACATTGACTGAGCGCATTGTCACATTTTTTAGATGCCTCAGGCAACTATTCGCCGCAGTGGACTGCCGGTTTTTGCTGCAGTTCCAGCTGCCTTGCGAGCCGCAGGAGCAGGAGCTCGGACCCCGGTTTTCCGATGAGCTGGATGCCCATAGGAAGCCCTGGTCCAGGCGTTGGACCAGTCCAATGAACGGGCACGGTGATCGCCGGCAGTCCGCACACGTTCACCATGGAGGACCAGGGCGCAAACTCGCATTGCTTGCGGTAGTCGTCGTCCGCGTCGCCCGGCCAGTCGGGGGCCGGCCATTGCTCGCCTCCGGGCGTTGTCCCGGTGAACCAGCCCACGGGCCTTGGCGTCTGTGCCAGCGATGGCGTCATGACCAGGTCCCACTGTGCGTATTGGGCGATGGTGTCGTGGGTGAACTGCCGCAGGAAGCCGACGGCCTCGTTGACCTTGGCTGCGCTCCGCTGTTGCGCCCGACGCCGGAAGGTCCGGGTCAGCGGGGTCAGCAGGGCTTCGCGCTGCGGCAGGATCCGGGCGCTTCCGACGCCGGCAGTCCAGGCCGTGGTGAACGCTTCCGGATATCGGTTGTCATAGCGGATCTCGGCGTCGAGCACTGAATGGCCCGCTTCCGTCAGCAGTCCGATGCCCTTGGCCAGGGCGTCCAGGGCCTCGCGCTCCGGGGCGAAGGGAAAGGTGGTGGACCACGGACTGTCCAGGCTCGCGCCGATGCGCAAGGCGGTGGGCCCTTCCTCGAGGCCCGCAAGGTAGCCCCCTTCCGGCCGGATTCCGTGCGGCACCAAGGCGTCCATCATGAGCGCGGCGTCGGCCGCGGAGCGAGCCAAGGGCCCGGCCACCACCAGGCGTGCCGCGTCCCCGACGCTTTCGCCGGCCGGCACCAACCCCCGGCCCGGCTTCAACCCCAGCAGTCCACATGCCGCAGCTGGAATACGTATGGAACCGCCGCCGTCGCTCCCGGGCGCAAAGGGAACCAAGGCCGCCGCAACCGCGGCAGCGCTGCCTCCCGAAGACCCGCCGGAGCTGCGGCTCAGTGCGTGTGGATTGCGCGACGGCGGTGCGATGCGGTTTTCGCTGTAGGCCGTGAGTCCGAATTCCGGAACCTGGGTCTTGCCCAGTGAGACGGCACCGGCGCCTTTGAGCGTCGCGGCAAGGGCTCCGTCCTCCGGGGCGGGCTTACGGTCGAGGGCTCCACTGCCGTGGGTGGTCACGACTCCCACAACATCGGTGAGGTCTTTGAAGGCCAGCGGCACGCCGTGCAGGAGGGGAAGCTCAGGGCCTCCGCTGCGCTGGCGAACGTACGCTGCGTCGGCGGCTCGGGCGTCGAGCCTGGCCTGGTCCGCCGTCACCGTGACGAAGGCGCCCAAGGTATGGTTCAGCTGTCCGATCCTCGCAAGGAAGTGTTCCGCCACCTCAGTTGCGGAGAGCTGACCTGTGGCCAGGGCCTGGCGCAACGCGACCGCGCTGAGTTCGTGGATGTCAGCCAAGGAAGCGGGACTCCAAGCGCTCCTCCACAGCAACGGCAACCGCGTCCGCGTCGGCCGAAACTTCGGGTACCGCAGTGACGCGATAAGCAGCCTTGCCCCTGACTTCGGCAACCACGTCCACAAGGTCCGTGCCTCTATAAACAAGCCCGACGCCGTCGTCGGTGCAGTGCGTTTCCCCCAACACACCCTCTGCCACCAACTGGTGCACCAGCGGGCGGCGGCCCGGCTCGGAGTCATAGTGGACACCGTTGGCGTAGGGGAGCAGGCCCAGTCCGTTGGTCATGGCGCGCAATTCAGGGCCGTAGGAATCCGTGGTGCCGCCCTGGAACCAACAAATCGAGCCCGCGGACACTCCGGCGAGTACGACACCCTGTTCCCAGACGCGCCTCAAAATGCCGTCCAGTCCATGCGCACGCCATACCGCCAGCAGATTGACCACGGAGCCACCGTTGACCCACACCACGTCCTGTTCCAAAAGGTACGCCTCAGGATCGCCGTAATTAGGCATCGTGAAAAGATTCAGGTGGCTGAAATCGAAGCCCGAAACCCGTGCAGCTTGGTCCAATTCCGCGGCGAACCAACGCTGGTCTCCGGACGCCGTGCCAATATGCGCCACTCGCGGCGCGCGTCCGCTCACCCCGGAGAGTTCGACGGCGTGGTGAACCAGGAGGTCGAACTCCATCCTGGTGCGATGACCGGACTTATAGCCTCCGGAGGTTGCCAGGATGGTGGGCTCACCAGCAGCCATGTTGCCTCCTCTTGCTTTGAGTGGTCTTAGTCCCTGCAACGGTAGGCTGGATTGGAGATCTGAATCAACTGGAAGGAACTCACGTGAGCGATTTCGAGACCGTGCCTGTCGGCGATGTTCCGGCCGACGCGAAAATCTTGGATGTCCGGGAGGATTACGAATGGGTAGCGGGCCACGCTGAAGGTGCACTGCATATTCCGCTTGACCAGATCCCGGCCCGGCTTGACGAACTTGACCCTGACGATGACCTTTATGTCATCTGCCGTACGGGCGGACGGTCCTTCCGGGCGGTTCAGTGGCTGGTGGGGCAGGGCTACACTGCCACCAACATCGCCGGAGGCATGGATATGTGGTTTGAGTCCGGCCGCCCGATGGTTTCGGAGAACGGCCTCAAGCCGGTTGTCCTCTAGTCACGACGAATAGCACCTAAGGAATATTCAATGTCGGCATCGGCGCTCACCTACACCTTCCTCGGCCCGGAAGGCACCTTCACCGAGGCTGCCCTCCTGCAGGTCCCCGGCGCGTCCGATGCCAACAGGGTGCCTTGCACCAACGTGAACACGGCTTTGGAGAGGGTTCGCCAGGGCGAGGCGGATGCGGCCATGGTACCGATCGAGAACTCGGTGGAAGGCGGCGTCACCGCCACCCTGGATGCTATTGCCACCGGAACCGAACTGCGGATCATCCGTGAAGCACTCGTTCCCATCACGTTCGTGCTGGTTGCCCGGCCAGGCATGAAGATCTCGGACATCCGCCGGGTCTCCACCCATGGCCATGCCTGGGCCCAGTGCCGGCTGTGGGTCGACGAAAATATCCCGAATGCGGAATACGTGCCGGGATCCTCTACGGCGGCGGCCGCCGTCGGGCTTCTCGAAGGCGATGCGCACTATGACGCAGCCATCTGCGCCCCCCTTGTCGCGGCCGAACGGCCGGGCCTGAACATCCTCGCGGAGAACATCGGCGACAACCCCGGCGCAGTTACCCGCTTCGTCCTGGTCAGCCGTCCCGGCACGCTGACGGAACGCACCGGCGCGGACAAGACCACCGTCGTCGTGCCCCTCCCCGAAGACCGCCCGGGCGCCCTGATGGAAATCCTGGACCAGTTTGCCACCCGTGGAGTCAACCTCAGCCGCATCGAGTCCCGGCCCACCGGCCAATATTTGGGTCACTACTTCTTCAGTATCGACGCCGATGGCCACGCATCGGACGCCCGGGTGGCCGATGCTTTGGCGGGCCTGCACCGGATCAGCCCGGCCACCCGCTTCCTAGGGTCGTATGCGCGAGCGGACGAGCAGAAAGCCTTGGTTGCGCCGTATACCTCCGACGCCGCGTTCGCATCCGCACATGCCTGGGTTCGGGGCATTCTGGGTGGCGAACCGGGCGCGTGACCGGCCCGGAATCCGCTCCGCAAAGCGTTGGATAATTGACTCTTCAACCCCTATCGCGTGGATAAAACTGTGCGTATGCTTGCTTGATCCACAATTGATGGACGCATGCCCCTAACGGAGGGAGCGGGCCATGTCGGGAAATAGCAATGACACCAGCGGCCAGGGAATGATCGTCAACCCCAAGCCCAAGGCGGACAACCAGGACTGGGACGGCGACGACGCCGACCGGGCTGATCGGCTGCGCTTTGAGGAAGAACAGGCCATGATTCGCGAGCAATCGGAAGCGCGCGCGGCCGCCAAAGCCTTGGCAGAACACAAGTTGGCAGAAAACAAGCTGGCAGAGCACAAAGCAACGGAAGCGGCGAAGAACGCCAAATAGCGCGTCGCGCTATTGCACGCGCACCGGCTATTGCACGCGCACGAGGAGAGAACGCGGCTCCACCTTGACGGTGACTTTTGTGGCCTCGCCCGAGGGATCACCGTCAAGTTGTGTGGCCATCGGTTCGCTGCTGCTAATGACCACTTTGCCCGAACGGTAGAAATTCATGACCGGCAGGTTCCGGTTGTGCTTGAACAAGACCTTGGCGTACACCGCGATCCACCCGATGGCGCTGCGGGGGCTCATGACCACAACGTCCAGGACGCCGTCGTCGATCATCGCACCGGGGATGAAGTCGATGCCCCCTGGAATCAGGCCGCAGTTTGCGAACAAGACGCTTCGGATTTTCCGGGATTGCTCCGGCTCGTCGTCCATGGCAATGGAGACCCTTTTGCGCCGGCCGGGCAGGTGGCGGACGCCCGCCTCGGTGTAGGCCAGCCAGCCGACTGCCTTCTTGAGGCCATCGTTGGTATCGCCCACAACCTCGGCATCCAGGCCCATGCCCGCGATCACCAGGAAAGCATGCTCGGAAGAGGCGCCCGTCCGCTCGTTGTGGATAGCCATTCGGGCGGTGTCGATGTACCGCTGGTGGCCGAAGAGCGCCGTGTGGACGTTGCCTCTCAGATCGTTGACATCCAGATTCACGTTGCGGGCCAGCAGGTTTCCGGTTCCCAGGGGAATCAAGCCCATCGCGACGTCGGTGTGCGCGAGGGCCTCTGCCACGACGCGCACGGTACCGTCGCCGCCGCCGACGAGTACGACGTCGGGCCTATACGCCAGTGCCGCCTTGGCTTGCGAATGGCCGGGGTCCTCCGCGGTGGTGTCGAAGAAACGGGGTTCGTCCCAGCCCGCAAGATGGCAGGCATCCCGGATGATCCTCCGTGCATCCTCGGCCTTCGCCTTGACCGGGTTGAGGATCACGGCCACCCTCTGCAAGCCGGCTTCCGGCTTGTGTGCGTCCTCGTGCACAGCGCTGCGGGTATGCCTGGCCCTGAGCCGGCGCACGCCCCACCAACTGGAGACGGCGAAGACCACGCCCCCAGCCAGAATCACATACAGGATCCAGTTGCTCATGGTGCTTCAACCCTATCCCGCTGCAGGTGCGGCCGTGCACGGCGGCAGGGGGTGCCCGCCGCCGTCGGGCGCTTGCCGCGGAGCTGCGCGCTCATTCGATACTCTTGTCTGGTGATCGACGTAAAAGACCTCAGCGAAAACCCGGACAAGTTCCGTGCCAGCCAGCGCGCCCGCGGCGCCGACGAGTCCGTGGTGGACGCGATCATTTCCGCCGATGCAGACCGCCGCGCGGCCCTGATCCGCTACGAAAACCTCCGTGCGGAGCAGAACGTCTTCGGCAAGAAGGTGGCACAGGCCAAGGGCGAGGAAAAGCAGGCGCTGCTGGCCGAGGTCAAGGAACTGGCCAACTCGGTCAAGGCCGCCTCTGCCGAAGCCGACGCCGCCCAGGCCAAGCAGGAAGAACTGCTCCGTGTCATTCCCAACTTGATTGTGGACGGCGTGCCCGAGGGTGGCGAGGACGACTTCGTGGTGGTCAAGACGGTCGGCACACCGCGCGAATTCCCTGACTTCGAGCCGAAGGACCACCTGGAAATCGGCGAACTCATTGGCGCGATCGACATGGAACGCGGCGCCAAGGTCTCCGGTGCGCGCTTCTACTTCCTCCGCGGCGTGGGTGCCCGCCTGGAGATGGCACTGCTGCAGATGGCCATGGACCAAGCCATCGAGGCCGGCTTCGTCCCGATGATCACCCCCACTTTGGTGCGTCCGGAGACCATGCAGGGCACCGGTTTCGACGTAAAGCACGACGCCGAGATCTACCGTCTCGCTGAAGACGACCTTTACCTCGTGGGAACCTCGGAAGTGGCCCTCGCCGGCTACCACGCGGACGAGATCCTGGACCTTTCCGCCGGCCCCATCCGCTACGCCGGGCAGAGTTCCTGCTACCGCCGCGAAGCCGGTTCGCACGGCAAGGACACCCGCGGCATCATCCGCGTCCACCAGTTCAACAAGGTGGAGATGTTCATCTACACCACGGTTGAAGAGGCCGCTGCTGAGCACGAGCGCCTCCTGGCCTGGGAAGAGGAAATGCTGGCCAAGGTCGAGCTTCCGTACCGCGTGATCGACACCGCGGCGGGCGATCTCGGTATGTCCGCGGCCCGGAAGTTCGACTGCGAAGCCTGGGTCCCTACCCAGAACGCGTATCGCGAGCTCACGTCGACGTCCAACTGCACCACCTTCCAAGCCCGCCGCCTCAACATCCGTGAGCGTGCGGTCAATGAGGACGGCGTTGCGAAGGGCACCCGCGCCGTCGCCACCCTGAACGGGACGCTGGCCACCACCCGCTGGATCGTGGCCATCCTGGAGCACCACCAGAACCCGGATGGCTCGGTCAACGTCCCCAAGGCACTCCAGAAGTACATTGGCGGCCTTGAGGTCCTGCCCGTTCTGTAGACGCCGCGGACTGATCCTCCACAGCCTGGCTTTGTCCACATAGAGCCAAAACACGGCTGACGATGCGGAACGATCCATGGATAGTAATTCCATGGACATCCCTCCGCAGCTCATTGTTTCCGCCGAGCGGCTTGCTCTTACGGGCTCCACGGCTGGGATTCACAGACCGTTCAGGGCAGGCCGTCTCGTCCGGCTGAGGCGCGGGTACTACGTGAAAACCTCCACCTGGGTGGAAGCGACGCCTGCCCAGAGGTTCGAGTGGTCTGCAGCGGCGGTGGGTCTGGCATTCGACCAGCCCGTCTTTTGCGGTGAGTCCGCAGCTGTCGTGCTCGGCGTCCCAACCCTTCGCCCCCCGGAGTTTGTCGATTTAGCCACTTCCTCGGAGCGGAACACCGGACGTCGGCCGGCAACATTCGTGGTCCACGGAAAAAGCGTGCTTGCCGAAAAGGCCCGGAATTCAGGCAACCATCCCATGCGCTACATCCTTCGACGCGACGCGCAGGCCGTGGTTTCCGGCCAGTTTTCCTGCACAAGTCCGGTGCAGACGGCCGTGGATGTCATGTGTTCCTCGTCCTTCAGCCGCGCGCTGGTTGTAGCTGACGGAATCGCACGAATGTTGTGGGAGCAGGGTTTGCTTGGGCAGGATGCCTGCTTGATCGAACACCCTGAGATCGCCTTGGCACTTGACGGGATCGTGGATGAAGCCACCAAACACCGAGCAGTCCGCATCGCGAGCCTGGCCAACACGAAGGCCGAATCAGCCGGGGAGTCGTTCAGCAGGGCTGTCATCGAACTGCTGCGCTTTGAGCAACCGCTCCAACAGCACACGATTCCCGACTCCGGCCAGTTCGTTGCCAGGACCGATTTTTGGTGGCCGGATCAATCGATAGCGGGCGAATTCGATGGCAAGCAAAAGTACGCGGTCGAGGACATGCAGGGGGATTGGAGCGCGGCGGAGCTCGTCTATCGGGAGAAGCTACGTGCGGACAGCATCCGAGCATTGGGGTTCACCGTAGTCAGGTGGAATTGGGCAGATCTGGGACAGCCAGGCCGTCTTCGGCAGAAGCTCTTGCGTGCCGGACTACTACCTCGGACCAGAGCCTCAAGTTAATATTCACACTGTGGAAAACGTGGGAGTATTCACCGCGTGTTAATCCCTTGCTGTGGCCTGCGTCCTAGCTGGTGTCGGTGGGGTCTGCTTCACTGGAGGCATGACTATTTTGACTGGTACCTCAGTCGCTGGCATCGATGACCAGCGGAATTTGAATCACAAACTCATGGTCGCGTTGGACGTCGACGGAACCCTCGTGGATCACGACGGCCACATGTCACCAGGTGTCCGCGACGCCGCAAGGGCAGTCGTCGCCCACGGCCACGACGTCCTGATCGCCACCGGCCGCTCGTTGAACGCCACCTTGCCCATCATTGAGCAGATCGGACTGGAACGCGGTTATGCCGTGTGCTGCAACGGCGGCGTCACGTTGAGGCTCGACCCCCAGTTGGACACAGGCTACGAGATCATTCACAAGGCCACTTTCGATCCCGCCCCGGCGTTGATGGCACTTCGCGAGCAGCTTCCGTCCGCCAAGTACGCGCTTGAGGACGAGGACGGGAACTTCCTCTCCACCGAGCGATTCCAGGACGCCAGCTTCGGCGTCGAGGCAATCGGCGTCGATTTCCAGACCATGCTGGATGCCACCGCGGTGCGCGTCGTGGTGTTCAGCAGCGAGAATACAGCCGAAGAGTTTTCCACAGCCATTCGCAAGATCGGGCTGTCCGGGGTCACCTACTCAGTGGGCTGGACGGCCTGGCTGGATATCGCCGCCGCCGGGGTCACCAAGGCCAGCGCCCTGGAGCAGCTGCGCCAGCGACTCGGCACGCACCCCCGCCACACGGTGGCAGTGGGGGACGGCCGCAATGACATCGAGATGCTCAGCTGGGCTGGGCGCGGTGTTGCCATGGGCCAGGCACCTGAGGAAGTCATCGCCGTCGCGGATGAGGTCACCGCTTCGGTGTACGACGACGGCGCGGCCCTCATCCTGCGCCGCCT
The DNA here is from genome assembly GCF_027587375.1 of Arthrobacter sp. B2a2-09. GTDB lineage: Bacteria > Actinomycetota > Actinomycetes > Actinomycetales > Micrococcaceae > Arthrobacter. The sequence goes on from NZ_JAMXIC010000036.1 coordinate 13,364, forward strand.
ACTGTAAAAGCCCCGGCAGCGGAGCTAGCCGGCGGACGCTCCGCCTCGCCAACCAGCTCAGGCGGCGTCGGAGACCACGGTGATGATACGCCGCAGGCTCATGGCCACCGACGCGGTGGCGTTCACGGACACCTGGCCGGCGGCGGCCTCCGTGAGGGTGTCACTTAGTGCTGCCACACTGTCCCGGGCTTCGTCCAAGGCGCTCTTCAAATCTTCGGCGTCTGCATGCCTCCATTGCCGAATCGCTGCCGCAACGTCCTCCAGGGCCTTAGCCAAATTTGGCGGGACACCCTCTGGAATGACCGTTCCCGCGTCCTCTTCCCAGATCACGCTTGCCAGGACGTCCGTGACGTCCTGGACGTGAAAGGTCAGCCGTTCCACCGCGCGCAATCCGGCCAGGTCGCCGGGCAGGCGCCCAGCTCGACGGCGGGACCGCGGGTTGGCTTTGGCGCTCAATTTCGCCGCCTGGACAGCTGTCCGCACGGCGGTCGCGGTACGTGCGAGCTCGCCGCTGCGGCTCGCCCAATCCTCATGGTCCGGTGGCCAGGATTCGGTCATGGCGCTGGCCATGTCCCTGAGTTGCTTGGACAGTGCCCGTTGGTGTCCGTCGATGGCAGGATCGATGCCTTCAAGATGCAGGGGAGGGAAGACCAACCAGTTCAAGGCGAAACCGACCGCCACCCCCATAGCCATTTGCAGGACATACGCGAAAGAGAAGCCCTGCGCATTCGAATAACCCAGCACCAGGACAAACAACGCCGCCATGGGAACCCATTCGGAGGCGCTTCCGAGTCTTGGCAGGCCGCCGATGACCACGCCCAGCCCGACCACTACCGCCACCGCCAGCGCAGTCGGGGCGGTAACTGTGGTCACTGCGAAGGCCATCGCTATGCCCAATCCGAGTCCAAGCAGGCTTTGCAGCCCGTGCTTGGCGGACGCCGCAACGGTGGGGTGCATGCTGACCAAGACGCCCAGGGGTGCGTAATACGGGTAGGCGGCGGCCGACCCGGGCATCAGTGGCGCGAGGTACCAAGCCAGCCCGGCAGCGACGGCCGTCTTGCCAGCAAAGAGGAGCCGGTGGCCTGTGACAGCCTGCCTGAGCGCTGGAAGAAGCCGCCCAAGTTTTGGCTTGGGGATCATGGACCCAAGGTAGGCGGAGATGGCGGGATGTGTCGAGGGCTACTTCGGCTGAAGGACCGCCGAGCTAATCAGTAAACCTCGAGGATCAACTGCAGCAAGCGCGCTGCGGCCGGCCTGGCGGCGTGCTCCTCCACCCATTGGGCGCGGGCCAGTGCCTTACTCACGGCTTGGGTGCTGATCCCCAGTTCCTGCGCCACGGTCTTCTGCTGTCCACGCACGCCGGGCGTCAGCAGGTCCAGCACGCGCCACTCAGCAACGCTCCGGTGCTGCACAATGTGCCCTAGGAGCCGCAGCACAGCCTCCGATTCGGCAGCGAGTGCAGCGATCGGCCCCTCGACGGCCACCGGGATTCGCTCCTTGCCATTCCGCAAGCGGTCCACGGCGCGGCGTGCGTAGACAAGGCCGTGTCCGGAGGCGTCTTTGATTTGCTTGGGCAGGGGTTCGTTGACCGGTCCGACCCCGATTCCCACGTACCACTGTCCGCTCCGCAAGGCGATGAGCGCTGAATCCACGGCCTGGTGCGGGAATTCCACGATGCCCTGGACTTCATCCTCCACCGAGCGGTCAAAGTCCAAGCGCGCAGGGATGTGGCGCAGGTCTTTGAGTAGCTGCGGTACGAGGTCTCCGTTGCCGCGGCTGTCGCGTTGGTTAATGGTCAGCGTGAACATGGTGGATCACACATTACCGGCAGGTAGCTGACTTTCAAGCGGTTAATCCACAGCCAACTGGGTCGTTACGACGGCGGCGGGTGCGGTTCACGTGGAACCGCACCCGCCGCCGTCGTGCACCATCGCAGGGCCCACGCCACCGAGGGGCCCCGAACGAGCTTGCGCGTTTGGGGAGGTAGCGGGTGGGCCCACGCTACCGAGGGGCCCCAAACGAGCTTGCGAGTTTGGGGAGGTAGTGGGGATTAGTGGGAGACCGGAACGTAACGCTTGATGGAAGCTTCAAGCTCGGCTTCGGCGGCCGCGCGGTCGGCCCAGCCTTCAGCCTTGACCCACTTGCCCGGCTCAAGGTCCTTGTAACGGGTGAAGAAGTGCTCGATTTCCTTGATCAGGAATTCGCTGACATCGGAGATTTCCTGGATGTGGTCGAAGCGCGGGTCGACCGGAACGCACAGGACCTTGGCGTCTCCGCCGCCGTCGTCGGTCATGTTGAAAACGCCGATGGGGCGGGACTCAACGATGACCCCGGGGTACAGGTCGAAATCCTGCAGGAGCACCAGTGCGTCCAGCGGGTCGCCGTCCTCGCCCAGGGTGTTCTCGAAGAACCCGTAGTGGGTGGGGTACTGCATGGACGTGAACAGGACGCGGTCCAGGCGGACGCGGCCGGTCTCGTGGTCAACTTCGTACTTGACGCGCGACCCCTTGGGGATCTCGATCGTGACGTCGTGCTTCATGGAATGCTCCTTGACGGTATTGGCATGGGCGCGGCAACAGAGCAGCCGACGCCGCCGACTACTATTGAGGATATAGCGAGAGGCCCAAGTTTCTTGAAACGGTGGGGACATTCAAGACTTTGAGGACTAAGGCTGCATGAAGGGCGTTGACGAGGCGGGGGCTGAAAAGCAGGCTCCGGAACAGCAGGAGACTCCCATTCTCAGGCGCAGGAGGCCCAGGCCCAGGAAGCCGACGTCGAAGGGCATTGTCCGCTTTCTGCCATTTGTCTTGTTGACGTTGGTCATCGCGGCCTTGGCCGTGCCGATGGGCCTCGGGGTTGCATCTGGATTCTTCGGTCCCGGCTTCTTCGGGGCAGCCGGCACGCCCGCAGCCAAGGTGCCGGCCTGGCAACAAATCCCCAGCCAGCTGAGCCGCACCCAGATCGTTGCGCCCTTGGACGCTTCCGCCCCGGTCCCGCTTCCGGCCGACGTCACGAGCCAGCTCAACGCCCTCCTGACCCCCGACGGCGGGGGAGACTTCACCGGCGTCGTCGAGGATGCGTTGACCGGGCTTCCGCTTTACGATCGCGACGGCGCCAAGAACCGTGTGCCTGCGTCCAACATGAAGCTGCTCACCGCGGTCGCGGGGCTGCGGGCGATCGGCCCGGAGACCCGCTTCAGCACGCGGGTCCTGGCGGGATCTTCAGCGTCGACGATCATCCTGAGCGCTGGAGGCGACGTCCTGCTTGGCGCCGGCCCGTCCCAGCCAAGCGAGGTGCTGGGCCATGCCGGCTTGGAGACCCTCGCGGCGGATGCGGCAAAAGCGCTGCAGGACCGCGGTGTGAAGGGCCCGGTCACGGTCCAGTTGGATGATGGGTTGTTCACCGGGCCCGCCTTGAATCCGGCGTGGAGCCTCGACGACGTCGCTGCCGGCGAAACGGCGCCAATCTTCCCGCTCGCGCTGAACTCGGCCCGGACAAGCCCGGGGGCAACCACCGGTCCGCGTCCGCAGGACGCCGCGCTCACCGCCGCCGAGGCTTTCGCGGGGAAGCTCCAAGCCGCGGGCGCCGCTGCCGGATTCACGGTGGTCCCCGGCGTGGAACGCGCCAACGCTCCGGCCGGAAAGCAGGATGTCCTGGCCAGCGTGGTGTCTGCCACCGTCCGCGAGCAAGTGGACTTGATGCTCGAAACCTCGGACAACTACCTCGCTGAGGTATTTGGCCGGATGGCCGCGCTGTCCGAGGGAAAGCCGGGATCCAACGACGGCGCGACGGCGGCCGTGAGCGCCCAGCTGGCGGAACTGGGGATCGCTACGGACTCCATGCACTTGGCGGACGTGTCCGGCCTTGCCTTGGGCAACCAGGTGTCTGCGCGGCAATTCGCGGACGTGGTGCGGGCCATTACCTCGGGACCGGACACCCGTCTCCGTGCCGCCCTCGCCGGATTCCCGGTGGCCGGACTGACCGGGACGCTCGGCGACCGCTACGGAGATGCCAGCACCTCCCAAGGTGCGGGACTGGTGCGGGCCAAGACGGGTACCTTGAATTCGGTGATCGCTTTGAGCGGCTATGTGGTGGACGCGAGTGGCCGTCTCCTGGTCTTCTCCTTTATCGGCAACGGGCTGACGCCGGGTGCAGCCGGGAACAAGGTGGCGCTGGACAGGTCCGCCACGGCACTCGCGGCATGTGGTTGCCGGGCGGGTTGACGTTCGTCGCAACCCCCAAAGGACATAGCAATCAACTGTGCATGGGCGCACGCACTAAGGACCCAAGCGCTCGTTGCACCGGGTGCGCCAGTCCTTAACGGGTGCATGCGCCAGACCTTTGAGCTACGAGACTATTTCGTTCGTCGCCGCCTGACGTTCGCCGCTGAGCGAACTTAAGGGCGCAGATTCAGCCTGTTGTGTTCTGATGGTTTGTATGGAGTCTCAGCAGCAAGCCCAGTCCCTCATCAACTGGGAGCTGGCCGCCTCCACGGCTGCCCGGCTCGCTCCCCCTGGTCCATCCCTGAGTCCGGCGCAGATCGGCAAAGCAGTGGACAGCCTGCGTTTCAGCGCGGACATCTCGGTTCCGCATGTGCATGACATCACCGGTTTGGAAGCCGCACGCGATCTCCGGGATTCCCATGTCCTGGTAGTGGACCGGGCGTCGTGGGCGAAGGCCAATACCCAGAGTTTTGCCGTGATGCTCCAGCCGGCCCTTCAGCAAATGCTGGATTCCCGCCGCGGTCCGGCGATGTCTCCGGCTGCGGCGGCCGCGAGCGGCGCCATCACCGGCAGCCAGCTTGGGGCTGTGCTTGCCTTCTTGTCGAGCAAGGTCCTGGGCCAATACGATCCCTTCGCGTCGCTCGCCCCGGACTCGAAAGCGCCGCCTGCTGGCCGGCTCTTGCTGGTGGCTCCGAACATCATTTCCGTGGAGCGCGAGCTCAACGTGGATCCGGACGATTTCCGGCTCTGGGTCTGCCTTCACGAGCAAACCCACCGGGTGCAGTTCGCCGCCGCGCCTTGGCTCCGGAGCCACATGCTTGAGGAAATCGAGCGCCTCAGTAGCAATCTGCTGGGCAATGTGGACTCCATCATGGACCGCGCCACGGCCGCCGCCCGCTCCCTGCGCGACCGCTCCACCGGTGCCGTGCCTGGCCGCGGGGCCATCTTGGACCTGCTGCAGAACCCCGAGGAAAAGGCATCGCTCTCGCACCTCACGGCCGTGATGAGCTTGCTGGAAGGCCACGCCAACGTAGTGATGGACGCCGTCGACTCCACCCTGATCCCCTCGGTGAAGACCATCAGGCAGCGCTTCAGCGCGCGGGGCAAGGACCGCGGAATGATCGAGAAATTCATCCGCAATATCCTCGGCCTCGATGCCAAGATGCGCCAGTACAGCGACGGAGCCAAGTTCGTCCGTGAAGTGGTTGCGGTGGCTGGCATGGAGGGCCTGAACCGGGTATGGGAATCGGCCGAAAAACTGCCCACAGAAGCCGAAATCCACGACTCCAGGTTGTGGCTCGAGCGGATGGGGCTGTGACCGCAGGTACCACATCGGGCCCGGGCGCAAGCAGTAGAAACTCACCAAGCAGGATAGGCGGACAAAGCAGCGGACGACGGCGTCCCGGGCGTTTGGCGCCAGTCGTCGGCAAAGCACGCAACATGTTGCAGGACGCACTGGCCTCCGCAGGCTATCCTGAGCGAATCCTGGTGGCGTGCAGCGGCGGGCCGGACTCCTTGGCGCTTGCCTCAGTGGCAGCTTACTTCGCCCGCCGAGGCCATGTGCACGGGCGCCCCGTGAGCGTGGCCGCCGTCGTGGTTGACCATCAGCTGCAGGAAGGCTCTGGCGAGGTCGCGGCACGAACCGTGGCGATCCTGGAGGGGCTCGGCCTCTCGCCTGTCCAGCTGCGGACCGTGGAGGTGGCTGCTACCGGGTTTGGGCCCGAGGCAGCAGCCCGGGACGCCCGGCACGCGGCCCTCGAAGCAGCCGCCACCGAACTCGATTGTGGAGCAATCCTGCTCGGGCACACTCTGGACGACCAAGCCGAACAGGTCCTGCTGGGCCTGGCCCGGGGCTCGGGAACCCGCTCCCTCGCTGGAATGCGGCCTGCCCGCGGCAAGCTCCTTCGTCCCTTCCTCGGCCTTCGCCGCGCGGAAACAGTCGAAATCTGCGAGGTCGAGGAGCTCGAAACCTGGCACGATCCCAGTAACGCGGACCCCGCCTTCGCCCGCTCGCGGACCCGGGTGGAGGTGATGCCCTTGCTTGAGGACAAGCTGGGGCCCGGTGTGGCCGAATCACTCGCCCGCACCGCCGCTATCCTCCAACAGGACGCTGACTTCCTGGAGCAGCTTGCCGCAGCGAGCTATGCGGCCCTCGTGAACCGAACCGAGGACGGAGTCTGGCTCCCCGAAGACGCCTTGAGGGAATTGTCCCCCGCACTGAGGTTCCGGGTGATCGCCAAAGCAGCGGCCGACGTCGGGGGCCAACAGCCCGGCTACGGGCGGCTTCAGGCGGCCGAAGCATTGCTGCGCCGGCATGGATCGGCGGGTCCCGTGCAGCTTCCCGGAAGCGTCAGCGTCTACCGCGTATCCCTGAGCGAATTGGAGCGGAAGGCCTCAGCAGCGGGAACTGCCGTTCCCCGCGAAGGCGGCGGCTGTGGGAAGCTAGTATTCCGGCATCAAAGATCGCCCCAACAGTAGCCGCACCCACGCATCAACACAGGAGCCATTGGTGGATTCAAACGACGTCCAGGCAGACCTCAAACACGTTCTCTACACCAAGGAGCAGATCCAGCAACGGATCGCCGAACTTGCTGCACAGATTGACAAGGACTACGAGGGCCGTGAGCTGCTGATCGTCGGCGTGCTCAAGGGTGCCGTCATGGTCATGGCAGACCTCGCCCGTGCGCTGCACAGCCACGTCAGCATGGACTGGATGGCGGTGTCTTCCTACGGCTCCGGTACCCAGTCCTCCGGCGTCGTGCGCATCCTCAAGGACCTTGATACCGACCTCATGGGCAAGGATGTCCTGATTGTCGAAGACATTATCGATTCCGGCCTGACCCTCTCCTGGCTCAAGACCAACCTCGAATCGCGAGGCACCGCTTCCGTGGAAATCTGTACGGCTTTTCGCAAGCCTACGGCCGCCAAGGTGGAGATCGACGTCAAGTACGTCGGCTATGACATTCCCAACGAATTCGTCGTCGGCTACGGACTGGATTACGCCGAGAAGTACCGCAACTTGGACTTTGTGGGCACCCTCGCCCCGCACGTTTACGAGTAACTCTTCTCGCAGCGAACCACCGCGGCACGGTTCGCGGAGTGAAAGCGGCCTCCCGTTCGGGAGGCCGCTTCGCTTTTAACCCTTTTGGGGGCTGCAGGCAAAGGACGGATTACCTGGGTGTTAACGTTCTGCTCAATTGCCGGTTGGCCTGACAAGGGGGAAGTTTTGAAAAGCAGTTCGGATTCAATGTCGAAGCGCGGGAAGGTCCGTGCACTCTTGGCTGGCGGTTTGGTCCTGGGAGTCGGAGCCACAGTCGTGTTGGCCGCCTGGAACGATTCCGAGTTCGCCACGGGAACGTTCACGGCGGGCACTTTCAACCTGCAGGGCAGCACCGATGGCACCGCCTACGCGGACCACGCCGCCTCCCCGGGAGCCACCCTGCCCTTCACCCTCAACCCGAGCAATCTGGCACCGGGGGACACCGTCTACGCTCCCTTCGCGGTACGGCTCGCAGCCAATACCTCCACGGGGTCTACCGTCACTGTGAACACGGCCACCGCCACGGGATCGCTTGCGAATTTGAGCTATGAACTCATCGAATCCACGTCTTTCGGGTGCTCCAGCGGCACCACGGGAACCGACCTGGTGCCGGCAGGAACCGCACTCAACGGAGCGTTGAGTGGAGTTACATTCACCCTCAATGCCGGCAGCCCCACGAGCAATCCCGGCGGCGCGGTGTTCCTTTGCTTCAAAGTGACTGCGGCTGCCGGCCTGGTCCAAGGTCAAAACGGCGCGGCCACGTGGCAATTCGCTGCGGCATCTACCTCCTGACCGGCCACCATGACCGGACGCAGGGCGGCTCGTCGACCCGGGGCGGGCCGCCAGCGATTCCTACGTGCGCGCGCCGTCTTGGCCGGCGGCCTTATTCTCGGTGTTGGATGCACGCTGACCCTCGCCGCCTGGAATGATTCCGAGTTCGCCACCGGAACGTTCACGTCAAGCTCCTTTGCTCTCCAATCCTCCATCAATTCCGGAGGGGCGTGGCTGGCACACCCCGCTTCGGGCTCTTCTGCCGCCATGGCATTCAATGCGGCAGGAATGTCACCAAACACCGTCAACTACGCTCCCATCCGGATCCGGACCACGGCGGGGTCGCTTTCCGGAACCTTGACGCTCCAGGGAGCCACCAACAACAACGCCGCCTTGGCCGCTGCCCTGGCCTATCGTGTGGTCCGCTACTCCTCGGGAACGTGCGACTCCAGCCAGTTCACCGCTGGAGCGAGCTACCTTGTCGGGACCTCGGCTTCAAAGGTGCCGTTGACCACGTCCGGTGCCGCAACAGCGGTGGCCGCGAACTCGGTGAGCCCCACTCAGATGTGCTTCGAGGTCACCATGCTTGCCTCCGCAGACAACTCCCTGCAGGGGGCCAGCGTGACGGCAACCTGGGAAATCAAGGGGACGTCGGACTCATGACGGTAGCGCTGGAGCCGTTGGAGTCCCGACGGTGGGTGGCCAACAACCGCAAGCGCCTCGCCGACGTCGTACGCGAGACGTTGCTTAACCTCGCGGCGATCGGCGGCGCGATCTGTATCCTCCTGACGCTGGCCGCCGTGCTTTTCCACATCACGCTCATCATGTTCAAGACCGGCTCGATGTCTCCCACTATCCCTGCCGGATCGCTGGCCGTAGTGCGCGAGGTCCCGGTATCCGAGGTCCGGATTGGAGACATTGTCACGGTGGATCGGCCGGGGCAGTTGCCCGTCACCCACCGGGTCACATCCTCCCGGATGGTCGACGGCGCCACAGCCGTCCTCACACTCAAAGGCGACGCCAACCGGGTGGAGGATCCTGCACCATACACCGTCTCCAAAGTCCGCACCGTGCTCTACTCGGTGCCGGGTATTGCCTACGTTGTTGCGGGAGCATCGAACCCCTGGGTGCTCGGCGGCACCACGGTTGCCGTCTCTGCCTTGGTGACCTGGGCGCTGTGGCCCCGGCCGGAGGGAGCCCGGCGGACGCGATTCAGGGCGAGGGCATGATTGGACGCGTGAGCCGCTGGCGTTACGCGGCAACGGCCGCCGTGGTATTGCTCGGCTTGCTGAGCGCCGCTCCGGCGTCTGCCGGGGCAGACGGGCCGGACTTGATCCTGACCCACGGCGGAAGCAATCCGGCCGTCCTTGCTCCCGGAACTACCAGCAGATGGAGTATCGGGGTGACCACCAGGGCCGTGACGCTGCACGATTTGAGGATGCGGCTGCTTGCGGACGGCGCACTTGTGCAGTTTGCCGCATCGGATGCGTCGGCGCGACTAGTCACGGTGGACGTCCGCAGCTGCGCCACCGCTTGGGTGTCGGAGGTCTGCCGGTCCGGTGAAAACACCGTCATACCGGCGACGACGCTTTCCTCCTTGGGCGGCACAGTCAGTCTTGCAAATCCCGACGGCGGAATCCCGGCTGGCGTCGAACTGCTGCTTGAGGTGACCTTGTCGCCGTCGGCTGGCAACAGCGCGCAGGGGCTTTCAGCCAGAATTACGGCCCGGGTGGATGCCGCCGGCGAGCCTGCCGCGGCGCGGGACTTTCCCGGTATGGCTCTCCCCGACACTGGATTTCGCCTGGGCATCTTCGGGCTTCTAGGCCTTGGCGCGGTCCTGGTGGGGGCCCTCGCGTCCAGGCTCGCCGGTGCCCGTGCTGTCGCGGCCGCCGATGGCGTCGCGCAAGCCCGTGAGCCGGGTGGGGACTGATGGTAAGACCCCCGACCTCGCACGAACGGCGGAAATGCTTCACGCGTCTTCCCAGACTGAGATCACTGCTCGCGGTGGCCGGAGTCGCAGCCGCCCTCTTGGTCGTCCCGGCTGGAACCGGGACGACAGAAGCGAGTTGGACCGGCTCCGAATTCGGCTCCGGAACGCTGAACGCACTCACGGTTCCGCCGCCCGTCGTGATCAGCCCGTGTACGCTCAGCCCCGGTTTGGCCGGGACCAGCCCGGTGATCACGGTCAACTGGCGATTCCCGGCGGGAACCGCGTATGCGGCACCTGCCAACGTGAACTACTACGTAGCCAGCGGGGGACTTCTCCCGAATTTGACCGCGGTGGTGCTGGGAACCAACCTCTCCACAACGGGCCCCGTCGGAGGTGTGTACACGACGCAATTCAAGTCGGGCATCCTGGGCGGATTGCTGGGGGGCTCCTACGGCGTCTATCTGCAGACGAAGGACGGCTCGGGGTGGGTTTCCACCTTGGCCACGGCAAACGCGTCCATGGGACTGGCCGGCACCAACCCGGTATGTACCGTGCAGTAGTTGCAACCGTTCGGCGATTGCGTTCGACCCGTAGCGCGGGGATCCTGAAAGAACAATGGATTTCCGTTGCGAGTTTCCGGAATTCCCCGTTCATGTACGCCTAGAGGGAACTTTTGCCCCTTACTGTGCGTGAATCACTCCGAACGGTGTAAAGCTAGAAACTGACGCAGCACCACACGCGCGCAGAAGCTGCGCCGTGCAGCACTACCAGGAGGGACGGGGCGGAGCCCCCGAACAGATGAAAGCTAAGAGTTTCTTCAAGGGCCCGGGCATCTGGATTGTTGTCGTAGTCGGCTTGCTCCTGGTGGCATTTGCAACCCTTGCCCCCGGCGGATCCACCCGTATCGACACCGATAAGGGCCTCGCTGTCCTCGCCCAGAGCGGCAAGGTGGACCAGGCCAAAATCTACGATGCCGAGAACCGCGTTGACCTGACGCTGAAAGACAACCTCGTCATCGATGGCCAGGACAAGGGCAAGAACGTCCAGTTCTTCTACGTCACTGCGCGCGCCGGGGACGTCGTCAAGGCCGTCACCAACGCACAACCATCCGGCGGCTTCACGGACCAGCCGGTCGAGAACAACTGGTTCTCCGGACTGTTCTCGCTCCTCATCCCCGTGCTCCTGCTGGGTGTGCTTTTCTGGTTCCTGCTCTCGCGCATGCAGGGCGGCGGTTCCAAGGTGATGCAGTTCGGCAAGTCGAAGGCCAAGTTGGTCAACAAGGACATGCCGCAGGTCACCTTCTCGGACGTCGCTGGTGCGGAGGAAGCCGTTGAAGAGCTCCAGGAAATCAAGGAATTCCTCGCGGAACCGGCAAAGTTCCAGGCGGTCGGTGCAAAGATCCCCAAGGGCGTGCTGCTGTACGGGCCTCCGGGCACCGGCAAGACCCTTCTGGCCCGCGCCGTCGCAGGCGAGGCCGGCGTGCCGTTCTTCTCCATCTCGGGCTCGGACTTCGTCGAAATGTTCGTAGGCGTCGGCGCTTCCCGCGTCCGCGACCTCTTCGAACAAGCCAAGGCAAGTGCGCCCGCCATCATTTTCGTTGACGAGATTGACGCCGTTGGCCGTCACCGTGGTGCCGGTATTGGCGGCGGCAACGACGAGCGCGAGCAGACCCTCAACCAGCTCCTGGTCGAAATGGACGGCTTCGACGTCAAGACCAACGTCATCCTGATTGCGGCAACCAACCGTCCGGACGTCCTGGATCCTGCCCTGCTCCGTCCGGGGCGCTTCGACCGCCAGATCACTGTGGAAGCGCCAGACCTGGTTGGGCGCGAACAGATCCTGAACGTGCACGCCAAGGGCAAGCCGATGGCACACGGCGTCGACCTCAAGGGCGTCGCCAAGAAGACCCCTGGCTACACCGGTGCGGACCTTGCCAACGTGCTCAACGAGGCAGCCCTTCTGACGGCCCGGTCCAATGCCAACCTGATTGACGACCGCGCCCTGGACGAGGCAATCGACCGCGTCATGGCCGGCCCGCAGAAGCGTAGCCGCGTCATGAAGGAAATGGAGCGGAAGATCACCGCCTACCACGAAGGCGGACACGCCCTGGTGGCCGCAGCACTGCGCAATTCCGCCCCGGTCACGAAGATCACCATCCTGCCCCGAGGCCGCGCCCTCGGCTACACCATGGTTGTCCCTGAGGACGACAAGTACTCGATCACGCGCAACGAACTCCTGGACCAGATGGCCTACGCCATGGGTGGGCGCGTTGCAGAGGAAATCGTCTTCCACGACCCCTCGACGGGCGCCTCGAACGATATCGAAAAGGCCACCGGAACCGCGCGCAAGATGGTCACCCAGTTCGGCATGAGCGAGCGCATCGGCGCCGTGAAGCTTGGCGCAGGCGGCGGCGAGCCGTTCCTGGGCCGGGACATGGCACAGGAACGCAACTACTCGGACTCGGTGGCGTACATCGTTGACGAGGAAGTGCGGCGCCTGATCGATCAGGCCCATGACGAGGCCTATGCGATCCTGACCGAGAACCGGGACGTCCTGGATCAGTTGGCCCTCGAACTGCTTGAGCGTGAAACGCTGAACCAGGCCGAGATCGCCTACATCTTCCGCGACATCCGCAAGCGTGACTTCCGCGAGGTGTGGCTCTCCAAGGAGTCCCGTCCGGTCCAGTCCATCCCGCCGGTGGAATCCCGCGCAGAGAAGGCTGAACGCGAGGCACAGGAAGAGGCCAAGGCCGCGCGTCTGGACGAACCGTTGGACGCCCAGTCCCCGCACCCGCAGGGAGTCGGCAGCCAGGAGTCATTCACCGGCCAGGGACCTGACGCGGGCACCGACGTTTCGCATCAAGGCTAAGCTTTCTGCTGTGACTCACATCGACGACGACGACTTCAGCGGTGCCGCCAGTGATGACTTTGGCGGCACTTCCGGGGGGAAATCAGGCGGCCACGGCCGCGGACACCACTCATATAAGGTCGACCGCCCGCGCATCGAGGCGGCCGTCCGCGAGATCCTCATTGCCGTGGGCGAGGACCCGGACCGTGGCGGACTGCTGGATACGCCGAAGCGCGTGGCCAAGGCTTACGCCGAGGTCTTTGCGGGCCTGCACCAGGATCCCGAGGATGTCCTGTCCACCACGTTCGACCTCGACCACGAGGAACTCGTTCTGGTCAAGGACATCCCGTTCTATTCCACGTGCGAGCACCATTTGGTGCCGTTCCACGGCGTCGCGCACGTTGGATACATCCCTTCCCACGATGGCAAGGTGACGGGGTTGAGCAAGCTGGCCCGTCTCGTGGACATTTATGCCCGCCGTCCCCAGGTGCAGGAACGCCTGACCACCCAGATCGTCGAAGCGCTCGTGACCCACCTCAAGCCCCGGGGAGCGATCGTCGTCGTCGAATGCGAACACATGTGCATGTCCATGCGTGGCATCCGCAAGCCCGGCGCCAAGACCGTCACCAGTGCAGTGCGCGGGCAACTTCATGACCCGGCCACCCGCGCCGAAGCCATGAGCCTCATACTCGGAAGGTAACAAAGACCATGGATTCCCTCGCAGCAGCACCAGGAACGGGCCCGGCTACCAGCCCCCTGCCTATTCTCCGCAAACCCCGTCCAGCAGCCCGCTTCGCGGACCTGCCGGCCGACCGCACGCTTGTTATGGGAATTCTGAACGTCACGCCGGATTCATTCAGCGACGGCGGCAAGCACCCCACTGCGGACACCGCCATCGCCCACGGTTTGCGCATGTTGTACGCCGGAGCGGACATCATCGATGTCGGCGGCGAATCGACCCGCCCGGGCGCCGAGCCCGTCTCTCCGGAAGAAGAGCTGCACCGGGTCTTGCCGGTGATTCAGGCACTCGTGAAGGCCGGGGCACTCGTCAGCATCGACACGACGCACGCGTCGACGGCCGCTGCGGCTGTGGAGGCCGGCGCCGCGATCATCAACGACGTCTCCGGGTTGAGCATCGAGCCGGAGATGGCCGAACTCGTCGCACGCTCCAAGGTGCCTTATGTCCTGACGCATCGCCGGGGCGACGCCGAGACCATGAACAGCCTTGCCGACTACGGCAATGTCGTTGAGGAAGTCATCGAGGAGCTCAAGGGTGTCCGCGACAAGCTCTACGCAGCAGGCGTGTCAGCGGAACAAATCATTGTGGATCCCGGCCTGGGCTTCTCCAAGGACGAAGACCAGAACTGGCAACTCCTCAAGTACATCGACAAGCTGGATGAACTCGGCCACAAGGTCCTGATCGGAGCTTCCCGCAAGCGCTTCCTCGGGACGCTCCTGACCGTGGCTGGCAAGGCGGCAGCACCTGAGGAGCGGGACCATGCGACCGCTGCCATCACGGCAATCAGTGCCGCGAACGGCGCCTGGGCCGTGCGCGTCCACGACGTCGGTCCGAGCCTTGACGCCGTCAAGGTTGCCGCGCGCATCAGACACTAAGCTTCGTGAGCAGAGGGGGAGTAACCGGTTTGGACAAGATCACACTGACCGGCGTGACCGCCGTCGGGCATCACGGCGTCTTCGACTTCGAGCGCCGGGACGGACAGCCGTTCGTCGTCGACGCGGTGCTGTACACCGATTTCAGCAAGGCCGCGGAAACGGATGACCTGCAGTTCACGGCTCACTACGGTGAAGTGGCCGAGTACATTACGTCCCTCATTACGGGCGAGCCACTCAACCTGATCGAGGCTCTCGCCGTGCGGATCGCCGAGGGAATTCTGGCTGGCTTCAACGTCTCCGCCGTCGATGTCACGGTCCACAAACCCAAAGCTCCTATCGAAGTGCCCTTCGGTGACGTCACCGTCAGTGTCCACAGGGAGCGTGCATGACCTCCCGTTTCACGAAAGCCATACTGGCCCTCGGCAGCAACCTGGGCGAGCGGAACGACACCTTGTCCACCGCCGTTGCCGACCTCGTTGACCGCCCGGAAATCCGCCTGCTCGGCGTCTCACCCGTAGTACAGACCAAAGCCGTGGGCGGACCCGTGGGGCAACCGGATTTCCTCAACATGGTGATCGCCGTCGAGACCACCCTTGCTCCGCTGGACCTATTGCAGCACTGCCACGACGTCGAACAAAAGCACCACCGGGTCCGCGAGGTCCGCTGGGGCCCCCGCACTTTGGACGTGGACATCATTGTCTACGGCGAACTCAACAGCGACGATGAAACCCTGACCCTGCCGCATCCGCGGGCTGCGGAACGCGCCTTCGTGCTCTATCCATGGGCCCTCCTGGACCCTGCAGCGCGGCTCAACGGTGAGAGCGTCGCTGAGCTGGCCGCCAAGGCCGAGGACTTTCCCGGGCTTCGGCCTTTCGACGGATTCGACGGATCCGGTAGCGTCGCTGCCGCTGGAGCGGTGGAATAGTCCATGAAGGCCATGCGTCCGCTCTTGTTGGCGATCATCGCCGTCGTTCTTGCCGCCGTTGGCTGGCTGACCACTGTGCTCACCACCCGTTACAGCATGGCGACGCCGGTGCTTCCTCCTTCCGCGTTGGTGACCATGGGCGTCATCGCCGCGCTGACCTTGATCATGGGCATCCGCGTCCTGCGCTGGCGCAACGGCAAGAAGAAGACCATGCTCAACCCCATCCTGGCGGCGCGAACCCTGATCCTGGCCCAGGCCTGCGCCTACGCGGGCACAGTGTTGCTGGGCTGGCATGTGGGAATCGTGATAGAGCAACTCCGGCTCTTGAGCCTGCGCAGCGATCAGGGCATCTTGTGGCTCGCGCTCATCATGGGCGGGGGCGGGCTCATCATGACCATCGTGGGGCTCGTGGTGGAGCGGTTCTGCCGAATCCCTCCGGAAGACCTGGAAGGTGGCCCTGGCGTCCGGGATTCACGCCGTGGCGAGGCCAAGGGCGAAGGCGAATATGCATACCGCGGCGATTGATCCTCCTGGCATCCAGTGGCTGCGCGTTTCGCCTAAATACGTGACGGTGCGGCTTGTGGAGTGGGCCATCGGCAACGTGATCATGGTCGGCCTGTTCAGCCTACCGTTGCTCTTCGTGGAACTGGGGTGGTGGAGGTGGCCATCGCTGTGGCTCGCCGTCACCGTTCCCGCGGCCCTTTTGCTGCTTGCACTGTGGCGGCTTGTGTTGATCCCGAGGCAAGTGAGGGCCATCGGCTATGCGGAACGCGACGACGACCTGCTGATCCGCCGCGGCATCTTCTTCCAGCGGACCATGGTGGTTCCCTACGGCCGGATGCAGTACGTCGATGTCGCGGTCGGGCCTGTCGAGCGGCTCTTGGGACTGTGCACCCTCAAACTCCACACCGCTTCAGCCGGAACCAACGCCCACCTGCCCGGACTTCCCGCCGCTGAGGGCGCACGGCTGCGCGAGCAGCTTTCGGCCCGCGGTGAAGCGAGGCTGGCCGGGCTGTGACCCAGGAACAGACCGCCGTCGACGGCGACTGGCACCGCGTGCACCCGGCGTCGCCGTTTGTGCGGGGATGGGTGGCACTGGTCGCGATCGTCTATTTCTTTGGCCGAGACACTTTTGAGCGAGCCCTCCAAGGCCGCGGGAATATCGGCGACAACTTCAACGAGCGCACGCCCTGGCTCTTGGCCGGGGGCGGCGTCGTGCTGTTGCTGGCTTTGGGATCCTTCGTCCTCAGCTGGTACTTCACCCGGTATCAGCTTGCCGAAGGCTATGTCCGGGTCAATACCGGCTTCCTGTTCAAACAGCAGCGCCAAGCGCGGCTTGACCGGGTCCAGGCCATCGATATTGTGCAGCCCCTGCTTGCCCGTATTTTCGGGCTCGCGGAGCTGAAGTTCGAAGTGGCCGACGCCGGCCACTCGGCCGTGCGGCTCTCTTACCTCAGGCTCGCGCAGGCCAAACAGCTCCGTGCCACCATCCTGGGCCGGGCCGCCGGTATTGCTGATGGGAGCGAAACGGTCGAGGTGCCCGAGGCGCCCGAACAGGTGGTGCTCTACCTCCCGCCAGGAAGGCTCGTCGGTTCGCTGATCTTGAGCGAGCAGAGCTTCTTCATTGTGCTCAGCGCCATTGCTTCCGTGCTGGTATCAGTGCTCACCGAGTCCCGGGCCTTCATCCTTTACTTGATTCCAGCAATCCTCGGCTTGGGCACCGCCTACTGGCGCTCGTTCAACACGGGCTACAACTTCACGGCGGCAATTTCCCCGGACGGCATCCGCCTGCGCTATGGGCTCCTGGATACCCGGGCCCAGACCGTGCCTCCCGGCCGCATCCAGGCCCTCAAGGTTACCCAGCCGCCGTTGTGGCGCATTCTCGGCTGGTATCGGATCCATGTGAACGTTGCCGGCTACGGTGAACACCACCGCAGCGAAGGCGAGCACCGCACCATGCTGCTTCCAGTCGGGCGGAAGCCCGAGGTGATGATGATGCTCTCGCTCGTCTTGCCTGATCCCGGTACCGCCGATCCTGAGCGCGTGTTCACAGCCGGTTTGACCGGCCTGGATTCCGGCGCCGGCTTTGTCACCACCCCCAAGCGGGCCTGGATTCTTTCCCCGCTGGGCTGGCGACGGAACGGCTTCCTCTCAACGGATACGGCCCTGCTGCTGCGCTCCGGCCGTTTGTGGAGGAAGTTGGTGATGGTCCCGCATCAACGAACCCAGTCCATCGCCCTCCGCCAAGGTCCGTTGGCCCGGCTCTTCGGCGTGGCCGACCTTGTGTTGCATACGACTCCAGGGCCGGTGGCGCCCCGGCTCATCCAGGCAGCCACCGAGGAAGCAGTAAGTTTGTTCGACCAGCAGGCGGCCCGAGCCCGGAAAGCCCGCAAACTGCAGAGTAGCGAGCAATGGCTGGCGCAACTTCCGCCTGCGGCAATGCCGGCCCCGCCAACCACCCATGCCATGCAGCACTCACCAACCCAGGAGGAACCGGACCATGGCTAGGCCAGGACGACTCGGCGTAGGAATCATTGGCGCCGGCAAGGTGGGTGCCGTATTGGGTGCGGCCCTGCGTGGGGCCGAGCACGCCGTCGTCGGGGTTTCCGCCGTGTCGGAGGCGAGCCGGGAGCGGGCGGAGACGCTGCTGCCGGGGGTCCCGATCCTCGAAATCCAGGAAATCGTGGAGCGGTCCGAGTTGGTGCTCCTTGCCGTTCCGGACGACGCTCTCGGCGAACTCGTGGCTGGACTGGCCAAGCTCGGAGCATGGCAACCAGGCCAGCTCGTGGCGCACACTTCCGGCCGCTTCGGCGTCGGAATACTGAAGCCGGTCCGTGCGGCAGGTGCCATTCCCCTTGCCCTCCACCCGGCCATGACGTTCACCGGCATGAGCCTGGACCTCACCAGGCTCATGGACTGCACCTTCGGGGTTACCGCCGACGCCGCCATGTTGCCCATCGCCCAAGCCCTCGTGGTGGAGATGGGCGCGGAACCGGTGGCCATTGCCGAGGCCGATCGCACGCTCTACCACTCAGCCCTCGCGCACAGCTCAAACCACATGGTTACCCTCGTGGCCCAGTCCTCCCAGCTGCTTCGGGACATCGGCGTCGACACGCCGGAACGCATGCTCGGCCCCTTGCTCCGCGCCACGTTGGAGAACGCGCTGGCCTCCGGTGAGTCTGCGCTGACCGGACCCGTGGCCCGCGGGGATGTGGGAACCGTGGCCGCCCATGCGGAGGCCCTCAAGGAGTACGACGCCGGTGCCGGCGGCGATGTCCTTGCCGCTTACCTGGCCATGGCCCGGGCCACAGCCCGCCGAGCGGTCAATCGCGGGCTGCTCAAGGAGGGCCAGTTCGGCGACATCAACGACGCCTTGGACGGCCCAAGTACGGATTGTCCAGGCAACGACGCTGCCGGGACGCAGGAAGGAAACTGAGAATGGCCATTAAACTTGTGACCACCGCAGCGGAACTGCGGGCCGAAAGTGCGCGGTTGCTCGCGGAAAAGCGCGGCAGCTCGCAAGGGCTCGTCCCCACGATGGGAGCGCTGCACACCGGGCACGCAGCGCTGGCCCGCACCGCCGTCGAGCAGAACGACGTCGTGGTGGCCTCCATCTTCGTGAACCCCCTGCAGTTCGGCGAGGCCGCGGACCTCGAACGCTACCCGCGCACGCTTGATGCCGATATGGCCCTCCTCGACGCCGAGGGCGTGGATCTCGTATTCGCCCCCTCCGTGGACGAGGTTTACCCCGGTGGGGAGCCGTTGGTCCGCGTCACCTCGGGCCCGCTGGGCGAGAAATGGGAGGGCGCCTCGCGTCCTGGCCACTTCGACGGCGCCCTGACGGTGGTCGCCAAACTGCTTCATTACGGCCTGCCTGGTGGTCCAGCCGTCGACGGCGGTGCTGCCGCGTACCGCGCGTACTTCGGCCAGAAGGATGCCCAGCAGTTGGCCCTCGTAAAGCGGATGGTGGCCGATCTCAGCTTTCCGGTGGACATCGTGGCCGTGCCTACTGTGCGCAACGCGGAAGGGCTGGCGCTTTCCAGCCGGAACCGTTTCCTTTCCGAAGAAGAGCGGGAGGCGGCGCTGGTGCTGTCCCGTGCCCTCCGGCTCCTCGAGTCCCGCGCGCTGGCGAACGAGCCGCTCGAGCTGGACTCCGCCGTCGCGCTCGTTGAATCGCAGCCCCTCGTGAAGCTGGACTATTTCGACGTCGTCGATCCCCGCACGCTGGAACCGCTCGCCGAAAAATGCAAGGACACCCCGTTCCGGGGTGAAGGGCTTGCGATCATTGCCGCGAAGGTTGGACCCGTGCGGTTGATCGACAACGTGCCGCTGAGTTCATGAGCACCCTTAACTTCTGGATGCCTGTACGCAAACGTTTGGATTAAGCTGCTGACGGGAATGCGGTTGAGGCTTAGACTGTTGCAATCTTCACCGGTGCCGAGCGCCGGACACCACCGCACCCAAAGCTGAGGGATCCTCATGTCTACCGACGTCACATCAGACGGGCACGGCAACCCCGTGCCGGAAACGGGGACACAGCAAGCAAGCGACAGGATGTCGCGCGAGTCTGTCACCGTCATCGTCACGCTACTTGTGGCCACCTTCGTGGTGATCCTCAACGAGACCATCATGAACGTCGCCTTGCAGCGGCTCATGACGGACCTCAACGTTGACGCACCCACAGTCCAGTGGCTCTCCACTGGATTCATGCTGACCATGGCCGTGGTCATCCCCACTACCGGCTTCATCCTCCAGCGGCTCACCACGCGGGCCGCGTTCCTTCTTGCAATCGGACTGTTCAGCGCCGGGACCCTGCTCGCAGCCGTGGCGCCGGGCTTTGGCATGCTCTTGTTGGCGCGGATCGTCCAAGCGGGCGGCACGGCAATCATGCTCCCGCTGCTGATGACAACCATCTTGACCTTGGTGCCCCTGTCCCGCCGCGGTGCGGTGATGGGCAACGTGACCATTGCGATTTCGGTTGCACCGGCCTTGGGCCCCACGGTTTCCGGCATCATCCTGGACCATTTCTCGTGGCGATTCATGTTCGTCTTCGTGCTGCCGGTGGCCTTGTTGGCCATGGGCATCGGCGCCAAGTTCCTCACAAACGTAGGCGAGCGAGGCAATGTAAGGCTGGACTTCGTCTCGGTGGTCCTGACCGTCCCTGCCTTCGGCGGGTTGGTCTATGGACTGAGCCAGATCGGTGGCCATGGCGGAGCAACTGCCCTGCCGGTAGCTGCGTTGGTGATCGGTGTCTTGTGCATGGTGGGGTTCGTTTTCCGCCAGCTCAAGTTACAGAAGTCCGATGCGCCCCTGCTGGATCTCAGGGCATTCAACTTCCGCATGTTCACGGTGTCGGTCCTGCTCATGGTGGTTGCAATGATGGCCTTGTTCGGCGGAGTGATTTTGCTGCCGCTCTACCTGCAGAACGTCCTGCACCTGCAGCCGATGGAGACCGGCCTTGCGCTCCTTCCGGGCGGCTTGGCGATGGGCTTGCTCGGGCCGGTAGTCGGCAGGTTGTTCGACAAGATAGGACCGCTCCCACTGACTGTGACAGGTTCGATCCTGCTGGTACTCACGCTGTGGCAATTCTCAATGCTCACCGCGGATAGCCCCCTGTGGTGGGTCGTGGTCCTTTACGCAGTACTTAGCCTGGGGCTGGCTTTGCTGTTCACCCCAGCCTTCACCACCGGCCTCAACCCGCTCCCACCCCACCTCTATTCGCATGGCTCGGCCATCATGAGCACGCTGCAGCAGGTGGCGGGGGCCGCAGGGACCGCACTCCTGGTTTCGATCTTCGCCGTGGTGTCGGCCGCGTCCGGCTTTGTTGCCGGGATGCAGGCCGCCTTCCTGACAGCCACTTTGATTGCGGTGGCTGCCGTGGTGCTGTCCACCATGATGCGCAAGACCGAAGGGACAGCCGGGCACTAGCCCGGGGGCGGCGGCGCGGGGCTTGGTGGCGGCGCTGGGCGCCGCTGGTTGTTTTGTGACGCACGGCATGTTGTGGCTTGCGGTCCGAAAGTCTTTCATTCTGGTGGTGTTTGAGTCCGAAATCGCCGTGTTCCAGGGGCTTTTGGGGCGCAGGACGGTGGTGTTGAGGTGATTTGCGTGGGGTGTTGGGGGTGTGTAGAGTAGTTCGAGTCGCCGCCGCTGATGCGGAAAAATTGCGGCAGACTCCC